>NZ_JMGB01000001.1:0-621771 GCF_000692055.1 Staphylococcus sp. TE8
CAAGGTCTCTTTTTTTATGCGAAAAAATAAAGATGAGAAATTAATAAGAGGAAGTTAATTAAAATACGATAGCCAATTAGCTATCGCATAAGTAACACTAACTTTTAAAAAAGAAGTGTTACTTTATAATTAACGAGTTGATGAGAGCTTTAACATAATCTGCAAGTTCACGTTGTTTAATTCCACCGAATCCTAAAATAAATTTAGGATACTCTGAAGGGATATCATCATAGTTATATATTTCGAGTTTTAATTTGTTATTCTTAGCCTTGTCTAAGCATTGCTGTGTAGTGAGACCATTCAGAACTGTTAAATTAAAATGCATCCCAGTAAGTGCTCCTTCAATTTGCAATTGGTCTTTATATTTTTCGAGATGGTGCAATATATAATTTAATTTGTCTCTATAAATTTTCCTCATTTTATTTAAATGTCTTTCAAAGCTACCACTTGCCATAAATTGTGCAACCATATGTTGAATGTGCACAGGTACAGTATTACCTTCTTTTAATTTTCTTTGTTTATATTTTGATAATATTTCTTTTGGTAAAACAATATATGCAATTCTACAGCTAGGATAGAGTGATTTTGAAAATGTACTTATATAAACAACTTTTCCTTTAGTATCTAAACTTTGTAGAGCTGGTATAGGTTTACCAAAGTACCTGAACTCTGAATCATAATCATCTTCAATAATGTAACGTTGTTCATCTTGTTGTGCCCATTGAATAAGTTGGGTTCTCTTTTTTAAATTGGTGACATGACCAGTAGGAAATTGATGTGAAGGTGTAATATATAAAATATTATATTTTGATTCTAAGATAGGGCGAACTTGTATGCCATTTTTTTCAACAGGAACTTGTAAATAGTTCATATTCTTTTTGTCTAAGACATGTTTGATCGGAGGATAACTCGGTTTCTCGATGATAAACTTTTCTTGATTAAGTAAATTAGTAATCATATCGAGGAGTTGGCTAGTAGAAGAACCAATGACTATTTGATTAGGGTGACATGTTACGCCTCTACTATTAAATAAATAATGTGCAATTTGTTGACGTAATACGAACTCTCCTTGAATTTCGCCTCTTTGTAATAGTGATAAGTGATCTTCTTCAAAGACGTCTTTTGCGTATTTTCTAAATATATGCATAGGAAAATTTTCAGAGTCGATTTCAGCTAAGTTGAAGGCGAATTTGAATTGCGAGTTTTCATTACTTTCATTATGCATCTCTAAATGATCATTATTAGGATAAGTTTCTCTATTGATAACTGGCAATGATTCAATATCTGATACATAGTATCCAGATCTCGGCTTAGAGTATATAAATCCTTCATCTAATAACAGTTGATAAGCGTGTTCAATAGTTGTATGACTCATTGACAAATGTTCGCTTAATTGTCTTTTCGAAGGAAACTTATCATTGGAATGGTATTGACCTTCGATAATTTGATTTTTTAACTTTTCATAAAGAGATAAGTAAAGTGGTTGTGATGATTTCATAAATCTGACCCCTATTATTATGGATAAATTGAACCTTTTTAAATATCAGTTTATCTCTTAAAATGAATTTAATCAATAAGTAAAGGGGTAATAACATGTCAAAAATCGTAGGCTCAGAAAGAGTAAAAAGAGGAATGGCTGAAATGCAAAAAGGTGGCGTTATTATGGACGTCGTAAATGCAGAACAAGCTAAAATTGCTGAAGAAGCTGGTGCTGTTGCAGTAATGGCTTTAGAACGCGTTCCATCAGACATCCGAGCAGCAGGTGGCGTGGCACGTATGGCTAATCCTAAAATTGTAGAGGAAGTAATGAATGCTGTGTCTATACCTGTTATGGCTAAAGCCCGTATAGGACATATTACTGAAGCTAGAGTATTAGAATCAATGGGTGTTGATTATATCGATGAATCTGAAGTATTAACTCCAGCTGATGAAGAGTATCACTTAAGAAAAGATCAATTTACAGTGCCTTTCGTTTGTGGTTGCCGTAATTTAGGTGAAGCTGCACGACGTATTGGAGAAGGTGCTGCAATGTTACGCACGAAAGGTGAACCTGGAACAGGCAATATCGTAGAAGCTGTACGTCACATGAGACGCGTTAATGCTGAAGTTAGTCGTCTAACAGTAATAAATGATGATGAAATTATGACTTTCGCTAAAGATTTGGGAGCACCTTTTGAAGTATTAAAACAAATTAAAGATAATGGACGTTTACCAGTAGTAAACTTTGCAGCAGGTGGCGTAGCAACACCTCAAGATGCTGCTTTAATGATGGAATTAGGTGCTGATGGTGTATTTGTTGGTTCTGGTATTTTTAAATCAGAAGATCCTGAAAAATTTGCTAAAGCAATTGTTCAAGCAACGACTCATTATCAAGATTATGAATTAATTGGAAAATTGGCTAGTGAACTTGGTACAGCGATGAAAGGTTTAGATATCAACCAAATTTCTTTAGAAGAACGTATGCAAGAGCGTGGATGGTAATTTATGAAAATAGGTGTATTAGCATTACAAGGTGCAGTTCGTGAACACATTCGTCACATAGAATTAAGTGGTCATGAAGGTGTTGCAGTAAAAAGAGTTGAACAACTTGAAGATATTGCTGGTTTGATTTTGCCAGGTGGTGAATCTACAACACTAAGAAGATTAATGGACTTATATGGCTTTAAAGAAGCGTTACAGCAATCTGATTTACCAATGTTTGGAACATGTGCGGGATTAATCGTACTTGCAAAAGATGTCGAAGGTGAATCTGGCTATTTGAAAAAGTTGGATATTACAGTCGAACGTAATTCATTTGGTCGTCAAGTTGATAGTTTTGAATCGGAACTTAATATAAAAGGTGTTGCTGAAGATATTGAAGGTATATTCATACGCGCACCACATATTGCTCAAGTTGAGAAAGGTGTAGACATTCTTAGCCGAGTAGGAGATAAGATTGTTGCGGTTAAACAAGGTAAATATCTTGGTGTCTCTTTCCATCCTGAACTCACCGACGATTATCGTGTAACTGAATACTTCATTAACCATATGATAAAGAATAATTAATTAATCTTTTGATAAACGGTCATCTTAAAGGTGGCCGTTTTTAATTTTTCGGAAAATGAATTTCAAAAGCAAATGTAAGCTCATAAAAATAAAAAACGCAAGAGCAACTTTCCTAAGTTACTCTCGCGATTGATTAAATAAAGAATCCTGCAATTGCTGCAGAAATAAATGATACTAATGTTGCACCGAACAATAGTTTTAATCCAAATCGTGCTACAATATCACCTTTTTTATCATTTAGTGATTTAATCGCACCGGAAATAATACCTATTGAACTGAAATTAGCAAATGATACTAAGAATACTGAAGTGACACCTTTAGCATGCTCAGATAAACCATGTGTTTTACCGAGTGCTTGCATAGCAACGAATTCATTTGATAATAATTTTGTCGCCATAATTGAACCTGACTGCACAGCATCATGCCAAGGAACACCAGTTAGGAATGCGAATGGTGCAAAGACAAAACCGATTAACGTTTGGAAATTCCAATCCAATGTTCCACCTGATAATAGACTAAAGATTCCGCTTACTACACCATTAAGTAAAGCAATAAGAGCAATATAACCAATTAACATTGCACCGACAATCACTGCTACTTTGAAACCATCTAAAATATATTCACCAAGCATTTCGAAGAATGATTGATTTTTAGTTTCACTTTCATCGACTAATAATTTATCATCTTCTTCATTCACTTTATACGGATTGATAATAGACGCGATGATGAAACCACCAAATAAGTTAAGTACCACAGCTGTTACAACATATTTAGGTTCTATTAATGTGAAGTAGGCTCCAATAATTGAAGCAGATACTGTCGACATTGCAGATGCAGTTAATGTATACAAACGTTGTTTAGGTATGTATGGCAATTGTTGTTTTAATGAGATAAATACCTCTGATTGTCCTAAAATTGCTGCTGCTACAGCATTGTAAGATTCTAAACGTCCCATGCCATTAATTTTAGAAATTAAAAAACCTAAAATGTTAATTATAAGCGGTAAAATTCTTGTATATTGTAAAATACCGATAAGCGCTGAGATAAACACGATAGGTAACAATACATTAAAGAAGAATGGAGGGTTTTTTGGATCTAATTTAAAACCACCGAATACGAAATTGACACCCTCAGCAGCTTGCTTTAATAAATAACTGAAACCATACGAAATACCACCAATAACTGTGATACCTATATTTGTTTTTAATAAAACAAATGCAAATATCAATTGAATTACTAAGAGTAATCCGACATATTTCCAACGGATATTTTTTCTATCTGAACTAAATAAAAATGCGAGTGCTAAAAAGAATATAATTCCTATAATCCCAATCAAAATATGCATGTTTTTCATTCCTTTAAATTTTTCTATTCTCTATCATACAATAAAATGAACGCGCTAACATCATAAAATTTAAATTTTAAAAATCAAATTGGTTGAAAAAGGTCAAAGGTGGTCATATAATAAAGTCAAAGAAGGTCAAAAAGAGGTGATATCCATGCATAACATGTCTGACATCATAGAACAATACATTAAACATTTATTCGAGGAAACAAATGAAGATGTGGTCGAAATACAACGCGCTAATATTGCACAACGCTTCGATTGTGTTCCTTCTCAATTAAATTATGTTATTAAAACACGCTTCACAAATGAACATGGTTATGAAATAGAAAGTAAACGGGGTGGCGGAGGCTACATCCGAATCACTAAAATTGAAAATAAAGATGCATCAGGTTATATTAATCACTTACTTCAATTGATAGGGCCTTCTATTTCTCAACAACAAGCGTATTATGTCATAGATGGTTTACTAGATAAAGGTCTAATTAACCAAAGAGAAGCTAAAATGATCCAAGCAGTTATAGATAGAGAGACATTAAAAATGGATGTGGTCGCAAGAGATATTATACGCGCTAATATTTTAAAACGATTGCTTCCAGTTATAAACTATTATTAATGAAGTGAGGTGTCTGAACGTGCTTTGTGAAAACTGTCATTTAAATGAAGCAGAAGTAAAATTAACAGTTAAAAGTAAAGACGGTACTCACGAAAAATGGGTATGCTCAATATGTGCTCAAGGTGATAATCCATGGCAACAATCTCATGAGGATACTTCTTACCATATGCATCAGGATGATATAGAGGAAGCTTTTGTAGTTAAACAGATTTTACAACATCTTGCTACGAAACATGGTATTAATTTTCAAGAAATGGCGTTCAAAGAGGAAAAGCAATGCCCAACATGTCAAATGACTTTAAAAGATATTGCGCACGTTGGTAAATTCGGTTGCGCGAATTGTTACGCAACTTTTAAAGAAGACATTATCGATATTGTTAGACGTGTACAGGGAGGCCGTTTTGAACATGTAGGTAAAACGCCTCAATCTTCATATAAGAAACTTGCAATTAAAAAGCAAATCGAAGAAAAAACAAAATATCTAAACAAATTAATTGAAGAACAAAATTTCGAGGAAGCGGCTGTTGTACGTGATGAAATTAAAGCATTAAAAGATGAGAGTGAGGTGTCTCGTAATGAGTGACATTCATACTAATATAAGTGAATGGATGAAGATGACAGAAGAGGCACCTGTAGTTATTTCTTCTCGTATTAGATTAGCAAGAAATCTAGAAAATCACGTCCATCCTTTGATGTTTCCTTCTGAACAAGAGGGTTTTCGAGTTATCAACGAAGTTCAAGATGCGCTTCCAAACTTAAAGTTACAACGTTTAGACACTATGGATCAACAAAGTAAAATGAAATTAGTTGCGAAACATCTTGTCAGTCCAGAACTTATCAAACAGCCAGCATCCGCGGTGCTGTTAAATGAAGATGAATCCTTAAGTGTAATGATTAACGAAGAAGATCATATTCGAATTCAAGCGTTAGGAACAGATTTATCGTTGCGTGAATTATATCAAAGGGCTTCAAATATTGATGATGAGTTGGATAGTGATTTAGATATAAGTTATGACGAACACTTAGGTTATTTAACAACGTGTCCAACTAATATAGGCACTGGAATGCGCGCAAGTGTCATGCTACATTTACCAGGACTTTCTATTATGAAGAGAATGAATCGTATCGCT
The DNA here is from genome assembly GCF_000692055.1 of Staphylococcus sp. TE8. Taxonomy (NCBI): domain Bacteria; kingdom Bacillati; phylum Bacillota; class Bacilli; order Caryophanales; family Staphylococcaceae; genus Staphylococcus; species Staphylococcus sp. TE8. Next base: position 6,137 of record NZ_JMGB01000001.1, read on the forward strand.
CAAACGATTAACCGTTTTGGATTTACGATTCGAGGTATTTATGGAGAAGGTTCACAAGTATATGGACATATTTATCAAGTTTCAAACCAACTTACTTTAGGGAAAACTGAATCCGACATCATTGATAACTTAACTGAAGTAGTTAATCAAATTATCAATGAAGAAAAGCAAATCAGAGAAAGACTTGATAAACATAATCCTGTAGAGACACTTGATAGAGTTTATCGCTCACTAGGGATTTTACAAAATAGTAGAATCATATCAATGGAAGAAGCATCATTTCGCTTGAGTGAAGTTAAGCTCGGCATTGATTTAAACTATATTTCGCTTGAAGATTTTAAATTTAATGAATTAATGGTAGCTATTCAATCGCCATTTTTAATAGATGAAGATGATGATAAAACAGTAAATGAAAAAAGAGCTGATTTATTAAGGAAACATATAAAATAGGAGGTATTTTATATATGCTATTTGGTAGATTAACAGAACGTGCACAACGCGTACTAGCGCACGCACAAGAAGAAGCAATTCGCTTGAACCATTCAAATATTGGAACGGAACATCTTTTATTAGGTTTAATGAAAGAACCTGAAGGTATCGCTGCCAAAGTGTTAGAAAGCTTTAATATCACTGAAGATAAAGTTATTGAAGAAGTTGAAAAGTTAATTGGCCATGGTCAAGAACAAATGGGCACTTTACATTACACACCTAGAGCTAAAAAAGTTATTGAGCTTTCAATGGATGAAGCGAGAAAACTACATCATAACTTCGTGGGAACAGAACATATTCTTCTAGGCTTAATTCGTGAAAATGAAGGTGTCGCAGCACGTGTCTTTGCCAATTTAGATTTAAATATTACAAAAGCACGCGCGCAAGTAGTAAAAGCTTTAGGTAGTCCAGAAATGAGTAATAAAAATGCTCAAGCAAATAAATCAAATAACACTCCAACATTAGATAGTTTAGCTAGAGACTTAACAGTTATTGCTAAAGATGGCACTTTAGATCCTGTAGTTGGAAGAGATAAAGAAATTACTCGTGTGATTGAAGTGCTCAGCCGTCGTACTAAAAATAACCCAGTACTTATCGGTGAGCCTGGTGTGGGTAAAACTGCTATAGCTGAAGGTTTAGCACAAGCAATCGTTAATAATGAAGTCCCAGAAACTCTAAAAGATAAACGCGTGATGTCACTCGATATGGGAACTGTCGTTGCTGGTACAAAATACCGAGGTGAATTTGAAGAACGCTTGAAAAAAGTAATGGAAGAAATTCATCAAGCAGGTAATGTCATTTTATTTATAGATGAGTTACACACATTAGTTGGTGCTGGTGGTGCGGAAGGTGCAATTGACGCTTCTAATATTCTTAAACCAGCATTAGCTAGAGGAGAGTTACAATGTATTGGTGCTACAACATTAGATGAATATCGTAAAAATATTGAGAAAGACGCTGCGTTAGAACGTCGTTTCCAACCTGTTCAAGTTGATGAACCAACAGTTGAAGATACGATTGAAATCTTAAAAGGATTACGTGATCGCTATGAAGCTCATCATAGAATTAATATATCTGATGAGGCTTTAGAAGCTGCGGCAAAATTAAGTAATCGTTATGTATCAGATCGTTTCTTACCAGACAAAGCGATTGACCTTATTGATGAAGCAAGTTCTAAGGTTAGATTGAAAAGTCATACAACTCCTAACAATCTAAAAGAGATTGAACAAGAAATTGAAAATGTAAAAAATGAAAAAGATGCTGCCGTTCACGCACAAGAATTTGAAAATGCAGCAAACTTAAGAGACAAACAATCTAAGCTTGAAAAACAATATGAAGAAGCTAAAAACGAATGGAAAAACTCTCAAGGTGGTGTAAGTACAGCTTTATCTGAAGAAGATATTGCTGAAGTTATCGCAGGATGGACAGGTATTCCATTAACTAAAATTAATGAAACTGAATCAGATCGCTTACTCAACCTTGAAGATACACTTCATAACCGAGTTATCGGTCAAAATGACGCTGTTAATTCAATTAGTAAAGCTGTAAGACGTGCTCGCGCTGGATTAAAAGATCCTAAACGTCCAATCGGTAGTTTTATCTTCTTAGGTCCTACAGGTGTAGGTAAAACAGAATTAGCTCGTGCATTAGCTGAATCTATGTTTGGTGAAGATGATGCTATGATTCGTGTTGATATGAGTGAATTTATGGAGAAACATGCTGTGAGTCGTTTAGTTGGAGCACCTCCAGGCTACGTAGGTCATGATGATGGTGGTCAATTAACTGAAAAAGTTAGACGCAAACCTTACTCAGTTATTTTATTTGATGAAATTGAAAAAGCCCATCCTGACGTATTTAATATCTTGCTACAAGTATTAGACGATGGTCATCTAACTGATACAAAAGGTCGTACTGTAGATTTCCGTAACACAGTCATTATTATGACATCAAATGTTGGTGCGCAAGAATTACAAGACCAACGATTTGCAGGATTTGGCGGTGCTTCAGAGGGTAATGACTACGAAACAATTCGCAAAACAATGATGAAAGAACTCAAAAATTCATTCCGTCCTGAATTCTTAAACCGTGTGGATGATATCATCGTATTCCATAAACTATCTAAAGAAGAATTGAAAGAAATTGTTACTATGATGGTTAAGAAACTTACTGATCGATTATCTGAACAAAACATCAATATTTCTGTAACTGATAAAGCTAAAGAAAAAATCGCAGAAGAAGGTTACGATCCAGAATACGGTGCTAGACCATTAATTAGAGCCATCCAAAAAACTGTAGAAGATAATCTTAGTGAATTAATTTTAGATGGTAATCAAATTGAAGGTAAAGAAGTCACAATCGATCATGATGGCGATGAATTCAAATATGACATCCATGAAAAGTCAGATGATAAAGAAACCACTGAAGCTTAATTGATTATTGCTAATATATTGAATAACTAAAGTAATGTTTGCTATTTGCATCATTAATAAATGACATCTCTCGCTGTTTGAGGGATGTCATTTTTTTACATATTTTTCAATTTGTTTAAAACTGATGATGGGATATTCATTTTCCGGAAAATAAAAAACAATACACTAGCGATTATACAAAATTGCAGAAATTAAAATACACAAAAATAAAATTATTTATAAAAAATCATAGTTTAATAACCACATAAAAATAGACTATATCATAATCATTTACATTTAATTTGTCATAATCAAAATGTCAGTTTAAAATAGATTTGTTCATAATAATTTGGAGGTGCAGAAGTGGCCAAGAAAAAAGTAATATTTGAGTGTATGGCATGTGGCTATCAATCTCCTAAATGGATGGGGAAATGTCCAAACTGTGGTGCATGGAACCAGATGGAAGAAATTGTAGAGAAAGCTGCAAACCCTAAACATGGAGTGAAATCTAAAGAAGCGGCAGGAAAAGTTCAAAAATTGGATAATGTTAAACATGAATCTACCCCTAGAATTCTAACGGATTCTAAAGAATTTAACAGAGTCCTTGGTGGAGGGATTGTCAGTGGATCACTCGTACTTATAGGTGGCGATCCTGGTATAGGAAAGTCTACGTTGCTTCTTCAAATATGTGCGGCATTATCTCAAAATAAGAATGTCTTATATATTACAGGTGAGGAATCTATCAATCAGACTAAACTACGTGCCGACCGCTTAGAAGAAGATTCTAGTCAACTCAATGTATTAGCAGAGACTGATTTAGAAGTCATTCATCAAACAGTTAAGGATGAACGTCCAGATTTACTTGTAGTAGATTCAATTCAAACTATTTATCATCCTGAAATCAGTTCTGCACCGGGTTCTGTATCTCAAGTAAGAGAAAGTACCCAAAGTCTAATGAATATCGCAAAGCAAATGGATATCGCAACGTTCATCGTCGGTCATGTTACGAAAGAAGGACAAATTGCCGGTCCAAGATTACTTGAACATATGGTGGATACCGTGCTTTACTTTGAAGGTGATGAACATCATGCTTATCGAATTTTACGTGCGGTTAAAAACCGTTTTGGCTCCACGAATGAGATGGGTATTTTCGAAATGAAGCAAAGTGGTTTGAAAGGTGTCTTAAATCCGTCTGAAATGTTCTTAGAAGAACGTTCTACAAACGTGCCAGGTTCAACAATTGTACCGACTATGGAAGGTACAAGACCATTATTAATAGAGGTCCAAGCGTTAGTCACACCGACCACTTTCAACAATCCAAGACGTATGGCTACGGGCATAGATCATAATCGATTAAGTTTGCTTATGGCAGTTTTAGAGAAGAAGGAGAATTATTTACTTCAACAACAAGATGCTTATATCAAAGTTGCTGGTGGTGTGAAATTAACAGAACCAGCCGTTGACTTAAGTATTATTGTTGCGACAGCTTCAAGCTTTAAGGATAAAGCGGTAGACGGTTTAGATTGCTTTGTTGGAGAGGTTGGTCTAACAGGTGAAGTTCGACGTGTGTCACGCATTGAACAACGCGTGCAAGAGGCGGCTAAACTTGGATTCAAACGAGCGATTATACCTCAAACTAATATTGGTGGGTGGACTTTCCCGGAAGGTATTCAAGTCATAGGAGTGTCTTCTGTGCATGAGGCTTTAAAATATGCGCTTCATTCTTCATAATCCTCCCTCATAGTAGGTAGTGAGTTTTAAGATTTAAACGCATATAGTTTTTTAATTTAGTTTTCACAAATTTCATTATAATTATGTTAAATAAGTTATTTACATACAATGAATAGACAGCCATGAGAGGAGGATAAGATTGAATATCATTAGATTAATGGTGGTAATTATTTATATCATTATCGGTGCTGCACTAGGGATTATCATCATCCCAGAAGTAGTATCTGATTTAGGGATTAACACTTACCCAATTATCACTAATCATTACATAGATGGATTAATAGGAATCATATTGTTCTTCATTATATTTGGATTTTTCTTAAAAAAGGTCACATACGCTTTTAAAGAACTAGAACAAATTATAATGCGCCGCAGTGCGGTTGAAATCTTGTTCGCAACAATTGGCTTGATTATTGGATTATTTATTTCTGTGATGGTTTCTTTCATCTTAGAACTAATAGGAAATTCAATGCTCAACCATTTTATCCCAATTATAATAACAATTATTTTATGTTATCTCGGATTCCAATTTGGTTTAAAGAAACGTGATGAGATGTTAATGTTTTTGCCTGAAAATATGGCACGCTCAATGTCCTACAACACACGTAAAGCAATCCCTAAAATCATCGATACAAGCGCAATTATTGATGGGCGTATATTAGATATTATTCGTTGTGGATTTATTGATGGAGATATTCTTATCCCTCAAGGTGTTATAAATGAATTACAAGTCGTAGCTGATGCGAATGATAGTGTTAAAAGAGAAAAGGGTCAGCGTGGATTAGACATTCTTAATCAACTTTATGATTTAGACTATCCTACTCGAGTCATAAATCCAACGAAATCTCATAATGATATTGATACTTTATTAATCAAATTAGCACAACATTACCACGCTCACGTTATTACAACGGATTTTAATTTAAATAAAGTGTGTCATGTCCAAGGCATTATGGCACTTAATGTTAATGATTTATCTGAAGCTATTAAGCCTAACGTACATCAAGGTGACCACCTCAATATCCTTTTAACTAAAATGGGGAAAGAGCCTGGTCAAGGCGTTGGGTATTTAGATGATGGCACAATGGTCGTTGTTGATAACGCTAAGAAATTAGTGGGCCAACATGTTAACTTAGAAGTCATCAGTTTACTACAAACTTCATCTGGTAGAATCGTTTTTGCGAAACATGTCGATGACAATAGTTCTGATCTTGAAAATTAATTCTAAAAAGAGGTTTCATGTGAAACTACATATTTTATAATTAAGTATGTATTTTACATGAAACCTTTTCTCATATAAAAAACTATTAACTATGAAAGACTGTTAAAACAATAGACTTATCAAAGGCGTGTTTAAGTGCTACAATATTATTGAATGTTATGTAAGAATGAATAATCAATGTTTCACGAAAGTTATTCACAAAGTAATGGTTAAACACATCATAAACTTTTGAATAACTTTTTTTAAAATTGAATTAAACTACTGAAAACATGAAAGCTTACATGCTTAATGGTTTGAAACATGACTTGAAAATATTAAATGCGATTGCTTCATAAAATGAGTTATCATAGGTCATTTATTTTCAATCAGTTCATCAACCACATAAATAATAATCGTAGGAGTGAATATAATGAGTGAACGCATCAGAGTAAGATATGCGCCAAGTCCAACAGGCTACTTGCATATTGGTAATGCTAGAACAGCATTATTTAACTATTTATTTGCGAAACATTATGATGGAGATTTTGTAGTTCGTATAGAAGATACGGACAGTAAACGTAATTTAGAAGATGGTGAATCTTCACAATTTGATAACTTAAAATGGTTAGGTTTAGACTGGGATGAATCTATCGATAAAGATAAAGGTTTTGGTCCATATCGTCAGTCTGAACGTGCTGATATTTATAATCCACTTATTCAACAATTACTTGATGAAGATAGAGCATACAAGTGTTACATGACTGAGGAAGAATTAGAAGAAGAACGTGAAGCGCAAATTGCTCGTGGAGAAATGCCTCGTTATGGCGGACAACACGCACATTTATCAGAAGAACAACGCAAACAGTTCGAAGCTGAAGGACGTAAACCATCTATTCGCTTCCGCGTGCCTAAAGATAAAACTTATAGTTTCAAAGATATGGTAAAAGGTGAAATTTCTTTTGATTCAAATAATATGGGTGATTGGGTCATTGTTAAGAAAGATGGCGTTCCAACGTATAACTTTGCAGTTGCTGTAGACGATCATTATATGAAAATTTCAGATGTTATTCGTGGTGATGACCATGTTTCTAACACACCTAAACAATTGATGATATATGAAGCGTTCGGTTGGGAACCACCACGCTTTGGTCATATGTCATTAATCGTTAATGAAGAACGTAAAAAGTTAAGTAAACGTGACGGTCAAATTTTACAATTTATTGAGCAATACCGTGATTTAGGTTACTTACCAGAAGCACTATTTAACTTTATTACTTTATTAGGTTGGTCACCTGAAGGTGAAGAAGAAATCTTTTCTAAAGAAGAATTTATTAAAATCTTCGATGAAAAACGTTTATCTAAATCACCAGCTATGTTCGACAGACAAAAGTTAGCTTGGGTAAATAACCAATATATGAAAACGAAAGACACTGATACAGTATTTGAATTAGCATTACCGCATTTAATCAAAGCAAATCTTATTCCAGAAAATCCTTCTGAAGAAGATAAAGAATGGGGTAGAAAACTTGTTGCTTTATATCAAAAAGAAATGAGTTACGCAGGTGAAATTGTTCCATTATCAGAAATGTTCTTCCACGAAATGCCAGAACTTGGTGAAGAGGAGCAAGAAGTTATAAATGGTGGACAAGTTCCTGGGTTAATGAATCATTTATACGGTAAATTAGAAGCTTTAGAACCATTTGAAGCAGCAGAAATTAAGAAAACAATTAAAGAAGTTCAAAAAGAGACAGGTATTAAAGGTAAACAATTGTTCATGCCAATTCGTGTAGCCGTTACAGGTCAAATGCATGGACCAGAATTACCAAATACGATTGAAGTTTTAGGTAAAGAAAAAGTATTATCACGATTACAAAAGTATGTATAGTAAATTAATAACGAAGTTTAGCTTTATCTAGTGCAGTATGATTAAAAAACGTGTGTTTCGACTTGAAATTTCACAATTAACGACCTATTATTATAACTATAAAAATGAATCAAAGGATTAGTAATTAATTATTACATGACTCAGAGAGTGTGCGGTCGCTGTGAGCACATCATTAATATTAATGAATGCACCTTTGTTGAACTAAGATGAATAATACAAATGAGAGTAACGCTAACATTTTAAAGTTTCGTTACTAAATGAAGAGTGGAACCGTGCTAAGAGCGCCTCTAACATCAGTTGTTAGAGGTGCTTTTTTAATAACATTAATTTTAAAATTGTGCATGACGGTCGAAAAATTATTTCATGTAAAGAACAGATATCTTAATGATTGAACCAAGGGGGAGAAGATCTTGTTAAGAAGAATGAGAGACGATATAAAAATGGTGTTTGAACAGGATCCAGCAGCACGCTCAACTTTAGAAGTAGTTACTACCTATGCAGGATTACATGCGGTATGGAGTCATTTGATAGCCCATAAATTATATAATAAGAAACGTTATACAGCAGCGAGAGTCATCTCACAAGTGTCACGCTTTTTTACGGGTATAGAAATTCATCCCGGAGCAAAAATTGGTAAACGATTATTTATTGATCACGGTATGGGTGTTGTAATTGGTGAGACATGTACAATTGGGGATAACGTCACGATTTACCAAGGTGTTACTTTAGGTGGTACTGGTAAAGAAAAAGGTAAGCGTCACCCGGACATTGGAGATAATGTTTTAATTGCAGCTGGTTCTAAGGTGTTGGGGAATATTCAAATTGAATCAAATGTAAATATTGGTGCGAATTCAGTTGTACTACAATCTGTACCAAGCTATACCACTGTTGTAGGTATACCGGGTCATATCGTTAAACAAGAAGGTAAGCGTATCGGTAAAACATTTGACCATCGCAACTTACCTGATCCACTTTTCGAACAAATCAAACATTTAGAACGACAACTTGAAAAAGCTAAGAATGGAGAGATTCAAGATGATTACATTATATAATACGTTAACACGTCGGAAAGAAACATTTGAGCCGATAGAACCAGGCAAGGTGAAAATGTATGTTTGTGGTCCGACCGTTTACAATTATATACACATCGGAAATGCAAGACCTGCTATTAACTATGATGTTGTTAGAAGATATTTTGAATACAAAGGTTATGAAGTGATTTACGTTTCCAATTTCACTGATGTGGATGATAAATTAATTAATCGCTCTAAAGAACTAAATGAAAGTGTTCCTGAAATTGCAGAAAAGTACATCAAAGCATTCTATGAAGACGTAGGTGCATTGAACGTTAAGAAAGCAACATCCAATCCGCGTGTGATGAACCATATGCAAGAAATTATAGATTTCATTAAAGAATTAGTAGATGAAGGGTATGCTTATGAGAGTGATGGAGATGTGTACTTTAGAACGCGTCAATTTGATGGATATGGTAAATTAAGTCATCAGTCTCTAGATGACCTCAAAGTAGGCGCGCGTATTGAAGCGGGAGAACAAAAAGAAGATGCGCTCGATTTTACTTTATGGAAAAAAGCGAAACCTGGCGAAATCAGTTGGGATAGTCCATTTGGTAAAGGTCGTCCAGGCTGGCATATCGAATGCTCAGTTATGGCTTATCATGAATTAGGAGCGACAATCGATATTCATGCAGGAGGATCAGATTTACAATTCCCTCACCATGAAAATGAAATTGCCCAGTCAGAAGCACACAATCATGCACCATTTGCGAATTACTGGATGCACAATGGATTCATAAATATAGATAACGAAAAAATGAGTAAATCATTAGGTAACTTCATTTTAGTACACGACATTATTAAAGAAATAGATCCAGATGTACTACGTTTCTTTATGATTAGTGTCCATTACCGTAGCCCGATTAATTATAATTTAGAACTAGTAGGAGCTGCGAGAAGCGGTTTAGAACGTATACGCAATAGTTATAAATTGATTGAAGAACGTGAAGCCATTGCTACAGATTTAGAAGAACATTCTGAATACATTGATCAAATAGAAACGATTCTCCGACAATTTGAAGCGGTTATGGATGATGACTTTAATACAGCTAATGCTGTCACTGCTTGGTATGATTTAGCCAAACTTGCGAATAAATATGTTCTAGAGAATACAACGTCTACGAAGGTACTTCATAGATTTAAAGAAGTATATCAAATCTTCAGTGATGTTCTTGGCGTCCCACTTAAAGGTGAAAATGAAACCGAGTTACTAGATGAGGATATTGAAAAGCTTATAGAAGAACGTAATGAAGCTCGTAAAAATAAAGATTTCGCACGTGCTGATGAAATTCGAGACATGTTGAAAGAACGTAACATTATTTTAGAAGATACGCCACAAGGTGTCAGATTTAAGCGTGGCTAAATAATGAATGTTAAATTATTAAATCCATTGACGCTTGCTTATATGGGCGATGCCGTATTAGATCAACATGTGCGAGAATATATTGTTCTTAAATTACAAAGTAAACCGAATCGTCTACACCAGGTATCAAAACAATATGTTTCTGCTAAAAGCCAAGCTCAGACATTAGAGTATTTAATATCTAATGATTGGTTTACTGAAGAAGAGTTAAATGTTTTGAGAAGGGGACGTAATGCTAAAAGCTATACCAAAGCTAAAAATACTGATGTTCAAACATATCGAAAAAGTTCAGCCTTGGAAGCAGTTATAGGTTTTTTATATTTAGATCATCAACATGCGCGTTTAGAAGAATTACTTCAAACTATTGTTGAAATAGTAAATGAAAGGTAGTGAGAACGTGGAGGATACTGTCATAGTAGGAAGACATGCAGTTAAAGAAGCGATTGTTTCGGGGCATGCTATAAATAAGGTTTTGATTCAAGATGGTATAAAAAAACAACAGATTAATGAAATTTTAAAAAATGCAAAAGCTCAAAAATTGATAGTTCAAACCGTGCCAAAATCTAAATTAGATTTTTTATCAAATGCACCTCATCAAGGGGTTGCTGCATTAGTCGCTCCATATGAATATGAAGATTTTGATGAATTTTTACAAAGCCAGAAGAATAAAGATGGCTTTTCTACAATATTAATTTTAGATGGTCTAGAAGATCCGCATAATCTTGGTTCTATATTAAGGACTGCTGATGCAACTGGAGTAGACGGAGTCATTATTCCTAAAAGACGTTCAGTAGCGCTCACGCAGACTGTTGCAAAAGCTTCAACTGGAGCTATTCAACATGTTCCAGTTATACGCGTTACAAACCTTTCTAAGACAATCGATGAATTAAAAGAAAATGGTTTTTGGGTCGCAGGTACCGAAGCAAGTAATGCTACGGATTATCGTGACTTACAGGCGGATATGTCTTTAGCTATCGTGATCGGAAGCGAAGGACAAGGAATGAGTCGCTTAGTGAGCGATAAATGTGATTTTTACATTAAAATACCTATGGTTGGACATGTTAATAGTCTCAATGCTTCTGTAGCAGCAAGCTTGATGATGTATGAAGTATTTCGTAAAAGAGATGAGACTGGAGAGATGTCATGAAGGAAAGATATCTAATTATCGATGGCTATAATATGATAGGTCAATCTTCAGCATTAAGTGCGATTGCTAAAGAGAGTTTAGAAGAAGCAAGAGAGCAACTTTTGGATGCCATAGCAAACTATAATGCACTTATTGCTGATGAAATTGTGTGTGTATTTGATGCATATGAACAATCCGGAATTGAAAGAGAATACGTATACCATGGCGTTAGAACGGTGTTTACTAAAGAGAAAGAAACAGCAGATAGTTTTATCGAACGTTATGTATATGAGTTATATGATAAACATACAACGCATATCACCGTTGTTACGAGTGATATGAGCGAGCAACATGCCATTTTTGGATCTGGGGCATACCGCATATCTTCGAGGGAGATGTGGCGAGATTTAAAAGAAAATGAAATCACAGTGAGCAAATCAATTGATGATTTTAGTGAAAAGAAACCCAGAACTCGAATTCAGTTATCAAATGAGATACTAGAAGAATTTGAAAAAATCAGACGTGGAAACCATCGAAATGATTAATACAGTGGTATTGATAAATTTAATCTAAGTCATATAAACTAACCTAACAATAAAGGAAGGTTAGGTATACGTGATTGAATCAAAGACATCAAGATGAATTAACACAGTATCATTTCAACATCGAAACTGAAGATATCGAGCGTATATTTGAGACGCTACTTAGAGAGTTGAGACCACTCATTTTTAGAAAAATTGGATACATAACATCGAATCAATTTGATATTGAGGATATGTATCAAGAGATTATCATAAAAATGTATCGAGCACTTCAACATTATGACTTTAGTAGAGCAATTCCATTTAAAAGATATTTGTACTTTCTCATTCGCTCTGTTAAGTATGACTACTTAAGAAAGAGTAGAGCTGAACATCATCGACATGTGATGCTTATCAACGAGTACGTTGTAGATTATCATTGTGCATTAGCACTTGATGAAGTTGAGAGGTCATTTTTAAGAGAAGAATTATCAAAGGAAATTATGAGCCAAGCATTTACATTAAGCGGATTGGAAAGAGACGTCTTAAAACTATTTATTAAAGAATATAAACCGAGAGAAATTGCACAAGCATTAGAAATTAAAGATAAAGACGTTTACAATGCCATACAACGTTGTAAAATGAAAATGAAACGACAATTAAGGAAATGAAATTGTCTGTATTATTCCCTAGTAATTAGGTGATTATAGCAAAGAATGTATGTTTGACATTTATTACGACATTTATGTATAGTATATTGGTATTATAATGAGTAAAGGTGAATAATCGTGAAGAAAGTACCTTTAAATTGTGAGGTTTGTGGCAATAGAAATTACAACGTCCCTAAAAAGGAAGGTTCGGCAACGAGATTAACACTGAAAAAGTATTGTCCGAAGTGTAATTCGCATACAGTTCATAAAGAATCGAAATAGATTATTAAGCTGAATGAGACTTTAAAGTTGAGGCTTAAAATGTGGAGGTCTAACTAATGGCTAAAAAAGAGAACTTCTTTAAAGGCGTTAAATCAGAAATGGAAAAGACAAGTTGGCCGACAAAAGAAGAACTATTCAAATACACTGTAATCGTTGTATCTACAGTTATATTCTTCTTAGTCTTTTTCTATGCCTTAGACGTAGGTATTAATGCATTGAAACAATTATTATTAGGTTAGGAGTGGAGACATGTCTGAAGAAGTTGGCGCAAAGCGTTGGTATGCTGTGCATACCTATTCTGGATATGAAAACAAAGTTAAAAAGAATTTAGAAAAAAGAGTAGAATCTATGAATATGACAGAGCAAATTTTTAGAGTTGTCATACCAGAAGAGGAAGAAACACAAGTTAAAGATGGTAAAGCTAAGAAACTTGTTAAAAAAACATTCCCAGGTTACGTGCTAGTTGAGCTTGTAATGACGGATCAGTCATGGTATGTCGTTCGTAACACACCAGGTGTTACAGGATTCGTAGGTTCTGCAGGTGCGGGTTCTAAACCTAATCCTCTACTTCCTGAAGAAGTGCGCTTCATTCTTAAGCAAATGGGTCTTAAAGAGAAAACTATTGATGTTGAACTTGATGTTGGTGAACAAGTTCGTATCAAATCAGGACCTTTTGCTAATCAAGTAGGCGAAGTTCAAGAAATCGAAGCGGATAAATTTAAATTAACTGTACTTGTAGATATGTTTGGTCGAGAAACACCGGTCGAAGTTGAATTCGATCAAATTGAGAAACTTTAATTTAAACGTCTATCAAAAATTTATTATAAAACTTCAACTAAAAGATGAAATTTTACTATTGATTTTTTAATAGAGCGAGTGTTAAAATAATGTAGTCGCGCTTTTAGAGCGTTCATTTCGTCACGAAATGTTTAAGAGTGGGAGGGCAAAACTGAGCCCTGTGACCACATCACGATATCAAGGAGGTGCACATCGTGGCTAAAAAAGTAGAAAAAGTAGTTAAATTACAAATTCCTGCAGGTAAAGCGAATCCAGCACCACCAGTTGGTCCAGCATTAGGTCAAGCAGGTGTGAACATCATGGGATTCTGTAAAGAGTTCAACGCACGTACGCAAGAACAAGCAGGTTTAATCATTCCGGTAGAAATCAGTGTATATGAAGATCGTTCATTTACATTCATTACTAAAACTCCACCGGCTCCAGTACTACTTAAAAAAGCAGCTGGCGTTGAAAAAGGTTCAGGTGAACCTAATAAAACAAAAGTTGCATCAGTAACTAAAGATCAAGTACGCGAAATTGCTCAAACTAAAATGCAAGACTTAAACGCTGCAGACGAAGAAGCAGCTATGCGTATTATCGAAGGTACTGCACGTAGCATGGGTATCACTGTAGAATAATTAAGCGTATTAACGAATTTAATTTTAAAAATGAACTTAATTTAGACGATAAAAGCAGGTAACAGAGAAGGTAAACAATTGATATTGTCTATGAGTAAGAGGACGGGACATAAATTATATTTCTGGACCACTCTCTTTCCACTGTTATCTGCTCTTAACTTGCGATAGGCAAGTAAATGTGGGAGGAAATTCCGCTAAAACCACTAAAGGAGGAACAATAAATGGCTAAAAAAGGTAAAAAGTATCAAGAAGCAGCTAGCAAAGTTGATCGTACTCAACACTATAGTGTTGAAGAAGCAATTAAATTAGCTAAAGAAACTAGCATTGCTAACTTTGACGCGTCTGTTGAAGTAGCTTTCCGTTTAGGAATTGATACACGTAAAAATGACCAACAAATCCGTGGTGCAGTTGTTTTACCTAACGGTACTGGTAAATCTCAACGTGTATTAGTTTTCGCTAAAGGCGATAAAATCACTGAAGCTGAAGAAGCAGGTGCAGATTATGTAGGAGAATCAGACTACGTACAAAAAATCCAACAAGGTTGGTTTGATTTCGACGTAGTTGTTGCTACTCCAGACATGATGGGCGAAGTTGGTAAATTAGGTCGTGTATTAGGACCTAAAGGTTTAATGCCTAACCCTAAAACAGGTACAGTAACAATGGATGTTAAAAAAGCTGTAGAAGAAATTAAAGCTGGTAAAGTTGAATATCGTGCTGAAAAAGCAGGTATCGTACATGCTTCAATCGGTAAAGTTTCATTCGACGATGAAAAATTAGTTGAAAACTTTAAAGCTTTACAAGACGTTTTAGCAAAAGCTAAACCATCTTCTGCTAAAGGTACTTACTTCAAATCTGTTGCTGTAACTACAACAATGGGCCCTGGAGTTAAAGTTGATACTTCATCTTTCAAACTATAAATTTTAAATAATGCAACATGATTACAGACTGAAGGAAGCAATCTTTCAGTCTGTAAATTTTTTTGTTGACTTATTACAACAAAGCAGTTATATTATTAATTGTGATTATTTTACCTAAGACAGTAGGAGTTATTTATAACTTAAAACTCATCCTACCGAGGCTAAAATTGACTTGAACGTGATGATTAATGATCTTTCAAGCACTTTTTGCCGTGGGTAGAAAGTGCTTTTTTTATTGCTATTAAAAAAAGCACCGAAAAAATTTAAATGGAGGTGTCTGAATGTCTGCTATCATTGAAGCAAAAAAACAACAAGTAGATACTATTGCTGAACAACTTAAAAATTCAGTATCAACAGTTATCGTTGACTACCGTGGTTTAACAGTAGCAGAAGTTACTGAATTACGTTCACAATTACGTGAAGCAGGTGTTGAGTACAAAGTTTACAAAAACACTATGGTTCGTCGTGCAGCTGAACAAGCAGGTATCGAAGGCTTAGATGAATTCTTAACAGGTCCTACAGCTATCGCAACTTCAACTGAAGATGTTGTAGCTCCAGCGAAAGTTATCGCAGGATTTGCTAAAGAACACGAAGCTTTAGAAGTTAAAACAGGCGTTATGGAAGGTAGCGTAATCTCAGCTGAAGAAGTTAAAACTGTTGGTTCATTACCTTCACACGATGGTCTTGTATCAATGCTTTTATCAGTATTACAAGCTCCAGTACGCAACTTCGCTTATGCAGTTAAAGCCGTTGGTGAACAAAAAGAAGAAAGCGCTGAATAATCGCGCATAAAAAATTAAATTAAATGGAGGAATTTTAAAATGGCTAATCAAGAACAAATCATTGAAGCAATTAAAGAAATGTCAGTATTAGAATTAAACGATTTAGTAAAAGCAATTGAAGAAGAATTTGGTGTAACTGCAGCAGCTCCAGTAGCAGCAGCAGGTGCAGCTGGTGGCGGCGACGCAGCAGCTGAAAAAACTGAATTTGATGTTGAATTAACTTCAGCTGGATCTTCAAAAATCAAAGTTGTTAAAGCAGTTAAAGAAGCAACTGGCTTAGGATTAAAAGATGCTAAAGAATTAGTAGACGGAGCTCCTAAAGTAATTAAAGAAGCTATGCCTAAAGAAGATGCAGAAAAACTTAAAGAACAATTAGAAGAAGTTGGAGCTACTGTAGAATTAAAATAGTTTCTACTCTCTAATTAAATAGTTAGGTTGAAGAGATTTGTTCGACCAACTTTATAAGTTTTGTCGAGTCAAATACAACCTGAATTCTTTGAGAAATTAAAACCCCGTTATTGCGATAACGGGGTTTTTAATTACCTTGTAATTATATTTAGTATTATAGATTAACTAGCTTAAGCATACGAATAAATTTTAATTGAGGTGTGGACATGAGTCACTACTATGATGAAAATCCTGAAGTGAAAAGCAATCAAAAGAAAATAAGTTATCATTTTGATAAGGTGCATTTAGAGTTCACGACTGACACAGGTGTGTTCTCAAAAGATAGAGTAGATTATGGTTCGGATTTGTTAATTAAAACATTTTTAAAGGAACATCCGCCTGGACCTAGTAAATATATTGCCGATGTTGGTTGCGGATATGGGCCTATCGGATTAACTATTGCTAAAGTTTCACCACATCATCAATTATATATGTTAGATGTAAATAATAGAGCATTGGCTCTTACTGGAATGAATAAAACTAAAAATCAAATTGAAAATGCTGAAATAATAGAAAGTGACTGCTTGTCAGGTGTAAGTGATCAACAATTTGATTACATTCTGACAAATCCACCTATTAGAGCTGGTAAAGATGTAGTGCATAGAATTTTTGAAGAGGCTTATGGCAAATTAAAAGATCAAGGTGCACTCTATGTTGTGATACAAAAGAAACAAGGTATGCCATCTGCAAAGAAGAAAATGCAAGAATGCTTTAACCATGTAGAAGTCGTTAATAAGAGTAAAGGATATTATATTTTGAAAAGTTTAAAAGGTTGATTTCAAAATCGTATTCTGATATAGTTATAAAATGTAAAAATTTATGTTCAATAAGTGTGTACTTTTACGTAAAAGGATAAATAAATTAAGTATAAATATAAATCGAAAATGGTGTCATCATAAGTGTTGCCGTTTTCTTTTTGTCTTTTATATTCTTTATTGTGTCCTATTTCAATGTATAAGTAAAACACACAATTTTTGAGGGGTGAATCTGTTTGGCAGGTCAAGTTGTCCAATATGGAAGACATCGTAAACGTAGAAATTACGCGAGAATTTCAGAAGTATTAGAATTACCAAACTTAATAGAAATTCAAACAAAATCTTACGATTGGTTCCTTAAAGAAGGTTTATTAGAGATGTTCAGAGACATTTCTCCAATTGAAGATTTCACAGGCAACCTATCTTTAGAATTTGTAGATTATAGATTAGGTGAACCAAAATACGATTTAGAAGAATCAAAAAATCGTGACGCTACTTATGCTGCACCTCTTCGTGTCAAAGTACGTCTTATTATTAAAGAAACAGGCGAAGTTAAAGAACAAGAAGTCTTCATGGGTGATTTCCCATTAATGACAGACACAGGTACATTTGTAATCAATGGTGCTGAACGTGTTATCGTATCTCAATTGGTACGTTCACCATCCGTTTACTTCAATGAAAAGATTGATAAAAATGGACGTGAAAACTACGATGCAACTATTATTCCTAACCGTGGTGCTTGGTTAGAATATGAAACTGACGCAAAAGATGTAGTGTACGTTCGTATCGATAGAACTCGTAAATTACCATTAACTGTATTATTACGTGCACTTGGTTTTTCAAGTGATCAAGAAATCATTGATTTACTAGGAGAAAGTGAATATTTACGTAATACATTAGAAAAAGATGGTACTGAAAACACAGAACAAGCTTTATTAGAAATTTATGAACGTTTACGTCCTGGCGAACCACCAACAGTAGAAAATGCTAAAAGCTTATTATACTCACGTTTCTTTGACCCTAAACGTTATGATTTAGCAAGCGTAGGTCGTTATAAAGCTAATAAGAAATTACACTTAAAACATCGTTTATTCAATCAAAAATTAGCAGAGCCTATTGTTAACAGTGAAACAGGCGAAATTGTAGCTGAAGAAGGCACAGTACTAGATCGTCGTAAGATTGATGAAATTATGGAAGTTCTAGAAACAAACGCTAATAGCGAAGTCTTTGAACTTGAAGGTAGCGTTATTGACGAACCAGTTGAAATTCAATCAATCAAAGTATACGTACCTAATGACGAGGAAGGTCGTACAACTACTGTTATCGGTAATGCATTACCAGACTCAGAAGTTAAATGTATAACTCCAGCTGATATCATAGCTTCAATGAGTTACTTCTTTAACTTATTAAATGGCATTGGTTATACAGATGATATCGACCACTTAGGTAATCGTCGTTTACGCTCAGTTGGTGAATTATTACAAAACCAATTCCGTATCGGTTTATCAAGAATGGAACGTGTCGTGCGTGAAAGAATGTCAATCCAAGACACTGATTCAATTACACCACAACAATTAATCAATATTCGTCCAGTTATTGCATCAATTAAAGAATTCTTTGGTAGTTCTCAATTATCACAATTCATGGACCAAGCTAACCCATTAGCTGAGTTGACTCACAAACGTCGTCTATCAGCATTAGGACCTGGTGGTTTAACTCGTGAACGTGCTCAAATGGAAGTACGTGACGTTCACTACTCACACTATGGTCGTATGTGTCCAATTGAAACACCAGAGGGTCCAAATATCGGTTTAATTAACTCATTATCTAGTTATGCGCGAGTAAATGAATTTGGTTTCATCGAAACACCGTATCGTAAAGTTGATTTAGATACGAACTCTATTACAGATCAAATCGATTACTTAACTGCTGATGAAGAAGATAGCTACGTAGTTGCCCAAGCCAACTCACGTTTAGACGAAAATGGTCGTTTCTTAGATGACGAGGTTGTTTGTCGTTTCCGTGGTAATAACACAGTTATGGCGAAAGAAAAAATGGATTACATGGATGTATCACCTAAACAAGTTGTATCAGCAGCTACAGCATGTATTCCATTCTTAGAAAACGATGACTCTAACCGTGCATTAATGGGTGCGAACATGCAACGTCAAGCGGTACCATTGATGAACACTGAAGCACCATTTGTTGGTACTGGTATGGAACATGTGGCTGCACGTGACTCTGGTGCTGCAATCACTGCTAAACACAGAGGTCGTGTTGAGCACGTTGAATCTAGTGAAATTTTAGTGCGTCGTTTAGTTGAGGAAAATGGCACTGAACACGAAGGTGAATTAGACCGTTATCCATTAGCTAAATTCAAACGTTCTAACACAGGTACTTGTTATAACCAACGTCCAATTGTTTCAGTTGGTGACGTGGTTGAATATAATGAAATCCTTGCCGATGGTCCTTCAATGGAATTAGGTGAAATGGCATTAGGACGAAATGTAGTTGTTGGTTTCATGACTTGGGACGGTTACAACTACGAGGATGCTGTAATTATGAGTGAACGTTTAGTTAAAGATGACGTTTACACTTCTATTCACATAGAGGAATATGAATCAGAAGCTCGTGATACTAAATTAGGACCTGAGGAAATCACTCGAGATATCCCTAACGTATCTGAAAGTGCACTTAAAAACCTAGATGATAGAGGTATCGTCTATGTAGGTGCTGAAGTTAAGGATGGCGACATTTTAGTTGGTAAAGTGACGCCTAAAGGTGTAACTGAGTTAACAGCTGAAGAAAGATTATTACATGCAATTTTCGGCGAAAAAGCTCGTGAAGTTCGCGATACTTCATTACGTGTGCCACACGGTGCAGGTGGTATTGTACTAGATGTTAAAGTGTTTAATCGTGAAGAAGGAGACGACACATTATCTCCAGGTGTAAACCAATTAGTAAGAGTTTATATTGTTCAAAAACGTAAAATTCATGTTGGGGACAAAATGTGTGGTCGTCACGGTAACAAAGGTGTTATTTCTAAAATCGTTCCTGAAGAAGATATGCCTTACTTACCAGATGGACGCCCAATTGATATCATGTTAAACCCACTTGGTGTACCATCACGTATGAACATCGGACAAGTCCTTGAGTTGCACTTAGGTATGGCTGCTAAAAACCTAGGCATCCACGTTGCATCTCCAGTATTTGATGGTGCTAACGATGAGGATGTATGGTCTACTATCGAAGAAGCAGGCATGGCTCGCGATGGTAAAACTGTATTATATGATGGACGTACAGGTGAACCATTCGATAACCGTATTTCTGTAGGTGTTATGTATATGCTTAAACTTGCTCACATGGTTGATGACAAGTTACACGCACGTTCAACTGGTCCATACTCACTTGTTACACAACAACCACTTGGTGGTAAAGCACAATTCGGTGGTCAACGTTTTGGTGAGATGGAGGTATGGGCACTTGAAGCTTATGGTGCTGCATATACTTTACAAGAAATCTTAACTTATAAATCTGACGATACTGTAGGTCGTGTAAAAACTTACGAATCTATCGTTAAAGGTGAAAACATCTCTAGACCAAGTGTTCCTGAATCATTCAGGGTATTGATGAAAGAACTACAAAGTTTAGGATTAGATGTTAAAGTGATGGATGAGCAAAACAACGAAATTGAAATGGCGGACGTTGATGATGAAGATGCAACAGAACGCAAAGTAGATTTACAACAAAAAGATGCTCCTGAATCACAAAAGGAAACAACTGATTAAAAAGCACTTAAGATAAAAGGATTCTTAAAGAGGTAATGAAATGTGAATCATTTCAACCTCTTTAAGGTATTCGATTTCAATGAAGATAAATCAATCAAATAGCACAGCTAATCTAAATTGAAGGAGGTAGGCTCCTTGATTGATGTAAATAATTTCCATTATATGAAAATAGGATTAGCTTCACCTGAAAAAATTCGTTCATGGTCTTATGGTGAAGTTAAGAAACCTGAAACAATTAACTATCGTACTTTAAAACCAGAAAAAGATGGTCTTTTCTGTGAGAGAATTTTTGGACCTACGAAAGACTGGGAATGTAGTTGTGGTAAGTACAAACGTGTACGCTACAAAGGTATGGTATGTGACAGATGTGGCGTTGAAGTAACTAAATCAAAAGTGCGTCGTGAAAGAATGGGACACATTGAATTAGCAGCACCTGTATCACATATTTGGTATTTCAAAGGAATTCCAAGTCGTATGGGTCTATTGCTAGACATGTCTCCAAGAGCATTAGAAGAAGTCATCTACTTCGCTTCTTATGTTGTAGTAGATCCAGGCCCTACTGGATTAGAGAAGAAAACATTATTGTCTGAAGCAGAGTTCAGAGAATATTATGACAAATATCCTAATCAATTCGTAGCTAAAATGGGTGCTGAAGGTATTAAAGACCTATTAGAAGAAATTGATTTAGATGAAGAACTAAAACTGTTAAGAGATGAGTTAGAGTCTGCTACTGGTCAAAGACTAACTCGTGCAATTAAACGTTTAGAAGTGGTTGAATCATTCAGAAATTCAGGAAACAATCCTTCATGGATGATTTTAGATGTACTTCCAATCATCCCACCTGAAATTCGTCCAATGGTTCAATTAGACGGTGGACGTTTTGCTACAAGTGATTTAAACGACTTATATCGTCGTGTAATCAACCGTAACAATCGTTTGAAACGTTTATTAGACTTAGGTGCACCTGGCATCATCGTTCAAAACGAAAAACGTATGTTACAAGAAGCTGTAGACGCTTTAATTGATAACGGACGTCGTGGTCGTCCAGTTACTGGACCAGGTAACCGTCCATTAAAATCACTTTCACACATGTTAAAAGGTAAACAAGGTCGTTTCCGTCAAAACTTACTTGGTAAACGTGTTGACTATTCAGGTCGTTCGGTTATCGCCGTTGGGCCAAGCTTAAAAATGTATCAATGTGGATTGCCTAAAGAAATGGCACTTGAACTATTTAAACCATTCGTTATGAAGGAATTAGTTCAACGTGAAATTGCTACAAATATCAAAAATGCGAAAAGTAAAATCGAACGCATGGATGATGAAGTTTGGGATGTATTAGAAGATGTTATCACTGAACACCCAGTATTACTTAACCGTGCACCAACGCTTCATAGACTTGGTATCCAAGCATTTGAACCAACATTAGTTGAGGGTCGTGCAATCCGTCTTCATCCACTTGTAACAACAGCTTACAATGCGGACTTTGACGGTGACCAAATGGCGGTTCACGTACCATTATCAAAAGAAGCACAAGCTGAGGCACGTATGTTAATGCTTGCGGCACAAAACATCCTTAACCCGAAAGATGGTAAACCAGTTGTTACACCATCTCAGGATATGGTATTAGGTAACTACTATTTAACATTAGAACGTAAAGATGCTGTTAATACTGGTGCGATTTTCAATGACACTAATGAAGTATTAAAAGCTTATGCGAACGGTCATGTACACTTACACACTCGTATTGGTGTGCATGCAAGCTCATTCAACAACCCAACGTTCACAGATGCTCAAAATAGTAAAATCTTAGTTACTTCAGTAGGTAAAATTATTTTCAATGAAATCATTCCTGATTCATTTGCATATATTAATGAACCTAGTCAAGCAAATTTAGAAGATACTACGCCAGATAAATACTTCATAGATCCGACTCAATTAGGTGAGGGTGGCTTAAAAGAATACTTTGAAAATGAAGAACTTATTGAGCCATTCAATAAGAAATTCTTAGGAAACATCATTGCTGAAGTATTCAATAGATTTAGTATTACTGACACATCTATGATGTTAGATAGAATGAAAGACTTAGGTTTCAAATTCTCATCTAAAGCTGGTATTACTGTTGGTGTATCTGACATCGTGGTACTTCCAGACAAACAAGATATCTTAGATGAACATGAAAAATTAGTTGAACGTGTAACTAAACAATATAATCGTGGTTTAATCACTGAAGATGAACGTTATAACGCTGTTGTTGAAATTTGGACTGACGCAAAAGACCAAATTCAAGGCGAATTAATGCAATCTCTTGAGAAAACAAACCCTATTTTCATGATGAGTGATTCTGGTGCCCGTGGTAACGCATCTAACTTCACGCAATTAGCAGGTATGCGTGGATTAATGGCTGCACCATCAGGTAAAATTATCGAATTGCCAATCACATCTTCATTCCGTGAAGGTTTAACAGTATTAGAATACTTCATCTCAACTCACGGTGCTCGTAAAGGTCTTGCCGATACAGCTCTTAAAACAGCTGACTCTGGTTACCTTACTCGTCGTCTTGTTGACGTTGCGCAAGATGTTATCGTACGTGAAGAAGACTGTGGCACTGACCGTGGTTTATTAGTTTCTGATATCAAAGAAGGTACAGAAATGATTGAACCATTTATTGAACGTATCGAAGGTCGTTATTCTAAAGAAACAATTCGTCATCCTGAAACTGATGAAGTAATCATTCGTCCAGACGAATTAATTACTGCAGATATCGCTAAGAAAATTACTGATGCTGGTATTGAACAAATGTACATCCGCTCAGCGTTTACATGTAACACTCGTCACGGTGTTTGTGAAAAATGTTACGGTAAAAACCTTGCTACAGGTGAAAAAGTTGAAGTCGGGGAAGCAGTTGGTACGATTGCTGCTCAATCAATCGGTGAGCCAGGTACACAGCTTACAATGCGTACATTCCACACTGGTGGGGTAGCAGGAAGCGATATCACTCAAGGTCTTCCACGTATCCAAGAAATCTTCGAGGCACGTAACCCTAAAGGACAAGCGGTTATTACTGAAATCGAAGGTGTAGTAGAAGACATTAAACTAGCTAAAGATCGCCAACAAGAAATTGTTGTTAAAGGTGCTAACGAAACTAGATCATATCTAGCTTCAGGTACTTCAAGACTTAAAGTTGAAGTTGGTCAATCAGTGGCACGTGGTGAAGTTCTTACTGAAGGTTCAATTGAGCCTAAAAACTACTTAGCAGTAGCAGGACTTAATGCGACTGAAAGTTACCTATTAAAAGAAGTTCAAAAAGTTTACCGTATGCAAGGTGTTGAAATCGACGATAAACACGTTGAAGTTATGGTTAGACAAATGTTACGTAAAGTTCGTATCATTGAAGCTGGTGACACTAAATTATTACCAGGTTCTCTTGTGGACATTCACAGCTTTACGGATGCTAACAGAGAAGCCTTTAAACACCGTAAACGTCCAGCAACTGCTAAACCAGTATTGCTTGGTATTACAAAAGCTTCTCTTGAAACTGAAAGCTTCTTATCAGCTGCGTCATTCCAAGAAACAACACGCGTTCTTACAGATGCAGCAATTAAAGGTAAACGCGATGACTTACTTGGACTTAAAGAAAACGTTATTATCGGTAAGCTAATCCCAGCAGGTACTGGTATGAGACGTTACAGTGATGTTCAATATGATAAAACATCAGCTCCTGTAGCAGATGTAACTGAAGATGTTGAGATTACTGAATAAATTTTAACTTGAGAGTGAGGAGTTAATACCTCACTCTCTTATATATTTATTTTTAAAAGCTTAGAGTTATTGTTGACTATGTGTATTAAAAAATGTTAATATATTAAAGGTTGATGCAAGCAGAACTTTGGAGGATATGTACATGTCTAATGAAAAAGTTGCACGCTTTAACAAACAACACTATGTAGTTGGTCTTAAAGAAACGCTTAAAGCGTTAAAGAAAGATCAAGTTGCATCATTGATTATTGCTAAAGACGTTGAAGTTCATTTATTAACTCGCGTGTTAAGCTATATCAATCAAGAAAATATACCAGTGACATTTTTTTCTAGCCAGCGGGCTTTAGGAGAATATGTAGGTATCAATGTTAATGCAACTATTGTTGCGTTATTGAATGAGAATTAGTAAGTATGATGCTTACTAAATTT
Organism: Staphylococcus sp. TE8; assembly: GCF_000692055.1. Classification (NCBI taxonomy): domain Bacteria; kingdom Bacillati; phylum Bacillota; class Bacilli; order Caryophanales; family Staphylococcaceae; genus Staphylococcus; species Staphylococcus sp. TE8. The sequence goes on from NZ_JMGB01000001.1 coordinate 31,155, forward strand.
TATTTAACCTTAAAATGAACCACCTGGATGTGTGGGATTAAAAAATGAAGAGAGGAGGACACATTCAATGCCAACTATTAACCAATTAGTACGTAAACCAAGAAAAAGCAAAACTAAGAAATCAGATTCACCAGCTTTAAACAGAGGTTTCAATAGTAAAAAGAAACAATTTACTAACTTAAACTCACCTCAAAAACGTGGTGTTTGTACTCGTGTAGGTACTATGACACCTAAAAAACCTAACTCAGCGTTACGTAAATATGCACGTGTGCGTTTATCAAATAACATTGAAATCAACGCATACATCCCTGGTATCGGACACAACTTACAAGAACACAGTGTAGTACTTGTACGTGGTGGACGTGTTAAAGACTTACCTGGTGTGCGTTATCATATTGTACGTGGTGCACTTGATACTTCAGGTGTTGATGGACGTAGACAAGGCCGTTCATTATACGGAACTAAAAAACCTAAAAATTAAGTTTAAGATTACGTAAATTTTAAATACATTTTTAAAGATTATACTATAATAGGAAGGGAGGATTTACATTATGCCTCGTAAAGGATCAGTACCAAAAAGAGACGTATTACCGGATCCAATTCATAACTCTAAGTTAGTTACTAAATTAATTAACAAAATTATGTTAGACGGTAAACGCGGAACAGCTCAAAGAATTCTTTATTCTGCATTCGACTTAGTTGAACAACGTAGTGGTCGTGATGCATTAGAAGTATTCGAAGAAGCAATCAATAACATTATGCCAGTATTAGAAGTTAAAGCTCGTCGTGTGGGTGGTTCTAACTACCAAGTACCAGTTGAGGTACGCCCAGAACGTCGTACTACTTTAGGATTACGTTGGTTAGTAAACTACGCTCGTCTTCGTGGTGAGAAAACTATGGAAGATCGTTTAGCTAACGAAATCTTAGACGCTGCAAATAATACAGGTGGTGCAGTCAAAAAACGTGAGGACACTCACAAAATGGCTGAAGCAAACAAAGCATTTGCTCACTACCGTTGGTAAGATGAAAGCTTTTACCCTGAGTGTGTTCCGTTATAAGGTTTACCAATAATGGCTCATGCTTAGGGCATCGCCATATCTATAGTACTTATTCAGTAAATACTGGAAGGAGAAAAACACATGGCAAGAGACTTTTCTTTGAAAAATACTCGTAACATCGGTATCATGGCTCACATTGATGCTGGTAAGACTACTACGACTGAACGTATTCTTTATTACACAGGTCGTATCCACAAAATTGGTGAAACACACGAAGGTGCTTCACAAATGGACTGGATGGAACAAGAACAAGACCGTGGTATCACAATCACATCTGCTGCAACAACAGCACAATGGGATGGCCACCGTGTCAACATTATCGATACACCTGGACACGTAGACTTCACTGTTGAAGTTGAACGTTCATTACGTGTACTTGACGGTGCGGTTACTGTACTTGATGCTCAATCAGGTGTAGAACCTCAAACTGAAACAGTTTGGCGTCAAGCAACTACTTATGGCGTTCCACGTATCGTATTCGTAAACAAAATGGATAAATTAGGTGCTAACTTCGAATATTCAGTAAGCACTTTACATGATCGTTTACAAGCAAATGCTGCACCTATCCAATTACCAATTGGTGCCGAAGATGAATTCGAAGCAATCATTGACTTAGTTGAAATGAAATGCTTTAGATATACTAACGATTTAGGTACAGAAATCGATGAAATTGAAATTCCTGACGATCACAAAGAAAGAGCTGAAGAAGCTCGTGCCCAATTAATCGAAGCTGTTGCAGAAAGCAACGACGAATTAATGGAGAAATATCTTGGTGACGAAGAAATTTCTATCGATGAATTAAAAGCTGCTATCCGTAAAGCAACTACTGACGTAGAATTTTACCCAGTACTTTGTGGTACAGCATTCAAAAACAAAGGTGTTCAATTAATGCTTAATGCAGTAATTGACTACTTACCTTCACCATTAGACGTTAAACCAATCATTGGTCACCGTGCTAATGACCCTGAAGAAGAAGTTGTTGCTAAACCAGACGATTCAGCTGAATTCGCTGCATTAGCATTCAAAGTTATGACTGACCCTTATGTTGGTAAATTAACATTCTTCCGTGTGTACTCAGGTACATTAACTTCAGGTTCATACGTGAAGAACTCTACTAAAGATAAACGTGAACGTGTAGGTCGTTTATTACAAATGCACGCAAACTCACGTCAAGAAATCGATACTGTTTACTCAGGCGATATCGCTGCTGCGGTAGGTCTTAAAGAAACAGGTACTGGTGATACTTTATGTGGTGAGAAAAACGACATTATCTTGGAATCAATGGAATTCCCAGAGCCAGTTATCCACTTATCTGTTGAACCAAAATCTAAAGCTGACCAAGATAAAATGACTCAAGCTTTAGTTAAATTACAAGAAGAAGACCCAACATTCCATGCACATACTGATGAAGAAACTGGACAAGTTATCATCGGTGGTATGGGTGAATTACACTTAGACATCTTAGTTGACCGTATGAAGAAAGAATTCAACGTTGAATGTAATGTAGGTGCTCCTATGGTTTCATACCGTGAAACATTCAAGCAATCTGCACAAGTTCAAGGTAAATTCTCTCGTCAATCTGGTGGTCGTGGTCAATACGGTGATGTTCATATCGAATTCACACCTAACGAAACAGGTGGAGGTTTCGAATTCGAAAACTCTATCGTTGGTGGTGTAGTTCCACGTGAATACATTCCATCAGTTGAACAAGGTCTTAAAGATGCTATGGAAAATGGTGTCTTAGCTGGTTATCCATTAATCGATGTTAAAGCAAACTTATTTGATGGTTCTTACCACGATGTCGATTCATCTGAAATGGCCTTCAAAATTGCTGCATCATTAGCGCTTAAAGAAGCTGCTAAAAAATGTGATCCAGTTATCTTAGAACCAATGATGAAAGTAACTATCGAAATGCCTGAAGAATACATGGGCGATATCATGGGTGACGTAACTGCTCGTCGTGGACGTGTAGATGGTATGGAACCTCGTGGTAATGCACAAGTTGTAAATGCCTTTGTACCACTTTCAGAAATGTTTGGTTACGCAACTTCATTACGTTCTAACACTCAAGGTCGCGGTACTTACACTATGTACTTTGACCACTATGCAGAAGTTCCTAAATCAATCGCTGATGAAATCATCAAGAAAAATAAAGGTGAGTAATTTAACTTGTTAAGACTAGCCATGCTAGGTTAAAATACAGGTTGAGCTTATTGTTAAGCTATCACTTTTATGATTTGATTTTTAAGTGTAAATGCATTATAAAAGAATTATAAATTCTTTTAGGCTTAACTCAATCAATTATCTTCTCATGATGGTGAGAAACTATCATGAGAGATAAATTTGAAATAACTTTTACTAAGAATAGGAGAGATTTAATAATGGCAAAAGAAAAATTTGATCGCTCAAAAGAACATGCCAATATTGGTACTATCGGTCACGTTGACCATGGTAAAACAACTTTAACAGCTGCTATCGCAACTGTATTAGCTAAAAATGGTGACACTGTTGCACAATCATACGACATGATTGACAACGCTCCAGAAGAAAAAGAACGTGGTATTACAATCAATACTGCACACATCGAGTATCAAACTGACAAACGTCACTATGCTCACGTTGACTGCCCAGGACACGCTGACTATGTTAAAAACATGATCACTGGTGCTGCTCAAATGGACGGCGGTATCTTAGTAGTATCTGCTGCTGACGGTCCAATGCCACAAACTCGTGAACACATCTTATTATCACGTAACGTTGGTGTACCAGCATTAGTTGTATTCTTAAACAAAGTTGACATGGTAGACGACGAAGAATTATTAGAATTAGTTGAAATGGAAGTTCGTGACTTATTAAGCGAATATGACTTCCCAGGTGATGATGTACCTGTAATCGCTGGTTCAGCATTAAAAGCTTTAGAAGGCGATGCTCAATACGAAGAAAAAATCTTAGAATTAATGCAAGCAGTTGATGATTACATTCCAACTCCAGAACGTGATTCTGACAAACCATTCATGATGCCAGTTGAGGACGTATTCTCAATCACTGGTCGTGGTACTGTTGCTACAGGCCGTGTTGAACGTGGTCAAATCAAAGTTGGTGAAGAAGTTGAAATCATCGGTATCCACGAAACTTCTAAAACAACTGTTACTGGTGTAGAAATGTTCCGTAAATTATTAGACTACGCTGAAGCTGGTGACAACATCGGTGCTTTATTACGTGGTGTTGCTCGTGAAGACGTACAACGTGGTCAAGTATTAGCTGCTCCCGGTTCAATCACACCACACACTAAATTCAAAGCGGAAGTTTACGTTTTATCTAAAGACGAAGGTGGACGTCACACTCCATTCTTCAGTAACTACCGCCCACAATTCTATTTCCGTACTACTGACGTAACTGGTGTTGTTAACTTACCAGAAGGTACTGAAATGGTTATGCCTGGCGACAACGTTGAAATGACAGTTGAATTAATCGCTCCTATCGCTATTGAAGACGGTACTCGTTTCTCAATCCGTGAAGGTGGACGTACTGTTGGATCAGGCGTTGTAACTGAAATCTTCGAATAATATTTATTATTCATTATTTCTAAGGACTCCCAGTTTGGGAGTCTTTTTTTATTCCAATTTTTACATATATTTCCTATTTTTTTATTCAGAAAAGCTCGTTTAGCTGAGAGTAAGTCAACTTAGTATTAAATTTTTAATTTTTTCTCACACAAAAAGCGTGTTCTATCTTACTTATTTAAAAGTAAGGTAGAACACGCTCTATATATTATAAATCGTTAAAATACATGTTCAATTTCTAGTATTTTAAGAAATTCGCTTGCAGCATATTTAAAAGATGATTCATCTATATCAAAGTATGGATTATGATGTGGCGCGGTTATACCTTTATCCTCATTACCACAACCTGTTAAGAAAAAGGCACCTGGACGTACTTTAAGATAATGTGAAAAATCTTCGCCAATCATCATCAAATCTGATTCATTAAATCTTAAATGTAAATCATTCGCTGCTTGTTTAACAACCTCATAAGATTGCGGATGATTGTGTACAGGTAAATAGCCTTTAATATAATTCATGTCATAAGTAATATCATTAGCAACAGCTAAGCCCTGTAATAGTTTATCCATTTTATTCTTAATATGGTTTTGTAGCTCGGTGTCAAATGTACGAACAGTTCCTTTACAAAAGGCGGTATCCGGAATAACACTATCTGTTGATCCAGCTTGTACCATCCCAAATGTCACAACAGCTTCTTTAACTGGGTCTATCGTCCTAGAGACAATCTTTTGTGCACTTAAAATAAATTCAGCCATAATGACTATAGGATCAATGGTTTCATGGGGTTTAGCCCCATGTCCACCGCTACCTTTGATCGTGATACTAAACTCATCAGGTGATGCCATGATCGCACCAGGTCTAGAGTAAATAGTACCTGAAGGATAACCACTCCACAAATGTGTACCATAGATTTTATCAACATCTTGAAGACAGCCATCATCAATCATTTCCTGAGAGCCACCAGGCATAATTTCTTCCCCATATTGGAAGATGAATACAACGTTTCCTTTTAATAAATGGCGGTGTTCATTTACTATTTCAGCAACTCCAAGTAATATTGCCGTGTGACCATCATGACCACATGCATGCATACAGCCCTCGTTTTTAGAACGGTATGGGACGTCGTTTAATTCTTGAACAGGTAGGGCATCAAAGTCTGCACGAAATGCTATAGTTGGGCCGTTTTCACTACCTTTAAATGTAGCTTTGATACCATTACGGCCAACTGGAGTAACAATATCACATGACAACTGGCTTAATTGATTCACGATAAAGTCATGCGTACGCTTTTCCTCAAAAGAGAGTTCGGGATATTGATGCAAATATCGTCGTAGTTGTACCATTCTTTTCTCTTTTTTGCTAGCCAATTGGAACCAATCAAACACATTTATCACTTCTTCCTTCTTATTATCGTAATTAGTATATCATTATTGATTAAGCTAAAGTAGGCTTTCATATTAATTATTTTTCAATAAAACAAGGTGATAACACCTATAAATGATAAGGCTTTCATGATTCTGAAAATTAAGGTATGATTAAAGAAAATAGACAACACAAGGGGGATTTAATTGTGGTTCAATCACTAAATGAGTTTTTAGATGAAAATATACAATATTTAAAAGACAATGGCTTATATAACGAAATTGACTCAATTGAGGGAGCAAATGGTCCTGAAATCAAAATTAATGGTAAAAACTACGTCAATTTATCATCAAATAACTACTTAGGACTTGCTACGAATGAAGATTTAAAAGAAGCAGCTAAAAAAGCAATTGATTCACACGGAGTGGGTGCAGGTGCAGTACGCTCAATTAATGGTACATTGGACTTACATGATGAGTTAGAAGATACACTTGCACAGTTTAAAGGTACTGAAGCAGCTATTGCATATCAATCAGGGTTTAATTGTAATATGGCTGCTATATCAGCTGTTATGAATAAAAATGATGCTATTTTATCTGACGAATTAAACCATGCCTCTATTATTGATGGTTGTCGCTTATCTAAAGCTAAAATTATTCGAGTAAATCATTCAGATATGGAGGATTTACGTACAAAAGCTAAAGAAGCTGTTGAGTCTGGACAATACAATAAAGTAATGTATATTACTGATGGTGTATTTAGTATGGATGGGGATGTTGCTAAGCTACCAGAAATTGTAAAAATTGCCGAAGAATTTGGTTTATTAACTTATGTTGATGACGCTCATGGTTCAGGTGTTATGGGTAAAGGTGCAGGTACAGTTAAACATTTCGGTTTACAAGATAAAATTGACTTCCAAATTGGCACATTATCTAAAGCCATTGGTGTTGTAGGTGGTTATGTAGCAGGCTCTAAACAATTAATTGATTGGTTAAAAGCACAATCAAGACCGTTCTTATTCTCAACTTCATTAGCACCTGGAGATACTAAGGCTATTACTGAAGCTGTTAAAAAATTAATGTCATCTACAGAATTACATGATCAATTATGGGAGAACGCACAATATTTAAAAGATGGACTCTCTAAATTAGGTTTTAATACTGGGGAATCTGAAACACCAATTACTCCAGTCATTATTGGAGATGAAAAAGATACGCAAGAGTTTAGTAAACGTCTTAAAGAAGAAGGAATCTATGTTAAGTCAATAGTATTCCCAACAGTTCCTAGAGGTACCGGTCGTGTAAGAAATATGCCTACAGCTGCTCATACTAAAGATATGTTAGATAAAGCCCTTAATGCTTATGAGAAGGTTGGAAAAGAATTAAATATTATATAGATTGTTATTCTTAAGGCACTTGTCTCTTAGAGAGTGAGTGCCTTTAATTTTTCTGATTTAAAATACTTTAATATAGTGGTTTATTCATTTTACAATAATAGTGAAATGAATGGATGAGAAGAGGTATAACGGAGTGGAAGAATTAAGACAACTTACGTATAAAGATGAAGAAACATTCAACGTTTATATTCAAGAATGGTATGACAATAATGAAAAAGTTGTACCAGGAAATACGAATTTAAAAGAATATCAGTCCTTCAAAGATATGGTTGATTTTCTTAATCAAGAAAGACCAAGTAAAGATTGGGTTCCCACCACAACATTATTTTATTTTGTTGATGGAAATATTGTGGGTGCGGTGGATATTAGACACGAACTCAATCATCGATTAAGAAACATTGGGGGTCATATTGGGTATGGCGTAGCTCGATCATATAGAGGTAAAGGATATGCCTCAACCTTATTAGGACAAGCCCTTGACTACTTAAAAATACGAAATGTTGAAACAATTCTTATGACTACAAATCCATTCAATTACGCATCTCAAAATGTCATAAAAAAATATGGTGGTTATGAAATCGAACCCTATATTAAAAAGAATGGGAAAGTTGTTAATCGATATCAAATTTTGAATAAATAAAAATCACCCTTCAAAAGAAGGGTGATAGTTGTCAAAAGTTAATTAAATAGTTTTGCTAAAAAGAAGCAAAATCGCAAGGTAATGTGTTAATGCACATTGCCTTTTATTTATAAATAATAGAATAGCACGGAATTTATATTGTCACAACAAAAATTTAATAAATCCGACATCTTAGCTTCATTTATCGGATTACTTATTATTTTAATCAGAGTGTATTATTATATGAGTGAAAGTAACAATGTAAATTATAATTCAAATTTGAAACGATAGAAAAAAATATATTTAAATAATCGGGTGGTATTAATGAAGTATGTAATATATGGAATAAACCTATTTAATTATATTATTTTAATCACTTGGATTAGCCTATCTTTAAATCGTATGAGTGAAGTAGGACCAGATATAGTCTCATTTTTTGCTTTATTTAGCATTTTCTTACTTATTATTTCATTGATATTTAGTTTTATATCAAGAACTCAAGACGATATTAAGGATACGCTCAATATGAGTATTTTTATCAATTTATTTAATTTAGTGGTACTCACGTCGATACTTTTAGCAATACTATTTTAATCCTTCAATTATGTTAGATATTAAAATCTAAGGGAATGTTATTTAAAAGCGTCATGGTATAAAGGAGAGTTTTTAAATGCGATATTTAGATGAACAAACTCAATCAGAGTTATTAAATATGAATGAAGTTATTGAAGAGGTTGGACAAGCGCTAAAAGCATTTTCAGAAGGTAAAACTGAAACCCCATTACGACATGTGTTGCCATTTAATGAACACAATCGATACTTAGTGATGCCAGCATTATCAGATGAATTAAAAATTGTCGGATTAAAAACCGTTTCATTTGCTCCTGATAATCCTAAAAAAGATAAAGCAACAATTACAGGCTCAGTAATACTAAGCGATTATGAAACGGGGGAAACACTAGCAGTACTAGATGGTGGTTATTTAACTAAAATTAGAACAGGCGCGATTTCTGGTGTGGCTACAAAATATTTATCTCGTGAAGATGCTAAAGTATTAACTGTCATTGGTGCCGGAGTACAAGCTGAAGGTCTCATAGAAGCTGTCATGGCTGTGAGAAATATTGAGGAAGTTCACTTTTCAAGTAGAACTAAGGAAAAAGCTGAAAAGCTTGCTGAAGCAACTCAACAAAAATTTGGAGTTAAAACCAAAACGTATGATCAAGCAGATGAAGCAATGGAGGCTGCGGATATTATTGTTACTGCTACAAATGCTTCAGAACCAGTATATTCACATACGTTACATCCAGGCGTCCATCTTAATGCAGTAGGTTCTTTCAAACCAGATATGCAAGAATTACCATCAGAGTCTATGATGATCGCTAATAAGATTGTTGTTGAATCGACCGAAGCGGCAATGGAAGAAACAGGCGATTTAAAAGTGCCTCAGGAAGAGGGTATATTAACTGACAATATGCTATATGGTGAGTTAGGTGATATCGTCTCAGGTAAGAAAGCAGGACGTGAGGACGAAAAAGAGGTAACTTTATTTAAATCAGTGGGTCTAGCTATTGTTGATATTGTAGTAGCTCAGTATTTCTATAAAAAAGCACTTGAAAGTGATAATTAATCATATTATAAATCCCGCTAAAATTAACTAGCGGGATTTTATATGAGTTCTATCATGGTCGATGTCTATAATTATATATAACCTGTTTAACACAAAGTGTAGCTAAAATTAGAAAGATGAGTAGGCTAAATGTACTTAGCATCTCAGGCACTAACTCATGTTTAGTTACAAGTACATAAATATTTTGAAAGATAAATGCTAAAAAGATTAATAAGCTAGATAGCAAACCTACTTGTCGTTGTTTATACGTTTTCAAACCACCATTCATTACGATCACCTACATTATATTTAACTTAAATTAATGATAACGTTTGCATTTATGAATTGCAAACGTAATTGAAGTAGTAGGAGGGCACTGTAACCTCACACAAACGGCAGACTGCTATAAGTGGATGGAGAATTATTTCCCAAGAAATATGACTGTCGCCTTTATATGCCATCTTGTGGATTAATAGTCTCAGTATTTGAACCACTTTCCGGGATTTACTCTAATCATGTTGATTATTCGCAATAAGCGTGTGTATCTTTTAATTTGGACTAAATTAAAAATCAACTTTGTCTTATTTAATATTTTCCGTAAGTAGATAATCTTTATGCGTTTGATTAACTATATATGTTTCTTAATAAAATAGAGTTTAATCATTAAAAAGTGACTCTGAGAATGACTATTTTATCTCAGAGTCTCTTGTATATTTAGGCTGACTTTTTGTGAGTATGATTGCTTGATTGTTTACCATTGTCTGATTTATGTGTTGATTTTTTCACTGAATCTAATTTTCCATTAATGATTCTTTCAGGATTATTAGTATTATATTTATTTAAATTGTGCTTTTGAATATAATTTCCTACGACTTCATCAAGCGAAATACCTTCCTCGCGTTGTCCTCCAAACATATCGTAGCCATCACCTTTGTTAGCGGTAAAATCATTGGTAGCAACATAGTATGTTTTATTAGGATTTAATTTTTCAAATTTTCCGGTCTCACGATTACGAACTTGAATATCTCGAACTCTTGAGCCAGATTTTTGATTCATATCATAATAAACACGTATTGATTTCGAAACTTGTAAGAAACCGCCATTTGGTGATAGTTGTTTCTTACCATCTTTTGTTTCAGTAGGAGAACCTAGACTATGTTCAAATGCTTTCTTCACATTCGTACCTTTAACTTTAATCTGTGAAATTAAATTACCGAAAGGCAGCACTGTAATAATATCGTTTTGAGTGACTTTGCCTTTAGAGATGGAAGCGCGAATACCACCGCCATTAGTCACTGCGAAATCTGGCTTATGTTTAAAGTTTTTCGCTGCGTAATCCTCCATCGCATCTGTAATTAGATTTCCTAAATTCGTTTCTTGAGTACGAGCTATATTTTTATCGCCTTTAAATTCAACTTTATTATTAGGAATAATCACTTTAGATGTTTCTTTTTTAAATTCATTATTCGCTTTATTTACTTGTTTTTCTATTGAGGGATCAGCTTTTATTTTATTTGTATCTTTGACGTTAATCAGACTCGCTTTTAAATCTGACACTTTATGATGGTTAAAAAGAAAACTAATTTTGCCTACATTTTCCAAAGCAGTACCCGTTTGAGCTAAGATACCATGATTATACTTTTTGCCATGTTTTATAACAGAATGTGAGTGACCATCTAAAACTATGATTGGTTTTTTTATTGAGTTATCTTTGGATAATTGTTCAATTAGATAATCTCCACGCCATTCTTTTTTAGTATTTTTATCGATGCCAAGATGAGATAAAACAACATATACATCTGCTTTACCATCCATTTCTTTAATAGCACCTTTCACACTGCTCAATGGATCTTTAAATTCTACATCTTTCACAGCATCAGGAGAGGTTTTAATTTTAGTTTCGGGAGTTGTAACACCTACTAAACCGTATCGCACACCATTACGTTTAATTATAGTTGAAGGTTTGAAAATGCGCTTCCCGTTTTTATAAATATTTGATGAGATCATTGGAAAATGAAGCTGTTTTTGTAATTTTAATAATTGGTTATAGCCAAAATCAAATTCATGATTACCAATTGTCATAGCGTCATAGCCTACTTTATTCATTGCTTTAGCCATTTCTTCACCTTTTGAATGGTTAGAAACTGGCAATCCTTGAAAGGCATCCCCAGAGTCTAAAACTAAATCAGGTTTTTCTTTATTTTTGAGACCTTTTAATTTAGGCATGCCAATAACACGTCCTTTTTCTTCTACGAAGCGACCATGAATATCATTAGTATGTAATATTGTGTGTTCAGTTTTACTTTGATTGTCATTTGAGTGCGTGTGTTGTTCTGAAGCATTAACGAGGTTAAAGTTTAGTATCGTACCAAGGGTTATAAATAAAGTGATAATAGTGATTATGATTTTTTTCATATAGTTCCTCCTTTTGAAAAATTATATACATTGCAATATTAGCATATAAAAAGAATAAATAATTCTTTTATTTAAAATATTTACTTCGAATTTAAATTTAATTAATAAAACGTCATAGTCTAATGACCAAATAGCAATACAACTAACGCGCTCATACAAAAATCATAAATTAAAAACTACTTATTAAACCCTATAATGTGTTTACTGCATATACAAGAAAGCGCTTTTATTATATAATATTGATGTAAATTAAGAATATGTACATACTAGAAGGACAACGCACTTATGAAATAAACAAGGGGAGATTTTGTAATGAAAAAGATAATGATTACAGGGGCACTTGGCCAAATTGGAACCGAGTTAGTAGTGAAATGTCGAGAAATTTACGGTACAGAAAATGTATTAGCTACAGATATTAGAGAACCTGAAGCAAATTCACCAGTTCAAAATGGTCCATTTGAAATTTTAGATGTTAAAGACAGAGAGCGTATGTATAAGCTTATCGAAGATTTTGGGGCAGACACTTTAATGCATATGGCAGCATTATTATCCGCAACTGCTGAGAAGAATCCATTATTCGCTTGGGATTTAAATATGGGAGGATTAATGAACGCTCTTGAAGCTGCACGTACGTATGAACTACAATTCTTTACACCAAGCTCTATTGGTGCTTTTGGCGCGTCAACGCCTAAAGTAAATACACCACAAGTAACAATCCAACAACCTACTACAATGTACGGTGTTAATAAAGTTGCGGGTGAATTACTGTGTCAGTATTATTATGTTAAGTTTGGCGTAGATACTCGCAGCGTAAGATTCCCAGGACTTATTTCACATGTGAAGGAGCCAGGTGGCGGCACGACTGACTACGTTGTTGAAATTTATTTTAAAGCAGTAAGAGAAGGTCGTTATACAAGCTATATCGATAAGAACACATATATGGATATGATGTATATGGATGATGCCATCGACGCTATTATAAAATTAATGGAAGCAGATGGTGCCAAATTAGAAACTCGTAATGGTTATAATTTAAGTGCAATGAGTATAGAACCTGAAATGGTTAAAAAAGCCATTCAAGAGTACTACCCTAATTTCGAACTAGACTATGATGTTGATCCAGAACGTCAAAATATTGCTTCAACATGGCCTGATAGTATCGATACGAGCTGTTCACGTGGTGAGTGGGGATTTAATCCAAAATATGATTTAGCCTCAATGACTAAGTTGATGCTAGCAGCAATTGAAGAAAAAGAAAAGGTTGCTAAATAGAAAATCTTATATAATTAATAACGTAGTTTAGCTAAAACTTACTCCTTTTAAAATTAAAACTTTTAAAAGGAGTTTTTTTATATTTTAAATCCAATGTATCTATAACATACGTAAATAACTAAACTTGTAAGTTTAATATGGTAATGTTTAACTAATAAAGAGTACATAATTACATTTGTATATTTATTTTGAATATTTAGAAAACTCATTGAATAGTATAAATGCGATTGATATAATTTAGAGTAACTATTCAATTCGGAGAAATTACTAGGAGGCTATATTCATGTCAGAAAAGGTAAAATTTGAACAACGAGATACATTGAAAGAAAAACCAGACACATCGAAATTAGGATTCGGTCAATATTTTTCAGACTATATGCTAAGTTTGGATTATGATGCGGATAAAGGTTGGCATGATATGAAGATTGTACCTTATGCACCATTTGAAATTTCACCAGCAGCACAAGGTTTACATTATGGTCAAGCGGTATTTGAAGGGCTTAAAGCATATAAACACAACGGTGAAGTGGTATTATTCCGACCAGACCAAAACTTTAAACGTATTAATAATTCTTTAGCGCGTTTAGAAATGCCAGAAGTTGACGAAGAAGCATTATTAGAGGGATTAAAACAACTTATTGATGTTGAACGTGACTGGGTACCAGAGGGTGAAGGGCAATCATTATATATTCGTCCATTCGTATTTGCTACGGAAGGTATTCTAGGTGTACGTGCATCTCAACAATATAAGTTATTAATCATTTTATCGCCTTCAGGTGCGTATTATGGTGGAGACACGTTAAAAACTACTAAAATTTATGTTGAAGACGAATATGTTCGTGCCGTACGTGGAGGAGTAGGATTTGCGAAAGTTGCCGGTAACTATGCTGCTAGTCTACTTGCACAAACTAATGCTAACAAATTAGGTTATGACCAAGTATTATGGCTAGATGGTGTGGAACAAAAATATGTCGAAGAAGTTGGAAGTATGAATATCTTCTTCGTTGAAAATGGAAAAATAGTCACACCTGCATTAAATGGAAGTATCTTACCAGGTATTACTAGAAAATCAATTATTCAATTAGCTGAAGACTTAGGTTACGAAGTTGAAGAAAGAAAAGTTTCAATTGACGAATTATTCGACGCTTACGACAAAGGTGAACTTACAGAAGTATTTGGTGCAGGTACTGCAGCGGTTATTTCTCCAGTTGGTACGTTACGCTATGAAGACAGAGAAATTGTTATTAATAATAATGAGCCAGGTGAAATCACTCAAAAATTATATGACACATATACTGGTATTCAAAGCGGTAAATTAGAAGATAAATATGGTTGGAGAGTTGAAGTCCCTAACTATTAATGTGTTATATACTGAAAGAGCTTTCTCATTCGAGAAAGCTCTTTTTTGTGAAATAAAGAAACCATAATCCACTTTTCTATAATTATTGAAGTCTCTATATTACAATAATATGTAAATGAATGTACTACAAAAAATCATTTTCAGGAGAGAAGTAAAAATGGAATGGATATTATTTGATAAAGATGGCACGCTAATAGAATTTGATAAGAGTTGGGAAAAAATCGGTGTGCGCCTTGTTGATAAACTATTAGAGACATTTCCTGTGCACGACAAAGAAGTAGCACACCGTCAACTTGGAATTATTGACGATAAAATTGTTCCTGATTCAATTATGGGTTCAGGATCATTAGGAGATATGATTAAATCTTTTAATAAAGTTACTGGAGAAGATACATCTGATTGGGCAAGAAATACTAGCCAAGAACTTGTTGATACTCGTGTTCCTGAAAATAATTGGATTGAAGGTGTGCAAGAGACTATTCAGGAACTTAGAAACGAAGGTTATAAAATTGGTATTGTCACTAGTGATACCAAAAAAGGCGTAGATCAATTTCTAGAAGAAACGCAATCTAAAGAATTATTTGATTTAATTATTTCTACAGAAACTCATGCTGAAGAAAAACCCAATCCAAAAGTGTTGAATCCTTTATTTGATGCTTATGATGTTTCACCAGATCAAGTTGCCATCATTGGTGATACTACAAATGATATGAAAACTGCGGTAAACGCTAAATTAGGTTTAAGTATAGGAGTACTAACTGGTATCGCAAAAAGAGAGGAACTTCATGAAGCGGATGCGGATGTCATTATTGACAGTGCTAAAGATGTAAAACAAATTTTAGATCAATATAAAAAATAACAAAATTAATTAAAAAGCATGGATATTTGAGTGAGTTCAAGTAACCATGCTTTTATTATATTTGTCTTTAAAAAAGAGGTTTCACTCTACATTTAATTTTAGATGTAAGTTTTAATCGGTATTTTCTATTAACATCATACATTAATTCATTGTTAACCCACCATCAACAGTTAAATTCTGACCAGTGATACCACTTGCTTCATCAGAAGCTAGATAAGCAACCATATTTGCTACATCTTGTGGCGTAGTCACTTTTTTGAGCGGTGTCGTTTGAGCGATTAAGTCGAATACCTCAGGCGTCGTTACTGCACTAGCATCAGTAGTTTTTAATAATCCTCCAGAAACCACATTGGCTGTTATACCATATTGGCCTAGCTCTGCAGCGATATTACGGGTAAAACCTATTAAGCCAGCTTTAGCAGTCGTGTATTCATGATAGGGGACGACTGGATTTTGATATAGATTTGTTCCAATATTAATAATTCTGCCTTCCTGTTTTTCAATAAATTGAGGTATGACACTTTGTGTAACATTAAATGCAGCTTTTAAAGTGCCATCAAGTTGTTGTTGATAATCTTCCCAAGTTAAATCTTTGAAGTTCTTTTGTTGATTTGGATCAAATTTAAAATTGACTAGTGCATTATTAATAACAATGTCTATATTACCAAAATGTTCCTTTGCAACTTTGACCATTTGGTCAACTTCGGCACGTTCTGTCACATCAGCTTGAATAGCAATTGCTTTTTCATGACTAATATTCTCAATCAATTTTTCAGCTTTTTCTTTGCTATGTTTATAATTCACAACAACGTTATAACCTTTATTAATTAATGTTTGAGCAATTACCGCTCCTAAACCACGGCTACTTCCAGTAATAATTGCAGTTTTTGACATTTTTAATCCTCCTAAAATTTTTTAAAAAAAGAAGCACAACTTCCGTAAAAAAGTTGTGCTTCTTAGTCATCACATATTATGACAAATTAATATTAAGAGCGTCATCACACTTTCCTACGCTAGTTTAAACTAGATTCAGGTTCAAAGGGTTTGGATAGATTCCATCTCAGTTAAAAACACCCCTAGTGTAAATCATTAACTTGTAGTATTAACCTATATATAATTAGACCGGTTGTCAAAAAATAGAATATAAGCAAAGTTTCAATTCACTTTAAGGTCTTGTATCAACTTGGCGATGAGTCTGGATGATATGAGCTATTTTATCGATAATTGGGTCTAGTGAATCCAGATTTTCGTGAATATCATACTCATTAATATTGACGCGCACCACTGGACAAGCATTAAAATTATTAATCCAATCATCGTAACGTTTGAATAATTTTTTCCAATATTCAGGGTCTGTATTAATTTCCATATCACGACCACGTTGCTTAATACGATCAATCACTTCATCATAATCACATTCTAAATAAATTAACACATCTGGTTTAGGAAAATAAGGTGTCATTACCATAGCGTTAAATAATTCTGAATACGTGTGAAAATCTTCCGGGCTCATTGTACCTTGTTCTTCATGCATTTTCGCAAAAATATCAACATCTTCATAAATAGAACGGTCCTGTACGAAGCCACCACCATATTCAAACATACGCTTTTGTTCTTTAAAGCGTTCCGCTAAAAAGTATATTTGTAGATGAAAACTCCAACGCTCAAAATCATGATAGAATTTATCTAAATAAGGATTATGATCAACATTTTCAAAAGAAGTTTTAAAATTTAATTTATCAGCAAGCGCCTGTGTTAATGTTGACTTTCCGACGCCCACAGTACCTGCAATAGTGATAATTGCATTTTGAGGAATACCAAAATTATTCATCTATATTATCTCCAATCATTGGTTTTATTAATTCTAAAATTTCTTTATAGTCGTCACTATTGTTAACAAAATCTTTCTCAGTTGTGTCAATACGTATGACATTCGCGCCCTCATTTTTTAAGGATTCATAATAAGCTTTATAATCTTGTTTCAGCTTTAATAAATAATCATCTTCAATAGTATGTTCAAAATCGCGATTGCGTTTAGCTATTCTAGTTTTGAGAACATCTAAATCTGCATCTAAAAAGATAATCATATTAGGCATTTCAAGATCTTCAGTCAAAATATCATAAATGCGACTGAATTTATCGAACTCTTTCGAATCTAATGTGTTATTTGCAAATATTTTATTTTTATGTATGTGGTAATCACTTACAACGCCTTGTTCTAACGCCTCGATATCTTGAATTTGTTTATATCTGTTACATAAAAAGAACATTTCTGTTTGAAAGCTCCACTTTTCTATGTCGTCATAAAAGTCTGATAGAAAAGGATTTTCGTCAACAATTTCTTTCTCTTCGTAATAACCAAGCGTTTGACTTAGCATTCGTGCAAGTGAAGATTTACCAACACCTATAGGTCCTTCAATTGCAATAAATGGTTTATTCATATTCACTTCTCCAAATGTTAAAATAGACAATGAGTATTGTACCATAAGTGAGGTATTGCAACACATATGAGAACTGATAAAGATTACATGCGTTTAGCAATCAAAGAAGCTCAGAAAGCACAAGCTCTAGGGGAGGTGCCCATTGGAGCTGTCATTGTTAAAAATGATCAAGTCATTGCACATGCTCATAATTTAAGAGAATCTTTACAACAACCTACTGCACACGCTGAACACATTGCGATTGAACGTGCATCTAAGGTAGTGGGTAGTTGGCGTTTAGAAGAATGTACTCTTTATGTCACCCTTGAACCCTGCGTGATGTGTGCAGGAGCCATCGTGATGAGTCGAATACCACGAGTGGTTTATGGTGCTGTTGATCCTAAGGGAGGATGTACCGGCAGTTTGATGAACTTGTTAGAGCAGCCTCAATTCAACCACAGAGCTATTGTTGAGTCGGGTATTTTGGAAAATGAATGCAGCACACTTTTACGTGATTTCTTCAAAAATATTCGCCAACAAAAGAAGGCACTCAAACAAGCAAAGATACAAAATGACACAAATTTGTTAGAATAATTGTGTATGAAAAGAGTGACAATACATGCTAACCTTTTCAAAAATTAAATTTAAAAACCTAAATTAAAAATAAATACCTACAAACGGGAAGAAACGAGGTCAACGAATGATAAAGCTAATTGCAACAGATATGGATGGAACGCTCCTTAATGCTGCACACGAAATTTCTCAAGAGAACCAAGAAGCGATTAAATTTGCACAAGAACATGGTATCACTGTTGTTATCGCGACAGGGCGTGCATTTTACGAAGCGAATACACCAGTTGCTGAAACAGATTTAAAAGTACCATATATCTGCTTGAACGGAGCCGAAGTTCGCGATGAAACGTTCAATATTATGAGTACATCTCATCTTAATCATTCTTTAGTGAGTAAGATAACGTCTACATTGAAAGAAAAAGACATATATTATCAAGTTTACACAAATAGAGGGATTTATACGGAAAATCCTCAAAGAGACTTAGAAATTTATATTGATATCGCTGAACGTGCTGGTCAAAAAGCAGATGTTGAGAAAATCGAGAACAGTATTCAAAAACGTATAGATAATGGAACTTTAAAAATTGTTGATAATTATGACAAAATTGAAGATATTCCTGGTGAATTAATCATGAAAATTTTAGCGTTCGATTCTGATTTAGGAAAAATTGATCTTGTAGGTCAAGAATTAGCTCAATCACCAAACCTTGCAGTTTCTTCATCTTCAAGAGGTAATTTAGAAATTACACATTCAGATGCGCAAAAAGGCATAGCTTTATCTACTATTGCGAAACAACTCGGCATTGATTTAAAAGATGTCATGGCACTAGGGGATAACTTAAATGATGTCTCTATGCTTGAAAGAGTCGGTTATTCGGTCGCAATGGATAATGCTGCACCAGAAGTTAAGACAGTCGCTAAGTATGTGACTGATTCAAATGAAAACAGCGGAGTCGGTAAAGCAATTAAGAAATTTTTAAAAGAAGAGAATCAATTAACATAATTAAGAGGTGTAAAAGATGAAAGGATTAATAATTGTAGGCAGTGCTAGAGTAGGTTCTCATACAAATGCTTTAGCTAAATACCTTATAGGTCAATTAGATGAACATGATGTTGATGTAGATATATTTGATTTAGCTGAGAAACCAATTCATCAATTGGACTTTTCTGGTACAACACAAGCTGCTGAAGATATTAAAAAAAATGTTAAAGAGCTTCAGGATAAAGCAATGGAAGCGGATTTCTTTATTCTTGGAACGCCTAATTATCATGGCTCATTTTCTGGCATACTTAAGAACGCTCTAGATCATTTGAATATGGATTATTTCAAAATGAAACCGGTGGGTCTCATTGGAAATAGTGGAGGTATTGTAAGTTCAGAACCATTATCACATTTAAGAGTGATTATACGCAGTTTATTAGGTATTGCAGTTCCTACACAAATTGCTACACATGATTCAGATTACGCAAAATTAGACGATGGCACATTATACTTAGAGGATAGTGAATTCCAATTACGTGCAAAATTATTCGTAGATCAAATCGTTTCATTTGTAAATAACAGTCCTTATGAACACTTAAAATAAAAAGTAAAGTTATACAATATAATTTTAAATAAAAGTAGCAGTAAGAAGGTTCTTAATTGAAACCGACTTACTGCTATTATTTTTATGGGCTGATATTCTAAAATCTATGTATTGATATCATTTATTAATTGTTGCCATCTATTTATAATGGCATCCTTACTAAAATTTTTGGATGATTCAATACTATTTTGAGCATATTTTTGTTGTAATTCCGGTTCTTCCAGTAGAGCCTTCACAGTTTCATATAGTTGATCTTCATTGTTAAATTCTACTAATGAGCCATTATAATCAGGAATAATTAATTCACCTGGTCCATATTTAATATTATAGCTAATAGAAGGAACACCATGCGATTGAGCTTCTAATAATGCTAATGAGAATCCTTCCATATTACTTGTAATTAAATTAACATATGCTGTTTTAAATTCTTCTGTTAAGTTATTAAGAAATCCTCTTAGAAATACATGATTTTCTACATGATAATCATTAATTAATGTTTTAAGCTTACTTTCTTCAGGTCCAAAACCATATAAATGTAATTCAATTTTGGGGAATAACCCTTTTAATTTACTAACCAGCTTAATTTGTTGTTCTAATTGCTTTTCAGGGGAGTATCTTGCTACAGAAATTAATTTTTGAGATGTATATCCTATATTATGTTGTGATGTACTTTCAGAGAAACCTACAGGTATCGCATAAACTGGAATACAGCCCTTAATTCTATGACGTACATCTTCGGCTTGTTGCTCCGTTGAAACTACTATGGCTTTGTAGCGTTCTAAATGATCGAAGACGCCTTTATAGACATTTTTAATCCTTGAATGCATCAAATCATTAATATCTTTGACATGAGTACTATGCAAAACGGCTACAACCGGTATTGTATGAATTGTAGAATTAAAAACATACGATGAAATTAAATTTCTGTCACTAAAGAAAAGATCACCACTGCAATAAATTTGTTCTATGAAAAATGCACTTAACTCAGTATCATTATTGAAGAAATACGTTCTCCCCTGATGATGTAATAGTATTTTCTTAGCTATATTAGGTTCATTTGAATCAATATCATAATATTTCTCTAATTTAACTTCTTTTTGAGGAGAATAGTAAAACTCCGATTGAATTTTTTGATCAGTTGATAAAATTCTAGTACAACTTAAGAATCCTCGAGTATCATACAGCTCTCTTTTGATTTTCCTACGAGATGTATCGAAATAATTAAGATAATCAAGTTTTTTATAAGTCTCATCTGTAAAATGGGCATACATTATAAAGTTGTTACCATCATAAACGCGTACATCATTAGAATGTTCAACATACTTAATTGTGTATCCACAATCATGCTGCCAATCATGTAACCAATTTTTACTATTTATCGATTCAATATTTATAGTTACTTGCGTAGCTTCTTGAAAATAATCGTACATATTTATGTAATCTTCATGCATTAAATAATTTGATGCTGTATCAGTTAAGTAACGATTCCATGCTAATAGAATAACTTTTGATGGATATTTATTTTCTTTAAAAAGGTTTAAACGATTGATAATAGCTTTTTCAATACCTGTGATTTTTTGACCAATATTGTTTCCTACAAAATAAAACATTCGATACCTCATCTGTTTAAATTTATTTTACAAATATTATAACATAATAAAATCTTCAAATATTAAATAAACTAAAAATAAAAATTCAATAATATTAAAAACATTCCTATTCTACTTAGTCCGAAATTATTAACCTCCTTATCTATAGCACTTTTTTAACACCTTAACATTCTGAATATTTAAAATAATGTTAGCGCTTACACTAAACTTTATGATAAACTTACACGGTAGAGATGTTTAGAACAAAGGGGTGGGGATGACTATGAAACGTTATCGTTATTTTATCATTACCATGATTGTTATTATGACGATGATTAATTACATCGATCGTGGTGCAATCTCATATGCTCAAGAAGATATTATTAAAGAATTTGGTTTTGATACGATTGCTTGGGGATCTATACTAGGATACTTTGGCTATGGTTACATGTTTGGTTCATTGCTTGGTGGAATTACTGCCGATAAAAAGGGACCTAAATTTGTTTGGATATTGGCTGGGACGGCTTGGTCTTTAGTTGAAATTGCAATGGCTTTTGCAGGTGAACTTGGTATGGCAATATTTGGAGGTTCAGCCATTGCTGGATTTGGTTTACTTCGAGTGCTTTTCGGTATTTCAGAAGGTCCTATCTTTTCAACGATTAGTAAAACTAATGCGAACTGGGCGGCACCTAGAGAACGTGGTTTGTTATCAGCTCTTGGTTTAATTGGCGTACCTTTAGGAGCACTTATTACTGCACCTATCGTATCTGGTTTCTTAACTATAGCAAGTTGGCGTTTACTCTTTGTCTTATTAGGCATACTTGGGTTAGTCTGGGTAATTATTTGGGCAAAGGTATTTACAGATTATCCCGAGGACAATAAAAAAGTTTCAGAAGAAGAATTAAATGATATTCGCTCTACAAATGAGAGTTTAAATGTTGAAAAAACAGTAGAAACAGAAGATTCAAGTGAAAAGTGGTATCATTTCTTTAAAAGTCCAACACTCGTAGGAAACATGATTGGTTATTTTGGTTTCCAATATGTGAATTTCCTTATATTAACATGGACACCGAAATACTTGCAGGATGAATATCATTTTGAAATCCATTCACTTTGGTATTTGGGGATGATTCCTTGGATCGGCGCTTGTTTTACAGCATATTTTGGTGGTCAAATGTCTGACTGGCTTCGTAAAAAGACTGGTAACTTACGTATCGCACGTTCATACTTTGCGATTGCAGGCATGATTTGTGCAGCAATATGTTTCCTAATTATTCCATTCACACATAGTATCGTTGCAGTCATGATTTTAATGATGATAGGGAATGCGTTTATCTTCTTACCTAACGCAGTTTACTGGTCAGTGATTATTGATACAGCACCAAATAAAACTGGTACCTATGGTGGTATAACTCACTTCTTTGTTAATACAGCGACAGTGATTGCGCCTACACTTACAGGTATTTTAGTTGCTACTCACGGTTATTCAACAATGTTTATTTCAGCGGTTGTAGCTTCATTGATTAGTATTATTGCAATGTGTTTCGTTAGACCAGGGGAGAAGAATATGAGTAGACATTAACTTAATATTAATTTATTTTTAAAAATGTCTATGTAATACGCACGCGACATATTAAAATTTTATATCGCATAAAAAAAGAGAGTTGCTTTAAAGAAGTGTGGAGCAACTCTCTTTTTTCTATCATTTTCTATATTTTAAACGAGCAAACGCATCGTGTTGGTGAATAGATTCTTCATTGCGACATTCAATATCAAAGCCATCAATCCAGTCGAATTCAACTAAATCAGCAGCAATGAGTCGAATTAAATCTTCTACGAAACGTGGGTTTTCATAAGCACGTTCTGTGACACGTTTTTCATCTGGACGTTTCAAGATAGGGTATAATATGGAACTCGCGTTAGCTTCCATAGCGTCTAAAATTTTATCTTTATAATCATCCACGACTTTAGCATCTTTATCTAAATAAGTTTTAACTGTAACGATTCCACGTTGGTTATGCGCTGAGTACTCACTGATTTCTTTAGAACAAGGACAAAGTGTTGTAACAGTAGCTTCAATCGTTAGTTCTTTACGTGTTACTTTTTCGCCATCAATTGCAAGTCCGTACGTGACGTCTGCGTTACCTACAGCTTTAATATTAGTCACTGGACTAAAGCGATCAAAGAACCATTTTCCTGAGACATCCACCCCAGCAGCATTTTGATTCATTTTTTCTTGAAGTGTGCGTAATACTTGATAAAGTGTATTAAATTCAAGCTCAATTCCATTATTATAATGCTTTTCAACACTCTCTAATATACGACTCATATTAATGCCTTTTTCATCTTTATTTAAACTTGTTGAAAAGCTAAATAATCCTGCAGTTTGATACTGATCAATCAATACAGGATACGTTAAATTTTTAATTCCTACTTCTTCTATTTCAAATAGGAAATTTTTATGAGTGCTTTGTAAATCAGTCATTTCATTTTTAGTTGTAGGTTTCGTACCTTCGATAGGATCTACAGAACCGAAGTGTTTCCAACGACCCTCTCGAGTAGATAAATCAAATTCTGTCATGTTTTACCTCCATTTAAGATTCGAAGTGATAAGTCCAAAATGGCTCAACCTTTAAGAAACTTTGTGCTTGTCCATCAATGTCAGGGCTCGCAATTTGTTTTAAGAATGGTCCTGTTTGAGAAGCATGCGCTTCAAAGGCTTTAAGTTTTAAATCACTATATTTAGAAATGTCATTTTGAATGTCTGGTTGACCAAGTATTTCTGGTGCATCATTACTAAATGCTACAAGTGTGAGTCGTGGACGTTCTGATTCTGGCATACGTCCTACTGTACGTACAACAGCTTCTGCTGTAGCTTCATGGTCTGGATGCACGGCGAATTTAGGATAAAATGAAATAATTAACGACGGGTTAGTTTCATCAATGAGATTTTTTACCATATCGTCCATTTGATCATGTGGTTCAAACTCAACCGTTTTATCTCGTAACCCCATCTTTCTTAGGTCTGTAATTCCAATTGCTCGGCAAGCATCTTCAAGTTCTCGTTCTCGAATATTAGGTAAAGATTCCCTTGTCGCAAAAGGAGGGTTACCCAAGTTACGTCCCATTTGTCCTAGTGTTAAGCATGCGTACGTGACTGGCACGCCTGCGTCAATATAACTTGCAATGGTTCCAGCAGATGAGAAGGTTTCATCATCTGGATGTGGAAAGATTACAAGTACGTGTCTTTCATCAGTCATGATTCATAACCTCCTCTATATTGTGAATGGCTTATCGCTAATTTCTATTGTAGCTGCCAATTGTCCTTCATAATTAAATCCGGCGATGAGGAATTCGTTGTCGTGATTAACTTCATAGTGCGTTAATCCTTGTACATAAACCCAACCACCTTCTCGTAATTTTAATCCGACACGATATGGATCTTTTTCGCCACCTTTAAGTTGTGCGTGTTCATATGTGACTTGTATATTTCTTAAAAAGGTACCTGCGTTAAAAACGCGTTCGTCGAAATGGTTAGCGTATGCGCCATTTGTAGTTTCGACATGTAAGTACACGGGTTTATTTGCATAAGAAGTAAGTAAGTTAAATACTTCTTGTTCATTAATCGGTTCCAACACGTTCACTCCCTTATATTTTGCAGTGTGTTGATTGTAAACTGTCGAAATTTTAAACATTAGTTAAAGACTTTATCATATTACATCAATAGTAATAGAGCGTTTATAACTCGATGAGTTGCGACGCCCTTATGCGTAGCCGAGTTGTGTGAGTCTTCACAGGTTTTGTAGTTATTAAGATTAGAGATGTTTATTTTAGTGTTAAGTACTTCACTAAAAAGATTCCAAAGTCGCGATTTTTTACGCTTTATTATTAGTGACTACTTATATTATCTCTTTAATATTTTACAACGTGTACTAATGTGTTTATAAAAAATCAGTAAATGTGTTTATCTATATATTTTACTAGAAAGCGATGTATATTTGTACACGAATGCTTGAAATAATTAGGAAAATTTTTTAGTTATAGATAAAAAGATAGATAATGAAGTTTGTTAAATTTCTTTAAATTAAGAATTAAATTTTGTTAAATATGTATTTGAAGGGTATATTATATAAGTGGAGTTGGAAAGGTGTAAGAACATAGATTTAAAAATCGAGGTGTTTAAAAATTGAAAATCATCAACTTAGGTTCTAAGAAACTTGCGTCATTTTATGTTGCATGTGAATTATATAAAGAAATGAGTTGCCAACCTACAAGTAAATTAGGTTTAGCTACTGGTGGCACAATGACTGAGGTATACAAATATTTAGTTGAGTTATTAGAAAAGAATCAATTAGATGTTTCTCATGTTGAAACATTTAATTTAGATGAATATGTTGGATTAAAAGCTGAACACCCTCAAAGTTATCATTATTATATGAATGAGGTATTATTTGATCAATATCCGAACTTCAATAAAGAAAATATTCATATACCAAATGGTTACAGCTCTCAATTAGAGGATGAGGCTGAACGTTATAACCAATTGCTTAATGATAGAGGTCCTGTTGATATACAAATATTAGGTATAGGTGAAAATGGTCATATTGGATTTAATGAACCTGGTACTGATTTACATAGTGAAACGCACATTGTTGATTTGACAGAGAGTACGATACGTGCAAACAGTCGTTATTTTGAAAGTGAATCAGATGTTCCACAACAAGCTGTTTCAATGGGATTAGCAAGTATTTTAAAGGCTAAACGTATTATTTTGCTTGCATTTGGAGAAAAGAAAAAAGAAGCGATTCATCAATTAATGAATAACCAGGTTACTAAAGACATCCCTTCTACAATTTTACATGCCCATCCAAATGTGGAAGTGTATGTTGATGATGAGGCTGCACCTCCTCATATTGATAAAGTCTAATTGTGGTGATAGCATTTTCAGCTCAGTTTAAAAAATGAAATGCCGGGTAAACACCTTTATATAATAGAAATTGACTGTCATATGAAAGGATGTATTTCATTGGAACTACAATTAGCAATTGATTTATTAAATAAAGAAGAAGCAGCAAAATTAGCGAAAAAAGTTGAAGAATATGTAGATATTGTTGAAATTGGTACGCCGATTGTTATTAACGAAGGTTTACCATCAGTACAACATTTAAATGAGAATATTAGTAATGCGAAAGTATTAGCAGATTTAAAAATCATGGATGCAGCAGATTATGAAGTAAGCCAAGCTGTTAAATTTGGTGCTGATGTTGTAACTATTTTAGGTGTAGCAGAAGACGCATCAATTAAAGCTGCTGTTGAAGAAGCACATAAACATGGTAAAGAATTATTAGTAGATATGATTGCGGTACAAGATCTTGAAACACGCGCAAAAGAATTAGACGAAATGGGCGCTGATTATATCGCTGTACACACTGGTTATGATTTACAAGCTGAAGGTCAATCACCATTAGATAGTTTACGTACAGTGAAGTCAGTAATTAAAAATTCTAAAGTCGCTGTAGCTGGCGGTATTAAACCAGATACAATTAAAGATATTGTGGCTGAAGAACCTGATTTAGTTATCGTAGGTGGAGGAATCGCAAACGCTGACGATCCTGTTGAAGCTGCAAAACAATGTCGCGATGCGATTGAAGGTAGATAGGATGACAGAATTTAATAACTATCGTCTTATACTTGATGAATTAGATCATACGTTGTCGCATGTTGATGATACGTCGTATGAAAGATTTGCTAATGACGTTGTTGGTGCGGATAGAATATTTGTAGCTGGTAAAGGGCGTTCTGGATTTGTTGCAAATAGTTTTGCAATGCGTTTAAACCAACTAGGTGAACACGCTTATGTTGTAGGAGAGTCCACGACTCCATCAATAAAAGAGCACGACCTTTTCATTATTATTTCTGGGTCAGGTTCAACAGAACACTTAAGATTGTTAGCTGAAAAAGCGCAAAAGATTGGCGCTAAAGTTGTACTTATTACAACGCAAACAGATTCGCCAATCGGAGAGCTTGCTGAAACTATTATAGAATTACCAGCTGGCACTAAACACGATATTGAAGGTTCTAAGCAACCACTAGGAAGCTTGTTTGAACAAGCGTCACTAGTTTTCCTCGACAGTGTTGTATTGCCTTTAATGGAAGCATTTCATATCAATGAAGAAACAATGCAACAAAATCATGCTAATTTAGAATAGTAAGAAATACTACCAGAGATTCCATGAAGTCCATGAAATCTCTGGTTTTTTAATATATCGCAGTTTTAACCAAAAAAGTGTATATTTATAATGTAATTACTATCTAAGAGGTGTAACATCATGAATTTTGACAACTATATTTTTGATTTTGGTGGTACTTTAGCAGACACAACATCATGTCACGTTTATGCAACTGAGCAGGCTTTTAAGGAATTAAATTTAAAGAATCCTGGTAAAGAAGAAATTTTAAGTGCACAAAGCCAACCGTTAGAGGAAGGTTTGAGAAGTTTAACTAGTATCGGTATAGATGAGGAAAAAGTTGAATTATTCCTTAGGGCTTATCATAAATATTACAGGCAATATGAAATACATAATATAAAAGAGTTTGCGGGAATAAGTGAAATGCTCCAATTACTACATAATAAAAAGAAAAATATCTTTGTAATATCAAGTAATGAAACAGCTGTAGTAACAAGACAATTAGATTATTTAGGGCTTAATCGATTTACAAAAGATGCACTAGGTTTACATATTAAGGAGTTGCGAAAGCCTCATTATAAAATCTTACAATCCATCATACAGAATAATCATTTAAATCAAGGACGTACAGTCTATATCGGAGATACAACGCATGATGTTAAAAGTGCGAGTTTATCAGATATTAGATCCTGTGTAGTGACTTGGGGCGCGCAATCTGCACATGATTTACTTCAAGAAAATCCGTATTATGTCGTGAATGAACCAGAGGGAATTTTTACTATAATATAAATTAATAACGTCTTACTTCCATATCATTGGTAGTAGGGCGTTAATTTTAGCATGAGGAATTTTAAGATTAATGTTAACATATTTATAAATATAGTTTACATATGGTGATGGTATGTTAGAGGTAATTAAAAATATTTATGATTTTGGTGAGCATCAACCTAAGCGATTGGCTTTGGTATTTGATCATCAACGAATAACTTACGATGAATTGATTCATGAGATAGATAAAGCAAGTTCTCAATATTCTATGATTAACGAGGGAGAAAAAGTTGGTTTATTAAGTAACCATCCGATAAAAAATCTAATTCATTATTTCGCTATTCATAGAGTTGGAGGTATTCCGTGCTTTTTTAGTAGTAAATGGAATAAAGTTACAATAAATCAGCTGATTGAAAAATATAAAATTCAATGGTTAAAGAGTGACCAGCACTTAATTAAAACAGGGTATAATAGGATTTCTCATTCTAATAATGGTACATTACTGCATATTGGATTTACTTCGGGAACAACTGGCTTGCCCAAGGCTTATTATAGAAATGAACATTCATGGTTAATTTCTTATAAAGAGAATGAGAAATTAATAAAGCATGATTCAAAAGTGATTGTTGCTCCTGGCCCTTTATCACACTCACTCTCCTTATACGCATGTATATATGCTTTGTTTACAGGACGCACATTTGTAGGTCAAAAAGAGTTTAATGCAGAAGTACTCGTGAAGACTATACAGTCTATACATCAGCCTGCTTCATTGTTTGTAGTACCCACGATGCTTTATCAGTTCATTTTAAAAGATTTACATACTGTAGAAATTAAAAGTATTTTCAGCAGTGGAGCAAAGCTTTCAAAAGAACAATTTATGGCTATCGCTCAACTTTATCCAGATACGAATTTAATAGAATTTTTTGGCACCTCTGAGGCAAGTTTTATTAGCTATAATTTCAATCAAACAGCACCAAGACAATCAGTAGGCAAATTGTTTCCAAACGTGGAAGCCAAACTATTTGAGAAAGATTCAAAACATATTGGACTACTAAAAGTTCGAAGTGAAATGACTTTTAGTGGATATGTTGGTGAAGAACAAATTTCAAATGAGTGGATTGAGACAGGAGATTATGCACTAATTAGAAATAGAAATTTATATCTAGTAGGAAGGAAAAGTGACCGTCTAATTATAGGTGGCGTTAACGTATATCCTAGTGAGATAGAACAGCGCGTGATGAATATTGAAGGTGTCAGTGAAGCAATAGTAATAGGTGAGCCACATCATAAGTTTGGAGAAATAGCAGTTCTTTTGTATACAGGAATAAAAGAATTAAAATATTCAGAAGTAAAAACGTGTTTAAAGAGTCATCTATCAAGATATGAGGTTCCGTCTAAAATTAGGAAAATTGACGGTATGCATTACACTGAATCTGGAAAAATTGCTAGAGGAAAAATGAAAACTAAATATTTGAATGGAGAGATTTAAATATGAAGCAACCAGTCATTGTAGCAGCTAAACGAATTGCATTTGGCAAGTACGGTGGATATTTAAAGCATTTGGAACCAGAACAACTACTAAAACCTTTATTCAATTACTTTCAAGCAGAATATCCTGGAGCGATGGAATACTTGGAAGACGTTATTATCGGCAACACAGTTGGCAATGGTGGTAACATCGCAAGGAAATCTTTGCTAGAAGCAGGCCTTAAAAACTCCGTTCCAGGCGTTACTATTGATCGACAGTGTGGTTCAGGGCTAGAAACTATTATACAAGCTTGTAGAATGATACAAAGTGGCGCTGGAAATGTATACCTTGCAGGTGGTGTTGAGAGTATAAGTAGAGCACCTTGGAAATTAAAACGACCTCAATCAGTGTATGAAACAGAATTTCCTCAATTCTTCGAAAAAGCGCCATTTGCTCCGGAAGGTCAAGATCCTTCAATGATAGAAGCTGCTGAAAATGTGGCGCGAAAATACGGTATTTCGCGAGTAATGCAAGATAAGTTCGCTTATAGAAGCCATCAATTGACTCAAGGTAACTATGATAATGGGAATATTTCCCGAGAAATATTGCCTATTAAAGTTAAAGGGGTATCGTTTGATAGAGATGAAAGTGTTAAGTCTCGTTTAACTACTGAGAAATTAAGTAGATTTAAACCATTATTAATTCAAGGTTCAATTACAGTTGGTAACAGTTGTATGAAAAATGATGGTGCCGTATTAATCCTTGTAATGGAAGAGAAACTCGCTATAAACTTAGGTTTTGCTAAAGGATTAAAATTTATTGAAAGTTGTACAGTTGGGGTCGATCCTAATTATTTAGGTATAGGTCCTGTGCCAGCAGTTAGAAAGTTGTTGAAAAGAGCTAAAGTTAAAATAGAAGATATTGATACTATAGAACTAAATGAAGCATTTAGTTCACAAGTTTTAGCTTGTCAGAAGGAACTTAGTATTTCTGATGATAAGCTAAATCGATGGGGCGGCGCAATCGCTTCTGGTCACCCATATGGAGCAAGTGGCGCTGCTCTAGTTACACGATTATTTCATATGAATGTGCAAAATAAATCCATTGCAACAATGGGAATCGGTGGAGGACTCGGTAATGCAGTATTATTTGAGAGATGGTGAAGAACATCAAAGAGTCATTTTTAAAGAAAAAGAAGTGCGTAAGTATTGCTATTTATTAAATAAAGATTTCAATTATCAAGTCCCTACTTTAATGTGTGCAAAGCTTTGGTCGGAATTTAAAAGTTATAAAAAATTTGTAAAGAAACCTTTAATTTTAAAGGAGACATATGTTAAAGAATTTAATAAATTAGTAACGGATGAAGTATATGACGCGACTTTAAGCAAAATTTCAGTTAAAAATATAAAAGATTTTATCAAGCACACCTATAGTTTGAAAATAAATAAAAATAACCATAAATGTATATATATAGAACAAGTTTTTATCGAGGTAAAGCGTTAAAATGAAGATTTCAATCGAGATTATTAAAGAATACTTAGTATTAGTGAATGATATGAATCCAATACACAATGACATCGTACCAGGTCAATTAGTATGTGAAATCGCCTTCGAAGAACTCAATATACAATGGGAGAATTATAAAATAAAATACCTTAATCCTATTGATATACATGACGATATACGATTTTTTGTTGAAGACGAAACAATTATAAAAGTTTCGGATGATTTATACGGGGTAAAACTAATGGTATTAAAAAATTAGATGAAAAATTATTTTTTAGTTTTTTTATTTTCGTTGCCAATAATTAATGGAAGCAATTTCAAATGTTAAATTTAAATATCTGTAAAATGAATAAACTTAAAAAATTGAAAATTATGTAAACTGAATTAATTTGACATTAAAGTTTAACTACGTATAATTATGTAACATATCACAAGGGAGTGTTATTGTAATGAAGTTCAACAAAAATCATATTAACGTGGTAGACGGTCAAGAAGCGAAAAAAACCGTTGTAGCTACCGGTATTGGTAACGCCATGGAATGGTTTGACTTTGGGGTTTATGCTTATACAACTGCATACATAGGAGCGAATTTCTTCTCTCCAGTACATAATCCTCAAATCCAACAAATTTTTACATTTGCAGCATTAGCAATCGCGTTCTTATTAAGACCTATTGGTGGTATCGTGTTTGGTATCATCGGTGACAAATATGGACGTAAAGTTGTATTAACTACAACAATTATTTTAATGGCATTATCTACACTTACTATTGGATTACTACCCAATTACAATACAATAGGAATATGGGCGCCAATACTGTTATTACTTGCTAGGGTGCTACAAGGCTTTTCTACAGGTGGGGAATACGCAGGTGCAATGACTTACGTTGCTGAATCATCACCGGATAAACGTCGTAATAGTTTAGGTAGTGGCCTTGAAATTGGTACACTTTCAGGTTATATTGCGGCTTCAATTATGATTGCATTATTAAGTTTCTTCTTAACTCATGATCAAATGCAAGCATGGGGTTGGAGAATTCCATTTATTCTAGGTTTATTCCTTGGATTATTTGGTCTTTATTTACGTCGTAGACTTGAAGAGTCTCCTGTTTATGAAAATGATGTAGCTTCCACTCCTCAAAGAGATAACATAGGGTTCTTCACTATTATTCGATATTATTATAAAGATATTCTCGTTTGCTTCGTAGCGGTAGTATTCTTTAATGTAACGAATTATTCTGTAACAGCTTATCTACCAACGTATCTTGGTCAAATTGTTAAACTGGATGCTACGACTACAAGTGTACTTATTACATGTGTAATGGCAGTTATGATTCCATTAGCACTAATGTTTGGTAAAATGGCCGATAAAATTGGTGAGAAAAAGGTATTCTTGATTGGTACAGGAGGACTTACTTTATTAAGTATTGTCGCATACAGTTTACTAAGTACTAAATCATTACCATTAATAATTATCGGTGTCTTCATATTAGGATTCTTCCTTTCAACATATGAAGCAACAATGCCAGGATCTTTACCAACAATGTTCTATACACATATCAGATATCGTACATTATCAGTAACATTTAACGTATCTGTTTCTTTATTTGGTGGTACTACGCCTTTAATTGCATCATGGTTAGTAGAATCAACTGGAAATGCTTTAGCTCCAGCATATTATTTAACTGCAATTAGTTTAATTGGATTCTTAGTTATTACTTTATTTCATGCAAGTACAGCAGGTAAGTCACTTAAAGGTTCTTATCCAAATGTTGATAATGAAGAAGATAGAAAATACTATGAAGAAAACCCTAAAAAAGCTTTATGGTGGGTTAAAGAGAGAAAAGAAAAAGAAAACTTTTAAATATAAAACTTAGAATATAACTTTCATTAAAGTAATAGCAGTAAAATGATCTCAATTAGAAATCATTTTACTGCTATTTTTTTATTCACTAGACGTACTTTTAATTAGAAAAAATAAACGCTAATGGTAGCAACGCTCAAAGGTTCTCTCCGAGCTACAAAAGGGGACAATTTTGGCTAACATTAGCGTTTTATACATTTTAAGGTGAGTATTTTTAGGGATGATTGAATGGCTTTTAAAGTTTATAGTTTAGGGGACAGAAAACTTTAAAAAACACATTATGTTAGGGAATAATTAGAACATAAATTCTAATTCTCAAATTCTCAATTGGATTTTGTGCAATGTCTTGTTTGGATGTGAAAATAACATCGACACGGTTTAGTAACTCATTTTCATTGTGTCTACGTCATTTTCTAGTAGAGAGAGCAATTTATAGATTTCGAATTCACTGAAAGTTTCATCACATTTTACTGTAATAGTCTTGAAAGTTTTAGTTATGATTTCGTAAATAGGTACTCCGTTCTCTATATTTTGCCTGTAGATAATCATGTTGTTCGATTCCTCCTTTGTCTCTCTACACTCTATATAGTAAATGAGTTTCTTTAAAAATACATGGGACTATGGTATCAACTTTGAATACTACGAACATCGGAGAGATGTCTCAGACTTTATGCCTAGAAATTTAGAGAAGTATTTGAAACCTCATTCAACAAAATATTTTAATTTCAATGATGATCTAAAAAACTGGCTTACACTTAAAGTAAGCCAGTTTCATTTACATATTTATTAAATATTACCTTTAAAGAGTTCAACTAGACGATGTGGACTGTCCTCACCTAGACATATATCCAATAATTCATGTGATTCTCTAGCTTCTTCTTCGCTTCTAGGGAACATGGTTTCTTCATAATCTTTAATAACGCTATTTAAATCTCCATTCATTTTTGCAATGCTTTCTGCTAATTCCGCGGCATCTAACATAGCTAAGTTTGCGCCTTCACCTGAAGGAGCCATTAAATGAGCCGCATCTCCGATTAAAGTAACGCCTTGTCGTCTTTGCCAACGATGTTCATCAGGCAATGCATTAATTTTTCTTGGAGTAATTGAGGATTCAGCTTCCGTAATCAATGCAGTAATTTCATTAGGCCAACCTTTAAATTCATTAGCTATGGTTTGTGTCGCTTCCTTTTTATTTGAGAAATCAATGTTGTCAATCCACTCTGAAGAGCATTGCATCTGTACATAAGTATGAATAATACTCCCATATTCACGATGTGCTACGATACCTTTTCCTGGAGATAATGCAAACATTTGGCCTTGTCCTACAACTTTTGCAGTTTCAGGATATTGGTTATCAACGTCATGAAGGTATGTTTCTATAAATGTGTAACCAGTATAATGAGGTGTAATATCAGTTAAAACTTTACGTACTTTAGACCATGCGCCGTCTGCACCTACTAATTTGCTAGTAGTTAAAGATGTATCATCTCTAAAGAACACTTGGTATTGTCCTTTTTCCAATTCTTCTACACGATCCACTTTTTTATTCCACTCTATTGTTTCGTTAGGTAATGAATCAATTAAAATTTGTCTTAAATCTCCACGTAAAACTTCAGGTCTACCATTATTTTCGTCAGCAGGCGCATCGTGAAGTAATTCCCCATTAGAATTAAATATACGTGCTGCGTCTGCGCCTTCATGAATAATAGAGTGAAATTCATCCATCAGATGAGCTTTTTTAAGTGCAACTTGTCCATTATGTTCATGTATATCAAGTTGACCACCTTGCGTACGTGCATTTGGAGATGTATCAATTTCATAAACCTTAGATGGTATACCATTGACATACAATACTCTGGCAAGTGTCAAACCTCCGATGCCTCCGCCAATGATTGTAATAGGTTCAGTCATCCCCACGTTTTGATCTTCAATATTCATGTTATAATTTCCTCCTTTTTAAAAGGTTTCATTTACCATTGTTTACTACAGTAAAGGTTGTTTTAAACATATTCGTTTTAATATTTTTAGAGTGAAGATTCTAAAACGTGTGATAAAGGTGGAATATACACATAAAAATTTCCAATATAGAAAAATAAAAAGCTTTCAATCACCTTATTAATCAATAAAAAGTGATTAAAAGCTTTAAATTAAAAGAGGATAAACATCAATTCATATCTTAAACGCTTCTAACATTTTTGAATTAGATGACTGAATTTGAACTGTGTTTATATCAAGCTTTTGTCTATTTTAGCCATCTTAGAAAGCTATATAGAATGAATTCTTATTTTAGAAATCAATGCAGTATTTCTTTAAACTTCTGTTACTTCGACTTCGATGTGTTCGATGCGATGATATGCACCATGATCAACAGGTCCTACAAATTCATTCATTTTCCAACCGTTTTTGATTGCAGATGCTACGAAAGCTTTAGCAGCGATGACTGCTTCTCTTGGAGATTTACCGTTAGCTAGGTAAGCAGTTGTCGCAGCTGCGAACGTACAACCTGCACCGTGGTTATAACTTTGTTGGAACATATCTGTTGTTAACTGATAGAATTTATCGCCATCGTAGTATAAATCATAAGATTTATCTTGATCTAGCGCTTTACCACCTTTGATAATCACGTGAGGTGTACCTGCATCATAAATGATTTTAGCAGCTTTTTTCATATCTTCGATTGAAGTTAATTTTCCTAAACCTGAAAGTTGGCCAGCTTCAAATAAGTTTGGCGTTACTACTGTTGCTTTAGGTAGTAAATATTTAATCATTGCGTCAGTATTTCCTGGGTTAAGTACTTCGTCTTCACCTTTACAAACCATGACTGGGTCTACGACGAAGTAATCTGCACCTGATTCTTCATAAACTTCGCCTGCACGTTTAATGATTTCTTGAGTACCTAACATACCCGTCTTGATTGCGTCAGGGCCAATAGAAATTGCAGTTTCAAGTTGCTTTTCAAAGACATTCATATCTAGAGGTGTTACATCATGAGACCACGTTTCTTTATCCATCGTAACGATAGATGTCAAAGCCACCATTCCATACGTATCTAATTCTTGGAATGTTTTAAGGTCTGCTTGCATACCAGCTCCCGCACTCGTATCAGACCCTGCAATTGTTAATACTTTCTTTAAAGCCATAATTTTATTCACTCCCGTTAAGTTCTAATATATCCTTAATCATACCACGTTTATCGGGTAAGCTAAATGTTTATAGCTTTTCGAAAATGAAGGACCGCATGAATATATTACGCATTTAATTGAGAAATATGTAATTCATTGTTAATAGGAAGAAATGTCATATCGTCCTTTGATAGTAATTCTTCATTTAATTGAACTTTGAAAAGTTGATTACTAAAGTATGGCTTAATGTAATAAGCTTTATCTTTACTATCCATAACTAATTGATATTGTGTGTAATGTGTTTCTCCAGCATCTAGCACAGCTCCTTGCGGTATACTGACAGAGTCTAGGATTTTAAAACAATTCATAAGGTTGATATCTTCATTATGAGAAGATGATAAATGATGTCTTAAATAAGTGGCACGCACGAATCGTTCTGTAGATGTATAGCCACCTGGTAGGCCATTAGTGCCAGCTTCACATCCCATGGAACGCACTAATACTTTGCCAACAAGCTGATTTGTTGATTTCTCAGGTTGAAGGAAAGCATAATTTCTTAAATTTTGAATATGCCACTCAAGTTTAGGTGCGTTGGTTAATACCTTAACGTGGTTGTCTTTAACGATAAGTAGTCCGTTATGGGGTTCCACTGCAACTGTATGTCCTGACGCATCAGTGATTATAAAATGCAGGGGTGGAACTATATTTAATGTAGTATTTTTTTCATTCATAATGTTGATGTTTTTCACTTTTTGTTTGAGTTCTTCTATACTTTTAACGAAGCCAAGCACCCACACTATAAATTCTTCAGGTGCTAAATTGAAATAGCCATACCGTCTATGGTTGCTATATGAAGCTTCACCAGTAAAATAATGGTTTGAAATTGCCACTCCATGTTCATTGATGCCATCACCAAAGCGATATCTTCCGACTTTTAAATTAGTGCCTACGAAACCGTATTGAAGTCGTAATTCTGATTCTAAGTCAAATTGATACTGATAGTGGCGAGGTACCACAGTAGGTATGCCGTTAAATTCGAATGCGAAATCCATTGTTCTAGCTAAATAATGATGTTTTGATTTTGTGAAAAATGAAAAACCAGTACACATATGTCTACGCTCCAAACTTCTGATATAAATTGATTTAGTAGTACTATAGCCAAAAATATTTATATTGTAAACCTTGTAATATTATAGGTTTACATTTATAGAGCGGCAATTTAATCTTCATAACTTCTTATCATTGAATATGTTAAAATATGTCGAGAGGTGAATGCGATGAAATGGTCAGAAGTTTTTCATGATATAACGTCAAGACATGACTTTCAGGAGATGCACGATTTTCTAGAAAAAGAATATACAACTAAAATTGTGTACCCAGATAGAAAGAATATTTACCAAGCATTTGATTTAACACCGTTTGACAATATAAAGGTAGTTATACTGGGGCAAGATCCATACCATGGACCTAACCAAGCACATGGTTTAGCATTTTCAGTGCAACCTAATGCTAAATTTCCACCTTCATTGCGAAATATGTACCAAGAACTAGAAGATGATATTGGTTGTCATAGGGTATCACCACATTTACAAGATTGGGCTAGAGAAGGTGTGCTTTTATTAAATACTGTGCTGACAGTGAGACAAGGAGAAGCACATTCACATAGAGATATCGGATGGGAAACATTTACTGATGAAGTGATTGAAGCGGTTTCTAAACATCGTGAAAATGTTGTTTTTATATTATGGGGCAAACCTGCTCAACAAAAAGAGAAACTCATTGATACATCTAAACATTTAGTTATAAAATCTCCTCATCCTAGTCCATTATCTGCTTTTAGAGGTTTCTTTGGTTCTAAGCCTTATTCAAGAACGAATGAATATCTAAAAGCTAAAGGAAAAGACCCTATTAATTGGTGCGAAGGTTAAGGTGATAAATGATGCGCAATGATAAAATGATTCATTTGATTGAACAAGAATTAGTGCAAGCGGATGAAGCTCAGACTGAGGCTGAATTTGAAAAGCATATGTATGCTATACATACATTAACTTCTCTATACACTTCTAGTGATAATCAAACTTCGGTTCAAGATAGGCATGAGGCATCCAATGCTCAAGTTTTATCTTCGCAACGCAAAGAATCGAATCAATCAAATCATAATAAAAATCAAGTGTCAGCTGCTGAAATTGAAGCAATGGGAGGTAAAGTACCTCAATCAATGAAAAATGAACATACGTCTCATTCAAATTTAATGACTACAGATGACAATATAGGAAATGGCGAGTCTATTTTCGACTTTTAAACATAAAGGAGCACAATTGAAATGATGAAATTATTTATAATTCTAGGTGCACTAAATACGATGATGGCTGTCGGTACAGGCGCTTTTGGTGCACATGGTTTAGAAAACAAATTATCTGAAAAATACATGTCTGTTTGGGAAAAAGCGACAATGTATCAAATGTATCATGGTCTCGGACTATTAATTATTGGAGTAATTAGCGGTACTACTGCTATTAATGTTAATTGGGCAGGTTGGTTACTTTTCTTCGGGATCGTCTTCTTCAGCGGTTCTTTATATATCTTAGCACTTACACAAATTCGAATTTTAGGTGCTATTACACCAATTGGCGGCGTGTTATTTATAGCAGGTTGGTTAATGTTAATTATCGCTACATTTAAATATGCAGGCTAAATACTAATAACTAACAAACATTTTTAAGCTTAAAATTCTAAAGAAAATAGTATACTTGATATTTAAAAACTCACCGAATCGGGTATAGAATACCTTCGAGGTGAGTTTTATTTATGGAAAATAAAAATAATAAAGTAGATAGAGGTGACCTTAAGCAAAACCTTTCTGAAAAGTTCGTATGGGCAATTGCTTACGGCTCATGTATCGGTTGGGGTGCTTTTATTTTACCAGGGGATTGGATTAAACAATCAGGACCTATTGCATCCTCTATAGGCATCGTCATCGGTGCGTTATTAATGATTTTAATCGCCGTTAGTTATGGGGCGTTAGTTGAGAAATTCCCGGTTTCAGGGGGAGCATTTGCTTTTAGTTTCTTAAGTTTCGGTAGATATGTAAGTTTCTTTTCATCTTGGTTTTTAACATTTGGCTATGTCTGCGTCGTAGCACTAAATGCTACAGCGTTTAGTTTATTAGTTAAGTTTCTATTACCCAATGTTTTAAATAATGGAAAGTTATATACAGTTGCAGGTTGGGATGTCTACATAACGGAGATTATCATTGCAACAGTACTATTATTAGTCTTTATGATTATCTCAATTAGAGGTGCGAGTGTATCTGGATCACTTCAATATTATTTCTGTATTGCAATGGTTGTCGTTGTCTTACTTATGTTCTTTGGTTCATTCTTTGGTAGTAACTTTGACTTAAGTAATATACAACCTTTAGCTAATTCAGATAAAGGTTGGTTTAGATCTATTATCATGATTGTGGCTATCGCACCATGGGCTTATGTAGGTTTCGATAACATTCCGCAAACCGCAGAAGAATTTAATTTCGCACCAAATAAAACATTTAAATTAATTGTTTATAGCTTACTAGCAGCAGCACTAACTTATGTTGTCATGTTACTTTATACTGGATGGTTAGGCACACATTCTAAAAGTCTCAACGGTAACTTATGGTTAACAGGTGCGGTTACGCAAGGAGCATTTGGTTACATTGGTCTTGGTGTATTAGCTATTGCTATCGCAATGGGTATCTTTACAGGACTCAACGGTTTCTTAATGAGTTCAAGTCGTCTTTTATTCTCTATGGGACGTTCTGGTATTATGCCTACAGTATTTAGTAAATTGCATAGTAAATATAAAACACCATATGTTGCTATTATCTTCTTAGTGGGTGTAGCATTAGTAGCGCCTTGGTTAGGACGTAATGCATTAAATTGGATTGTTAACATGTCGTCAACAGGTGTCTCTATTGCATACTTCATTACTTGTTTATCAGCAGCAAAACTATTTAGTTATGATAAACAAAGCAACACATACGCGCCTATTTATAAGACGTTTGCGATTATTGGTTCAATCGTATCATTTATCTTCTTAGGATTACTCTTAATTCCAGGATCGCCTGCATCATTGCCAGGACCTTCTTACATTGCTTTAGCAATTTGGCTAGTGATAGGTCTTATCTTCTTCTTTATCCGCTATCCTAAGCTTAAGAAGATGGATAATGACGAATTAAGTCGTTTAATTCTTAACCGTTCTGAAAATGAAGTCGAAGACATGGTTGATGAACCTAAGAAATAATTTAATTAATACAAAAAATGTTTCTTTAATATAGTTTTGAAATAAAGAAAGCTCAAAGATGATTTACATTAATAAAATCATCTTTGAGCTTATTCTATATATATGGAATTATAATTTTTTTCGTGTACGATCAAAGCCTGAGATAACTATTTTAGAGATTTGGTCAGCAAACAATAAGCCTAAAGCAATTGCTCCTGCAATCAATGTTACTTCAAGCATCGTATTAATTGCTCTGCTGAAATGAAGTAATACTAAATTTTTAGTAGCATCGTAAGCAAGTCCACCTGGAACTAAAGGAATAATACCAGTAACCATAAAGATAATGACTGGTTCTTTCATATGGCGTGCCATGTAGTGGCTTAATAAACCTAATGCTAAACTTCCAAAGAAACTTGAATAGATAGTGTGAACTTGTAACCCATCAAAGAATAGAATATAGACCATCCAACCACATGCACCAACAAATCCACATGATAGATACAATTTCCTAGGCGCATCAAATATGACACAGAAGAAGAGTGAGGCGAGAAAACTAAATACAAAATTCAATATCCAAAACATTTTCTACATGCCTCCTAAACTAAAATTAAAATTGAGCTAACGCCTGCACCAATACCGAATGAAGTCACTAACGCCTCTAAAGATTTAGTAGTAAACATCAACATATGCCCACCAAATAAATCTTGAATCGCATTAGTAATTAATACTCCTGGTACAATCGGCATGACTGCTGCGATGATGATTGTTGCTAAATCGCCACTTGGTACAAGCGAATGTCCAATGACTGCAATAATACCAATCACTAATGAACCTAAAAATTCTGGTATAAATTGTGCATGTAATTTGCGATCAAGAATTTCAACTACTAGATAACCAAAACTCCCAGCTAAAATCGCTGTAATCACATCAATGAGACGTCCTCCTTGTAAATAGAGAAAACTCATTGCGATTATTGCAGCAGCTATACCTTTGAAGGGAAGACTACTGTCCCTCTTAGCTATATAAATATGTTCTAATTTTTTCTTAGCTTCCTCTAGGTCAATCGTGCCATTAGTAATTTGTCTTGAGATTTCATTAGCTTGAGAAATTTTTATAAGATTTGTATCACGTGATTTAATTCTATATAAACGCTGATATGATTCATTATGTAACGTAAATTGAATAACAGTATTCGTTACAAAGCTATTACTTTCTGAATAACCTAACTTTCTAGCGATGCGAGTCATTGTGTCTTCGACTCTAGTACCCTCAGCGCCAGATTCTAATAATATTCGGGCAGCTAACATGACTACATCTTTAATTAGACTTTCATGAGCTGTTTCATTTGATTCAATAGTCATTACATCACCAATTTTTAAAATATTTTGAATTTAATATTATTATAGTAGATGTGATTAAAAAAGACCACATACATAAACTTTAACCCTATTCGCAAATGTGAAAAGTTAAACTAAAATATAATTAATTTATTTAAATAAGTTCAATTTTAAACCTATAATGAAATTATTCGGTAAAAGTGTATATTTTTAATTTTATCGTGTTTCAAATGTTTCAAAATGGTTAAAATAATATTAGTTAACGATTACAAAGAATATATTGGGTAGCGACTGTATATTCTCTGAAGTTAACTTAATACGTAGTAGTGATTAAAGTTCTCCCAAGGATACTACTAGGAAGGCACACTTCGAGTTCTCCGAAGTGTGCTTTTTCTATTTTTAAGTATATAAAAAAGCTATGAAGATATTTCTTCATAGCTTTCTGCAGTCAAAAATTAAATATTAAAGAATTCATTGAAATCGTCTGTATTTAAGATATGACCTACATAGAAACTACCAAAATCGCCATAACGCGCTGTAGTTTCGTCAAAACGCATTTCGTATACAATTTTTTTAAATTGTAATACATCGTCTGAGAATAATGTCACACCCCATTCAAAATCGTCAAAACCAACAGAACCAGTGATAAATTGTTTGATTTTACCGGCATATTTACGTCCAATCATGCCATGGTTATACATTAAATTCTTACGTTCTTCTATAGGTAACATATACCAGTTATAAGTTTCATTACGACGTTTATCCATAGGATAGAAGCAGATGTATTCAGAATGAGGAAGTTCAGGATACAATCTAGCTTTCACATGTGGATTTTCATACGGGTCTTCGTCAGATTTGCCGGCTAAGTAATTACTTAATTCAATCACTGAAACATAAGAATAAGTAGGAATTAAGTAGTCCGCAATACGTAATTTATTAAAATCATTTTCAATTTTATTTAAGTCTTTCATTTCAGGACGTAAGAACCATAATAGTAGGTCTGCTTTTTGGCCTGTAATATTATAAATTGCTTGATCACCTGTGTGTGACTCTCTTGCTTTAGATTTATCTTCAACAAATGATTTTAATTCAGAAATCATTGCCTCACGCTCGTCTTCTGGAACTAAACGAAATGTAGTCCAATCCATTGCATAAAACAAATGTAAACTATACCAACCATCTAAAGTTTCGGCTGCTTCACTCATAGTTATCGCTCCTTATCTTCAAATTCTTAATCAATTCACGTTAAATTTTATCATAAACAAACTAGGAACTCCTAAGTAAATGTTTACAATTGAGTGAAATGGAATTCTACTACAAAATGACGTATAATTTGAAATGTAAACGTTATTATGAATGTGAATTGAGGAGGACATTATGGCTGATTTATTAAATGTATTACAAGAAAAATTATCTGGAAAAAATGTAAAAATTGTATTACCTGAAGGGGAAGACGAAAGAGTTTTAACGGCAGCAACGCAATTACAAGAGAGTGATTATGTTTCACCCATCGTGTTAGGTAATGAAGAAAAAATTAAATCTTTAGCAGAAGAAAAATCTCTCAATTTAACTAATATTGAAATTATTGATCCTTCATCAAGTGATTTAAAACCTGAATTAGTAGATGAATTTGTAGAGCGTAGAAAAGGTAAAGCGACTAAAGAACAAGCTGAAGAAATGTTAGACAATGTTAATTATTTCGGTACAATGCTTGTTTACACTGGTAAAGCCGCAGGTTTAGTAAGCGGTGCTGCACATTCAACTGGTGATACAGTACGTCCAGCATTACAAATTATTAAAACTAAACCAGGTGTATCTAAGACTTCTGGTATATTCTTTATGATTAAAGATGACGAGCAATATATCTTCGGCGACTGTGCCATCAACCCTGAATTAGATGCTCAAGGATTAGCTGAAATTGCTGTAGAAAGTGCTAAGTCTGCACTAAGCTTTGGTATGGAACCAAAAGTAGCAATGTTAAGCTTCTCTACAAAGGGCTCTGCTAAATCAGACGACGTGACTAAAGTTCAAGAAGCATTAAAATTAGCTCAAGAAAAAGTTCAATCTGATAATATTGAAAATGTTGTGATTGATGGGGAATTCCAATTTGATGCTGCGATTGTCCCTAGTGTAGCTGAGAAAAAAGCGCCTGGCGCTAAAATTCAAGGAGACGCTAATGTGTTTATCTTCCCAAGTCTTGAAGCAGGTAACATTGGCTATAAAATTGCACAACGTTTAGGTGGTTATGATGCAGTTGGTCCTGTTCTTCAAGGTCTAAATTCGCCTGTTAATGACTTATCACGTGGATGCTCAACTGAAGATGTTTATAACTTATCTATTATTACTGCAGCTCAATCACTACAATAATGGATTTATCAAGTAAATATTTTAACCAAATACCGTGGCGTTATGTGGATCATTCAACGGGTCTGGAACCCATGCAATCCTTTGCATTTGACGATACATTCTCTGAAAGTGTTGGGAAAGACTTATCATGTAATGTAGTAAGAACTTGGATTCACCAACATACAGTTATCCTTGGTATACACGATTCAAGACTTCCATTTTTAAGTGATGGCATACGTTATTTAACAAATGAAGTAGGCTATAATGCCATTGT
Source organism: Staphylococcus sp. TE8 (assembly GCF_000692055.1). Classification (NCBI taxonomy): domain Bacteria; kingdom Bacillati; phylum Bacillota; class Bacilli; order Caryophanales; family Staphylococcaceae; genus Staphylococcus; species Staphylococcus sp. TE8. The sequence continues at coordinate 75,964 of NZ_JMGB01000001.1, forward strand.
GAGAAATTCAGGTGGACTTGGCGTAGTATTGGACCAAGGTGTGCTTAATATTTCTTTAATATTTAAAGGACAAACTGAAACAACTATAGATGAAGCTTTTACAGTAATGTATCTATTGATATGTAAGATGTTTGAAGACGAAGATGTAGATATTCACACACATGAAATTGAACAATCTTATTGTCCTGGTAAATTCGATTTAAGTATTGATGGCAAGAAATTTGCTGGTATTTCTCAAAGACGTGTACGTGGAGGTATAGCGGTTCAAATCTATCTTTGTGTAGAAGGATCGGGTTCTAAGCGTGCTGCTATGATGAGAGACTTTTATCAACACGCACTCAAAGGAGAAACAACCAAGTTTCGTTTCCCTAATATTGATCCCGAATCTATGGCTTCATTAGAGACGTTACTCAATAAAGACATTAAAGTTCAAGATGTAATGTTTTTACTTTTATATGCACTGAAAGATTTAGGTGCTCAATTAAATATGGATCCAGTTACTGAAGATGAATGGCAACGATATGAAGGTTATTTTGAAAAAATGATCGAACGAAATGCAAAAATGCATCAAAAATTAGATTTGTAAAGCGTGCGTAAGAATATTTTAAATAGATGAGTAAGTGAATAGGAGAAGGTCTACAAAAAACTCGATTTGTAGACCTTCTCTACTTGTATTATCAAATAAAGAATAAATTCTTATATCATTAGTTATAGATATATATTCCCAGGTCTTTTTGTAGTATCATATGTAAGGTGGAAAATTTTAGAAAACTTTAGTTAAAATTTATTAAATGTTTACATAATCGAAGTTAAAGGTAAATATAATTCATAATTTTGATAACTCTATTTAAGAGTTTTATACTATTAAAGTATTGTTAGTTATCAAGAAAAGAGTTATTATACTCTTTTGTAGTTAAAAAATACTGATATTAAAATATTGCATCGTTAAACAGTGGCAACACAATTGTAAAATTCGCTAAAATAGTAATTTCAATGATGTCTAAATATAGACGTATTTATACGTAATAAAAATTATTTTTCAAATTAATTATCAGATAGTGTCAATGAATTAAAGTATATATAAGGTATATAAAAAGGTGAGAAAACATGACGAGACAAGGATACGGGGAGTCTACCGGAAAGATTATTCTAATAGGTGAACACGCAGTAACATTTGGTCAGCCAGCAATCGCCATCCCATTTAATGCTAGTAAAATAAAAATATTAATTGAAAGTATGGAGGAAGGTAACTATTCTTCTATTACAAGTGATGTATATGATGGCATGTTATATGATGCGCCTGAACATCTAAAGTCTATCATTAATCGTTTTATAGAAAGAAGTGGTGTAAAAGAACCACTTTCTGTAAAAATCCAAACGAACTTACCTCCTTCAAGAGGACTAGGTTCAAGTGCAGCCGTAGCTGTTGCATTTGTTAGAGCTAGTTATGACTTCATGGGAGAACCTTTAGATGATGAAACATTAATCAAGGAAGCAAATTGGGCAGAACGTATTGCACATGGTAAACCAAGTGGGATTGATACACAAACTATAGTTTCTAATAAACCTGTATGGTTCAAACAAGGGCACGTTGAAAACCTTAAATCACTTCAACTTGATGGTTATATGATAGTTATAGACACTGGAGTCAAAGGATCGACTAAACAGGCAGTAGAAGATGTTCATAGATTGTGTGAAGACCCTGGATACTTGAGCCATATTGAACATATTGGATCTCTTGTTCATGAAGCAAGTGAATCTATTGAAAAACATGACTTTAATCATCTTGCAGATATATTTAATCAATGCCAAAAAGACTTAAGACACTTAACCGTTAGCCATGATAAAATAGAAAGACTATTAAAAATAGGTGAAGAACATGGTGCTATCGCTGGTAAGCTTACTGGAGGAGGACGTGGCGGTAGCATGCTTCTTCTTGCGCAAGATTTACAAACTGCCAAAAAGATCGTAGCAGCTGTTGAAAAAGCAGGCGCAGCACATACGTGGATTGAACATTTAGGAGGGTAAACCATTGGTGAAAAGTGGCAAAGCACGTGCGCACACAAATATTGCGTTAATCAAATACTGGGGTAAAGCTGATGAATCATATATTATTCCGATGAATAATAGTTTATCTGTCACGCTAGAACGTTTTTATACTGAAACACAAGTAACGTTTGACGCGGCACTAACTGAAGACCAACTTATTCTAAACGGGGAAGAAGTTGATGCTAAAGAAACAACTAAAATCCAAAAATATATGGATATCGTGAGAGATGTTGCTGCCACAGATTTACATGCTAAAATTGAAAGCAATAATTTTGTTCCTACAGCGGCTGGATTAGCTTCATCGGCTAGTGCATACGCTGCATTAGCAGCTGCTTGTAATGAAGCACTTCAATTAGGTTTATCAAGCAAGGATTTATCTAGATTAGCACGTCGAGGTTCTGGTTCAGCTTCAAGAAGTATCTACGGAGGCTTTGCTGAATGGGAGAAAGGTCATGATGATGCGACTTCTTATGCTCATGCTATTGATGCTAATGATTGGGAAAAAGATCTTTCTATGATTTTTGTAGTAATCAATAACCAATCGAAAAAAGTCTCAAGTCGTTCAGGGATGTCTTTAACAAGAGAAACATCTCGTTTCTATCAATATTGGCTTGACCATGTTGATCAAGATTTAGCTGAGACAAAAGAAGCAATAAAAAATAAAGATTTCAAACATTTAGGTGAAGTTATAGAAGCAAATGGTTTAAGAATGCATGCTACAAATTTAGGTGCACAACCGCCATTTACATATTTGGTTCAAGAAAGTTACGATGCGATGGCTGTCGTCCATCAGTGTCGTGAAGCTGGCTTGCCTTGTTATTTCACCATGGACGCAGGACCAAATGTTAAAGTGTTAGTTGAAAAGAAAAATAAACAAGCTGTCGTTGAACAATTTTTAAAAGAATTTGATGAATCGCAAATTATTGTAAGTGATATTATTAGTACTGGCGTTGAAATTATTAAGTAAGGAAGAGATAGAATGATACAGGTCAAAGCACCCGGAAAACTTTATGTCGCAGGTGAATATGCTGTAACAGAACCAGGCTATAAATCTGTCCTTATTGCAGTAGACAGATTTGTTACAGCAACAATAGAGGCCTCTAATGAAGTTGAGGGAAGTATTCATTCCAAAACATTACATTACGAACCTGTAAAATTTGATCGTAATGAAGATAAAATTGAAATATCTGATGTGCAAGCTGCTAAGCAATTGAAGTATGTAGTTACCGCTATCGAGGTATTTGAACAATATGCACGCAGTTGCAATATCAAACTTAAACATTTCCACTTAACGATTGATAGTAATTTAGCTGATGATTCTGGCCAGAAGTATGGCTTAGGATCAAGTGCTGCTGTTTTAGTTTCAGTTGTTAAAGTATTGAATGAGTTTTATGACATGCAACTTTCGAATTTGTATATCTATAAATTAGCAGTTATAGCTAATATGAAATTACAAAGTTTGAGTTCTTGTGGAGATATAGCAGTGAGTGTATACAGCGGTTGGCTTGCTTATAGTACATTCGATCATGATTGGGTTAAGCAACAGATGGAAGAAACATCTGTAAATGACGTATTAGAAAAAAACTGGCCAGGACTTCATATTGAACCATTACAGGCACCAGAAAATATGGAAGTATTAATTGGATGGACAGGTTCTCCTGCATCATCACCACATTTGGTTAGTGAAGTAAAACGTCTAAAATCTGACCCAAGTTTCTACGGTGAATTTTTAGATCGATCACATGATTGTGTAGAAAGTTTAATTCAAGCGTTTAAGACTAATAATATCAAAGGCGTTCAAAAGATGATACGACAAAATCGTCGTGTTATTCAATCAATGGATGTTGAAGCAACAGTTGATATAGAAACAGATAAACTTAAGAAATTATGTGACATTGGTGAGAAACACGGTGGTGCATCTAAAACATCTGGCGCTGGTGGCGGTGATTGTGGTATAACAATTATTAACACTATTATTGATAAACAGTTAATTTATGATGAATGGATAGCGCAAGGGATTAAACCATTAAAATTTAGAATTTATCATGGACAGTAATAAAAACAGCCTTTATTAAAGGTTGTTTTTTTATATGGTGTATATTATCGATTAAATCAACTTGAAATTTATAGCAAAAAGAGTAAAATAATTAGAGTTATATAGAGAAATGATTATGATATAAGTTGATTTAATAATAGAAAGGTGGGTAGCAAGATGCAGAATAAATTTCTGATTTGCGATGAATGTCAGGCAGTTAATATTAAAACGTTGAAAAAGAAATTAGAAAAATTAGATCCTGAAGCGGAAATTGAGATTGGCTGTCAGTCATACTGTGGTCCGGGAAGACGTAAGACCTTTGCATTCGTTAATAATCGCCCACTTGCTGCTTTAACTGAAGAAGAGTTAATGGAGAAGGTCATTAAACAATTGAAGAAACCACGTGATCCTGAGGAAGAAGAGCGTTTAAGAAAACGTAATGAAGAACGCAAACGCCGTAAAGAAGAGCAAGACCGCAAACTTAAAGAGAAACTAGAAAAACGTAAAGCGGCTAAATAGATAAATACTAAAAAAAGGAACTGACGTAGCGCAGTTCCTTTTTTTGATAAAATCCAAAGTGAGAGTTTTAATACAGTAGATAGGGATTTACTGCATAAGAACCACTAATGATTAAAAATCAAAGTGTAAAAAGGAATACAGTAGATAAGGATCTACTGCATAAGAACCACTAATGATTAAAATCAAAGTGGTTCTAAAAACAAATCGTTGAATGATTCGGCCATAGTTGGGTGTGTATAGATATTTTTACTTAGTACTGTGTATGGGATGTGCTGATCTATCGCTAATTTGATTAGATTAATCAATTCTTCTGATTCTTTTCCATATAAACTTGCACCTAATATTTCGCCATTATCTTTATTTAGTACAACTTTGAAAATACCTCTTGAATCGTTATTAATTTTATGTCGAGGTATTGTATTTACGTAGATTTTATTTTCCAGGAAATTAAAACCTTGTGCTTCTGCTTCAGCAGCAGTGAGACCAACTCTTGATAGAGGTGGATCGATAAATACTGTATAAGGAATGTTGCCTCTATTCTCAGTTGTTCGCGATCCATCTCCAAAGAGTTGGGAACGAAGAATTCTAAAGTCATCAAGAGAAATGTAAGTGAATTGTAAGCCACCTTTAACATCCCCAGCTGCATAAATATGTTTAACTGAAGTTTGAAGTTGGGAATTTACCTGTACTTCACCACGTTGACCGATTTTTACGTCAGTATTCTCTAGACCTAGTCCATCGATGTTAGGTTTACGTCCAGTTGCTAGTAACACTGCATCAGCTTTGAATTTACCATGATTGGTATGAACGATTGTTGAGTCGCCTTCATTAGAAAATGCAGTTGTTTCAACGTTTGTATGAACTGAAATCCCTTTGTCTTGCAAATCTTGAAGTGCTAGGTCAGCCACCTCTCGGTCCTCACGAGGCATTATCACATCACCATGTTCTAATATAGTCACTTGTGTTCCTAAATTACTAAACATTGAAGCAAATTCGAGTGCAATATATCCACCACCCACAATGACTAAGTCTTTAGGTTGGAAATTAATATTTAATAATCCAGTTGAATCATATATATTTTTAGTAGTTTTTATACCCTCAATTTTTGGTATATTTGCTTGAGCTCCAGTATTAATGACGATTTTGTTCCCTGTGCTTTTATCTTTTACATTACCTGCATGATCCAATAACGCAATTTCATTATTAGAAACAAAAGACGCTTTATAATCTAATATCTCTATATTGTCTTTTGATGCTAAATTGTTATAATTCTTTTTATTTAATGCATTCACTACTTCATTTTTTCTTGAAAATGCTTCATCGAAAGATGCTCCTTCGATACCGTCATGCACTAATGTTTTAGAAGGAATACATCCAATATTTATACATGTACCGCCATACATTTTAGATGATTGTTCTATAAGTGCGACGTGCTGTCCTTGTCCGGCTGCGAAAGATGCTAAAGTTTTACCTGCTTTACCAAATCCAATGATGATAAGGTCATAAGATGTCATATTTGGTTTACCTCCTGCAAAATGTCGTTTAAGACATCTTGAATTGTTTTGTTACGATAGAAATTTAAAATGAGTTGAATTTCTTCATCACGATATCGAGCCATTATCTGTGCAATATGTTTAGAAATGTCACAGTGACTGTTGCGGTCTCCAGTGTAAACGCGTTGATTATTATCTTTAGCGAGAACGAATTGTTGATATAACTCAGCTAAATTCACTGTAGACGTATATTGATTAGCTTTGTATCCGCCATCTTTACCACGTACTGTAGTGATAAGTTGCTGGTCGCTTAAGTTAGCCACGACACGTCTTAACTGAACGGGATTAAGACAAGTTAATTCCGCCAATTCCTTACTATTAAATTTTTCGTTTTTGTGCTTAGTAAGAAAGCTTAACACATGTACCGCAATGTTGAATTCTAAATTCATATCTACCCACCTTAAATGTAACTTCTTTAGTTACATTTAACTGCAATAAGTAACAATAGTCAATCTTTATGACTTCGTCACAAATTTTTCGTGATTTTATATACTATAAGAAGGGTAAATGTAATTTGTAAGTTCATTTTTGAAAATGAAATAAAAAACAGTAATAGTAGTGAAGGAGATGACTTCAATGGCTAATAAAGTACAATTAGGTAAATCAGATGTTAAAGTCTTCCCAATTGCACTTGGAACTAATGCAGTAGGTGGACATAATTTATATCCGAATTTAGATGAAGAACAAGGTAAAGACGTTGTACGTAAAGCAATTGATAATGGTATCACTTTATTAGATACAGCTTATATTTATGGACCTGAACGTTCTGAAGAACTCGTTGGACAAGTTGTACAAGAATATCCACGTGAACAAGTACAAATCGCAACTAAAGGGTCACATGTTATTAAAGATAATGATGAAGTGGTACAAAATAATGACCCAGAATATCTAAAGCAACAAGTTGAGAATAGTTTAAAACGTCTCCAAGTAGATTATATTGATTTATATTATATTCATTTTCCTGATGAAGAGACGCCAAAAGATAAAGCTGTTGCAGCGTTAAAAGAATTAAAAGATGAAGGTAAAATAAAAGCAATAGGTGTGTCTAACTTCTCATTAGAACAATTGAAAGAAGCAAATAAAGATGGATATGTCGATGTCGTACAATTAGAATATAATTTATTACATCGTGAAAATGAAGAAGTAATGGCATATGCAGCGGAAAATAATATTACATTTGTACCATACTTCCCATTAGCTTCTGGAATTTTAGCAGGTAAATATGATGAAGACCAAACATTTGACGATCATCGTGCAACACGTCGTGATTTCCAACCTGAAGTGTTCAATGATAATGTACGCCGTGTTAAGGAATTAACGGATATAGCGGAAGCGCACAACACATCAATTGCTAATGTCGTACTAGCATTCTACTTAACACGTCCATCATTAGACGTTGTAATTCCAGGTGCTAAACGCGCTGAACAAGTTGTAGAAAATATTGATGCTGCAAATATTGAATTAACTCAAGATGAAATTAATAAAATTGATCAATTATTCCCGATTGAAAATTAATAATTGGGAAGTTTAAGAGCGATACCAACATATGACGTTGAGTATCGCTTTTTTAATGTAATTATAAATTTTAAAGTTTAGACAAAATAATTTGAGAAATTTTGGGTATGTTAAATAATATCTATACATAAAAATGCACAGTATAAAGTTGGAGGAAATGAATAATGATTACGGTGTTGTTTGGTGGGAGCCGTCCTGAAGGGAATACGGCAGAATTAACCCGATATACTTTAGATGGTTTAGATTACACTTGGGTGGATGTCACTCAATATCAATTTAATCCTGTTCGTGATGTGAGACATGAAGATTACTATATTGAATCGTATGAAGACGATTATAAACAACTTATTGATTTAGTATTAGAGAGTGATACAGTTATATTCGCGTCGCCAATATATTGGTATAGTATTTCGGCTTCTTTAAAGGCATTTATTGATCATTGGTCTGAGACTATGGAAGACAAAGATTATCATGATTTCAAATCTAAGATGGCTAAAAAGGATTTTCGATTAATTTTAGTAGGTGGCGATTGTCCTAAAGTCAAAGCTAAACCATGTATTACTCAGATGAAATATAGTGTAGAGTTTTTAGGCGGAGAGTTGAAAGGTTATATTATTGGAACTGCTGAAAAGCCTGGAGATATTAAAAAAGATATATATGCTTTAGATCGTGCACGAGAATGGAATGAAGAACTAGGTAAATAAGATTATGACAATACAACGGAAGAAACATTTTAAATTTTAATGTTATCTTTCGTTGTTTTTTATTTTTTGTGAGTTAGTAGTTTCGTTTAATTCTATTTATCGAAATTTTATTAATTTTCCAGTTTGGATTTTAATAGTTTCAAAATAATTTTTATATAGGGTTTTTAAATGTTTAAATTGAATTAAGTTAACATAAATGTGATATAATGCCTTTATTAATAGCTTGTAATAGTTAGGGGAGAAAGTAACATGTATAGAGTGAGACAAGCAACTGAGAATGATGTAGTAGCTATTAGAGATGTTGCTACTAAAGCTTGGTATAATACATATTTAAATATTTATGCAGCTTCTACAGTCAATGAATTGTTGGCAGCTTCTTATAATGAAACTCATTTGAAGAAGAGATTAAAAGAACAACTCTTTTTAGTGGCGGAAGAAGATGATGAGATTATAGGTTTTGCAAATTTCATTTATGGCGAGGAATTATATCTCGCTGCACATTATGTGAGACCACAATCTCAACATAAAGGTTATGGTACAAGTTTACTTAAAGAAGGTTTAAATCAATTTAAAGATAGATATGATACCGTTTATTTAGAAGTAGATAATAAGAATAACCATGGTATTGATTATTATAAGGAAAATGGCTTTGAAATCGTTCGTTCTTATCAACCTGAAATGTATGGAGAGACGATGGACTTAGCTCTAATGAAAAAGACCTTTTAATATCATAAACGATATGCATCAAAACTAGTTTATTAATGGAGTTAAATTATTTCCGGGGTAATACTCAAACAAAAAAGCACTATGAACGTCATTCTAGTGTTCCTAAGGAGGGGAAGTATGGCACTATCATCATATGCAACAAGTAAACTAACTGAAGAAAAGGTATTTAAAGATCCTATTCATCGATACATACATGTTAAAGATCAGTTGATTTGGGATTTAATTAAAACTAAAGAATTTCAACGTTTAAGACGTATCAAACAACTTGGTACCTTATATTTATCGTTTCATACTGCAGAACATAGTCGCTTTGGGCATTCATTAGGTGTATATGAAATCGTCCGTCGAATGATTGACGAGTCTTTTATAGGTAGAGAGGCCTGGGATAATACAGACCGTCCACTTGCACTGTGCGCAGCGTTGCTACATGATTTAGGCCATGGCCCTTTCTCTCATAGTTTTGAAAAGATATTTAATACTGATCATGAAGCATTCACTCAAGCTATAATCACAGAAGACACGGAAGTCAATGAAGTGCTAAGTCGCGTTTCTGAAACATTCCCACAAGAAGTTGCAGATGTTATTAATAAAACACATGATAATAAACTAATTATATCAATGATATCTTCTCAAATTGATGCTGATCGTATGGACTACTTGCAACGTGATGCGTATTTTACAGGTGTGACTTATGGTTCGTTTGATATGGAACGTATTTTAAGATTAATGCGTCCTTCAAAAGATGAAGTATTGATTAAAGAGAGCGGTATGCACGCGGTTGAGAATTTTATTATGAGTCGTTACCAAATGTATTGGCAAATCTATTTCCACCCTGTAAGTCGAGGGGGAGAAGTGTTACTAAATAATTGTTTACAACGTGCGAAGCAACTTTATAGTGAAGGCTATGAATTTAGAATGTATCCCCATGACTTTGTACCATTCTTCGAAGGGACAATGACAATTGAACAGTATGTTGAGTTAGATGAAGCGGTTGTACTATATTACTTGAAAAAATGGATTAATGAAGATGATCCTATACTCAGTGACTTGTCACGTCGTTTTATAAATAGAGATTTATTCAAATATATCCCGTTTGATGGTTCAATAATTACTATTTCAGAATTACAAGAATTATTTGAAGCAGGTGGTATCAACCCTGACTATTACTTTGTAAGTGAAGCTTTCTCAGATTTACCTTATGATTACGATCGCCCTGGATCTAATCGTAAACCGATCCATTTATTAAGAAGTAATGGTTCTATTACAGAAATAAGTCATCAATCTATGGTAATTAATAGTATTACTGGTATTAATCGTGAAGACCATAAATTATATTATCCTAAGGAACTGATTCTAAATATAGATAATCTTGAAATTAAAGGTGCTATTATTAATTTATTGAATGAACTTAATTAGAGCTTTACACTCATTGTACCTATTAGATAAGATTGAAAATATCATCATTGAATCAATGATTTTCAGAATGGGAGGTATCTAACTTGGCTGAGAAAAAAGGTTTTAATTTTAATATTATAAAAAATGACCCACTAGATGGACATAAAGGAACGAATATCGGGTCAATTAGTTTAGATAATATTGCACCTGTTTTTATAGATGTTGAAAATAAAGAAGCTTTTATTGATATTGGCGGGATGCATGCACGTGCAAAAGTTGAAAAAGGTGTTAAATGGATTAATGATAAAGAGCAAGTTGAAGGCGACGAAGCTAAAGAATATTGGTTGTGTTGGGTGACTACAGAACGTAGTGAACAAGGACCGTACTATGCAGGTGTCACAGCTTGTTACTTATTAGTGAATAGAAGTATCCGTCGTGGCTATAAGAGTATGCCTGAACATGTAAATATGATGGATAAATCTATGAAACATCAATTTATTATCGATCAAATTGGTGATGAAAATAAGAAAATCTTAAAAAAATTCTTAAAAGATCATAACGAAGACATGTGGAATAATTCTAGCGACGAATTATATCAAGCATTTGAATAACTATTAAAAATATATTCATTTTGTAATAAATATATCCGAATAAAATCTAAGCCTTTAAATGAATGTTTGCTAAATTCATTTAAAGGCTCTTATAGTATTATTTCACACTGCCAATTCCGTTAAGTTCTTCATTATAAGGCAATGTTAATTCTTTGCACGTGATGACTTTACCATCTTCATTAAAGACAAATTCTGCATAAACTTCTACTTTACCTTTATCACCATTTTTCTTTTCTACATGAACATCGTAGCGTAAAAAAATCGTGTTTTGAGACTCATCTATGAGCATGGTTTTAAATTCTTCAATAGAAAGACGAGACACAACTTCTTTCAGTTTCTTAAGATGATCTGTGAACTTATTAATATCAGACGTTTGATGATCTGTGGTTTGAACATAAGAAGGGGCAAAGTACGTATCAATTTTATTAACATCAAGATTGATTAAAATATCATTATAAAGCTTTTCAATTGTAGATTTTAAATCATCTCTATTCATCACTTATCTCCTCTATAAAGTAATTATTTTAATTCTTCACCAATTTGATATGTGTGATACAAAGCTTCTATAATTTCATTATGAATGATATGAAATGGTCTTTCAAATCTTTTAGCAACTTGTTTCACATCTTCATATTCGGGTTTCATTTTTAAAATTTTACCCTCTTGCAAAGCGAATTTCACAGAAATATTACCGTAGTCGGTATTAATGTCTCTAAATTCTCGATCTAGTATATTTCTACGAACCGCGTAACTGCGAACTCCGAGAGAAGATGTTTCTTGTAGGATTAAAGTTTCAAATTTAGATGCGTTCTCAGTTTTACAGATTAAGGTTAATTGTGTACTTGGACGTCCTTTTTTCATAAATATTGGAGTGTAGTAAATATCTAGTGCACCATGTTCGAGTGCTATATCCATGAAGTGTCCTAATGATTCAGGTGACATATCATCGATTTGGCATTCGATAACTTGGACGTCATCTTGCTTTTTTGATTGAGTTTCAAATTGAATAACTCTTAACACATTAGGGAAGTCAAAGTCTTTACTCCCTGCGCCATACCCAATTTCTTTCATCGTAGCAGATGGGAATGGGCCAAATGATGATACTAAACTTTTCGCAAAGGCCGCACCAGTTGGCGTCGTTAACTCACTTTGAACATCAAATTTAGCTAATGGAACGTCTTTAAGTATCTCAGCAGTGGCAGGTGCTGGTACGGGGTAGATACCATGGGCGATATTGATTTTGCCATTACCTGTAGGAATAGGCGAGCAATATAATTCGTCAATATTTAATAATTCTAAAGCAATACATCCACCAATAATATCGATAATAGAGTCCATTGCCCCCACTTCATGAAAGTGGACGTTTTTAAATGACATACCATGAATTTTAGCTTCTGCGTGACCAATCACTTCAAATATACTTTTACTTCGAGCTTTAACACGTGGTGAAAGTGCGCTGTCATCAATCATTTTAAAGATATCTGACGCGTGACGGTGATGGTGTGGTTCATCGAAATCAATGTTTAAGGTCATTGCATGTATGCCTTGTTTTACCTTCTTCTGAAAATGAAGTTCAAAATTATCTAATGGTAACGTTTTAAGTTCGCTTTCAATTTTATGTGGGTCAGCCCCTAAATCGACTAAAGCTGACAATAGCATGTCACCGGCTATGCCTGCATGACAATCTAAGTAAATTGCATTTGCCATATTGATGCTCCATTCTAGTTATTTTCTATCATCTTCACTATCATTCCAGCGTTATATCCTCCACCAAAGCCATTATCAATATTGAGTACACTGGTACCAGGTGCACATGCGTTAATCATGGAAAGTAGTGTAGTGACGCCGTCTAAATTTGCACCATAGCCAACGCTGGTAGGGATGGCATAGATGGGATGATCGACAAGTCCTCCTACAACACTAGCCAAGGCACCTTCCATTCCAGCAATGACCACGGATACCTTACCTTGGCGTATCTCATGGATGTGATTAAATAGTCGATGAATGCCAGACACACCAACGTCATAGAAGCGTTTAACTTGAATTCCCATTACTTCCGCAGTTAAAGCAGCTTCTTCGGCTACTGCTAAGTCCGAGGTTCCAGCACAAAGGATAGAAATATAATTTTGTGATTTTTTAATTTCTTCTATCGGCGTACTCACAATATTAGCTACTGAGTGATACTGGAGATAGGGGTGATGTTCGAGTACAAACTTCGCCTTTGTTTCATCAATACGTGTCACTAAAATCACATTGTCGTGTTGAGTAAGGCTTTCAATAATTTGTTTAATTTGTTCTTTAGTTTTACCTTCACCGAAGATGACTTCGGGAAAGCCTTGTCGCTTTGCTCGATGTAAATCAATTTTAGCAAAGCCCAATTCGTCATAGTGACTGAGTTGGGCTTTAGCTTCATCTATAGAAATTTGATTTGATTTTACACCTTCAAGTAAGTCATCTATAAAGTTTGGATCTTTACTCATGTGTTAACTTCCTTGTACTAAATTAGTTGCTTTTGTATCAATGACTTCGTTCATACTGCCGGTTCTGTATCCTTCTAAATCTACAGTGACATAGTCGAAACCAAGTTCTTTTAAGCGTAAAGTGATATTGTCTCTATTTTTTATTACAGTAGCTAAATCATCTTCAACCACTTCGATACGAGCGATATTATGGTGGTAGCGTACACGGACATGATTGATTCCTAATTGTAGAATGTATTTCTCTGCTTCGTTGACTTTGTTTACTTTAGCAAAGCTTAACGTTTCACCATAAGGGATTCGTGAAGCTAAACTACATAGAGCCGGTTTATTCCATACAGGTAAATCATGTTGTTTACTTAATTCTCTAATTTCTGATTTATAGAGATGTGCTTCTTGAAGTACACTACGTACTCCAAATTCATCTCTAGCTTTTAAGCCTGGACGGAAATCCTTGAGATCGTCCATAATCATGCCATCTAAGATATAATTAAAGTTGAATTCCTCTTTGATTTCATTAAGTTTTCCATAAAGAAGTCGTTTACTGAAATACCAGCTTTCGGGTGTATTCTTAACGATATTATCGTCCTCAAGTTCAGCCATTTCAGTCTCTAATACTTCTACACCTAGGCTTCGACCTAATTCAATCGCTTGGTTAAATTCTTCGTTTCTGAAAAGTTCTGATTTTACAACCACAGGTTTAACACTTTTAACACCTAAAACATCAATCGCTTTTTTAAGTACTAAACTGCTATCTACACCACCTGAATATGCAATGACAACACTTTGCATTTCTTTAAGTAAGTGATTTAATTTCATTTCTTTATTTAATAATTCAGTCATTCTCATCATCCTCCCAAATTATTCTTCATTTTCAACATATGGAATGGTTAGTGGTCCTTGTGGCATGACACCAATTGATAATTTACGTCCATATTGTTCTTCTAACTCTTGAAGCGTTTGTTCAATATTTGAAGTTGGATTCAACATTGAATCTTTCAATTGTTGATCTGTTAATTCTGAGTAGACATAAACATTGGCAAAGGTCTGAATGCTCGCTTGTTTTTGAACTTGCCATTGATCCATCTCTTTAAAATTAGGATCAAGGATAAGCTCTAGAATTCCCTGAGGGGTGTCAGCCATTTTAAAGATTTCAGCAAATTTACCATGATCTGGAAAGCCATCTGCACATTCGGAGACCATAATAATATTTCCGTCTTCTTTGACGATTTTACTAGCAGCACTCATCCCTTTAACAGTCTGATACAAGTTTTGATCTAAAGGATAACCTGAATTAGAAGCAATGACGACATCAAAACGTTGATGGCATTTAAACATCGCGTGTTCTTTAACATAAGCACATCCTTCTTTATGTGCTTCAAAAACTTCTCCAGCGAATGCAGCTGTAATTTCCTTACTTTTGTTTAAAGCCACATTTAACATGAAGTCTGGCTTACACATACGGTTCACTTCTCTAGCCATATCCTGAACAGGGTTATCTTCTAAATTTCCCCATGTAGAACGAGGGTCGCCAATCATCTTTGCATTATGGAAAGTTTGAATAGTTTCTAATCCAGCGATACCTGGCATAATACCTTTTGGACCGCCTGAAAATCCTGCAAAGAAATGAGGTTCAATGAAACCAGTGACGATTTTGAAATCTGACTCAACATAGTCTTTATTGAGATATGCATCACAACCATATTTACTCTCCCCAACTTTGATAAGACTATCTGCTTCAGTACAGTGGTTATGGACAATTTTAACTGTATCCACAATATCTTCACCTAACATTTGAATAAGCTCGTCGCGCGTTTGGTCACGATGTGTTCCTGTACCATTAATAATTACGAAATTTTCACGTGGCACATGGTTCAATTCCTCAATTAGTAAAGGTACAAGAATATGGTTTGGTGTTGGGCGAGTGATATCACTAATTACTATAGATACGATGTCATCACTTTTAACCATTTCTTTAAGAGGTTTTGAGTTGGTTGGATGTCTTAAAACGTCTTTAATGGCTGTTTTATAATCTTCAATAGCGTCAATATTTTGAGGTTCTATAATAGTGCTATCATCAGGTACATTGACACTAATTTCAGACTTGCCGTAGAGCACATCTGTCTTCACTAACATTCCCTCCGTTTATTTAAATATTATAAATTACTATTAAATGTATACTCTTAATAAAGTGTTGCAATGCAATTATTATATGTAAATTGTAGCACAATTTTTAGAATATTTTAATTTATGAAAATAAATAGCTTTATTCAAAATTAGTGATGTGAAATATTTAAATCTAAAATTTAGGGTAAACATCTTTAAAATAATGAAAGGGAGAAGTTCAATGAATCATATTAAGGGAATTAATCATATTGGTTTAACAGTATTAGATATTGAGGAGGCAACAACGTTCTTAAAAGAGGCGTTTGACGCTAAAATAGCGTATGATGCTCTTACATATAATGACCAACCTCGTGAAGGAGAAGAAGTTGAACGCATGTTAGGTCTTTCAAAAGGAGCAAAAATCGTTCGTCAAAGAATGATAGTGATTGGTGAGGGAGCTAATATAGAAATGTTTGAAATAGAAAGTAATAATCAAAAAGAACCACTCAAACTAGAAGATTTAGGCTTTAATCATATTTCATTAATGGTCGATCATATTGAGGACGTATTAGAAAATGTTAAACGTGCTGGTGCAGAACCATTATCTGAAACACATGGTAATTCAACTTACGAGGATTCTGAAGGAAGTAAGAGTGTTTATGTTAAGGCACCGTTTAACGCTTTAATTGAGTTACAATCCATTCCGAATGGTTATTATTATCCAAATGATAGTGAAGCAAATGTATTTATTCCTGGTGAGTAAAATATGAGAAACTATATATTTATTCAATAGTTGTGACCAATTTTAAAAGAAGATGATATAATAAAGGATGACGTACATCAAAAATTATGAAATATGAGGTAGTTAGATGAAAAAATATGTATTCATCATTGCAACAATTGTATTCGGCATCGTATATTTCAAAAAGTATTGTTCTATTCGAGATAAATATATCATGGATATCGTTGATGTTGAATTCAACAAGTAATTCTAATGATAACCTATGTAAAATCGTGTTCATATCGATAAGATATGGAGACGATTTTTTAATTTTTTAGGCAAAATAAGTCGATACTTAGAAAGTAGGAGCGTACTACAAGCCATAGTGTTTTTATGCTATAATGACATGTATTATTGTAAAGATTAAGGTGAGTAGTAAATTGGATAAAAACATAAATATTCAAACTAAACAGGTTTTGAAACAGAATGATGAAAAACAAAAATTTGAGTTTACTACAAAAGGTGCTTGGCAGAAACGACGAGCAGAATTTATCCGGTATACAGAAGAAATTGAAGAAGCAAAAGTCAATGTTACAATAAAAATTGAAGATAGCGGAGTTAAGTTGATTCGTAAAGGCGATATCAATATGAATCTACATTTCGTTGAAGGGGAAGAAACGACAACTTTATATGATATACCCGCAGGACGGATACCTTTAACAGTGAAAACACTGAGTATTTTACACTTTGTAACGCCAAATGGTGGGAAATTGAAAATTCACTATGAACTATATCAAAATGAAGAAAAGATGGGTTCTTATCAATACGAACTAAATTATAAGGAGATAAGCGAATGAATATTATCGATCAAGTGAAACAGACATTAATTGAAGAAATTGAAGCTAGTATCAAAAAAGCGGGATTAGCTGAAGATATTCCCGAAATAAAAATTGAAATACCTAAAGATACTAAAAATGGTGATTACTCATCTAATATTGCGATGGTATTAACTAAAATTGCTAAACGTAATCCACGTGAAATAGCACAAGCGATTGTAGATAATCTTGATACAAGTAAAGCACACGTAAAAGAAATTGATATTGCAGGCCCAGGTTTTATTAACTTTTACTTAGATAATCAATATCTTACTCAAATTATTCCAGAAGCGATTAATAAAGGCGATCAATTTGGCTATGCAGATCAATCTAAAAATACAAACATTTTATTAGAATATGTGTCTGCAAATCCAACTGGTGATTTACACATTGGTCATGCTAGAAATGCTGCTGTAGGTGATTCATTAGCCAATATTTTAATCGCCGCAGGGTACAATGTCACTCGTGAATACTATATTAACGATGCAGGGAATCAAATTACTAATTTAGCTCGTTCAATAGAGACACGTTATTTTGAAGCTCTAGGTGATACAAGCCATGAAATGCCAGAAGATGGATATAATGGTAAAGACATTATTGAAATTGGTAAAGATTTGGCTAATAAGCATCCAGAAATCAAGGATTATTCAGATGAAGAACGCCTAAAAACATTTAGACAATTAGGTGTAGATTATGAAATGGATAAGTTAAAGAGAGACTTAGCTGATTTTAATGTACATTTTGATAACTGGTTCAGTGAAACGTCTTTATATGAAAATGGTGCAATCGATAACACATTAGCTAAAATGAAAGAATTAGGTTACACATATGAAGCTGATGGTGCAACATGGTTACGTACAAGTGATTTCAAAGATGATAAAGACCGTGTATTAATTAAAAAGGATGGTAACTACACTTACTTTACACCTGATACAGCATACCATTACAACAAAATTAATCGTGGAAATGATATCTTAATTGATTTAATGGGTGCTGACCATCACGGTTATATAAATCGTCTTAAAGCAAGTCTTGAAACATTTGGTGTAGATAGTGATCGTCTTGAAATTCAAATTATGCAAATGGTGCGTTTAATGCAAAATGGTGAAGAAGTGAAAATGAGTAAACGTACAGGCAATGCGATTACTTTACGTGAAATTATGGATGAAGTAGGCATTGATGCAGCGCGTTACTTCTTAACAATGCGTAGTCCTGACTCTCATTTTGATTTTGATCTTGAACTTGCCAAGGAGCAATCACAAGATAACCCAATTTATTATGCTCAGTATGCTCACGCACGTATTTGTTCAATACTAAGACAAGCGAAAGAGCAAGGTGTTGATATCACAACAAATGCTAATTTCGATACAATTACTAATGAAAAAGCAATAGACTTATTAAAGAAAGTTGCTGAATTCGAAACAACAATTGAGAGCGCAGCAGAACATCGTGCGCCTCATCGTTTAACAAATTATATTCAAGATTTAGCTGCAGCTTTCCATAAATTCTATAACGCCGAGAAAGTTTTAACTGATGATATTGAAAAGACTAAAGCATTAGTAGCTATGATTGAAGCAGTAAGAATTACATTACACAATGCTTTAACACTTGTTGGCGTTACAGCACCTGAGTCTATGTAATTCAAAACATATTTAATTAAATAAACAGTCTTATGCCCTCATAAATCTATATTTGTGAGGGTATTAATTTTATAAAGAATTGGAGTGTAAACATGCTATCTACAATGGAACTGTATCGAATTCTATATAAAAATATGGGTGCACAACATTGGTGGCCAGCTCAAAGTCCTATTGAGATGATGCTAGGGGCTATACTTGTTCAAAATACTAATTGGAAAAATGCAGATATGGCATTAACACGTCTCAAAGAAGAGACGCAATTCAATGGTAAAAAGATATTAAATATGTCACTCGAAGATTTGCAACAAACGATTCGTTCGAGCGGTTTCTATAAAAATAAAGGTAAAGCGATTCACGCTTTAATGAGTTGGTTAAATCAACATGACTTTAATTACAAAGATATCGCACAATACTATGGTGATAATTTAAGAAAGGAATTATTAAATATTCGTGGTATTGGAAGTGAAACGGCAGATGTTTTAATTGTATATATTTTTAAAGGGATAGAATTTATTCCAGACAGTTATACTCGCCGTATATATGCTAAGTTAGGCTATACTCAGACTGAAACCTACGATAAGTTTAAGAAGACCATTCAATTACCTTCTAATTTCACTAACCAAGATGCGAATGAATTCCATGCTTTGCTCGATAATTTTGGTAAAAATTATTTTAACGGTAAAGGAGAACATCGTTATACATTTTTAGATTCATTTTTTGAAAATTAAACATTGACTTTTACGTAACGTCATACCTCATACTTCAGCTTAGGAGGTGAAGATATGAAAGCGTATTTTAGTCCTAAAGATCTTTGTGACATTACAGGAGTGAGTTTACGTACACTTCATTATTATCACGATATAGAATTATTAATCCCTCATCATATTGAAGACAATGGTTATCGTCTTTATAGTGTAGAAGATATTTCTAAACTGCAATATATCTTATTTTTAAGGGAGCTTGATTTAACATTAAAAGAAATTAATGATTATTTTAAAAGTGATATAAATACTAAAAACGAAGTGTTGCGTAAGAATTACGATGATGTAATTAAGAAAAGAGATAAGTTGAATGTAATCATTGAACATCTTGACTACCATTTTAAACAGGAGAGCAATGAAGAAATTGAGGTGACGAATATGAAAGAATTTGATTTATATCAACAATATGAAAATGAAGCGGCTTTGAAGTATGGTGATACTAAGTACTATCAATCTTATGAGGAACAACAACAAGATATGAATGATTCTGAGAAAAAAGAGAACTATAAAAAGATTAATGTTGAATTAAATACATTTTTCGATGAGATGAGTGATTTATTTTCTAAAGATGTCTCGATTAAGGAGGCAAGCACTAGAATAAAAAAACTAGAAGACATATTGAAGCTACAAGTTCCTAACTGCGATAAACAATTTATGTCCTATATTGCAACAACATATGTTGATGATGAACGATTTGCTAAAAATATTAATAAAAACCGTAATGAAGGATTAAATCGATATATTGCAAATGCCATAAATGAATATATAACGTACTAATTGTTCCTTTCAAAAATATTAATCTTAATTATTACTGAGTAACGATAAACGCCCACTTAGAAAGTAGGGCGTTTTTTATAGTTAAAAACTATAGAATAGGAGATATTATAATTTATAATGATTTTTAATTTTGATTAATTAATTATATAATGATTTTTGTAGTAACTAAAGTTATAAATATTTTAGAGGTGGTACGATGATTGAAGCCTATAAGTTATTCTGGCTGAATTTCTTTAAACTAAAAGGTCGCAGTAGAAGACGCGATTTTTGGTGGCCCTTTTTCATCAATGCTATTATTGAAGTTATAGTCTTAAATGGCACAAAATTTTTAGAAAATTCTATGGTTCACGGTCATATTATTTCATCAATTATTTATCAAGTCATTTCACTCATTCTATGTATTGGAACATTTTCATTATCTGTAAGAAGATTTCATGATATCGGAATGACTAAGAAATTCCCAGTGTTTTATTTAATTTTGACCTTACTACCTTATTTAAAAAATGTGATAGAACCTGTTATAAACTATACACATCTTGATCATAATCACGTATTTGTGATGATTTTAAGTGGTTTATTCATCACTTACTATATCATCTCCATCATCGCTGCACTTGTAGCTTTAGCATATTGTGTAGCTGATAGTGAAGATGGTTCCAATAAATATGGACCGAATCCTAAACCTATTTATGAATAATATGAAATTGAGTATCTTCGTTAAAAAGGCGAAGATACTATTTTTTTGAAAATGTTTAATTAAAACATTATTCAAATAAAAATAATCATTTAAAATTTCAAAATTCTAATGAAATTTTTGTCGATTTTGATATGATTATAACGAAGCGAAGAATGTATATTACTGAATAAGAAGGGAATGCTCAATAAATGAGAAATAAACTATGGATGGTTATTCTCGTGCTTGCTTTATCATTAGCAGCATGTAGTCAAGGCTCAAATCAATCATCAGATAGCAATTCAACATCGAAAAAAGGGAATAATAAAGTAAAATACCATAGAATTGTTTCTCTAATGCCAAGTAATACTGAAATCTTATATCGACTTGGTTTAGGGAATAACATTGTTGGTGTATCAACGGTTGATGATTACCCTAAAGATGTTAAAAAAGGTAAAAAACAATTTGATGCGATGAATTTGAATAAAGAAAAATTACTCAAAGCTAAACCAGATCTGATTTTAGCACATGAGTCCCAAAAAAGTTCTTCAGGAAAAGTATTAAACTCACTTAAAAAAGATGGGGTTAAAGTTGTTTATGTTAAAGACGCCCAATCAATTAATGAAACATATGACACCTTTAAAACTATCGGTAAAATTACAGGACGTGAGCATCAAGCTCAAGATTTAGTAGATGAAACGAAAAAGAACGTTGATAAAGTAGTTAATTCTGTTCCTAAACATCATAAAAAACAAAGTATATTTATGGAAGTTTCATCTAAACCAGATATTTATACAGCAGGTAAAGGCACATTCTTCGATGATATGTTAAATCAACTAGACGCGAAGAATAACTTCTCAGATATAAATGGTTGGAAATCAGTCAGTAAAGAGAGCATCATTAAGCATAATCCAGATATATTAATTTCTACTGAAGGTAAATCAAAATCTGATTATATTAAAATGATTAAAAAACGTGGTGGCTTCGATAAGATTAATGCTGTTAAAAATACACGAATTGAATCAGTTAATGGAGACGAGATTTCTCGACCAGGTCCTCGAATTGATGAAGGCCTAAAAGAATTAAGGGATGTCATTTATAAAAAATAATAGCTCAAAAAGTCAGTGGTCTTTCAGACACTGACTTTTTTAATATGATTTTGTTACTATATGTATAAAGAAAAATGAGAAAAGAGATTATGATGAAAAGAATTCGAAGTATAGTCATATGGTTAATCATTCTATTAATTAGTGTTTTAATCAGTTTATGGTGGGACTTAGGAAGCCTTAATGATGCATTTAATCAAACTATTTTATTAAAGGTAAGACTTCCTAGAGTTCTTGAAGCTATGCTTACTGGTGCGACACTCACTATAGCTGGGCATATGTTTCAAACCATTTTGAATAATCCATTAGCTGATAGTTTTACACTAGGCTTAGCAAGTGGTGCTTCTTTAGGCTCCGGACTTGCACTATTTCTCGGCTTAAGTTTTCTATGGGTGCCTTTTTTCTCTATAGCATTCAGTTTGATTACACTTGTACTCGTACTTGGCCTAACAGTGATATTGTCACGTGGTTATCCTATACGTGTGCTCATCATATTAGGTTTAATGATTGGTGCCTTATTCAATGCACTTCTGTATATGTTAGTTTTAATTAATCCACGGAAAATGAATTCAATAGCTAATTACTTGTTCGGTGGTTTTGCTTCGGCAGAGTACCACGATGTCATTATCATTGCTTTAACAATGATATTTGCTATGGTCATTTTATTTTCAATGAAAAATGGCATTAAACTACTGCAAGTCGGTGAGTTAAAAAGCCAATCTTTAGGTCTTAATGTTCAAAATGTTATGTTCATTGTGTTGGCAGTGTCATCTATGATAACTGCAGTAGTAGTTGCATATGTAGGGACTATAGGCTTTATAGGTATGATCGTACCTCAATTACTAAGACGTTTTTATTGGCAATATGAGCTAGGAACGCAGATGGTACTTAATCTTATTGTCGGTAGCACAGTGATGGTCGTGGCAGATTTTATAGGCGGAACGATGATACAACCAGTTCAAATACCTGCAAGTATTATTATGGCATTATTAGGCGTTCCAGTTTTATTTTATATTCTTTTTACACAAACTAAGGTATTACGATAAGTGAATTCATTTGCTAAAATAGAAACTATTAAAAAGTTAAGAGGTAACTTAAAATGGATTTGAGTCATATTAAAGCAATAGTCTTTGATTTAGAAGGAACTTTGTTAGATAGAGTTAAATCACGTGAGAAATTTATTGAAGAGCAATTTGAACGTTTTCATGATTATTTCGTTCATGTTCAATTAGCCGATTTTAAGAATAAATTTATCGAGCTTGATGATGATGAAGATAATGATAAACCTGAATTGTATAAACAAATTATTAAACAATTTCATATTGATCGATTAACTTGGAAAGATTTGTTTCATGACTTTGAGATGCATTTTTACCGTTATGTCTTTCCTTATTATGATACGTTATATACCTTGGAAAAGTTATCGAGCCATGATTATAAGATTGGCGTTATCGCTAACGGGAAATCCAAAATTAAGCAATTTAGATTACATTCTCTAGGTATTATGCATGTTATTAATTATCTAACGACCTCAGAAACTGTTGGATATCGCAAACCTCATCCAAAAATATTTGAGGATATGATAGAACAACTCGATGTAGAACCCAGTGAAATTATGTATGTTGGAGACGACGCACTTAACGATGTTGCGCCCGCTCGAGCAATGGGTATGGTAAGTGTATGGTATAAACAAGAGGATGCGGAATTAGAACCACTTGAAGAAGAAGTAGATTTTACAATTACTACGATAGAAGAATTGTTAACTATTCTACCTGAAAATTTTGAACCAGAAGGAGAAGAACGCAATGGCAATGGATTTATTTACTAGTAAAGATGGAACGACAATTCATTATAATACAATGGGTGAAGGCTTTCCTGTTGTACTGATTCATACAGCTTATGATAATTATTCAGTATTTAATGATGTGGCTAAGGCGTTAGCGAAATCTTTTCAAGTTGTGCTTATTGATTTAAGAGGTCATGGTTATTCTGATAAGCCAAGAAATATTGAGTTTCATGAATTTGCTGATGATGTGATAGCACTCTTAGATTATATTTATATTGATCATGCAGCGTTTGTTGGTCACGAAATGGGAGCAATAGTAGCTTCAGATATCTCTGTAAGATATGAAGACTATGTATCTTCAATAATATTAGTTAATCCGACATCTATTGAAGGAGAGCTACCCGAAGAACGATTATTCAGAAAGTATGCACACACGATTAGAAACTGGGATGATGAAAAGCAAGACAAGTTTTTAAATAAACGTAAATATTATAAACCGCGTAAAATGAATAAATTCTTAAAGCATGTTGAAGATACTAATTCAGTATCTACGAAAGAAGAAACGCAAGCTGTTGAAGATGTATTTAAAACTGTAGAAATCTCAGAGGTATTTAAACAAGTCCATGCTCCTACGTTAATTATTGCTGGAGAATATGGGGAAAGAACAACAACTTTAGAAGCGAAAGAAGTAGCCGATTTAATTGAACACAGTCAGTTCAATGTGTACGCTCAATCAAGTTTATATCCATTTGTTGAAGAACAAGAACAATTCATCACTGAAATTACTCCATTTATTAAAGATCATTTTTCCCATAAAAAAGAATAAAAATCACATAAAGACGATTAAATTGAACTAAAAGTTGGTAAATATAACTAACATTAGTTCAATTTTTTCATTTTATAGAAATAAAGTAAGCGTAAAAATATTTATTTGTAATGTTTTTGTAATATTATTGTTATTTTAGTAATATATGTAGTATAATCAAGTTAAGCACAAAATAGAGATATTGAAATAAAGGAGAGAGTGCTTATGAAAAAGCTAATGACATCATTACTTGTTTCTGGATTAGTTTTAACAGGAGTAAGCGCTGGTCATCACGCTGAAGCAGCATCTGGAAACTCAATGCAAACAGTTCAACAAATTACTCAAGGTGATCAATCATTAGAAAATGTTAAAATCGGCGATTCAATTAAAAGCGTATTAAATAAATATAGTCATCCAATTTATTCATATAATCAACAAGGAACAGAACATTATTATGAGTTTAGAACACATAAAGGTGTCTTACTTGTAACTGCAGATGGTAAAAAAGATAGAGGTCATGTAACTCGTGTGTCTATGACTTACAATCAAGCTAACGGTCCATCTTATAAATCTGTAAAAAATGAATTTGGTAACAAAGCGGTAAGTCGCGTACATTATAATAGAGTAACTGGTAACTTTGGTTACATCCAAAATGGTAAAGCTAGTTATCAATTTAGTTCAAATTCACCTAAAGATAAAAATGTAAAACTTTATCGCATTGATTTATCTAAATAAGAGAATAATGGCGATATAAAATTTTTGAAATTAATTTCTAGAGTATGAATAACTTTATATTAGATATGAATAGGGAGCAGAAAGATGAAATGAAATTTTTAAAATTGACGTTTCACTTTTGCTCCTTTTACTATGTCCATTGATTTAAAGATAGTTAAAGTTTAATATGGGGTTTGAGAAATATTGCGTAGAGTATGGTAAAATTTTAAACTGAAAATTAATAGTTTAATTTATTGCTTAATTCGTATTAGCATCAAGATTGTATGTAGAAGGAGTTAATCATGCATGCGTACTAATGATAAAGTATTGCTCGAAAACATTAATGATTATTTTAGCCATAAAGGTATGTCACCAAATCTAATAGATGATATTAAAGAAAAATTCAGATCAGATATCAAAAAATCAGAAGAAAAAGATCAAGATTATATTGAATATAGAGGTAAATCCCCAGCACAAATTATATTAACGATTCAACGTAATCTATTTGCTTTACAACTCAATCCCGTCATCTTTTTTATCATTAATTTTATACTTATTTCTTATTTATATGATAAACAGTATGTACAGTTCCAAGCGATTACTGGAATAAGTTTATTTTATTGTATTGTGATTTTCCCTATCACGATTATTCTCTATACTAGGATAGCTAGGAAAAATTATCTATATAGTAATAAATATGAGATGTGGGTAGGCATTGTGATTGCTATCATCGCTTTAATTCTTGTCATTATGCAAGGTTTTCATTTTAATTGGGCGATTATACCAATCAATATTTATGGACATCAATTTGTATTCTTTGTTGGAATCATTTTGGGTCTAATTGGTATATTCTTTAAGCGCTTAGAATTTTCAGGAATTGGTTTATTATTCTGTCAGAAGACAATAGATGCAATGATTACAAATCCTGAAATTGCACAATTTTTCTCGTTAGCAATTTGGATATTATTAGTGGTACTCATTATTTTTTATACAATTAAACTATCAGCGAGAACGAAATCGTAGATTTTCTTTAATCTTAAATTCGAAGAAGTCTTATATATAGTTGTTTAAGTTAACTATATGTAAGGCTTTTTTTATGTCTTAAAAATTCGTCAGAATAAGTTGAATGCACGTTAAAAAACTGAAGAATAAGAAGTGATTCTGTTTTAAATAATTAATTTAATTGAATCATAATTTAATTCTTCGTTCATTGAATTAAAGGCGTAACGATGATTCGAATTGGGTATAACAATTATTAAAGGGAGGTGCCAGTATGAATAAAATTCAAACTTGCAATCAAATTGAACTTGCTTATAGTGATGAAGGAGAAGGCATCCCCATTATTTTAATTCATGGATTAGACGGTAACTCAGCTGGCTTTCAGGATTTGAAAAATGAACTCAAGCAAACACATAGAGTGATAACTTATGATGTGAGAGGACATGGTAAATCCTCACGATCAGAATCTTATGATTTAAAAGATCATGTTGAGGACTTAAGTCATTTAATGGATGCATTAAATGTGAGTTCAGCACATATTCTAGGACATGACATGGGGGGCATAATTGGAAGAGAGTTCACTGAAACATATCAGTACAGAACAATTTCACTAACAATAATCTCTGCGAAGAGGGAAGATATCACTCACGGATTCACAAAACTCATGGTTGATAATCAAGAAGAAATTGCTGGTTTTAATAAAGCAGAGGCAATGATTATTCTATTTCCTAAATTATTTAAACAACAAGACAATACGATGAAGTGGTATCAACGTCAGAAGTTATATAGTAGACCGACACCTGAAGATAGCGCAATTGCTGTTAGGGCATTATTAAATCATGTTGATATGATTAAGGACGTTCATCATAAAGTAACTGTGCCAACACTTTTAGTTAATGGTAAACATGATCCATTAATCATGGATAAAACACATTTTCGTATTGATAGTTACTTTGAAAATATTAAAAAGTACATCTTTGATGAATCAGGACATGCACCACATATAGAAGAACCAGATAAGTTTTTAGATATTTACTTAGATTTTATTAAGTTAGAGGAAAATGCATAACTTTCACTATATTTAAAATTATTTATAATAAGTATTTAGTATTACATTTCATAAATATATATCAAAAAATGCGACCAAAATAATATTTGGTCGCCTTTTATTATTTGTGTCAGACATATTGTATTTTCAATTATATATCCCCACAAAAAGAGAGTAAGATTATGAAATCCTAAGAATCAGATTTCTATCTTACTCTCGTCAAATTTCATATTAAACTTCGTTATCGTCGTTCGCTTCAGTGATTCGTTTGTTAACTCGTTTTAATAGCTCGTCAATTTTTTTACGTTGTTTAGAGTTAACTAAGATTAAAACTGTTCTTTCATCGTGTTCGTTACGTTTTTTATTGAAGTAATCCTCTTGAGATAAGTTTTTAACAGCTTTTACCACTTGAGGCTGTTTATAATTTAAGTGGTTAATAATATCTTTAAGATAATATTCTTCCTCTTTATTTTGACTAATATAAGTTAAAACAGCGAATTCTTCAAAACTGATTGAGAATTCTTTCTTAATAATACTTTTTAATCTGTCAGCATAAGTGACCATAGCTAATAATTCAAAGCAGTCATTAATTTTTGAAATAGCCATTATTGAAACCTCCCTATTTATAGCGTAAACATTAAAGACCCATATAACATGACTCAGCAAGTTTTGTATGTTATTAAATTAAGATCTATATGAATACTCTACCCGAATTTATTAATTTGTATCTATTTTTTTGAAAAAATACGAAGTGTCTGCCATAATTTAGTATTAAATAAAATTTTAAGAAATATATTTAATGCTATATTATTTAGTTAATTATAACTAAATAAAAATAAGAAGTAAACAAATAAGTGTTTATAAAACTAATTATTGTTTGTACATTATGATTGAATTAGTAAAATAGCATTTGCCTTATTCAAAAATATTACAAATATTTATAATTTTTCTAAATTTAATAAAAATAATGCTGAAAAGTAAACATTTTGAAATGTTATTTTCAACTTTTAATGACTAAAAGCGCTTACCATTTTATTAGTAGGATGCTTAATTACATTCTCATTAAGAGCTAAACCACTTGTTATAGTGATATACCCACTTTTAGAAGATTTTTTATATTTTATTTCTCTTTTTACAATTTTTTTATTATTCATTACTAAAATAAATTTGTTATCTATAATACTTGTTTGTGGTAGCTCGATATCATTAGACATTAAAGTTACTTTAAAATGTGTGCCGATAGGATACTTAGCTTTGGTAGTTAATACTACTTGGTAATAAGAAGTATTATTTTTCACCTTAGTTGGTACTGTTGCAATTTCTTTCACTTTACTAATGAATTGAATTTTATCACGAGTAGTTACAGAAATATTTTGATTTATTTTTAATAAATTTATATCAGATTCTGATATATTAGCATGAATAACCTTTTCCTCGCTATCAATTTGCATTATCTTATCAGTTGCTTTTGAAGGGTAACAATTGATGATAGAGACCCTTCCATTAATAGGAGAGAAGTGGGTTGTATGAATAGAATTTTGAGTTTGAATAAGCTGAGAATACAGTAACGGTGAGGTTAAGAAAGGATTGTTTTTTAAATATGAAGGTATATGATTGGGGAGTTGAATTTGATTAAGAACACCTTTAAGTGTTTTAAATTCTTGTTCCTTTTCGTAATTATAATATTCAAAAATCGGTCTTTTGGTGGATATTTTATCTTGATGTTTAACTAAGAAGCGGCTGATTTGTCCTTGTGAAGGATTGAAGTAGATAGAGTAGCTTTGGAAAGGAGTTTGAATGCCATCCGCGGTAAGTAACCTTTTAGGCTGAGCTTTAATGATTTGAGTAGACTTTAAATTATTATCATCTGATCGTATTTTCGAATAAGTATGATAACCAAAACCTAAACTTGTAAGAACTAAAACTAGAATTAATAGTATAAGAATAATGCGCTTATTATTCATAGATGTTCACCTCATGATGTTATGATAAAAATATTATACAATATTAATTTATTTCTAAATAGTTTTTTTACCTATAATCAAAAGATAACTCTTTCATTCTTTCTAATTTTTACAATAATTGAAAAAAGGTTATTTATTCACTTCAAAAATAAAGAAATTCTAAGCTCTACAGGTAGAGCTTAGAATTTTAATAAGATAAAGATTAATTTAAAAGAATGATATAAGGTAGACTTTAAAATAAACGTAATAGAATAATTCCGATTGCAATACATATTAACCCACACACTTTACGCGCTGTAATTTTATTTTTAGGAGAGCCCATTAAACCAAAATGGTCTATTATAATTCCCATAATCATTTGGCCTAGCATTGCGACAATCGTTGTAAGCGCAGCACCTAAAAAAGGCATAAGGATAATATTAGCAGTGACAAAAGCCATGCCTAACATACCACCGATAAAGTAGACAGGCTTAATGCGTCCAAGCACATCATGAGTAATACTAATTTTTAAAGTGCGATTAAAAAGTAAAGTTAAAATGAATAAAGCTGTCGTACCTATCGTAAATGATACTAAAGACGCAAAGATAGAAGAATGTGTCTGTTGAGCAAGTGCGCTATTAATTGTAGTTTGGATCGGTGGTGCCGAGCCAAATACGAGTCCAATCGCTAACCATAAGATGAAGTTTGAATTGGTTTTATGATGAATTTTACGATTCGGGACATAATTCATTAAAAGAATACCGAAGATTAAAAAAATAATCCCAATTGCTTTAAAAAATGTAAATGGTTGTTGTGAAGCACCAAATAATCCAAATGTATCTATGACTACACCCATAAGTATTTGTCCTGTCACGGTGATGACTACTGTAAGCGCAGCACCTAATCTAGGTAATAATAATAGGTTTCCTGTTAAAAATATAACGCCCAGTAATCCTCCAACAAACCATGTATAGTTAAATGTCTGTCCTGAGAAGAATGAGGTTGTAAATACATGTGGATTAATAATAAGGTTAAGGATTAATAAACATAACGTTCCTACCGCAAAAGAGATGGTTGAGGCGTAAAATGATGAACGTGTAAATTGACTTAACCTTGAGTTAACTGAGGTTTGAATAGGAAGTAACATTCCCACAAATATACCTAAGAGGTATAAGAATATCATTTGTGATACCCACTTTCTCGAATTAATAATAATATGATACCACTCATATACTTGAATCTAAATAGAATGTTTGATTATGTATTATGGTACATTTTAATTCTCTAGTTTAAGAATATATATGTATAATGCATATAATAGTAATAAAAAAACATCACTAATGATTCTTTTTTTCTCTCATTAATGATGTACTTGTTAGTAAGAAACAATTCTCCCTATAACTTGTTATTTTTTATCTTCGAAAAGGATAGTCGTATTCTTATCAATGATTTGAGCTGAATAAGCTTTGACAGGTTTACCTACATTTGATTTTAAAATGCCTAATTCTAAAATTTGATTCATACTTTCTTTAACTAATTGTTCTGTCAAAACAGCGTCAAATTTTGTTAACTGTAATTTTACTGGCTTGTCTAAACTCGTTTTAAAGATGAGTTCTAACGTTTTTGACATATTCCTACTCCTCCTTAGATTAATGCTTCTGTCTTTGTGACTTCAACTTTGTCGTACTTTTCTCCAGTTAAACGTTCAATAATGTTACTGAAAGTTCTTATTTGATCATTAGACGTAGATGGATTTAAGTTAGAGAAACGACGTTTATGTTCGACTACTTTCCCTTCAGAGTCATGTTTAACTTGTGTAAAGAGTGCAGTCACTTGATTAATT
Organism: Staphylococcus sp. TE8; assembly: GCF_000692055.1. NCBI lineage: Bacteria > Bacillati > Bacillota > Bacilli > Caryophanales > Staphylococcaceae > Staphylococcus > Staphylococcus sp. TE8. The sequence goes on from NZ_JMGB01000001.1 coordinate 107,345, forward strand.
TCATTCATCTTTAGCACCTCCTTTCACTTTATATATCGTTTGAAAATGAAAAAAAGGTCACTATATTTCTAAATTTCAGGCAGAAATTTTTGATGTAACTTAAATATCATATATCATTAAATGAGAAACCTTAATAAGGAGGACGTATGAATCAAGTAGACCCAATTAAATATAAAGAAGAGATTCATCAAATGTATCAAGTATTACAAGAACGGTCACAAAGGGATTATTTGTTTTTTAAGTTCGCAATTCATACAGGAATTAAACTGACAGATTTGTTAAATATGAAAGTAAAGTACCTTAAAACTTCTGAAATAGGGAATATAAAAACATCTTGGATGATAGATGATGAGCCAACTATTAAAATTAAGTTGCCATCTGAATTGCGAAACGAATTAAAACTTTACATAGAGGATTGTAAATTGGAAGATGAAGAACTTATTTTTCAATCTACGAGGACGCATCAATGTCTTTCAAGACAACAAGCTTATAGAATAATTAATCGTGCTGCTGAACAATTAGGTATGAAACATATTGGACTGACTACATTAAGAAAGACGTTTGCCTATCATGCCTATCAAGCAGGCATTTCAATCTCAATTATTCAGAAATATTTGGGACATCAAACAACTCAAGAAACTATAAAATTTATTGGGATTCAAGATAAATCGATTCATCAAACTGTGATTGCACTCAACTTATAAAAAAATATATTTAAAGGAGGCTTTAAATGAGTCTGATGTACCTTATGGGCGTGCTAATAGTTGTGATGATTCTAGTTTTACTCACTTTGAGTCATCAAATACTTAAAAAATATGCTGGTTATTTGTCGTTACTAGCGCCCATCATTTCATCTGTTTATTTCATTACACAAATACCAAATGTCTATCACCATCATTTCACTTCTATTCATATTCCATGGATGTCTTCAATAGATATCAATTTAGATATGAAATTAGATGGATTAAGTTTAATGTTTGGTTTGATTATCTCTCTTATAGGTGTAGGTGTATTTTTCTATGCTACACAATACTTATCACCTCAAACTGATAATCTGCCTAGATTTTTTGTCTATTTATTATTATTTATGTTTAGTATGATTGGCATCGTTATTGCGAATAACACTATATTAATGTATGTATTCTGGGAATTAACGAGTGTGTCTTCTTTCTTGCTTATCTCTTATTGGTATAACAATGGTAATAGTCAACTCGGGGCTATTCAATCATTTATGATTACCGTATTTGGTGGATTAGCGTTATTAACTGGTTTTATTATGTTATACATCATTACCGGTACAAATAATATCTCAGAAATACTAGCCCAACGTCAGGCGATTGAGAAGCATCCATTGTATATTCCAATGATACTCATGCTATTATTGGGAGCATTTACAAAATCAGCTCAATTTCCATTTCATATATGGTTACCGAAAGCGATGGCTGCACCCACGCCAGTGAGTGCATATCTTCATTCAGCGACTATGGTTAAAGCCGGTATATTCTTACTGTTTAGGTTTACGCCATTATTAGGACTAAGTGATATATATGTATATGTTGTTACGTTTGTAGGACTTATAACCATGCTTTTTGGTTCGCTTACCGCATTACGCCAATATGATATTAAAGGCATTTTAGCCTATTCTACTATCAGCCAACTCGGTATGATTATGTCTATGGTAGGTATAGGTGGGGGCTATGCACAACATACCTCAGATCATTTGTCAGAGTTTTACGCTTTAGTCCTTTTTGCTGGCTTATTTCATTTGATGAACCATGCTATTTTTAAATGTGCATTGTTCATGGGTGTTGGTATTATTGACCACGAGTCAGGTACGAGAGACATTCGTTCACTCAATGGGATGCGTCATGTCTTTCCTAAGATGCACATTGTTATGTTGTTAGCTGCTCTTTCTATGGCAGGGGTCCCATTTTTTAATGGTTTCCTTAGTAAGGAAATGTTCTTTGATTCACTTGTAAAAGCTATTGAACTAGATCAGTTTGGAATTAGCCTTACTATCATAGTTGTTGCATTAGGTGTGATAGCAAGTATTTTTACTTTTACTTATGCACTTTACATGATTAAAGAAACATTTTGGGGACAATTCAATACTGAAAAGTTTACTAAGAAAAGTATTCACGAACCATGGTTGTTTAGTTTACCTGCTATGATTCTTATGGTACTTATACCAATTGTATTCTTTATACCTAACGTTTTCGGACATAATATACTTATACCAGCATTAAGATCGGTATCTGGTGTTGGAACTCAAGTAGACAGCGTAGCACCTCACATTTCACAATGGCACGGTATCAACCTTCCATTAATATTAAGTGTCATCGTTATTGTGTCAGGAATTATTTTAGCACTTGCTATAAATTGGAAATCATTGACACATCGAATGATTAAACAAGCTTCAATCACAGATACTTATCGACGTGTTTATAGAGAGTTTGAATCTTATTCAGGTTATGGAATAAGAAGCTTAATGAGTGCTAAACTCAATTATTATATTATGATTACGTTACTCATATTTGTAGCAATTATTGCATATGGCTATCTTTCGGTTGGTTTCCCTAAAGTTCATGATTTACATGTTTCATCTTTTGGACCGCTCGAGATTATCTTATCAATCGTTACAGTAATCATCGGTATTTCTCTTATATTTATACGTCAACGCTTAACGATGGTTATTTTAAACGGTATTATCGGGTTTGCAGTGACGCTTTACTTCATTGCAATGAAGGCACCTGATTTAGCTCTCACACAATTAGTGGTTGAAACCATTACGACGATATTGTTTATCGTGAGCTTTTCAAGATTACCAAATATTCCAAGAGCAAAAGCAAACTTGAAGAAGGAGACGCTTAAAATTGTAGTTTCACTTATAATGGCTGTTTCTGTTGTTTCTCTAATTTTTATCGCTCAGCAAGCGGATGGTATGCCATCGATTTCAAAATTCTATGAAGATGCCTATAAATTAACAGGTGGCAAAAATATTGTTAATGCTATATTAGGTGATTTCAGAGCGTTAGATACTTTATTTGAGGGATTAGTATTAATCATTGCAGGTTTAGGTATCTACACACTACTTAATTACAAAGATAGGAGGGGACAAGATGAAAGAGAATGATGTGGTATTAAAAACGGTCACTAAGATTGTTGTTTTCATTCTATTAACATTTGGATTTTATGTTTTCTTTGCAGGACATAATAATCCAGGTGGTGGATTTATTGGCGGCCTTATCTTTAGTTCAGCTTTTATCCTTATGTTCCTTGCCTTTGATGTTAAAGAAGTATTGATTAGTTTACCTATAGATTTTAAGAAATTAATGATTATTGGATCATTAGTATCTGTGTGTACAGCAGTAGTTCCTATGTTCTTTGGTAAACCAATCTTATACCAAACTGAAGCTAATGTGGCCTTTCCATTATTAGGACATGTGCACGTTACGACTGTAACGTTATTTGAATTAGGCGTATTACTTACGGTGGTAGGTGTTATTGTGACAGTTATGTTGTCAATAAGTGGTGGTAAGTCATGAACTTGATACTTTTACTGGTGATAGGATTTTTAGTATTTATAGGAACGTACATGATTCTATCCATTAATTTAATACGTATTGTTATTGGTATTTCTATTTATACTCATGCAGGTAATTTAATTATTATGAGTATGGGCAAATATGGTCCACATATGTCTGAACCATTAATTCAAAATAATCATTCGAATTTTGTAGATCCATTACTACAAGCCATTGTACTTACTGCGATTGTAATTGGGTTTGGTATGACTGCATTCTTACTCGTATTAATTTACCGAACATATCGCGTGACGAAAGAGTATGAAATTAGTGCATTGAGGGGTGAAGAAGATGATGAGTAACTTATTGATTATGCCAATGCTTCTTCCTTTTTTATGTGCTTTGATTCTAGTTTTTATAAAAAATAAAAATCAAACATCGAAAATACTCTCAATTACGACTATGATTGTTTCGACTTTAATTTCTTTAGCATTGCTTATCTATGTTGTGAACCATAAGCCAATCACATTAGATTTTGGTGGTTGGAAAGCACCATTTGGTATTCAATTCCTTGGCGATTCACTAAGCTTACTCATGGTTACAGTATCGTCATTTGTTGTGACGCTAATTATGGCTTATGGATTTGGTCGAGGTGAAAAGCGTGTAAATCTTTTCCATTTACCAACTTTTATCTTATTACTTACTGTTGGTGTAATAGGTTCATTTTTAACCTCAGATTTATTTAACTTATACGTTATGTTTGAGATTATGTTACTCGCGTCATTTGTGCTTGTAACATTAGGCCAATCAGTTGAACAGTTACGTGCTGCCATTATTTATGTAGTACTTAACATTATTGGCTCATGGTTGTTTTTATTAGGTATCGGTATGTTATATAAGACTGTTGGTACCTTAAATTTTTCTCATATTGCATCACGCTTGAACCATATGGAAAGTAATCAAACTATCACGATTATCTCACTCGTCTTTTTAGTCGCTTTTAGTTCTAAAGCTGCTTTAGTGATATTTATGTGGTTGCCTAAAGCTTATGCTGTGCTCAATACAGAACTTGCTGCTTTATTTGCAGCGTTGATGACAAAGGTCGGCGCATACGCGTTAATCCGCTTCTTTACCTTATTATTTGATCATCATCCTGGTATCACACATCCATTACTCGTTTTTATGTCATGTATTACGATGATAATCGGTGCATTTGGTGTAATTGCTTATAAAGATATTAAGAAAATTGCTGCTTATCAAGTTATATTATCGATTGGTTTTATTATCCTAGGATTAGGATCTCATACACATGCTGGAGTGAATGGTGCAATTTTCTATTTATCAAATGATATTATCGTTAAAACGTTACTTTTCTTTATTATAGGTAGTCTCGTTTATATTTCTGGCTTTAGAAATTATCAGTATTTAAGTGGTTTAGCCAAAAGGGAACCCTTCTTTGGTGTTGCATTTATTGTGATGGTATTTGCAATAGGTGGTGTACCTCCGTTTAGTGGTTTCCCAGGTAAGGTGCTTATATTCCAAGGTGCGATTCAAAACGGTAATTATATTGGTCTTGCTTTAATGATTCTGACTAGTCTTCTAGCGATGTATAGTCTGTTTAGAGTCATGTTTGTAATGTACTTTGGCGATACTGATGGTGAAGAGGTCAAATTCAAAGAGATTCCTCCTCATCGTAAAGGTATTCTTGGTATTCTAGTTGCCGTTGTACTTGCTATGGGTATTGCTGCACCAGTTGTCTTAAAAGTGACTGATAATGCTACAAACCTCAATATGAAAGAACATGTTTTCCAAGAGAATGTTAATTCGCATTTGAAGGAGGTTGAAAAATAGATGAAACAAGTCGTACTTAATATTGTCATCGCGTTCCTTTGGGTTTTATTCCAAGACGAGGATGAATTTAAATTTACAACCTTCTTCTCAGGATTTTTAATTGGTTTAATTGTCATCTATATCCTTCATAGGTTCTTTGGTGAAGAATTTTATCTCAAAAAGATATGGGTAGCGATTAAATTTTTAGCAATATATCTCTATCAACTATTAACATCAAGTATTAGTACGATTAATTATATTCTGTTTAAAACTAAAGAAATGAATCCTGGTTTACTTTCTTATGAGACTTCTCTAAAGAATGACTGGGCAATTACATTTTTAACTATTTTAATCATTATCACTCCGGGTTCAACAGTGATTCGCATTTCTAAAGATACGAATAAGTTCTTTATTCATAGTATTGATGTTTCTGAAAAAGACAAGCAAAATCTTTTAAGAAGTATTAAACAGTATGAAGATTTAATCTTGGAGGTGACACGATGATAACGTTAATCACACAATGTTTAATTATAAGTGCATTAATTATATTTGGTGTTGCTTTACTCGTGTGCCTTTTCAGATTAATTAAAGGACCAACAACAGCTGATAGAGTGGTCTCATTTGATGCGACAAGTGCAGTTGTAATGTCTATAGTTGGTGTGTTGAGTGTCGTATATAATTCGGTTTCGTTCCTAGACTCAATTATGCTCATTGCCATTATTTCATTTGTTAGTTCGGTATCTATTTCTAGATTTATCGGAGGAGGTCGAGTCTTTAATGGAAATAACAAAAGAAATTGTTAGTTTCATCTCAGCGATATTTATATTTTTAGGAAGTATCATTGCATTGATTAGTGCGATTGGTATTGTAAAGTTCCAAGACGTTTTTTTACGTAGTCACGCCTCTACAAAGAGTTCAACTTTATCAGTATTATTAACTATTATTGGTGTCTTAATATATTTCACGGTCAATCAAGGATTCTTTAGCGTTCGTTTACTTTTATCATTGGTTTTCATCAACCTTACTTCTCCTGTTGGAATGCATTTGGTAGCGCGTGCTGCCTATCGTAACGGTGCGTATATGTACCGAAAAGATGACGTCCCTAGGCAATCTTCAATATTGTTAAGTCAAAATGAGTTTAATTCACCTGAAGAATTAAAATCTCGTGCGAAACTAAGAGAACAACGTAGGGAAAAACTTTATTATAAAGAACGTGAAAAAGAGAGAAAATTTGACAGTGAAAATTAATCATAACCGTTAACGTATAAGAGTTAATCTATATATGTTAACGGTTTTCTTTTTTAAATAAGACTGAAGTATGAATATGGAAGAGAAGAGAGCTATTTATTTAAGCATTGATACAATTAATGATAAAATTATAAATAAGAATAATTGTAAAATTAAGTAGTAAAATGTTGGTTCAATGAGATTACACATAAACATTTTCTCGTTTGATGAAACGAATTTGTGATTATCTTAAATGAAAATGTTCATGTTTGATTTCACTGATAACTGGAATATGCATCATTGAAATAGATAAAATATTCTAAATAATCAATTTATACTTAATATATTTAAGCAATAAGAATAAGCAATCTCTTCTTTTCTTCTTGTTATCTTCCTCTAATGTAGATCATTCAAATGATGCATCTCTCTTATATGCAATGTGGAAATAGGCATATACGTGCTATTTGTTACTTAATTTTCAATTAAAAAAATAATAAAGAGGTGAAAGTTTGGAGATATTTGAAACTTTACTTATTTTTACTACAGTAGTTATCGTAAGCTCCTTTGTCCATACTTTCATACCAAAGGTACCTCTTGCGTTTATTCAAATCGTTCTTGGAATGATTTTATACCTCACTCCAATTCCAGTTGAATTTAACTTTGACTCAGAACTATTTATGGTCACATTAATTGCCCCATTATTATTTGTAGAAGGGGTTAACGTTTCAAGAGTACATTTAAGAAAGTATATTAAACCTGTAATGATGATGGCTTTAGGTCTCGTTATTACAACAGTGATTGGTGTAGGATTGTTCGTACATTGGATTTGGCCCGAACTACCGATTGGTGCAGCCTTTGCAATTGCAGCAATTCTCTGTCCTACAGATGCTGTAGCAGTTCAAGCAATCACTAACGGTAAGGTGTTGCCTAAAGGTGCGATGACGATTCTTGAAGGTGAATCATTACTTAATGATGCAGCCGGTATCATTTCATTTAAAATTGCTGTAGGCGTATTAGTCACAGGTACGTTTTCACTTTTCGATGCGGTACAACAATTTTTAATTGCATCTATAGGTGGGGCAATTGTAGGTTTACTTATAGGTATGGCACTTGTTCGTTTTCGTTTAACTCTAATGAGACGAGGCATTGAGAATATTAATATGTTCACATTTATACAGTTATTAACGCCATTTGTGACATATCTCATTGCAGAACTGTTTCATGCGTCAGGTATTATCGCAGCTGTAGTAGCCGGACTCGTCCATGGATTTGAACGAGATCGTATCGCTCAAACACGTACACAATTACAAATGAGTTATAACCACACATGGAATATTCTAGGTTATGTTTTAAATGGTTTTGTCTTTTCAATATTAGGTTTCTTAGTACCTGAGGTTATTGTGAAGATTATTAAGACAGAACCACATAATTTACTATTCTTAGTAGTTATCACTGTACTAGTCGCTTTAGCGGTATATCTCTTCAGATTTGTATGGGTATATGTGCTTTATCCTTATTTCTATTTATCAGTCAGTCCTTTCCAGAAAATGATATCAAAAGACGATGACGATAAAGCCCCAGAGAAAAAGCCTAAGAGAAGCTTATATGCACTTATTATGACGCTTTGCGGTGTACACGGGACAATTTCACTAGCAATCGCATTAACATTACCTTATTACTTGGCAAATCATCATTCATTCCATTATAGAAATGATTTATTATTTATTGCGTCAGGAATGGTCATCATTAGCTTGGTCATTGCTCAAGTATTACTTCCTTTAGTTACGCCTAATAAACCAAAAGTGAAATTAGGTAATATGACATTCAAAGAAGCAAGAGTATATATTTTGGAACATGTGATTGATTATTTAAATCAGAAATCTACATTTGAAACAAGTTATCGTTATGGAAATGTGATTAAAGAATATCATGATAAACTCACGTTCCTTAAAACAGTTGAAAAGGAAGATGAAAACTCTAAAGAGTTAGAACGTCTTCAAAAAATTGCGTTTAATGTAGAAACAAAAACATTAGAACAACTTGTTGATGATGGTGAGATTACAGATAGTGTACTTGAAAACTATATGCGCTATGCTGAACGTACACAAGTCTACAAACAAGCGTCACTATTTAGAAGGATTACAGTTGTTTTAAGAGGAATGTTATTGAAACGCCGTGTTAAAACTAAAATAAATTCTGCATCTTCTTTAAGTGTTACAGATAACTTACTTGAATTAGGTAAAATAAATAAATTAGTTCATTACAATGTAGTAAGTAGATTGTCTAAAGAGGCAACAACAGATAACAAACTAGAGATTGGTATGATATGCGATGGTTATCTTATGCGTATAGATAACTTAACTCCGAATAATTTCTTCAATTCTCAAAGTGAGGATACGATTACTAGAATTAAGTTGAATGCTTTAAGAGAACAGCGTCGAATTCTTCGTGAATTAATAGAAGATGAAGAAATTACAGAAGGCACAGCATTGAAGCTTAGAGAATCTATCAACTATGATGAAATGGTTATCGTTGATAGTATGACATGATAAAAAATATACGTTTGTTTATAAATTTTCTAAAAAAGAGCTCTCACTCATAAAGTGGTGAGGGCTCTTTTACATATATCATCATAAAAAAGTTGCACTAATCTCAACATAATTAGTGCAACTAATGTCTCCATGGGGGAGGATTGAATATCCATGGAGGTAGCTTAGTGATAGATGAAGCTATCACATCAAGTGATTATTTGTGGCTTCAGTAACTACTCAGAGTTGAATAGAACTGTTATGTACTACTCGAGGATTGATTGAGATGTTAAGATTAGTAGCACATTGTTAGTTTCCTTCTATTGTTTATCGCTCGAAAACAACAAAAAGAATGAGTGATTTCCGCTAAAATATTTACTCTGTAATTCGTGAGAGAGTGGGGCTCAAATAAGTTTGCGAAATATCCCCTTAACTAACACCACCATATCGTGTGTAAAAAAGATGTAGTTTATATTATAGGAGGGTAATATAAATGAAAAAACACACGATATGGGACTGCTAGTTACAAAATAATATATAAAAGTTCTAGAATTATCACGGATGAACATGACTTATGATTAATCTTCTACACTTTCTCACGTGTTCATCCGTGTATTTCTAGTTATTTCATACTGCCATGGATTGTCTCGATATTGGATTTCATCATTTTGTAGTATGAATCACCTTTAGTGCCTTCTTTACCTATAGAATCTGTAAATACTTCTCCATAGATATCCTTTTTTGTCTCTTCTGATAAACTTTGCATGGCTTTTTTATCCACACTTGTTTCAACTAATAGATGTTTGAGATGGTTGTCTTTAACGAAACGAATAGCTTGTTTCATTTGTCCTGGTGTACCTTGCTTTTCAGTATTGATTTCCCAAATATAGCCTGGCTTCACTTTAAATTGTTTAGCAAAGTATTTAAATGCACCTTCACTAGTCATCATAGCTCGATGCGCTTTAGGAATATCATTGAATTTGTTTTTACTCTCTTTATTTAACTTTTTGAGTTTAGCTAAGTAAGTTTTTCCGTGGTTTTTATACGTAGATTGATTTTGTTTATCATGTTGAATTAGAGTTTGTTGAATTGTTTTAACGTATTTAATACCGTTATCTAAACTTAACCAAGCATGTGGATCTTGTTTGTTCTTGTTACCATTTTCACCGTTTAAGTAAATAGGTGTAACATCTTTAGATGTAGCAACAACGCTCTTGTCTTTAGTAGATTTGCCTGCTTGTTTGAGCGCTTTTTCAAACCAACCATTTCCTGTTTCAAGATTTAACCCATTATAGAAAATAACATCTGCGTCAGTTAAAGCTTTAATGTCTTTGGGTTTTACTTCATATTCATGAGGGTCTTGACCGACTGGTACAATACTATGGACTTCGACCTTATCACCGCCGACATGTTTGACCATGTCATATAAAATTGAGTTGGTTGTTACAACTTTTAACTTACCTTCGGTAGAGCTATGATCCTTGTTATGTTGATTCCCACACGCGGCAAGAATCATGATAAATATTAATGCTAAAGCAAAAATCTTCTTCACGTTAAAGCGCCTCTTTTCTGTCTGTTATTCATTCTCGTAATTGCTAACGTTATAACGTAAATAGTAAATGTACAAATCACGATTGTAGCACCACTTGGGACGTTATATATATAACTAAAATATAGTCCGGTAATTGAACTGATAATACTAATAAGACTGGCAATAATCATCATGCTGTACAATTGTTTACTAATCAAAAATGCAGTTGATGCAGGAGTGATAAGTAAAGCCACTACAAGTATGATTCCGACCGTTTGAATACTTGCAACTGTGACAAGTGCTAGTAAAAGCATGACGAAATAATGGATGAGTGTTGTGTTTAAACCGCTCATACGGCTAAATGTTGCGTCAAAAGTAGATATCATTAAAGGTCGATAAAATACAACTATAAGTGTTAGCACACTCATTCCGATAATGATAGTTGTCCAAAATGATTGATTGGTTATAGCCAGTAAATTACCAAATAAAATATGGTATAAATCTGTCGTACTATTGATTAAACTTATAATAATGACTCCTGTTGCTAGAAATGCAGTAAAACTAATACCTATCGCTGCATCTGGTTTTGTCTTGCTTTTAGAAGTAATAAAACCAATAAAAAGACTGGCAATCATACCTGTTACTAATGCACCGATGAACATTGGAATATTGAATAGGAAAGATAGCGCAACGCCTGGTAACACCGCATGGCTCATTGCATCTCCCATTAGAGACAGGCCTCTAAGTACGATAATACTTCCTACAGTACCGCACACAATCCCTACTAATATAGAAGTGATTAATGCACGATTTAAAAATTGATAACTGAGTAAATGATTAAAGAAGTCTAACATTTAACACGCACTCCCTTGTAACTGTGACGATTGAAGTGGTGATAAATCATTATCAAAATTCATGAAAGTTGCATTCAATCGTTCAGAAGTTAAAGCTTCTTTTGGTGGTCCTATATATCTTAAGGATTGATTGAGTAATAAAATACGGTCAAAGTACTCCTCAGCTTTTGATAAATCGTGATGTACAATTAATATCAACTTACCTAAATGTCTAAGGTGCTTAATTTTTTTCATTATTAATTCTTCGCTGTAGATATCAATACCTACAAAAGGCTCGTCAAAACAATAGATATCACTCTCGCTCATTAATGCTCTCGCAACAAGTACACGTTGTAATTGACCACCACTTAATTCTGAAATTTGTCTATGACGCAAATCATCTAATTCTAAATCTTTAAGTAATTGGTTGAGTTTCGCTCGCTCAGTAATTTCTGGACGTTTAAACCACCCAATGTCTTGATAACATCCTGAAAGCACCACTTGTTCTACTTTGATAGGGAAGTCTAAATCTAATTGAGCTTTTTGAGGAATGTAAGTAATATATCTGAGTTGAGTATGTATAGGGCGATCGTATAACAATCTAGTTCCTGTCGCTTTAAATTCCCCGATAAAAGCTTTGAGCATTGATGATTTACCTGCTCCATTGGGACCTACGATGCCGACGATTTCACCACATATAGGTAATGAGAATGACACGTCTTTAAGGACATGCTTTTTCCCTAAAAATAAATTTAATTGATCAATTTTTAGCAAAAATTATAACCTCCTAATAAAAAGTTTAGGTTAACCTAATTTATTTTATAATAAACGTTGAAGTTTTAACATGTCAAGTGAATTCGTGATACAATAAGGTGAATGCGTGTGAGGTGAAATGATGTTAACTGAAGAAAAAGAGGATTACTTAAAAGCAATTTTAACGAATGACGGCGATGTATCCTTTGTATCTAATAAACAACTATCTCAATTTCTAAATATTAAACCCCCATCTGTCAGTGAAATGATAGGACGCTTGGAAAAGGAAGGTTATGTAGAAACTAAACATTATAAAGGTGCACGTTTAACTAAAGAAGGTTTAGACCGAACACTTGATATTATTAAACGTCATCGTTTACTAGAATTATTTTTAATAGAAATATTGCAATACAATTGGGAAGAGGTGCATCAAGAGGCAGAAATTCTTGAACACCGAATTTCTGATTTGTTTGTGGAACGCTTAGATAAAACGTTAAATTTTCCTAAAACATGTCCTCATGGTGGCGTGATTCCACGTGACCATCATTATAAAGAACTCTATACAACGTCTATCTTAGAATTCGAACCTGGTGACAATGTTATAGTCAGAAGAGTGCGTGATAAGACAGACTTACTTGTATACCTTTCAAGTAAAGATATCTATATCGGCAATACGGTAGAAATCGTTTCGAAAGATGATACTAATAAAGTAATTATTATTAAACGAAATGAAAATGTAACTATTTTAAGTTATGAAAATGCAATGAATATTTTTGCCGAAAAACAATAAAAGCTTAAGTTCTTAATGAGCGTTCTTTGAATCATTAAGAGCTTAAGCTTTTTTATAAAATCGTGTATTTAATGAGTAAATAGATCGTATAGAGGTTGAAGGCAATCCATATCGTACTATAAATGATTGTAGGTACTTTAGTGATATCAGTTAAAGCACTGCCGTCCCAACTTGGCTTAGGTCGTTGGAAGGTAAGATTAAATATTGTCCATGAAGATTGAATAATTTCACCTAGTAAAACGCCTAAAATAAGATGATAACTTAAAGAGACGATGTCATACACCATCATTGTATGGTTATGCTGGACTAAAAAGTATAAGAGTATACTGATTAACAGAATGACAATAATAGGTGATAGTTTTCGAGAGGTTAATATTAAAAAATAAATAAAAATCAAGAGATATGTGACTAGAAAAATACTTGGATGTTCAAAATGCGCAGCCACTAATCCAATTAAAAACATGATGGGTGGCATTAAGTAACCCCCAATTGTGGTTATGAATTGACCCAAATAACCTTTAGATTGAGTGATAGCATAGCCTTGTTGTAATGTTGTTTGTCTTTCAGTGGGACTTGTAACGATAACTAGATCTTTAGCTCGTCCACCTGCAAGACGATTAAATAATACATGACCAAACTCATGAGTTAAAACTGGTATATAGTTCAAATAGACATCTAGAAATCGAATGATACCGTTATGTCTGTTTTGATGAATAAAGATATAAATTATTCCAATTGCAATGATGAGATAAATATTTAAATGAATAACTGTTGTGAAAAAGTTCTCTAGATAGGACATGATTAACCTCGAATAAATAAATTTAAATATGTTCATTTATTTAATATTATAAATGAAAAAGCAGGAATTAGCCTTTAGACTTTAGATGTAATTTAAGGATTAAAGATTTCTTGTTTAATTTTGGATGTGGTAAAATAGACGGTACATTTTTAAGCATAGTACTATTAATACTTCTATATTTAATTTTAATTAATAAATGACTACACGAAGTGAAGTGGGGCAAATTTGATGAATAACGAGCAATTTAATAACAGTAAAGTCAACGTGCTGGGCGTAAAATTCAATAATACTACGATGTTGGAAATGATTGAGAATATCAAATCATTTTTCGAAAATAGAACTGAAAGTAATTTATTTATAGTAACGGCTAATCCTGAAATTGTTGTTTATGCAACTGAACATCCTTCGTATATGGATTTAATTAATAGTTCGGATTATGTTGTAGCTGATGGAACTGGAGTGGTTAAAGCATCAAAGCGATTAAATCAACCTCTGAGACGTCGAGTACCAGGGATTGAGTTGCTTGAAGAATGTTTGAAAATAGCTCATGCAAATCATCAGCGTGTGTATTTACTTGGTTCAAAAAATGAAATTATCGAAGCGGCTGAACGTAAATTACACTTAAAATATTCTTATGTGACGTTCGCTTACCATCATGGATATATTAATCTAGAGGATGAAACGGTGGTCAAAAGAATAACTAGTTTTAATCCTGACTACATTTTTGTTGGAATGGGATTCCCGAAACAAGAGGAATGGATTCATAAACATAATTCCAAATTTAATCAAACTGTTATGATGGGCGTAGGTGGCTCATTTGAAGTTTTAAGTGGGACGAAAAAGCGTGCCCCAAAATTGTTTCAAAAGCTGAATATTGAATGGGTATATCGTTTGCTTATAGATTGGAAGCGTATAGGTAGAATGATGAGTATTCCAAAATTTATGATAAAAGTATCTAAGCAAAAAAGAAAAAACAAAACTGATAAATAAGATAAAGCGAGAGATGGTTCAGGGAGGCCACCTCTCGCTTTCTATTTGAACAGGGATAACAATAATTTTAGGGATTTAACAACTCAATTATTTCTCAGGGGAAGGGGTAGAAAATAATTGAGATTATTTAATTTAATTCTGTAATATCAAGGGTAAGAAAAAGCTCTTTCAATGTCTTTTGTAAGCGAACAGGGATCTTACATGGCTGATAACATTTTTGATTTTGGGAAAGGTATAACGTTGATTAACTCGCCATAAGACATCTACTAAAGCTATCAAAGAGTACATGTACGCTATTAAGTCCAGAATGGCGCTTTTCATAGCGAAGTCTCTTTAAGTTATATCATCGTTCATTGAACTATACTTAGGGTTGTCATGATTTAAATAGTTGAGTGATTTGAATAAAGGTTTTTTAAAAATCTAATTAAACGTATTAAAGTGCTATTATTTAGCAGTATAACTTGAGCTTGAAATTTTTCCGCTTGAAACGATAACATCTTTATCTTGGAAAGGTTCATTATTAAAGAAACGATTTAGAATATCTTTGACACCATCTTCAATACGTTTTTGAGATTCTAAAGTCATACCTGAATAATGAATAGTCATACCATTTCTAGGCATTGTTCTCCAAGGATGGTCAGCTGGTGCTGGTTGTGGGTACCATACGTCGCCGGCATAACCTTGAATTTGACCACTATTAACAGCGTTGACTAATGCTTGAGTGTTGACGATTTTACCACGAGCTGTATTAACTAAATAACTACCTTTTTTCATTTTATTTAATACATCTTCATTAAATAAATTATCAGTAGAAGGTGTTAATGGTGCATGAATCGTAATTGCATCACTTGTTTTCACAAGTTCTTCGAATTCAACGAATCTTGAGTTTTCGTTATCTTTTTGATTGATTGGATCATAGTGTTGGATAGTTACGTTAAATGGTTTTAAGCGTTCAGCAACTAATTGACCAATACGACCGAAACCAAAGATACCGATTGTTTTGTTTTGAAGTTCGCGAGCTTGGTTACCGACTTTAGATAAGTCCCATTCTCCTTCGACTGATTGACGGTGTCCTTCCATAAAGTTACGTAATACAATAAGTAAGTCCATTACGGCATGTTCAGCTACACTTACAGTATTACTACCTGTTACTTCTACTACACCGACATCATTTTTACTTGCTGCATCTAAATCAACATGATCAGAACCAACACCTGCAGTGATTGCTAATTTTAAGTTTGGTGCTTTCTCGATTCTTTCTTTAGTCATATAAGCAGGATAGAATGGTGCACTAATTACAATATCCATATCGCTTAAGTGTTTATCTAAGTCATCTTCACCATTTTTTAAGATAACTAATTCATGGTCTGAATCTTTTAAGAAATCTCTAAGACCGATGGCTTTATCTGTATTTAATAATTGATTGTCTAAACCTTCTTCAGTTTCTGGGAATAATGCTACAATTTTCATACTCTATACACTCCTAAATTTAGAATTTTATCTAGTAAAAGTTCTAGCTATTCTATGATGAGAGCACTTATAACGTTTATAAAAAAATACTCAGCCTATTTGTCTAAACCACCTCCTTAAATGTATGAATTCTCATAAGCATTTAAAATGTAAGTGGGTTAGCAAACAGCACTGAGTACCTTACACCAATCCCATAGTATTATTACTATATTATTTGTTATTCAATTGATTTATCAAAAACGAAGATTGAAACAACTTCGTCGTCTTCTAAATTAACATCTGTAAAAAGTTTTACGAAATTTGCTCCAACAAGTTCCTCCATTTCAACTGGAGGTTTTTGTTTATATAATTCTTTAATTTCTTCAGTACGTCCATATTTAAGCATACTCTGAAAATCTTTATTTCTCAAATAAAAGTTTTCAACTTTACTTAAACTACCTGTCATATGACAAATTGCCCAGTTATCTTTAAAAAAGACTTTAACTTGTTCGGGGCCTTTACCAATATATGATTTACGGTAAGAACGTACTAAATTCGCAAATTGTTGGGTTTTCTTATTAGCTACTATCTCTTTCACCCTCTTTAATTTACGTTTCAGTTGTGACAACTTTGTGTATCTCTTAATTCCATCATAATACTACTTCTACTTTTTGAAAAGGGTTAAGCTCAAATTAATTGAAAATAATTATCATATGAGAGTTGCAATGTTTTAAATCTTTAATTTAAAAGCACATAAAAACTGTCAACAACGTTTATTGTGACAGTTTAGTATGATATTTGCTTATTTAATAACAAAACGTGATTCATCTAATTCGCTTCTAAAGGCTTTTTGTTGTGCTTTAGATTTCTTCTTGAAGTCCTTTAAGAATTCTTCGTATTTTGGTAATACATCATCAAGTTCACCAAATTCTTTTAATTTGCCACCTTCAATCCAAGCAATTTTTGTACAGAATTCTCTGACTTGGCGGAGATTATGGCTAACAAAGAAAATAGTTTTTTTCGCTTCTTTAAATTCATAAATTTTATCTAAACATTTTTGAGTAAATGTTTGATCTCCTACAGAAAGCGCTTCGTCAATAACTAAAATATCTGGATTAACAGTTACATTAATTGAAAATCCTAACTTAGCACGCATACCACTGGAATATTTTTTCACTGGTTGATAGATGAATTCACCTAATTCACTAAAATCAATGATTTTAGGCATTAACTCTTTGATTTCTTTACGTTTAAACCCCATACACAACATTTTAAATTCAATGTTTTCTACTCCTGTTAGTTGACCGTTTAAACCTGCATTAATTGCAATTACACTGACATCACCATGTCGTTCAATTTCTCCAGAGGAAGGGGAAAGTGAGCCGCCTATCATGTTACTTAAGGTAGACTTTCCGGAACCGTTAATTCCTACTAGACCTATGACGTCGCCTTCATGTGCTGTAAGTGAAACACCATCTAAAGCGAAAAATGTTTTATTTTTATTTTTAGGGATTAAAGCATCTTTAATTCGATCTTTATTATTTCTATATATACGGTATTCTTTAGTTACATTTTCAATATTTACCGAAACGCTCATTTTAGTACCTTCCTTATATACATTTGTATAGATTATAATATACAACACATCAGTTGTTAAATTTATTAACCTAGTGTAAAGTGAATAGAAGATTTTGTTAAAATTATTAAATGTGAAAATACTATCTTTGTCATACTTCACATAAAAGTTAAATATTATCATTACTGTTTTTAACGATAATGATTGTATAATATAATATGCTTGTAATAAACAATAAGCTATTATTCTGAATAAAGTGATTACAAAACATAAGTTTAAAAGACTATTTAATAAAGTTTTACAATAGATAGATTTCTATTGCATGAGAAAGCGTGGTTGGGTTTAATGTCAGCAGTTGGAACTGTTTTAAAGGAACACCTCAAAAACTTCTATTTAATTCAAAGACTGGCACAATTTCAAATTAAAATCTCAAATCACAGTAACTATTTAGGAATGGCATGGGAAATTTTAAACCCAGCGCTACAAATTATGGTTTACTGGCTAGTTTTTGGTTTAGGCATTAGAAGTAACGCACCAATACATGGTATCCCATTTGTATTTTGGTTGCTAGTGGGAATTAGTATGTGGTTTTTCATTAACCAAGGTGTTCTTGAAGGTACCAAATCAATTTCACAAAAATTTAATCAAGTTGCTAAAATGAATTTTCCATTATCTATTATTCCCACGTACATTGTAACTAGCAGATTTTACGGTCATTTAGGATTGTTAGCAATTATTATCATCGCATGTATGTTTAAAGGAATTATACCGAGTATTCATATTATTCAATTATTAATTTATGTACCTTTTGCATTTTTATTAACTTCATCCGTAGCCTTGTTAACGTCAACGCTAGGAATACTTGTGAGGGACACTCAAATGATAATGCAAGCACTCATGAGAATATTATTCTATATGTCTCCAATTTTATGGGTACCTAAAAATCATGGTGTGAGTGGTGTTATACATCAAATTATGATGTTCAACCCAGTTTATTTTATTGCCGAATCATATCGTGCGGCAATTTTATTCCATCAATGGTACTTTATCGATCATTGGAAATTGATGTTATATAACATTTGTATTATTATTTTGTTCTTTGTTATTGGCTCTATTCTTCATAAACGTTATAGAGATCATTTTGCAGATTTCTTATAAAGATTTATACATTGCCTTGGTCCGCTGTGGATCAAGGTTTTATTTTTGAAAAATAAAATCACACACACTACAACTTTTTAATGAGCATTAAAGATACTATTATCATTTTCTAAGGAAGAAAGAATCGTTTATAATTTAATAATACGATTGAGTAAATAAAGACGGTGAAAACATGAGAATTCTAATAAAAAAAATATATATGTTTATAATTAAGGTGTTAAATTATCTATTTAAACCTAAGAAAATAAACCGAAATCATATAGTCGTTATGATGACCTTTAAACAAGATGTGTTTCCAATAATTGAAGCATTAAGTCAACAGAAGTACGATATTACAGTTATTGGAAAAATGAAGGATCAAGCGCATTTAAAAAACTTGAAAAATATATCATTCATACCTGCAGGAAATAAAAATGTGATTAGCCACATTAAGGCATTAAGCTCAGCTAAAGTCATTATTGTTGACACGTATTATCTTATGATGGGCGGATATCATAAAAAGAAAGGGCAAGCTGTCATTCAAACTTGGCATGCAGCGGGAGCGCTCAAAGATTTCGGTTTGACCGACCATCAGGTGGACATGAATAATCAAACAATGGTTAAACAATATAAGCGTGTTTACGATGCAACAGACTATTATTTAATAGGTGGAGAAGAGATGGCTCAGTGTTTTAAGGAATCATTTGAAGCACGTCCTGATCAAATGTTAAAGTTTGGACTTCCTAGATTAGTAAAATATTTAAATATGGATATAGAAGAAGCACAACGTAGTTTGAAAGCGAAGTATCATATTAAAGATAAATTAGCGGTATATGTGCCAACGTATAGGGAATCTAAAATTGCAAATAGGACTATAAATAAAGAGAAGTTTGAACAAAACCTACCTAATTATACGTTATTAAGCCATTTGCACCCTTCGATTAGAGATCGACAATCATCACAAGATATTGATATATCTTCTTTAATGATTATGGCAGACGTCATTATTAGTGATTATAGTTCGCTACCAATTGAAGCAAGTTTGCTCAATAAACCTACCTTATTCTATAACTATGATGAGAAAGAATATGAAAATGTTAGAGGATTGAATTCATTTTATTATGAGATTCCAAATGACTACAAATTTACTGATGAAAATAGTTTAATTCAATCACTTAAAGAGAATGATGTACCACTACAATCATTATTTAATACTTGGCATCGATATAATACGAAAGAAAGTTTAAACGAGTTAGTCAATTTTATAAATAAGTTGGTGAAATTATGAAATTAGCAATCATTATTCCGGTATATAATGCTGAAGATACTATCAAACGAGCAATACTTTCTGTGGATAGTAAGTCAGATTATGAAATTATCTGCGTAAATGATGGTTCGACCGATAATACAAAACGCGTGCTTACAGAACTTCAGAAAGAACACAAAAATATTAAAGTGATTAATCAAGATAATCAAGGTGCAGCACGTAGTAGAAACGTTGGATTAGAGGCAATGTCAGATGACGTTGAAGGATTTCTATTTTTAGATGCTGATGACGAGTTCTTACCTAGTAGAATTGATTTAATGGTTGAAGCATTTCAAAAAAATGAAGAGACTGATGTAGTTATAGGACAAATGGGCAGAGGTATCAATGGTGATTGGAAAGTGATTCCGACACATGATGATATTGTATTGGATGAGTTAGTCACGCTTGATCGCAAGCCTGAAATTTTACAGTCGATAGGTCCTGGCGCCAAATTATTTAGTGCCAAATATGCAGGATTACGTTTTGATGAGGATGTCGTATTCTGTGAAGAACACACGTTTATTGTGAGAGCATTTTCTAAAGCAAGAGATATTCAACTTATACCAAATATTGTTTATGGATATAATGAAAGAGAAGGGTCAGTTACAGCTCAACGTGCTGATACATTTCTCCCTTATATGAAGGACGCTTTAAAAGTGCGCCGACGTGTCATGGAGTTATTGTTACTCATTGAGGAAAAGACATACTACAGTTATCGTATGGATAATCTTATCGTAAGTTATTTAATACAAGCGCATTTAATGAAGAATAGTCAAATGACTCAATCGTTCATGGATAGTGTTACAACTTATATCAAAGCTATGCAACATACCCATTACTCAGGGAATGCAATGTTTAGAATTGTAAGAGCTGTTGAGCAAAGTGCAACAAATTGGACGAAAACGTTATATCAACAATGGAGAAAGACATTACAAGGTGTTGGTATAGGTCGACCTGGTTATTTACGTTTTAAAGTTTCAGTACTTCCTAGACGTGCATCATTTTCAGGGAAGCAATCATTAAAACGCATGTTAAATAAGAAATAATGCAATAAGAAAATTTGTATAAAATTATCCTTATCTTATATTGAATTAATGGTAAGGGTGAAATATTTATGCTACATTAAGATTGTAAATTTTTATTAAATTTTAAGTTAAGGAGAATACGTATCATGAAACGAGTAATTACTTATGGTACATATGATTTACTACATTATGGTCATATCGAATTACTGAGAAGAGCACGTGAAATGGGCGATTATCTTATCGTGGCGCTCTCTACAGATGAATTCAACCAAATAAAAAATAAAAAGTCGTACTATGATTATGAGCAACGTAAAATGATGTTAGAGTCTATTCGTTATGTAGATTTAGTAATCCCTGAAGAAGGATGGGGCCAAAAAGAAAAAGATGTCGATCGTTTTGAAGTTGATGTCTTTGTTATGGGTCACGATTGGGAAGGCGAATTTGATTTCTTGAAAGATAAATGCGAAGTGATTTATCTAAATCGTACAGAAGGTATCTCAACAACTAAGATTAAAAAAGAATTATATGGAAAAGATGCTAAATAACTATAAAACTATTTACATGCGTGTTACTAAGAGTAGCACGCATATTTTGTGTATAAGAATTAAATGATTATTGCGTAAAATTATAGGCGTGGACCTTCGTCAGCTGAACTAAAAGGTGTTATAATACTTAATGCGAAGTACAAAGTTATAATGAACGTAAATAGCTTAAGATAAAGGGAATTTTTAAGAATTATTTTACAAGACTTGTTAATCTTTTTTATTTATTATATTTAATAATGTAAAATCATTTTTGTAATTTAAAAGATTGTAAAGTGTATTATTATTTGGGGTAGAAATGGATTTATAGTATGATTGAGCAAAATGAAAATATGACAATTTAAGACGAGGTAAAATTATGAAACAACAAAACCCTTTATTTTTCTTATTTAAGAGGCTTTCATGGCCATATGGGTTAATCATTGCAGCGGTTATTATTACTTCGTTAGGAAGTTTGAGTGGGCTATTAGTGCCATTATTTACAGGACGAATTGTAGATAAATTCTCTGTAAGTAGTATTAATTGGGGCATGATAGGAATTTTTGGCGCAATTTTCTTAGTTAACGCGTTACTAAGTGGTGTAGGACTTTATTTACTTAGTAAAATTGGTGAGAAAATTATTTATGCCATTCGTTCTATATTATGGGAACATATCATCCAATTAAAAATGCCGTTCTTTGATAAAAGCGAAAGTGGTCAGTTAATGAGTCGTCTTACTGATGACACAAAGGTTATTAATGAATTTATATCTCAAAAATTGCCTAATTTATTACCATCAGTATTAACTTTAATAGGTTCTTTAATAATGTTATTTATAATGGATTGGAAATTAACATTACTTACATTTATTACGATACCTATATTTGTTTTTATCATGATTCCACTAGGTCGAGTAATGCAAAAGATTTCTACAAATACGCAATCTGAAATCGCTAATTTTAGTGGTTTACTCGGTCGTGTACTTACGGAAATGAGATTGGTTAAGGTTTCTAATACTGAAAGATTAGAGCTAGACAATGCACATGTTAATTTGAAAAAGATTTATCATCTTGGCTTAAAGCAGGCTAAAATTTCAGCCATTGTGCAACCAATATCAGGTGTAGTTATGTTACTTACAATTGCGATTATTTTAGGCTTCGGTGCCCTAGAAATTGGTACAGGTGCTATTACGCCAGGTACATTAATCGCTATGATTTTCTATGTTATTCAACTTTCAATGCCTTTAATTAATTTATCTACGTTGGTGACTGATTATAAAAGAGCTGTCGGTGCAAGTCAGCGTATACATGAAATTATGCAAGAACCAATTGAACCAACTGAAGCTTTATCTGAATCTAAAGATGAAATCGTTGAAGATGGAGAGCTAAGCTTTGAAAATGTGGATTTCAAATATGATGTTAAGAAAATCCTGAACGATGTTACGTTTAATATACCTCAAGGCAAAGTAAGTGCCTTTGTGGGACCTTCAGGTTCAGGTAAAAGTACAATTTTCAATTTAATTGAACGTATGTATGATATTGAAAATGGAGACATTAAATATAATCATCGCAGTATATATGATATCCCATTGTCTAAATGGCGTAATAAGATTGGTTACGTTATGCAATCTAACTCAATGATGAGTGGTTCAATTCGAGATAACATATTATATGGTATCAATAGGAAAGTAACAGATGATGAATTAATTGAATATGCTAAACTTGCGAATTGTCATGAATTCATCATGCAATTTGATGAAGGCTATGACACTATGGTTGGTGAAAGAGGCCTTAAATTATCTGGTGGTCAACGTCAACGTATTGATATTGCGAGAAGCTTTGTTAAGAACCCAGATATTTTACTATTAGATGAGGCTACTGCCAATTTAGATAGTGAAAGTGAAGTTAAAATTCAAGAAGCGCTTGAGACATTAATGGAAGGTAGAACAACAGTAGTCATTGCTCATCGACTTTCTACTATTAAAAAAGCAGGACAAATTATCTTTATTGATAAAGGTCAAGTCACTGGTAAAGGTACTCATGGTGAATTAATGGCATCTCATGAAAAATATAAAAACTTTGTCACATCTCAAAAATTATCAGACTAAGTTATAGCACGTTCCACTATAATGTGGGGCGTGTTTTTTAATCTCCTCCTAAATATTGTGAGATATTCGTAAAACCATTATTTTAACCTAAATTTACAAGTGGTATAATGTCTCTTGTAAGAAGTGGAACGTTAGATATACATAATGTTATAAAGTACGGGTTATGACCGGATTTAAACGATTTAAATGGTATAAAGTTCAAATCTAGAAGCCCTTCTTGTAGAGTTTTGTAGTCTTACTACTATTTATATTGGATGTTTAATTATTTTTATGAAAATACATGAATAGGTAGGTGCCAAATGTTTTTACTAATTAATATCATTGGGTTAATCGTATTTTTGGGTATAGCGGTTATATTTTCAAGGAATCGTAAAAATATTCAATGGAAATCGATACTGATTTTAGTCATCTTGAAT
Source organism: Staphylococcus sp. TE8 (assembly GCF_000692055.1). Lineage (NCBI taxonomy): Bacteria > Bacillati > Bacillota > Bacilli > Caryophanales > Staphylococcaceae > Staphylococcus > Staphylococcus sp. TE8. The sequence continues at coordinate 131,687 of NZ_JMGB01000001.1, forward strand.
TTGTTTTTAGCATGGTTCTTTATTTATTTTCCATGGGGAAGAAATGGAGTCAAAGGTGCGGCAAATGGGATAGCATGGATGATAGAATCTGCGCACAAAGGAACTGGATTCGCGTTCGCTAGTTTCACTACTGGAAAGCAGATGGATATGGCTATTAGCGCGTTATTTCCTATCTTATTAGTTGTACCGTTATTTGATATTTTAATGTACTTTAATATACTTCCAAAAATTATTGGAGGTATTGGTTGGTTACTTGCTAAGATTACTCGTCAACCAAAATTTGAATCATTCTTTGGTGTGGAAATGATGTTCTTAGGAAATACTGAAGCCTTAGCAGTTTCCAATGAACAACTGAAACGCATGAATGAAATGCGTGTATTAACTTTGGCTATGATGTCGATGAGTTCCGTTTCAGGGGCTATTGTAGGTGCTTATGTTCAAATGATACCTGGCGAGCTCGTTTTGACAGCTATTCCTCTAAACATAATTAACGCGATTATCGTGTCATCTATACTGAATCCAGTATCTGTAGAGGAAAAAGAAGACGTTATTTATAGCATTAAAGATCATCAAGAAGAACGTCAACCATTCTTCTCTTTCTTAGGAGATTCAGTTTTAGCAGCTGGTAAGCTAGTGCTTATTATCATCGCATTTGTGATTAGTTTCGTAGCGTTAGCTGATTTAATTGATCGCTTAATTCATCTAATCACTGGGTTAATTGCCCATGGTTTTGGTTGGAAAGGTAGCTTTGGATTAAATCAAATTTTAGGTGTATTTATGTATCCATTCGCTTTATTACTTGGATTGCCTTGGAATGAAGCGTGGGAAGTTGCTCAACAAATGGCTAAAAAAATTGTTACTAACGAATTTGTAGTAATGGGTGAAGTTTCTAAGCAAGTCAATTCACTTTCACCACACCATAGAGCAGTGATTTCAACATTCTTAGTATCATTTGCTAACTTCTCAACTATAGGTATGATTGTAGGTACATTAAAAGGAATTGTTGATAAGAAAACATCAGATTTTGTATCCAAATACGTACCAATGATGTTATTGGCAGGTATTCTAGTATCATTACTAACTGCAGCATTTGTTGGATTATTTGCATGGTAATTAAATTTAAGAATTTAATTTTTCTAAGCGTCTGGGACATGATTCCCAAAAAGAGTAGCAGTAAAATGATTTCTAATTAAAATCATTTTACTGCTAATTTTATATTCATTACTTCATAATGTATGGTTTCGTGTCGCAGTGTGTCCGTCTCAATCTAGGTTTAGGACTGGGACTGCTCCTTCAGGAATCTCATCAAAGATACTACATATTACCATGTAATTTCACATCGATATACTTTAAAATATAAGGCACTTTCCTATCATTGAATAAACTTCACTAAACTGAATTACCGAGATGCCTTATGAATAAAAAACTATAATAAGACTCAATTTACACGATTAATAAAAACTTCAGTTCTTATCTCCCTAAAAGATATTTCGCAACATGTTAGAGAAATTGTTGGAACAATCCTTTTTATTATTTAATAGGAGGCTGAAAAGCTCTTTGAAATGATAAAAACCAAGTATAGAAAGTGAGGAGACACTTCTTATACTTGGCTTTTATGGGAAATGAATATTAATGTACTTGTAACGGTAAGGACTAGGTACTGTCACAGTACTTCGAGCAAAATTTGTTTTGTTACTATAAACAACACAAAGGAGATAACTTCTCTTTCAAGAAGTTAAAATAATTATAGCAGAACTTATACCATAAGTAAATTAAAAATTCAGAATATTTTAATTTGTTCGTCGATTGGTGTTTTATGAATAAGCAAATGCTAGTTGAGAAAGAAATAACAGTAAAAATATATTTTTTTACATTATTTAATCAATGACTTTGTTAAATATAAAAGATTTTGTTGAAGTAGTGTTGTAGAATATTACACGCTTGTGCTACCATTTTTATATTAAGAGAAAATAAAGGGGTGGTTGAATGAAAAGAACAATCAGAGATATATTATTAGTCATTGCTGGTTCATTCATTTTCTCAGCAGGAGTTAATGCTTTTATTATTTCTGGTAACTTAGGTGAGGGAGGAGTTACCGGTATAGCAATTGTATTATATTACGCATTTCATTTATCACCTGCAATTACAAACTTTGTGGTTAATGCTGTATTAATCATCATTGGCTATAAGTTTTTAAGTAAACGTAGTATGTATTTAACAGTTGTAGCAACTATTTTAATGTCTATCTTTTTAGATCTAACTGAGTCATGGCACGTGCATACAGGTAATGTGATTGTTAACGCAGTTTTTGGTGGTACGTGTGTCGGTGTGGGTATCGGAGTCATAGTATTAGCTGGAGGTACGACTGCTGGTACTGTCATATTAGCTAGAATCGTAAATAAATATTTAGATATCAGTACTCCATATGCTTTGCTTTTCTTCGATTTACTTGTGGTATTAATTTCTTTAACTCAAATTTCATTAGATAAGGCTTTAGTAACTATTATTTCTTTATATATAGGTACGAAAGTCATGGAATATGTGATCGAGGGTTTAAATACAAAGAAAGCAATGACTATTATTTCGAGTACGCCCGATGAGGTAGCTAAAGCCATTGATGAACAAGTTGGTAGAGGTTTAACAATACTCAATGGTCATGGGTATTATACACGTGAAGAAAAAGACGTGTTATATGTAGTTATCTCTAAAACTCAGGTCTCACGTGCTAAACGTATTATTAGAAATATTGATGAAAAAGCATTTTTAGTTATTCATGATGTAAGAGATGTGTATGGTAATGGTTTCTTACTAGATGAATAGTATTAAATTATTTAGTGAAAAAGCGGGACAGAAAGATTTTCTGTCCCGCTTTTCGTCGTTACTTTTCAAAATAAATGATTTAACCGATTAATAAAAATATCTGTTAGTCATTAAAAGCTATAGATGTTATAATAATATCTATGATAATGATTATCAATTACGATTAATAATGAAATAATAAACACGAAAAAGATAAATTCAATGTTTTTACGATATAAAATGTATTATTTAGATGAAAGTAGGGGAATTATGAGTCGTTTAAACGGTGAACAAGTTAAAATTGGTTACGGTGATACTACGATTATTAATAATTTAGACGTAGAGGTTCCAGATGGTAAAGTGACTTCTATAATTGGACCTAATGGTTGTGGCAAATCTACATTGCTTAAAGCGTTATCACGCTTGTTGTCTATTAAAGAAGGTGCAATTCATTTAGATGGTAAAAGTATCCATACTCAATCAACTAAAGAAATTGCTAAGAAGATTGCGATACTTCCGCAATCACCTGAAGTTGCTGACGGTTTAACGGTAGGTGAACTCGTATCATATGGGCGTTTTCCACATCAGAAGGGCTTTGGCCGTTTAACAGCAGAAGATAAAAAAGAAATTGATTGGGCATTATCAGTTACTGGTACTAGTGAATTCCGTCATCGTTCAATCAATGATTTAAGTGGTGGTCAAAGACAACGTGTTTGGATTGCAATGGCATTAGCACAACGTACGGATATTATATTCTTAGATGAACCTACAACTTATTTAGATATTTGTCATCAATTAGAAATACTTGAACTTGTACAGAAATTAAATAAAGAGCAAGGTTGTACGATTGTAATGGTATTGCATGATATTAACCAAGCTATTCGCTTCTCGGATCACTTAATTGCTATGAAAGATGGCAATATTGTAGCAAATGGTACAACTCAAGAAGTACTTACTAAAGATAATTTAGAAAAAGTATTCAATATCGATGTGGTATTAGATGAAGATCCTCGTACTGGTAAACCTCTACTTGTTACTTATGATTTGTTTAGTAAGACTTACTCGTAAAAGAGAAGACAAAGGATTAAAAATACAATGTTAGAAAAAAAGAAAAATGAAAACTTTAAGTTTATATCGCTTTTAATAGGTGGAGTAATAGTGCTAATACTAGCACTATTTCTTTCTATTTTATTTGGGAAAGCACATGTTGATATTCCTACCATATTTGATGCAATTTTCAATTATAATCCTAAAAATCAAAATCATAATATCATAAGTGAAATTAGAATACCTAGAGATTTAGGTGCAATTCTTGTAGGGATGGCTTTAGCTGTAGCTGGTGCTGTTATTCAAGGTGTAACTAAGAATGGGCTTGCTGATCCAAGTTTAATTGGACTAAACTCAGGTGCAACGTTTGGTTTGGCAATGACCTATGCTTTTTATCCTGAGGCACCATTTTTATTATTAATGATATCTGGATTTTTAGGTGCACTTTTAGGTGGCTTCATCGTGTTAATGATTGGGCGGTCTAGGCGTGATGGATTTAATCCTATGCGTATTATCTTAGCTGGTGCAGCTATAAGTGCGTTATTAACTGCACTAAGTCAAGGTGTCGCTCTTATATTTAGGTTAAATCAATCTCTAACTTTTTGGAGTGCTGGAGGAATATCAGGTACAACATGGGGACAACTTATATGGAGTGGCCCAATAATTATCGTTACGCTAATTATTATTTTAGTTATTAGCAAGCAACTTACTATTTTGAATTTAGGTGAATCACTTGCTAAGGGATTAGGCCAAAATGTCTCTATGATTCGCGGACTAAGCTTAGTTTTATCAATGATACTCGCTGGCGTTGCTGTGGCAATGGTTGGACAAATTGCTTTTGTAGGCTTAATGGTACCTCACATTGTTCGCTTTATTATAGGTACAGATTATTCAAAAGTGATTCCACTTACTGCAATATTTGGCGGTGTATTAGTATTAGTTGCTGACATGATTGCAAGACTACTAGGCGAAGCCCCGGTAGGAGCAATTATTTCGTTTATTGGCGTACCTTACTTTTTATACCTTGTTAAAAAAGGAGGACGTTCAATATGATTGACCCGAATTTAAGACGTAAACAAATCATTACTTTTATCGTATTTGCCGTATTACTATTTGCAGCATGTACTTGGAGTATTGCTTCAGGGGAATATAAAATACCTGTGCCAAATTTCTTTAAAACTCTAATTGGTCAGGGTGATGATACGGACTCGCTTATTTTAATAGATTTCCGACTTCCTCGCATGTTGATTACAATTTTAGCAGGTGCAGCGCTAAGTATGAGTGGTGCCGTTGTTCAAAGTGTTACTAAAAATCCTATAGCAGAACCTGGTATTTTAGGAATTAATGCAGGCGGGGGCTTTGCGATAGCATTATTTGTAGCAATTGGACAAGTTAAACCGGATAATTTCGTTTATGTTTTACCTATAATTAGTTTAGTTGGTGGTGTCGCTACAGCTTTAGTTATATTTATTTTTAGTGTAAATAAATATAGTGGGTTAACTCCTGCCAGCATGGTATTAATAGGTGTAGGTATGCAAACGGCATTATATGGAGGCTCTATTACCCTGATGTCAAAGTTTGATGAAGATCAATCAGAATTTATGGCAACTTGGTTTGCTGGTAATATTTGGGGAGATGATTGGACATTTGTTCTTGCATTTATTCCTTGGATGATTATTATCGTGCCATATCTGTTATTTAAATCAAATGAATTAAATATTATTAATACACATGAACATGTTGCTAAGGGGTTAGGCGTTAAAGTTGAACGTGAAAGAATAGTGTTATTTTTTGTAGCAGTTATTTTATCTTCAGTCGCTGTTGCGGTTGCTGGTGCAATTTCATTTATTGGTTTGATGGGGCCACATATAGCCAAACGTATAGTGGGTCCTAGACATCAACTTTTTTTACCAATTGCCATATTAGTTGGTGCATTTTTACTTGTTTTTTCCGATACTTTAGGAAAGGTTATTCTCCAACCGTCTGGCGTTCCTGCAGGTATAGTAGTTGCTATTATAGGGGCACCCTACTTCTTATACCTAATGTATAGAACAAAAAGTGTATAGATTAGTTAAGTGATAGGTAAATTATTAAATTTGAATATCGAGCGTATTTATATTTCTTAAAATAACGCATAATATAAAGCTTTTAAATGGATGAATTTTAGAGTGAACATTCATTTAAAGGCTTTTTTTAATATATAAGTATGAATCCTCTTATTAATTAGTAAACATGATTTGTGAACATTTTATTGAAGGCACACTTAATATTAGCGATTGTCTATAAAGCTGTTTTATACTGATGATAAATTGATAAGGAGGGATTTTTTATGAAGAAATTAATAAAAGATAGACAACAGTTTTTAAGTGATATGTTAGATGGCTTAAAAGTAGCAAATCCTGAATTAGATGTAATTGAAGATACAGTTGTAGTACGAAAAGATAAAAAACAAAATGGTGTAGCACTTGTATCAGGAGGTGGAAGCGGTCATGAACCTGCACATGCTGGTTATGTCGCGCAAGGTATGCTTGATGCTGCAGTTTGTGGTGAAGTTTTTACTTCTCCAACTCCAGACAAAATTTTAGAAGCTATTAGGGCCGTTCACACTGGTGATGGTGTTTTACTCATTGTTAAAAACTATGCTGGTGATGTGATGAACTTTGAAATGGCCCAAGAAATGGCTGAAATGGAAGATATTCAAGTTGAAACAGTAATAGTTAGAAATGATATTGCGATTAGTACGCCAGAACAAAGAAGAGGTGTAGCTGGTACAGTTTTAATTCATAAGTATGCAGGCTTTTTATCTGAAAAAGGAGTACCATTAACTGAAATAAAAGAAAAAGTAGAGTTAATGATGTCTGAAATAAAAACAATTGGTATGGCTTTAACACCTCCTATGGTTCCAACCACAGGTCAATATGGGTTTGATATTGATGACAATGAAATGGAAATTGGTATCGGTATCCATGGTGAAAAAGGTTTGCATCGTGAAGCTATACAACCAGTAGATCAAATTGTTTCAACATTAGTAGAAGAATTAGATAAAGAAATATCAGGAGAAGAATTTATAGTAATGGTTAATGGTATGGGTGGCACACCACTATCTGAACTCAATATTGTAACTAAATATCTCAAAGATTTATTTGATAAGAAGCATTATGGGGTAAAACATTGGTATGTAGGTGATTTTATGACATCACTTGATATGCAAGGCTTTTCTATCACATTAGTTCCTGCTAATGAAGAGTGGTTAACAGCATTTTTAGCACCTACAACAAGTCGTTATTTTAACTCATAAAAAATAATTGTGAATAAATATACAATATAGAGGTGTTAGCTATGAATGTAGAACAAATGAAAACTCAATTATTAAGTTTAGCGGATACTTTTAAAGATAAAGAATCAGAATTGACCGATTTAGATAGATCGATAGGTGACGGTGACCATGGCGTAAACATGGAAAGAGGTTTCTCTCATTTGAAAGATAATATCGATGATAAAGATATGGCTTCATTGTTTAAATCAACTGGAATGACATTGATGTCTAATATTGGCGGAGCATCCGGACCATTATATGGCTTTAGTTTTGTCAAAATGTCTAGTGTTGTTAAGGATGAAATCGATAAGGATAACCTAAAAGTATTATTAAATACATTTGCAGATGCAATAGCTCAAAGAGGTAAAGTTGAATTAAATGAAAAGACTATGTATGATGTTGTCGAAAGGGCAAGCGAAGCGCTACAACATGATGAAAAAGTGACCTTAGATAAATTACAAGGTTATGCTGACGATACTAAAGATATGACAGCAACGAAGGGTAGAGCTGCTTATTTTAAAGAGGATTCTAAAGGTTACATTGATCCGGGTGCACAAAGTATGGTTTATATACTTAATGCTTTGATAGGAGATGAGTAAATATGCCTACAATAGTGTTAGTAAGTCATAGTGTTGATATCGCAAACGGGACGAAACAATTGCTTGAACAAATGGTGAGTGACGTTGACGTCTTAGCATGTGGTGGCACAGATGATGGTGGTATAGGTACTTCTTTTAATAGCATCCAAGATGCAATCAATCATTTAGAAGACGATGCGTTATGCTTTTTTGATCTAGGATCTGCTGAGATGAATTTAGACATGGCAATAGAAATGTATGAAGGCGACCATCAAGTTTTAAAAGTTAATGCGCCACTCGTTGAAGGTAGTTTTACTGCGTCTGTTAAGCTGTCTACTGGTGGTAGTGTTGAAGAAGCAATTGAAGAAGTTTATCGTACGTCTTTTTCAAGTGAAAATTAACTAAAATTATGATATTATAGTTATAATTGTTAAATAAAATCTGGATAATAGGAGGACATAGCCATGCAACACCTTATAAAGAGACATGTATTGAATGGCGAATTCGAGCAGATACGACAATTAATGTCCGAAACAGATTTTATGGAATTTGAAGAGGCATATATTTCTAGCGCTCATGAAGTAGAGAGTATGATGTTTTATACATGCATTTTAGATTTAATTAGAAATGAAGAAACATCTGAATTGCATGATTTAGCATTCTTACTACTTGTTTATCCGATGAGTGAATACGAAGGTGCTTTAGATTCTGCATACTATCATGCTGAGTCTTCCATAAAACTCACTAACGGAAATGAAGTTAAAAGTTTACTACAAATGCTATTGCTTCACGCAATTCCAGAGCCTGTTATTTCTGATAAGAAAGCATTTGATGTAGCTAAACGTATTCTTAAACTTGATCCTAATAATAATGTAGCACGTAATGTGCTTAAAGACACTGCAAAACGTATGGACAACATTGTTGTCGATATTAATGAATTAAACAAACATAGAGATGCACGTTAGTTAAACGTATTTATCTCTTTATAATGCCATTAGAGTTACCACACTTTAATGGCTATTTTTATACAAATTTCCCTACTTTTATGCATTAATGTATAAGTCTAATAGGTGGGGTTGAAAATAAAAAACAGTACGTTATAATTCTCACTGTGAAAATCTAAGGAGGTAATTTTTTAAATGGGGCTGAATAAAGAAGCAATAAAAATAGGATTTGCTTATGTCGGCATCGTTGTAGGGGCAGGATTCTCAACTGGTCAAGAAGTTATGCAATTCTTTACACCTTTTGGTTTATGGTCTTATATCGGTGTTTTAATCTCAGGTTTCATTCTAGGATTTATCGGTAGACAAGTAGCTAAAATTGGTACAGCCTTTGAAGCTACCAATCATGAATCCACTTTACAATATGTATTTGGTGAGAAATTTAGTAAAGTATTTGACTATATACTAGTCTTCTTCTTGTTTGGTATCGCTGTAACAATGATTGCCGGTTCAGGATCAACGTTTAACCAAAGCTTTCATATACCTACTTGGCTAGGCGCCTTGATCATGACAATTGTAATTTATTTAACATTATTACTTGATTTTAATAAGATTGTTAGAGCTTTAGGGATTGTTACACCATTTCTAATTATAATGGTTATCCTTATTGCAGTTTATTATTTATTTACTGGTGATATCTCAATTGCCCAAGTAAATAATACAGTACCAGAAACAAGTGCATGGAAAGGTATATTCTGGGGACTTGTATACGGAGGTCTTGCTTTTGCAGTTGGCTTTAGTACAGTCGTTGCTATTGGTGGCGATGCGTCTAAGCGTAGAGTTTCAGGTGCTGGTGCGATGTTCGGTGGCGTTATTTATACCATCTTACTTGCACTAATTAACTTTTCACTACAAACAGAATATCCAAAAATTAAAAACGCAGATATTCCTACATTAGACTTAGCCAACTCAATCAATCCATGGATTGGTTTAGTATTAACTGTTATTATGTTAGCTGTAATGTATAACACTATTTTAGGACTTTGTTATTCATTCGCGGCACGTTTTACTGAACCATATAGCAAGAAATATCATATCTTTATCATTATTATGATGATTGCAGCTTATGTTTTAAGTTTCGTAGGATTCGCAGATTTAATTAACGTGTTATATAAATTTATGGGCGTTGTTGGTATGTTTATCGTTGTAGCAGTACTAATCAAGTACTTCAAACGTAAAAATGATGACAAGAAACACATTGCATAAGTTGTTATTTCGTATACACTTTACAATTTAAAATGATTGATTTAATCTTAAAAGCAATTCATCTTTCAATTAAAAGGTGAATTGCTTTTTCTTTATTTTTCAGAAAAAGTTAATGACCTAAGTCATCTAAGATATAAATTATTGAAAGAAGTCATGATTTGAGAGGATTACCAATAATGAAAGAAAAATATAAATGGTTGTTGATAACGTTATTCATCGTCATAATCATTGCAATCGTCTTGGGTTTTCTTTTGAAAAATCACTATGATAAAGGACAGGAAAAACAACAAGGTAGAGAGCATGTTCAAATTAATAATAAGAACGTGAAATTATTTCAAAATATTTCTTATGGCGAAGGACTACCTAATAGTAAATTAGATATTATTACGCCTTCTGATATGAGTAAAGATACCAAATTGCCAGTAATTTTTTGGATGCATGGTGGTGGTTTTATAGCAGGTGATAAGCAATATAAAAATCCACTTCTGTCAAAAATAGCTGAACAAGGATATATTGTAGTAAATGTGAATTACGCGTTAGCTCCACAATATAAGTATCCAACGCCGCTAGAGCAAATGAATGAGGCAGTTAAATTTATAAAGCAGAATAAACACGAACTACCCATTGATTTCAACCAAGTTGTTATTGGTGGTGATTCAGCTGGAGCTCAATTAACGAGTCAGTATGTTGCGATGCAAACTAATAAAAGTTTACGCAAAGAAATGAATTTCAAACAACAATTCAAGCCATCACAAATCAAAGCGGCTATATTCTTTGGTGGTTTCTATGATATGAAAACAGTGAAGGCAACAGAATTTCCAAGAATTCAATTATTTATGAAAAGCTATACAGGCATGAATAACTGGGAAACTAATTTTAAGAATTTATCTCAAATGTCGACGATAAATCAAGTCACTAAACAATATCCACCAACTTACTTATCAGTTGGAGATGCTGATCCATTTTATAGTCAAAATGAAGAATTCTATAAAGCACTTAAATCAGAAAATGTACCTGTAGATACGCTATTTTATGATGGAACACATCATTTACATCATCAATATCAGTTTCATTTAGATAAACCAGAATCAAAAGAGAATATTAAAAAAGTATTGTTATTTTTAAGTAGAAATACTTCATCTTCCGGCGTTGAAAGTGGAGAATCAACAGATGAGAAATCCGGTAATCAAACAAATAATAGTGTATCGCTATATCCATTTGAATAATATAAAGAAGGCAAATCGTTAGGGTTAGCTTAAAGCCTAACGATTTGCCTTTAATTTTATCAATTAAAAAAGGTATGAATGCATATAGTTTTTAAATACTCACTAAGAAATTTTGGTTCAGAATAAAACTCAAGTAAAAGAGTCAAATTCACAACTTATAGTTATTATTTAAAACTTGTAATATGTGGTAAAATTTAAAATAAGACTAAAAATTAATTTAATATTTTAGCCATTACGTACTCATTGAAATAACGACCATTTATAAAAAGTTTATCTTTAAGTTCACCTTCGATAGTGAAACCTGTACCTTTAAAAAGTTCAATAGCTCGTGAATTTTCAGTGACAACTGTAGCTTCTATGCGTCTAATATTATGATTAAGTGACCAAGCTTCGATTGAATTGATGAGCGCTTGACCAACACCATGTTTTTGATAATACTTTTTTACACCAAGATAGACAACAGCCTCATGTTGTGTACGTTCGAAAGTCTCTGTATTCACAAATGCGTAGCCAACGAGTTGTTCGTCACTTTCTGCTACAAAAATTGCTTTTGAAGGTGTTGTGATGTAACTTTCTAAACTTTGACTAACAGAAGCAATGCTTGGTGAATACTCACCAGGGTTATAAAACGTAAAATCTGATTCATCATAAATTTTGCTTAACAAATCTATAAAGTTTTCAACGTCTTTTATACTAATCTCACGAATTACGTGGGCCATGAAAACACTCCATTTTTCAATTAAGTAAATAGTTTCCTTCATTATAGTATAGTTTAAAGTTTTATGCTTGAATCAGTGATATTTTATTAATTATTAGAAAAAGTTAAGGAGTCGATAACCATGAAGCCTAAAGTTTTGCTTGCAGGTGGAACCGGCTATATCGGTAAATATTTGAGTAGAGTAATAGAAAAAGATGCTGAGCTTTACGCATTATCTAAATATCCTAAACCTGATAAAGGATCTACAGAAGAGATTACATGGTTGAAGAGTGATATTTTTAATTATGAAAATGTAGTTCAATCTATGGCAGGCATGGATGTAGCTGTGTTTTATTTAGATCCAACTAAAAACTCTGCAAAACTAACTCAAGCAACCGCTCGTGATTTAAATTTAATAGCTGCAGATAACTTTGGTAGAGCAGCAGCAATAAATCAAATTAAAAAATTAATTTATATACCTGGAAGTCGTCACGACAATGAAACGATGGAAAGATTAGGCGCTTATGGTGCTCCTGTAGAACGTACAAATGTAGAAGTGAAACGTCCGCATATTAATGTTGAATTACAAACTTCCAAATATGATGATGTTCGTACAGCGATGAAAATGGTCCTGCCGAAAAAGTGGACTTTGAATCAACTTGTAGACTACTATAGTCAATGGTTAGATGAAACTAAAGGTACGTTTGTACATACCAAAAAAGAAGATGAAGATTATATTATTTATCGTAAAAATAGCAGAAAACCTTTAGCAATTTTTAAGAAAAAACAGACTGCCGAAGATATCATTACGCTACATCTTGTTGGTGGTAAGTTAGCCAAACCCAATCTTAAAAAGCAAGGTAAGTTAGAATTTAGACTTCTTAAAGGAACGTCTTTAGTGATGGTTCACTTATATGATTATATACCTAAATTATTCTGGCCGATTTATTACTTTATTCAAGCACCTATTCAAGGTTTACTTATGCGAGGGTTTGAGATTGATTGCAGGATTAAGCATTTTCAAGGACGTGTTCAATCAGGTGAGAAATTTAAATATACTAAATAATTTCAGGTGATTTGTTATGCAAATACTATTGGTCGAAGATGACAATACGCTATTTCAAGAATTAAAAAAAGAATTAGAACAATGGGATTTCAACGTAGTAGGTGTTGAAGATTTTGGTAATGTAATGGACACTTTTGAGAGATTTAATCCAGAAATCGTTATTCTAGATGTTCAACTCCCCAAATATGACGGGTTTTATTGGTGTAGAAAAATGAGACAAGAATCAAATGTTCCTATCTTATTCCTCTCATCAAGAGATAATCCAATGGATCAAGTTATGAGTATGGAACTAGGTGCAGATGATTACATGCAAAAACCTTTCTATACTAATGTACTTATTGCGAAGTTACAAGCTATTTATAGACGTGTCTACGAATTTGGCGTCGAAGAGAAACGCACTTTAAATTGGCAAGATACTGTAGTGGATTTATCAAAAGATAGCATTCAAAAAGCCGACAAAACAATCTTCTTATCTAAGACAGAGATGATTATTTTAGAGATGCTTATTAATAAAAAGAATCAAATTGTGACACGAGATACGTTGATTACAGCACTATGGGATGATGAAGCGTTTGTGAGTGATAATACACTTACCGTTAACGTGAATCGCCTTAGAAAAAAATTGGCAGAAATTGGTATGGATGATGCGATAGAGACGAAAGTCGGTAAAGGATATATGGCTCATGAATAACTTTAAATGGTTCTGGTTATTTGTTAGGTCTCGGAGTAATTGGATACTATGGATTATATTTTTAAATGCAATTATGTTGGGTATCGCCTACATTGATTATGATATTTCAGTTGAGAGTGTAGGCTATATTGTTGTGCTCAATCTAGGATTAAGTGTCCTTTTCTTAATATTTACTTTCGTAAAGGAAGTCCGCTTGTCAAAACACTTTTATAAAAACAAAGAAATAGAGGAAATCAAACATAAAGATTTAGCGGAAACGCCATTTCAACAACTAACAATTGATTACTTATATCGTCATATCACAGCACAAAAAGATCAGGTCGTTGAGCAACAATTACAAATTAATAACCATGAACAAACAATCACAGAGTTTGTACATGACATTAAAACACCTGTGACAGCAATGAAGTTATTAATCGATCAAGAAACCGATGAACGACGTAAAAAAGCGTTATTATTTGAGTGGTCGAGAATCAATGAGATGTTAGATAAGCAATTATATTTAACGCGTTTAGAATCAAAGAATCGTGATATGTACTTCGATCATGTGGAGTTAAAACGTATGGTGATTGATGAAATACAATTAACACGTCATATCAGTCAAGCGAAAGGGATAGGATTCGATCTAGACTTTGAAGATGTCGATAAAGTGTTTACAGATGTGAAATGGTGCAGAATGATGATTAGACAAATTTTATCTAATTCATTGAAATATAGTGATAATACTACAATTGAATTATCAAGTTATATGAAAAATGGTCACGTTATTCTAGAAATTAAAGACTATGGAAGAGGAATAAGTAAGCGAGATTTACCTCGTATATTTGATAGAGGGTTCACATCTACTCTTAATCGAAATGAAACAGCTTCTTCGGGGATGGGATTATATTTAGTGAATAGTGTTAAAGATCAATTGAGCATTGGTGTGAAGGTTGAATCTGTAGTAGGCGAAGGCACTACATTTTATTTAATTTTCCCTCAACAAAATGAAATTGTAGAGCGCATGTCTAAAGTGACAAGATTGTCATTTTAAACATGCGTTTTGTTACTTACAATTATCACAATTGTAATTTTTAGTCGTTATAATATAAGTGTATAAAGTGATGATAATTTGAACTTGTTTAGCTTTGGCTGAATTAGAGAGCATAAATGTTTAAAGTAAGTCAGGAGTGATGATTTGACTATATTAGAAGTTAAACAATTGTCAAAAATATATGGAAGTAAAAATGTAGCTCAAGAAGTATTAAAAGATATTAATTTGAGTGTAGATGAAGGCGAATTCATCTCAATTATGGGACCATCAGGGTCAGGGAAGACAACATTGTTAAATGTCCTAAGCTCAATTGATTATATGACAAAAGGTTCAATTACATTGAATGGTAAGCAATTAGAAAGATTATCTAATAAGCAACTTTCTGAAATAAGAAAAAAAGATATTGGTTTTATCTTCCAAGATTATAATATCCTACATACTTTAACAGTAAAAGAGAATATTATGCTACCTTTATCTGTTCAAAAAGTTGGAAAAGAAGAAATGGCTAGACGTTATAATCGAATTGTTGAAGCGTTAAATATTAGTGATATTAGTGATAAATATCCATCCGAGTTATCTGGCGGCCAACGTCAACGTACTTCTGCAGCAAGAGCGTTCATTAATTTACCTTCAATTATATTTGCTGATGAACCAACAGGAGCTTTGGATTCTAAAAGTACTCAAGACCTACTCAAAAGATTGACCTATATGAATGAAAGATTTCAAACAACGATTATTATGGTTACGCATGATCCAGTTGCAGCAAGTTTCTCAAATAGAGTCGTTATGCTAAAAGATGGACAAATTTTTACTGAAATATATCAAGGTGATGATGATAAACAAACTTTTTATAAAGAAATTATCAGAACACAAAGTGTACTTGGTGGAGTAAATTATGAGTTTTAATCAGATTATCTTCAAAAACTTTAAGCAAAATATTGCGCGTTATGCCATTTATCTATTATCACTAATTATAAGCGTGGTATTATATTTTAGTTTTGTTACATTAAAATATGCTCACCATCTTCATGGAAATCAATCCTACCCGATTATTAAAGAAGGTTCTCAAGTTGGTAGTTATTTTCTTTTTATAATTATTATTGTATTTCTACTATATGCAAATTTTTTATTTATGAAAAGACGAGGGCGTGAGCTTTCACTTTTACAAATTATAGGACTAACGCGATCAAACATAATGAGAATGATTATGCTTGAGCAATTAATGACATTTGTAATAACAGTAATTATTGGTATTGCTTTAGGTGTTTTTGGTTCGAAAATACTTTTAATGATTGTGCTTCGATTACTGGGCATAAATATTAGTGTGTCTATTATTTTTAATTTTCATGCAGTGTTAGAGACTCTTTTACTCATTTTGGTAGCGTATATACTTATTATTATTCAAAGTTACATTTTTATACGTAAACGTTCGATTCATGAGCTTGCACATGATTTTACTAAAAAAGAAGTAAATGATACTAAAATTACATTGAGTGAAGTTATCTTAGGTTTACTTGGGATTATTATGATTTGTGTTGGATACTTTTTATCAACTAAATTAGTTGAAAATGTTGATTCAATTTTACAACCTTTCGTTATTCTATTTTTAACTGTTTTAGGATCATACTTTTTCTTTAGAAGTACGGTATCTTTAATTTTAAAAACTATACAATACTTTAGAAATGGCAATGTCAGTGTGACAGATGTCATGTTTACATCATCTATCATTTACCGTATTAGAAAAAATGCTTTTTCATTAACGGTGATGGCAGTTGTGTCGGCGATTACAGTTTCTGTGCTATGTTTTGCGGCTTTAAGTAGAAGTACTTTAACGAATGAAGTCTTACTAAGTTCACCTCATGACGTCACTTTGAAAAGTCAAAAGCAGGCAAATCAGTTAGCATATGAATTAAACAATCGTAACGTTGAACATTACTATAATTATAAAGAAGTTGTCTATGCTCATTTGTATAAAGATCATATGTTTACAGAAGGTATTTCAAGGCCAAGTGTGATTGCTGTAACAAGTGATAAATACATCCCTAATGTTAATATTGGTAGTGGTCAAACAGATATCATAGTCCCTAGAGGTTCAATTAAAGATGTAGTTAAAGTTGATCGTAAAGGTTCAACTCTTATAGGTACAAAAAATAATTATGTTAAAGTAAAACTCAGAAAAGCAATTAATAAAGTTTACTTTATGTCTAGTGTAGATTTAGGTGGAGCAACACTCGTGTTAAATGATGAGGATTATCAGAGATTGAGAGAACACGCTAAAGGAAAACATATCGTATCTCAATATGGGTTTGATATAAAACACAAAAAGGACTTACCTGAATTGGAGAAAATCGTCCAAAGTATTAGTAAAGATATTGAAACACGTAGTGAAGCTGCAAGTGAAATATCGAGTTTAACTGGCGTACTATTATTTGTAACATCATTCCTAGGAATAACGTTTTTAATTGCTGCTGGCTGTATTATATATATTAAACAAATTGATGAAACTGAAGATGAGTTAGAAAACTATTCTATATTGAGAAAACTTGGTTTTACGCATCAAGATATGGCAAAAGGGTTGAAGTTAAAAGTCATTTTTAATTTCGGTTTACCTTTGATTATTGCGTTATTACATGGTTATTTTGCGTCGATTGCCTACATGCATTTAATGGGTGTAACTAATCAATTACCTATATTTATTGTTATGGCTTTATATACAGGTATTTACGCAGTGTTCGCGATTATAGGCTATAATCATTCTAAGCGAACAATTAGACATTCAATTTAATTCACCTATTATAGAATAGAATATTATGATTTATGAGGCTTAGCATCACAAGACAATTTGATGCTGAGCCTTAATTTATGGATAATGGTTACTTTTTAAATCACATAGCTTAAATAAATGCATTTGAAAGTGCATGTTTAGTTACATATCAATATTTGTTTAGCATCATTTTATAAATATTTGAATTTTAAGAGAGAAATCGTTAACTTTGTAATGGAGTAGAATTTAAGCGCTCTAATTAATTTTTTGATTGATTTCTAAAATTAGAATTTCGTTTTAGAATTTGATCGCTAATTTAAAAATAGGACTATGAACATCTTACTCAGGAAAATATGTAAAGTTTAAGTTTCTTATTTGTTAAGAATTTGTAAATAGAATTGTAGTTATGTAAATTTTGTGCTATTTTCAAGTAGGGACAAAACGGGATATTTAAGAACATCAGCTTGTTTTAACTTTATAATTAATTTACATATTTTTTACAATAAGAGTATTGCTTACTACTTTTTTCTGAAAATTGTAAATATGTTCCTAAACCACTTGTCTTACGGATTAAAAATTTATGAATGTGATTGGTGACAATCGCTCAAAATGGAGGATTTTGAATGTTTAGTAAGAAAAAGGATAAGTTCATGGTTCAATTAGAAGAAATGGTATTCAACCTAGATCGTGCAGCAATTGAATTCGGAAAAATGGATTTCAACACACATTTAGATTTGAAAGCTTATTCTGATAATATTAAAACGTATGAGTCACATGGTGACGAGTTGATGCACCAAGTTATTACTGACTTGAATCAAACGTTTATTACACCAATCGAACGTGAAGATATCCTATCTTTATGTAATGCAATCGACGATGTTTTAGATGCGATGGAAGAGACATCTGCTATGTTTGAAATGTATTCAATTGAATATACAGATGAATACATGGCTGAATTTGTTGAAAATATTCAAAAAGCAGTTGCTGAAATGAAGTTAGCAGTAGGATTATTAGTAGACAAAAAATTATCTCACATGCGTATTCATTCTATTAATATTAAAGAATTTGAAACAAATTGTGACGGAATCTTAAGACAGTCAATGAAACACATCTTTAACAGTGAAACAGATCCAATCACATTAATTAAAATAAAAGATATTTATCAAAGTATGGAAGAAATTGCTGATAAATGCCAAACAGTTGCTAATAACTTTGAAACTATAATTATGAAAAATAGCTAAGGGAGTCCTCATTTATGTCATATATTTTAATCGTCACGATAGCTATAGTTATATTTTCATTAGTATTTGACTTTATCAATGGTTTCCATGATACTGCCAACGCTGTAGCAACTGCTGTTTCTACAAGAGCTTTAACTCCTAGATCTGCTATTTTATTAGCAGCAGTAATGAACTTTATTGGTGCCTTAACATTTACTGGGGTAGCTGGAACAATTACAAAGGATATTGTTGATCCATTTAAATTACAACATGGTCTAGTTGTTGTTTTAGCAGCAATTATTGCAGCAATTATTTGGAACTTAGTAACTTGGTTATATGGTATTCCAAGTTCTTCATCACATGCATTAATTGGGTCAATTGCTGGTGCGGCTATAGCTTCTCAAGGTTCATTTGCAGTACTACATTATCAAGGATTTACGAAGATAATTATTGTATTAATTATTTCACCAATCATTGCATTTTGTGTTGGTTTTATTATGTATTCTATCGTGAAGGTCGTATTTAAAAACGCAAATTTAACACGTGCAAATCGTAACTTTAGATTTTTCCAAATCTTTACTGCAGCATTACAATCATTCTCACATGGTACGAACGATGCTCAGAAATCAATGGGGATTATCACTTTAGCATTAATCGTTGCGAATCTTCAGACTGGTTCAAGTGTAGAACCTCAGTTATGGGTTAAAATCGCTTGTGCAACTGCAATGGGTCTGGGTACAGCTGTAGGTGGTTGGAAAATCATCAAAACTGTTGGTGGTAACATTATGAAAATTCGTCCGGCTAACGGAGCAGCAGCAGATCTTTCTTCTGCATTAACAATTTTCGTAGCGTCATCACTACACTTCCCATTATCAACAACTCACGTTGTTTCTTCATCAATCCTTGGTGTAGGTGCTTCTAACCGCGCTAAAGGTGTAAAATGGAGTACAGCTCAACGAATGGTTATTACTTGGGTAATTACGTTACCAATTTCAGCATTATTGGCTGGCATTGTGTACTTTATCATGCATCTATTTTTAAAATAAGATATAACATAGCAATATTAGATATAAAGACTTGTAACTTTAATAAGCTTATAAGTAGCAAAATACCAACAAAATCTAAGGTTTTGTTGGTATTTTTGTGTTTTGAATAATAAATTTGTGAGGGGGATTAATGTTTATACCCAGGAAATATTTAACTGAATGGTTAAATTTTTCATTATTATTAGTAATGGCGAAGTATAAATAACTACGACATATATAATGGAAGAGAATTTGGCATAAAAAAACCACTTAAGACGGGTAGATGCCTTAAGTGGTAATCAATAAATCTATTGAATTAATGAATATAAGCGTAAAGTGATACTTCTGAAGCTGGAATTGTACGATAATCAGAGTTGTATGGTCCATTAGTATAGTTCATTTCTGAGATTAGAATACTTCCGTCTCCATTAACTCGTTCAACATAAGCAACATGACCGTATGGTCCTGGAGTGCTTTGCATAATAGCACCTACAGTTGGGTTATTATCTACTTGATAACCATCGTTTGCTGCGTTTGCTGCCCAATATTTAGCATCTGACCAATATGTGCTAATTGGTTTACCAGCTTGTGCACGTTTATCGAACACGTACCAAGTACATTGACCTTCAGTATATAAGTTTTGGTGGTTAAATGAAGGTGAGTTGTAATCATTTCCTGTAGATGGAGTAGCTGTACCAGCTGCACCAGCGCCTGATCCACCATTAGGTACTTTTAATGTTTGGCCAGGTGTAATTAAATAACCATTTAAATTGTTTGCTTTCATTAAAGCGTTAACTGAAACACCATATTTATTGGCGATAATGTTTAATGATTCTCCAGCTTTTACAGTGTGTGTAGAAGCTGAACCTGTGTTAGAAGAAGCGTTTGAATTAGAGCTTTGTGAAGCACTTCCACCTACATTAATAACTTGTCCAGGGAACACCATGTTATTATTTAAATTATTATTTTGTTTAATGTTTTCTACTGAAGTATTATATTTTTGAGCAATACTCCATAAAGATTCTCCTGATTTAACTTTATGCTGGGTTGAAGCTTCAGCATCATGATGTGAAAGTACTGCGGCTGCACCTGAAGCGGCTGTTACTGCAAAGGCTAACTTTTTCAAAGTGACTCCTCCTTAAATGTAATTAAATTAAATTAAATTGATTGTGTTTATTATGTAGACAATTGTCCCCACAAGTCTTAAAACATGAACCTAACTCTTTAATTACTTTTGACTATACTTTCTTATTACGTACCCAATACTAACAAAAATAATAGCCTCTGTGGGCTTTGTTATTATCTTGTAATATTGTTAACAATTTTTACGAAAAGTACATATAACCTGTATTAGTTGATTTTAAAGGATTTATAGACTTTTTTGATTAAAATTAATTCATGAAAGTTTTATAAATTGTAATAAAGTAATATTAATTATAGATAAGTTTTCGGAAACTTCTTTATATTTAGATAATACTAAGTTAAACACTTTAGAATTTTTATTGGTTATTGTAAACTTTTAGTAATTGAGAATTTTTTAGTATAAAAGGAGATTAAAAAATGTCCCAATCGACTCAAAGTGCAAACAAATCACAAAATCACTCTAAAGATAAGCACCAATCCCATGCTTACGGTAAGGTATGGCTGTTCTTTATGTACTATTGGATTATTTTTGGAATAGGTTGTTACTTCGGCCAATACTTACCTATGTCTTGGAGAAAACCTCTATCTATAGCGTTATTTGTTATTTTACTGGCTACATTATTTATAAAAAGGGCGCGTAAATATGGTCTCATCATCTCGCATATCTACGCTATTATTGTCGGACTACTTTCATATGCGATGTTTACTGCATATCTACAAAATTTAGGTGCAGAAGTATTTTATAAAAATATTTTACTTGCAATAGGTGCATTTATCGCATTTGGTATTGTAGGGTATTTCTTAATTAATGACGCATCAAGTATGGGGAAATATTTATTTGTTACTTTAATAGCATTAATTATTGCTAGTTTAATAGGATTATTTATTCATAACCCTATATTCCATACTGTAATCACAGTTATTAGCTTGTTATTGTTCCTATTATATACACTTTATGATTTCAATAGGATGAAAAGAGGTCAGTTTTCACCACGAGAAATGGGCTTTAACCTATTTATCAATTTATTAAATATAATAGAAGATATACTAAGATTAGCTAATCGTTTCAAAAATTAAATCTATAATGTTTAATATTCAAGATGTGGGCGTATGTCTTCCTAATGAGAGCATTTGAGTTATTAAATGGCTTGATAATTGTTTGAGTTATGGAATTTTAACGCCACATCTTTTTTTAATGTATAATTAGATAGAATAGATACATAAAAAATAATTGATTATATATATAATTTCGCTTTTGATATAATTTTCATATTGTGTTAAATTGGCGTTTATCGAATGTGAACAATGGTTAAGTATTATTTATAGTAGGCTATTTAAAATAGGAAAAGAGGTAAAGTAATGTCACATTCCTGTTTGCATATACTTTCTAAGAACGAGTATTCAACAACAAGATGCCAAGATGGGATACTCTTATTTTGGCCAATTGAGGGAAGTATGCATCTTCAACAATTCAGAAAGCAAAGAACGATTAATAATGAATTATATATTGTTAATAATATGGATGTTTTTGGAATCAATGACAATGGAACTACATTAGAAATATACATTTCTAGTGATTGGTTTGCAGAATTAGGATATGCATTTTTTGATTATCACTATACTGCTGAGTTGATTAAATCTACAAATGAAATTAAATATTTGATGGCTCAACTTGCATTAAATTATATTGATGGGAATACTGAAAAAGAATATGAACTCATTAATAAAATTGTTGAAATGCTTGCTCAGGAAGCGAGTATAGATAAAAAAATAGCCGAAGATCAATACATTTATGCCTTTTATGGTGACTTAAAAGATGAATTAGATTACATATACAATCATATGAGTGAAAGGTTAACTTTAAGAGATATCTCGAATCAACTCTACATATCAAAATCTAATCTGTCTTCTCAATTTCACACTCTAATGGGAATGGGGTTTAAAAAATACGTTGATACATTGAAAATTAGTAAATCTATAGAAATGTTATTAACCACGAATAAAACGATTAGTCAAATTAGTGATGCACTTGGATTTAGTAACGCCTCGACTTATTCTAAATTATTCAAGAATTATCTAAGTGTGACACCTAATGAATATCGGACTATGAAAAAATATGATAAATATAATGGTTGTACAGATGAAACGGTGCCAGAAAACAAAAAAAGGCCATTAAAAAACTCATCCGTTCAGTTATACCTAACGATGTTTCAGATATATATGATGAAATTAGAATTGATAATTCACAAATTGTAAATGCTTCTCCTTTTTATTCAGTCATCCAAATTCATACTATTGAAGAAATAAAGTTGCTATTTTTAGAAGGACTTTATCAGAAAATGGGTTATGAAGGGTCTAATATTATCTTCTACTTTATCCCTTATTTATATGAGTATGGCAAATTATTAACACAAAATGAAAAAAATTATATTAGCCAAACTATTATTGAAAATGATTTACATATAGCTTTCAATGTTAATGAAATTGAACATATAAATGACTTAATAGAGAGTTTTAAAACAAGTCTTAAGCAATTGGACAAGAAAAATCACAATTCTAATTATAATTATGAGATTCAATTTATTTTCAATTTAAATGATAAAGATATACGTAGTATATATAGAGATATTTTAAAAATGCAGAATACACACATAAATTATACTATCGGTTTAGATATTAGTTGTATGGTCGACGATCCAGCTCAATTTAAATCTTTAGAAGCGCAAATTAAAAGACTAAAATTTGATTATCTCTATATAGACAATGCACAATTGACATCTCCTTATTTAATGGATAGTAATGAAGGTCTTCTATTGAAAAATGTTCTACAGTTGAAACACTTAAGTGTAAATTTAAATCAATTTGATTTTAGTAAAGAAAACCTCATCTTTTTAAACTTAGTTAATCACCAACTGTTAAATAATGAAGAGATTGATTTAAGTCATAGTGCACCACTCTTATATCTGTCTGTTATTAAATTAAAAGAGCATTTTTCAGGGTACGGCTTAAATTTATTTTCTCATCCAGATTTATTTAATTCTGTTCATTTATTTGATGAAAATGGTTTTAAAACAACATATGGGTTAATATTTAATGATTTAAGTTGGATGATTAATCAAAACAAAGTTAAAAATGGGTTCTATAACATTATTGATAGTAGCGATAGATATCTCCTTTATTTATATGATTGGCGAGTAGTTGAAAGCGAATCAAGCATAGACAACTTTAATAATATTGATATTTACATTAATTTTTGTGAAGAAGAACTTAAAGATGAATATATATGTATGATTGTTAAAGTTGATAATGAGAGTGGGAACATTAATCATATTATTCCACCTAATTTACGGAATAAATATCAATGGTCTACTAAATTTTTAATCAAAGTAGAAGATAATTTTAGACCTAATATTAAAATTTTTGAGCATGATTTTACAGAATCGTCATTAAAGCTAAGCTTGAAGTACAATTCGGCTTATCTTGTAAAAATCTATAAAAAAAATAACAAAATAAAAAAGGCGTAACACAATTCAATTTAAATTTATTGGTAATTTTGACATATGATTAAAAACAAATGCCAAAGACAATTATCCAGATATTTAGGATAATGTTACTATACATTGTCTACATATATTTGGAGGTGCGCGTCTTGAATGAACAGAAGCTAGAAAAACTACTAGGATTTTACAAACAATATAAAGCATTATCTGAATATATAGATAAAGAATATAAGTTGACATTAAATGATCTTGCTGTAATAGACTTAGCTAGAAAGTATTGTTCAGATGAACAAATACTTATGCAATCATTTTTAAAAATAGCTATAAGTGAATTAGAATTAAGTAGAACAAAGTTACTAGTATCAATTCGAAGATTAATAGATAAAGAGAAATTAAGCAAAGTAAGATCAACTAGAGATGAAAGAAAAATTTTTCTATATATGAGTGAAGAAAACTTGGAAATATTTAATGCTTTATTTGATGACGTTGAAAACTTTTTAAATATTTAATTAAGGGTGTCGATTTATAAATATTATAAATCGACACTTTTTATGTTTATTCCATGTATACATACATAAGTATTATGCTAGATAGAGACTGATATAAATCACAAAATTTTTAGCACAAAGATGAGAGGAACTAAAAAAGCATCTTTGTTTTTTAATAATAATTGTAGAAAACAGAATAAATTCAGTTAAATATCACTTTAAAAATATTGATATAGCAGTAGTTTACATCTGTTTAAGAGATTTTACAAAAATTACTGCTAAATATATAATGAAGAACATAGAGTACGAAAGTGAGATGACATTATGGGACGTAAATGGAACAACATTAAAGAGAAAAAGGCCCAAAAAGATAAAAATACGAGTAGAATTTATGCCAAATTCGGCAAAGAAATATATGTAGCAGCAAAATCTGGAGAACCTAATCCAGAATCTAACCAAGCACTAAGATTAGTATTGGAACGTGCTAAAACATATTCAGTACCTAATCACATTATTGATAGAGCTATTGATAAAGCTAAAGGTGCTGGTGAGGAAAATTATGATCATTTAAGATATGAAGGCTTTGGACCAAGTGGTTCAATGTTAATTGTTGATGCCTTAACAAATAATGTGAATCGTACAGCTTCAGATGTGCGTGCAGCCTTCGGTAAAAATGGTGGAAATATGGGTGTTTCTGGTTCAGTAGCTTACATGTTTGATCATACAGCGACTTTCGGTGTAGAAGGTAAATCTGCAGATGAAATCTTAGAAACGTTAATGGAACAAGATGTTGATGTGAGAGATGTCATTGATGAAGATGGATTAACAATTGTTTATGCAGAACCTGATCAATTTGCTCAAGTTCAAGATGCTTTACGTGAATCTGGTGTTGAGGATTTTAAAGTAGCAGAATTTGAAATGTTGCCTCAAACAGATATTGAGTTATCTGAAGAAGATCAAGCCATATTTGAGAAATTAGTGGACGCACTTGAAGATTTAGAAGATGTTCAAAACGTATTCCACAATGTAGATTTAAAATAATGAAAACTTCAAAAGAGTGGATTCAAGAACTTAAATTAATAGCTCATCCTGAAGGCGGTTATTATAGAGAAACACTACGCGAAGATACGCTCAACAGAGCACCTTATAGTAGTATATATTTCCTCTTAACACATGACAATATATCTCATTTTCACCGAATTGACGCAGATGAAGTATGGTATCATCATGCCGGAGAAACATTAACTATTCACATGATTACACCACAAGGTAAGTATCATAGTGTGAAATTAGGTCAAAATATATCCGCTGGAGATGTATTACAATATTGTGTTCCTAAAGGTACAGTATTTGCATCTTCTATAGATGATAATGAAGGTTATAGTCTTGTCGGATGCATGTGTCAACCTGCCTTCGAATTTGAACATTTCGAATTGTTGAAACAAGACCAATTGTTAAAGCATTATCCCGACTTAGAAAATATTATAAGAAAATACGCTGTATTGTAATAAATGAAGCCTTTAAATGGATTTAAACTTAGTCCGTTTAAAGGTTTTTTTAATATAAATTAAACTTTTAGTGTCAAAATAAGTTTGTTAATTGGCTGAGTCAAAGAGTTTTTTAGCAACATCTACAATATATTTAAGTTCTTTCATTACTTTTCTTCAATTAATTTATTTCCTTCTTTTGTTGAGGCAAAATAACATTTAAGACTTACCACTCATTAATTAGAAAATTCTGGAAATATCTAGAGTTAATATTAAAACATAGTAACATTATCAATTTTAAGTAAATTACATCAATTTATAGTAAAATAGTTTTAATATAATTTTGAAAATAACAGTGTAAAAGTCATTAATCTAAAACATTAAGATGACATTAACTAACCAGTTTTATATAATAAAAATAAGGAGTTGGTGACTGTGAAAGTAAAATATATAGACAAACGTCACTGGCGTCGCCTGGTAGAGAGAGAGTATACAGAGGTTAAAGTTAATAATAATAGATTTAAAGGTATTATCGGCTTGGTCACGATGAAAAAGGTTCGTGAGCCTTTAGAGGTGACGGTAGTTGGACAAAACATAATAGTTGCAGATGACAATTATAGATGGTTGCAAATACTACCAGAAAAAAAGCGATATAGTATTACAGTCATGTTTGATGATAAAGGCAATCCGCTAGAATATTATTTTGATATTAATATTAAAAATATCACTCAAAAGGGAAATGCACGTACGTTAGATTTATGTTTAGATGTGCTGGTGTTACCTACTGGGGAATATGAACTTGTAGACGAAGATGATTTGATGTATGCCTTGCAAAATAAGCAAATTTCTAAGAAACAATATCATGAGGCTTATATTATTGCTCATCAATTAATGATTGAAATAGAAGAGAACTTTTCAGAGGTTCAAGACAAGGTCATGCATTGTTACAATAAAATTTATCATAAATCTCTAAGAAATAAGCATAAACGTCCTTTTAAACCCAAAAATAAGCACAAACATCACCGACGTAAAGCAAAGTGAATGACAATAAAAGGATATGTGGTTGAAGGTTAATCAACTAAAGCTAAATCATCATAGCAAAGATTTAAGGATAGAAATATTTAGGGGGACGCTATGAAAATTGATGATTATCGTTTACTCATCACTCTAGATGAAACAAAAACGTTACGTAAAGCGGCAGAGATATTATATATTTCACAACCAGCTGTAACTCAACGTCTAAAAGCGATTGAGGGTTCGTTTGGAGTAGAAATATTTATTCGTACAAAAAAACAATTGATCACTACAACTGAAGGCGCTATGATTATTGACCACGCGCGTGATATGTTGAAACGTGAACGTTTATTCTTCGATAAAATGCAGGCACATATCGGAGAGGTGAATGGTACGATTTCAATAGGATGTTCGTCTTTAATCGGTCAAACGTTACTACCCGAAGTATTGAGTTTATACAATACACAGTTTCCTAACGTAGAAATCCAAGTTCAAGTAGGATCTACTGAACAGATTAAAGCCAATCATCGAGATTATCACGTCATGATTACCAGAGGGAATAAAGTCATGAATCTATCTAATACACACCTATTTAATGATGACCACTACTTTATTTATCCCAAAGATCGACGTGAGGATGTTACAAAGTTACCATTTATTGAATTTCAAGCAGATCCTATTTATATTAATCAAATTAAGCAATGGTACAATGATAATTTAGGTCAAGATTATCATGCAACGATAACGGTGGACCAAGTTGCAACTTGTAAGGAAATGCTTCTAAGTGGTGTGGGGGTAACGATTTTACCTGAAATTATGATGAAGCATATCGATAAAAATATGTTTGAATTTGAGAAGGTTAGTATTGATGAAGAACCTCTCATACGCTCAACTTATATGAGTTATGATGGAAGTATGTTGCAACTGCCTCAAGTAGATTCATTTGTAAATCTAATGTTGAATTTTATTCGATAAATTTTTAAAAGGTATTGCCATTTAGTCTATTTTAAAAAGTACAATTTAATAAAAGAATAGAGGTTTGAAAATTGTTTACAGCACTGTTTCATATTAAAAACTATAAACTATTTGTTGTGAATATGATGCTACTCGGCATGGGTATAGCAGTGACTGTACCATACCTCGTCTTATTCGCTACAAAAGATTTAGGAATGACAACAACTCAATATGGTTTATTATTAGCATTAGCTGCAGTTAGTCAATTCGTAGTGAATTCAATTATTGCTAGGTTTTCTGATACACATAATGTTAATAGGAAAGTCCTTATTATTAGTGCGCTATTCATGGGTGCCGTAAGCTTTTCTATTTATTTTTATGTTCATCAAATATGGTTATTTATAGTTCTATATGCAATTTTCCAAGGTTTATTTGCTCCAGCAATGCCGCAATTATATGCTTCTGCAAGAGAGTCAATTAATATCTCAAGTTCGAGAGATCGTGCGAAGTTTGCAAATACCGTGTTACGTTCCATGTTTTCATTAGGATTTTTATTTGGTCCCTTTATAGGGTCACAATTAATCGAATTAAATGGATATTCTGGGTTATTTGGTGGAACGGTAGCTATTCTATTGTTCACCTTAATTCTACAAGTCTTTTTCTATCAGAATTTACCAGTTGAATACCAAGTCTCATCGCAACATCATGTTGAGAAATCCGCTCCAAATATGTTTAAAGATAAAGCATTATTTATTCCGTTTATCGCGTTTATTCTTTTACATATTGGACAATGGATGTACACGATGAATATGCCATTATTCGTCACAAATTATCTAAGAGAACGTGATAGTTATGTAGGATATTTAGCGAGTTTATGTGCTGGTCTTGAAGTGCCTTTCATGGTTATATTAGGTATTTTATCAGCCAAATTTCCAACACGAACTTTACTACTTTTTGGTTCGCTCTTTGGCGGCGCATTTTATTTTAGCATTGGTGTATTTAAAAACTTTTACATGATGTTAGCTGGTCAAGTTTTCTTAGCAATTTTCTTAGCTATACTATTAGGATTAGGAATTAGTTACTTTCAAGATATTTTACCTGATTTCCCGGGTTATGCCTCTACGTTATTTGCGAATGCAATGGTTATAGGTCAATTATGTGGAAATTTATTAGGTGGCGTTATGAGCCATTGGGTTGGTTTGGAAAATGTCTTTTTTGTATCAGCGACGTCAATTCTAATTGGTATGATACTTATTTTCTTTACAAAAGATCAAAAAATAACTGAAGAAGATATGGAGTAGATTTAGATGACAGCAGTTTTATGGATAATTATTATCCTCATGTTTGTCTTAGCATTTGTAGGCTTAATTAAGCCGATTATTCCATCAATGCTAGTCATGTGGATAGGTTTTTTAATTTATCAAATAGGTTTTAACGATGGCCGTTTATCATGGATATTTTACGTAGCTATGATTTTATTTACTTTATTTATTCTCGTGGCTGATTTCATGATGAATAAATACTTTGTTAATCGATTTGGTGGAAGTAAAGTGGGCGAGTATACTGCGCTTGTAGGTGTTATCGTTGGGTGTTTCGTATTTCCACCATTTGGCATAATATTAGTTCCTTTAATTGCAGTATTTGTTGTGGAATTATTAAATGGTTTTGATTTTAAGAAAGCTTTAAAGGTGAGTTTAGGTTCTGTTGTAGCTTTTCTAGCTAGCACAGTAGCTCAAGCAATCATTATGGTCATTATGGTAATCTGGTTCTTTGTAGATGTGTTCTTAATTAATTAATGCTTTGTTGAAAATAAAAGACTTACTTTCAGTAAAATTCTCCCGTGGGAAGACTGAAAGTAAGTCTTTTTACATGCGTGTGTTAGCGTCTCTATTATAAAAATGATGGTCAACATAAAACGCAATAGGCGTAATTAAAATTGCAATAATAATAAACGTCCAATTACTTACATTAATATAAGGCCCAAAGGCTAAAAATGACTGAGGAATAAAAAATACATAAAACAGGGTAATTAATAGCAAAGCTATAACGCCATATGTTAACCACCAAACCCAATGTGAATTATTAAAGCATTGTAATTGAATTGTCCTAAAACTCATCCATATAAATAAGAATATTATAAAGAGACCTACGATTACAGTTATTGGGAAAGTATATAGATACAAGTAGTTACTATCTCCTCCAATAAAAAAGCCAATAAATCCCTTTAAGAAGCAAAACATGCCTATTAAAAATATAAAATTATGATATATATACTTAAAAATGTTCTTAATGGTTTCATTGGGTAGCGCTTTAATTTCTTTTTTAGCATGTGCTTTAGGATCATGATCAAAGAACTCCATCGCTAGCATGCCTTTATCTTCAGCACGAATCAAATGTTTCAAAATGCGATTTAACATAAGTTCTGAATCATGAGGATTCACGCTTAAGTCAGCGCGAATATACGTCATGTAATTCTCAAATATTTCACGATCGGTGTTGTTAAGTCGTAAAGATTTAACATTATTCTCCTTAGTTAATTGTGCTGTAGATTTCATGATAATTTAAGTGCTCCTTCATTTTCTAAAAGTAAAACCTCATAGACAATTCTTATTTATAAATAAAATATATGACGTGTTATTATGACTAATAATATCATATAAGTGTTATTAATATCATTAACAATTGAGGAGTTCTTTATATGAAGAAAATGACATTGGAAGATGAGAGTTGGATTAACGAAATAGCTAGAATACATGAACATTTAATCTCAGAAAATGAATTTAATTATCAAGTGACTTCAACATCAATGGCATTAAGATATGAGATGATTATTTCAAGACTAAAATATGCGAATGATATTATTTTAATAAATGAACATGCGGGCAGTCTTAAAGGATTTATTTGGGCGCATTATGAACCACAGCTCAAAATAGTACAAATTGAAGTACTATATGTAAAACCAGACTTTAGAAGACAAGGAATTGCTTCACAGTTAAAACGCGATATTGAGCAGTGGGCAAATTCAATGGATGCTATAAGTATTGAAAGTACAGTTAATAAAGAAAACAACGACATGGTAAAATTAAATGAAAATTTAGGCTATCAAACGTCGCATCTAAAAATGTCTAAAAAATTAAAGGGAAAAAATGAATAAATTAAAAAAGCATGTTAAAATAAATTGTATTTATAAGTTTAAACAAAGGAGTCTATCATGAAAAAATGGTTCACTTTACTCTTAGCATCAACTTTAATGTTAACAGCATGTGGTAAAAGTAACGAGAAAGCTTCTTTAGAAAAAAGCATTAACCAATTAGAGAAAGAAAATAAAGATTTAAAGAAACAGAAAAAAGATTTAGAAAACCAAAAAAACAAACTTAAAGATCAGCAAGATAATCTTCAAAAAGATATCAACGAATTGCCGGCTGAAGATTCGTCTAGTAACTCATCTGAAAAAGATTCATCTAATTCAAGTGAAGATAAAAATTCAGAAGATTCTTCAACGACTAATTCAGAACAATCAACAAATTCTACAAAATCGAAGCAATCTAACCAAGGACAAACGCCTAACAAAGAGACACAAAAAAGTGACTCTACAAGTAAGAATAACGATTCTAAAACTACTTCCAATACACAAACCTCAGATTAATAAACGTTTGATGCAGTTTTGAATAGGGTAATATAATTGATAAATTACACAAATTCAATTTACAAAGTGAGTATTTAATACTATTTTGAATTAAATTTATGAAAGATGATTGATACTACACATCTATAAGAGGAGAGATTAACGATGCACGAACAAGATTTTAATATTTTAGAAGGACAAAATATTACGTTACCTGAATTGGGCAGAGAATTAGAAAATATTACTGGACGTACTATTATTGATTCAACTAGTGAAATTAAACGTGTGATTGCACATTTACCAAACTTTGAATCTGATACAGACACATTCGTTGCAACATATCGTTTAAACCATCAAAATGATTTTATTGATGCAACATTTACTGCACCTAAAGAACAACGTGATCGTTTAAAAGAAATTCCTGTTCACGTAAAATTAATTAGTTATATTTCTAAAGCATAAAAATTAAACATAATGACAGAAATGATTAGCGCGATATGAATGTGGGGACAACTTCATAACGCGTTAATTTTGTATTAGAATAATATTGAATTAAGCTTTATGGGTAAAATGGAGTGTTTAACATGGGAACTTACATTGAAACTGAACGTTTGAAGTTGCGTGATTGGGAAGAAAAGGATTTATTACCATTTCAGAAAATGAATGCAAATCAGCAAGTCCGTAGGTATTTTCCAAGTTTATTAAGTTACCGTCGTTCAGAACTTGATATGAAAAAAATGGATGAAATTATCAAAGATAATGGAATCGGTCTTTTTGCGGTTGAATTAAAGGAAACGGGTGAATGGTTAGGGTTTATCGGAGTAAACTACATCCCCGAAGACAGCAAATATCCTTTTAAAGAACTACCTTTTTATGAAATTGGCTGGCGATTAATTCCTGAAGTTTGGGGTAACGGATTAGCTACTGAAGGTGCACAAGCTGTATTGTCTTACGCAAAAGAAAAAGGCATTACTGAATTATATAGTTTTACATCTGAAACAAATCTACCTTCAAGAAAGGTAATGGAGAAAATAGGAATGACCTTCTTAGATAACTTCGAATTTCCAAACCTAAGCAAATACCATCCCCTCAAACGCCATGTTAGATATTACATAGAACTACTTCCTTCACAAAGTGAAGGTTAGTAGTTCTTAGTGCAATTGCAAGAGCAATTGTAAACCTTGAGGATACTTCCTTCACAAAGTGAAGGTTAGTAGTTCTTAGTGCAATTGCAAGAGCAATTGTAAACCTTGAGGATACTTCCTTCACAAAGTGAAGGTTAGTAGTTCTTAGTGCAATTGCAAGAGCAATTGTAAACCTTGAGGATACTTCCTTCACAAAGTGAAGGTTAGTAGTTCTTAGTGCAATTGGGAGCGAGACAGAAATCAGTAAATATTGATTTCGTTGTCTTGCCCCCGCAAGTGCGATTAGGTTTTGAAGTACCATTTCTAAATGTGCTTCAAAGCCAATCGCATACTGCGATACAAACATAATAAGATGAAACCTTTTTAATATCAAAACGCGTCTATAGAATAACCTATAGACGCGTTATTTATTTAATCGTATGTACGTACGCCAAGTGGTTTGTAATTATTGAGACCTTCTAACAGCGCTTCTTTAGTATCAAATAATGGTGCTAATTTTTGATATTTTTTATCAATAAAGCCTTCTTTTATCATATGGTCAATGAGTGCTTGTAAAGGCTCAAAGAAGCCATTTAAATTAAAGACACCTATAGGTTTTTGATGAATACCAATTTGCGCCCAGCTATACATTTCGAAAAATTCTTCAAGAGAACCAGCACCTCCAGGAGCCATAACAAAGGCATCTGCTAATTCTGTCATTTTATTCTTTCTTTCATGCATTGAATCCACTAAAATAAGTTCACTTACTTTTTGACTCGTGATTTCTCGCTCATCTAACATCCTAGGCATAACACCAATAGCTTTACCGCCGTGATCTAGGACACCATCTTGAATAGCACCCATTATTCCTACTGATCCAGCTCCAAATACAAGTTCGTAGCCTTGTTCTGCCATATACTTTCCTAACTCATAAGCTTCTTTTACATATGAAAGATCTTTACCTTTGCTTGCTCCACAATAAACTGCAATTCTTTTAATCATGTGAGACCTCCTAAAGTTGTTTAATAACATTCGTAATTGTTTGTTCAAATTTTAATCTGTCATTCGTAGTAAAAGGCGGAGGACCTTTATGTCGGCCACCTTGCTTTCTAATTTGTGCATTAAGATAACGTTGGTCTAACAGAGTTTGAATATTATCAGCACGATATATACTTCCTTTATGATGCATTACAATATGTACTTTGTCTATAAGTAAACTAGCTAGGCCATAATCTTGAGTAATGACAATATCTTCCTTTTTAGCTAATTGTACAATTTTATAATCAACAGCATCTGGCCCATCGTCAACATACACAGTTTTTACATGTTCAGGCTGAATTTGATGAGAAAAGTGACTAAAACTTCTTAAAACGTTAACAAAAATGCCTGTCCCTTTAGTTAATTCAATCACTGAATTAACAACAGGACAAGCATCTCCATCTATGATTACTTTGACCATTAACAACTAACCTTGAGTGTTATCAGATTCTTTATTTTGTTTTACAACGCTGTCAGCCACGTAATCATCATATTTTTTAAATTCTTTTTTTCTAGCCTTTTTCTCTGCTTCTTGTTGTTTTTCTTCTTGTTTGTGACGTTTTTCAATATTTTTTTGAAGCTTTTTATCTAATTTTTTTACATCTTTACGATTATCTTTTTCAAGTTTTTCGCCTTTTTTCTCAGTTTTATCGTCCAACTTGCCTGGAGTAAGACCTACTTTTTCTTCGTACTTTTGAGATTTTTTCATATCTTTAATACGTTGTTTTTTATTTTCTTCACGTTGCTTTTCTTCTTCTTTATGACGTTTCTCAATATTTTTCTGAAGTTTTTTATTCATTTTTTCTGCTTCTTTACGATTTTGTTTAGCTAGCTTTTCGCCTTTTTTCTCGATGTAAGCAGGGTCGTTTTCTTTGGCGATTTTCTTCAATTCACGTTTGTTATCAAATTCTTGTTTTTTATCGCCCACATATTCTTTAACATCTGAAGCCTTGTTTGAAATAGTTGAAGTAGCTTTTGATGTAGCTTTAGTTGTAGCATCAGTAGCTTTACGTACATCAGGATGTTCTTTAATACGTTTACGTTCAACGACTAACGGTACAATAACAATAGGTAATACATTGATTAAAGTCTTAATGAGTCTCTTTTTGTCCATACTCGTTGCCTCCATTAATTTTACTATTCTTTTCCATACCCTATGATACATCATACTAAACGATTGTTATCAATGGAAACCGATAATTTAATTTTGGAAAACTAAAAAACACTAGCGAGTTTAATATAAACCTACTAGTGTTTATTGAAAATTATTAAATGAGTACTATCTAAAGTTAGCAACACTAAGGATTAAAAATCCAAGTGAATAGAGGATTACAATGGACAGAGTCCATTGCATAATAAACACTAAGGATTGAAAATCCAAGTGTTGCTTTAAATTCCTTTGCCAATGCCAAAACCAAAGTAAAGGATTGCAATAATTACAACTAATACGATTCGGTAAATCGCAAAAGGAATTAATTTAACTTTATTTATTAAATGTAAGAATGTCTTAATCGCAATTAAACCAACTATAAATGCTGCTAAGAATCCTAGTAAATAGAAAGGTACATGAGCTAAGTGAATATACTCATAATGTTTTAGTAAAGATAAACCACTTGCTGCAAGCATAATTGGTACTGACATTATAAATGTAAAATCTGATGCTGCTTTATGATTTAATTTCATAAATACACCAGTTGAAATAGTAGAACCAGATCTACTGAAACCTGGCCACATTGCTATAGCTTGCGAGATACCAATGACAAATGCTTGGAAATAATTAATTTGATCTACTGTTTGAGGGTGTTGAACCTTCTCAGAATATTTATCAGCTAAAATCATGTAGATTGCACCAATGAATAAGCCAATCATTACAGTAGGAACACTGAATAAATATTTTTCAATTAAATCATCAAATAAGAACCCTAAAATACCCGCTGGAATCATACCTACTAATACATGCAATAAGTTCAAACGCTTAGGTTGGGAACGTCGTTGAACACTGCCTTCATTTTCGGGTTTATGATGACCTATATGTAATATTTCTAAGAAACGATCACGAAATACCCATGCCGCTGCAAAGACAGACCCAAGTTGTATAACAACTTTGAAGGTAAACGCAGATTGTTCACCTAAAAATTTAGTGGACTTTAACCACATATCATCAACTAGTATCATATGTCCTGTAGAAGATACAGGGGCGAACTCAGTAAGTCCTTCGACGATACCTAAAATGATGCCTTTTATCAATTCAAGTAAAAACATAATTTACCCACTTTCGTAAAACATTTATTTATTCTTTCATTTTTCAAAATTACCATATTATCATAGCATATTAAATTAATATGGTGGTAACCTAATCATCAACACTGGACCAAAGTATGACATAATAATTATTTTAATAATTGAAACAAAATACTCAAAAAATGAATGAGCGTATTAATTTAAATTTCTAACAAACCTTTTATAATGAAAGTAGGTGAGATTATTGTGAAAAAACTAACAAATTTAGTATTCAAATATAAAATATATCCCGCACTCATGTTAATCATGAGCGTTTTTTTATCTATATCAGTAGTTATTCAAAATGTTTCTATTGCCAAATTACTAAATCATATGTTGTACCATCATAAGCATTCACTTATAGGACTTTTTATACTGATTTTAGTTATTCTTCTAGCACGTGCAACTTTCAATATGTTGAATCAACGTATCGGTGATCAGATGGCTACTAAAGTGAAATATGATTTAAGACAACAAGTGATAAATAAAAATAGTACACGAGCAATTGGAGAACAAATGAATATTTTAACAGAAAGTATTGATGGTATTGCACCATTCTTTCAAAGTTATTTGCCACAAGTATTTAAATCAATGATGATTCCAGTCGCGATTATAGTCGCTATGTGTTATGTACACTTATCAACTGCAATAATTATGATGGTTACAGCTCCATTTATTCCTATGTTTTATATCATTTTTGGTTTGAAAACAAGAGATGAGTCAAAGGACCAAATGACATATTTAAATCAATTTAGTCAAAGGTTTTTAAACACTGCCAAAGGTTTAATTACGCTTAAATTATTAAATCAAACTAAGAATACTGAAGCGCGCCTTTATGAAGATAGTACTAAATTTAGAGATTTAACTATGAAAATTTTAAAAAGTGCATTCTTATCAGGATTAATGCTTGAATTTATTAGTATGTTAGGTATTGGTCTTGTGGCGCTTGAAGCGGCGTTAAGTCTAGTCGTATTCAATAAAATTAACTTCATTACAGCTACTATTGCAATCATTCTAGCTCCTGAATTTTATAATGCTATTAAAGATTTAGGACAAGCGTTTCATACTGGTAAACAAAGTGAAGGTTCAAGTGATGTTGTTTTCGAGTTCTTAGACTCTGAAAATAAACCACCACACCCACATCCAAATATAAAGGCTTATCAAAAATCACAGGTCAAAGTAGAAGACGTGTCATATCAGTACTCAAATAGTAATCAGAATGCTCTTACTCATATTAATATGGTGATATATTCAGGTGATAAAATTGCAATTGTTGGTCCAAGTGGTGCAGGTAAAACTACGTTAGCTCATATTCTAAGTCAAATTAAAACGCCAACAGAAGGCAGTGTATCATTTAATAATGAAGATACACGTATTGGATTTCTGAGCCAAAATCCTTATATTTTTACAGATTCCATTAAGAATAATATAGCGATGTTTAATAATGAAGTTTCTGATAAAACTATCATTCAAGTTTTAGAAGAAGTCGGTCTAAAAGATAAAGTGTTATCTCTGAAAGATACTATTTATACACCAATTGGAGAAGGTGGCGAAATGCTATCTGGTGGCCAAATGAGACGAATAGAGTTGTGTCGGTTATTAGTGATGAATCCAGATTTAGTTATATTTGATGAGCCGGCTATCGGTCTAGACATTGAAACAGAACGTACAATCCAAAATGTTATTCAAAATCATTTTAAAGATACTACGATGATTATTATTGCTCATCGTGATTCTACAATTAACAAAGCTCAACGTCGTATTTATCTAGAAGATGGGCATCTTATAAAAGATGATACGACGATATCAGTATCGCAAAGTGAGGTGGATGAATAAGCATGAAATCACAAATTCATTTTCGAAAAGATAAAGATTTATTTCTAGCTATTTTGGTTGGGGTAGTAGGTGGACTTGTGGCGTTAGCAATGTTCTTTTTAAGTGGTTATATGGTGACACAAAGTGCATTAGGCGCACCCTTATATGCATTAATGGTTCTAGTGGTTTCTGTAAAAATGTTTGGCTTCCTAAGAGCGATTACACGATATATTGAGAGATTGTTATCACATAGAACGACTTTTACTATGCTAAGAGATGTAAGAGTACAGTTTCTTAAAAAATTAATTCCAGCAGTACCTGATATCTATCGGAAATTTAATTCTAGCGACTTAATTTCTCGTATGGTAAGCCGAGTAGAGGCGTTACAAAATATTTATTTAAGAGTTTATTATCCCCCAATAGTGATAGGTTTAACTGCAATCGTGTCTGTAATTACATTTATTTTCATTTCACCGATGCATTCATTTCTTATTACGTTAAGTATGATCCTCACTCTTTGTATAGTTCCATGGCTAAGTGCTAAAAAAGCACGAACACTCAAAAGACAGGTAGCTCTACATCAAAGTCACTTTCTACAGCGTTTTTATGATTATAAAGAAGGTGATGATGAATTAAGACGCTTTCGCCAAAGAGATGAATTTAAAACAGATGTCTTACAACGTTTGAAACAATATGACACTATGCAATCAAAAGAACGTCGTTTTCTATCTTTATATGATTATATGTTAAATATTATAGCGATGATTTCAATATTTCTTAGTTTAGTTATTGGCGTGCAACAGATTCAATCTGGACATTTGAATGTCGTTTATTTAACTAGTATTGTTCTAATGATATTAACTTTATTTGAACAGGCAGTACCAATGAGTAATGTTGCATATTATAAAACTGATACTGATCAAGCGCTTGATGAAATAAATGATGTTATCAGTGTCCCTCAATCTAATGAGTTACATTCATTGAATCATGCAGATACGACAACGCCATTGTTTGAAATAAATGATGTCACCTTTGGTTATTGGAACCAACAAACACCAGTGCTCAACAATATTGATTTAACTATTCAAGAAGGTGAGAAAGTAGCTATCATTGGTCCGTCAGGTTCCGGGAAAAGTACTTTACTACAAGTCATGTTAGGTCTATATCATGTTGATCAAGGTACTGTAAAATTAAAACACCAAATAGTTACTGATATTAATGAGGAAGACAAGTATTATAAGATGAATGGTATGTTACAGTCTCAACATATATTTGATGGGACGGTACGAGATAATTTATTTTCAGAAAAAGAGGATGCTATATTAAAACAAGCTCTTCAATCTGTAGGACTTGGGTACCTGGATCTAGAAAGAAATGTAACATTAGATGGAGAAAATTTATCTGGTGGCGAAAAACAAAGGTTGAGCTTAGCTAGACTTTTACTCAGAGATTCAGCTGATATATGGATTTTAGATGAACCAACGACTGCATTAGATTTAGAAAATACTACTAAAACGATGAATTTAATTGAAGCATCTTCAAAAACGTTAGTTATTGCCACACATGATTTAGATGTGCTTCCACGTTTTGATAAAATTATAGTTATGATTGATGGAGAAATTAAAGAAAGTGGTTCTTATGAAAGTCTATTAGAAGGTAATGGCTATTTATCTCAGATGATTGAGATCAACCATAGTTCAAAAAATGTACATTAACAGCAAATAAAGTCGTATCGATAATCGATACGACTTTGTCTGTTGTTTCATTAAAATGTATATTAATTCCTTAGTTTAACTTTAATTTCATGACAGAAACTTTCTATTATTCTTTCGTTTCAGTAAATGCATCGATGACTTTACCTAATAAGCGATTAAGTTCTTTGACTTCTTCTTTAGATAAAGATGAAGCTGTTGCAACTTTCTCCGATGCTGTGCTTAATTCAGGTCTAATTGTTTCGCTCTTATCTGTTAAGTGAATAAATACTTCACGTTGATCCACTTCAGAACGTTCGCGTTTAATTAAATCAACTTGTTCCATTCGTTTAAGTAATGGTGATACAGTCCCTGTATCTAGTGCTAATTCTGTAACGACTTTTTTGACATTAACAGGTGACTCGTCCCATAAAATCGTTAATACAAGAAATTGTGGGTAAGTTAGGTTGTACTTTTTAAAGACTTTGTTAGAGTAGTAGCGATTAACTTGTCTTTGAGCATTGTACAAACTAAAGCATAGCTGCTCTTTTAAATTATGTTGATCAGACATTAAAGTTCTCCTCCAGACATTCTATCCGTTTTTTCTCTTTTTCGGATTGGAATCCGTCTATGTTGTACAAAATATAATTTATACAACACTTTGATTCAATGCCATGCTAAAATTAAAGTATGCTTAAAGTTTAGAAGATATCTTACATTAAATCAAGTAAAAAGATAATTAAATATATATGTTATCATTTTCAAAAATGCTTGTAATAGAAAAGGGAATATAATATGAGAAATAATAAAGATGAAAAAATAACAATTTCTATCATTAGCGGATTTTTAGGTAGTGGTAAAACTACTTTACTGACACATTATATTAGTGAAATATTAAAAACTGATGAGAAAGTTAAAGTTATTATGAATGAATTTGGCTCATTAGACGTTGATGGTAATCATTTAAGTAATATCGTAGATGTACGTTCAATATTGAATGGCTGTGTTTGTTGTGATTTAAAAATAGATTTAGTGAATCAAATTGAATCACTTGTACAAGGTAATGAAACGGATCATATCATTATTGAAGCTACAGGTATCGCACATCCTATTGAAATTATAATGGCCTGCCAAGACCCACGAATTGTAAAGTATGTACGCCAACCACAAGTCATTGGTGTCGTTGATGCAGAGCGCTTTATAAATAGAATGCAGTATTCGGAGTCAACGATGAGATTAATGGAAGAACAGCTTGAAGTGAGTCATATATTAATTGTGAACAAAACAGATTTGATTAGCGAAGACAAACAGCAACAATTAAAAGATGAATTAAATCTAATCAATGCACAGGTTCCAATTATTTTAACAAGTTATGGAAAGGTAAACATCGATGAAATATCACAATTTCGTGACGATCTCGTAACGACACACACACATTCACATCATCATGGTATAAATAGTATGCAATATACGTTTAGTGGACCAATTGATCGGCAACTTTTTTATCAATTTATTTTACGCTTACCTGATAACGTTTTACGTTTGAAAGGATACGTTCAATTCCGTGATACACCAAATGAAACTTATGAATTCCAGTATGCATATGGTATGCCAGATTATGGAGTTATTGATAAAGATTTGCCTCTAACCATTGTAATTATTGGAGAGCAATTAGACGTTAATAGGCTAAAAAATAAGCTCGATATGATACAATTTTCATAATTAAGGAGAGTATGGTTATGAATAATGAAGATAAACGTGAACAACAAATTAAATTTGAGAAAAACTTAATCACATTTCCTTATTTAGGATTTGCTATAGTTGTGTTGTTATTTAATATTTTTTATCCAGATATTAAAGTATCTATGGCTCTATTTGGATTATTCTTTGCATATAATTTAGGACTACTATTTATTGCTTTCATCAGACATTTCAAACGCACGTTAATTTTAACTTTAGTATTAACTGTTCTAAGTGGTGCAGCTTTCTTCACATTATTATATGTGTTTGGTTTAAGACATTAATTGTTGTTTAATCAAAAGTTTATTTAGTAAAAATGAATAATGATATTTGAGAAGTTTTGTTATTTCAATGTTATACTTTAATTGAAATAACAAAGCTTTTTATTTTTTAGATAGATAAATATAAATTAGGAGGCTATTGTTCATGAATACTAGAAGAAAAGTTTCAATCATTGGAGCAGGAAACACTGGATCAACTTTAGCTTTTGTATTGGCTCAAAAGGAATTAGCAGATATTGTAATGATTGATCGTCCGCAATCAGAGGGATTTGTTAAAGGAAAAGCATTAGATATTTTAGAAAGTGGACCTATTTTTGGATTTGATACAAACGTTCAAGGTTCTGTTGAAATTGAAGATATTCAAGATTCAGATATCGTCGTGATGACTGCAGGAATACCACGAAAACCTGGAATGACAAGAGATGATTTAGTCCAAA
Organism: Staphylococcus sp. TE8; assembly: GCF_000692055.1. Taxonomy (NCBI): domain Bacteria; kingdom Bacillati; phylum Bacillota; class Bacilli; order Caryophanales; family Staphylococcaceae; genus Staphylococcus; species Staphylococcus sp. TE8. The sequence goes on from NZ_JMGB01000001.1 coordinate 173,973, forward strand.
CAAATGAAGAAATAGTTTATCAAACATCTCTTAATATAGCGAAGTACGCACCTAATGCTACGATTATTGTATTAACCAACCCAGTAGATGCTATGACTTATACTGCATTAAAAGCCTCAGGTTTTCCAAAAGAACGTGTAATTGGACAATCTGGTGTTCTTGATACAGCTCGCTATCAAAGTTTTATTGCTGACGAATTAAATGTTTCAGTAAAGGATATTAATGGTCTTGTGCTTGGAGGACATGGAGATACAATGGTGCCACTTGTAGAATCAACTCAAGTTAATGGCGTACCAGTCAAAGATTTAATTGCGGAAGATGTTTTAGATCGTATAGTAAAGCGAACAAGAAAAGGCGGAGCTGAAATTGTAGAATTATTAGGTAAAGGTTCAGCATATTATGCACCAGCTACGGCTATATATGAAATGATAGAAGCTATTTTAAAGGATCAAAAACGCTTGTTGCCAAGCATTGCATATTTAGAGGGTGAATATGGATTCTCTGATATTTGTTTAGGTGTTCCAACTATTCTTAGCAAGAAGGGTATAGAAAAAATTGTAGAAGTCAATTTAAATGTCAAAGAACTAGAACAATTAAAATATTCAGCTGAGTCAGTCGAAAATGTAAAAAATGCATTAAAAAATAAATAAGAAGTTGAATAAGCCTCTTTTGCATGGTTTTTAATCTTGCAAAAGAGGCTTATTTATCATTTTAATTTTAAAATTTGTACTAGTTATTTATCACAATTTACAAATATTTTGATGATTATGTGTATTTTATCACATCAGCAACTTATTAAAGCGCTTTCTTGATATAATCTAAGTGAAATCATAGTTTAAGGAGTCGATAGGGATGACTAAAGCGAAACCACAAACACATTCACAAAATCAGAATCAAAACACTCAAAGTAACAAGGGTTATAAACCTATATGGATTATTATAAGTTTTACTTTACTGATTGGAATCTTACTATTACCAACGCCTTCTGGTTTACCTATTATGGCGAAAGCAGCGTTAGCAATATTAGCATTTGCTGTGATTATGTGGGTGACAGAAGCGGTTTCGTATCCAGTATCTGCCACACTCATATTGGGTTTAATTATTTTATTACTGGGATTTAGCCCTGTTCAGAACTTATCTGAAAAGTTGGGGAATCCTAAAAGTGGAGATGCTATTTTAAAAGGAAGCGAATTATTAGGTACAAACAACGCGCTTACTCATGCTTTTAGTGGATTTTCAACATCTGCAGTTGCACTGGTAGCTGCTGCATTATTCCTTGCCACAGCTATGCAAGAAACCAATTTACATAAACGTTTAGCATTAATAGTTCTTTCAATAGTTGGAAATAAAACCCGGAATATTGTTATCGGTGCTATAGTAGTATCTATTGTTTTAGCTTTCTTCGTACCTTCAGCTACCGCTCGTGCTGGCGCTGTAGTACCTATTTTGTTAGGAATGATTGCAGCTTTTAAAATGAGCAAGGAGAGTAAGCTTGCTTCTCTACTAGTTATTACTGCAGTACAAGCAGTATCCATATGGAATATTGGTATAAAAACTGCCGCTGCTCAGAACATTGTAGCTATTAATTTTATCAATCAAAATTTAGGGCATGATGTTTCTTGGGGAGAGTGGTTTTTATATGCAGCACCATGGTCTATTTTAATGTCTGTAGCGTTATATTTCATTATGATTAAAGTAATGCCTCCAGAAAGAGATTCAATAGAAGGTGGAAAGGAATTAATCAAGAAAGAATTAAATGAACTAGGTCCTGTGAGTGCTAGAGAGTGGCGTTTAATCGCTATTTCAATTTTATTACTCTTCTTTTGGTCTACTGAAAAGTTATTACATCCGATTGATTCAGCATCAATTACGTTAATTGCATTAGGGATTATGTTAATGCCTAAAATCGGGGTTATTACTTGGAAAGGTGTTGAAAAGAAAATTCCTTGGGGTACCATTATAGTCTTTGGTGTAGGAATTTCTCTTGGTAATGTTTTATTAAAAACTGGTGCGGCACAATGGTTAAGTGACCAAACATTTGGGTTAATGGGGCTTAAAGGATTACCAATTATTGCAACAATTGCTTTAATCACATTATTTAACATATTAATTCACTTAGGATTTGCCAGTGCGACAAGTCTATCATCTGCTTTAATACCAGTATTCATTTCATTAACATCAACACTTCATTTAGGCGATCATGCAATTGGCTTTGTGTTAATTCAACAATTTGTAATTAGTTTTGGTTTCTTGTTACCTGTAAGTGCTCCGCAAAATATGCTTGCATACGGTACCGGAACATTTACAGTCAAAGATTTCTTGAAAACGGGGGTACCTTTAACGATTATTGGTTACATTCTAGTAATAGTGTTTAGCTTAACCTACTGGAAATGGTTGGGCTTAGTTTAAAAGATAAATTATAAAAAATAAGTAACATTTTATAGGCTGAGGCAAATGATTGTCTCAGTCAATTTTAATGAAATTCTCGTTGTGTTCAAGTCCTCTTTTCAGGGTAAATTAATAAAAAATTATGTTAGGTGGTAACAATCATGGCATTAGGAGTCATCTTAAATAGAGTCTTTAGAACGGATAACAATCCTTTATTTGAATATGTCTATCAAAATATGGAAGATATAGATCAATGCTATTACATTATTCCTAAAGAAGATTTTGGTAATGAAGCAAAAATGAAGCGTAATTATTATTATGGAACATTACAAAAATTTGTTCATGCGCTCTATGAAAACGATATTCAACCATTTTTAATGGATTATGATGAATTGGTTGATTTCTTTAAAGAAAAAGGAATCAATGAGGTGGTTATTGCTGGCGATATAATGAGTTATCACAAGGAAGAGTATGACATTTTACATCAGAGAGAAAATTTTAAAAAAGAAGATATATCGGTAACAACAATAAGAGCAAATCATTATTTTAAACCAAGTAAAACACGAAATAATAAAGGTGAACCTTATAAAGTATTTACGAGTTTTTATAAAAAATGGCGCCCTTATTTAATGAAAAGAACAGTTTATAATTATGATATTAAAGATTTAGCTAAAGTAGGGGTTAAATCAAAACAAAAATTAAAAGGGGACTATAGTCAAAGTGGTATAAGTGAGGAAACTGCCCAGTACAAATGGTCTGATTTTCTAGATAAAGACATAGAAGATTACGATTCAAATCGTGAATACTTGACTGAAGTCCTTACGAGTCAATTAAGTATATATTTAGCATATGGAGTGCTCGATATTATTCAGATATTTAATGACTTACTAGATGATTATGATAAAGATGAACAAAATTATGAAGCATTTATTCGTGAATTAATTTTTAGAGAGTTTTATTATGTCTTGATGACTCAATATCCTCAGACAGCACATATTGCATTTAAAGAAAAATATCAAAATTTGAATTGGTCTTATAATGAAGATAATTTTGATTTATGGAGAAAAGGTATGACAGGATTTCCGATTATTGATGCTGCAATGGGAGAACTTAACACTACAGGATATATGCATAACCGAATGAGAATGGTCGTGTCACAATTTCTTACAAAAGATTTATTTATTGATTGGACGTGGGGCGAAGAGTATTTTAGACTAAATCTAATCGATTATGATGCTGCTTCAAATGTGCATGGTTGGCAATGGTCTGCTTCAACAGGAACAGATGCTGTGCCATATTTTAGAATGTTCAATCCAGTGCGACAAAGCGAACGTTTTGATAAAAAGGCTTTATATATTAAAAAATTTATACCGACACTTAATGATGTTGATGCTAAATATTTACACGATACTTATAAACACGAGCGCCAAATTAAAGAACAAGGTATTGAGTTAGGAAAAGATTACCCAAAACAAATGGTAAATCACAGTGAGAGCCGAGATCATGTAATGTCGGAATTTAAAGCAATGGAATAAAAAAGTGTAAACAATTGAAAAATCACTCCATAAATGAACTTTATGGAGTGATTTTATGTAATTTCTGAGTTTTTTACACGTGCCTTTGTGTTAGCTTAATCTAAAAAGACAAATATAAACTGCTACATATTCAAAGAAAGTAATAATATACATATATTTGAGTCTAAGCTTAACTTTGAAAGGAACATCCCAATTTGGATAATGTCTTTCATAGTAAGCAATCTGCATGATAAATAGTCCTATACCTAATGGTAAAAACATGAGTTGAATACTTTTACTATAATTAAATCCAATGTCGTGCCAGAAATGACCAATAATGAGCTGTAAAATGATGAGAATGACGATTAATAATATAATACTGAATATCATTTTTGTAGTCTCACCCCTTTTACAAATAGAACAATCGTACTTTGCATAATTACCATTAAAAGTACAAACATTAACGTTTTAATATTAAACACAGAGAGTACTTGGGTAAAAATCTTTAAAGGTTCATCAATTAAATAAACCGTATGAAGTCTTAAAAATCGGCCGATATATATGCCTAATCCATTTAAGAACATAAGTACAATGATAAGTGTACGATTTAACCATAAGTGAGAAGTTAAATGTCCTATTTCCATAAAGATTAAAATCATAACATATATCGCTAAGAAAACGCCTAACATGAGGTAAGTAAAGTATACCCATTCAGTGAGATTTAACCCTACAAGAAAATTAAATTGAAATTGGTTCAAATGTATTAAATCTGTAATCATATAAAACGTATTAGGTACTAAAAGTAAAAATATCAATCCAAAGACAATAAATAATGGCCATTCGAATGCTTTCTTTGGTTTAAATAATTTTAAAAGTAAGCAAAGTTCAAAGGGCACATAGGCTAAAAATAAATTTAATGTCATGAAATTAAAAACTCTTGTTTCAGCAAGAGAAATAATAAATAAAATTATAAAGTATATCCTTGCAATGTAACGTGGTTGCATTATCATGCACTACTTTCTTAAAGATTTTAATAATTAATTGAATTGTCGAGTTTTAATGGTAACTGTAAATGCTTGTCATATCAAATAATATGAGGTTCACATAAAAATGTAGCCACAAATTCTTTCTAGGACTTGTAGTATACGAGTATTATAGATTTAATAAATTAAGTCCTATGACTAAATGATGTTTTAGATTAATAGCTATAGATGTCATTGTCATCATTCTTTATGCAGTAGTTGATATTTTAGCTATATAGAGATATACACGATGTGATTCATAGGTTTAAGGTATGAAAGTAGCTTATAAATGAGCAAATAGTTTATCATCAATAAATGAGTTATTATGTGATAAAGTAATTCATTCTAAATTTCATTGATATCTTTAGATTCTTATTTTTGAGCCTTAAAATTAAAAGTTTAAAGTCACCTTATCGTACTTGCTTCTAAATGACTCACTGCTCATAATCTTTCATTTTATTGTGCAATATCAGTGATTGAACCTACACTATTTTCATCTCTCTAATCAAAGTACATGGTACTGCTATTCATTTGATGTTCCATCATTATAGACTTTTATTTATATTTATAGCAACTTAATTATACTAAACACAATTGCAAGGCGCTTAAAACATTAGGAATATTTATTGTAAAATGTTAATGAAATATTATACAATGTAGAAACTTTAAGTTAATTAAACAAGACGCATTAATAAGTACATTTTTAATTTGATAGATAACAGATATTTTCAAACGTCGTGAATTAAAATGAGTTTTCAGTCTTACATGTAGAGAGGAGGGCATCTTATGAGAAAGCAATTATTTACATTGTACTTTAATATATTTCTAATTTTCTTAGGAATTGGCCTTGTTATCCCAGTATTACCAGTTTATTTAAAAGATTTAGGTTTAAAAGGGAGCGATTTAGGAGTATTAGTTGCCGCATTTGCACTGTCACAAATGGTTATTTCTCCATTTGGAGGTACTTTGGCGGATAAATTAGGCAAGAAACTTATCATTTGCATAGGCCTTGTTTTATTTTCAATTTCAGAATTTATGTTTGCTGCTGGACAGACTTTTACTATTCTTATGATTTCACGTGTGTTAGGTGGATTTAGTGCAGGAATGGTAATGCCAGGCGTCACAGGCATGATTGCTGATATTTCTAAAGGCGCAGATAAAGCTAAGAATTTCGGGTATATGTCAGCCATTATTAATTCTGGCTTTATATTAGGACCTGGGTTTGGTGGATTTCTAGCTGAAATCTCACATAGATTGCCGTTCTATTTTGCAGGATCTTTAGGAGCTATCGCGTTTACAATGTCTCTCGTTTTAATTCATAATCCTAAAAAAGAAACGACAGATGGCTTTCATCAATATCAACCTGAATTATTTACTAAAATCAATTGGAAAGTGTTCATTACACCCGTTATATTAACGTTAGTTTTGGCATTTGGTTTGTCAGCTTTTGAAACATTATTCTCATTATACACTTCTGAGAAAGCCAATTATTCACCTAAAGATATCTCAATTGCGATTACGGGTGGGGGCATCTTTGGTGCTGTATTCCAAGTTTTCTTCTTTGATAAATTTATGAAGTATATGACTGAACTTAATTTTATAGCAAGCTCCTTACTCTATTCAGCAATAGTTCTTGTGATGTTGATACTAGCCAATGGTTACTGGACAATTATGGTAATTAGTTTCATTGTATTTATAGGTTTTGATATGATTCGTCCAGCTTTAACGAATTATTTCTCAAATATTGCAGGTGATCGCCAAGGATTTGCTGGAGGTCTTAATTCCACTTTTACCAGTATGGGTAATTTTATTGGACCTTTAGTAGCAGGAGCCTTATTCGATGTAAACTTAGAGTTTCCATTATATATGGCTATAGCAGTTTCTTTAAGTGGTATTGTAATTATCTTTATTGAAAAGTGGCTAAGAACTAGGCGTAAGCAATCACAATCTTCATAAAAAATATAAATCATTAAACACTCTAAGATTACGAAAAACGTACAACTTAGAGTGTTTTGTTAATTTATAGACATTGAGAACCGTAAATTTTAAGTACCTAAATAAGTTTATATGCGTCTTTTATGTAACAAAAGTAACAACTTCATTAATATAAATGTTACAAACATTACAATCTATTTAAATTGTAACCTACATATCTTTTTTCAAAAATTAATATGTTAAGATAGATGAAAATCTTAAGAGAAATGTGGGTAAGGGGATGAATTTGAAAAATATATTATTGAGTGTTGTAGCCGTAATACTATCAATTTGTTTAGTAGGATTAATTTTCCTAGCTACAAACCAAAATGCTTTAGCAAAAGTACATCAAACGATATGTACATTTTCAAAAGTAAATAAAGTCTCTTATATCGAAGATACATTTAATTTACATTCAAACTATACGGCTAAAGCATCTGAAAAAGATAAGAACGATAAAGATAATGAGATAACGTATAATAAATTCAATAATAAAACTACAAACAATCAAACATCTTATAAATTCACACCACAAGAATGCAACGTGATAGCTTTAAACTACGCAGATCATCATTTGAAAACTAATTATAAAATTGACCATATGCAGAGTGAATCACCTAAAGCTAAATATTCATTCTCAGATGCTAATGGTAAACAACACACAAATATTTCAGTAGATGAAGATGGCCATGTAAATAATGAACAATCTCATTCGAGATAATAATTCACTCTTTCAATAATTCTAGAAAGAGTGAATTTTTATATATGCAGAAAATATAGCAATTCGTTTAAAGAATACGAATTGTTGTTGGACATGTTAAAATATATTGAATCAAAGCTACAATATTGAGGGTGGAAAGATGGCTAAAACTAAAAAAACAAATGCGATGCGTATGCTTGATCGCGCAAAAATTAATTATGAGATGAATACGTACGAAGTCTCGGATAAACATCAACATGGTGAACAAATTGCTAAATTGGTTGGTGCAAATGTTGAAGAAGTCTATAAAACACTTGTGCTTGAAAACGCGAATCATGACCACTACGTCTTTGTAATTCCAGTCAATGCGTCATTAGATATGAAGGAAGCGGCTCATGTAGTAAACGAGAAAAAACTTCACTTAATGCCATTAGAGCAACTAAAACAAGTTACTGGCTATGTAAGAGGTGGTTGCTCACCTATAGGTATGAAACATTTATTTCCAACTACTATTGATGTTTCTGCCAAAAATTTAGACAAACTATATGTTAGTGGTGGTCAACGTGGTATGCAAATCATCATCCAAGTAGACGATCTTATAGAGATAACTCAAGCGCAAGTGGCACATATTACACATAAATAAGAGGGGATATGTGTAATATTATGATTGGTTTTGAAAGAATAGATTATTGATACTAAACTCCCGTATTTACGCGTTCATATTGATTATTTATAAAACATCTATTAATTTAGATGTTTTTTATTTTGTCACAAAATGAATGTTTTTGATTGTTTATGATAATTTATGATTGAAAAATGTAAGCGCACTCATTATAATGATAATTGAGATGGGGTGATAAAAGTGATTTCAGAAAAACGTCACGATTTGATATTGCAAGAATTAGCTAAAAAAGACTTCTTAACACTCCAAGAATTAATAGATAGAACAGGGTGTAGTGCTTCAACGATCAGAAGAGATCTATCCAAACTACAAAAGATAGGTAAATTGCAACGTGTTCATGGCGGGGCAACCCTTAATCAAAATCGTGTAGTAGAACCTGGATTGACTGAGAAATTGACACAGAACCTACGAGAAAAGCAAGAAATTGGTAAACGTGCCGCTCAAGAAATCCAAGACAACGAATGCATTTTCTTAGATGCAGGTTCATCTACTTTGGAAATGATTCAATATATCGATGCGAGAGATATCATTGTTGTCACGAATGGGATGACACATGTGGAACAGTTATTAAAGAATGGGATAAACACTTTAATGATTGGTGGACAAGTGAAAGAAACAACAATGGCAACTGTAGGTGCAAATGCATTGGAAACGTTAAGAAGATATTGCTTTGATCGTGCATTCATCGGAATGAACGGTATGGATTCGAAGTATGGTTTTACAACACCAGATGAACAAGAAGCTTTAATTAAAGAGACGGCAATGAAATTATCTAGTGAGAAATATGTACTTGTCGATCAAACGAAATTTAACCAAGTTTATTTTGCAAGAGTACCATTACTAGATGGAACTAAAATCATTACTTCACAGAAGGCGCTAAAAAATAAAGTCACTGAAGCGTACACCAATCAATATCATTTTTTAGGAGGACAATCATGATATATACAGTTACATTTAATCCCTCAATTGATTACATCATGTTTACAGATGGTTTCGAATTAAAAGGATTAAATAGAGCAAAAGAAACGTATAAATTTGCAGGTGGTAAAGGGATAAATGTTTCAAGAGTACTAAAAACTCTAGATGTTGATTCAACTGCACTTGGTTTTGCTGGTGGTTTTCCAGGAAAATTTATATCAAAAACTTTAGAAGAAAGTAAAATTCATACAGATTTTATTGAAGTAGATGAGGATACTCGTATTAATGTAAAACTCAAATCTGGTCAAGAGACTGAAATAAATGCTCCAGGTCCTAAGGTGACACAAGAGCAATTTCAAGCTCTGATAACTCAAATCAAAAATACAACTAGTGAAGATACAGTTATTGTAGCTGGTAGTGTTCCTAATAGTATTCCAAGTGATGCTTATGCTCAAATTGCTGAGATAACTAAAAACACAGGCGCTAAGCTTGTAGTAGATGCTGAAAAAGATTTAGTTGATACTGTATTACCGTACCGACCACTATTTATTAAACCAAATAAAGATGAGCTTGAAGTAATGTTTAATACGACTGTATCAAGTGATCATGATGTTGTTAAATACGGTAAAGAAATTCTTAAAAAAGGTGCACAATCCGTGATCATTTCTCTAGGTGGCGACGGTGCGATTTATGTGGACGAACACCAAAGTATTAAAGCTGAGAATCCACAAGGTAAAGTCATTAATACTGTAGGCTCTGGAGATAGTACTGTTGCTGGAATGGTAGCAGGCTTAGAATCAGGATTGTCTATCCAAGATGCTTTTAAACAAGCAGTGGCTTCAGGAACAGCAACTGCGTTTGAAGAAGATTTAGCAACTAGGGATGCTATAGAAAAAATTAAATCTCAAGTTACGGTTTCTGTACTTGATGGGGAGTGAATTTAATGAGAATCACAGAATTATTAACTAAAGATACAATTGCAATGGATTTATCTGCATCAGATAAAAATGGGGTTATAGATGAATTAGTCAATCAATTAGATAAAGCAGGAAAACTTAGTGATGTTGCTTCATTTAAAGAGGCTATTCATAACCGTGAATCACAAAGTACAACGGGAATTGGTGAAGGTATTGCGATTCCTCACGCAAAAGTTGCAGCTGTAAAATCTCCTGCAATCGCATTTGGTAAATCTAAAGAAGGTGTAGATTATCAAAGTTTAGATATGCAACCTGCACATTTATTCTTTATGATTGCTGCTCCAGAAGGTGGCGCACAAACTCATTTAGATGCACTTGCTAAACTTTCAGGCATTTTAATGGATGAAAATGTACGTGAGAAGTTAATTAATGCTGAATCTCCTGAAAAGGTATTACAAATTATAGATGAAGCTGATGATGAAGCTACTAAAGAGGAAGAAGCAGAAGCGCAAGAAAATGAAGCAAATGCTTCAGGTGCTGTGGCAAGTACCTCAGCAAGTGAGCATGCTAATGATAGTAATGAGCCATATGTTCTAGCTGTAACTGCTTGTCCAACGGGTATTGCACATACGTATATGGCTAGAGATGCTTTGAAAAAACAAGCTGAAAAAATGAATGTTAAAATTAAAGTAGAAACTAATGGTTCAAGTGGTGTGAAAAACCATTTAACTGAACAAGATATTGAACGTGCAACTGGTATTATAGTTGCGGCAGATGTTCATGTAGAGACTGATCGCTTTAATGGTAAGAATGTTGTTGAAGTGCCAGTGGCAGATGGAATAAAACGTCCTGAGGAATTAATTAACACTGCATTAGACACTAGTCGCAAACCATTTGTTGCTCGTGGCGATAGTGCAAAAGAGAATGACGATAAAAACGAAGAGAAACTTAGCCCTGGTAAAGCATTCTATAAACACTTAATGAATGGTGTTTCTAATATGTTACCACTTGTAATTGCTGGTGGTATTTTAATGGCGATAGTATTCTTATTCGGGCCAAATTCATTTAATCCTAAAAGTTCTGAGCACAATGCGTTTGCAGAACAATTATGGAACATTGGTAAAAATAGTGCCTTCGCATTAATTATTCCAGTTTTAGCAGGTTTCATCTCTCGTAGTATTTCAGATAAACCAGGTTTTGCTGCCGGTTTAGTTGGTGGTATGCTAGCAATTTCAGGTGGTTCAGGATTTATCGGTGGTATTATTGCAGGTTTCTTAGCGGGTTACTTAACTCAAGGAATAAAATATATTACACGTAAATTACCGCAAGCAGTAGAAGGGTTAAAACCAACTTTAATCTATCCAGTGCTTTCAGTAACAATTACTGGTCTTTTAATGGTTTATGTCTTTAATCCTCCAGCTTCATGGCTTAATCATTTATTATTAAATGGTTTAAATAGTTTATCAGGTTCAAACATCATGTTATTAGGACTAGTTGTAGGTGCGATGATGGCAATTGATATGGGTGGACCATTCAATAAAGCTGCATACGTATTCGCTACTGCAGCATTAACTGAAGGAAATGCTGCGCCAATTACAGCAGCTATGATTGGTGGTATGATTCCGCCACTAGCTATTGCTACAACAATGTTAGTCTTTAGAAAGAAATTTACGAAAGAACAAAGAGGTTCAATCGTTCCGAACTATGTAATGGGATTATCATTTATAACTGAAGGTGCAATTCCGTTTGCTGCAGCTGATCCGTTACGTGTGATTCCATCAATGATGGTCGGTTCAGGAGTTGCAGGTGCAATTGCACTAGGTCTAGGCTCTCGAATTAACGCACCACATGGTGGTATTATCGTAATTCTTGCAACTGACTTCAGTCATGTCTTACAAACTATACTTGCATTAGTTGTAGGTACGTTAGTTTCAGCACTATTATACGGTTTCTTAAAACCAAAAGTTACTAAAAATGAAATCCAAGCATCTAAAGCTATGGATGAATAATATAAATTATGAAGAGCTCTTGCTAGAACATTGTTGTTTGGCAAGGGCTTTTTTAATGCATTTTTCTAAGTAGAGAAAATGCATTTAATATGAGATAGGTATCAGGTATAAATAGAAATGAATGATAAGAGGCGCTAATAAAGATATAATAAAATAGCTGAAGAACAATATGACAATATAAAGAAAAGAAGGTTTAAAGAATGTCAGAATATGTAATAACGAATGGGAAAATATACACAGAGGAACAAACGATTGACAAAGGTTTCGTTCACATTAAAGAAGGCAAAATCTTAAGCGTCGGGTCCGGGCATTTTCAAGAGGAAGAAACAGATACTAATGAATCAATTCAATATATCGATGCTAAGGGACAACATATTTTACCAGGATTTATAGATATACATATACATGGTGGATATGGCGAAGATGCAATGGATGCCTCATATGACGGACTTAAACATTTAGCAGAATCACTACTATCTGAAGGTACCACTTCCTTCTTAGCGACAACAATGACTCAATCTACAGAGAATATTAACCGAGCTTTGAAAAATATTGTGACTTATAAAGCACATCAAGACATTGCTAACGCAGCAGAAATAGCTGGAGTTCATTTAGAAGGACCATTTATTTCAGAACATAAAGTAGGAGCGCAACATCCTAAATATGTTCAGCGTCCTTCCGCCGATCAAATTTACGCTTTCCAAAAAGTGGCAGATGGTTTAATTAAAATCATTACATTTGCCCCAGAGGTTGAAGGAGCACAAGAAACGTTAAAGGCCTTAAAGGATAATATTATATTTTCTATTGGTCATACTGTAGCGACGTTCGATGAGGCTAATGAAGCTGTTATAAGTGGCGCTAAACACGTGACCCACTTATATAATGCTGCTACTGGATTTGCTCATCGTGATCCAGGTGTTTTTGGTGCTGCGTGGTTAAATAAAAATTTGAAAACTGAAATGATTGTTGATGGTGTACATTCACATCCTGCTTCTATCGCTCTTGCTTACCAACTTAAAGGTAATAAGAATTGCTATCTAATTACTGATGCGATGCGAGCAAAAGGTATGCCGGAGGGTGAATATGATTTAGGAGGTCAAAACGTTATTGTAAAAGATAAAGAAGCACGTTTAGAAAGTGGCGCACTTGCTGGCAGTATCTTAAGAATGAGTGACGGCCTACGAAATTTGATTAATTTTACTGGAGACAGTTTAGAACGTTTATGGCGCGTAACTAGTTTGAATCAAGCTATTGCTTTAGGCATAGATGATGTTAAAGGAAGCATTGAGATGGGTAAAGATGCAGATATTGTTATATTAGACGATGAGTGCAATGTAAAAACAACAATTAAAAACGGTGTGCCACATCATTTTGGAAAGTAATGTGTAACATTGATTAGGACAATTGTTTTGATTATAATATAGCATTGAGTTTATATTTAACATTCTAGAAACGATGTATGATAAAATAGAAGAAATTACATTTTTTTCGGGGGGTGTCACGATGGGAAGGTCTTAACATGTAGTCGTCACTTATTTAATAACGATGATTTTAAAAACGTGTTACCTATGCGTGACACATATAATATGGAGGTGAATCCCTAGAAATAGGGAATTAATTGGAAACTTCGACCATAATTAGTTTAATCACATTTTTTCTTTTGATTGCATTAACTACGGTATTCGTTGGATCTGAATTCGCACTTGTTAAAGTGAGATCGACGCGAATTGAACAATTAGTTGAAGAAGGAAATAGAAGCGCAAAAATAGTCAAAAAAATGATAGCTAACTTAGATTATTACCTATCTGCATGTCAGTTAGGTATCACAGTTACATCATTAGGTTTAGGTTGGTTAGGGGAACCCACTTTTGAAAAGTTATTACATCCTCTATTCGACTTATTGCATTTACCTGATGCATTAACTACGACAATTTCATTTGTTATATCATTTATTGCTGTGACTTATTTACACGTGGTATTAGGTGAATTAGCACCTAAATCATTTGCGATTCAACATACTGAACAACTCGCATTACTTTATTCAAGACCGCTTTATTACTTCGGTAATATCATGAAACCATTAATTTGGTTAATGAATGGTTCGGCACGTGTGATTGTAAGAATGTTTGGTTTCGATCCAGACGCTCAATCGGATGCGATGTCAGAGGAAGAAATTAAAATTATTATAAATAACAGTTATAACGGCGGAGAAATCAATCAAACAGAGCTTGCATATATGCAGAATATCTTTTCATTTGACGAACGCCATGCAAAAGATATCATGGTACCACGTACGCAAATGGTTACACTCAATGAACCATTTAACGTGGATGAGTTACTTGAAACGATAAAAGAACATCAATTTACCCGTTATCCTATCACTGAAGATGGGGATAAAGACCATGTAAAAGGATTTATAAACGTTAAAGAATTTTTAACAGAATATGCTTCAGGTAAACCGATTAAAATTGCAAACTACATTCATGAGTTGCCAATGATTTCAGAAACTACTCGCATAAGTGATGCACTTATAAGAATGCAAAGAGAACATGTGCATATTAGTTTAATCATTGACGAATATGGTGGCACAGCTGGTATCTTGACTATGGAAGATATTCTAGAAGAAATCGTTGGTGAAATTCGTGATGAGTTTGATGATGATGAAGTGAATGACATCGTTAAATTGGACGATTCAACATATCAGATTAATGGTCGTGTACTATTAGATGACCTTAATGAACAATATGGTATCGAATTTGAAGATTCTGAAGACATAGATACAATTGGTGGTTGGCTTCAATCACGCAATACGAATTTACAAAAAGATGATTATGTTGATACTGAGTATGATCGTTGGGTTATTACTGAAATCGACAATCATCAAATTATTTGGATCAATTTAAAATATGAATTTAATAATCATCGACCATCTGTAGATGAAGAAGATGAAAGTGAAAATTCTGATTCATAATGCTTTTAAGACGCTTAAACTTAATGTTTAAGCGTCTTTATTTGTATCTCATATAGGCGATAAGTTATGCTTAATGACACAATTTAAAAGAAATATTTCAAATCATTCATGATGGAAGAGAACTACAAAATTAATTTTAATAAATTATATTTTTGTTCCAAACCTATGAAAAGTTTGGATAAAAAGGAGAGAAATATAAATGGTAAATGATACACAAGTTTTAAATAATGGATATCCAATGCCTTCAATTGGTTTAGGTGTTTATAAAATTACTGATGAAGATATGGAAAATGTAGTGAATACTGCTATAGAAACAGGTTATCGTGCTTTTGATACTGCATATTTTTATGGAAATGAAGTAGCATTAGGTAAAGCTTTACAGAATTCAGGAGTAGATAGAGAAGATTTATTTATTACATCTAAATTATGGAACGATTATCAAGGATATGACAATACGATTGAATATTTTAATCAGTCCTTAGAAAACTTAGGTTTAGACTATATTGATCTATTTCTAATTCACTGGCCATGCGAAAAAGATGGTTTGTACATAGAATCTTATAAAGCCTTAGAAAAACTATATGAAGAAGGTAAAATTAAAGCTATTGGAGTTTGCAACTTTAAAAAGCATCATTTGGAAAAGTTAATGAAGGAAACGGAAGTAGTTCCTCAAGTTAACCAAATAGAATTACATCCTTATTTCAACCAGGAAGACGTTCAAGCATTTTGTGATGACCATGACATTAAGGTAACTGCATGGATGCCTCTAATGAGAAATAGAGGTTTATTAGATGATCCGACAATAGTAGATATAACGAAACGTTATGATAAAACGCCTGCTCAAATTGTTTTACGCTGGCATTTAGCACATAATCGAATGATTATACCTAAATCTAAGACACCAGAACGAATTGAAGAAAACTTTGATATATTGGATTTTAACTTAGAACTCACAGATGTTGCGGAAATTGATAGTTTAAATAAAGGTGCACGTCAAGGTAAAGACCCCGATGAGGTGAGTATAGGAGATTTGAAATAGTATCAAGCATAGTGATGATTGACTGCGTAAACTTTAAAAAGTTCTATTTTTTACATTATTTTTGAAGAAAATATATTTATTAATTTATAATAAAGGGTAGAAATAAGTATTGAGCTAAAGTTAAGATTATGTAAATAAATAGCTTTGGCTAGAATATACTATTAAGAAATTGATAAAATATTATTAAATCAATTTATAGAAAAGGATGTAATCAGATGAAAGTCAGAGTCATCGTTCCTTGTTATAACGAAGGCGAAGTCGTATTAAAAACTTATGACAAATTGACTGAAATTATGTCGAAGGATAGTTCAGTTAAAAACTATGAATACGATTTATTATTTATTGATGATGGTAGCAAGGACACTACGATTGACCATTTACAAAATCTTGCTGCTTACGATAGCCATGTTAAGTTTCTATCATTTAGTAGAAATTTCGGAAAAGAAGCTGCAATGATTGCTGGTTATCAAAATAGCACTGATCATGATGCTGTAGTGATGATTGATGGCGATTTACAACATCCTCCTGAATATATACCTCAAATGGTTGAAGGATATTTAGAGGGATATGATCAAGTTATTGCTAAAAGAGACCGTAAAGGTGAAAACTTCGCTCGCAAATCTATGTCTCGTTTTTATTATAAAATGATCAATACTTTTGTAGAGGATATTCAATTTGAGGATGGTGTGGGTGACTTTAGATTACTAAGCCAACGTGCGGTGCAAGCCTTAACATCACTTGATGAGTATAATCGTTTTTCGAAAGGATTATTTGAGTGGATAGGTTATAATACTAAGATATTCACTTATGAAAATGTGACACGTGAAGCAGGCGAATCGAAGTGGACATTCAGAAAACTATTAAATTATGGTATTGATGGTTTGATTTCATTTAATAATAAGCCATTGCGTATGATGATTTATTTAGGAATGTTTACTTTCTCAATTAGTATTTTATATATCGTCTATTTATTTATTAATATTTTAATTTCAGGTATTAACATACCTGGTTATTTCACAACTATTGCTGCGATCCTCCTATTAGGGGGGATACAACTTATATCTATTGGCGTGATAGGTGAATATATCGGTCGTATATACTATGAAGTTAAACATAGACCGAAATATATTGTACAAGCGACTAATCTTAAACCTATTGATAATGAATCTAGTCAGAAACAAACACATAATAAAGTTGAAACACCACAATATAAAAATAGAGATGACTATTATAAATTGAGTACTTATCGTAGGGAAAGTGCGCAAGTTAAGTCTAAAACCCAAGCTAGTCAGCAACAAGATCGTTATAAAGAACATGTTTATTAAAGGAAAGAGAGTATCAAAACAAAATTAGTTTTGATACTCTCTTTTGTAATTTTTACGAAAAGTTAAACTTTTTTAATGTAAGCATCATAGTTGTTCCCACATTAAGTTCACTTTCTACTGATATTGAGGCATCGATTTGTTGTGCAAGTTCACTGGCAATGTATAATCCTAGTCCCGAACCACCTGTTTTCGTATTTCTTGAATCTTCTACTCTAAATGTTCTTTCAAAGATGCGAGATTGAAGTTCATGCATAATACCAATGCCTTCATCTTTAATAGCTATATTAATGCTATCTTTATTAGCATTTTCAGAAATAATAATATCAATTCGACTTCCATAATTAGAAAACTTTAATGCGTTATCTAATAAATTTGTCAAAATACGCTCTAAAGGAGGACGATATTGATAAAAAGCGTCAATACGACTACAGAAATTAACTTCCAATGATCGATGTTCAAGTTTAATACGTTGTTCGTAGGTTTGTAATATATTTACAAGTAACTGATCCAATTGAATTAATTCTAATGGATAGGAACGACCTGTGTTAAGTGATATCACATGTGTCATATCATCAAATAAGGTGGATAGACGGTTGGCCTGTTTAATTAACGTCTCATAGGCTGCATGTACTTCTTGCTGTTCTTGGATGACTCCATCACGTAAACCTTCAGTATATGAAATAATTCCTGCAAGTGGTGTCTTTAAATCATGGGCAAGATTTTGAATAATTTCAGTTTTTTCCTGTTGTTCATTTTTAATCATGTCCATTTGTTTAGTGATTTCATCTGCCATTTTATTGAATGAGTCATTTAATTCTCTAATTTCTCTGGGTGATTGGAAAGTATCATCATCTATTAAATGCTCACCGTTGACGAACTGTTTCGTCTTAATGTTGAATTGTTTAATTTTCTGGATTAAAGGATTAATAAAGATACTGCATATTAATAGTGTTAAACAACTTGTAATCATTGTCGTAATGCTTAAGCTTAAGGTCATGTGACCATTGAACCACATAAGTTTATACGCAATGACCAGTATAATGGTTGTTAAGAGTACACTGGAAATAACGCCGATAGCGATTTGGCTACGAATAGAGAACATGCTTATCGGCTCCTTTCAAATTTATATCCTAACCCCCATACCGTTGTTATTGTATATGAGATGAAATGATGTTTCTCTAATTTTTCTCGTATGCGATGAATATGAACATTAACAGTATTTGCATCCTCGTAGTAATCATATCCCCAAACATTTTCTAAAAGTTCTGACTTGGAAATGACTTCATTTTCACGAGAGGCAAGGTACCATAATAATTCAAACTCTTTAATACGCATAGGAATTTCTTCACTATTTATGGTTAATGTTTTACTTTGATTTTTCAAAATGAGACCGTTAAATTCAAGTTGCTCGGTCTGATGATTAGATTGATATTTACTAATACGTGCAAGTAAATTATTTATCCGTAATACTAGTTCTCTAGGGCTGAATGGTTTCTTAACATAATCATCAGCGCCTAATGTTAAAGCGTAAATTGTGTCGTGTTCTTGTGTCTTAGCTGTTAAGTAAATAAAAGGAATATCAAGTTGCTGCGCCTTCATTTCTTTTACAATATCGTAACCTGAAACTTCAGGCATCATAATATCTAAAATCATGACATCGATTTCTGATGACAGCAATTTGATGGCTTCTTTACCATTTGTTGTCGTTGTTACGTGATAACCTTCATATTCAAAATAAGTCTGACAAATATCTACAATATCTTGCTCATCATCTACGATTAGTAAGTGGGTCATGCTTGTCTTCACCTCGGTTGTTACGTACTCTTAATTGAGTGATAACTTCTTTAAGTGAAATCTTGTTAATTAGTGAGTGACTCATTAATAAGATTATAAAGAATGCTAATTGTAAAGGGTACGTAAAAATCATATCTGCTAAGATATAATTTATCATAACAAAGGCACCAAAGAAACTTGCAGTATAAGCCAAAACGCCTAAGATTAAACCTAGACCGATTGCCATTTCTCCTAACGGGATAATGAAGTTAAATAAACCTGTGGAATGGGAGACAATATTTTCGAAAAACCATTTATACCATTGCGGAGAATCTGTATTATCGCGAATGACAGGTACTAGACCATTAAGTGTGAAATCGCCTGTAAACTTCTCCAAACCTTGCCGGAAAATGACAATTCCAGAACCTACGCGAATGATAAAAATTATTAATAAACTTAACTTGTTCATAGTTTTTCCTCTCTCTCTTTCTCTCAATACAAACATATGAATATGTGATTAAGTTATTTTAATTTTGCTCCACCGAAAATGACATGAGCCTTTTCACAATAAATTGTTACTTCGTTGTATTTATTTAAATCAATGTTCTTTAAATCAAATGTTTGTTGAGATTTGTTGTAATCCACTGTTGAAATTTTCTTTCCTGATTTAATATTGCCATCTTTCGTTAAGTATACATATAGGTCTGGTCCTTTAGATGACTTATAGTCTTTAAGCATCAATTTGCCATTTTCAATTTTTGCTGTACCTTCGACCTTTTCGCCATTTTTTGATTTAAATGTACCAGATAATTTTTTTGATTTATCAGTTTTAACTTTGCTTTCTTCTTGTTGTTTATCTTTGTCGTGAGCATGTTCATTATTTGTATTAGAATTTCCACAAGCTCCTAAAGTAAGGGATGTCACAATTGCGCTTACTGCTAATAAATATTTGGTATTCATGATGTATTCCTCTTTTCTATTTGTATTTAAGATAAGTTTAATCGGAGTAACAAATATAAACCATTAACTTTTTATTAACTACATTTAAAAAAGAATTAAATCAAAATAATTTTTATTTATAGATTTAAGTATTAATGTGATTTTAAAGATTAAAATAAAAAGCGGAGAATTAGAAGGTAAAAAAAGACTGAGATAACAATGATTATCTCAGTCCAAATATAGATGTTGGAAATAGGTGAGGAAATTAAGAGTTCTTATTACGATTAACAAAGTATAAGTATTATAAGTTTCCTTTCACAAAAAAGATACCTTGCCACAAAATATATGCTATGAATAGGAAGTAAATAATCACAAATACATACCAAAATGGTGTCAAAATCATCATTAAAGTCAATGATAAAATTATAATAATTGTACCAGTGGTGATAGGTCTTTTAACTTTTCGTAATAAAGACAGGTGTTCGATTTCAGATAACTTAAAGGTTCCTACAAATAGCAATACAGCGCCAATAATAAATATCGCTGGTGCTAAATAAGGTAAAGACATGTATACAGATTGTTCACTAGAAATATCAGTGATAAATTGAGCTAAACTGATGACTATGGCAAATATAGTAGCGATAAATTTTTGTTCTTTTATCAAAAATGGATATAATTTGTGATTTAAATATATCTGTAAAAATGTCCATACTAAAAATAAAATTGTAGTGAATAAAGTTATGAAATTAAACTTATCAATCACAAATATATCAATCACACAGTTGATTGATATTGATAATAATATGGAGCTAAACTTAAGTTGTTTGTATTGATGCCGATATAAGTCTAAACCGGTAACGAGTATGACAACGGCAATATTAATTAATATAAATATAATCATGTTGAACTCCTATCCATAATTCTTCATCTCAACATTATATCAATTAACATAAACTTAATCATTACATAACACTCAAGAAACTTTAACTTATTAATTATTTTAAACTCCTTTTTTATTACTCCACAATAATGTATGTAATTGTGGAAGTACATAAACATGGTTCATCTCATCACTTTCCATCACTCTGTCTACTAGTTCTTCATATCTTTCTAATAATTTATCAGTATGGTTTTCGACTTCATCTTCTAAATAGGGATTACCCACTTGAAGGTAAAATGGAATTGAAGGGTAACGATGGTGAATCATTGTTGCAAATTCATAATCTTCTTCATTAAATATAACAACTTTTAAATTAAGTGTGTCATGTACACATTGATCAATAACTGAATCTAATGTATTTAAATTTGGTTTCATCATTGAACTAGGTGGTTTAGGACTAATGGTTAAATCATTAATTTGAGTCATCCAGGGTTGGAATTTACTTCCTTGTGTTTCTAATGCTGTATAAATATTTTTCTCTTCAAACAAATCTACTAAATCTTGAATTCCTTTAATTAGGGCTGGATTACCTCCTGAGATAGTGACATGATTAAAATGGTTGCCACCTACTTCGAGTAATTCTTCATAGATTTCTTCAGCCGTAAGTAGACGGATATCTTCCTTAGCACTACCATCCCAGGTAAATGCTGAGTCGCACCAACTACAACGATAATCACAACCAGCTGTACGCACAAACATCGTTTTACGGCCAATTACACGACCTTCGCCTTGAATCGTAGGTCCAAATACTTCTAAAACAGGAATCTTAGCCATAAATTACTGAGCATCCTTTGGTCTATAAACTACATAGCTTGTTGGTGTTTCACGTAAGAATACTTGAACACATTTAGGCTGATTATCACGTTTACTCAAGTAGTCTTTTACCATAGTATAAATTGTTTGTGCGACAATTTCTGTAGATGGATTTTTGCCTTTAAATGGTTCTAAATCATTTAATAAATGATGATCGAATTGATTGTGGATTAACTTTTTCAAATCGGCAAAGTTTACAAGGAAACCATTATGATCTAATTCATCCCCAGCTATAGTTATGTTTACGAAATACGTATGACCATGTGTCCTCATACATTTTCCAGCATCTTCACAAGGGATATAATGTGCAGCAGAAAAATTAAAGTCTTTATTTAATTCGAATTGGTAGGGGTGTTCTACACTTGGATAGATTTGTTGTAACATATTACTCGACTCCTTTGCTTTCTAAATAATGATGTAAACCACGTGCTCTTAACTTGCAAGCAGGACACTCTCCACATCCATCTCCGATAACACCGTTATAACACGTTAGTGTATTATGGCGTACATAATCTAATACACCTAATTCATCACTTAATTCCCATGTTTGAGCTTTATCTAGCCACATTAATGGAGTATGAATGACAAAATCTTTATCCATTGAAAGGCTCAATGTCACATTCATTGATTTAATGAAACTGTCTCTGCAATCTGGGTATCCTGAAAAGTCAGTTTCGCATACGCCAGTGATGATGTGTTTAGCATTAAGTTGGTAAGCTAAGGCTCCGGCAAATGATAAAAACAATAAATTACGTGCAGGAACAAATGTATTAGGTATACCATCATCATTTTCTTCAATCTCTAAATCATGTTGTGTTAATGCATTAGGTGTGAGTTGAGATAAAAGAGACATATCTAAGATATGATGTTTTAAATTTTGTTCATTTGCAATTTTTTTAGCGACTTCAATTTCAGTATCGTGTCTTTGACCATAGTTAAATGTGACAAGTTCTACTTCTTTAAAATGTTTTTTTGCATAAAATAAACAAGTCGTACTGTCTTGACCACCACTAAATACTACGATAGCTTTGTCTTTGTCTAAGGTACTTTTAGTCATAGCAATTACTCCTCATCATTAAAATTTGACATAAAAAAAGTCTATCTCTATAAAAAAGATAGACACGAGGATGTAAGAACACATATAGTTTTAATCAAATAACCAAAAGTATATGTATACTCACATTCATTGGAGTTGAATACTCGTCTAGTTTTTTATAGAGGGTTTCGGCTAGGAACCTCTTTTTTATTAATTTTGTACGCAAAATAGAATAAACGATATACTGTATAAAATCAAGTCACGTTCTGTGATAATAGAGTGACAAATATAATAAAATAATAAAATTTAATTTTTCGGAGCAAACTTATGATTGTAATGATAGATAACCATGATTCTTTTACTTATAATTTAATAGATTATCTTAAAGTTCAAACGACTGATGAGGTTAAAGTTATATCAGTTAATGAAGTATCAATTACAAAGCTTAAAAAGTTGAGTCCTAAAGCTATTATTATTTCACCTGGGCCCGGTAAACCAAGTGATTATCCGGTACTTTCAACCATTATTTCTCATTATGACCAACTTATTCCAATTCTTGGCGTTTGTTTAGGCTTCCAACTCATTGTTGAATATTATGGTGGTCGTATTATTCATAGCCCTAAACCTATACATGGTCATACCACTACTCTACGCCATACCAATGAAGGTATTTTCAAAGGACTTCCTCAAGAGTTTAACGTGATGAGATATCACTCATTAATGGTAGATCCAGAATACATACCAAACACTTTAAAGGTCACTGCGACTAATGACGAGAATGTTATTATGGCAGTTCAACATCAATATTTATCCATTTATGGTGTGCAATACCACCCAGAATCTATTTTAAGTGAATATGGTCATGACCAACTTAAATTATTTTTAAATGAGGCAGGCGTTGAATATGCATGTTGAATTCAATTACCGATATTTTGAAGATGAAGAAAGTTGTACGGATTATCATATTCTGATGGAAGAATATCTAGATTCTAAGATTGCATACAGTGTTGAGGAAGTGGGGAATGTTATTCATTTTGCTGAAAATGAACAGCAAAAAGGTTACTATGTCGCAGTCTATATAGCGTATGAAGCGGCTCCCTATTTTAATAAGCATATGTGTGTAAATACAACAGGGGAAGCAAAGATTTTAGCAGCTGCATATTCTTTCAAGTGTGGTCGAGATGTAGAGAGAAATCGTCGTCATGATGGTGCTCATACAAATAATGCTTTATCGCATCATTTTAAATTCATAGAAAGTGATGAAGCAATGATTGACAAAATAAAGCACATTCAAAAAGCCATAGTAGATGGCCATACATATCAAGTTAACTACACTACGCGATTAATTTCAGATATTCAGTTACCTATTAAAGCACTATATGACAAACTGAATAATCAACAAAATGGTAGTTATACAGCTCTAATCGATACACCTGATATAAAAGTAGCGTCTATTTCTCCAGAGTTGTTCTTTCAAAAAGGAAAATTTGGAGGTAAGAGCAACATCATTGTTAGTAAACCTATGAAAGGAACTATGCCCAGAGGTCAAACTATAGAGGAAGACGAAACATTATATAATAAATTAAAACATTCTGATAAAGATAGAGCCGAAAATGTCATGATAGTAGATTTGTTAAGAAATGATATTTCTCGAATTTCACAAAGTGGCACAGTTAATGTATACAAACCATTTATGATTGAGCGTTATAACACAGTATTTCAAATGACGAGCATGGTTACTGGACAGCTAGAGTCAGAAATGAAGCTCATAAATATTTTAACTGCTTTATTTCCTTGTGGATCAATTACAGGCGCACCTAAATTAAGTACCATGAAATATATTGAACAATTAGAATCATCCCCTCGCTCAATATATTGTGGAACGATAGGTATGTTACTACCAGAAGGACGTATGATTTTTAATATTCCAATACGTACGATTGAATATAGAAATCAAAGTGCAATCTATGGCGTTGGCGCTGGTATTACTATTGATTCTATCCCTGAAAATGAAGTTCAAGAATTCCACGACAAAACTAAAATCTTGGAGGATTTGTAAGATGCAATTATTTGAAACAATGAAACTTGAAGATGGTTGTATATATAGAGAAGTTTATCATTTAAAAAGAATTACAGAATCAAGCAAAGAGTTAAAATTTAATTTTGATCAACAGCAATGGTATGAGTTAACTCAAATGATAAAGACGACATATCCAAATGGCAAATATCGTTTGAAGTTAACTTTAGAACAAAATGGGCAATTAAATTATGTACTCGCACCTTTAGCAAATAAGACATTTTTTACAGCAAAAATGGTTCAAAGATCTCATCTAGTAAAAGAATCGATTATCGTTAATAAAACTTCTGAACGTCATTATCTAGAACATAGTCATGAAACAGATTTAATACTTTTATATGATGAAAATGGAAAAATTTTGGAATTTGACATTGGCAACATTATGATCGAGGAAGGAAATGAATGGTACACACCATGTTATAACGATGACTTTCTACGAGGTTGTATGCGTCAATCACTTATTGATCAAGGTAAATTAAAAACGAAGAATATAGATATAGATGATTTTAGAAAGAAATTACAAAGAAAACAAATTAATGTCTATTTAATCAATAGTCTACGAGAGGTTGCCGATGTCAAAATTTATCTATAAAATTAATATGAAAGAAATTTGAATATTTAAAAGAAGAGGTAGCCTATGACAATCTTATGGTTAGTTATCTTAGTTGTGCTCGCAATTTTAAATAAATATATTGTTCAAAAATTGTTATCGCAAAATAAAATGCTTTACGCACGAATTTGTGCAACGATAACTAGCCTATGTGCATGTCTATTGGTTTATCTTTTAATAAAATCGTTGATGCCGCATGTCATTGATTTAATGAA
Source organism: Staphylococcus sp. TE8 (assembly GCF_000692055.1). NCBI lineage: Bacteria > Bacillati > Bacillota > Bacilli > Caryophanales > Staphylococcaceae > Staphylococcus > Staphylococcus sp. TE8. The sequence continues at coordinate 199,835 of NZ_JMGB01000001.1, forward strand.
TGTGTTTTATCATTACTAATTTGTATGAGGTGGAAATATGAAAATATACAGTCAAGGCGACCAAGCTATTGTTGTATCTATAGAAAAAGATGTATCTCAAAACCTTACAGAGGATTTATTAGCATTAAGATCATATTTAATTGATAAAGCATATCCATTTATTACTGAAATTGTACCTACAGAATCTGATTTAATGATTTGCTATGATGCTAGAGACATGATTAAACATCACAATATTCAATCACCATTTTTATATATGAAAGCTTTAATTGATTCAATACAAATGGAAATTAACCACCATGAGGGTGAACAACAACTTATTGAGGTACCCATCGTATATGGTGATGAATTTGGTCCAGACCTCCCTGAATTATTAAAGCATCTTAAACTTAAATTATCGGACTTTATACAATTACATACCGGTGCGAACTACTTTGTTTCAATGATGGGATATTCTCCTGGATTTCCATATTTAACGGGTATGCATAAAAAGTTACATGTTAATCATACGAGTAAACACAAAAAATTTATCCCAGCTGGTTCAGTTATTCTTGAGGGGAAAAAATGTGGAATTGTAACTACTGATACGTATAACGATTGGTTGGTCATAGGATATACACCACTTAAATTATTCTTTCCTAATCAAGAAGATTTTACGTTATTTAAATTAGGGGACAATGTAACTTTCAAAGCGAAAGAGAAAAACGATATAGAGCTAGGAGATTTTAAACATGTCAATCATAATTGAAAATAGTGGGCTATTTAGTAGTTTTCAAGATTTTGGGCGAGATGGTTATGAACATGACGGCGTAATACCTGGTGGGGCTTTAGATGATTTAGCTCATGAAATTGCAAACCGACTTGTAGCCAATGACAAAAATGAAGCTACGCTTGAAATGACACATAAAATGGCAACGATTCGTTTTACTGAACCTGCGTTGATTGCTTTAACTGGTGGTAATTTCAAAGCCGAAACTCAAAATATAAAAGTATACCCTAATAAATTATATCTTATAGAAAAAGGGGAAGTACTTAAATTTAAAGAAACAAGTCGCACCTCACGTGTATATTTAGCAATTGGTGGAGGATTTAAGTTAGATAGATGGCTTGATTCTACGTCTACAGATTTCAATGTTAAAATAGGTGGTTTTAGAGGGAGGAAATTGGAAAACGGGGATGAAGTAGAATTAAAACGCGACTATTCTAAACGTCATATTAAATTATTTGAAAACTTAGCTAAAACACGGACAACGGATTGGGGAATAGATGGATATGCACTATCCTTTAACTACATTTCAGACGTATTTCATGTAGTTAAGAACAAAGGTACCGAGGATTTTAAGAAGGATGCTATTCAACGTTTTACGTTAACTGATTATAAAGTATCTAGTAAAACGAATAGAGTAGGAATGTTATTAGATGGTCAGAAAATCAAAGCCTATTATGATGATATGCCGGCACATCAATCAGTTAAAAAAGGAACAATACAAGTTAAAAGAGATGGTACACCTATCGTTTTATTAAATGATCACTATACATTAGGAAGTTATCCTCAAATTGGAACAATAGCAAGTTATCATTTAACAAAGTTAGCTCAAAAACCTCAAGGGTCTAAATTAAAATTCCAATTTATAGATATTGAAACAGCGGAGAAGAATTTGATTAAGTATAGTAACTGGTTAAACCAGCTGTTTCATGGTATTGAGTATCGTATGCAACTTGAAATGATGAAATAGCTAGTTGAAGAGGATAAATTAAAGTTTTTTATTAGCTAGTACTAAAGTATGATGAAATGATTGGGATAAATAATTATAATTAGATATTGTTTTATAAAATCTTTGAGTCGCACAACTATTTGATTTATTTGTATTAGTGACAACAACATACATTTATATCGTGTTTTTACTTGATATTTGTAACACATTACTATATATTTATAAATTGAACTATGTATTATTGTTACAATATGATTACAAACATCATAATTTCTTAATAAAAAGTTAACATCTTTAAAGTATGAGTTAGTACTAAACTTTATTACGAACTAGCTTACATTGAATTATTAATAATGAATTTTATAAAATGAATAAATAGTTATCAAACACTGAGCCAATGGAACATTAAAGGAAATAAAAATAACCAGTAAATATTGAATTGTCGGAAAGCGACAATATATCATTTTGATAATTAAGTATTAAATCCAAAGTACGTATTAAGTTTTATAATTAATTTCTGATTATCAACTTTGAAATTTTTTATTTGATTATTAAACATTGTGATAAATGTATAAAAATGATTTATTACTATTAACGGAGGAAACAAACATGAGTTTACCCAAAAAGAAAATTAGTCTTTTTGCGTTCTTCTTATTAACGGTATTCACGATTACCTTGAAGACGTATTTTTCATATTATGTTGATTTTTCTTTAGGTGTTAAGGGATTAGTTCAAAACTTAATATTACTTATGAATCCTTATAGTTTAATTGCACTAACTTTGAGTGTGTTCTTATTCTTTAAAGGTAAGAAAGCTTTCTGGTTCATGTTTATTGGGGGATTCCTATTAACGTTTCTACTTTATGCAAACGTTGTATACTTCCGATTCTTCTCAGACTTTTTAACATTTAGCACATTGAACCAAGCAGGTAACGTTGAATCAATGGGTGGCGCTGTCGGAGCATCATTTAAATGGTACGACTTCGTTTATTTCATTGATACGATTATTTACCTTATTATTTTAATTTTTAAACGTAATTGGTTGGATACAAGAGCATTTAGTAAGAAATTTGTTCCAGTTGTAATGGCAGCTTCAGTGGCTTTATTCTTTTTAAACTTAGCATTTGCAGAAACAGATAGACCTGAATTATTAACTAGAACATTTGACCATAAATATCTTGTTAAATACTTAGGTCCTTATAACTTTACTGTTTATGATGGCGTAAAAACAATTCAAAACAATCAACAAAAGGCACTTGCTTCTGAAGATGATTTAACTAAAGTTTTAAATTATACAAAGCAAAAGCGCACTGAACCAAATCAAGAGTATTATGGTGTAGCGAAAAAGAAAAATATTATTAAAATACACTTGGAAAGTTTCCAAACTTTCTTAATTAACAAAAAGGTAAACGGTAAAGAAGTTACCCCATTCTTGAATAAATTATCAAGTGGTAAACAAGACTTTACTTATTTCCCAAACTTCTTCCATCAAACTGGACAAGGTAAAACATCCGATGCCGAGTTTACTATGGATAATAGTTTATATGGATTACCACAAGGTTCTGCATATTCACTTAAAGGCGATAACACTTATCAATCATTACCAGCTATTTTAGACCAAAAAGAAGGTTACACTTCAAACGTTATGCACGGTGACTATAAAACATTCTGGAACCGTGACCAAGTGTACAAACATTTTGGTATTGATAAGTTCTATGATGCAACATATTTTGATATGTCTGATGATAATATTGTTAACCTTGGTCTTAAAGATAAACCGTTCTTTAAAGCATCAGCTGACTATCAATCTAAAATGAAAAAACCGTTCTACTCTCATATGATTACATTAACGAACCACTATCCATTCACATTGGATGAAAAAGATGCATCAATTGATAAACCTAACACAGGTGACACAACAGTAGACGGTTATATTCAAACAGCACATTATCTTGACCAAGCTTTAGAAGAGTACATTACTGATCTTAAGAAAAAAGGTCTTTACGATAATTCAGTTATTATGATTTACGGTGACCACTATGGTATCTCTGAAAATCATAACAACGCTATGGAAAAACTATTAGGTGAGAAAATCACTCCAGCTAAATTTACTGATTTAAACCGTACTGGTTTCTGGTTGAAAATACCTGGTAAATCAGGTGGCGTAAATAAAGAGTATGCTGGCCAAATGGACGTTATGCCAACAATTCTGCACCTAGTAGGTATCGACAGTAAGAACTACTTAATGTTTGGTACAGACATGTTCTCTAAACAACATAATGATGTTGTACCATTTAGAAACGGTGACTTTATTACTAAAGATTATAAATACGTAAATGGTAAACTTTACTCCAATAAAGATAATGAATTACTAACGAAGAAACCTAAGAACTTCGACAAGAATAAGAAACAAGTTGAGAAAGATCTTGAAATGAGTGATAGCGTTCTTAACGGTGACTTATTCAGATTTTACAAAAATCCTGACTTCAAGAAAATTAACCCATCTAAGTATGAATACAAAACAGGTCCTAAAGGTAACGAGAAAAAATAATACTACACATCAATCTGGATTGAGTAGCTTAACCAAGTTTACTCAATCCAGATTTTTCCATTTCACAAAAAAAGAGGGCTATCAGATTCTTCGCGTATCGCGAAACAATTTATCTGATAATCCTCTTTTTTATATAAGCAAAAATTAATCTAAATTAATTAATGTAACTTAAATATAACTAACCCAGAGCAACATCAAGTATCATCATAATCGTAAACCCAATCATTAAGCTCATTGTAGCTAAATCAGTATTATTACTTGATTGAGAATCTGGGATAAGTTCTTCAACGACGACAAAGATCATCGCACCAGCGGCAAAGGCTAATGCATAAGGTAAAACGGGATTTACAACTAAGATAGCAGCTGCACCAATTGTTGCAAAAATAGGCTCAACAATAGCTGAAGCTTGCCCATAATTGAAAGATTTCAATCGAGAAGCACCTGCAGCTCTGATTGGCATGGATAATGCAGCACCTTCAGGAATATTTTGAATACCAATACCTATAGCAAGACCTATTGCACCTAAGAAAGTGGCTTGTCCATTACCTGAGACAACTCCTCCAAACGCTACACCAATTGATAATCCCTCGGGAATATTGTGTAGCGTAATTGCTAATACAAGTAATGTATTTTTACCGAGTGATGTTTTCACACCTTCACGCTGTTGATTTTTATCTTGAGCATTTTGATGAATATGAGGAATAACATAATCTAATGCTCGAATAAAGAAGCCACCAAGAATAAAACCTATTGCAGCAGGAAGCCATGGAACCGAACTTCCTTTACTCGACTCAATAGCAGGTTCTAATAACGACCAAAAACTTGCCGCTATCATAATACCTGCTGCAAAACCTTGCATTGAGTTTAAAACTTTATCATTTACCTTCTTAAACACAAAAACAGCTGCCGCACCAAGCGCGGTTAATAACCACGTGATGATACCAGCTGTGAGTGCTTGAATATATGGTGGCAGATTTTCAAAGAATTGTGCCATAAGTATGTCTCCTTGTATCATTTAAGTCTAAAAAGGTGTATAATATATAGAACTGAATTAAGCTTAACAAAATTATTTTAAAAATTCGATAGTTGACAATATTCTTTATTTGAAAAGGAAGATAAGCATGGAAGCATATAAAATTGAACATTTAAATAAATCCTATGCAGATAAAGTCATATTCGACAATTTAAATTTATCTATCTCAGAACATGAAAGAATTGGTCTTGTAGGAATTAATGGTACAGGAAAGAGTACATTACTCAAGGTTATCGGTGGCATAGATGAAGATTTTACTGCAGATATTACTCACCCTAATCAATATCGAATACGTTATTCATCTCAGAAGCAAGATTTAGATGGAGATATGACAGTATTTGAAGCAGTATTAAGTTCGGACACACCTACATTAAGTATTATTAAAGCATACGAAAGTGCTGTAAATGCTTATGCAGCTGATCAAAGTGAAACAAAATTAAATACTATGATGCGTGCGCAAGAAGCAATGGATAGGAATGAAGCGTGGGACTATAATGCTGAAATTAAAACGATATTATCAAAATTAGGTATTAATGATACTAATAAATATGTTCGAGAGCTTTCAGGTGGTCAACAAAAACGTGTTGTTCTAGCTAAGACGCTTATTGAACAACCAGATTTATTGCTACTTGATGAGCCCACAAACCATTTAGATTTTGAGTCCATTAACTGGTTAATTAATTATGTAAAACAATACCCGCATACTGTTTTATTTGTAACCCACGATCGTTATTTCCTAAATGAAGTATCTACTCGTATCATTGAATTAGATAGAGGGAAGTTAAATGCATACCCAGGTAATTACGAAGATTACATAGCAATGCGTGCTGAAAATGAGATAATTGAACAAAAGCAACAGCAAAAGCAAAAAGCACTATATAAACAAGAATTAGCTTGGATGCGAGCGGGAGCTAAGGCGAGAACAACTAAACAACAAGCACGTATTAACCGATTTAATGATCTTGAATCAGAAGTAAAGAGTCACCATTCTCAAGATAAAGGAGAATTGAACCTTGCATATTCTAGGCTTGGTAAACAAGTTTATGAATTAGATCATGTAACGAAGTCGATTAAAGACAGAGTATTATTTAAAGATATTACTGAAATTATTCAAAGTGGGCAACGCATAGGCGTTGTAGGGCCTAATGGCGCAGGTAAAACAACATTACTAAATATACTAAGTAATGAGGACCATGACTTTGATGGAGAGTTAAAGATTGGGCAGACTGTTAAGGTAGCCTATTTTAAACAAACAGAGGAAACGTTAAATCGCGACATTAGAATGATTGATTATTTACGTGAAGAAAGTGAAGTGGCTAAAGAGAAAGATGGAACTTCGATTTCTGTCACTCAATTATTAGAGCGATTCCTATTTCCAAGTTCTACTCATGGCAAGAAAATTTATAAACTATCCGGTGGAGAACAAAAAAGACTTTATTTATTACGTCTATTAGTACATAAACCTAATGTACTTTTACTAGATGAGCCAACAAACGATTTAGATACTGAAACGCTCACTATTTTAGAGGATTATATCGATGATTTCGGTGGTTCTGTAATAACTGTTAGTCACGATCGATATTTTCTTAACAAAGTTGCACAAGAGTATTGGTATATTCATGATGGTTACATGGAAAAAATCAAAGGTACATTTGAAGATTATGAGGCTTATAAGAAAGAACAAGATAGGCAAACATCATTAGCTAAACAATCTGCACAACAATCTAAACAACAGGCGCAAACAAGAAAGAAATCAGGGTTATCTTATAAAGAAAAATTAGAATACGAAACAATTATGACACGTATTGAAGAGACGGAAGAAAGATTGGAAGTCATTGATGAAGAAATGGTAGCCGCCAGTGCGGATTATGGCAAAATCAAAGAACTAAATGAAGAAAAAGAACAACTTGAACAAACATATGAAGCAGACATCACAAGATGGAGTGAACTTGAGGAAATAAAAGAACAATAAGGGGAATGAAATCATGCAAGAAACTTTATCGCATTATTTTGGTTACGAAACATTTCGACCTGGACAAAAGGAGATTATAACCAAAATATTAGACCATCGCAATACGCTTGGAGTTCTTCCAACCGGTGGCGGTAAATCAATATGCTATCAAGTACCAGGACTAATGCTTGGGGGCACGACGATTGTTATAAGTCCACTTATTTCATTAATGAAAGACCAAGTTGATCAGCTCAAAGCGATGGGCATCAAAGCTGCTTATTTAAACAGTAGTCTGACTCAGAAGCAACAAAAAGAGGTTGAACAAGAACTTAAGCAGGGTGACATTCAATTCTTATATGTAGCACCTGAGAGATTTGAGAACTCTTATTTCTTAAATTTACTTCGAAAAGTTAATATTCATTTAGTTGCATTTGATGAAGCACATTGTATTTCTAAATGGGGTCATGATTTTAGACCAAGTTATCAAAGTGTTATTCACAGAGTATTTTCTTTACCTCAAGATTTCACGATTGTAGCGTTAACAGCTACCGCTACGGCTGAAGTTCAACAGGACATTATGGAAAAGTTAAACATCGGCAAAAATGACGAAATTAAGACGAGCACGAAACGTCGCAATTTAATTTTCAGAGTGAACCCAACGTACCAACGTCAAAAATTTGTAGTGGACTACGTGACTAGTCATGAAGGACAAGCAGGTATTATTTATTGTTCAACTCGTAAACAGGTTGAAGAGTTAAATGAAGCTTTAGAAAATGAAAACGTTAAAAGTACAATTTATCATGCTGGTCTCACAAATAAAGAACGTGAAGAAGCGCAAAACGATTTTCTATACGATCGTGTAGAAGTGGTTGTCGCTACAAATGCCTTTGGAATGGGAATAGACAAATCAAATGTGCGCTATGTGGTTCATTATAATATGCCTGGAGATATAGAATCTTATTATCAAGAAGCTGGACGTGCTGGTCGTGATGGTTTAAAAAGTGAATGTATCCTATTATTTAGTGAACGAGATAAGGGCTTACATGAGTATTTTATTACTGTTTCACAAGCAGATGATGATTATAAGGATAAAATGGGTGAAAAACTCACTAAAATGCTTCAATATACGAAGACTAAGAAATGTCTCGAGGCAACGATTGTGCATTACTTTGAACCAAATGAAAATTTAGAAGAATGCGATCAATGCAGTAATTGTGTACAAGAAAATAAAACATATGATATGACACGTGAAGCTAAAATGATAATAAGTTGTATAGCTAGAATGAAACAACAAGAGAGCTATAGCGTTATTATCCAAGTATTAAGAGGCGAAATTACAGACTATATAAAATACAATGATTACGATCAACTTACAACTCATGGGTTGATGAAAAACTACACTACATCTGAATTAGCGCATTTAATTGACGAGTTACGTTTTAAAGGTTATCTCAATGAAAATGATGAAATCCTCATATGTGATAATTCAGTTAAAGATTTACTTAATGATAGTACGAAAGTTTATACTACGCCGTTTAAACAAAAAAGCAAAGAAAAGGTTTATATCAATACGGTCGAAGGTGTCGATCGCGCACTTTATAGTGAACTTGTTGAAGTACGTAAACAACTTAGTGATAAATTAGATATCCCTCCAGTGAATATTTTTTCTGATTATACACTTGAAGAATTTGCGAAACGTAAACCAGAAACTAAACAAGAAATGATTTCAATAGATGGAGTAGGAAGCTATAAATTGAAGCATTACTGTCCAAAGTTTTTAGAAAAAATACAGACCTATAAAACAAGTATATAATACATTATCCTAACAACGACAAAGTCTATCTTATCTAGATTTTGTCGTTGTTTTTAAATTAACGCGTAATTTTTGAACTATTGATGATATCACTTTTGCAAAAATAAAATACTCTCTTCTAAAACGCCCATAAATATATTTGATTCATATACTATTTTTAATAAGTGTAGAAAATTTGAAAAATTCAATAATATAAAGCTTAATAAAATGTTATTTTCTCATTAAAAGTGATTTAATAGGGAATATAGATTAAAAATTGTCTACTTTTAGTAGAATGAACGAAGGTGAAATTGTGATTAAATTTAAGAATGTTACGAAACGATATGGGAATAATACAGCAGTAGATAATGTAAGTTTTAATATCAAAGAAGGGGAATTTTTCGTGTTAATTGGACCTTCAGGGTGTGGAAAAACGACAACACTTAAAATGATTAATCGCTTAATTCCATTAAGTGAAGGATATATTTATTTTAAAGATAAACCTATTAGTGATTACCCAGTATATGAAATGCGTTGGGACATTGGATACGTCTTACAACAAATTGCTTTATTTCCACATATGACTATAAAAGAGAATGTTGCACAAGTACCTCAAATGAAGAAATGGAAAGATAAAGATATCGATCAACGTGTAGACGAATTATTAAATATGGTTGGTTTAGAACCTGAAAAATTTAAAAACCGAAAACCTGATGAATTGTCAGGTGGACAGCGCCAACGAGTAGGAGTGGTAAGAGCTTTAGCAGCAGATCCTCCTGTTATTATTATGGATGAACCATTTAGTGCATTAGATCCTATAAGTAGAGAAAAATTACAAGATGATTTAATTGAGCTACAAACTAAAATTAAAAAGACTATTGTCTTTGTTACACATGATATTCAAGAAGCAATGAAATTGGGAGATAGAATTTGCCTATTAAATGAGGGTCATGTTGAACAAATTGATACACCACAAGGTTTCAAAGATCATCCTCAAACTGACTTTGTAAAACAATTTATGGGAAGTCACCTTGAACAACAATCTCAAAACAGACTGACTAATATAAAAATTAAAGAATTAAATATACATCGTCCTTTAGAAGGAATGTCAGATACATCAAGTTATCCTGAAGTGAATGAGAATCAGAAAGTAGAGGACATTTATCATCTTCTAGCACAAACAGATGCTGTTATTGTTAATGATAGTAACAATCAAAATCAGTATTTACTAAAACGTGAAGACATCTTCAACTATTTAGCTGAAAGAAAGGAGAACGTCACACATGCATGAGTTTCTAAACACGTTAAGTGATAGAAAAGGACAACTTCTTTCTACGATTATTGAACACATCCAAATTTCATTTATCGCATTATTAATTGCAACTATTATTGCAGTACCTTTAGGAATACTATTAACGAAAACTAAAAAAATATCAGAGATTGTAATGAATATCGCTGCGGTATTACAAACTATCCCTTCTCTAGCATTATTAGGTCTGATGATACCAATATTTGGGATTGGACGAGTGCCTGCAATCATTGCTTTAGTTGTATATGCATTACTGCCTATATTGCGTAATACATACACTGGTATAGAAGAAGTAGATCCATCTTTAGTTGAAGCGGCTAAAGGTATTGGCATGAAACCAATTAGAAGACTTACGAAGGTAGAGCTACCTATTGCGATGCCTGTTATTATGGCAGGTATACGTACTGCAATGGTATTAATTATCGGAACTGCTACTTTAGCAGCACTTATTGGTGCTGGTGGTTTAGGGGATCTTATTTTACTAGGTATAGATCGTAATGATAGTTCACTTATTTTAATTGGTGCGATTCCAGCAGCGTTATTAGCTATTATTTTCGATTTAATATTAAGATATATGGAGAAGCTTTCATATAAGAAAATAATAATTACTCTTGGTGCAATTGTACTAGTTATTTTATTAGCAATTGTAATTCCACTGTTTGCACAAAAGGGTGATAAGATTACACTTGCGGGTAAATTAGGTTCAGAACCTTCAGTTATTACTAACATGTATAAAATCTTAATTGAAGATGAAACAGATGACACTGTTGATGTTAAAGATGGGATGGGTAAAACATCGTTCTTATTTAATGCCTTGAAATCTGATGATATAGATGGTTATTTAGAGTTTACGGGTACTGTGTTAGGTGAGCTTACTAAAGAAGACTTAAAATCTAAAAAAGAACCAGCAGTATATCAACAGGCAAAGACAAGCTTAGAGAAGAAAGATCACATGACGATGCTTAAACCAATGAAATATAATAATACGTATGCGTTAGCAGTTAAACGAGACTTTGCAAAGAAAAATAATATTAAGACAATCGGCGATTTACAAAAGGTTGAAGATAAACTTAAACCAGGATTTACATTAGAATTTAACGATCGTCCTGATGGTTTTAAAGCCGTTAAAAAGGCTTATAATCTTAATATTTCTAATGTGAAAACAATGGAACCAAAGCTACGTTATACAGCTGTTGAAAAAGGAGACATTAATTTAATCGATGCGTATTCAACAGATGCTGAATTAAAACAATATAATATGGTTGTGTTGAAAGACGATAAACACGTATTCCCACCTTACCAAGGTGCACCAATGTTTAAAGAAAAATTCCTTAAAGAACATCCTGAAGTTAAGAAACCACTGAATAAATTAGCTGGAAAAATTACAGATGAACAAATGCAAGAAATGAACTACAAAGTTACAGTTAAAAAGCAAGATCCTTATAAAGTAGCCAAAGATTATTTGAAAAAAGAAGGGTTAATTAAATAATATTTATTGAATTCCTGACACGATGAAATGTCAGGAATTTTTATTTATCAGCCATTAAAGGTTCATTGATTTTAAAATGCATTATTGTTTATAATTAATATTAAGTTTTTGAAAATTTCAGTCAATTTAGAGGGGAATGCTCAACTATGAAAAGTCAGTTAAATCAATTATGTGCATATGAACCTGGTCTTTCTCCAGAAGCATTAAAAAAAGAGTATGGGATTGAGGGTGAATTATTCAAATTAGCATCAAATGAAAATTTATATGGGCCTACGCCAAAAGCCAAAGAAGCAATCAAGCAACATTTAGATGAGCTATATTATTATCCCGAAAGTGGCTCACCAAGTCTAAGAAAAGCTATTAGTAAACATTTAAATGTCGACGAATCACGTATTTTATTTGGGGCCGGCCTTGATGAAGTAATATTAATGATTTCAAGAGCGGTGTTAACACCTGGAGATAAAATTGTGACGAGTGAAGCTACTTTTGGACAGTACTATCATAATGCTATCGTCGAGTCAGCCGAGGTTGTTCAAGTTCCACTTAAAGAGGGTGGGTTTGATTTAGAAGGTATCCTACAAAGTATTGATGATCATACAGCTCTAGTTTGGTTATGTAATCCTAATAACCCAACTGGTACATATTTTGATCATGAAACGCTAAATGATTTCTTAGAACGTGTGCCGAGTCATATTCCGGTATTAATTGATGAAGCGTATGTTGAATTTGTAACTGCACCAGATTTTCCTAACACTTTAGAGTTACAAGAAACATTTGAGAATGCTTTTTTATTACGCACATTTTCTAAAGCTTATGGCTTAGCTGGATTAAGAGTAGGTTACGTAGTTGCTTCTTCTGATGCTATTGAAAAGTGGAACATCATTAGACCACCATTCAACGTTACTAGAATCTCAGAATATGCAGCAATTGCTGCACTAGAAGACCAAGCGTATTTGAAAGAAATTACTCATAAAAATGCTATAGAACGTGAGAAATTTTATCAAATTCCTCAAAGTAAGCACTTTTTACCAAGTCAAACTAATTTCATCTTTGTAAAAACCAACAATAGTAAAGCGTTATATGATGAGTTACTAAAGGTAGGATGTATTACTAGACCTTTTCCGGATGGTGTAAGAATTACGATTGGATTTCCTGAACAAAATAAGAAGATGTTAGAAGTATTAAAAGACTTCAATTATTAAGATGTTCTAATATTTATATATTTAAAAGTTAAAAGGGTGTAGTGCAGAATGAAGATTTTTGAATGAATACTGTGCTACACTTTAATATTTGCTATACTAAATCATGTATTTAAGTTTCAAAATCATTAGGGAGTGTACTTTAGAATGTCTCGAAAGAAAATAGCTATAGATATGGATGAAGTCTTAGCTGATACGCTAGGTGAAATTATTGATGCAGTAAATGAGAGAGCAAATCTTGGGATTTCCATCGAATCTTTAAATGGTAAAAAATTAAAACATATGATGCCTGAACATGAAGGATTAGTGACTGAAATATTAAGAGAGCCAGGTTTCTTTAGACGTTTGAAAGTGATGTCACACGCTCAAGACGTAGTTGAAAAATTAAATCATCATTATGACGTATATATAGCTACAGCAGCAATGGATGTGCCAACATCATTTCATGATAAATATGAATGGTTATTAGAATTCTTCCCATTCTTAAACCCACAACACTTTGTATTTTGTGGGAGAAAAAATATTGTGAATGCTGATTATTTAATAGATGATAATCCAAAGCAACTTGAGATTTTTGAAGGTAAATCAATTATGTTTACAGCATCTCATAATATAAATGATGATAGATTTGACCGTGTAAGTGGTTGGAAAGACGTTGAAGATTATTTCTTAGGTAACTAGAATTTCTTTATAAAACATATAAACGGCAACTTCTAATTGTTATTTCAATAGAGGTTGCCGTTCACTATTATTCAAAACTTTATGTTTTCTTATTTAAAATTGATTTATATTCATGAAGTTGCGAGTAAATAATTAACTTTATTTAAATCAAATACTTAGCCTAAATAAATCAACTTATGATTTACCAAATTCTGGAAAAGTAAGAAGTTGTATTGCTTTAGGTAAAACTTCAATTTCAATAGGTGTTTCTAAACTAATCTCACCATCTATATCGACTTTCATATTAGGTTCAGTGGATAGAGAAATATGTTGACCTGGAATATGGTCTATGCCCTCAGTAATTTCATTCCAATTCATACTATCTCTTTTCTTAAAAATATCATTTAAAATACTAAAACTTTGATCATCGAATATAAACGTATCAACTTTTCCATCTTGAGGAGAGAGGTCAGTTAAAGGAACGCGTCCGCCACCGATATTTGGGCCATTAGCTATAAGAAGCATAGAGGTATTACCAGTTTCTTCTCTTCCATCAACGTTGAGTTTAAAGTTGAATTTACTAGGATTCATTAGTGTTTTTACTGTTGATCCAATATAACTTAGCTTGCCAAAAACATCCTTAGAACCTTCTTGGACATTCTCAGCATTTTGAACTATTAGCCCTAAACCAACAAAGTTAAGGACAAATGTATCATTAACTTTCATTACATCATATGAACCAACTTGTGCTGAAAGTAATTGGGAACTTGCATTTTTAAAGTTAGAGTCTAAGTTTAATGTTTTAGTGAAGTCATTAAATGTTCCACCTGGGATAATACCCACTGGTAATTGTAAATCGTGTTGCATGACACCGTTTACCAGTTCATTAACAGTACCATCTCCACCTAAAATAAATAATATATCTATTTCTGAACCATATTTATCATTCTTAATAGATTCACAGTATTTGATAATGTCGCCTTCGTTTTCACTTAACTGAATTGATAAGTGCTTACACATTGAACTAAGTGATTTGGTTACCTCACCAAGTCCTTCATATATATCTTTTAAGCCACTATGCTCATGATAAAACAAGACACCATGGTTATATTTATTTTCCATTTTGAATGCCTACTTTCGTAAAATTCTCTTAGTTTAAGGGTTACCCTTTTTCGAGTAACAAAAGCAAATAATTAGAAATTATAACTATTATAAAATAAAAAAACCACAAGTCGAAAATAATCGACTTGTAGCTAGAGATACGATTAACGAATGCCTTTCATCGCTTTTATAATTTTAGGACTGAAAGCAAGAATAATAAATGTAATTACAGCTGTAGTAACACCTAAGAAAATGAAGTAATTCGTTTGACCCAATGGATCTATTAATTTAACTAATGTACCATTAAATGCTTGAGCAGATGCGTTTGTTAATAACCATAAACTCATCATTTGAGCATTGAATGCTTTCGGTGCTAATTTTACTGCTGCACTATTACCAGTAGGAGAAAGACACAACTCACCAACGACACATATGATGTATGAGAGAATTACCCAGTTTACTGAGAAATGCGCGTTTCCGTAAATATTACCAATAATACCCATCATAATATATGATGCGCCAGCCATTAAAGCGCCTATAACAAATTTCATTGGTAGGCTAGGTTGACGTTTACCTAATTTTTGCCAAACTGCAGATACGACTGGTGCAAATAATAAGATAAACAAAGGATTTATTGATTGGAAGATGGCTTCACCGAAGTTTGTTTTCCAACCAAATAAATTTAATTTCATATCTGAATGCTCTATACCATAAATATTTAATACGTTAGAGCCTTGTTCTTGTATTGCCCAGAAAAGCATACCTAAAATAAATAAAGGAATAAAAGCTTTTACACGTGAACGTTCAATATCAGTTACTTCTTTACTACGAATCATAGTAGTGAAATAGATTATTGGTAATGCAATACCTAAAACGAGTACTGAATTACTAACTAGATCGAATGATAGTGTATGAGTTATGTAAGAAATGATAACTACTATCGCTATAACTGCTGTAATGGTCGCTATAATTATACTGTATTTTTTCTTTTCAGTTGGTGATAGTGGATTTGTTGGTTTCATGCCTACACTACCTAAATTTTTGCGATTAAATAATACGTACCAAACTAAACCTAATGCCATACCAATAGCAGCAATTAAGAATCCGCCATGGAAGTTTCTAACATTAATGAAGTGTTGCAAAATAATAGGTGAAACAAGTGCGCCAAAGTTAACAGACATATAGAAGATAACAAATCCTGCGTCCATTCTCACGTCATTTTGTGGATACAAACGACCAACAATATTTGAAATATTTGGCTTCATTAAACCTGAACCAACAATAATAAAGAACATAGAAGCGAATAGGCCAAACATTGCAAATGGTAAACTTAAACAGATATGTCCGATAATTATTAAAACTGCACCTATTAAAGTTGCACCACGTGTCCCTGTAATTCTGTCTGCAATCCAACCTCCTGGAATAGAAGACATGTATATTAAAGCCCCGTATACAGACATGATAGACATTGCCGTAGTTTTATCGATTCCAAGTCCATGATCTTGTATCGCAAAATACATATAAAAAATAAGCATCGCTCTCATACCGTAGTAGCTAAAACGCTCCCAAAACTCTACGAAAAAGAGTACGCCTAAACCTCGAGGATGCCCAAAGAATCCATGTTGAGGTATTTCTTGAACTGCTTGCTCATGGGAATTATTCGTTGTCATAATATCATCCCATCCTTTCTTCCCCTAATACCATATTTAATTGTTTAAAAACGATTGTACTATTGTAAATAATAAGTTTCAACAATTTTCAAAAAATAAAAATAATATGAATATTCAGTCAATTTATAGATTTTACTACATTTATAAGATAATATGTGTCTTTATTTGATTAATTATAAGCATGTGTAGAAATAAATCAATATAAATAAAATACGCTTTAACGCGTCAAAGTGCAATACTTTTTTATCAAATTTGAAAATAATTTTTTATAACAAAAATCCTCCATTAAACATTTAATTTTAATGGAGGATAGTGGTATTTATCGATTATCAATCTTTTCAGGATACATATCGTGATTCATCAAACGATGTTCAGCCATCTTTTCATATTTAGAATTAGGACGGCCATAGTTTGTATATGGGTCAATTGAGATGCCACCTCTAGGTGTGAATTTACCCCAAACTTCAATATAATGAGGGTCCATAAGTTCAATCAAATCATTCATAATTATATTCATACAATCTTCGTGGAAGTCACCATGGTTTCTAAAGCTAAATAAATATAGTTTCAATGATTTAGATTCAACCATTTTGACATTAGGGATATATGAAATATAAATTGTTGCAAAATCTGGTTGGCCTGTAATAGGGCATAACGATGTAAACTCTGGACAATTAAATTTGACGAAGTAGTCTCGACCTTGATGCTTGTTATCAAAGGTTTCTAGAACATCTGGTCTGTAATTAAAATCATACGTATTGTTTTGATTTCCTAGTAAAGTAATATCTTGAAGTTCATTTTTTTGACGCCCTTGTGCCATTTAATTTAGCTCCTTTAACTTTCTTTTATATTTGATTCTCGTCGTGCCTTTTCAAACATATAGTAACTTGCGCTAATAATAACAACATAACCTAAAGTAGCTAACATATCTGGTGTTTCTCCGAATAAGATGAAACCAAATAATGCTGTGAATATTATAGAAGCATATGTGAAAATTGAAATGTCTTTAGCAGGCGCAAAGCTATATGCAAGTGTGATACCTATTTGTCCAACAGCTGCAGATAAACCTGCACCAAGCAAGTATAAAACTTGGACAGTTGTCATAGGTTCAAATGTGAAAATTGAGAATGGTATTAAGACAACAACTGAGAATAATGAGAAATAAAATACAATTGTATAAGGTTTTTCACGTGTACTAAGTGCACGAACACATGTGTAAGCTGACGCAGCAAATATACCTGAAAATAAGCCGGCTATTGATGGAATCACTGATGATGAAAATTCAGGTTTAACAATGAGTAACATACCTAATATAGCGATAATCATCGCTGATATTTGATATTTACGAACCTTCTCATGTAAAAAGATTAAACTTAGGAGAATTGTCCAGAAAGGATTCAATTTCATAAGTGTATCGGCATCACTAAGTACCATATGGTCAATAGCGTATATATTCAGTAATACTCCTATGAGACCTAGTGTAGAACGTGAAATCAATAAAGGTTGGCTACTCAGTTTACCAAATATAGGTTGCTTATATTTTATGATAAAAAATAGAGGTATAAACATAGCTACTAAATTTCTAGCTAAAGATTTTTGGAAGACAGGTAAGTCTCCAGCAAGTCTGAAGAATACAGACATAAAACTAAATCCAATAGCAGAAATTAAGATAGCAATAATACCTTTTACTTTTGGATTCAATATTATCGCCTCAATACAATAAGTTTAACGTAACTATATTAGCATAAATAAAGGAGCTATGCATGAGTACTTGCAAATTAAAAAGAGACGTTTTATAATAATTATACGAACACACGTTCTGTTAGTAAGTGCTAGACTATTAAGCAACTCAATTGTGGGTAATGAAAGTGATTAATATTCAAATTGGTATATATAGGTTGCATACTATCATATTGAGATTTTACCAGGTCACACAATGAACAGGTACGTCTAAATTTTAGTAAAATGCAAGCAAAGAAACTTGAAAAAATTTTTTTATTCAGAATATTAGTCTTTAAACACGTAGTGGTGCACTTTCTAAAAATTTTAGTTTTTTCGTCATTAAACTTTAACTTTCATTAAACATTCTACTTATGTATAATGAAACACAGAATATAGTATTAACTTTTAAAACCAAACACTATATATAGTGTTTAGAGTTTAAAAGTTAATACTGGGAAATTAATTAATTTTAATGCAAAATCACACTAATTCAAATGATAAATCATTGCAAAATTAGTAATCAGTTACAAATTAAGCAATTTATCATTTAGTATTATTTAAGTTTTAAGTACTATATGTAGTGGTTATATACTTAAAGACATACTAAAGGCATTAAAATAAATTTTCTTTTACAAGAAATAAGAATATTTAGAAATTAAAAATCATAACGGTTTACACCTCTATACTAGTGGTGCTTTTATTTTTTGAGTTTGTGAATGCTCAATATAGACACGACAACTAAAGATTGAAGAAAGAAGGTGATCCAATGAAAGTAGTATATTTCTCATTTTCTGGAAATGTTAGACGTTTTATAAAGCGAGCAGAAATTGATGACACGTTAGAAATTACTCAAGACAATTGTACGGAACCAGTAAATGAACCATATATCTTAGTTACTGGCACTATTGGATTTGGAGAAGTGCCACAACCTGTTCAATCTTTTTTAGAAGTTAATCACGCTCAATTACAAGCGGTAGCTGCAAGCGGAAATCGTAATTGGGGGCAAAATTTTGCTAAAGCAGGCCGTACAATCTCAGAGGACTATGATGTTCCTCTACTTATGAAATTTGAAGTACAAGGTACGAACAATGATGTAATTGAATTTAAGGATAAGGTGGGTAATTTCAATGAAAACCATGAACGAGAAGAAATACAATCATATTGAACTAAATAATGAAGTAACAAAGCGGAAAGATAATGGTTTCTTTGATTTAGAGAAGGATCAGGAAGCATTAAAAGTTTATCTTGAAGAAATCCACGATAAAACAATTTATTTCGATGATGAAATTGAACGTTTACATTACCTTGTGGATAATGACTTTTATTTCAATGTATTTGAGAAATACTCTGAAGAAGAATTACGAGAAATTACTGAATATGCTAAGTCAATCCATTTTCAATTCGCTAGCTACATGTCTGCAAGTAAGTTCTATAAGGACTATGCTTTAAAAACAAACGATAAAAGTCAATTTTTAGAAGACTATAATCAACATGTTGCAATTGTTGCCCTTTATTTAGCTAATGGTGATACTAAACAAGCAAAACAATTTATTTCTTCTATGGTTGAACAACGTTATCAACCAGCAACGCCTACTTTCTTAAACGCAGGTCGTGCACGTCGCGGTGAGCTCGTTTCATGTTTCTTATTAGAAGTTGATGATAGTTTAAATTCTATTAACTTTATTGATTCAACAGCGAAGCAACTAAGTAAAATTGGTGGCGGTGTCGCTATTAATTTATCAAAATTACGTGCCCGTGGAGAGGCAATCAAAGGTATTAAAGGTGTTGCTAAAGGTGTATTACCAGTAGCTAAAGCACTTGAAGGTGGATTTAGTTATGCCGATCAATTAGGTCAAAGGCCTGGTGCAGGTGCTGTATATTTAAATATTTTCCATTATGATGTGGAAGAATTTTTAGATACTAAAAAGGTCAATGCTGATGAAGATTTACGTTTATCTACAATTTCAACAGGTCTTATTGTTCCTTCTAAGTTCTTTGATTTAGCTAAAGAAGGTAAAGACTTCTATATGTTCGCCCCACATACTGTAAAACAAGAATATGGTGTGACATTAGATGATATTGATTTAGAGAAATATTATGATGATATGGTTGCTAATCCTAACATTGATAAGAAGAAAAAAGATGCACGTGAAATGTTAAATACAATTGCACAAACTCAACTACAATCTGGTTATCCGTATTTAATGTTTAAAGATAATGCAAATAAAGTACATGCCAACTCCGATATTGGTCAAATTAAAATGAGTAATTTATGTACAGAAATTTTCCAATTACAAGAGACATCTATTATCAATGACTATGGTACACAAGATGAGATTAAACGTGATATTTCTTGTAATCTTGGCTCTCTAAACATTGTTAATGTTATGGAATCAGGTAAATTCAGAGATTCTGTTCACACTGGTATGGATGCACTTACTGTAGTGAGTGATGAAGCTAATATACACAATGCTCCAGGTGTTAAAAAAGCTAATAGTGAGTTGCACTCAGTAGGTCTAGGTGTAATGAACCTTCATGGATATTTAGCAAAAAATAAAATCGGTTATGAGTCTGAAGAGGCGAAAGACTTTGCTAATATATTCTTCATGATGATGAACTATTATTCTATAGAACGTTCAATGGAAATAGCTAAAGAACGCGGAGAAAGCTATCAAGATTTTGACCAATCAGATTATGCTAATGGCAAATATTTTGAATTCTATACTTCACAAGAATTTGAGCCACAATTTGAAAAAGTTCGCCAGCTATTCGATGGTTTAGATATTCCAACTTCAGAAGATTGGAAAGCTCTACAAAAAGAAGTAGAACAATATGGTCTTTATCATGCTTACCGTTTAGCTATTGCACCTACTCAAAGTATTTCATATGTGCAAAATGCAACAAGCTCTGTAATGCCTATTGTAGATCAAATTGAGCGTCGTACTTATGGAAATGCTGAAACATTTTATCCAATGCCTTTCCTATCACCTGAAACAATGTGGTATTACAAATCAGCATTTAATACTGATCAAATGAAATTAATCGATTTAGTTTCAACAATACAAACACATGTAGACCAAGGTATTTCAACAATTCTATATGTAAATTCAGAAATTTCTACACGTGAACTTTCAAGATTATATGTTTACGCACATTATAAAGGACTAAAATCACTTTATTATACACGTAACAAATTACTTAGTGTAGAAGAATGTACAAGCTGTGCAATCTAATATTTTAAATTAAATAAAATGCTAGAAATTTCAATCACTGCTAATTATGTTTATCATATTTAGTGTGGTTGAAATTCTCTATGCAATACATAATAATGACAGGAGGATTTACATGAAAGCGGTCAACTGGAACACCCAAGAAGATATGACGAATATGTTTTGGCGTCAAAACATCTCACAAATGTGGGTCGAAACAGAGTTTAAAGTTTCAAAAGATATAGCAAGTTGGAAAACATTGACAGATTCTGAAAAAGAAACATTTAAAAAGGCTTTAGCAGGATTAACAGGGCTAGATACGCATCAAGCAGACGATGGAATGCCTTTGATTATGTTACATACGACTGATTTAAGAAAAAAAGCTGTATACTCATTTATGGCTATGATGGAACAAATTCACGCTAAAAGTTATTCTCATATCTTCACAACATTACTTCCGTCTAGTGAAACGAACTATTTGTTAGACACATGGGTAATTGAAGAACCTCATTTAAAATATAAATCAGATAAAATTATCGACAACTATCATAAGCTTTGGGGAAAAGAAGCATCAATTTTTGACCAATATATCGCAAGAGTATCAAGTGTATTCTTAGAAACGTTCTTATTTTACTCTGGTTTCTACTATCCGCTATACCTTGCTGGTCAAGGTAAAATGACGACTTCTGGTGAAATTATTCGTAAAATCTTATTAGATGAATCAATTCACGGTGTTTTCACTGGTTTAGATGCTCAAAGCTTACGCAATGAGCTGTCAGAGAGTGAAAAGCAAAAAGCAGATCAAGAAATGTATAAGTTATTAAACGAACTTTATGATAATGAAGTATCTTATACACACTTATTATATGATGATATTGGTTTAACTGAAGATGTACTTAACTATGTTCGTTATAATGGTAATAAGGCTTTATCTAACTTAGGTTTTGAACCTTATTTTGAAGAACGTGAATTTAATCCAATTATCGAGAATGCTTTAGATACATCTACTAAGAACCATGACTTCTTCTCAGTAAAAGGTGACGGCTATACGTTAGCATTAAATGTTGAAGCACTACGAGATGAAGACTTTGTATTCGATGAATAATAAATATTAACCTAATAAGAAGAAAAACCTTTAGTTTACAATACTTACCGTGTTGTATAACTAAAGGTTTTTTGATTTTTATATAATAAAAAGGTTAAACAAACTCAATTGCTTAACCTTAGTTACAAAATGACTATTAAAAACTTTTAAAGTAAGTTATATTTCAAAATACAAATGATAGTGAAATTTACATCTACTATTAAAATGTGCTTTGCATTTAGGACACACTTCAACCATCATGTAGTCGTGAATACTCATTTCATGGTTGCACACACCACACATAATAACTTTTTTATCAAATTCTTTCTCAGTCCATCTTTGTATAGAATGTGATTCATGTTCATCATGACATTTATAACAAGGATAATATTTGTCACAACATTTAAATTTAATTGCAATAACATCTAAAAAAGAGTGATAGTGAGTACATCTTGTCTCTTTATCAATGACTGAACCGTGAATATTAGGCATAGATTAGATGTACCTCCTTATAAATTAACTTTTAGGGTGTTCTCCAATAATACGTACTTCTGTATTTAATTCTACATCAAATTTATCTTTAACAGTTCTTTGTACGTGGTGAATTAAATCTTCGTAATCTGTTGCCGTACCTTTATCTACATTAACCATAAAGCCAGCATGTTTTTTAGATACTTCTACGCCACCGATGCGATGACCTTGTAAATCAGAGTCTTGAATTAATTTACCAGCGAAATGGCCAGGAGGTCTTTGGAATACACTTCCACAAGAAGGGTATTCTAATGGTTGTTTTGATTCTCTTCTTTCAGTTAAATCATCCATTTTAGCTTGAATTTCATCTAAATGACCTGGCATTAAAGTGAACGCTGCTTCAAGTACAACAAGATGTTTCTTTTGAACAATACTATTTCTGTAATCTAGCTCTAATTCTTCATTAGTTAACTTGATTAAATCACCTTTCTCATTAACGCATAGCGCATAGTCGATACAATCTTTAACTTCACCGCCATATGCACCAGCATTCATAAATACAGCACCACCGATTGAACCTGGAATACCACATGCAAACTCTAAACCAGTAAGAACATGATCTCGTGCAACTCT
This sequence comes from Staphylococcus sp. TE8, assembly GCF_000692055.1. Taxonomy (NCBI): domain Bacteria; kingdom Bacillati; phylum Bacillota; class Bacilli; order Caryophanales; family Staphylococcaceae; genus Staphylococcus; species Staphylococcus sp. TE8. The sequence goes on from NZ_JMGB01000001.1 coordinate 223,423, forward strand.
TGAAACATCAATGATTGCAGCGCCACTACCAGCGATAATCGCATCGTCAGAAACATCAATATGATCTAATGATAGTAGACTTAGAACGATGCTTCTTATTCCACCTTCACGTATTATAATATTTGAACCATTACCTAAATATGTAACAGGAATATTATTATTATAAGCGTAAGCTACAATTGCTTGCACTTCTTCATTTTTTGTTGGGGATAAATAGAAATCTGCCTCTCCGCCAGTTTCAGTATATGTATAACGTTTGAGAGGTTCATCAACTTTAATTATATTGTCGGGAATAATCGACTTTAAATCATTTAAGATGTCACTTTTATTCAACGGTTTGTACATCCTTTCTCATCTTCTTAATATCATTATTATTATATCAACTTTAATAGTTATTTGCGAAATTTGAATATATTATTTTACCATTAAATAGACAAAGTAAGAATTCTCGTATTGATGTGTAGTAAATGCTCTAATTAATTTAAGTCTCTACTTAAATCCTCAAAGATACTTTGTTTTTGATTTTCATACATACGAATGGCTCGCACATGTTTCAATATATTTTGTTTTTTCGTGGAAAATAATTGAGAAATTTTCTTATCTTGTGTTAATAATTGGTCAACCTTTTGATACTGTTCAAAAAGAGGGGTATCTAACTGTATAATATGTAATCTTACTTCTTGCTTAAGTTCACTAAGATTATTGAATCGAGCCATCACTACTTTTTTCTTATAGGAATGGTGAAGTCGGTAAAAACCAGCATAATTCAAACGTTTTTCATCTAGAGCAGTAATATCGTGTAAATTATTGACTCCTACAAGTACATCCAATATGGGTTCTGTAGCATAATTAAAATGACGCGTGCCACCAATATGTTGAGTGTATTTAACTGGTGAATCTAATAAATTAAACAATATATTTTTGACGTTTTGGTATTCTTTAGCGAACGATTCATTTAAGTCCTCTTTGACTAAAGGTTGAACATAAGTATACATGATTTACTCCTTGTGAATTATAATTTCTCAATTTTACAGTAAAGTCTGACATACTATAACACAATTCATTTTCATAATAAATACGTTTATGTATAATGTTTAATGATAAGGAGTGCAGATATGAAAAAATTACTATTTATTGCAACAATTGTCATATTTATAACCACCCTAACAGCCTGTGGAAATAAAACTAATAAAGATTTTAATGATTTTGACAATAAACTCAGTGATGTTAAGAAAAAGCAAAAAAACGTTGAAGAAGTTATAGATAAAATACATTTAAAAGAGTTAGATAACTTAAGTAAAACGGATACGACAGATAAAAACAAAAAAGAATTTATTGCACTTCAAAAAGATATTAATAACTATCTCATGCCGGAATTTAAGAAATATAAAAAGGTTGCTAATCAACTACCTGCAAATACAAGTGATGTTAAAAATCTACGTAACTCTTATTTAGATACTGTTAAAGAGAAAGAAACTTCAATTAATGATTTAAAATCATTTGTTGATTTATGTAATCGTTCTATCAAAGATAATGAAGATATACTAGATTATACGAAACTTTTCGAAAAAAATAGATCAGAGGTAGAATCTGATATTAATAAAGCTACTAATAAAAGTGATGCTGATCAACTAACATCTAAATTAGAAGAAAATAATAAGCAACTCAAATCTACAGCTAAGAAATATCTCAATTCTTCTACTACAAACTCAGATTCAGCTAAAAAAGCAATCAATGATCATATTTCACCATTGATTGATAAACAAATTAAAGATATTAACCAAACTAATATTTCAGACCAACACGTAGATAATGCTAGGAAAAATGCAATTGAAATGTACTACAGTTTACAAAATTACTATGACACACGAGTAGACACTATCGAAATTAGTGAAAAATTATCTAAAATTGATGTGGATAAATTACCAAAAGAGGGTAAAGATATTTCAAGCAAGGATAAAGAATTTAACAAGCAATACTATGAGTTAAAAGAAAATGTAAAATAGTTATTTTTTGAATTAAATAAAATAAAAATCGATGGTTAACATTATACAGCAGAATGTGTATAATTGTACCCACTGAGATGATTCTTGGGATATGAATATCACGCATATGCTCATAAAATGTGATAAATATTTTTAGAGGTGAATAGAATGGCTATTAAGCTGAGTTCAATTGACCAGTTTGAACAAGTCTTAGAAGAGAATAAATATGTTTTTGTATTAAAACATAGTGAAACTTGTCCAATTTCTGCAAATGCGTATGATCAATTTAATAAATTTTTATATGAAAGAGATATTGATGGTTACTATTTAATCGTTCAACAGGAGCGTAAATTATCGGACTATATTGCAGAAAAAACGAATGTGAAGCATGAATCTCCACAAGCCTTTTACTTTGTAAATGGTGAGATGAAGTGGAATGCTGATCATGATGATATTAACGTTTCTCAACTTGCACAAGCTGAGGAATAAATGAAAATAATTTAAATGTTTAAGTGGCTTGCCATAGACATCTGATAGTGAAGATGTATGGCAAGCCTTTCGTATATTATGAAAAATTCTAAGAAAATATGTATAATGTATTAGTGAATTACGTATAAGTACATCATTTTCCTCAAATTTATAAAGATAAGTGAATAATCATATCCTAATAAATATTACTTGTAAAATAAGTACGCGGATAGGTTCAAATGCGAATTATTAAACAATATTTAAGTTGAAAATCATTTTGAAAAAGAGTAAAAGATATAAGGTGGTTAAGACAATGAAGGTTTTAGTAGCCATGGATGAGTTCAATGGAATTATTTCCAGTTATCAAGCGAATAGGTACGTTGAAGAAGCGGTAGCAAGTCAAATTGAACATGCAGATATTGTACAGGTTCCATTATTTAATGGAAGACATGAATTAATGGATTCTGTATTTCTATGGCAGTCTGGAAATAAATATCGTGTTAAAGCTCATGATGCCGATATGAATGACGTAGAAGCGATGTACGGCCAAACTGATAGTGGAATGACTGTTATTGAGGGGAATTTATTCTTAAACGGTGAAAAGCCGATTGATCAGCGTTCTAGTTATGGTTTAGGTGAAGTATTAAAAGCAGCACTGGATAATCAAGCGAAACATATCGTTATATCTCTAGGAGGTATTGGTAGCTTTGATGCAGGTGCCGGTATGTTACAAGCGCTTGGTGCAAAATTCTATGATGATGAAGCAAACATTGTAGATGTGAGTGAGGGTGCATATAAAATTAAATATATTAGACGCATTGATTTATCTGATGTACATCCTCAGCTTGCTAATGCCAAATTACAATTAATGTCCGATTTTTCAAGTCGATTGTATGGTAAGCAAAGTGAGATTATGCAAACGTATCAAACGTTTCAATTAAATCAAAACGAAGCTGCTGAAATTGATAATTTAGTTTGGTATTTTAGTGAACTATTTAAAAGTGAACTCAAATTAGCAATTGGCCCTATAGAACGTGGCGGTGCTGGGGGAGGCATTGCTGCAGTGTTAAAAGGCTTATATCAAGCTGAAATATTAACAAGTCACGAACTTGTTAATCAAATTACACACTTAGAAGATTTAATTGAGCAAGCCGACTTAATTATTTTTGGGGAAGGACTCAAAGAAAAAGATCAAATTCTAGAGACAACTACTTTGCGTATTGCTGATTTAACTCAAAAATATCATAAACCTGCCATCGCAATTTGTGCCACAAGTGATAAGTTTGATTTGTTTGAATCGCAAGGTGTGACTGCAATGTTTAACACATTTATAGATATGCCTGAAACGTATACAGATTTTAGAATGGGCATTCAAATACGCCATTACACAGTTCAAGCTCTTAAATTACTTAAAACGAGTCTTAATCAATAAATCTATTTTAGATAATAAAAAAAGAAAGCGGGCTAGAAATATGATTCATAAAAAATTATATTTCTAGCCCGCTTTTAAATTAATATCAAAGTTTCGAATTCTTATTCTTTTTTAGCAACTTCTTCAGCGATACCTACGACAACTTGAACTGCTTTTTCCATAACATCTATTGATGCATATTCGAATGGACCGTGGAAGTTACCACATCCTGTGAAAATATTAGGTGTAGGTAACCCCATAAATGATAATTGTGAACCGTCTGTGCCACCACGAATAGGTTCAGTATTAGGTTCAATATCAAGTTTAGCAAATACACGTTTAGGGATATCAATAATGTGTTGTAAGGGTTTAATTTTTTCTGCCATATTATAATATTGGTCATGAACATCGACTTTTACAGGGAAATCCTCATAGTGAGTATTGATGTCATCACGAATTTCCATCATGCGTTTTTTTCGTAAGTCGAACTGCTTTTTATCATGATCACGAATGATATATTGGAGCGTTGCTTTTTCAACGTTACCCTCGAAACTCATTAAATGATAAAATCCTTCATATCCTTCAGTACGTTCAGGCACTTCGCTAGGTGGTAGAAGACTATTAAATTGTTGGCCTAAATTAATTGCATTCACCATTGCGTTTTTAGCGGAACCAGGGTGAACATTCACGCCGTGACAAGTAACTGTAGCTTCCGCCGCATTGAAACTTTCAAATTGAAGTTCACCCAATTGGCTTCCATCCATTGTGTATGCGAAGTCAGCATTAAAACGAGCAACGTCAAACTTGTGAGGTCCTCTACCAATTTCCTCATCGGGTGTGAAACCGACTCGAATACGACCGTGCTTAATTTCAGGGTGATCAATTAAGTATTTAATACCTTCCATAATTTCGACAACACCTGCTTTATCGTCAGCGCCAAGTAATGATGTACCGTCTGTAACCATTAATGTATGTCCTACAACTTGGTTTAACTCAGGGAAAACACTTGGATTTAGCACACGATGAGTATCTCCTAACTGGAGCGCTTGCCCATCGTAGTTGTCTATAATTTGTGGTTGAACATTTGTTGCGTTGAAATCTGGTGATGTATCGACATGGGCCAAGAAACCTACTGTTGGCACCTCATCATCTACATTGCTTTCTAAAGTAGCGAATAGATATCCATATTCATCAATATCAGTAGATAACCCAAATGCTTGAAGTTCATTTTCCAATAAACGTAATAAATCCCACTGTTTATCTGTGGACGGTGTTGATTGAGAGTTTGGATCTGATTGCGTATCGATTTTTACATATCTTGTTAATCGGTTAATAATTTGTTCTTTCATTATAATCATCCCCTTAAGGTTAAACTCTATTATTCATATTATACGATTTTCTATAAGTTTTACCTTTGATTTTACCATAATACTGTTTAATACGAGTGTAAATATAATAGATGATTTCAGACACAAGTATACCGAAAGCGATGGCGCCCGAAATTAAAGTGACCTCTAAAAATGTATTTACTGCATAAGTATAATTATTAGAGACTAAGTAGCGAGTCGCTTCGTATGCAGCTCCTCCTGGTACTAAAGGAATGATTCCTGGAACGATAAAGATGATAACAGGTCGTTTATATCGTCTGCTCATAGTATGACTCATTAAACCTAAAATTAAACTTCCTAGGAAAGAAGCGCCTACTTTTCCTAAGTCCATCCCAACTGTGAATTGATAAATTGTCCAAGCTACTGCACCTACGAAACCACAGGCTACAAGTAACTTTTTGGGCGCATTAAATATAATTGAAAAAAGGACTGTGGAAATGAAACTAATTGTAAAATGGAATAAATAAAATAACATTATTAACAGCCTTTCTTATAATAGTAGTAATACAATTGCGACACCCGCACCTATTGCAAAGGCGGTAAGTGCAGCTTCTACACCACGTGACATACCAGCTAATAGTTCTCCTGCTAATAAATCACGAATGGCATTGGTTATAAGGATACCAGGAACTAAGGGCATAACACTTGCAATAGTAATAATATCTTGATTTTTAGCGATTCCAATTTTGGTGAAAATTGCAGCGATACTGATAACTACTGCTGAGGCTACAAACTCTGAGAAGAATTTAATTTGAATATATTTTTGTACAAAACTAAAAGTTAAAAATGCTGCACCTCCAGCTAAACACGCAATCCAAAAGTCAGAAGCGGTACCTCCAAACATAAATAAGAAGAAGCCACAAGCTATAAATGCAGCAAGAAAATTCATAAAGAATGAATACTGTAGAGATGCACGTCTAAGGTGAATTAATTCTGTTTTAGCTTCATCAATCGTAAGTTGATTGTTAGAAATTTTACGAGATAAGCTATTGGTAAGAGCGATTTTCTCCAAATCTGTTGTACGTTCACGAATACGTATTAATCGTGTACTAGTGCGATCATTAAGTGAAAATATAATCGCAGTAGATGTAACAAAACTATATGTATCATGCAAACCATAACTATGTGCAATACGGTTCATTGTATCTTCAACACGATACGTTTCCGCGCCCGCTTCAAGTAAGATTCTACCTGCAATTAATACTACATCGATAACTTTATTTTCATCTATTATCGTAATGGAATCTGACATACATCTTCACCTCCAAGACAATTTTATTTTTTTAATGAACAATTGAAGTTTACAACTTGCGCCTTTAACTTTCAATAGACACTACACTATTAAGGGCTGAATTTTAATTTTCGTATTGTTGTAGTTGTTGTGAAGTTTATTGATAGAATATGATGTTTTTATGAGAATGAATATAAAAAAACTGCCATACATAGATTCATTTTAATCATAAGATTAAATGGTTTACATCTATGATAGCAGTATTTAAAACTTATAGTTTAACAATAGGGTTAAACATCACTTTATTACGTCCTTCACTTTTAGCAACATGAACCATATCGTCGGCATCTTTAAATACTTTACGTTGTGATTTACGATCATCTTGGGTTAAGTATCCGACCCCGATTGAAACGGAAAGTTTGATAACTTCCTTATCTGGAAGATGGAAAGAAGACTTCTCTACACCAGAACGAATATTTTCAGCTAATTTTACGCTTTGATCTAGCGAGTAATTTCTAATGACAACTGAGAATTCTTCTCCACCGTTTCTGAAGATTTTAAATTGATTTGGTACATAATTTTTTAATAGCTGTGACATTTGTTTAAGTACAGCATCACCCGATTGGTGTGAATAAATATCGTTTACATCTTTAAATCCATCAATATCGATTAAGAGTAAAGCTAGACTTTGATTTTTTTCTTCAGCAATACGTGAAACTTCATTTAAATGTCTATCAAATTCTTTAACATTTCCTAAACCTGTAAGGTAATCGTATTTGTCCTCATTTTCATAACGGTTAACTAATGAGAAGAAATGCCAAATATCTACGAATGTAATGGCAGAAGCAATAGTAATAATTAAAGAAATAGGAATAAGTACTAATATTTCTATTAAGTCATAAATTGGACTTGCAAATGCTAATATTAATAAAATGATAATACTAATGAAATTTAAAATTAGTAAAGAAAAAATATCGTTTTGTTTTAAAAATGGACCTACAGCACTTACAACACCAGCAATTACGACTAAAGTAATGCCATAAATAATTGAATTTCCAAATATTAATACATCAACTAATGCAACAATGAATGCGGAAGCCAGTGTATATATCATATTTGTATAGCGCCCTAAAAATAATAAAGGCACGAAAGTTAAATGAACGAGATATTCGCTCTTAAACGGAATAGGATATGCAGCTAAGAGTAGAGAAACGAGTGTCATTAAAACTGTCACGTATTCTTTTGAAAATACCATTTTTTTATTTTCTGAATACTGTAATCTGTGAAATAGATAAATACCTGCGACCATGACAGATATGTTGTAAATGATTGCTTCAAACATTTCTAAACCGACTCCTTTGTTGACCATTAGCTATTGTAAGTGAAAACTTACAATTTGTCATCATTTAGCCTTGGAAATTTTGTTCACAAAATGGAATTTAATGTTAAAATAGTCGCTTAAATGGTATGATAGAAAAAATATATTTGAATTGAAAAAGGTTTAAGTATGATAAATTTTTTATCAATGCTTATTAGATAAATAACACATGTCATCGGAAAGGGCATTCCGGTAACATTCGTTCTAGACTATTGAGGGAGGGGGCGTTATGTTTTATCGTAACGCATAAAATACGTCTGGATATACTATAAATTTATGTGTAGCATCCATCTTCGTCTAAAATTGATTTGATAGAGATGATTACACAAGAAATTTTAAGAAATTGATTAACTTATTTAATGAAGGTGAACTGATGTATACTTTACTACTCATAGCATTTACCATGATAGTCAGTTTAATAATTACGCCCATTATCATTGCAGTATCAAAGAAATTAGACTTGGTAGATCGTCCTAACTTTAGAAAGGTGCATACCAAACCGATTTCGGTAATGGGTGGTACAGTCATATTATTCTCTTTTTTAATAGGTATTTGGTTAGGCCATCCTATTGAGAGAGAAGTGAAGCCTCTTATTTTAGGTGCCATAATAATGTACCTTGTTGGACTTATTGATGACATATATGATTTGAAACCATACATTAAACTTACGGGGCAAATAGTAGCTGCGTTAGTTGTCACATTATATGGCATTACTATAGATTTCATTTCATTACCTATGGGGCCGACGATTCATTTTGGATTTTTAAGTATACCGATAACAGTTATTTGGATTGTTGCGATAACGAATGCCATCAATCTTATTGATGGTCTTGATGGTTTAGCATCAGGAGTCTCTGCAATTGGATTAATGACTATCGGGTTTATCGCTATTTTACAAGCGAATATCTTTATTATTATGATATGTTGCGTGCTATTAGGTTCGCTCATTGGATTTTTATTTTATAATTTCCATCCAGCTAAAATATTTTTAGGTGACAGTGGGGCGCTCATGATAGGTTTTATCATAGGATTCTTATCATTACTTGGTTTTAAAAATATTACATTTATTGCGTTATTCTTCCCAATTGTCATTCTAGCGGTGCCTTTCATTGACACATTGTTTGCGATGATTCGTCGAATGAAGAAAGGTCAACATATCATGCAAGCTGATAAATCTCATTTACACCATAAGTTATTAGCTTTGGGATATTCACATAGACAAACCGTACTACTTATTTATTCAATTGCAATCATGTTTAGTTTATCAAGTGTGATTCTTTACTTATCACAACCACTTGGTGCACTCATGATGTTTATCCTCATTATATTTACAATCGAATTAATTGTAGAATTTACTGGTTTGATTGATGATAATTATCGTCCAATTTTAAATTTAATTACTCGAAAAGGGGACCACAAGCAACATCGTTATGATGAGCAACAGCCCCCTAGACACTAATAAAACGATCACGTGTAAGGATAAAAAGGATAACTCCTCATGCGTGATCGTTTTTTATACATCATTTAAATTAAGTCGTTGAGATATCGAAAGGTAATAATTTAATATCTTCTTCTTCTAAATCATAATTACTAGCTGTAATACGGTTAAGAAATTGGATAAATTCATCGTAATCCTCTTTTACAACATCTATTTGATAGCTCACTTTGTCGGTATAAAATTGATTTCTTAGCATATAAGGTGTTGAAGCGAGCTCGTATTCAAATTTTCCAGTTAAATCATAACTTATAGTGACTGTTACAGGTACAGCTTCTCTTAGTTCTACTCGTCCAATATCGTATATCACATCTCTAACAGCACCGCTATAAGCACGGATAAGACCGCCACCACCTAATTTAATACCTCCGAAATAACGTGTGACTACTACACATGCGTCATGAATCTCTAATTTTTTTAAGATTTCTAGCATTGGTACACCAGCAGTACCACTCGGCTCACCATCGTCATTCGCTTTTTGGATGTTCATTTCAGGGCCAACAGTATAGGCTGAACAATTGTGAGTTGCATCTTTATGAGAGGATTTGATTTCATTAATAAATGCTTTTGCCTCCTCCTCGTTTTGAACGGGTCTAATATGTGCGATAAAGCGAGATTTATTAATGACATTTTCAATTTGATGCTCTTCTTTGATAGTAATTATCGGTTTTACCATATATTTTTGTCACCTACAATTTCGTACGTTTTTCAATAATATTATTATACACATATCTATGAAGAGTCTAAATCATTTAAATAAGATTTTCTTTTTCATAAAAATATTGTATTATGACAATGAGTATAATTGAGGAGGATTACTATGAAGGTTGCAGTAATGGCCGATTCAACAGGCTATTTACCACAAGAAATCATTGATAAATATAATCTACCGATTGCTCCATTAAGTGTGACATTTGATGATGGGCATACATTTACAGAGAATGACCAATTTTCAATAGATGATTTTTATAAGAAGATGGCTTCATCTAAAACTATACCTACAACAAGTCAGCCCGCTATTGGTGAATGGTTGAAAAACTATGAAAAACTTAGAGATGAAGGGTACACAGATATCATTGTAATTAACTTATCAAGTGGTATTAGTGGATGTTATCAATCTGCTACACAAGCCGGAGAAATGGTTGATGGTGTTAACGTGCACACATTTGATAGCCGTCTCGCTGCAATGATTGAAGGTAGCTTTGTGATCTACGCAATTCAACTAGTAGAAAAAGGTTACACAGCTAAAGAAATTATTAATGAACTAACTGATGTAAGAGAACATATAGGCGCATATCTTATTGTTGATGATCTTAAGAATCTACAAAAAAGTGGGCGTATTACAGGTGCTCAAGCTTGGGTAGGTACGCTATTAAAAATGAAACCTGTACTTCGCTTTGAAGAAGATGGTAAAATTCATCCACATGAAAAAGTGCGTACGAAAAAACGCGCATTTAAATCTTTAGAATCAAATGTCTTTGAATTAATTAAAGACTTGGATGAAGTAACTGTATTTGTCATCGATGGGGATAAAAAAGAAGATGGACAAGCATTTTTACAACAACTTAAAGAAGACTACCCTAATGTGAATATTCAATACTCCGAATTCGGTCCGGTTATTGCATCTCATTTAGGTTCTGGTGGTTTAGGTTTAGGTTACTTCCCTAGAAAAATTGAAATTAATTAATAATATTACTGATAAAAAGTCTGAAACATGTAAGAGGATGAGAATTTTAGTAATTACGACATGTAATTAGTAGAGAACTAAATCTTCTAAAGTGTTTTAGGCTTTTTTAGTTAGAAAGTAGGGATTTATGATCAAACATTACGGTAAACTTATCTTTCCATCAATTCAGTTAAATGATGAAAAAGTTGCTCGTATTACGAAAGGCATTATTAAAAAAGAAGGACATTATTATTGTATTCAATGTGGTAATGAGGATAATAGTTATATGTCAAAGTACTATTCTCCCTTTTTGGACAAAGAAATTATTTACTGTAGGCGATGTATTCAATTAGGAAGGATAGATAGCATCACAGACTATAGAATTACCGAAAGTACACAATTAGCTACTGAAGGAGAGTTTGAATTACCATTTACATTGTCAAAGCAACAACAATATGCATCTGACGCTATCATTAAAGCTATAAAAAATTCTGAAAATCTCTTATTATATGCAGTGACAGGTGCAGGTAAAACAGAAATGATGTTTGATGGAATTAGCTTAGCACGGCAACTTGGACACAATGTGGCAATATTATCTCCTAGAGTAGATGTAGTTATTGAAATTAGTCATCGCATCAAAGAGGCTTTTAAAAACGAAGAAATAGATATTTTGCACCAGAAACAATCTCAAAAGTATAATGGGCATTTTGTTATCGCAACAGTGCATCAATTATATAGATTCAAACAACACTTTGACACTATTTTTATTGATGAAGTCGATGCCTTTCCATTATCTATGGATCCCAACCTCTTATTAGCAATCGATACCGCTTCTAAAACAATTCATTCTCATATTTATATGACAGCAACACCACCACGTCAACTTATTAAACAAATGTCTTCTAATAAAATAATTAAACTTCCAGCACGATTTCATAGACAACCACTACCTGTACCTCGCTTTAAATATTTCAAATTAAACACAACTCGGGTGCAACCCCAATTCATTCACCTTTTGCAAACGCAAATTAAACAACAACGGTATACTTTGGTATTTTTTAATCACATTGAAACTATGAAAAATGCATATCTAAGGTATCGAGCTCATATTCCTAATCTCATCTGTGTTTATAGTGAAGACGTATATAGATTTGAAAAGGTAGAAGCACTTCGCCGTGGTGAGCACTCAATCGTTTTTACAACAACTATACTGGAAAGAGGATTTACCATGGCGAGGTTAGACGTTATTGTCATAAATGCAGAAACATTTTCTAAAGCGGCTTTAATACAAATCGCCGGACGTGTAGGGCGTAAAATAGAAGAACCAAATGGACTTGTACTATTTCTTCATGAGGGTGTCAGTCTATCAATGATGAGTGCTAAAAAAGATATTACAGAGATGAATCGTTTAGGTTATAAAAGAGGGTGGCTAGATGCGTAGATGTATACAATGTATGACACCATTGAAAGAAATTATTCATGTATATAATATTTTTAAACCGCCTACACCATTTTGTGAACGATGCGAACAATTGTGGAATAACATAAGAATAACTCATCTCGATGAAAGATGTTCTAGATGTCTTAATATAAAAACTTCTGATTCAAATGACTGTCTGGATTGTCAATTCTTGGAAAAGGAATTCAAATTGATGGATCAATTGTATTGTCAATATCGTTACCAAGGAGTAATGAAAGACGTGTTACAAAAATATAAATTCATGAGAGACTATGAACTTTCTAATGTGTTATCTGAAAAATTGCAGTTACCTCAAACAGATTATGATTATATTGTTCCGATTCCATCGCCATTTCAACGTGATGTTGAACGGACATTTAATCCTGTAGCTACAGTTTTAGATAAAATGGGAGTTGATTATGTGAATATTTTAGGAACAAATATACGCCCAAAACAGTCTGAGTTAGGTAAATTAGAACGTAGCAATGCTCCAAATCCGTTCTACGTAAAGGAAGAAGACATTGACATAAGGGATAAAGTAATACTACTCATTGATGATATTTATACAACTGGATTAACAATACATCATGCAGGGTGTAAATTATTATCGTTAAATGTCAGAAAATTCAAAGTGTTTGCGTTTGCACGATAAACCAAACGTGGTAAAATATAAGTAAGCATTACCAATATAAGAGGTTAAAGGAGAGATTACTATGATTAGATTTGAAATTCATGGAGATAACCTCACTATCACAGATGCAATTCGCAACTATATTGAGGACAAAATTGGTAAGTTGGAGCGTTATTTTAATAATGTGCCAAACGCAGTAGCACATGTTAAAGTTAAAACTTATTCTAATTCAGCTACTAAAATTGAAGTTACTATTCCGTTGAAAGATGTAACATTAAGAGCTGAAGAAAGACATGATGATTTATACGCAGGCATTGATTTAATCACTGGTAAATTAGAACGACAAGTACGAAAATATAAAACTCGTGTAAATCGTAAACATAGAGATCGTGGAGATCAAGAAGTATTTGTGGCAGAAGTACAAGAAGCATCACCTGGGGAAGTAAGTGGTGCTGAAGAATCTGTGAGCGATAGCGAAATTGAAATTATCCGTTCAAAACAATTTAGTTTAAAACCAATGGATTCAGAAGAAGCGGTTCTACAAATGAACTTATTAGGACATGATTTCTTCATCTTTACAGATAGAGAGACAGATGGGACAAGCATTGTTTACAGACGTAAAGACGGTAAATACGGATTAATCGAAACAACTGAATAAAATTTGTATAGACATATTGATTAATATGTGAAGTGATTAAAGAGGCTTTCTATGTTGTATTGATAGGAAGTCTCTTTTTAATTGGATGATTTAGAGAGTGGCCAGATAGGCTACTCTTTTTTAATTTAAGGTTTTTTAGCTAATTAATTGTATAGGAACTTATTTTTTAGAAAATTCTTAATAAGATACACAAATATTTCACTTTTAATGCAAATAAATACTTGATTTTAATTTGTTATTAGAATAATACTATAAGTGAAATTATTAAATAATAATTTTAATAATTAAAATAATATGAAAGAGGTGAGAAATTATGCCAAAAATAACAATTCTTTTTTCTACGTGTATGATGTTGATGTCAATGTCGCTCTTTTATACACCCGTTAGTCATGCCCAAAGTCTATCCTCAAAACAAACAGTGGTGAATCAGCAAAATCAAAATAATACTACTACACAATTCTCTGGAAATACTGATAATGCGAAGAAAGCTACTACAGATGATGAACCGTTGTTTGAAAACTCTAAAGTAAATCAATATATTATCCAACATCATCTTCAACATTCTCACGTTGTCAATGATCCACGTATGAACACTCTTCCAAAATTGGAATATAAGGAAGGTACTTATATTGGTGTTGTAATCCATGAGGTAGGTGAAGATCATCGCTCTTTACAAAAATGGGTTGATAACATGTATGCAACATACAATACAGCGTTTGTACACGCATTCGTTGATAATAATGAAATACATCTTACTGCACCTTCAAAATATTATGTATGGGGGGCTGGACCTAAAGCGAATCCATACTTCTATCAAATTGAACTTGTAAGAATGTATAACTTCGTAGATTTTGCGAAATCAGTGAATAACCAAGCATGGCTTGCAGCATTTATGTTAAAACAAAATGGAATTACTCCAACACTTGCTGACACAAATGAAGGTAAAGGTTCTGTTATCAGTCACTGCGCAGTAAGCAAATACTGGGGCGGAACAGATCATGTTGATCCATATGCATATTACGCAAGATGGGGTTACGATATGCAACAAATGTATGAATTAATTAAATACTACTATGATAATATGGCGTAAAATCGTATGATTGTAAAATTCGTGTATTAGACTCGGCTAGAAGCTTATATTAGGCTTCTAGCCTTGTTCATTTTGTTTGCTCCTACAGTAAGTTTTTATTTTTGAGTTGTTTATTTGCATATACTACTCCACTAATCATTTAACCGTTAATTGATGGACACATATCTTTGATTATGCTAACGTGGTTTGACGATTCTAAAATTGTATAATTTCAATTTCAGTTATTTAAACTACGGTTTTTATAATATATTCGAAAATTATTTATTTATGAGGAGAAAAAATTGTTTCTATCGTGTTAAAATAAATATGTTGTTGATTTATAGGGATAGCTACAATTAATGGTGAGATTATAGAGTCTAACTAGTCATAACTAACAAGAACTTCATTTTCAATGAGGAAAGTAACAAGGAAGATATTAGTAAGACTCAAGGTATGAGTATATAAGTATAATTTTAATGGTATTAATGATAAGATAAATTGTTGTAAGCCAAACAGTTTTAGCTAAAGGAGCGACGCATGTAATGGGATTTTTATCGAAAATTGTTGACGGCAATAAAAAAGAAACGAAACGCTTAGGTAAACTTGCAGATAAAGTACTCGCGTTAGAGGAAGATACTGCATTATTAACTGATGAAGAAATTCGTGAAAAAACTAAAGCGTTCCAAAAAGAATTATCCGAAATTGATGATGTAAAAAAACAAAATGATTATTTAGATAAAATTTTACCTGAAGCATATGCACTTGTACGTGAAGGCTCTAAGCGTGTATTTAACATGATACCTTATAGAGTACAAGTTATGGGTGGTATCGCGATTCATAAAGGTGATATCGCTGAAATGAGAACAGGTGAAGGTAAAACTTTAACAGCGACAATGCCAACTTATTTAAATGCGCTGGCCGGTCGTGGCGTTCACGTCATTACAGTGAATGAGTATTTATCAAGTTTTCAAAGTGAAGAGATGGCTCAATTATATAATTTCTTAGGTTTATCTGTTGGACTTAACTTAAATAGTAAGTCTACTGAAGAAAAGCGTGAAGCATATGCACAAGATATTACTTATAGTACTAATAATGAACTTGGCTTCGATTACTTAAGAGATAATATGGTGAATTATGCTGAAGAAAGAGTTATGCGTCCATTACATTTTGCAATTATTGATGAGGTCGACTCTATTTTAATTGATGAGGCGAGAACACCTTTAATTATTTCTGGTGAAGCTGAAAAATCTACATCATTATACACTCAAGCTAATGTATTCGCTAAGATGCTCAAAGCAGAGGATGACTATAATTATGATGAAAAAACAAAAGCCGTTCATCTAACTGAACAAGGTGCTGACAAAGCTGAGCGTATGTTTAAAGTAGACAATTTATACGACGTTCAAAACGTTGAAATCATAAGCCATATTAATACTGCATTAAGAGCTCATGTAACGTTACAACGCGATGTGGATTATATGGTTGTTGATGGCGAAGTACTTATTGTGGACCAATTTACAGGACGTACGATGCCTGGTCGTCGTTTTTCTGAAGGATTGCACCAAGCTATCGAAGCTAAAGAAGGTGTTACGATTCAAAATGAATCTAAGACTATGGCATCTATTACATTCCAAAATTACTTCAGAATGTATAACAAATTAGCTGGAATGACTGGTACTGCAAAAACTGAAGAAGAAGAATTCCGCAACATATATAATATGACAGTAACTCAAATTCCTACGAATAAACCTGTCCAACGTGTTGATAAGGCAGATTTAATTTATATTAGTCAAAAGGGTAAATTTGACGCAGTAGTCGAAGATGTAGTTGAGAAGCATAAAAAAGGACAACCTATCTTATTAGGTACCGTGGCAGTAGAAACATCAGAATACATTTCTAATTTACTTAAAAAACGTGGTATCCGACATGATGTATTAAATGCGAAAAACCATGAACGCGAAGCGGACATCATTGCAAACGCTGGTCAAAAAGGTGCTGTAACTATTGCGACAAACATGGCTGGTCGTGGTACAGACATCAAACTTGGCGATGGTGTTGAAGAACTTGGTGGACTTGCTGTTATAGGTACTGAACGTCATGAATCACGTCGTATTGATGACCAGTTACGTGGTCGTTCAGGACGTCAAGGTGATAGAGGTGACAGTCGTTTCTATCTATCACTTCAAGACGAATTAATGGTTCGTTTTGGTTCAGAACGTTTACAAAAAATGATGAATAGACTTGGTATGGACGATTCAACTCCGATAGAGTCTAAAATGGTTTCAAGAGCTGTTGAATCTGCTCAAAAACGTGTAGAAGGTAACAACTTTGATGCGCGTAAACGTATCCTTGAATACGATGAGGTGTTACGTAAACAACGTGAAATTATTTATAATGAACGTAACGAAATTATAGATAATGAAGATAGCTCTCAAGTAGTCAATGCTATGTTACGTTCAACATTACAACGTTCAATTAACTATTATGTTAATGAAGATGATGATAATCCTGATTATGCACCGTTTATAAACTATGTGAATGATGTCTTTTTACAAGAAGGAGACTTAGCGGAGTCTGAAATCAATGGTAAGGATTCTGAAGACATCTTTGAAGTTGTTTGGGCGAAAATAGAAAAAGCTTATGAGCGTCAGAAAGAAAAATTAGGCGATCAAATGAGTGAATTTGAACGAATGATTTTATTACGTTCTATCGATAGTCATTGGACAGATCATATCGATACAATGGATCAATTACGTCAAGGTATTCACTTGCGTTCATATGCACAACAAAACCCTCTTCGCGATTATCAAAACGAAGGCCATGAACTGTTTGATATTATGATGCAAAATATTGAAGAAGATACTTGTAAATATATCTTAAAATCTGTAGTTCAATTCGAAGATGATATTGAACGTGAAAAAACAAAAGACTTAGGTGAGGGTAAACACCTAACTGCTGAAGATGGTAAAGAAAAAGTAAAATCTCAACCCATTGTAAAAGGTGATCAAGTAGGGCGAAACGACCCATGTCCATGTGGCAGTGGTAAAAAGTACAAAAATTGCCACGGACAAGCATAAATCAACACTAAATGTTGCAATGTTCAATAATAAAGACTGAGGCATATTCTAATGGCTCGGTCTTTATTATTATTTTCTTGATACTAATGTCGTGACTTCGAACTTTTTAAGTTTGAACGTTAATTTTCATAAAGACGAATTTCATGTAAGATATAGTATGATAAATGCTAAAAGCGCTAAACATTCAGTAATAGGAGAGAAAATCAATGGAATTATCTGAAATTAAACGTAATATAGACGAATATCAAAATAATTTAAATCAAATTAGGGGGTCTCTTTGACTTAGAGAATAAAGAGACTAATATCCAAGAATACGAAGAGATGATGGCAGACCCAAACTTCTGGAATGACCAAAATAAAGCTCAAGAAATTATAGATAAAAATAACGCTTTAAAGTCGATAGTGAATGGGTATCACGATTTAGCCAATGAAGTTGATGATATGAGTGCAACCAGAGAATTGTTACAAGAAGAATATGATGAAGATATGAAAGAAGAACTTGAGAATACTGTCATTCAATTTAAAGATAAAATGGATCAATTTGAATTGCAATTACTTCTGGATGGGCCACATGATGCAAATAATGCCATACTTGAACTTCATCCAGGTGCCGGAGGAACTGAATCACAAGATTGGGCGAGTATGTTACTAAGAATGTATCAACGTTATTGTGAACAAAATGGCTTCAATGTTGAGACGGTGGACTATTTACCTGGTGACGAAGCAGGCGTAAAAAGCGTAACGCTATTGATTAAAGGTCATAATGCTTATGGTTACTTAAAAGCAGAAAAAGGCGTGCACCGATTAGTCAGAATCTCACCATTTGATTCCTCGGGTAGACGACATACGTCGTTTGCCTCTTGTGACGTGATTCCAGATTTTAATAATGATGAAATCGAAATAGAAATTAATCCGGATGATATAACGGTTGATACCTTTAGAGCCTCAGGAGCCGGTGGTCAGCATATTAACAAAACAGAATCAGCGATCAGAATTACTCACCATCCTACAGGTATTGTAGTCAATAACCAAAATGAACGTTCGCAAATTAAGAACCGAGAAGCAGCAATGAAAATGTTAAAATCTAAGTTATACCAACTAAAATTAGATGAACAAGAACGTGAAATGGCTGAAATTCGTGGTGAACAAAAAGAAATTGGGTGGGGAAGTCAAATACGATCTTATGTTTTCCATCCTTATTCAATGGTTAAAGACCATCGAACAAATGAAGAAACTGGTAAGGTTGATGCAGTCATGGATGGCGATATTGGGCCATTTATAGAAGCTTATTTAAGAAAAGAAATGGACAATGAAGAAGTTTAATAATTTAAGTTCCTCATTTATTAGTGTTAGTGACTAGTAAATGAGGTTTTTAATTTAATAAACATTAAGTAGGTAATGTTTTGTGTAATAAAATATCTAATAATAATATGTAATATGCAATTTATAATATTACCACATAGAGTTTCAGACTTAGAAAAGTAACCCTTTACACCGTTATTGTAAAGATAGTTAGCGTTTTATGTCGTGTTTTTGTAATCATTCTCTTTTTACTGTTATATTACATCGCTATAACATTAAACATCTCAAGCTTGGGGTGTGCTATATTTGAACTTGTAAATTTAAGAACAAACTAGCAAAGGAATGACAACTAGATGAAAAAAACGCTAACTGTAACTTTAAGTTCGATTGCAGCATTTTTTGCAATCAACACTGCAGCTAACGCTCAAGAATCAGAGGCGTCTCAACAGGACGTAAATTCACCAGACGTTGTTACAACGAATCAATCTAATTTAGGAACATATATAGTTAAAGCAGGAGATTGTTTATATAATATCGCAGTAGAACACGGCATCACTTTAGAACAATTATATACATTAAACCCAGGAATCCAACCGCTTATTTTCCCTGGTGATAAAATAGTTGTTTCAGAGAGTGGCGTTAATCCATCACAATTTGAAAGTGAAGAAATCTCTATTCCGCAAACTACATTTGAGTCAACTTCAACTGATGAATCAGGTGTTACTTATGAAAATTATGAAACACCAATCAATTTTTCTCAAACTTCTTATGATGGTTTAAGAAGTATTTCGAATGCAGGTAACCTATATACTGATGGACAATGCACTTACTATGCATTTAATCGTCGTGCTGAATTAGGAAAACCAATTGGTAGTTTATGGGGCAATGCTAGCAACTGGGCAGCATCTGCTAGCCAAGCTGGATTCAATGTAAATAACACACCTGAAGTAGGAGCTATATTCCAAAGCGCTCCTGGACAAAATGGTGCTGGTGCGTATGGACATGTAGGCGTTGTTGAGTCAGTAAATCCTAATGGTACATTAACTGTTTCTGAAATGAACTGGAACGGTGGCGTAAACGTTAAATCATATAGAACAATTTATAATCCAGGTTCTTACAATTATATTCACTAAAAGACTAAATTATAAAAGTGAAAAAGAAAAAATTAATATATGTATTTTAAACAAGGCTGTAACAGTGTTTATTGTTACAGCTTTTTTATTCGAGTTGCACTATGTGTCATCAACTTAATAAGTAAGCGATTTAAACTCTTATTGAAATTTAATTATCAAACAAGGATATTCTAAGATATATGCAAACTAGAATCTCTTACCTTTATAAAAAATTAATATATAAAAATATGAATTTACTTTCAATAATAAAATGGATTGATATAATAACTATAAGTAATTAGACAAATTTCGTTTACAGGGAGGTATCGTGATATGGGTGTACATCAATATTTTAAAAGACTTTCTGATTTAGAAAAATTAATAAGACTACCGGGTAAGTTTAAATATTTCGAACATAATGTCGCTGCCCACTCATTTAAAGTGACTAAAATTGCCCAGTATTTAGCAACTGTTGAAGAATATTATGGAAATGAAATCAATTGGAAAAGTCTATATGAGAAGGCGTTAAATCACGATTTCGCGGAAGTTTTTACCGGTGACATCAAAACCCCTGTTAAATATGCAAGCAGAGAATTAAAGAAACTATTTTCCCAAGTAGAGGAAGAAATGGTAGATACATTCATAAAAGAGGAGATTCCTGAACAATATCAAAAAGTATACAGAGAACGCCTGCAAGAAGGTAAAGATGATTCTTTAGAAGGCCAAATTCTCTCAGTGGCAGATAAAATTGATTTATTATATGAAACTTTTGGAGAAATTCAAAAACGTAACCCAGAACCTTTATTCTTTGAAATTTATGAAATGAGTCTAGAGACAATTATTCAATTTGATCATTTAAATTCAGTAAAAGACTTCATAGATAATGTTATTCCTGAAATGCTTACAGAAAACTTCATTCCAAGAACTGAGTTACGTGAAACGACTATGACAATCTTAAATAGAAGAAATGGGTGACGATAATGATTTGGTATGCATGTGCCGCCTTTTTTCCTTGTATATTAGTGGTATTATTTAGTGTTGTCACTAGAAGTAAATGGATAGGTACATTATTAACGCTAATATTAATAGGTACTTCGATTTATAAAGGTTTTTTTCATAACGAATGGATTATATTTATAGATGTAGTGAGTCTTCTAGCAGGTTATTTAATCATTGATAAATTGAAACTTCATAAGAATCAAGATGATTCTCGTTAGGAAATATCAATATATAGAAAGCGTAAACAAATCTTTTGAAGGTTACAGAAGATTGTTTTATAGTATCTTTAAACGAGAAAGACTTAAATTAAATAACTTTTTAAACAAGCATGGTGTTTCACTATGTTTGTTTTTATTTTCAAAAAATCCTGAGCGAACAAACGTTTGCTTTAGTCGTTATAAATTTGTTAGAATAGTACATAATGAAACTTAAGACTATAAACGTGAGTGTTAAATTTTAAATGAGTGAGAAATTAAGTAGGAGGCGTATGTCAGAATGGTTGAACATGTTCCATTTAAGTTGAATTCTGAATTTGAACCACAGGGGGATCAACCTCAAGCGATACAAAAAATTGTTGATGGTGTGAATAATGGAAAACGTCATCAAACTTTACTTGGTGCGACAGGAACAGGTAAAACATTCACTATGAGTAACGTCATCAAAGAAGTCGGTAAACCTACATTGATTATTGCACACAATAAGACATTAGCTGGGCAACTTTATAGTGAGTTTAAAGAATTCTTCCCTGAAAATAGAGTAGAATATTTTGTAAGTTATTACGATTATTATCAACCAGAAGCTTATGTTCCATCGACTGATACTTTCATAGAAAAGGACGCCTCCATCAATGATGAAATTGACCAATTACGTCATTCGGCTACAAGTGCGTTATTTGAACGCGATGATGTAATAATTATTGCTAGTGTGAGTTGTATTTATGGTTTAGGTAATCCGGAAGAATATAAAGACTTAGTAGTTAGCGTTAGAGTTGGAATGGAAATGGATCGCAGTGAATTGCTACGAAAATTAGTAGATGTTCAATATACACGTAATGATATTGATTTCCAACGTGGTACTTTTAGAGTGCGTGGAGATGTTGTAGAGATTTTCCCTGCATCTAGAGAAGAAATGTGTATTAGAGTAGAGTTCTTTGGAGATGAAATTGATCGCATCAGAGAGGTCAATTATTTAACTGGTGAAGTGATACGTGAACGTGAACATTTTGCTATTTTCCCAGCCTCTCACTTCGTAACTCGTGAAGAAAAAATGAAAGTTGCAATTGAACGAATTGAGAAAGAATTAGAAGAACGACTTAAAGAATTACGTGATGAAAATAAATTATTAGAAGCTCAGCGACTTGAACAGCGTACGAACTATGATCTCGAAATGATGCGTGAAATGGGCTTCTGTTCAGGTATCGAGAATTATTCTGTTCATCTTACATTAAGACCTTTAGGCTCTACACCTTTTACATTGCTTGACTATTTTGGAGATGATTGGCTTGTAATGATTGATGAATCACACGTTACTTTACCACAAATTCGTGGTATGTATAACGGTGACAGAGCTCGTAAACAGGTGCTTGTAGATCATGGGTTCCGTTTACCAAGTGCACTTGATAATAGACCTCTAAAATTTGAAGAGTTCGAAGATAAAACTAAACAACTTGTATATGTTTCTGCTACCCCAGGACCTTATGAATTAGAATATACTGATGAAATGGTTGAACAGATTATTCGTCCAACTGGCTTACTCGATCCTAAAATCGACGTTAGACCAACTGAAAATCAAATTGATGATTTACTCAGTGAGATTCAAGAACGGATAGATAGAGATGAACGTGTGTTAGTAACAACATTAACTAAAAAAATGAGTGAAGATTTAACCACATATATGAAAGAAGCGGGTATTAAAGTTAACTATTTACATTCTGAGATTAAAACATTAGAACGTATTGAAATTATTCGGGATTTGCGTATGGGAACTTATGACGCTATTGTAGGGATTAACCTGTTGAGAGAGGGTATTGATATACCTGAAGTGTCTCTAGTAGTTATACTCGATGCTGATAAAGAAGGATTTCTACGATCAGATCGTTCTTTAATTCAAACAATAGGTCGTGCTGCACGTAATGATAAAGGTGAAGTTATTATGTATGCAGATAAAATTACTGATTCAATGCAATATGCAATTGATGAAACGCAAAGACGTCGAGATATTCAAACGGCGCATAATAAGGAACACGGTATAACTCCTAAAACGATTAATAAGAAAATACATGATGTTATTAGTGCTACAGTAGAAAGTGATGAAACTAATGATCAGAAACAAACAGAACTACCTAAGAAAATGACTAAAAAAGAAAGACAAAAAACTATTGAAAATATAGAAAAAGAAATGAAAAAAGCAGCTAAAGATTTAGACTTCGAGAAAGCAACAGAATTAAGAGATATGTTATTTGAATTAAAAGCAGAAGGGTGACGTTTAAATGAAAGGACCGTCAATAGTCGTTAAAGGCGCACGTGCACATAATTTAAAAGGAGTAGATATTGAGCTACCCAAAAATAAACTTATTGTCATGACTGGACTTTCAGGCTCTGGTAAGTCTTCTTTGGCATTTGATACGATTTATGCAGAAGGACAAAGACGATATGTTGAGTCTCTAAGTGCATATGCACGTCAGTTTTTAGGACAAATGGATAAGCCAGATGTTGATACAATCGAAGGTTTATCACCTGCCATTTCTATAGATCAAAAGACAACTAGTAAAAATCCACGATCAACTGTTGCAACTGTAACTGAAATCTATGACTATATACGTCTACTTTATGCACGCGTAGGTAAACCTTATTGTCCGCACCATGGAATAGAAATAGAATCTCAAACTGTTCAACAAATGGTGGATAGAATTCTAGAACTTGAAGAACGTACAAAAATCCAACTACTTGCACCTGTAGTATCTCATAGAAAAGGAACACACGAAAAATTAATTGAAGATATAGGTAAAAAGGGTTATGTACGCTTACGTGTCGATGGAGAGATTGTAGATGTTAATGAAGTGCCCGAACTTGATAAGAATAAAAATCATACTATTGAAGTAGTTGTCGACCGCTTAGTCGTAAAAGATGGAATTGAGACGCGTTTAGCAGATTCAATTGAAACGTCTTTAGAACTAGCGGAAGGTAACTTGACTGTTGATGTCATTGATGGTGATGAACTAAAATTTTCTGAAAATCATGCATGTCCTATTTGTGGATTCTCAATTGGTGAGTTAGAGCCAAGAATGTTCAGTTTCAATAGTCCATTTGGTGCATGCCCAACATGTGATGGTCTTGGTCAAAAACTAACAGTAGACATGGATTTAGTTGTTCCTGATAAAGATAAATCATTAAATGAAGGTGCAATTGAACCATGGGAGCCTACAAGTTCGGACTTCTATCCAACATTGTTAAAACGCGTATGTGAAGTCTATAAGATTAACATGGATAAACCATATAAAAAACTGACAGATAGACAAAAGAATATCTTGATGCACGGTTCTGGAGATAAAGAAATTGAGTTTACTTTCACTCAACGTAATGGGGGCACACGTAAACGCAAAATGGTATTCGAAGGGGTCATTCCTAATATCAATCGACGCTACCATGAGTCTCCTTCTGAGTATACCCGTGAAATGATGAGCAAGTACATGACAGAACTTCCATGTGAAACGTGTCATGGTAAACGTTTGAGCCAAGAAGCTTTATCTGTATATGTTGGCGGTTTTAATATTGGTGAAGTCGTGCAATACTCCATTAAAAATGCTTTGAATTATTATGAAAAGATTGAATTAAGTGAGCAAGACAGAGCGATAGCAAACCAAATCCTTAAGGAAATTATTTCAAGATTATCTTTCTTAAATAACGTAGGTTTGGAATATCTTACTTTAAATCGTTCATCTGGTACTTTATCAGGTGGGGAAGCACAACGTATTCGTCTTGCTACTCAAATAGGTTCAAGACTAACAGGCGTATTGTATGTATTAGATGAACCTTCAATTGGGCTACATCAAAGAGATAATGATCGCCTAATTAGTACATTAAAAGAAATGAGAGATTTAGGAAATACGTTAATTGTTGTTGAACACGATGATGATACGATGAGGGCAGCAGATTATTTAGTAGATGTAGGTCCAGGTGCAGGGAATCATGGTGGAGAAATTGTTTCAAGTGGTACACCTGCTAAAGTAATGAAAGATAAAAAATCATTAACTGGACAATATCTTAGTGGCAAAAAACGTATTGATGTACCCGAACATAGACGAGAAGTAACTAATAAGAAAATTAGCATAAAAGGTGCTAGAAGCAATAATCTTAAAAACGTCGATGTTGAATTTCCTTTATCAGTAATGACTGTTGTTACTGGAGTGTCTGGTTCTGGTAAAAGTTCATTAGTTAATGAAATTTTATATAAATCACTTGCCCAAAAAATTAATAAATCTAAAATAAAACCTGGAGATTTTGACACAATTGATGGTATTGATCACCTCGATAAGATTATTGATATTGATCAATCTCCAATTGGTAGAACTCCACGTTCAAATCCAGCCACTTATACAGGCGTTTTCGATGATATTAGAGATGTCTTTGCTCAAACGAATGAAGCTAAAATACGTGGTTATCAAAAAGGTAGATTTAGTTTCAATGTTAAAGGTGGACGTTGTGAAGCTTGTAAAGGTGACGGTATCATTAAAATAGAAATGCATTTTTTACCAGACGTTTATGTACCATGTGAAGTGTGTGATGGTAAACGTTATAATCGAGAAACCTTGGAAGTAACTTACAAAGGTAAAAATATTGCCGATGTATTAGAAATGACTGTTGAAGAAGCAACACATTTCTTCGAAAATATTCCAAAAATTAATCGAAAGCTTCAAACACTTGTTGATGTCGGCTTAGGTTATATTACTTTAGGACAACAGGCGACAACTCTTTCAGGTGGTGAAGCTCAACGTGTAAAATTAGCTTCTGAATTGCATAAGCGTTCCACAGGACGTTCTATTTATATCCTTGATGAACCTACAACGGGGCTGCACGTTGATGATATTAGCCGTTTGTTAAAAGTTTTAAATCGATTAGTAGAAAACGGTGATACAGTTGTGATTATTGAACACAACTTAGATGTAATTAAAACTGCAGATCACATTATTGATCTTGGACCTGAAGGTGGCGAAGGCGGGGGTACTATAGTTGGGACTGGTACTCCGGAAGAAATTGCTGAAAATAATGACTCTTATACTGGAACATATTTAAAACCTGTTTTAGAAAGAGACAGTATAGAATAAATAGCCAATTAGTAAAGATAACGCTTCAAAGTTTTAGTTAACCTTTACTAATGCTAACCAACTTTGATAGGCTAGGACATTAATATTGTCCTAGCCTTAATTCTTTATCATGATGATAGCTTTTAAAATTAAGATATATTCATTGTAAGTTTTTAATTCTTATTAACCATTGCAACAAGTCCATAGCTAATAAAGTTTTTTCTAAAGTATTTATTGAGATATGCAAGTTAAAGTGAGTGTTTTCTAACTTTAATACAAGAATTCAAACCTATAATTTATGAATGGTTAAAATACTCACCTCAGATGTTAAAAGAATTTGACTTTCATATATTTAAGTTAATGGTTATTTAAGAATATTTTAAAAGTTAAATCGTCATTTTAATATAGATTGTGAGTTCATTTTTGATATGATAATAGAATAGAGAATAGATACGAAGGGATATTATAATTTGAGGTGAACCCATGTTAACAACAGAAAGACTGGTTAATACACTTAATCTAGATTTAATCGCCGGGGAAAAAGGCTTAAATAGACCAATAAAAAATACGGATATATCACGTCCTGGTCTAGAAATGGCAGGCTATTTCTCTCATTATGCTTCAGATAGAATTCAATTGTTAGGAACTACTGAACTATCTTTCTATAATCTACTTCCAGATGATGAGAAAGAAGGAAGAATGAGAAAATTATGTCGACCTGAAACTCCAGCAATTATTGTGACGCGAGGATTGGAGCCCCCTGAAGAATTAATTTCTGCAGCAAAAGAACTGAATACACCTATTATTATTGCTAAAGATGCTACGACAAGTTTGATGAGTCGTTTGACTACATTTTTAGAGCATGAATTAGCTAAAACCACATCTTTACATGGAGTACTCGTCGATGTTTATGGAGTAGGTGTATTAATTACAGGTGATTCAGGTATAGGTAAAAGTGAGACTGCATTAGAATTAGTTAAACGTGGTCACAGACTTGTCGCTGATGATAATGTTGAAATTAAAGAAATCACTAAAGACGAATTAATAGGCAAACCACCTAAATTGATTGAGCATTTACTTGAGATTCGAGGACTGGGAATTATTAATGTTATGACTCTATTTGGTGCAGGGTCTATTTTGACTGAGAAACAAATTCGTTTAAATATTAATTTAGAGAATTGGAATAAAGATAAATTATATGATCGAGTTGGACTTAATGAGGAAACTTTGAAAATCCTCGATACTGAAATTACTAAAAAAACAATTCCTGTCAGACCTGGACGAAATGTTGCCGTAATTATTGAAGTTGCAGCGATGAATTATCGATTAAATATAATGGGAATTAATACAGCTGAAGAGTTTAGTGAGCGTTTAAATGAAGAAATCGTTCGCAATAGTCATAAAAGTGAGGAGTAGTACGAAATGGGTTTAACTCTAGGATACATTGATCCAATTGCTTTTAGTATTGGACCTATACATGTTCGTTGGTATGGAATTATTATCGCATGTGGTATATTACTGGGTTATTTTATTGCACAAGCTGCACTAAAAAATGTTGGCTTACATAAAGATACATTAATAGATATTATATTCTATAGTGCTATATTTGGTTTTATTGTGGCACGTTTATACTTCGTGATTTTCCAATGGCCATATTACATGCAAAATCCAGGTGAAATACCGAAGATATGGCATGGAGGTATAGCAATCCACGGTGGTTTAATTGGTGGATTTATTACAGGTGTTATCGTATGTAGGTCTAAAAATCTACACCCGTTACAAATCGGTGATATTGTAGCGCCAGGTATTATATTAGCTCAAGGTATAGGTAGATGGGGTAATTTTATGAATCATGAAGCCCATGGTGGACCTGTATCGAAGGCGTTTTTAGAACACTTACATTTACCGGATTTTATCATTAGAAATATGTATATCGAAGGTCAGTATTATCATCCTACATTTTTATATGAATCTGCGTGGGATGTTCTCGGTTTTATAATTCTAATTAATTTGAGGAAACATCTAAAAATAGGGGAAACGTTCTTTATTTATCTTATTTGGTATTCAATTGGCCGATTCTTCGTTGAAGGACTGCGAACTGATAGTTTAATGCTTACAAGTCATATTAGAGTTGCACAACTCGTATCAGTCATTCTTATCGTTGTTAGCATTATTCTTATTATATATAGAAGAGTTAAGTATCATCCTTCAACTTTTAAAAATTCTGGACCACTTCAATGGCCAGGTAAAAGGGCGTAGTGTGTATGGTGAGACGATTAAACAAACAAAAACGTTTCTCCATAAACCCTCTGTGGCAAGTTTATAAAATAGTGAGATTTCCTAAGGTTTTTAAACAAACTATTATTATTGAAATTTCTCGTTTTATACCAAGCATGCGTCTAAAACGCTCTATTTATCGCAAGTTTTTAAAAATGGCTATAGGTCAGAATACAGCATTTGCATATAAAGTTTTACCTGACTTGTTTTATCCAGAGTTAATTTCTGTTGGCAACAATAGTGTTATTGGTTATAATACAACAATATTAACGCATGAAGTACTTATTGATGAATGGCGACAAGGTAGAGTCACCATTGGGCATTATACATTGATTGGTGCGAATGTAACGATTTTACCAGGAGTTAGAATAGGAAACCATGTAAAAGTCGGAGCTGGTACGGTCATCACTAAAGATATACCTGATTATAGCTTTGTATTTGGTAATCCTATGCATATAAAAGTTGATAGAGGAGGTGACAATTAATGGCACGTGAAGACAATAAGATAATACCAATGATTTTCGACGAAACTTTTTACCGCAAAATGGCTATACAAAAATGGCAACAACAAGATTATAATAAAGCAGCAAATTACTATAGCAAAGTGCTCGAATTGTCACCTGAAGATTATGATATTCAATTACATTATGCACAATGTTTAACGAAAATAAATTTAGGTAGAAAAGCAGAGCAAATATTTTACGAAAATATTGTAAATGATTTTCATGTTGCAGATAGTTTCTATGAGTTAAGTCAATTAAATATAGAGTTGAATGAACCAAACAAGGCATTCTTGTTTGGTATTAATTATGTACTTTTAACAGATGATCAGGACTTTAGAGAAGTACTAGAAAAGACATTCGAAGTGACCTATACAAGTGAACATAAAATTGAATTAGAAGCACAATTATTTGCTACACAATTATTATTCCAATTTTTATTTTCACAAGGACGACTGAATGACGCGCGAGCATATATTCTAAGTCAAGATGAGCATATTCAATCCCATCGTGTTATACGTAATCTGCTTGCGATGTGCTATCTTTATTTAAGTGAATATGAAACAGCTAAAGAGATGTTTGAAGCGTTATTGAGTGAAGATAATTCAGATGTTCATGCCTTATGTCATTATACACTTTTACTTTATAACACAAATGAAATGGAGAAATATAAGAGGTATCTTAAAATATTAAACAAAGTTGTACCTATGAATGATGATGAAAGTTTTAAACTAGGAATTGTATTAAGTTATTTAAAACAGTATCAAGCATCTCAAAATATACTTTATCCTCTATATAAAAAGGGTAAGTTTTTATCCATTCAAATGTATAATGTATTGAGCTTTAATTTTTATTACCTCGGAAATAAAGATGAAAGTGTAGAATTATGGAATAAATTACTACAGATATCTAAAGTAGATGTTGGTTATGCGCCATGGGTGCTTGAGGAAAGTAAATCTGTTTTTAACCAACGCATTCTTCCACTATTA
Source organism: Staphylococcus sp. TE8 (assembly GCF_000692055.1). Lineage (NCBI taxonomy): Bacteria > Bacillati > Bacillota > Bacilli > Caryophanales > Staphylococcaceae > Staphylococcus > Staphylococcus sp. TE8. The sequence goes on from NZ_JMGB01000001.1 coordinate 253,820, forward strand.
TTGGATGACGATAGTCATTATAGACTATATGGAATCTTTTTATTAAATCAACTCAATGGTAAAGAAATTCTTATGACAGAAGAAATTTGGTCAATCTTAGAATCAATGAATGATTATGAAAAATTATATCTAACGTATCTGGTACAAGGATTAACATTAAATAAATTAGATTTTATTCACAGAGGTATGTTGAAATTATATGAAATGGATTATTTTAAAAACGATACCTCACTATTTATTGACTGGATTGATCAAGCTGAAGCGATTATCTCTGAAAAAGTTGATTTAGCAGAGGTAGACAGATATTTAGCTGCATTTGTATATATGCACTATAAATATACCAATCACGCTATGACTAAAAAACAAATTATTGATTCTTTTGAAGTCACACGATATAAATTAGATAAAACCATTGCTTTTATTTTGAGCATATAAATTTAAGAAATAAATGGTATAGTATATAATGCGATAATGATTAATAACTAGGAGGCATTAAAAAATGACTGAAGTAGATTTTGACGTAGCCATTATCGGCGCAGGTCCTGCCGGTATGACAGCAGCAGTTTATGCATCTCGTGCAAATTTAAAAACAGTTATGATTGAACGTGGTATGCCAGGTGGTCAAATGGCCAACACTGAAGAGGTAGAGAACTTTCCAGGATTTGAAATGATTACGGGTCCAGATTTATCTACGAAAATGTTTGAACACGCGAAAAAATTTGGAGCAGAGTATCAATATGGAGATATTAAATCTGTAGAAGATAAAGGTGACTACAAAGTAATTAACTTAGGTAATAAAGAAATTACGGCTCATGCAGTGATTATCTCAACTGGTGCAGAATATAAAAAAATTGGTGTGCCTGGGGAACAAGAACTTGGTGGACGTGGTGTAAGTTACTGTGCTGTGTGTGATGGTGCCTTCTTTAAAAATAAACGATTATTTGTTATTGGTGGTGGCGACTCAGCAGTTGAAGAAGGAACATTCTTAACTAAATTCGCTGATAAAGTAACAATCGTTCATAGAAGAGATGAATTACGTGCGCAGAATATTTTACAAGAACGTGCTTTCAAAAATGAAAAAGTTGATTTCATTTGGAGTCATACTTTAAAAACAATCAACGAAAAAGATGGCAAAGTAGGATCAGTAACTTTAGAATCTACTAAAGATGGTTCGGAAGAAACGTACGATGCTGATGGAGTTTTCATTTACATTGGAATGAAACCTTTAACAGCACCATTTACTAATTTAGGAATCACAAATGAAACAGGATATATTGTCACTAAAGCTGATATGAGTACGAATGTCCCTGGAATCTTTGCAGCTGGTGATGTTCGTGATAAAGGATTACGTCAAATTGTAACTGCAACGGGAGACGGTAGTATTGCAGCTCAAAGTGCAGCAGATTATATCACAGAGCTTAAAGATAAATTAGAAGCTTAATCTACACAATCACATGTAGCTAGGACATTGATGTCGACAAGTAGTCGCTATCAATCGTTCTAGCTTTTTTGATTAATAAAGAAGATTCCTTTAGATATACTAGTATGATAAGATTAATTTAATTATATGAAGTAAGAGCGAAGAACTTAAATGGTGGTGACTTTAAAAAGTGAAAAATAGCGAAAATGAAATTGTTAAAAGTGAATTATTAGTTGTTACAGGCATGTCAGGAGCGGGTAAATCACTAGTGATACAAAGTCTTGAAGATATGGGGTTCTTCTGCGTAGATAATTTACCACCAGTTTTATTACCCAAATTTGTAGAACTCATGGAACAAGGAAATCCTTCTTTACAAAAGGTGGCAATTGCCATTGATTTAAGAGGGAAGGAGTTATTTAAATCTTTAATTAAAGAAATTGATATCATTAAAAGTCGTAATGATGTTATCGTAGACGTCATGTTTTTAGAGGCTAAAACAGAAAAACTTATTTCTCGTTATAAAGAATCAAGAAGAGCACATCCATTGAATGAAAATGGACAACGTTCTCTTATTGAAGCAATTAATGAGGAGAGAGAACATCTTTCTGAAATTAGAAGCATTGCAAACTTTGTTATCGATACGACGCTATTAAAACCTAAGGAATTAAAGCATCGGATCGCTAAATTTTATTTAGATGATAATTTTGAAACGTTTACGATTAATGTTACCAGTTTTGGTTTCAAACATGGGATTCAAATGGATGCTGATTTAGTATTCGATGTAAGATTTTTACCAAATCCATACTATGTAGAAGAACTACGCCCGCTGACTGGTCTTGATGATCTGGTTTATAACTATGTAATGAAATGGAAAGAAACTGAGATTTTCTTTGATAAATTAACAGACCTCTTAAAGTATATGATTCCAGGTTATAAAAAAGAAGGAAAGTCACAGCTTGTTATTGCTATAGGATGTACAGGCGGTCAACACCGATCAGTTGCTTTAGCAAAACGTTTAGGCGAATATCTTGATGAGGTTTTTGATTACAATGTCTATGTGCATCACAGAGATGCTCATATTGAAAGTGGAGAGAAAAAATGAAACAAATGAAAGTAGTACTTATCGGAGGAGGAACAGGCTTATCTGTTCTAGCAAGAGGATTAAGAGAATTCCCTATAGATATTACTGCTATTGTTACTGTCGCTGATAACGGCGGAAGCACAGGGAAGATTAGAGATGTTATGGATATACCTGCTCCAGGTGATATACGTAATGTTATCGCAGCGCTTAGTGATTCAGAATCAACGTTAACTCAACTTTTTCAATACCGTTTTGATGAAAATAAAGTCGACGGCCACTCAATAGGGAATTTGGTTATTGCAGGGATGACAAGTATAACTAATGATTTCGGTCATGCGATAAAAGAACTTAGTAAAGTTCTCAATATCAAAGGGCAAGTTATACCATCAACAAACACAAGTGTTCAATTGAATGCGGTCATGGAAGACGGAGAAATTGTTCGTGGAGAAACCAACATACCTAAAACAAATAAAAAAATAGATCGCGTCTTTTTAGAACCCGGGGATGTTGAACCTATGGAAGAAGCGGTTGAGGCTCTAGAACATGCAGATTTAATCGTTCTTGGGCCTGGTTCGTTATATACAAGTGTTATCTCTAATTTATGTGTTAAAGGGATTTCTGAAGCATTACTTCGCTCTAATGCACCAAAACTTTATGTTTCTAACGTAATGACTCAACCAGGAGAAACAGATAATTACGGTGTTAAAGAACATATAGATGCAATTTGCCAACAAGTCGGTGAAGATTTTATCGACTTTGTGATATGCAGTAATGAAAATTATAGCAAAGACGTTTTACGTAAATATGAAGAAAAAAATTCAAAACCAGTAGAAGTTCATAAAGAAGAGCTAAAAAACAAAGGTATAAGAGTTTTAACAGCTTCAAATTTAATTGAAATTTCTGACGAACACTTCGTACGCCATAATACTAAAATTTTATCAGGTATGATTTATGAGCTTGCACTAGAATTAACAAGCACAATTCAGTTTAACCCTAATGATAAACATAAATAGTGTTAGTGCAATATTTGTTATGATATGATAGCTTACGTGTGTTTTATCAAAGTAGTGTAATGTAATCTCTATGTCGACCATACATAGATCAAAATAGAGTTGATTTAGGAAGGAATGAGTATTCTATGAGCTTTGCATCAGACATGAAAAATGAATTAACACGTATTGAAGTTGATGAAGCAAATGCTAAAGCAGAGCTCAGTGCATTAATTCGTATGAATGGCGCACTTAGTTTATCTAATCAACAATTTGTAATTAACGTACAGACTGAAAATGCAACGACAGCACGACGAATATACTCTCTTATTAAACGAATTTTTAATGTAGAAGTTGAAATATTGGTTCGAAAAAAGATGAAACTAAAAAAGAACAACATCTATATTTGTCGTACAAAAATGTTAGCGAAAGAAATCTTAAATGATCTTGGAATACTTAAAGAGGGCATCTTTACCCATGAAATTGATCCTGACATGATTAAAGATGACGAAATGAGACGAAGTTATTTAAGAGGAGCCTTTCTTGCTGGTGGCTCAGTAAATAATCCTGAAACATCTTCTTATCATCTCGAAATCTTCTCGCAATATGAAAGTCACTCAGAAGGTTTGACTAAATTAATGAATAGTTATGAATTAAATGCAAAGCATCTTGAACGTAAAAAAGGTAGTATTGCTTATCTAAAAGAGGCTGAAAAAATTTCGGATTTTCTTAGTTTAATAGGTGGTTATCAAGCGTTACTGAAATTTGAAGATGTGCGCATTGTTAGAGATATGAGGAATTCTGTGAATCGGTTAGTAAACTGTGAAACAGCGAATCTAAATAAAACAGTGAGCGCAGCCATGAGACAAGTTGAGAGCATACAACTTATTGATCAAGAAATTGGTTTGGATAACTTACCAGACCGATTGAGAGAGGTAGCTAAATTACGAGTTGAACATCAAGAGATATCATTGAAAGAATTAGGTGAAATGATTTCAACTGGGCCAATATCTAAGTCGGGTATGAACCATCGACTAAGAAAACTTAATGAACTTGCAGATAAAATACGTAATGGAGAACAAATCGAAATGTAAGCATAGGTATTTTTGAAATAAATTCAAAAATACCTCATTTATGTTTAGAAGAGCAGGGTCATGTAAAATTTCATGAAACTACGTTTTATATCGTGTTTTATTAATTGACAAGACAAAAAAGAACGCCGTCATTACAGCGTTTTAAATAAAAAAATTGTGTGTAATTTAAAGTTAAAAGCCCCCTCGAGAGGAATTGAACCTCTATTATAAGAACCGGAATCTCATGTGTTATCCATTACACTACGAGGGGTAAATGAGGATAGAAACATTTTTCTGTACTAATAATAGTGATAACAGTACAATGAAAACGATAATTCTAGTTTACAAATCTTATAGTTAAGCGTCAAACTGAATTTTTAAATAGTAAGTTCAAAATTTTGACCATTTTTGACTTTTAAGGTAAAATAAAATTCAACAGTTATTAAAAGGAGGAAAAATAGATGAATTTAATTCCTACAGTTATTGAAACAACAAATCGTGGTGAACGCGCATATGATATCTATTCCCGTTTATTAAAAGACCGTATTATCATGTTAGGTTCTCAAATTGATGATAATGTAGCTAATTCAATTGTATCTCAATTATTATTCTTACAAGCTCAAGACTCTGAAAAAGACATCTACTTATATATCAATTCACCAGGTGGTAGTGTTACAGCAGGTTTTGCTATTTACGATACAATTCAACATATTAAACCAGATGTTCAAACAATTTGTATTGGTATGGCAGCATCTATGGGATCATTCTTATTAGCAGCAGGAGCTAAAGGTAAACGTTTTGCATTACCAAATGCTGAAGTTATGATTCACCAACCTTTAGGTGGTGCACAAGGTCAAGCGACTGAAATCGAAATTGCTGCAAACCATATCTTAAAAACTCGTGAAAAATTAAATCGTATTTTAGCTGAGCGTACAGGTCAATCAATTGAGAAAATTCAACAAGATACTGATCGTGATAACTTCTTAACTGCTGAAGAAGCAAAAGAATATGGTTTAATCGATGAAGTCATGGAGCCAGAAAGTAAATAATTAAAAGCTAGAATATCTTTTAGTTAATTTTCTGTCACACTGTCTACAAAGTTACTAACTTTGTGGGCAGTTTTTTTATGTAGTTTTAGCTCAAGGCGTATTCTCGTTATAGGTTCCTTAAAAAATATTTCAATTAAAAAATTGCTTAGAGTGGGTGGAAAAAATCAACATTCAATACTTATAAAAAAAGAGACAACGATATTGTGAAAATTAAAAGTTGAGTTAACATGTTCAACTTGTTTTTAAATCACAAATCATGTCTCTTAATCATTTTATTGCTTAGTGCTTCTTTTCTTTTATAAGTAATCGCAAAACTACAATGAATAATGTTAAACCTACAATTGTAAAGAGTAATGACATTAATATCATTGCAATTGTGTGATCAAATGCAAATATTCCATTCAATATTAATAAAATACTAGCAATAATTAACAAAATAAAAGTTAATTGATTGTCTTTCATTTTATAAACCTTCTTCGTACGTTGTAATTTCTTAGGCTTTAACTAAATCATCTAACGCATTCTTTAAATTGTTAAACTTAAACTCAAAGCCAAGTGCGTGTAACTTATTTGGTAAAACCTTTTGAGTGTCTAAAACAACTGTTGACATTTCTCCAAGAACTAAACGCATTGCTAATTTTGGCGCCCAAGTTTCATGAGGTTTATGCATTGCTCTAGCTAAAGTATATCCAAATAAGTTTTGTCTTTCAGGGATTGGTGCTGTTAAATTGAAAGGACCGTGTGCATCTTTATTATCTATAGTAAATATAATACCTCTGATTAAATCATCTATGTGAATCCAAGAATACCATTGTTGACCTGAACCTAATTTACCACCGACATAAAAACGGTACGGTAATTCCATAGTTTGTAACGCTCCACCAGTATCAGAGAGAATAAGTCCAAATCTTCCTAAGACTACTCGTGTTCCGAAATCTTTAAATTTATTAGCGAAACGTTCCCATTGGTAAACAATATCTGATAGAAAATCAAAAGGTAAAGTTTGATATAATTCTGTATAACTATAATATAAATCAGGAGGATAATATCCCATAGCACTCGCGTTAAATAAAACTTTTGGTTTTTGAGTACGGCTTTCAAATAACTCATATAAAGCTTGTGTAGACTGAATACGACTAACCATCATGACTTGTTTATGTGATTTAGTCCAGCGTTTATTGAGCGTTGCACCTGCTAAATTGATAACTACATCTATATCAGGAACGTCATTTTGCCAGCCTTCTTTTGACCAATTGACGTAAGTAATTTTAGATTCATTAGATGTTTTATCTTGTCGGGTTAAAATAGTAATATGTGCATCCGTTTTTTTAATTTCCTTTACTAAATGTGAACCTACCATTCCAGTTCCACCAGTAATTAAGTATTGTTTCATCATTTCACCTCATTTTAAAAATAAAAGCGCTTACCTTATTGATAGTGATTATTAATATTCAAAAATTATACATTTTTTAGCCAATAAGATGTCAAATACTTTTATGAATTTGCATTTAAAATTAAAACATTTCAGTTATAATGAAATTGTACCTTCGATAATTAATTAAACATCTCTTAATTAGTATGAGTATACCCCATAATATACTAACGAAGGTAAATTTTGACTCCCTTTAGTAGTGGATCCATGCGAGCAACGTATGGGTCCTTTTTTATATTTTAAAATACATAAATCACTTTTTACAGAAAATGATTTCAATAGATTTTAAAGTCTCTTTAATTGTTTGATTAGTCTAATTTAAGGTTATTATCTATTAGATTGATGTAATATATTATTACCCAAGTAACCATTTAATTATTACAATGAGGGCTATAATTAATAATGTGATTATAAATCCAGCAATATGATTTGACTTACTGTCTTCATAATTATCATTTTTAATCATCATGTATTTCAAATTATTGTGAGATTTTTTATTTTGTGAATTCTCATTATTAAAGTCATACATTTAATCACGTACCATTCATGTTAAGTTTAGATTAAGAAATTAAAAATATAGTGTTTACTTATGAGTATGATGTTATCATATAAAAAATAGGCAAATGAAAACATACAGTTTTTAGTAAATTATAATTAATTGCTTTTAACTAGTAGTTAGTTCATTATATAAAGTTGAATTATAACTATATATTTCATTCAACTATAGTTATAAGGAAGGTTTTTTATTTTCAAAATGAATTATTGAACAATAAATATCGTAAAAATGAGCATAAAAAACAAACTTAAATTTTATTATATATGAATTCCTAATAATTGAAAGAGAGGTAAGTAAGGAATGAGTGGTTTGGCAAAAATAATTAGTACCATCATAGTATTACTTTTATTAATTGGCTTAGCATTTGGAATATTCTCTTTTGTAGACAGTTCTAAAAAAGCTAATGAGCGTCTTAACAGTGATAAAACTGAACAAAATGATAAGAAGAAAGATGACAAGAAAGATAAAGATCAAGATAAAGACAAAGATAAAAATAAGGATAATGACAAAGACAAATCTAAAGATACTAAAGTAAACAAAACACAACAAGCTCCGCAACAAACACAACAGACTCAACAAACGCGTCAAACACAACAAACACAAGAGACACAACAAACAAAGCAGTCAACACAACAAGCTCCAAGCACATCTGAGAAGACACAACAGACACCAACTCAACAAAGAAACACTCAAGAAAAGCAAAAAACTAAACAACAAAAGGCAGAACCACGCTCATCACAACAAACTCAAGAAGCACAAACAGATGAGAAGACAACTGAGCAGTCTAAGTCAGAAAGTAAAAATGATAATAAAACTCAAGAACAACCTAGTTCAGAAGAGAAATCATCATCTCAACAGCCTAGTTCACAACAATCAAGTTCACAACAACCAAGTTCTCAACAGGATAATAGAAAACAACAATCGCAATCAAATAGTAATACTAGCAATAGTAGTAATCAATCTGTTCAAAAAAACACGAGTCAAACTCAACAATCTAGTAATCAAAGCAGTAGCACTCAGGAACGTTAAAGTAATCAAAGCTCATCTAATAATAGCTCACAAAATTCAAAAGAAGATTAAAAAATTAAGCCAACGTCCTTTAATAAGGATGTTGGCTTTTAATATATTATTTAGAATAACCAATATACTAACCAAGATAATAAAAAGGAGATGAACATGATTGAAAAACACCCTATAGTACATCCACAACCTGTATGCGTACATCCATAAGAATATGTTTTCTTAATCATTCTTTCATCCTCAAATTGATAATCTTCATTGGTATGTTGATTTGATTTAAAATATTCATCATCTTTATAGCGCATATCGCTTGGGTCTATCACTTCTACTTTTTCGTTTGAATCTTTATTATTCTCATTTGTCATTTTGTATCCCTCTTCATGAAAAATCTTTGTCAACAATTTTAATTATAATTGAATTAATCAAGGATTTAAAACAGATGATTATATTTAATATAGCTTGGGTAAAATTATCTCGTAAAGGTAATAAAACAATAATTTAAACCTTTTGGAGCTCATAATGAACACTTCAAGGATGTAAACGTTTTATTATCAACTTTAATAATTATTAATAAAAATATGAGTTAATTTGCTTGCAATTTATTATACGCAATAGTACTATTGCAAGTGTAAAGAGGTTAATTTTTGTCCCAGGTGGGACTTAAAAAGTCAACCCATGGTTGTGAGTAGCCCCTCGATTACCTTTTTATAAAGATATAAGGAGGAAGGTAGTAGTGAAAGACTTAATAAAAGTTCAGCAAAAGCTCATACCTGACCTTGTTGACAAGATGTATCGACGTTTTTCGATTTTAACTACTATCTCTCAAAACCAACCAGTGGGTAGAAGAAGTTTAAGTGAACACATGGACATGACTGAAAGGGTCTTAAGATCTGAAACAGACATGTTGAAAAAGCAAGAATTAATTAAAGTTAAATCAACCGGTATGGAAATCACTCATGAAGGTACTGAAGTGTTATCGCAACTCAGTGATTACTTCAATGTTTATAGTGATGACCACAGAATGGCTAGAGCGATTAAAGAAAAGTTCAACATTAAAGATGTTCATGTCATTCCAGGTGATTCAGATTCGAATCAAACAGTTAAAAGAGAAATAGGAAGACAGGCTGGTCAGTTACTAGAAAGTATTTTATATGAAGATGCAATTGTTTCTGTAACTGGAGGATCCACGATGGCATACGTAAGTGAATCTATTCATTTACTACCATTTAATGTTTTCTTTGTTCCAGCTCGAGGTGGACTAGGTGAAAATATGGTCTACCAAGCAAATACTATTTCTTCTAGTATGGCTCAACAAGCTGGTGGATACTACACAACATTGTATGTACCAGATAATGTGAGTGAATCTACATATGACACTTTGATGTTAGAGCCATCAGTGATTCATACGTTAGATAAAATTAAACAAGCAAATGTTACAATTCACGGTATTGGTGATGCGCTGAAGATGGCGCATCGACGTCAATCACCAAAAGAAGTGATTGATAAACTTCAACATCATCAAGCCGTTGGAGAAGCTTTTGGATATTATTTTGATGCTCAAGGCAATGTGGTTCATAAAGTTAAAACGATTGGGCTACAATTAGAAGACCTTGAGAGTAAAGATTTTATCTTTGCTGTAGCAGGTGGACAATCTAAAGGAGAAGCAATTAAAGCTTATCTCTCTATTGCTCCAGACAATACTGTATTAATCACAGACGAAGCTGCAGCGAAAGTTATTTTACAATAGTAATAAAAAGTTTAATACTTTTTAAATATCATTTTTAAAGGAGGCCATTATAATGGCAATTAAAGTAGCAATTAATGGTTTTGGTAGAATTGGTCGTTTAGCATTCAGAAGAATCCAAGATGTAGAAGGTCTTGAAGTAGTAGCAGTTAACGACTTAACAGATGACGAAATGTTAGCTCACTTATTAAAATACGACACTATGCAAGGTCGCTTCACTGGAGAAGTTGAAGTTATCGATGGTGGATTCCGTGTTAACGGTAAAGAAATTAAATCATTCGATGAACCAGATGCAAGCAAATTACCTTGGGGAGACCTAGACATCGACGTAGTATTAGAATGTACTGGTTTCTACACTGATAAAGATAAAGCACAAGCTCACATCGATGCAGGTGCTAAAAAAGTATTAATCTCTGCTCCAGCTACTGGTGATTTAAAAACAATCGTATTCAACACTAACCATGATGAATTAGATGGTTCTGAAACAGTTGTATCAGGTGCTTCATGTACTACTAACTCATTAGCACCAGTTGCAAAAGTTTTAAATGATGAGTTTGGTTTAGTTGAAGGTTTAATGACTACTATCCATGCTTATACTGGTGACCAAAATACTCAAGATGCTCCTCACAGAAAAGGCGACAAACGTCGTGCTCGTGCAGCAGCAGAAAACATTATCCCTAACTCTACAGGTGCTGCTAAAGCAATTGGTAAAGTTATTCCAGAAATCGACGGTAAATTAGACGGTGGAGCTCAACGTGTTCCAGTTGCTACAGGTTCATTAACTGAATTAACTGTAGTATTAGATAAACAAGATGTAACAGCTGATCAAGTAAATGAAGCAATGAAACAAGCTTCTGACGAATCATTTGGTTACACTGAAGATGAAATCGTATCTTCTGACGTTGTAGGTATGACTTACGGTTCATTATTCGATGCTACTCAAACTCGTGTAATGACTGTTGGTGACCGCCAATTAGTTAAAGTTGCAGCTTGGTACGACAATGAAATGTCTTATACTTCTCAATTAGTTCGTACATTAGCTCACTTAGCTGAACTTTCTAAATAATTGAAGCATAGTGTATAAGCACGTAATTCAAGTTATTTAAAGTACACATGTCGAGAGAGTAACTCTCTCAAACGTTCATAATTTGATTAGTGCTCTGTACTGTTTAATTAGATATATAAGCTTATGAGTAAGCGGGGAGCACAAACGCTTCTCCGCTTATTTTTATATAAAGTTTTCCTATTTAAAGGAGGAAATTAATAATGGCTAAAAAAATCGTTTCAGATTTAGATTTAAAAGGTAAAGTAGTTCTCGAACGTGCAGACTTTAATGTTCCGTTGAAAGATGGAGAAATCACTAATGATAACCGCATTGTTCAAGCGTTGCCAACTATTAAATACATTATTGAACAAGGTGGTAAATTAGTATTATTCTCTCACTTAGGTAAAGTGAAAGAAGAAAGTGATAAAGAAGGTTTATCTTTAAAACCTGTAGCAGATGATTTATCTAAAAAATTAGGTAAGGAAGTTACTTTCGTACCTGAAACACGTGGAGAAAAACTTGAAACTGCTATCAAAAATTTAAATGAAGGCGATGTATTATTAGTTGAGAATACTCGTTTTGAAGATATTGATGGTAAGAAAGAATCTAAAAATGATCCTGAATTAGGCAAATATTGGGCATCATTAGGTGATGTATTCGTTAACGATGCATTTGGTACAGCTCACCGTGAACACGCATCTAACGTAGGTATTTCTACTCATTTAGAAACAGCAGCTGGTTATTTAATGGAAAAAGAAATTAAATTTATTGGTGGAGTTGTTAACGACCCACACAAACCAGTTGTAGCTATCCTAGGTGGTGCCAAAGTTTCAGATAAAATTAATGTCATCAAAAACTTAGTTAATATCGCTGATAAAATTTTAATTGGTGGCGGTATGGCTTATACATTTATGAAAGCGCAAGGTAAAGAAATTGGTCTTTCGTTATTAGAAGAAGACAAAATTGACTTCGCTAAAGATTTATTAGAAAACAATGGCGATCAAATTGTCTTACCAGTAGATTGTAAGGTAGCTAAAGAATTCTCTAATGACGCGAAAATCACTGAAGTTTCAATTGATGATATCCCAGCTGATCAAGAAGCAATGGATATAGGTCCTAAAACTGTTGAACTATTTAATAAAGAATTACAAGGTGCACATACAGTAGTATGGAATGGACCTATGGGTGTATTTGAATTTAGTAACTTTGCAAAAGGTACTATCGGTGTATGTGAATCAATCGCTAACTTAAAAGATGCTACTACTATTATCGGTGGCGGTGATTCTGCAGCAGCAGCTATCTCACTAGGTTTCGAAGATGACTTTACTCATATTTCTACTGGTGGCGGTGCATCATTAGAATATTTAGAAGGAAAAGAATTACCAGGTATTAAAGCAATTAACGATAAATAATTGAATGAACCTCGCTTGGTTAAGGCGTAAGTTTTTAAATTTAATGATATGGGAAAAGGATGAATGAAAGCTTATATATGCTTTCTTTATCTGACTCATATGTCATCATTAAAATTTATTATCTTACAAATTTTTAAATTTAACACTAAATTATTAAGGAGTGTAATGAATGAGAACACCAATTATAGCCGGAAACTGGAAAATGAATAAAACAGTTCAAGAAGCTAAAGATTTCATAAATGAATTACCAACATTACCTGATCCTAAAGAAGTAGAATCAGTAATTTGTGCACCAACAATCCAATTAGATGCTTTAGTAACTGCTGTTAAAGAAGGTAAAGCACAAGGATTAAAAATCGGTGCTCAAAACGCATACTTCGAAGACAGTGGCGCATACACTGGTGAAACATCACCTGTAGCTTTAGCTGACTTAGGTGTTAAATATGTCGTGATTGGTCACTCAGAACGTCGTGATTATTTCCACGAAACTGATGAAGAAGTAAATAAAAAGGCTCACGCAATCTTTAATCATGGTATGACACCAATTATTTGTGTTGGTGAATCAGATGAAGAACGTGAAGCAGGTAAAGCAAATGAAGTAGTAGGTAATCAAGTTAAAAAAGCTGTTGAAGGCTTATCTGAAGATCAACTTAAAGAAGTAGTTATTGCTTATGAACCAATTTGGGCAATCGGCACTGGTAAATCTTCTACTTCAGAAGATGCTAATGAAATGTGCGCGCACGTACGTAAAACATTAGCTGACTTATCAAGCCAAGATGTTGCTGAAGCAACACGTATTCAATATGGTGGTAGTGTTAAACCAAATAATATTAAAGAATATATGGCTCAATCAGATATTGATGGTGCATTAGTAGGTGGCGCATCATTAAAAGTTGAAGATTTCGTACAATTATTGGAAGGTGCAAAATAATTATGGCTAAAAAACCAACTGCCTTAATCATTTTAGATGGTTTTGCAAATCGTGAAAGTGAACATGGTAACGCTGTAAAATTAGCAAACAAGCCTAATTTTGATCGCTATTATGATAAATACCCAACTACACAAATTGAAGCGAGTGGTTTGGATGTAGGTCTTCCAGAAGGACAAATGGGTAACTCGGAAGTAGGTCACATGAATATTGGTGCAGGTCGCATTGTTTATCAAAGTTTAACTCGTATTAATAAATCTATCGAAGATGGGGATTTCTTTGAAAACGATGTATTAAATAACGCAGTTAAACATGTAAAAGATAATAATTCAGCACTACATGTATTTGGTCTATTATCTGATGGCGGTGTTCACAGTCACTATAAACATTTATTTGCAATCTTAGAATTAGCTAAAAAACAAGGTGTAGATAAAGTTTATGTTCATGCTTTCTTAGATGGACGTGATGTAGATCAAAAATCTGCACTAAAATATATTGAAGAAACTGAAGCTAAATTCAAAGAATTAGGCGTTGGCCAATTCGCTTCAGTATCAGGACGTTATTATGCGATGGATCGCGATAAACGTTGGGATCGTGAACAAAAAGCTTATAATGCTATCCGTAACTTCGAAGGTCCAACTTATGCTTCAGCCAAAGAAGGTGTGGAAGCTAATTACAACAATGATGTTACTGACGAATTCGTTGAACCATTTATCATTGATAAGCAAAATAATGGTGTCAATGATGGTGACGCAGTTGTATTCTATAACTTCCGTCCTGATAGAGCAGCTCAACTTTCAGAAATTTTCACTAATCAAGCATTTGATGGTTTCGAAGTTGAACAAGTTAAAGATTTATTCTATGCAACATTCACTAAATATAACGATGATGTAGACGCTGAAATCGTTTTTGAAAAAGTTGATTTACACAATACAATCGGGGAAGTTGCTCAAAATAATAACTTAAAACAACTACGTATTGCTGAAACTGAAAAGTATCCACATGTAACTTACTTTATGAGCGGTGGTCGTAACGATGAATTCGAAGGAGAGCGTCGTAGATTAATCGATTCTCCTAAAGTTGCGACATATGATTTAAAACCAGAAATGAGTGCTTATGAAGTTAAAGATGCTCTTTTAGAGGAATTAGATAAAGGCGATTTAGATTTAATTCTATTAAACTTTGCTAATCCTGACATGGTAGGACATAGTGGTATGCTTGAACCTACAATTAAGGCAATTGAAGCTGTAGATGAATGTCTAGACGAAGTTGTTGATAAGATCCTTGAAATGGACGGTCATGCTATCATCACTGCTGATCATGGTAACTCTGATCAAGTGTTAACAGATGATGATGAACCAATGACTACGCACACTACAAATCCAGTTCCAGTAATTGTAACTAAAGAAGGCGTAACTTTACGTGAAACAGGACGTTTAGGAGATTTAGCTCCTACACTATTAGACTTGTTAAATGTAGAACAACCTTCTGATATGACTGGTGAATCATTAATTAATCACTAATACAGAATTTAGATGTTAAATTAAGGGAGGAAATTTAGTACTCCCGCATTTTACAACCTTGCTAATAAATTATTTTAATAAAATTATAAATAGGGCTATAATAGTTTTATAATATATTTAAAGGAGATATTAAACATGCCAATTATTACAGATGTTTACGCTCGCGAAGTCTTAGACTCACGTGGTAATCCAACAGTTGAAGTTGAAGTACTTACTGAAAGTGGTGCTTTCGGTCGTGCATTAGTACCATCAGGTGCTTCTACTGGTGAACACGAAGCAGTTGAATTACGTGATGGAGACAAATCACGTTATTTAGGAAAAGGTGTTACTAAAGCAGTAGAAAACGTTAATGAAATCATCGCACCAGAAATTGTTGAAGGTGAATTTTCAGTGTTAGATCAAGTATCTATCGACAAAATGATGATTCAATTAGACGGTACAAATAATAAAGGTAAATTAGGCGCTAATGCTATTTTAGGTGTTTCAATCGCAGTAGCACGTGCAGCAGCTGACTTATTAGGTCAACCTTTATATAAATATTTAGGTGGATTCAATGGTAAACAATTACCAGTTCCAATGATGAACATCGTTAACGGTGGTTCACACTCTGATGCACCAATCGCTTTCCAAGAGTTTATGATTTTACCAGTTGGTGCTGAATCATTTAAAGAATCATTACGTTGGGGTGCTGAAATCTTCCACAACTTAAAATCTATCCTTAGTGAACGCGGTTTAGAAACTGCAGTTGGTGACGAAGGTGGATTCGCTCCTAAATTTGAAGGTACTGAAGATGCTGTTGAAACAATCATCAAAGCTATCGAAAAAGCTGGTTATAAACCAGGTGAAGATGTATTCTTAGGATTTGACTGTGCTTCTTCTGAATTCTATGAAAATGGTGTATATGATTACACTAAATTTGAAGGTGAACACGGTGCTAAACGTAGCGCAGCAGAACAAGTTGACTACTTAGAAGAATTAATTGGTAAATATCCAATCATCACTATCGAAGATGGTATGGATGAAAACGATTGGGAAGGTTGGAAGCAATTAACTGATCGTATCGGTGATAAAGTACAATTAGTAGGTGACGATTTATTCGTTACAAATACAGAAATCTTATCAAGAGGTATTGACCAAGGTATTGGTAACTCTATCTTAATTAAAGTTAACCAAATCGGTACTTTAACTGAAACATTTGAAGCAATTGAAATGGCTCAAAAAGCTGGTTACACAGCTGTAGTTTCACACCGTTCAGGTGAAACTGAAGATACTACTATTGCTGACATTGCAGTTGCTACTAACGCAGGTCAAATTAAAACTGGTTCATTATCAAGAACTGACCGTATTGCTAAGTATAATCAATTATTACGTATTGAAGATGAATTATACGAAACAGCTAAATTTGATGGAATTAAATCTTTCTACAATTTAGACAAATAATATCTCTAATATTAAATAAATGAGTTCACGCTTTAATCTTTAGGTTTCACGCCCTAAAGAACTTATAGACCCGTTACAGAGTTGAGGCTGTAATGGGTCTTTTTAATACTTTTATTACATCGTATCTCGTTTAATTTAACCCATTAAACTGATATAATAGTTAAAGTAATTTTAAAAAGGAGTACCATTATGGAAGATATAACAGATTCAAATGTTAGAGAAAAAAGATCTGGCCGCTTAATAGCAATGAGTTCTTTATTATTTTGTATTTTATTAATCATTCATCATTTTGTAGTTTTAGATGTAACAACCGCTAAATCATTGCTATCTTTAGCTGGTCAAAAGACTTCTGACACTGCAGTACATAATATTCTAAATAGTGATAGATATACAGGCGTAATGTACATTCTTGCATACTTAGCAGGAGTCGTGGCACTTTGGAATCGCCATCCATATTTATGGTGGTTTATGTTTGCTGTATATGTTTCTAATGCATTATTCACACTTGTTAATTTATACATGTTTGTTCAAGCCATTTTGGATGTTAAAAATGTTGTCGCAGTTTTACCTATACTCATTGTTGTAATTGGCTCTATTATTTTAGCGATTTATATGTTAGTTGTTTCGATAGCTAGAAAAAGTACTTTTAATAGATAGAAGTTTGATAACTCTATTAGAGATGTGTTATAATTCGTCTCGTATATAATGAACGGAGGACAATTTTTATGCATACATTAATCATCGTTTTATTAATTATAGATTGTATTGCATTAGTGACTGTTGTATTACTCCAAGAAGGTAAAAGTAATGGACTTTCAGGTGCTATTAGTGGTGGCGCGGAACAGTTATTTGGTAAACAAAAACAACGTGGCGTCGATTTATTCTTGCATAGATTAACAATTATTTTAGCTATTATTTTCTTCGTACTTATGTTCTGTATCAGTTACTTAGGTATGTAAGCCATAAGATAATGTATTAATGAAGTTAATGAATCTTAACCAAGTCTGAATAGAAGATGTGATTAACAAGAACTATAATAACTCACATATACTATCAGCCTGAGTCCGACGATATACTTGTCGGGCTTTTTTATTTTATAATGTATTATAATGATGTTTTTAATACCTATATATAAGGGAATAGTTCAAAGACGCTTAATAAGCATTATTGAAGTTCTTTTTATAATGAAAAATTATGCTAATAACAACCTGAAAGCAGACAAGATTAAATATAAAGAAATGAGTTCTCAATAAAAAAGGGAGAGGGATTCTAACCATGCAAATTAAACTACCAAGACCATTCTTTTTTGAAGAAGGAAAACGAGCTGTGTTATTATTACACGGCTTCACTGGCAACTCAGCTGATGTGAGACAATTAGGTCGTTATCTTCAGAAAAAGGGTTATACATCTTATGCACCTCAATATGAAGGGCATGCAGCACCGCCGGAGGAAATTTTAAAATCTAGCCCATATGTATGGTTTAAGGATGTTTTAGATGGTTATGACTACCTGGTTGAGCAAGGCTATGATGAAATAGCAGTAGCAGGTTTATCACTAGGTGGGGTCTTCGCATTGAAATTAAGCTTAAATCGTGATGTGAAGGGTATTATAACGATGTGTGCTCCTATGGATGGCAAGACGGAAGACACTATTTATGATGGATTCCTTGATTATGCTCGTAATTTTAAAAAATATGAAGGCAAAGATCAGGAAACGATTGATAAAGAAATGAAAGACTTCCATCCTACTGAGACGCTTAAAGAACTTAGTGAAACTTTACTTCGTGGTAAAGAACAAGTAGACGAGGTTATTGAGCCTATTCTTGTTATACAAGCAGAACAAGATAAAATGATTGATCCTCAATCAGCGAATTATATATATGAACATGTTGATTCCGATGAAAAGGATATTAAATGGTATCATGAATCAGGACATGTAATTACAATTGATAAAGAAAAAGAACAAGTTTTTGAAGATGTATATCAATTTTTAGAATCATTAGATTGGACAGAATAAATAATTTAAAAGTAAGAAAGGAGGGGCATAATGAATTTAAAGCAATCCATCGAAGAAATAATTAAACAACCTGACTATGAACCCATGTCAGTGTCAGATTTTCAAGATGCGTTAGGTTTAAATAGTGCCGACTCATTTAGAGATTTAATTAAGGTGCTCGTTGAACTAGAACAAACGGGTTTAATCGAACGAACTAAGACAGATAGATATCAAAGAAAAGAATCAAGTAAGTCCAATTCTAAATTAATCAAAGGAACTTTAAGTCAGAATAAAAAAGGATTCGCTTTTCTTCGACCAGAAGATGATGAAATGGAAGATGTTTTCATTCCTCCAACTAAAATTAATCGAGCGCTAGATGGCGATACAGTAATTGTAGAACTTCAAAAATCTAGAGGAGAACATAAAGGTAAAGTTGAAGGTGAAGTTAAATCAATTGAGAAACATTCTGTAACTCAAGTGGTAGGAACATATAGTGAAGCAAAACATTTCGGTTTTGTTATTCCAGATGATAAACGAATTATGCAAGATATCTTCATTCCTAAAGGTCAAAGTTTAGGTGCTGTAGATGGACATAAAGTACTCGTTCAGATTACTAAATATGCTGATGGTACAGACAACCCAGAAGGTCATATTTCAGCAATACTAGGTCATAAAAATGATCCAGGTGTAGATATTTTATCTATCATTTACCAACATGGGATAGAAATTGAGTTTCCAGATAACGTACTTAAAGAAGCGGAAGATGTTCCTGAAGAAATTGAACCATCTGAAATTGAAGGTCGTCGTGATTTAAGAAGTGATTTAACAATAACTATAGATGGCGCAGATGCTAAAGACTTGGATGACGCCATAGCAGTTAAGAAATTAAAGAATGGTAATACTGAATTGACTGTAAGTATCGCAGATGTAAGTTACTATGTGAAGGAAGATTCAGCTTTAGATAAGGAAGCATATGATAGAGCGACAAGCGTTTATTTAGTAGACCGAGTGATTCCAATGATTCCTCATCGTTTAAGTAATGGTATATGTTCATTGAATCCGGAAGTCGACCGCTTAACGTTAAGTTGTCGTATGGAAATTAATGCACGTGGCGAAGTCGTTAATCATGAAATATTTGATAGCGTGATTCACTCTAATTATCGTATGACTTATGATGCTGTAAATAAAATTATTACAGATCAAGATCCTCAAGTGCGTGCACAATATAAAGATTTGACGCCGATGCTTGATTTAGCGCAAGATTTATCTAATCGTTTAATCCAAATGCGACGTCGTCGTGGTGAAATTGACTTTGATATTAATGAAGCTAAAGTGCTAGTAAATGAAGAAGGTATTCCTACAGATGTTCAAATGCGTGAACGTGGTGAAGGTGAACGTTTAATCGAATCATTCATGCTAGCCGCTAATGAAACAGTGGCAGAGCATTTCAATAAAATGGAAGTACCATTTATCTATCGAGTACATGAGCAACCTAAGTCAGATCGCTTAAGACAATTCTTCGACTTTATTACTAATTTCGGTATTATGATTAAAGGTACTGGTGAAGATATTCATCCTACAACTTTACAAAACATTCAAGAAGAAGTTGAAGGTCGACCAGAGCAAATGGTTATTTCAACAATGATGTTGCGTTCAATGCAACAAGCGCATTATGACGATGTAAACCTTGGACATTTCGGCTTATCTGCCGAGTATTATACGCACTTTACATCTCCAATTCGTCGTTATCCTGATTTAACGGTGCATAGATTAATTCGTAAATATTTAATAGAGAACTCTATGGATAAAAAGGAATTACGACATTGGGAAGATACGTTGCCAGAACTTGCTGAACACACGTCTCAACGCGAGCGTCGTGCTATAGAGGCAGAACGTGATACAGATGAATTGAAGAAAGCTGAATATATGATTCAACATATTGGCGATGAATTTGAAGGTATCATTAGTTCAGTTGCTAACTTTGGTATGTTTATTGAATTGCCTAATACAATTGAAGGTATGGTTCATATTGCTAATATGACTGATGATTACTATAATTTTGATGAACGCCAAATGGCTCTTATAGGTGAACGCCAAGCGAAGGTGTTCCGCATTGGTGATGAAGTGAAAGTCAAAGTCACTCATGTTGATGTAGACGAACTCATGATTGATTTTCAAATTGTGGGTATGCCTTTACCTAAAAATGATAAATCCCAACGTCCAGCACGTGGTAAAACAATTCAAGCAAAAACACGTGGTAAGTCATTAGATAAGTCCAAAGATGACAATAATGGCAAAGGCAATAAAAAGAAACGCAAGCAACGTAAAGGTAAGAATGCACGTAAAAAAGATAAACAAGGTAAAACAAATCATAAACCATTCTATAAAGATAAAAGCGTGAAAAAGAAATCACGCCGTAAGAAAAAATAGTCATCAAAGATGAGGTGAGTATGAATGGCTAAGAAAAAAACTAAATCACCAGGTACTTTAGCGGAGAATCGTAAAGCAAGACATGATTATAACATTGAAGATACGGTTGAAGCGGGTATTGCACTGCAAGGTACCGAAATCAAGTCTATACGACGTGGAAGTGCGAACTTGAAAGATAGTTATGCTCAAGTTAAACGTGGTGAAATGTATTTAAATAATATGCATATTGCTCCATATGAAGAAGGTAATAGATTTAATCATGATCCTTTACGTTCTCGTAAATTATTATTGCATAAGCGTGAAATTATTAAATTAGGAGAACGTACACGAGAAATTGGCTATTCTCTAATCCCATTAAAACTTTATTTAAAGCATGGACAATGTAAAGTTTTATTAGGCGTTGCACGAGGTAAGAAAATTCACGATAAACGTCAAGCTTTAAAAGATAAAGCGATGAAACGTGATGTCGATCGTGCGATAAAAGCCCGTTATTAAACATGCGTATTGCTTAAACGGGTGCCATTTGGTATGATTAATGATGTTGTTATTTAAATGAATGACGCATATTGTCATACCAAATTGTTTGTATTATTATTTGTCATTAATATTATTTCGGGGGCGTTTTTGGATTCGACAGGGGTCCCTCGAGCACACTAAGCGTGTCGGAGGGTTGTCTCCGACATCAACACATTTCAGTAAATATAACTGACAAATCAAACAATAATTTCGCAGTAGCTGCGTAATAGCACACTGCATCGCCTAACAGCATCTCCTACGTGCTGTTAACGCGATTCAACCCTAGTAGGATATGCTAAACACTGCCGTTTGAAGTCTGTTTAGAAGAATACTAATCAAACTAGCATAATACTGGTTGTCTGTTGCTTACTATTATGCGAAATGAATCAATAGACTACACACGTAGAAAGGTGTGTATCAGGACCTCTGGACGCGGGTTCGAATCCCGCCGTCTCCACTATATAGTCTATAACCTTTGTGGTTGTAGGCTTTTTATTTTTGTTGCCACAGTATTGCCACAGATATGCCACAACATAAAAAAGACACTACCATTTATTGGTAGTGTAATAATAAAAATTTTCACTTGTAAAATTTCTTTTTTTTAAAGTTCCTAATAAATATAACTAGATAAGCGACTAAAGTAGCTAATATTATTAATATAGAAATTGTTAACAGAATTGATGAACCAAAATCTACAATAACGTTTAGAATAAAAATAATAAAATTGAATAATAGAATTAATATGAATAAAAAAATCAGTATAAATACGAAAAGGAATGAGCCTAATTTTTTGTTTTTTATATTTAAAAGATTAGTGAAATCAAAATACATTAAACTGTCTTCATAGGATACATGTAACTCAACGTTTTCTATTTTAGATGTATCAATAATTATTCTGTTAGCATTTTCTATTTCATCGAAAGTACAAATATATTTATTTTGATGTTTTTGAAGAATATAAAGATCTCTTCCTGTGTGATCATAATTTTTTATATAATAATTAGTCCTACTCTTTAACCCACTTGTAGATATTCCTAAATAGAGCATAGAAATCATAAATACTATAGTCAAATTAAGGCTGATGTAATAAAATCTTTCATTTGGATTTGACAATATTTTAACTACATCCATGTTATAATGTTCTGCGAGTTGTAAAGATATTACTAACACGCACATTAATGTTATTATAAAAAATAAGAGGAATTTTAAAATTTTTCTTATTGCGAATAATTGATTAATTTCAATTTGTGCTAGAAACTTATCTTTGTTAGTTGCAATAATTATAAATGTTAATGTCACTACTAATGTTGTTATGGTTGGTAAAATATACGCTATCAATATATCATGCCTCTTTCTTACAAATATTTAACTATTTCTTTTTGCGTACTAGGGTACAAATGTCCGTACCGTGTGCTTACTTCTTCTATTGAAGAATGGCCTAACCTTTGAGCGATAACCATTAAACTAGCACCGTGATTAATTAAAAGTGACGCATGGCTATGACGTATTTCATGAATTACAATTTTAGGGAAGTCAGTAGGAAGTAACTTATAAGCGTTAGTAAACCAACGATCTATTTTTGACTCGCTAAATGCTTTGAAAAATGTACCGAATAGCACATATTCACTTTTATATATGTTATTATTTTGATACCAGATTAAATATTCTTTTAAGTCGTCCATCATGTGAGTAGGCAAGTAAATGTCACGTATGGTTGCTTTTGTTTTAGGGACTGTCACATCGCCGTGATAGTCCGTTTTGTTTATGTGGATATAATTATCGTCAAAGTTTATATCTTGCCACGTCAATGCTCGTATTTCGCCTTTTCTAGCGCCACTATAAAACAGTAATTTGAAAAATAACTTTTGTTCAATAGTAGGTAGCACTTCATAGAATTGGTTGAATTGATCTAGCGTCCAATAATTAAGGCGTTTGTTTGATTCAATTTCAAAGTTACCAACTAATGAGGCAACGTTTGATTTTAAATCATGGTACTTCATAGCGTGGTTAAGTAAGGATACTAAAAACACATGCATTTTTTTAAGATATTCCCCTGAATGACCTTCTTTCAATTTCTTATTTTGAAATTTCATAACATCTTGTGTCGTAAGATTAAAAACATCAATAGAATTAAAATGAGGTATTAGATGATTATTTAAATGTGTCTTTAAGGATTTAACACTTGAAGCTTTCCGACGTGCAGAATACCAATCTAAATATTCCTGAGCTAACCTATCAAAAGGCAATTTATTAATTTGTCCTATACCTTCCAACTCGTCCATAATCTCATTACACTTTTTCACAGCTTCTTTACGCTGCTTAAAGCCAGAGCGTTTAATCTCTTTTCTTTTATTGGTTCTATCATAATAGGTAATTCTAAAATAATATGTACCACGTTTAGCATCTTTGTGAATATTGTGGGATAGGTTTAAGTTATGTTCTATGGAAATCACCTACTTTATTTCTTTCTTTTATGGGCGATGGTTATTTGTTCATCGTATGTGTAATTATAATTTGTATTTAAACTTAACTCGTTAATAATTTCTTTTAATCTAGTATCTTCAAGGATGCCTTTATTATCACATAAAGGTACGTGCATAAGTATTCCTGGTGATGAAGAACTAATAAAAATTTTTTCGTCAGAAATATTGTAGAACGATTTAATTTCTTTAATACGTTCAAATTCTAGGTAATATATTTTTTGACTTAAATAATGAACTAATAGTAATTTAAAATTACTATTTTCTGATATAAAGTTTACAAGGTAATTAAACAAATTACTATAAGAGAAGTCTATTCGTATTTCAATTTCAGGATAAGGTTTTAATTCTATAGATATTTCATAAGGTATAAACCCTTTTTTTAAGTCATTATCTTCAATTAAATCACAAGTTATTGCATATTTTTTAACAATCAAATTATCCTTTTTCTTAAAATTACTACTACGTCTATACGTTTCCACTTTACTAATATCATTTAACTTAATAATCAATTCATTAAAAACATTTTTAAATAAATCTGCCACATCAACATTTAATGCTATAGTAATTTTTTCTAAAGTATCAAATTGAATACCTCTAGTTTTTCCATTTAATAAAGAGCTTATGGAATTTCTAGAGATTCCAGTTTGCTCGTTTAAATCACTTATCTTTAAATTTTTTCTTCCATGATTTCTTTTAATCGAAATACTATCATATAATCCCTCCTAACAAATAGATTTTAACACATATACGTGTTATTTATAACCATTAAATAACAAGTTTAGTTGACAAAATCACAATAACAATTATATAATGCATTTGTAACAAAAAATAACAACTTAACTTGTTATAATAGGAGGTTTTATAAATGACTAATTTAACTTACCCGATGTTATACATCGCAAGAAAAGAAAAGGGAGATACTCAAAGGAAAGTAGCCCAGAAATTAGGAATAAGCCCACAACGTTATCAGTTGAAAGAAAGTGGCAAAGCGTATTTCACATTACCAGAGGCTAAAATCTTGAGTGAAATGTATGGAATGTCAATTGATGATTTGTTTAGTAAGAATATTAAAGTAGGTTCATAGGAGGATAAAGATATGAAACAACAAGTAGTAATTACAAAAAGCGTCGTTGGTTGGTTTAATGTGAAAGATGTTGATGGGAATTTACTTTTAAATATTGCACCTAATGCATTTAAGAAGCACTTTCCTGAAGTTAGTCCTAATATCTCAATTGCATGTATGCAGTTTGATATTAATAGAATCGTCGAACTTAAAGATAAGAAAAAGAAAGTGAGTGTATAGTAAATGGAACAAGAACAAGAATTAAACAAACAAATTAAATTCGGAGAGGAAAATAAGAAAATGAAAAACTTAACTAATCAAGATTTTAAAACTATCAAAGGAAAGATGAAATATGAGCATATGATGAACGATAAAAAACATACTAGTAAAATGATTAAACTATTACAAAAACGCCATGCTAAAAATGTATCAGTTATTAAAAGTGAATATCCATATTTAAGTGATAATGAAATTTCAGAAATTCTTTCAGACTATCGAGAATACGAAGATTTAATGTCAGCAGTCGGAACTTTTACTGACTTTCCTGTTATTTACGAAGATTCTAATATTAGTAAATTCCTAACTAAAGACGATATTGCAGAATTAAAAATAGCTATTGAAGAAATGACAATTTTTGTTGAAAGTTTGGAGGAGTAGTCGTTGAAAAATTTAAAATATCAAATTCACGAAATTAAAGATGAAGTAGTAAGTGCAGATTTAACTTCTAAACTCAATGCACTCAGAAACTTAGTAGCAGATGAAATGGAACGTGCTGAGGACTACAAAAAAACATTAATTGCATCTAACAATCAGGTTGCAGCATATACTGCAAATGAAAATATTCAAAATCATTTTGTATATCTTGCAGTAATTAATTCAATCTTTACTGATGTTACTTCAATGATTGAACAAGTAGAAGATCATTACAATAACGTAATTGAGGAATTAAAAAATGCGTCTAGTGAGAACTTTGGCGAGGACACACTAAACGCATAATATAAATAATTTAATTAATACAAGAGCAATTAAGAAATTGCACATATGTATTATATCATCTTTGCTCTTGTTTTAATACTAGGAGTGAGGAAAATGGAATTTCAAAAAGTTAAATTGAACAACGATTTTAAAATTCATATAGTTCAATATAAAAATTTATATTCAAATTCTTTTAATAGTTCGGATTTTTATAGTTGGTCAGATTGGTTGAATAAACTTCAGATTCCAATGATTAACGATGATAAATATAAACGTGGTTTGTGCGTATATGGTGATTTTGAAGATATTGAGAAAGATAATCAAATTATTAGCAAATATCGTAGTGATGACACTTTATTAAACCGAAGTGCTATTACATTAGATTATGATGAAATAAAAGATTTTAGAAGTTTATTCGAATCGTTTAAAGACAAATTAGAACATGTAGCATGGGCATTTCATACAACACATTCATATACTGCTGATAAGCCACGCATACGTCTTATAGTACCTTTAAATGCGCCAGTGAGTGCGACTGATTATCGCAAGTATTCAAAAGAATTAGCAAAGTATATAAACTATCCGGTAGATGAAGCCAGTTTTGTACCGTCTCAAGCTATGGCTTTGCCAGTAAAGAAGTCAAAAGATTCAATTTACATTTTTAAATATATTGATGCACCAGCAATTACAATTGAAGAATTAAACAAAATGGTTGTCAACGATGAACCAATAACCGTTGATTACTCAAGTAAATTTCAAAAGCGTGACAGTGCGTATTGGCGTGAAATTGCATTCGGTGTAGGCGAAGGTGAACGCAATAAAACCCTTGCGTCATTAACAGGGTACTTATTACGTCGATATGTGGACGCTAACCTAGTTTATGGACTAGTAAGTGCATGGGCGATGACCTGCACTCCACCTATTGATCAAAAAGAAGTCAATAGAACATTCAAAAGTATTTTGAAAAAAGATAGTAAAAACAAATAAGGAGGTCATTATTTGGAAGATGTAAGCAACGAAGATGTGTTTGAACTTATCGAGGAAACTAGTGCGAATAAACCATTTAAACAAGAAGTTATCCCTAAAGGGTATGAAATTGAACATCATCAGTATGGTGTAGCGCTTTTTCAAGTCATTCCGAGTAAAAAAGACGGGGAGCCAGATAAACGAGTATTTATCACCAATACGATACCTCATATTACTGAACGATTTGAGGATATAGAAAGTAATAAAGTATATTTTAATATGTTTTTTTATGATAATAAAGCACCAGTGAATTTGGGTGTAAGTGCTGAAGAAATAGCTGACAGTCGCCAATTGTTAAAGTTGGTTAATCATAAAGTTGATGTGACTTCAACCACTGCGACAAGATTAGTTAATTACATTAATGCGTCAAAACGATATAATCCACCGTTGAACGTTAGAGTAGCAACTCGATTAGGACATGTAAAAGATCATTTTATTTATCCTTATCAAGAACAGACGAAAAACAGTGATATTAAGTTATTTAACAATGATAAAGGTTTTCAAAAGCTAATCAATTCTTTTAAAGCTAAAGGAACAATTGAAGATTATTCAAAAAAAGTATTTGTAAAAATTAAAGATTTGCCAATGGTAATGGTGATGTTATACGCCTCACTCGGTTCAGTCTTACTTTATGAGTTTGATATTAAGCCATTCATTGTTGAATTAGCTGGAAGTACTTCAACAGGTAAAACATTTACATTGAACTTAGTGGCTAGTGTGTGGGGAACTACTGACCTTACAACTACATGGAGTTCTACTAGGAATAGTATTGAGGCTATGGCTGCATTTTTGAACTCTTTTCCGATATTTAAAGATGACACACGTAATACATCGCCTGGTTTTGTATCTCGTGCAGTCTATAACTATTCAAGTGGCGAAAGTAAAGGTCGAAGTAATAAGAATTTAACTGTTGATGAAAAGAAAGAATGGAAAAATATCTTACTTTCTACTGGAGAAGCCTCAATTACAAACATGGAAGATGATAAGGCTGGAGTATCGGCTCGTGTTATTACTTTAGAAGAACAACCTTATCCAGATAAATTCGATTTTATTTCATTAGATCGTGAATTTAGAGAGAATTACGGAACTCTAGGAATTGAATTTATTAAACAATTTCACTCAAAAAAAGAGGAATATAAAAACAGTTTTGAAAGTTATTTAAGATACTTTAACAAAAAAGGTATCAATGAAGTAATGGAACGTATTGGGAAATGTTTTGCCTTATTACAGCATACTGGTGAAATCCTTAATGATATAGATGGTTTTGAACATGATTACTATAAAATCATTAACCAAGCATATGAAAATATGTTAAAGAATAACAAAACAATAGATAAACCTAAACAAGCACTTGAGGGATTACTGGAGTATTTAGACGCTAACCGAAACAGCATTATTGGTGATGGATATGGTCCAGTGAAAAATGGAGAGATTAAAGCAGTATATAAGCATGATTATTTATGCATTAAAAACGAAACAGTTAAAACTAAGTTAGGATATGAAACTCAAACCATTACATCTCAATGGGAGAAAAAAGGATATTTAATTACTGATAAGAAAAGACTTCAAAAACAAGTGAAACATAATTCTGAAAGACACTTAGGATATGCAATTAAAAAAAGCATTGTAGAAGAATTAGGTTTTGATTTTTCAGTTTCACATAATCCATATACTAGTTGAATTTAGTACACATAAGTACACACTCTACTATTAAGAGTGTGTACTCTATAAACGCGATAATATCAATGGTTAAAGATGAATAGTACACATCGTACACAAAGTACACAGTAATAAATAAGTATATTAATATTTGTAAAACATAAACGTTATTTAATATATATGTATATACGTTTCTTTCAAATAAGTGTGTACTCTGTGTACTAATCTTTTAACCCTAGATGTATCAACGTTTTGACTGGTACACACTAGAAAAATATATAGTGTACTTTGTTGTGTACCGTACACATTTAATAAATATGGAGGTAAAAAATGCCTACAATTACAGAAATAGGACACCAACAATTTAAGTTGTTTATAAATAACAATAAATTTCAGCAGCATGTGAAGAAAGAACAAGAAAACATGGCTAAAGGTTTGATTATAAGTCTTTTAACAAACCCAACTGGAATACATCAAACTTTTATACAGGAAGTCATTCAACTAACCAAGAAATACTATCTCTATTGTGATGGCAGGGATATATTATTGATTACTAAAGATTTCAAAGCAATTATAAAATTTAACATTAGAAAGCCGAACCCGTTATTTAAACAACATTTTAATACTAGTTGGATCATTGAAATAGATAATTTAAATTCACTCAAAAAAGGACATGGCAAAATGCTATTAAAAGATATATTGGCAATTTCTACAAAACTCAATATTGAGGCTTGCTTATGGACTGAGAGCGATGATAATACTAAGTATTTTGAAAGATATAAATTTGAAAGTATTGGTAAGATTGGAAAAGATAACGAAAACTTGATGATTAGAAGAAAGGAACGTGTATAGTATGAACATCGAAATTATAGCAAATCAATTTGAAACAAGAGCAGGGACACTATTAAGGGCTTTCAATGGTTTAAGCGAGAGCAGTTACAAAGCACCTTATGCATTTAAGATATACAATGATCCATTTAATACTGTGTATCTAATAAGCAAAGGTAAGATGTACGCTCATGTATTGATAAAAGATTGTAAAGTGAGAAAAACTTTTGAAATCGCCTCAGTAAAGCATACTGAGAAACTTATAGAGAGCATTGAGGGGCATTATGCTGGTTATGATTTACATGATGGCACACATGCTAATATAAGCGGTATGATGGCCGAACTTATGTTTGATAATGAATATTTTATGTATGGACTAGAAACCTTTGCAGAAAGTAATAACAGCGACATGTTCGATTATATGAGTAGAGATTTCAATATAGATGAACTTGAGAGTGTTCAATCTAGTAATGCAGATGTTATAGGTAACATGGAGATGTTGTATCAGTTAGCTACTGGAATTAATGAACCTGCACCAGAATTAGTTGAGGGCTTGAAAATCATTACTGAGTTTATCCAGAATGAGAAGGCTAATAGAAAAGACTACTTAGCATTAGAACGTAAATTAAGCGGGTTGAAAAACTCATATTATAATAAAGTGAAAGCATAAATTATAGGTCATGCACTTTAATAGGTGCATGGCTTTTTTTATGTAAATCGTAATTGTTAAGATTTGTTAGTTGTAGAAAGATTAAATAAGGTCAAAAATAAGAACGCTTGTTCTATAATGAAAAGTCTGTGAAATAGTGTGAAAACCTATGAAAGTACTTATATAAAAACACTTTATAGATTGTTAAGTAGTTATTAGAATTCTATAAAAATAGGAACATTTGTTTGTTATTTTGGTGTAAATTTAGTATAATAGTGTTATAGGAGTTATATACTTCTATATCTAATAAAAATCTGGATTAAATATTTGTTGTTTACTTATTGCCTAAATATTGCCTCCTCATTAAAGATGAAATGAGGATAAAACAATGACAATAACAATTGAAAAAGAATTAACTAACGATCATATTAAAGTATTAAATGTATTACGAAACACTAAGCACGAGATTATTACTAAGCAAAATATATTTAATCAATTGAATATGGAATTTAACCGAAACAACGACAGATGGTTAAGAAATACGATTAATAGTTTAGTAGTTGATTATGGTTATCCAATCGGATACAGCTATAAAAAAGATGCAAGAGGTTATTTCATGGTTAAATCTGAGGAACAGAAAGAATTAGCCTTAAGAAGTATCAAGCGTCATATCGAAGGTAGCATGAAACGATATGAGGCATTAAAGAAAACTGAGATTTAAGGTGATGTAGTGAGTGCTGCAACTGAAATCATTAAAGAACGTGTTAGCGATTATGAATTATGCACTAGATTTAATACTTACTACATTCAAACAAGAATAGCACTCATAGAAAGTGATATTGAGGATATGTATGACAGAACCACACCTAGTTTATGTAGTGATACAGTATCGGAAAGTATTTACTATGAGAGTTATTCCGTTGAAAATCTAGCAATCGCTATATTAGAAGAACGTCAGAAGTTGGAACGGTATAAACGTAAAAGTCAAAGAGATTTGAACGCTTTTTATACTGTTCTAGGGCGTTTCTCAACTCAAGAACAAAAGTATATTAGAAACTATATTAAGACACGCTCAGAGGCTTATATGGACGTGATAGAGCGTTTTAAAATCGAATTACATGATTATATTCAAACTAACAGAAATACGCGTAATAAGGGCATAGAACACGATTATTCATATATCAGTGATAAACGTCAGAAGGTGCAGGTGTACCCTCATAAGTTGACGCTGAACCAAGAGAAAGCACTCAGAGAAAAAGAAGATGGTATTACTGAAAAGAATATGAATATTGATGAATTTGTAGCCAAGTTGAATGAACTTGATGAAAAAGCATTTAAGGAATTTATCTATAACCGAAATGAAAATAATATTAACTTTGAGAAAGTCATAATCTTGCTGCAAACTATCCCGAAACGTTTACCCGAAAAAGAAATAGCTAAGCCATACAACTACATAAAAGCAGTAGGCTTAAAAACAAATTGAAACGAGGTATATCATTGAAAACAGCTAAATACTTTGATGAATACAATGAATATGTGACAGGTCAAAAAGAGAATATCAATAAACTTGAAAAGGAACGCCAAGAACTCACACAACGAATTAAAGAGGATAAAGTTAAATATAAAGAACTAATTGCAAACTCACAAGATGATGAGGCTGATAAACTTTATACCACATTTGATAGTAATGAGAAGAAACTGAAAGCATTAGAGAAACGCTTATCAACTAAAAAAGAAGTGTTTGATGAGGCTAGACGTAAAAAGGCTATTGAACTAATTAAACATCAAGCAGATTTACTTCATTTGTATCAAGAGGATAAAGAACGCATACTAGAAAAATTCAAGCCAATCATTGAAGAGTATAACAAAATAATAAATGAAATAGCAGCATTAAATGATGAATATGAAATAGAATTTGATAGATTTGTTCGAGTTTATGACAAAGAAAACTTTGAGAAGGATAAAGAAGTGAGGGCAGAAATTAGAAATCATTTCAGTCCTAATAAATATTCAAACTATGTAGGTGGAGATGAGCTACCATTCATTGATATAAGAAATAAAATGAAATTAAGAGGTGCTAAATAATGGCTAGAAAATACAATTTAGATAAAGTTAAGAATTACATTTTGACTGAAACAACACTTTCTGGAGAAGAATGCAGTGATTTACTGGATGTAGTAGAAGAACAATTCTCCCAAAATATTCGACAACAGAAAAAAGATGAGCTAGCTCAAAAGTCACAAAGAGACAGACGAGTCAAGAAAATGTTCGAAGAAAATCGCATAGTTAAATAATAAATATCTTGCCTATCCTCAGAGATAGGCTCATTTTATTTGTGAGGTGCATACATGAACCTTAAAAGAGTGAAATATCCTCTAATCTATCATGAAAATAAAATATCTGAGTACACATTGCTAACAGAATATAATCCTAAGTTTATCAATACTAAAGTTAAGGCTATCACTATGCAAATAGAGATGATGTATCACTTAAACATCTCCCACATGACTACTAGTGAAGTTCATGGCGTTATAACTATCTCATATCCCTTAGAGAAGTTAGCAATTACTATTATAGAAGAAAAGGAAAAATTAAAGTATTTCAAAACGAAATCTAATAGCAATATGCAGCAATTAAAACAAGTTATTAAGCGGTATACACCAGGTGAACAAAAGGAAATCATGTATTATATGCAGTCCAATGGTTCGACAATAGATTATGACCTCATAGAACGCCTACAACGTGATTTATACAAGCTAAGACAGAAAGTAAGTGTAAAGGCATGAGTTACGACAGAGAGGCTATTAAACAGTTTATACGTGACTACTCAAAAGAGCACCATGATACTACATATAATGATGAAAATATCAATATAGATGATTTCTTTACATTAAATGAAGATGCTGAAAGTATGAATATTGTAGACGTAGGACAGCAGGCGTTCTTTAATGAGTTAGATCAATATATATACGCCACATGCACCAGTAGGGAACATCTGTTATTTATTATGTTATGTGAAGGACAATCACTAAAACGAATAGCAGATATATTAATGATTACGAAAAGTAGTGTGTATCAAATATACTCAGATTTATTAGACAAATTAGAAAATAAGGAGGGATAACTTGAGTACATTAAATCCTAGACAAGAGAAGTTTGTCGCTGAATACCTAAAAACGTTAAATGTAACACAAAGTGCAATTAAAGCTGGATATAGTCCTCATACTGCAAGTGAACAGGGGAGTAGATTGCTTAAAAATAAGAAGGTAGCAAAATATATTGATGAGCAACGTAAGAGGGTAATTGATGAGGGTGTACTATCTGCTAACGAATTACTTCATATCTTAAGTAATGCAGCAGTAGGTGATGAGATTGAAGTGAGAGAGGTTGTCGTTAAACGTGGTGAGTTTCAACGCAATCCCGATACTGACAGAATGAACCTAGTTTATAACGAACATGTAGAAATGGTAGAAGTACCTATTAAGCCTAGTGACCGTTTACGTGCTAGAGATATGTTAGGTAAGTATCATAAGCTATTTATTGATAAGAAAGAGTTATCTACGGACACACCGATTTTTATTAATATAGGTGAGTGGCCGGAAGATGAGGAAGAAGAAAAACGGAAAGCATTAGATGAACTACATGAGCAACACCCTAACAGAACAATGATTATTAATGATTTACCATTAGAGGACTGAGAACCATGTGTGATACTGCCGATAAATTAAATATGATAAGTATTGAGGATATGTATAACAGAGCGATGTCGATAAAGAAATGTTCCGTCATCTATTACGATGATCTGATGAATGATAAAGAGCGTGCAGTGTGGCATACGCTGAGTAAAATTCAAAAAGGATTAGGAGTAATACTACCATTTAACTTAATGATTGCCAGAAATGGTGTAGATAGGCGCATAGTACCATCTATAAAATTGAATGATAACAGAATATTTATATATCCGAATAGATAATCACCAAAGTTATTTACTGATAAAGTAGATTTAAATTTAGCGACACCAATATTTATTGTACCGGTCAAGATGATGAAAAGAATAAGAAAGATTTAGAGAAGTTAAGTAAACAATATCCTAATACTGATTTTCATATTGATGATATAGGGTGTTTTGAGGACTAATAACTATGTGTTTTGGTATAGAGTAGATTAATATAAATTATAATTTTTAGGTGGAAATTATTTACAAAAAGCATAAAAAGTATTATATAATAAGAATAAAAGGAGGGATAATCAGTGGAAAATATCAGAAAAAAAACAAATGATTTTCGTAATGAAAATACTGGATTTAATTTCAAAAACATATTGAATGATTTAGAAAATGCTATTGAGTCGTATGGTATTAAAGTATTATATAGTGATATGAGTACGTTTGATTTTCCTGATTCTATAAGTGGGTACAGTCGTATAAATGAAATTGGCACACCTGAAATCGTTGTAAATGTTAATCATTCAAAAGGCAGAAGAAGATTCACTATGGCTCATGAATTAGGTCATATAATACTTCATTGGGGATGGCCGACTTTTCAACCAACCAATGAATATAGTATCTTATACAGAAATGAATATGATAATTCTAATACTCAGTTAGAAAACGAAGCTAATGAATTTGCAGCACAGTTATTAGCACCTATAGATCTTATAGAAAAGATTTTACCTAAAGATATTTCGCTTTATTCTGATTCTGAAATCAACGAATTATCTTATAAAATAGCAAATGCTTTTAAAATTTCTAAACCATTTGCATGGAAACAGTTAAATAAACTTAAACAAATTAAAAATGGGATCAATTCATGAATAAAACAGATGTAGATACAAAAACTATTGAATATTTAAAAAGTCAATTGAATAAAAACGAAATTAATAAAATAGATTCAGATGCACAAACTGCACATGATGATATCAAAGACTTTTACAAATATAAAAAGTATTTAAGAGATAGTGCTAAAAAACAAATTGACTTTAAAGATAAAATTAGATGGATTTCATTAATCATTTTTGGTCTTATATCTTTAATATTATTTACTAATATGTTTGTGATGTTATACTTACAAGGTCTGAAATTTAATGTAGGTATAATGCATATAAAAATCCCTCATTATGATGTAAAGTTAATAATTTTCTTTGCATCTGCAACATTTGTAAATATATTTGGAATAATTGGTTTTTTATTAAGATATATATTCAGTCCTACAAAAGATATTTTAAAACACAATGAAGATTTATCTAAAAGATAATCGTATCTTAATTGGTACGGTTTTTTATCCTAATGATAAGAACGCAAGCTATTTTAATTGAATAGATAATAAAATTTGGTATAATGATTACTAGGTTGTTATAACCTTTTTCAGTGTGATTGTTGAATTTTATATAATTTAACTTGCGCTACGGTTTACTTTGAAACCGTAGCGTTTTTTATTTGAAAAACTAAAGTATTGTGTTATTATGTTAATCACGAACCACATGATTCGTACCTATTACTCCTTAAAAATTTTATATTTATTTGTTCAAGTTTAATTCCCTTATGGTAAAAATGTTGATCCCAATAAAGTATATTTTTATATTAAGCTTGATTCAATAAATAAGACTGCCGTACAAGGTGGTCTTATTTTTATTAGAAAATCACTTTAATAATATTAGCTACAAAATGAAATAAAATGCGTAATAATTATGGTATAATATACCTAGTATTAAAATAATCGTTATGATTAGTGACATTTATTTTCTAATAAATTATATTTCCCAACCACGTCAATATAAGGCGTGGTTATTTTATTCACGTGTCAATTACGTGTCAAAATAGTTATGTTTACTTAGGTTTATTTATAAAACAAAACGCTAAAAACAGCGTAGTTAAGTCATCCTCTTATATATCACGATATTAAAGTTTCTCAGTAAGGCTATGAGCATTAAAGAGAACATTGTTATTACTTAAACCGATCTAATGATTGATGAAGAGGTAGTAATATGGAATGGACTTCATGCAGCAGAGAGAGTAGGCATAATATCACCTTTTGATTTAATGTTGGTTAAGAACGGTGTAGATAGGCGCATAGTACCATCTATAAAATTGAATGATGATAGGATATTTATTTATCCGAATAGATAGCGTTGAGATTAATGGAGATACGGTAGATGTGAATATGGTTACACCTGTTTTTGTAGATGATATAGGTAGGTTCGATGAATAGTTAAAGGTATCTAATCTTATATTTTATATTATAAACACTTCAATAATGGTATTATTTAAATGAATAATACGAAAAAAAGGGAATTACATGAGTAATCTAATAAGATTAGAAAATATTTGTGTGTTCATTTCGGTAGTTAGTGTTTATTTTATCTTTGGTTTTTCACTATGGATATTTTTACTATTTTTATTAGTCCCAGACGTTTCTATGGTTGGATATGCTATTAACAAAGATATTGGTAGTAAGGTATATAATTTAGGTCATACTTATGTCATACCTATCATTATCACTTTGTTGTATTTAGTTACAAATGAAGAAGTGCTATTACAAATATCTTTAATATGGTTGGCTCATATTAGTATGGATAGAAGTATAGGATATGGTCTTAAATACCCATCAGCTTTTGATAAAACTACAATTCAAAAAGTTTAAAAAGTATAGTTTACTTCTACTGTACTTTGTATGAGATTACAGATAAACAGGAACGTATTAAGAAAGAAGAGTATTTCGGTAAGATTGATTGGAAGTAATCTCATATAATTTAGTCACACGACATTACAGAGGGTGAGCATAACGGTGCTTGTCCCTGTTTTTTTATGCCTAAAAATAATTATGACAAATGTCATAAAAAGTTTTGAATTATGCCATAAGTCATAGTGTAATATATGTAAGGAGGTTAGGAAATGAGGATAAAAATAAAAGCACCCAAAAGCTTTAAATGTTCAATCAAAGTAAACTTGGTCGTTGTATAGTTTGAACTAGCTTTTGAGTACTAAATGATTGAGGGGGTTCGCCCCTCTTCAATATAAAATATAACACAATCCTCATTTTAAATATATGAAAATAAATATTAGAAAATCTACAAAAAAAGAATTTATAACTGGTTTAATAGCGTGGACATTAATAGCTACAATACTATGGGTGATGTTTAGATGAGAAAAGTAATACAAAATTTGTTAGATAGTGATTTAAGTAGTTTGCAGATTTGAATAAATCAAAACCGGGATAAATTCCCGGTTATTTATTATATAAAATTAGTATCGGGTATTAAAAATAGGACGCTGAGAGAAGCTCTGTGTTGCAGTGGGGAATGAGTTTGTGTAATTAAGGGCTTAAAATAAAGTTATTAATGATACAATAAACGCTCTAAAATTTAGATAAATGAATTATTCAACTACCTTAGAGCGTTTAGTGAGCTATTAAATATAAAATAATTCTTAATAATTTTTAATAAACTTAGATAATATTAGATCAATAAGCACATCTAAAATAATTACAGTTGCAAAAACGTTGTTAATATCCTCCATTTTGTGTGTGTAATAAACAATAATGCTAAAGGATAAAGATAAAGTATAAATGAATATACGAATATTTGTATTTCTGTTTTTGAGTTTTTCTATATTATCAATACTTGATAAATTATGTATTGTTTGTTTCAAGTTATTTAAGTATCCATAAAAATTGAGGAGATTTATACTAATATTCATAATTAGGTATATACTTGCAAATATTAAAAAAGCTCTATAGTGAGAAGTACTTGGAGTTAAGCCTCCAGCATAAAATAAAATTATGATGAAGTGTGATAGGCCAGTAAAAAACTTTTTACATTTAAACTCTAAATTACTTATTATACAAACAACCAGAATTGATATACTTGCTACTATAAGTTCACTACACATTAAAATGTATCCTTCTTTCTATAAAAGATAATTAAACTTTATCACAATAATGAATTTTAATCATAAGAATGGTATATGAATATAAATTTAATTATCGTTTATCTATAATTATTAATAAAAAATAAGGTGCCACAAATCTTTCTTGTTTTTGCAATTTTAACATTTTACACTCAACGTCTAAGGCAGTCAAAACGTTGATATGACAACCTTCATAAAGGTTTTTAAATTTATTAATAATGCTATTTATCAACTCCCGCCGTCTCCATATAATTGAAATCCGCAGCCTATATGGTTGTGGGTTTTATTTTTATACGTATTATTTTAATTAACTGTATTTTTTAAAATATTAGGGGAATTCATATGTCATTAACTAGAAGAAAAATTGAGAAAAAAGATTATCATAAGGTATTAGATATTTGGGAGAAGTCTGTAATTAGCACTCATGATTTTTTAAAAGAAAAAGATAGATTAGAGTTAAAAACTGAAATACCGAATTATTTAAATCATGTTGAAGCTTATTTTTGGTGTGATGACGATGAAATTATTGGGTTTTCAGGTACAAACGACCAAAATTTAGAAATGTTGTTCATAGATCCTAAGTATTTTAGAAAGGGCTATGGAACTCAAATACTTCAAACTCTAATTCGTGAAGACCAAGTAAGATATGTAGAAGTTAATAAAGATAATTATAACGCGGTTAAGTTCTATCAAAAGAATGGTTTTGAAAAATATAAAGAATCTCTAAAAGATCAACAAGGAAGAGATTATCCTATATATTATCTTAAGTTATAATTAAGTGATGCTTAAGTTCAATATAAATATTGAATGTGAATATTAAACGGAAAGTTTGATTTATTTGTAAAAAAAAGTCATGGATGCTAAGTAAAGGTATAGCATTCATGACTTTTTGTGATTCTAAAATCCTCTTTGGGTATTAGTATTTGTTTGTCCTTGTGAGTTATTCATGCTTTGGCTATTATTTGCAGATTGGTTGTTGCCAGTTGAATATTGTTGTTGATTATTCTGTGATGGTTGTTGTCTTTGGGAATTATTTTGTTGTGTATTGTTAGTTTGATTTTGTTGTTGGTTTTGTTGTTGGTTTTGTGAATTAGCTTGATTGTTATAAGAATTTTGGTTATTGCCGTTAGTATTGTTAGCGTTATTAGCATTATTATTTTGAGGTTGATTTGAAGTATTGTTTGCTTGTGATGCGCTATTAGATGATTGTTGATTAGTTTGTTTATTTTTAGGTTTTGAATCCTTACTTTTTGAACTTTTATCTTTGCTTTTCTTACCTAATTTACTGTCTTTAATGTTATCTTTAGCGTTATTAACTTTTTTATCACCTTTTGAATCTTTTTTATCCGACTTTTTAGATTCCGTTTTTGAACTGTTTTTATCTGAATCTTTTTTATCTGAATGATCACTATGACTACATGCACTTAGCACTAAAAAGCTTGATAATAATACGGCAAAAAATTTCTTCATTAAATTTCACTCCTAAAATAATGATTTTATTGTGATAATTTTTCTTTACCCAAAATCGTTAAATCTAATTTAAAATTAATGTAAAATTTTAAAAGAGTTATTTGTATATGAAATAAAAAAGCCCCTCTATTGAAAGAGGGGAAGATAATTAATTATTTTTTGTTACCAAATAAACCTTTGAAGAATTCGATTGCTTTTTTGATTAAGTTAACGATGAACATTTGACTCACCTCCTATGTATTTGTTAGCTGTAGTATATTATTATTAGAGTAATTTTTGTTAATTATTTCAAAAGTAGTAAAAAATTATTCATAAATG
Organism: Staphylococcus sp. TE8; assembly: GCF_000692055.1. Taxonomy (NCBI): domain Bacteria; kingdom Bacillati; phylum Bacillota; class Bacilli; order Caryophanales; family Staphylococcaceae; genus Staphylococcus; species Staphylococcus sp. TE8. The sequence continues at coordinate 293,847 of NZ_JMGB01000001.1, forward strand.
TAGTTTTTTAGTATATATTTAATAACTTTGAATTCTTTTCTGTTAATTCTAAAAATTAATAACAAATTTATTCAATATTTATTATAAGGATACTAGGGATTTATTATATAAAAAAAGTACCCTTCAATAATGAAGGGCACCACTACTACTCAAAAATATTATTTACCAAATACGTCTTTAAAGAATTGAATTCCTTTTTTTAATAAATCAAAGATGAACATTTATAAGCACCTCCAATTAATTGATTATGTGTATATCATATAGCAAGTATTGGAGATTTTGGTGGTTAATGCGCAAATAATTATATATGGTTCTTTTGTGTGAAAAAATTAAAAATTGAGATAATTTTGAATTCCTAACTGTATAATTTTATTTAATTTCTACTTTAGCTACTTATTTTTGTGCAATTTAAAAAGTCACATTAACTATAACTTTATCTTTGTGATAATCATTTTATTTAATAGTTATGGTATATGTGATGATAAATAGTTATCTTTAAAAATTTGAAATATAAATTAATTTAAGAAATTCCTGGAAAAGACTTTACTTATTTCAAAATAAGCGTATAGTGAATGTTAAGTAATAAAGAACGTGAAGTTGATTGTGGAATTATTTTTATAGAATATTCTCTTTTAATTAATGGATTTGTTACAAATATTTAGTGCAACAGCACATGGAGGTATTCTATATGAATAACGGTACAGTTAAATGGTTTAATTCAGAAAAAGGCTTTGGATTCATCGAAAGAGAAAATGGCGGGGACGTATTCGTTCATTTCTCAGCAATCGTAGAAGACGGTTATAAGTCTTTAGAAGAAGGTCAAAACGTTGAATTCGACATTGTTGAAGGCGAACGTGGTGAACAAGCAGCGAACGTTGTTAAAATGTAATTAAAAGTTTTAAAGCCCTCTTAGGAGGGCTTTTTTTTGTAAGATGGTATCCTTAATCTAATAAAATGCTAAAATATATAAACCAGTAAATTTTCAATATAAATAAGTATAAGGAGAAATACATGCATAAAGCAAAAATGATATTGAATGAAGTACCAACGATGTTGAAGTCATTGAAGAACATTTTCAATATTATCAATGGGAATAAAGATTACTATAATCCAAAAATTGATATGAAAAAAGAAGATGATAATCTTAATGGGAAAAAAATTATCTTTTTAGGGTCTTCTATAACTTATGGTGCGGCTTCGAAAGGAATCTCTTTTGTTGAATATCTCACAACAGAATATGAAGTAAAAGGAATCAAAGAGGCTAAATCAGGCACAACATTAGCTGGGAAAAATGTAAATAGTTATTTAAATCGACTCAGAAAGTTAAATTTTGTGAATACTAAAATTGATGCTGTTGTAATACAGTTATCTACGAATGATGCAAGATTTGGTTATGAAATTGGTGAAATGAGTCAGTCTTTTGACCTTGAAACTTTTGATACTGAGACGACATTAGGTGCGATTGAATATATTATTAAGTATGTTCATACTAAATGGCATTGTCCAATCATCTTTTATACCTGTATTAGAGAAAATGATCTAACTTATAAGCAGTTAGTTAATCATCTTTATCCACTTAAAACAAAATGGGATATATATATTATTGATATTTTTAATAATGATGAAATTAATAAATTAGCTAAAAGTGATAAAGAAATGATGGCAGATGATTCACATCCAACCAAAAAAGGTTACCGTTATTTATATACACCTATCTTAGTAAAACAATTAGATGAGATATTATAAAAAAAGCTGCATATCGCAGCTTTTTTAATTTCTTATTTATATAGGCCCAAAGTGATATCCTTTTTGAATTATTTTGTCTTCATTATAAAAAATCGCCTGTACAGCGCTTTAATAATGACGAAAATTAAAGTCTGTACGGCGACAACAAGAAGTAATGTTAAACACTCACAGAGTGCAACACATATAGAGTACCATAAAACTATATTTATGGCTATTTTATTAGTTTGACAATAATAAAATAATTATTAAAGTTCTGTTAACATAAATTGATAATTCATTAAATATAGAATTATCGCAATTTTTAAAGATTACGTATTGTTGTTATCAAATATACAAATTTCTTCTTGTTCTAGGCTTACTGAAACATATAAATGACTGTCATAAATATTTACATCATTTTCATTAGATAAGTTAATTTCAGCAAGTATTTTAAATGCACCATTATCTAATGGTTCTACAATTGATAATTCACCCTCATTTTTTTGAATTAAAAATTTGCGATTTGAATGATTATCAATTTTCCAATTATCCATTAAAAATCACCTTACTAAAAATACTAACCAAAGCTTTTTTCAATTTCTGTAAAAGCTTTGGTAGTTAATTTAATATTATAAATCGTTTGATCTTTAATATCACCTTCAAGATAGCCCTCTTCTATAAGTACTTTACAGTTATGAATAAAATCTTCATATTCACGGTCACAGAAATAATCATCTTGAGTAGTTATAGAATCTTTGAAGTCGTTAGATTGTTCTTCAGATAATCCTTCATTTGAACGTTCCATATATAATTTATAAAACTTTGCGACTGTATATTTTTGTTCTTTAGTTAATTCGTCCATAAATTAATCCCTCCACACAAAATACATATCACTTTATACCCTAGATACGTACTTGTAGAAACGCTGAAAAGAATGATTTTTAATAAAAATTTTATGTGTAGGTAGAAGGTCATTTGAGTTTATTTTGCTTTTTTTATACCTTTTTCTACAGCGTTCGCAAACTTATAAAAATCTCTTGTATATTTTTTAGGATTACCTCGCGTTGTTTTGTCTAATTTATGATGTTTGAAAAATTCCTCGCGCTGTGCAGTGGTCAATTCGAGTTGTACTCCTGAATCTGTATCATTTTTATTTACAAAATTATCATCAGATTGCGCATTAATTTCTTTCGGACTCTCTTTAACGGTAAAATCTTTCTTACGTAATGCCTTCGCAATCGCTTTTGCCATTTTATTATCTTTTCCACCTATATACACGATAGGGTCATCTCCAGAAGAACCATGAATTGAAATTGTTTCATTAGATTTTTCTAACATATTAATTAATTTCGGTTCATCGTAATTTGTTGATGTCACGTGAAGTTGATCATTATTATGTTTACGTAAACCTTCAAAAGAATAAAAGTTATATTTACCTACGTTCGATACACGTCTTGCAAGTTCTGTTGTACCTGGTTCTATTCCACCACCGTGAATGGCTGTAAGTAAAATATTATTATCCTTTCTATGTTTCGTAACAATTCTCCAATCCTTGTTTTTAGTGGTATTCTTTTTTAATTCTTCAAAATCACTATAGCGATCGCTTGAAGGTTTAGAAGCTGATTTTCTAGTGTTATAGAAAATCAAAACTACTACTATGATAGTGATGACAATTAACGCTATAGCTAAATAATAAAGTATGGAATATAGACTGCCTTTATTGCTCATTATATCTCCTTTGTTTTCAATAATTTAACTCATAAATGATAACAATGATTTTATTAAATAAACAAGTATTTCATCTTTTATTTTCTATATAAAAATAATTGAACTTACTTTAATAGGGTAAGCAATTATTGTTAATTCAATGTATTTTTTATTTTAAAAATAATTTACGAAGGTGATAAAGTGGAGGACATTCAGATTAAAAGTGCTCAATCAAGTGACAAGGAAGGAGGAAGATTAACTCATTTAGCTATTGATAAAATGGCACAAGTTATTTTAGGAGAGACATCGAATGAACGATTAAATAAACAGTTACAGCAATTATGGCAAAAGAAGGGTAACCGATTTAGTCATGATATTTCTTATGTAGCAAAAGAAGAGGGACAAGTTTTAGGTGCCATAACTTGTACCTCATTAGTCAAATTAGAAAAATCAATGTTTCAAACTGTGCTTGAAATCATCAAAATGAAAAAATTGAAATCATTAAAAATTATTTTATCCAATTTCAAAAAGATATATTCTCTAATTACAATGGATGAAGGAGAGAAAGATGAATTTCATGTGAGTATGCTTGCAACTCTCCCGAAAGCTAGAGGTAAGGGCGTTGGTACGAAATTATTAAAATTTGCTGAACGTCTTGCTATCAATGATGGTTTTGACAAAATTTCATTAACAGTAGTTCAAGATAATAAGAAAGCTCTAAGCGTCTATAAAAAATTCGGTTTTTCGATTGTAGGAGAAATCAATCAATCGCCATTTTATTTATTTAAGATGAGAAAGCATCTTTAGTGAAAGTTCTAAGTGATATCCAAACTAAAGCGATATTTTCTAAAAATATTATGAATTAATTAAATAATTAGATTGTTTTCACACTCCCTTAACAATAATGTGCTATTTTATAATAAAGGGATGTGATGTTGTTATGGATAAAGAATTATTAAGAAGATATTTGAATGATGATAGTTTTAAAGCAGTAGCCGTGGTCGTTGGAAATAAGAAAATCGTATTGGAGAATGATATTCACGTCGATTATGAAAATGAGATTATCATCTATCCGCTTAAGAATTGCACACGAATTATCCCATTTAGCTCTATTTCTTATTTAGACCTTTTAGATAGAAATGAGCAATTCGTTAACTATTTTAAAGAAGTTTAATTTGAGAAAACCCTCCTTAAACAATAGGTTATTCATTTACCTTAACTATTGTCTGGAGGGTTTAATTTTTAATATTTTTAACTAACTTTAAACGATAGTCATGTGTAAAATTATCTTTTAATGCATATGGTGAAATGATGTATAATCCATGATCACTTACAGCATTTTTATCTACACCGTATTTGTAAGCTTGATAAATTATTTTAGTGCAATAAGTGAATTTTTGACTTTTCAAATTTAGCGTAACGAGATATTGGCTATCACTATTTTCGTAATTACTTTTTACCCAATTTGCTGCTTTTTGACCAGCATCTGGTTTTACACTACGATACACTTTTATCCAATCGTCTTTTCCAGTACCGAAACGCCGTTGATATGATTCAAATGATTCGGTTATAGGTTGATCACCAGGGCCTTCAATTTGAAGCACAGTATCTTCATCTATGGCTATACTTGAATGGCCGAAGAACCCGAATAATACAGGACCTTTAGTAATGATAATGTCGCCCGGTTTAAGTTTAAAATCTTTAGTGTCTATGGTTTCATAAGATTCTTTATCTTTATTGAAGACGTTTATTGAAAATAAAATTAAAAGTACTATAACCAAAGTAATAAATAGAATGGTAAGTTTATATTTAGTTTTCATTTATAGTGAAAACTCCTTCATTAAATATACTAAATTAATTATTATATTAAATGACTCTATATGTAAAATAAACTTCATTTTCAAAAATAAAAAAGCTAAGTCAAAAATAATGACTTAGCTAAAATCAATATTAGCGTGAGCTAACTGAATTCAAAGGCGAATTGCAATTAATATCCGCTCTACTAAAAAAGGTTACAATCCGAAAATGAGTGTGTATATAAGCATAGCAAATCCAAAAATCAAGAATATTACAGTAAATCCTAAATAAGATTCTTTTCTTTCTTCTTTCTTAGTCTTAAGCATAATTGTTAAAATAATAGCTCCAGCGACAATAAATATAATTGCTAGCCATAACAATATTTGAAAATGCAAACTCACAATGATTCCCTCCTTATCTCAGTGTTACTTAATTACAAGAAGTCGTAAAAAATAGGATAAATATAGTAAAGTGCTAATACTATATTTATGAAAAATATAATTTCGCTTAGCAAATCAGTGTAAATAATAGCTATTATTAGACTAGTGAATAAAGCGACGCCACAAATACATAATCCTGGTATCAACCATAATTGATTATCAACATTTGCGTTATAAGTTATAAGCACATTAAAGGCTATAAATAATATGGTCAATAAAATATTAATCACATTTATACTAAATATTTTCATAGGTGGCCACCTCATTAGACACGTATAGCATAAAGTCTTTTACATACTATAATATCATTAATTACTCACAGGTAAATCAATTACTTTTAATTATATACAATTTACATTTTAATTTACTCATACTCATAAGATATTGTAAAACAAATGAATTAGAAAGTTTACTAAATTTGTAAATGATGAAGTATTTTGTGAGAGTTTTGGACTCATTTAGATCATGAAAAGTTAATTGTATTTAACAGTAAATGATTACTAAATAAGAAACCAATAAAGATTATGAAATATTTTAAATGTAATTATATGTGAAGAATTTTAAAAGAGCATATTAGAAAAAGTGCAAAAGTAAAATTTTGCACATAGACAATCTCGAGTAATTTGGTATGATAAAGAGTAATACTATATAACTTAGCTATTAATAAGTGGAAAAGGGGTTGAGGTGGAATGACTTTTTATGATTTTATTTTAGGTTTTATAAATGATGATACACCTTTAGGTAGTTTAGCAAATTATATTTTAGATGATATTCATTTTCCCCGTGAAGAAAAAAACAATAAAGCCATTCGTGCATATGTGCTTGATCACTATAGAGACCATCAGTTAATTGAAAGTACGAATAGAGCAATTAGTTTATATAAATTAATTTGAGTAATACCAATTATGAGTATTAAGCGCTTCCCATACATCTTTAGTCTTGAAATTAACTTCGTTATTTCTTATAGAAAAAGGTTCAATAAGATCTTTGTCTAACCATGCATTAATCAATTCTTTTGGAACGCCATCTAATAACATATCAGTTTTACTAATAATAAAACATTCCCAGTCTAACGAAACTGAATTAGGATTTACATAATTGCATTGATTATGACTATCCATAATAGACACTCCTTTAGTAAATGTAAATCTGATGTTAAGTTATACCCATACTCACAAATTTAAAACAATTTAATATGCAGATAAGCAAATATGTATATTATTAGAAGTCGTTTACATCTCATTTTCATAATGATTAAATGAATATTGAAATAGAAATTGTATAGAATGCTAAATAGTAAAAGTAAGTCATTGTAGTGAAGAGGTGTTTATTATGACTAAAACATTATATTTAATGAGACATGGTCAAACAGTTTTTAATTTAAAAGGAAGAATTCAAGGTGCGAGTGATTCGCCATTAACAACATTAGGGGTTAGGCAAGCTCGGTCTGCTAAAGGTTATTTTGAAAAGCATCATATTACATTTGATACATTAGTTTAGTCATCACAAGAGCGTGCCTGTGAAACTCTTGAAAATGCAGTGCCTAACCAAAATTATAAAAGATTAAAAGGTATTAAAGAATGGGGTTTTGGTTTATTTGAAGGAGAGAGTATTGAGTTATTAAAGGCAATTAAAAAGCCTGAGAATTTATATGGTGATTATGTAGTACCCTTTGGTGGTGAATCAAAATCTGAGGTTGAATCCAGAGTTTATGAAACACTTGAGGATGTCGTCGCTAATCAAACTAATCAAACAGCTTTGGCAGTAAGCCATGGTAGTACGATCGGTTTATTTATTAGAAAGGTGTTAGGTAATCAAGAGGGTAGTACTTATGACATCGGTAATTGTCATATCTTAAAATTTGAATATGATGATAATCAATTTAAATTCATAGAAATCATTGATCCTACAAACTAAAAATAATAAGCTCAAGTCCTTAAATAGCTATATTATGGGCTTGAGCTTATTTGTACTAAAAAAGAAGTTGACACAATTTTTTAATGATTAAAATTGCAACAGCTATAATGATAATGCTAGATAACTTGTTTATCACAACTAATAATTTACCTGATTTATCGATTGTTCCAACCGATTTACCTACTAAAGCTAAGAAGATAAACCAAATCCATGAAACAAATATACATGTTAAAGTAAAAGCGAATTTGTTATTTCCTTCGTAAGCTGACGCACTTGTACCTATAACGCCAATAGTATCCATAATTGCATGTGGATTTAATAAAGAGACAGATAAAGCAAAACTTATTTGTTTTGTTGTAGATAGTCCACCTTCTTGTTTAATAGGATCAGGCGTTTCATTCCAAAGTGTCCATGCCATATAAAGCAGAAAAATAAGTCCAATAATGTAGATCACGATTTGTAAAAGGGGTAGTGACATTAATACTAAAGAAACACCGATAACTGCTAAGCTAATTAGTATAGAATCACATACTCCTGCTGTAATAACTGCTGGGAAGGCTTTAATTAGCTTAGATTGATTTGCTCCTTGATTAAAAACGAAAACATTTTGTGCGCCTAAGGGTAAGATTAACCCTATAGCTAAGAGAAAACCGTGTATTACTGCTTCGCTCATAAAAGGGATCACCAGCCTTTAAAGATTGAAAATTCTGATAATTTAAGCTAATTATAACTTTTAAAAATAATAATGTCTAACACTTATGTATATTTATAAAAACTAAATCATAGCGGAAACATACGCCCGCAGATAGGGTATCTTCCATACCCCATTTACGCATGTTATAAATAAACTTTCTTAAGAATTTGATGGGATGTCAGAAGTATAGTAAATGAGCCAATTCTCATCTAAATATTCATCCCCAATTTTACTAGCATTTTTTTCAAAGGCTAAATTTTCAAACCCGAGAGAACTGAAAAATATTTTAGCGCTTATGTTATTTGAAGCGATTGTGGTCATCAACATTTCAATACCTTGCGTTTTAGCGAATTCAATTATGTGATTAATGAGCTCTCTATTAATAATTTCATCATTATCTTTAACAAAATTATTCTCTAAAACGGCTTTATGACGCTTTCCAACAAATTTTATTTGCTTTAACGTACATGTTGCAACAAGATGATTGTTATCAAATGCGCCGAAAACGTTTAAATACTTTGTTTCTTCCGAGAGAATAGAGTTTAGACATTCTTCAGTAACATGTTCTAAATAATATTGATCCCAAGCATAATTATGATAGCCGTTTGACATTAATTCTTTATAAGATTCTAAATCATCAGTATTTAATACACGGATATTTTTCATGTTGACCTCCAGGTTCAAAGAAAATAAAAACTTATTTAATATCTTTAGACTAAGATACTTATCAAATACATAATAAAAGAATTATTAAAAATACGCAATAATCGTTTTATATTAACAAAAAGCATTTATGATAATTTAATTATGTGGCAATTCAAATTATAAAAATATTATTTTGAAATTTCATCTATATCCATATCTTAAAAGGGTTTAACTACATACTATTTTATCAGATATTGTAATCATACAATTATGTTTACTAAATCTTAATAAAAAATTTTAATAAACTTAAGTTTGAAAATTTTTGTTAGAAATGTACTGTTTAGAAAGAAAAAAGCTACCAACACTTCTTTTACAAAGGTTGGTAGCTATAAGTAACACTTAGATATTTAATTGAAATGACTAAAATGATTAATCAATAACTTCTACGTTTAGATTTACATCAATGTTACCGCGAGTTGCTTTTGAATATGGACAGAATTCATGTGCATCTTGTAAATATTTTTCAGCATCTTCTTGAGATAAAACATTTTTAACTTTTGCATCAATATCTACACTCAATTTAGGACTCTCAGCGTTTGGATCGTCCTCTAAACGTACTGTTAGAGTAACTTCTGGTTCAGCATCACGTACTTTGTTTTGTTTTAAAATAAGATCAAAAGCACCATTAAAGCATGAAGCGTAACCTGCTGCAAATAATTGTTCAGGATTTGTAGCATTTCCATCAGCTTGTTGTGGTGGTAATACATCAACATTTATTGCGTTATCGTCAGTGTGTACATGTCCTTTACGTCCACCAACGTTTGTAGCTTTAGTTTCATATTGAACTGCCATTATTATTACCTCCTAAATCTTTATATATTTTTAACATACCCAGTGCTAGATTTTTTAAATCATGATTAAATTCTTTAAATAAAAATCAATCTCCCAATCATCATTTGTAAGTTGTGAATAAATTAATATAAAATAATCTTAATATTATTCTTATGAATAGGGGGATATCATGACGCAAGTAGATGTTGCAGTAACTATTTCGCCAGAAGAAACAATAACGCAATTGTGCTTAGATGAATTAATAAAATATAAAGACTATATAGATATCGTAGAACTACGAATAGATCAGTGGGAGAACTTTGTTATTAAAAATGTTGATACTGTGATTCAACAGTTAAGAGGATTGAATTTAGATTTTAAGATTTTAGTGACTTATCGTACCTCTAATCAAGGAGGTAAAGGAAATGTTGAAGAAACAACTTATATAGATATTCTTAAGCTATTGATTGAATATGCCCAATTTGAATTACTTGATATTGAATGGAGTGGATCTATAAATACAGATCAATATGCTCAATTAATCACTGATGCTCAAGAAAAGAATTTAAACGTAGTGTTATCGCATCATAATTTTGAAGAAACACCATCATTAGAAGAGATTAAATTTATATATTACAAAATGCAAAAATTAGCACCACAATATTTAAAACTTGCAGTAATGCCAAACAATAAAGAAGATGTACTACATTTATTAGAGGCAATGAGTGTGACTTCTGATAATACACCTTATAAAGTTATCGGAATATCTATGTCTCATCTAGGATTAGTAAGTCGTGTTGCACAAGGGGTGTTTGGGGGATCAATTTCATACGGTTGCTTAGGTGAGCCACAAGCTCCTGGTCAAATTCATGTTAAAGCTCTGAAACAACAGCTTGAATTCTATCAATGATAAACGAATAAGTTGAATTTAACGGTTTTGTGACTTATAATTGATAATTGTTATCAACGAACGTAGAAGGAGCGAATTAAAGTGGAATTACAAGAAGCTATATCTAATAGAAGAAGTATTAAGAAATTTAAACATGATATGGTGATTGACGATAAGGCATTATATGATGCTATCGAAAAAGCTACCGACGCTCCAAATCATGGAATGCGTGAACCTTGGAGAGTCGTTCATGTTTCAAAAGACAAATTAGGTGATTTTAGTCATGACATTACTCGATTTGCATTTCCAGATCATCCCGAAAAAAGAGAAGATCATTATAATGCTGTAACAAATTTAGGTGGTTTATTATTACTCATTTTGAAAAATGATCCTAGACAAAGACAAAACAGAGAAAATTACTTTGCATTTGGAGCATTTGCTCAAAATTTAATGTTATTACTTTACGAAGCGGGAATTGGCACATGTTGGAAAACACCTCACTATATTTTTGAACCTAAAGTACGTAGAGCTTTAGATATTCAAGATGATGAAATTTTAGCTGGTTTCATGTATCTAACGGATTTAGAAGTTGAGCCAACTAAAGCTAAACGTAAAAATAAAAATTTAATCACTAAGTTTGAGTAATTATTTTAATTTTCAAAGTACCTAAAAAAGAGCTTTCTCTACTTTAAATTTGTAGAGAAAGCTCTAATTTTATTTTTATTGATTTAAGTTTTCATCTAGGAAAGATTCGACTTGTTCTGGTGATTTCGCATTAGCCGAATGTAAATGCGCTAATTTTTCGCCATTTTGGAAAATTAAGATGCTTGGTATACCCATAACATCATTTTCAGTAGTAACATCTTCTAACTCATCACGATCTACTACATACCAATGATAGTTATTATATTTTTCTGTAATAGGGTCAATCCACATATCCATTGCTTTACAATCTGGACACCAATCTGCTTCGAATTTGATAATAACTGGTTCTTTACTATTGATTGTAGAATTAAAGTCTTCTGTTTTATGAATACCTTGCATAGTTATATGCTCCTTTTCACTATTAGTAAATTTATTATAACCAATGATATCTTTTTTATAAAAATATTAGCTTAAAAAGTAGAGCGTTTTCCTAAAGAAAATGATATATTTGTCTTAATAAAGAGAAGGAGGTAACAAACGAATGATTAAATTTTATCAATATTCAAATTGTACGACTTGTAAGAAAGCCGCTAAATTTTTAAATGAATATGGTGTGAGCTATGAACCTATTGATATCGTACAACACACACCTACTAAGAAAGAATTTGAAGATATCATTGAAAAAACAGGTGTTGAAGTAAATAAATTATTTAACACTCATGGCGCTAAATATCGTGAACTTAATTTGAAAGATAAACTTAAAGACATGTCAGATGATGAAAAATTAGATTTATTAGCATCTGATGGAATGTTGGTAAAACGTCCATTAGCTATCTCTGGAGAAAAAATCACTTTAGGATTTAAAGAAAATCAGTATAAAGATACTTGGTTATAGTATTTAAATATTTATTTTAAAAGTGAACATTAAAAACTGAAATGATGCGAATATGATATTTTACATAAATAAACACGAATTTTATCATATTAAATCTTTTAGATATTAGTTGATTGAACAATATCAGTGTGGCATCATTAAAATGTAATTAATAATTAGGAGGGGATTCTCGTGGCAGTACCGAGCGAATTTAAGTATTCTAAAGAACATGAATGGGTTAAAGTAGAAGATAATGTAGCTACTATTGGTATCACAGAATATGCTCAAAATGAATTAGGTGATATCGTATTTGTTGAATTACCTGAAACAGATGAAGATTTAAATGAGGGCGATACTTTTGGTAGTGTTGAATCAGTTAAAACTGTATCAGAATTATACGCACCTATCTCAGGTAAAATCGTCGAAGTTAACGACGAATTAGAAGATAGTCCAGAATTTGTTAACGAATCACCATATGAAAAAGCATGGATGGTAAAAGTAGAGATTAGTGATCAAAGTCAATTAGATCAATTATTATCAGCAGAGCAATATTCTGAGATGATTGGTGAATAGTATGTTTAAACTCCTCGATTAATATAATCAAGGAGTTTTTTTAGATTACCTTAGAAACACTTAGCATTAAAAATGCTAAGTGGAAAAGAGGAACGTCTGAACTGACGCTCATGCATAAGAAACACTAAGCACTAAAGTGCTAAGTGTTTCTAAAAATGTTTAGTTTTTGTGGATTCTGTGAATGATGTAAGTGACAGTTAACTATCGACTCTTAGAAGGTGGATTGACATGACTATTGTGAATAAAGTTATCATTGTTGAAGGTAAGTCGGATAAAAAACGCGTGCAACAAGTTATTGCAGAACCAGTAAGTATTATTTGTACCCATGGGACCATGAGTATAGATAAAATCGATGATATGATAGAATCACTTTATGGCAAACAAGTTTATGTTCTTGCAGATTCTGATGATGAAGGAGAAAAAATTAGAAAATGGTTTAAGCGATATTTAAGCGAAAGTGAACATATATATGTTGATAAAACATATTGTGAAGTAGCTAAATGTCCTAAAAACTATTTAGCTAATGTTTTAAATAGATACGGATTCGCAGTGCGAAAAGAGAAGAATCTAATGCCTAATTTAAACACTGAAAGGTTAGTTTTAGTTAATGAGTAGTACAATCGATCTCGAAGATATAACAGAAAACTATAATGAAGATAAACATCTTATATTTGGATATACACCTATGTGTGGGACATGTAAAGTCTCAGAAAGAATGTTAGATATTGCTAATGATATATTACAGCTCCCTATTAAGAAGGTAGATTTAAATTTTCATCCGGATTTTAGTAAAGAAAAAGAAATAATGTCAGTTCCTGTTCTATTGGTAATGAATAAGGACAAAGAAGAAAATAGAATCTATGCATTTCAATCAGTTCCTTATTTGTTAGAAAATTTAAAATAATTATTGACGAAATTCTAGTACGATGGTAGGATTAATACAAATTAAATGATGCGACAACTCTTATCGAGAGAGGTGGAGGGATGTGCCCTATGAAGCCCGGCAACCGTCTGATATAGAAATGGTGCCAATTCACATAAAGTTCAACTTTAGAAGATGAGAGAAAGAAGATTTTTAGAATGCTTTCTCAACTCTCTATAAGTTGAGAAAGCATTTTTTAATTTATATATGCAATTTAAGGAGGCTATTAACGTGATTGAGTTAAATCAAATAGTTAAACGATATCATACTAAGAACAAAGATGTTCTTGCAGTTGATCACGTTGATTTAAATATTGAATCAGGCTCAATTTTTGGCGTTATTGGTTTCTCTGGTGCTGGTAAAAGTACACTAATTAGAATGTTCAACAACTTGGAATCTCCAACTTCAGGAGATGTAATAATTGACGGGGACAATATTAGTAAATTATCTAAATCAGAGCTACGAAAAAAACGACAAAAAGTAAGTATGATTTTCCAACATTTCAACTTATTATGGTCAAGAACCGTTTTAAAAAATATCACATTTCCGCTTGAAATCGCAGGAGTCCCAAGTGGTAAAGCGAAGCAAAAAGCACTTGAATTAGTAGAATTGGTAGGTTTGAAAGGACGAGAAAGTGCTTATCCATCAGAGTTATCTGGAGGACAAAAACAAAGAGTAGGTATTGCTAGAGCATTAGCAAATGATCCTGATGTTTTACTTTGTGATGAAGCTACGAGTGCTTTAGACCCTCAAACAACTGACGAAATTTTGGACCTATTACTTAAAGTAAGAGAACAGCAAAATCTTACTATCGTTTTAATTACTCATGAAATGCACGTAATTAGACGTATATGTGATGAAGTTGCTGTAATGGAAAGCGGTAAAGTAATAGAGCAAGGTAAAGTAAGTGAAGTGTTTGAGAATCCTCAACACGCGGTTACAAAACGCTTTGTTAAAGACGATTTAAATGATGATTTTGAAGATTCTTTAGATGAATTAGAACCATTAGCGAGTGACTCTTACATAGTGAGATTGAACTTTACTGGTGATAATGCAACTGAACCTATTGTTTCGTATATCACGAAAACACATAATATTGACGTTAATATTCTGGAAGCTGACATCAAGAATACTAGAAATGGTTCTATAGGATTCTTAGTGATTCATATTCCACACATTAATAATGATAGCTTTGAACATTTTAAAAATGATCTTCATGAGCAACATGTGAATGTGGAGGTGTTGAGACATGGGTAAGTCTTATGGCGAAATTTTTCATGAAATGTTTACAATGCCTAATGTTCAATGGCCAGATGTATGGCAAGCTATTTTAGAAACGCTGTATATGACAATTGTTTCTACTATTTTTGCCTTTATATTTGGTTTGATTTTAGGTGTGTTACTTTTCCTATCTGCGAAGAGTCATTCACCAGCAGCTCGAATTTTCTATACAATTGTCTCATTTATAGTGAACTTATTTAGAGCCATTCCGTTCATTATTTTAATTTTATTACTCATACCATTTACGAGTGTCATCTTAGGTACTATTAGTGGACCGACAGGAGCATTACCTGCACTTATAATTGGTGCAGCTCCATTCTATGCTCGTTTAGTAGAAATTGCATTTAAAGAAATTGATAAAGGTGTAATTGAAGCGGCTTGGTCAATGGGAGCTAACACATGGACTGTTGTACGCAAAGTACTACTTCCTGAAGCGATGCCAGCTTTAGTCTCAGGTATTACTGTAACCGCTATTGCTTTAGTTGGTTCAACTGCCATAGCAGGTGTAATCGGGGCAGGTGGTTTAGGTAACTTAGCATACTTAACAGGATTTACTAGGAATCAAAATGATGTCATATTAGTTTCAACTGTATTCATTTTAATTATTGTATTTATAATTCAATTCCTTGGGGATTGGCTTACAAATAAAATTGATAAACGCTAAAGAAAAGGGGAAAAACGTTCAATGAAAAAAATTTTAGGTATTATTTTAGTTTTGGCATTAACAGTTGCTTTAGCTGCTTGTGGTAGCGGTGGTGACAAAGAGAAAACAATCACAGTAGGTGCTTCTCCAGCCCCTCACGCTGAAATTTTAGAAAAAGCTAAACCATTACTTGAGAAAAAAGGTTATGACTTAAAGATTAAAACAATTAACGATTACACTACACCTAATAAATTATTAGATAAAGGTGAAATCGACGCAAACTTCTTCCAACATACACCATACTTGAAAACTGAAAGTAAAGAAAAAGGATACAAAATTGAATCTGCTGGAGATGTAGAATTAGAACCTATGGCAGTTTACTCTAAAAAATATAAAAGTTTGAAAGATTTACCTAAAGGTGCAACGGTCTACGTTCCAAATAATCCTGCTGAACAAGGACGTTTCTTAAAATTCTTTGTGGATGAAGGCTTAATTAAACTTAAAAAAGGCGTTAAGATTGAAGACGCTAAATTTAGTGATATCGAAGAGAATAAAAAAGATATCAAATTTAATAACAAACAATCAGCCGAATACTTACCAAAAATTTACCAAAATCAAAAAGCTGATGCAGTCATCATCAATTCTAACTACGCAATTGACCAAAAATTAAGTCCTAAAAAAGACTCAATTGCCTTAGAGAAAGCCAAAGATAATCCTTATGCTAACTTAATTGCAGTTAAAAAAGGACATAAAGATGATAAGAAAATTAAAGCTTTAATGGAAGTTCTTCAATCTAAAGAAATCAGAGATTATATCGATAAAAAATATGATGGTGCAGTCGTACCAGCTAAGTAACACAAAAGATCACTTTCTTAACGCATATGTTAAGAGAGTGATCTTTTTATTTAAATTTTATACTACTCTATAAAGAATACCTACACCGAGACCACCGTATCCCATTTGATAATCAAATTTTAAGACTTCTATATTTGGATTTTGTTCTAAAAAACGATTAACTTTCTTATTAAGTCCACCTTCAGTCATAGATGTAATATTGACAAATTTCATAACTACACTCCTTAAAAAGCTTTTGGTAATTTTAGTATATGAAAATCACTGTATAAAGCAATCCTTTAAAATAAAAAATTAAGCTATTATCATTACATTGATGTTTATTCTAGATTTTAGAGGGTATAAATTATAAAGATAAAGTCATAAGGAGGAAATTACAATGGCTGAAGATAATAAATTTGAACAAGCTAAAGGTAATATTAAAGAAACAGTAGGTAACGCTACAGATAATAAAAATTTAGAACAAGAAGGCAAAGAAGATAAAACTTCAGGTAAAGCTAAAGAAGTTGTTGATAACGCTAAAGAAAAAGCTAACGATGTAATTGATAAATTTAAAGGCGACAAATAAATTTGTCTCGTTACTTTTAAAAAGCCCTCAGGTACAGAATCGTACGTGAGGGCTTTATTGTGTTAAAAATATTAAAATTTATTGATTATCTGATTTTGCTGTAATTAGTCCTAAGGTAAAACTAACAATAAAGCCTATAATTATTGTTAAAAATGAGATTATCCAAACTAGGCCATTTTCAGGGAAGCCTGGGAAAACGGCATAAATTGAACCAATTACAAATCCTATAATCAATGCGAACGTCATCGTTGTGTGATGGTGCAGGAAGTACTGAATCATACGGCTAGACAGCATAAATCCTGTCAAAATACCTAATCCAACGATGATTAAAATAGGTAATGCTGTGAAATTTAAGTTCACTAGCTCAGAGATTGAAAACATTACCGTCCCATAGGCACCAAATACTAATAACATAAAAGATCCAGAGATTCCGGGTAATAACATTGCACTTGAGGCGAACATACCAGCTATAAAATATTTAATAATAAGACCTAAAGATAAAGTTAATGTTTCGCCAGAATGTTTATCAGCATTATTAAGAAGTGTAATGATGACCAAAATAATAATTCCAATTAAAATCATTAGATAGTGCTTGGTTTTAAAGGTTTGTTTAAAGTTAGAAGTTTTTAGTAAATATGGAATGATTCCAATAATCAATCCTGTGAAAAAGAACATAGTTGGAATTTCGTGATAGCTTAATAAATAGTTGAATAAGTTGCTTAATAAAGCGATGGCTAAACCCATTCCTAATAAAATAGGAAGTAAAAATTTAAAACTCGGCCAAAAACGTTTCGAGAACAGTCCGCTTACAGAACTAATAAAATCATCATAGATACCTAGCAGTAAAGCTATTGTTCCACCACTTACACCAGGAATTAAATCACTTGTACCCATGCCAAAACCTTTAAGAATATTCGTCCATTTGAAGTTGTTCATGAATGGCTCCTTTCATTTAAGATTTAAAGGTTAAACTGCATAATATCACAAAATTCAAATTTTAGGGAAACAAACCCTTTATTTTGTCTAAAAATTGGCTATTGAGAAATTGAGCTTATCTTTATCATTTAATGAAATTTTACGAGTTAAATAAAAATAATTTTATTTAAAGAATTAATCTAAATAAAAGGTTTAAAAAGTTTATATTAGTGCTTAAGTGCGTTATAATAAAGAGAATTGAAATTCACTAAGTCTTTTTGACTACAGATTAAAATTATTATAAACTAGTTAAGAAAACTTTATATTTTACGGAGGGAATATAAATGTCATCAACATTAGAAATCAAAGACCTACATGTGTCTATTGAGGATAAAGAAATTTTAAAAGGTGTAAACTTAACTGTTAATACAGGAGAAATACACGCAATTATGGGCCCTAACGGCACTGGTAAATCAACATTATCATCTGCAATCATGGGACACCCTAGTTATGAAGTGACACAAGGGGAAGTATTATTAGACGGCGTTAATATTTTAGAATTAGAAGTTGATGAAAGAGCTAAAGCAGGTTTATTCCTAGCAATGCAATATCCTTCAGAAATCACTGGTGTTACAAATGCTGATTTCATGCGTTCTGCTATTAATGCTAAACGTGAAGAAGGACAAGAAATTAATTTAATGCAATTTATCAAGAAATTGGATAAAGAGATGGATTTCTTAGATATTGATCAAGATATGGCTCAACGTTACTTAAACGAAGGTTTCTCTGGTGGGGAGAAAAAACGTAACGAAATTCTACAATTAATGATGTTAGAACCGAAATTCGCTATTCTAGATGAAATTGATTCTGGTTTAGATATTGATGCTTTAAAAGTTGTATCTAAAGGAATTAATCAAATGCGTGGTGAAGACTTTGGTGCATTAATGATTACGCACTATCAACGTTTATTAAACTATATCACACCTGATAAAGTGCATGTTATGTATGGTGGTAAAGTAGTTAAATCTGGTGGCCCAGAGCTAGCTAAACGCCTTGAAGAAGAAGGTTATGAATGGGTTAAAGAAGAATTTGGTGCAGCTGAATAGTCGTCAATAGGACTTTTTACAATGAGATGTTCACTTTTAAAGATGAAAATGAACATACTAAGCAAATTATATTTCATCAAGTAGGAGGCAAAGAAAGTTATGACAACTGAAACTTTGAACATTTCTGAAGAACAACTTGTTGATTATTCAAAAGCGCACAATGAACCTTCTTGGATGACAGAATTACGTAAAAAAGCGTTGAAATTAACAGAAACTTTAGAAATGCCAAAACCTGATAAAACAAAATTACGAAAATGGAATTTTGATACATTTAAACAACATGAAACAAAAGGCAGTGCATATGAAAACCTTAGCGAATTACCAGAATCAGTAAAACAAATTATCGATGTTGAAAACTCTGAAAATTTAGTGATTCAACACAATAACGATTTAGCTTATAGTCAAGTGTCAGACCAAGCTAAAAAAGATGGTGTCATTATTGAAGGTTTATCAAAAGCATTGGTGAATCACAGTGAATTAGTTCAAAAATACTTCATGACTAAAGCTGTAGATATTGATGAACATCGTTTAACAGCGCTACACACTGCATTAATGAATGGTGGTATATTTGTATATGTACCTAAGAATGTTGTAGTTGAACATCCAATTCAATACGTTGTACTTCATGACGACGATAATGCAAGTTTCTATAATCACGTTATTCTTGTTACTGAAGAAAGTGCAGAAGTAACTTATGTAGAGAATTATTTATCTAATGCAAATGGTGAAGATAATCAAATTAATATTGTTTCAGAAGTGATTGCAGGAGCTAATTCTAATGTCACTTATGGCTCTGTAGATTACTTAGATAAAGGTTTTACCGGTCACATTATTCGTCGCGGTACAACTGAAGCAGATGCCTCTATTAATTGGGCATTAGGGTTAATGAATGAAGGTAGTCAAATTATTG
Source organism: Staphylococcus sp. TE8 (assembly GCF_000692055.1). NCBI lineage: Bacteria > Bacillati > Bacillota > Bacilli > Caryophanales > Staphylococcaceae > Staphylococcus > Staphylococcus sp. TE8. Next base: position 313,781 of record NZ_JMGB01000001.1, read on the forward strand.
ATAATACTACTAACTTAATTGGTGATCGTTCAACAAGTGAATTGAAATCAGTTGTAGTTGGTACAGGTGACCAAAAAATTAATTTAACATCTAAAATTGTTCAGTATGGTAAAGAAACTGACGGTTATATCTTAAAACATGGCGTAATGACAGAAAATGCATCTTCAGTATTTAATGGTATTGGTTATATTAAACACGGCGGTACTAAATCTATCGCTAATCAAGAATCTCGTGTACTAATGCTATCTGAAAATGCACGTGGTGACGCTAACCCTATCTTATTAATTGATGAAGACGATGTTGAAGCAGGTCACGCTGCGTCAGTAGGTCGAGTTGACCCTGAGCAACTTTATTACTTAATGAGCCGCGGTATTTCAAGAACTGAAGCTGAACGTTTAGTTATACATGGTTTCTTAGACCCAGTAGTTCGTGAATTACCAATTGAAGACGTTAAACGTCAATTAAGAGAAGTTATTGAACGTAAAGTTTCTAAATAAATCTTTAATTTAAATTTTCAAAAATTATTAACCCAATAAAACGAGATTTTTAATTATAGAAAGGTCGTGAATATAGTGGCCGAAAAAGCTTTTAATGTAAACAATGTCATTAAAGATTTCCCGATTCTTGAACAACAAGTTAACGGAAAGCGCTTAGCGTATCTTGATTCAACTGCTACAAGTCAAACGCCTGTTCAAGTGTTAAATGTATTAGATGATTATTATAGACGTTATAACTCTAACGTCCACCGTGGTGTTCACACTTTAGGATCACTAGCAACAGATGGTTATGAAAGTGCTCGTGAAACTGTTCGTCGATTTATTAATGCTAAATATTTTGAAGAAATTATTTTCACTAGAGGGACAACTGCATCAATCAATATTGTTGCACGTAGTTATGGTGACGCTAACGTCGAAGAAGGCGATGAAATAGTTGTGACTGAGATGGAACATCACGCGAATATTGTTCCATGGCAGCAATTAGCTAAGCGTAAAAATGCATCACTAAAATTTATCCCAATGACTGATGAAGGCGAACTTAGAGTAGATGACATTAAAGAAACAATAAATGAAAAAACTAAGATTGTAGCTATTGCACATGTATCAAACGTCTTAGGTACAATTAATGATGTTAAAACGATTGCAGACATCGCACATGAACATGGTGCTATTATTAGTGTTGATGGCGCTCAAGCTGCACCACATATGGCCTTGGATATGCAAGATATTGATGCTGATTTTTATAGTTTTAGTGGACATAAGATGTTAGGACCTACAGGTATTGGTGTTTTATATGGTAAACGTCAATTACTTAAAGATATGGAACCTGTAGAATTCGGTGGAGATATGATTGATTTTGTTAGTAAATACGATGCTACTTGGGCCGATTTACCAACGAAATTTGAAGCTGGAACACCTCTTATTGCACAAGCAATTGGTTTAGGTGAAGCGATTCGTTACATTGAAGACCTTGGCTTTGATGCTATACACAAGCATGAGAAAGAGCTGACTGAGTATGCATACGATCAAATGTCTGCAATTGAAGGTTTAGAAATATATGGACCACCTAAAGATCGTCGAGCAGGTGTGATTACTTTCAATCTTTCAGATATTCACCCTCATGATGTTGCGACAGCAGTTGATACTGAAGGTGTGGCTGTCCGAGCTGGACATCACTGTGCACAACCACTAATGAAATGGCTTAATGTATCCTCAACTGCACGAGCAAGTTTCTATGTTTACAACACTAAAGAGGATATTGATCAGTTAGTTCAAGCATTGAAACAAACGAAGGAGTTTTTCTCTTATGAATTTTAATAATTTAGATCAACTATATCGATCTGTAATTATGGATCATTATAAGAACCCTAGAAATAAAGGTGTTTTAGATAACGGCTCAATGACAGTGGATATGAATAACCCTACATGTGGTGACCGTATTCGTCTAACATTCGATATTCATGACGGTATAATTAATGATGCAAAGTTCGAAGGAGAAGGTTGCTCAATTTCTATGTCAAGTGCATCAATGATGACAGAAGCGGTAAAAGGTCATTCTCTTGCTGAAGCTATGCAAATGAGCCAAGAATTCACTAAGATGATGCTCGGTGAAGACTATGAAATTACGGAAGAGATGGGTGACATTGAAGCATTACAAGGTGTATCTCAATTCCCAGCACGTATCAAATGTGCAACTCTTGCTTGGAAAGCTTTAGAAAAAGGTACAGTTGAAAAAGAAGGTAAAGCAGAAGGTACAACTGAAGAAGAATAATTAATTATTAATATCTTCTTCAGTGTGTTTTAAAATGAATCGGGTAAACTTAAATTATAGCAACTATGTAGTCTTTAGATGACTACAGTATGTTGTTATAATATATATTACAACTTTAAAGAATAGTCATTTTTAAGTATTACACTTTTAACTATATAAATTAAAAATCTCATGCGCACGTTGTTTATTAATTATCAATTCAAGGAGTGATTAAAATGGCTAAAAAAGCACCTGATGTTGGAGATTATAAATATGGTTTCCACGATGAGGATGTGTCCATTTTCAGATCAGAGCGAGGTTTAACAGAAAATATCGTTACTGAAATTTCTAAGATGAAAGAAGAACCGCAATGGATGTTAGATTTCCGTCTTAAAGCATTGAAATTATTCTATAAAATGCCTATGCCACAATGGGGCGGAGACTTATCAGAATTAGACTTTGATGATATTACTTATTATGTTAAACCATCAGAGCATACAGAACGTTCTTGGGATGAAGTCCCTGAAGAAATTAAACGTACGTTTGATAAATTAGGTATTCCTGAAGCTGAACAAAAATATTTAGCTGGTGTATCTGCACAATATGAATCAGAAGTTGTTTATCACAACATGGAGAAAGAATTAGAAGAAAAAGGAATTATCTTCAAAGATACTGATAGTGCATTACGCGAAAATGAAGATTTATTCAGAGAATACTTTGCATCTGTTGTACCTGCTGCAGATAATAAATTCGCGGCATTAAATTCAGCAGTATGGTCAGGTGGATCATTTATCTATGTACCGAAAAACGTTAAATTAGATACACCTTTACAAGCATACTTCCGTATTAACTCTGAAAATATGGGTCAATTTGAGCGTACTTTAATTATTGCGGATGAAGGTGCATCAGTAAACTATGTTGAAGGTTGTACTGCACCAGTTTATTCAACAAGCTCATTACATTCGGCTGTTGTTGAGATTATAGTGCATAAAGATGCGCATGTTCGTTACACAACTATTCAAAACTGGGCAAACAATGTCTATAACTTAGTTACTAAACGTACTTTTGTTCATGAAAATGGTAACATGGAATGGGTAGACGGTAACTTAGGTTCTAAGTTAACAATGAAATACCCTAACTGTGTATTACTAGGTGAAGGTGCTAAAGGTAGTACATTATCAATTGCTTTCGCTGGTAAAGGTCAAGTTCAAGATGCCGGTGCTAAAATGATTCATAAAGCTCCTAATACATCTTCAACTATCGTTTCTAAATCCATCTCTAAAAATGGTGGTAAAGTTATTTATCGTGGTATCGTTCACTTCGGACGCAAAGCTAAAGGTGCACGTTCAAATATTGAATGTGATACGTTAATCTTAGATAATGAATCTACGTCTGATACAATTCCATATAATGAAGTATTTAATGACAATATTTCATTAGAACACGAAGCTAAAGTGTCTAAAGTGTCAGAAGAACAATTATTCTATCTTATGAGTCGTGGTATTTCTGAAGAAGAAGCCACTGAAATGATTGTTATGGGCTTCATTGAACCATTCACTAAAGAATTACCAATGGAATATGCAGTAGAAATGAACCGATTAATCAAATTCGAAATGGAAGGTTCAATCGGCTAATTATACACTAAAGTTACGAATTTAATAATTTAGAATATTAAACCTGTCATCAACCTTATATCAGAGTTGTTGGCAGGTTATTTATTTGATTCATTTATTGTCATAGTGGTTTATCGTTTCGAATGTTTATTTCTTGGGAAATAGTGTATAAAAGTTCACAATGATTATTTTATAAGGAGAATACATCATGATTGTCTCGATTATCATTTTATTTTTAGTTTCGTTTTTCTTCTCTGGAAGTGAAACGGCATTAACTGCTGCTAATCGTACTAAGTTTCAAACTGCTGCGAAGAATGGTGACAGAAAAGCTAAAGGACTTTCAAAATTATTAGATAAACCCAATGAATTTATTACGACTATTCTTATAGTTAATAACGTAGCAAATATTATTTTACCCATTCTAGTAGCTATTTTAGCTATTCGAAAGGGAGTCAATATTGTCGTTGCTTCTGTAATTATAATCATATTAATTATTTTAATTTCAGAGGTTATTCCGAAATCAATTGCTGCGACATTTCCAGATCAAATTTCACGTTTGGTTTATCCAATTATCAATATTTTAGTAATTATTTTAAAGCCTATCACATTCGTATTGAATAAAATGACAGACGGTATTAATCATTTGTTTTCTCGAGGAAAACCTGTGGAAAAGCGTTTTTCAAAAGAAGAAATACGTACATTATTAAATATTGCAGGACGAGAAGGTGCATTTAATGAAGTTGAAAATGCACGTTTACAAAATGTGATGGACTTTGAAAAATTAAAGATAACTGATGTAGATACAACACCACGCGTGAAGGTAGTGGCATTTTCAAAAGAAGTCACTTATGATGAAGCATATGAAACAGTTATGAATGAACCTTATACAAGGTATCCGGTGTATGATGAAGATATTGATGATATTATCGGTGTATTTCATTCAAAATATTTATTAGCATGGAGTAAGCATAAAGACGATAAAATTAAGAATTATGCATCGAGTCCACTATTTGTAAACGAGCACAATCGAGCGGAATGGGTGCTTCGTAAAATGACTGTGACGCGTAAGCATTTAGCGATTGTGTTGGATGAATATGGTGGTACCGATGCGATCGTGTCACATGAAGACTTAATTGAAGAATTACTGGGCATGGAAATTGAGGATGAAATGGATCAAGAAGAAGAAGAAAAATTAAAAAATCAAAGACTTCCTCAAAGTATGAAAGGCCGACAACTTTATTAAGAAGGGTGAAACATGATGTGGAATGAAAATGGAATGACGAAAGTATTGGGCATACAATATCCTATCATTCAAGCAGGAATGGCTGGTAGTACGACGCCTCACCTAGTCTCTACTATAAGTGAACGTGGTGGTTTAGGCACAATTGGTGCAGGTTATTTTAATGCTGAAAAGTTGGAAAATGAAATTTTAGAAGTGCAACGATTGACTGATAAACCTTTTGGCGTGAATCTCTTTGTTCCTAGTAAAAATCGTTATCTACCAGACCAAATTAATCATATGAATGCTTGGTTGAAACCATATAGGCGTGCATTTAATTTAGAGGAACCTGTTGTCAACGTCACAGAGGATATACAGTTTAAACAAGCGATTGATTTAATTATTAAGTATCGTGTGCCTGTATGTTGTTTCACATTCGGTATTCCTGATGAAGAAACAATTCAAAAACTTAAAGAAGCAAATGTCACTTTAGTCGGTACAGCTACAAGTGTTGATGAAGCAATTGAAAATGAGCGTTCAGGAATGGATATCATTGTCGCACAAGGCAGTGAAGCAGGTGGACACAGGGGTTCATTTCTCAATCATGGCGATGATGAACCTATGATAGGAACAATGTCGCTTGTACCTCAAGTGGTAGATAATGTGACGGTACCGGTTGTTGCTGCAGGCGGAATTATGGACGGTAGAGGTTTGCTTGCGAGCATGATGCTTGGCGCACAAGGTGTGCAAATGGGTACAGCATTCCTGATTTCTGATGAAAGTGCTGCGAGTGATTTATTAAAAAATGCTATTCTAGGAAGCAAGGAAACAGACACTGTAGTTACTAAAGTATTTAGTGGTAAATATGCACGAGGGATTCATAATGAGTTTATTGATGAAATGAATCAGTTTGATGGCGAAATTCCTGATTATCCAATTCAAAATCAACTGACTAATAGTATCAGAAAAGCTGCAGCTCAAGATGGTAATAGAGAACTTACACATATGTGGAGTGGACAATCTCCACGTCTTGCTAAGAAAATGCATGCTGCAATGATAATGGATAGAGTCATATCGCAAGTGAATAAGAAATTACAACTTATATAGATATAGTTCAATTAAGAGAGGGAAAGCATCCGTTGATAATAACGGAGTATCCTTCTCTTTTTTATATGAAAATCATCGATTTTTATAATAATAAAGAATATGTAAATTTTAGCTTGTTCGAGTGAACCACTCTATTATAGTGTGGTATCATGTTGGTGGTGATAAAAATGATAGAAATAGGTCTTACTGGTTGGGGAGACCATGATACATTATATGAGGATTTAGACCGCAAAAGTGACAAGTTAAAGACTTACGCTAGTCATTTTCCCATAGTGGAATTAGATGCCTCATATTATGCAATTCAACCAGAACGAAACATAATGAAATGGATAAATGAAACGCCTAAACGTTTTCAATTTATTGTAAAAATACACCAAGCATTAACCCTTCATGCAGATTATAAAGAATATGCGGAAACACGTAGTGAATTATTTGAACAATTTAAAGAGATGCTTGAGCCTCTTAAAGAGCATAATAAACTTGCGATGGTCCTAGTTCAATTTCCACCATGGTTTGATTGCAACGCTCAAAATATTAACTACATTTTATATGTAAGAAAGCAATTAGAGGAAGTTCCTATGTGCGTAGAGTTCCGACACCAATCTTGGTTCGATGATCGTTTTAAAGAGCAAACTTTATCATTTTTAACAGATCATCAAATTATACATTCTGTTGTTGATGAACCTCAAGTAAAAGAAGGTAGTATTCCTCTCGTTAACAGAATTACAAACCAAGTAGCTTTTGTACGTTATCATGGCCGTAATCGTCATGGATGGACGAAAAAAGATATGACAGATCAAGAATGGCGAGATGTTAGATATTTGTATGATTATAATGAAGAAGAACTTGAAGATTTAGCACAAAAGGTTAAAATCCTAAATCAAAAAGCTAAAAAAGTTTATGTAATTTTTAATAATAATTCTGGTGGACATGCAGCTCAAAATGCTAAAACATATCAAGACATACTAGGTATTGATTATGAAGGTTTAGCTCCACAACAATTAAAATTATTTTAAGAGGCGAATATCATGTTATTAACTATTATTTTACTTGTTTTAATAGGTGGACTCTCAGCAATCTTAGGGTCAATTGTAGGTATAGGAGGCGGCATAATTATTGTGCCGACGCTTGTATATTTAGGAGTGAATCATCATATACTTCATGGCATCACTCCACAGATTGCTATTGGTACATCTTCAGTTATCCTTATCGTTACAGGATTATCATCTTCATTAGGTTATTTAAAAACGAAACAAGTTGATATAAAAAACGGTTCTATTTTTCTTTTTGGCTTATTACCAGGATCGCTCATAGGTTCATTTTTAAGTCAATTTTTAACTTTAGATTCATTTAACTTATACTTTGGTATTTTTATGATTTGTGTAGCAATATTGCTTATGGTGCGTCATAAAATTAAACCTTTCAAAATATTTGATAAACCACAATATGAACGTACATATGTTGATGCAGAGGGTAAAACCTATCATTACAGTGTGCCGCCATTTTTTGCATTTGTCGCAACTTTATTTATAGGTATACTTACCGGTTTATTTGGTATAGGTGGAGGAGCTCTAATGACTCCATTAATGCTCATTGTATTTAGATTTCCACCACATGTTGCTGTAGGAACAAGTATGATGATGATTTTCTTTTCAAGTGTAATGAGTTCTATTGGACACATTGTACAAGGTCATGTTGCTTGGGGTTATTCAGTGGCATTGATTATTTCTAGTATTATTGGAGCGCAAATTGGAGTTAAAGTGAATCGTTCACTTAAATCAGATACTGTAGTCATGCTACTAAGAACAGTCATGTTATTATTAGGCGCATATTTAATAATTAAATCTCTCTTGTAATACTCTAAGCACTTCTACTTTTAGATAGAGATGTTAAATGCTAAAGTAACTAATAAGTATAATTGATTGATTAATTTGAGAGGGGGACGTGTCATGGAATTAACAATTTATCATACAAACGATATTCACAGTCACTTAAACGAATATGCCCGTATTCAATCTTATATGGCTAGCCATCGACCACAACTTCAACATCCCTCCCTTTATTTAGATATTGGTGATCATGTCGATTTATCAGCCCCTGTCACAGAAGCAACGATTGGTAAAAAGAATATTGAATTACTTAATCAAGCACATTGTGATATTGCGACGATTGGTAATAACGAAGGTATGACGATTTCTCATGAAGCACTACAAAATTTATACACTGACGCGAATTTTAAAGTCATATGTGCAAATGTGTTTGATGAGAAAGGATATTTACCTAATCATATAACGTCTTCATATGTTAAAGAAATTGAAGGTAGTCGTATATTATTTGTGGCTGCAACAGCACCATTCACTCCTTTTTACAGAGCACTGGATTGGATTGTGACTGATCCATTAGCGGCAATTAAAGATGAAATTGAAGCTCATAAGGGTCAATTTGATATTTTAATTGTTATGAGCCATGTGGGTGTTTTCTTTGATGAGAAATTATGCCAAGAAATTCCTGAAATTGATGTCATTTTCGGGAGTCATACACACCATTACTTTGAAAATGGTGAATTTAACAATGGCGTACTTATGGCCGCAGCTGGGAAATATGGTCATTTCTTAGGAGAAGTCAACCTAACCATCGAACATGGTAAAGTCTCTGATAAAAAAGCGAAATTACATCCTCTCGATGCGTTACCACAAGTTGAAACGCACTTTGAAGAAGAAGGTAAAGCTTTATTAAGTGAGCCTGTCATTGACCATCATGTTAAATTACTGAAAAAAACGGATGTCATTACCGAAACTTCTTACTTATTAGCAGAGAGTGTTTATGAATTTACGCATGCAGATTGTGCATTAGTGAATGCTGGGTTAATTGTGAATAGTATAGAGGCTGATAAAGTCACGGAATATGATATTCATCGTATGTTACCGCATCCGATTAACTTAGTGAGGGTTCGTTTAACCGGTGACGAATTAATTAAAGTCATTCAAAAGAGCCAAAAACAGGAATACATGCATGAACATGCTCAAGGCTTAGGTTTTAGAGGTGACATTTTCGGTGGTTATATTCTTTATAATTTAGGATTCATAGAATCTGAAAATAGATACTTTATAAATGGTGAAGAAATTCAAACAGATCACCAATACACGTTAGGTACTGTCGATATGTATACATTTGGTAGATATTTCCCAATTTTAAAAGGCTTGCCAACAGATTATATCATGCCAGAATTTTTAAGAGATATTTTCAAGGAAAAGTTGCTTAGATTTTAAATTTAACGTATATTAGATTTTAATTTATTGTTAATTTCGTTATAATAAACGAAGAGATATTAAACAGGAGGGTATGCGTTGTTATGGCGACTAAAAATGAAGAAATTTTGCGTAAACCAGATTGGTTGAAGATTAAGCTTAACACGAACGAAAACTATACTGGTCTCAAAAAGATGATGCGTGAGAAAAATTTGCACACAGTTTGTGAAGAAGCAAAGTGTCCAAACATACACGAATGTTGGGGAGCTAGACGTACAGCTACGTTTATGATTCTAGGGGCTGTTTGTACAAGAGCTTGTCGATTCTGTGCGGTTAAAACTGGTTTGCCGAATGAATTAGATTTAAATGAACCAGAACGTGTCGCTGAATCAGTAGAGTTAATGAACTTAAAACATGTGGTTATTACTGCAGTTGCTCGTGACGATTTAAGAGACCAAGGCTCAAATGTCTATGCTGAAACAGTGCGTAAAGTTAGAGAAAGAAACCCATTTACAACGATTGAGATTTTACCATCGGATATGGGTGGAGATTATGAAGCGCTTGAAACTTTAATGGCTTCAAGACCAGACATTTTAAATCATAATATTGAAACAGTTCGTCGCTTAACGCCTAGAGTACGTGCTCGTGCTACGTACGATCGTACGTTAGAATTTCTACGTCGTTCTAAAGAACTACAACCTGATATTCCAACGAAATCTAGTCTTATGGTCGGCTTAGGGGAAACAATGGAAGAAATTTATGAAACAATGGATGATTTACGTGCAAATGATGTAGACATCCTTACAATAGGACAATACTTACAACCTTCTCGTAAACATCTTAAAGTTGAGAAATATTATACACCATTAGAATTTGGTAAAATGAGAAAAGTTGCTATGGATAAAGGCTTTAAACATTGCCAAGCAGGTCCACTTGTACGTAGTTCATATCACGCAGATGAACAAGTTAACGAAGCAGCTAAAGAAAGACAACGCCAAGGTGAAGAACAATTAAGTAAATAAGATGTAATATATATTCTGAAACTTAGGTTGGTTCGTCATCAACCTAAGTTTTTATATTAATTAGATTAGGTGAAACGATGATTAAAGTAGAAGAACAATACTTTGAATTAATTGAAGAATATAGAGATTGTTTCAATGAGGAAACATTTGCAGCGAGATACTCAGATATTTTAAATAAGTATGATTATGTAGTTGGTGATTTTGGTTATGATCAATTACGTTTAAAAGGTTTTTATAAAGATAGCAATAAGAAAGCTGAGATAAGTAAACGGTTTTCAAGTATTCAAGATTACATACTAGAATACTGTAATTTTGGTTGCCCATATTTTGTAGTACGACATATACCCGAAAATGAACTAGTAGACGAAGTAGAGGATGAAGCGGATCTTATAGATAAACTTCATGATGTTAAAATACAACCTACCATTCAAGATACTGAGAAAACACAAGATACTGAAGATAAATAAAGGCCCATTAAGTCGAGCACTATATCTCGATTTAATGGGCCTTTATGATTTATAAGTAGATATATATCATTTTTTCTCATTGTTGTAGTGGTATGATTACGTTCTTGTTAACAGATATATTTAATGAATCACTTCGTTCAAGTATTCAATAATTTCATCGCCTTCTTCTTCTGTGACACCAAGTATATGAGGAATATAGCCTTCTTCTTCAATATCATCTGTTCCTATAATTCCGAATTTATTAGTTTGCATATTTAATACGAGTGTTTTCCCATAGTGTCTGTCAGTTTGAACGAGCATTAAATCATAACGACTGTGTTCTCCAACAAACCCTACGAACTGAACTTGGCTTTGTTCTTCGTCATCATATAAGTACATATCAATCATGCGTTATGCGCTCCTTTATTTTCCAAAAAGTGTTACGTCTAAGTATAACGACAAATGAAGACGACTGCAAAATTATGATATGATAAGCATGATAGATGTATGAAGAGGTGACGAACGAATGTATTTCGTAGATAAAGAAAAATTGACACAGAAATTGACCTATTTACAAGGTTTGACAGAGGATTATGATAAAAATAAAGAAAATCATTATGCGTATGAACGTATTGCTCAAATGTTAATCGAATCATCAGTAGATATTGGAAATATGATTATAGATGGGTTTATTTTAAGAGATCCAGGTAACTATAAAGACGTGATCGATATTCTAGAATTAGAAAATGTAATTTCTAAGGAAACTCAAACCCATATTAATGACACTGTAGATGTCAGAAAACAATTTGCACACAATTATACAGAATTAAATGTAAAAGAAATCATGCCTTTATTTGATAAATCATTGCCATATTATAAGGAATTTATCAAAGAGGTTGCACAATTTCTTGAAAGTGAGAACGTTCCAATTACTGCATTTGGAAAAGGGGAGAACCAATAGTGAAGAATTATAAAGCCTATTTAATCGATTTAGATGGTACGATGTACAAAGGTACAGATGAAATCGATGGAGCGGCACAATTTATAGATTATTTGAATCGCAATGAAATACCACATTTATATGTTACAAACAACTCAACGAAGACGCCGGACCAAGTTGTTGACAAACTTCGTGAAATGAAAATTGATGCGAAACCTGAGGAAATTGTGACTTCAGCACTTGCTACTGCTGACTTTATTTCAGAAGAACACCCAAATGCATCAGTTTACATGCTTGGTGGTAATGGCTTGAAAACAGCTTTAACTGAAGCAGGATTAACTGTAAAAGCTAATGAACATGTAGATTATGTGGTGATTGGTTTAGATGAAGAAGTTACATATGAGAAACTTGCAGTAGCCACATTAGGAGTTAGGAATGGTGCTAAATTCCTCTCTACTAATCCTGACGTCTCCATTCCTAAGGAAAGAGGGTTCTTACCTGGAAATGGCGCTATTACAAGTGTTGTTAGTGTTTCTACTGGGGTACAACCACAATTTATTGGTAAACCTGAAACGATAATTATGGATAAAGCTCTAGAAATACTAGGTTTAAATAAAGAGGATGTAGCCATGGTAGGAGACTTGTATGATACAGATATTATGTCAGGTATTAATGTAGGCATTGATACGATTCACGTTCAAACAGGCGTAACTACTTACGAAGAAATTCAAACTAAAGAAGTACCACCCACACATTCTTTTACAGATTTAAATGTTGCTATCACTGAACTTGAAAAGTAACCCATAGTACTGTGTAATAATTTTCTAAGGTAAACATTAAATAATAGATGTATAAATAAACTGGGGTGAGTGGATGAACAAAATACTAATTACTCGAAAGATTCCTCAAAAATTTATTGAACAATTAGAACAAATCGGCGATGTCGTCATGTGGGATAAAGAATTAACACCAATGCCTAGAGAAACATTTTTAAGTGAAGTTAAAGACGCTACTGCCTGTTTTATTACTTTAAGTGAAAGCGTAGACGAAGAAGTATTGACAGAAGCGTCTGACCTTAAAATTATTGCAAATATTGCTGTAGGTTATGACAACATAGATGTCGTCAGAGCGAATGATCATGACATTACTGTAACTAACACACCTGATGTATTAACTGAAACGACTGCTGAATTAGGTTTTACACTTATGTTAACAGTTGCTAGACGCATTATTGAAGCGGAAAGATATGTGCAAGAGGGTCAATGGCAAAGCTGGGGGCCTTATTTACTTTCCGGAAAAGATGTTCACGGTTCGACAGTAGGTATATATGGTATGGGCGGTATTGGTAGAGCGTTTGCACGTCGTTTAAAAGGTTTTAATACTCGTATTTTATATCACAACCGTACTCAGAATCCAGAAGCTGAAAAAGAGTTAGATGCGACGTACGTTTCGTTTGAAACTTTATTAAAAGAAAGTGACTTTGTCATTTGTACAGCACCGTTAACACCACAAACTGAGAATCAATTTGATTCAAAAGCATTCAATTTGATGAAGAATGATGCCATTTTCATTAATATCGGACGAGGTGCCATTGTTGATGAAACTGCATTGGTTGAAGCGCTACGAAATCATACTATTTTAGGTTGTGGACTTGATGTATTGCGTCAAGAACCTATTGATGTGAATCATCCTCTATTGAAACTTGATAACGCGGTGATTGTACCTCATATTGGAAGCGCATCACGTCTCACAAGAGATCGAATGGTACAACTTTGTGTTAATAATATTTTAGCTGTTTTAAATCATCAACTACCTATCACTCCGGTAAAAGTTAATAACTAAAAAGGTTTTTTAAACTCACGCAATCTAGGGATAATTATCCTTTTGAGGTTGCGTGAGTTTTTAGTGATTTAATCTAACAATTTTGTTAGTCGGTATGTAATTGTTTATTAGATGTTTTAGTCTTAAAATAATGATGTTCTAATAAAAAGAGGAACTTAAGTCTTTCCCAATGCGTGACGAAAAAATGTTTTACAAAGTCTTGATATCAAAGTGAAACATGCAATAATTATAAAAATAGAATTGAATTATAATTCAATTGTGACTATAATGAATTGTAAAACAAAAATATAGAAGTAGCATTGTATTTTTATGTTAACGATTCGAGAAAGCTTTAAATTTTGACGAATATATTTTTTTATGTAAGATGATTGTTTATATACATATCAAACAATCTAAGTTTAAGAGGTGCTATATGAAAACTAAAAGTAAAGAACCTAATAAGTATTATGAAAAAATGAAGCCTTACTTACTTACATTATTATATTTAGCTATATTTATAGCTTTATACTTAATATATGGTAGTGGCGATACACATAATAACTTCATTTATAATGAATTTTAATGAGGGAGAGTAATGATGGCAGAAATTATTAATACGTTAAATCATTTCGCTAAAGAACAGTCAGATAAGATAGCTGTTAGACATATAGAAGATGTCTTGACTTATAAAGAATTAGATGAAGCTTCAAGTAAGTTAGCACATCAATTACAAGATGGTAAAAAACCAATGGTATTATATGGACACATGTCTCCGTATATGATTGTCGGGATGTTAGGAGCAATTAAAGCGGGTTGTGGTTATGTACCTATCGATACATCAGTACCAGAAGAACGTGTAAAAATGATTATCGAAAAAGTTCAACCAGAATTTATTTTTAACACTTCAAATGAAACTTTAGAGCAATCTATCGGAAAAGAAATTTCTATTAAAGATATTCAAGACTCAAAAGATCCTGTTATTTTTGATAGTCAAATGAAATATAACGATGTTGTGTATACTATCTTTACATCTGGTTCGACAGGAGAACCTAAAGGGGTTCAAATCGAATATGCAAGTCTCGTTGAATTTGCCGAGTGGATGGTATCACTGAATGGAGCTGGACAAGGTCAAGAATGGCTAAACCAAGCACCATTCTCATTTGATTTATCGGTCATGGCGATATATCCATGCTTAACGTCCGGTGGTACTCTTAATTTAGTGGATAAAGATATGATTAAAAAACCTAAACTGTTAAATGAGATGTTAATGAACACACCAATTAATGTTTGGGTATCTACTCCTTCATTTATCGAAATGTGTTTATTATTACCAAATCTTAATGAGAAGCAATATAATAGTTTAAATCATTTCTTCTTCTGCGGGGAAATTCTACCTCATAGAACAGCTAAAGCTTTAGTAAGTAGATATCCAAGTGCCACAATTTACAACACGTATGGACCTACAGAAGCTACAGTGGCTGTAACAAGTATTCAAATCACTCAAGAGGTATTAGAGCAATATAATCCTCTACCAGTAGGCGTATCACGACCAGGTACAACATTATCAACTACTGATGAAGGTGAGCTTGTTATTGAAGGACAAAGTGTGAGTTTAGGTTATCTTAAGAATGAGGAGAAGACTACAGCGGTTTTCAACTTTGAAGATGGTACCAGAACTTATCACACTGGAGATAAGGCTAAAGAAGAAGATGGATTATGGTTTATTCAAGGACGTATCGATTTCCAAATTAAGTTAAACGGTTATCGAATGGAATTAGAAGAAATTGAAACGCAATTACGTCAATCACAATATGTAAGAGAAGCAATTGTCGTACCAGTTTATAAAAATGGTAAAGTTGTACATCTTATCGGTGCTGTTGTACCTTATGATAGAGTTGAAGACAACTTAGAAATGACAACGAATATCAAACATGAACTTAAATCACGCTTACCAGAGTATATGATTCCGAGAAAGTTCGAATGGATGGAACAATTACCACTTACTTCAAATGGTAAATTAGATCGTAAGAAGATTGCAGAGGTAGTTAACGGATGATTCCATATGGAACGTTTACCTTCTTCTTAATTGCTTTTATTGTGCTTATACCAGTTATAATACTCGGATTTTTAGGTAAGCGTAGTTATATTTATAACGGTATAAGTACCGCCATTATGATTGTACTTATCTTTTCTTCAGATAAACACAATCTTCTTGGTCAAAAGTATTTAAGTGTGCAATTGTTAAGTTTTATTATTTATGTAATTTGGCAAGTCGCATTAATCATGTTCTATTATAAGTCTCGTCAAAAGAATAATACATTTGCTAAATTTACTACTGTCATGGTGTTATCTATCCTACCATTAGCGATTGTGAAGATTCTTCAAAGTTCATGGTTAGGCGGACATCAGATTCATTTTCATGAAAGTAAATTAATCGAATTTGTCGGATTCTTAGGTATATCCTACGTAACATTTAAAAGTGTTCAACTTATTATGGAAATTAGAGATGGTTCAATTAAAGAGATCAAAGTTTGGAAGTTAATTCAATTTATTTCATTCTTCCCAACAATTTCTTCTGGACCAATTGATCGTTATAAACGTTTTGTTAAAGACGATAAGAAGGTGCCTACAGGTGGAGAGTATAGAGAGCTTGTTCTTAAAGCCATCCACATGATTATGTTAGGGTTCTTGTATAAATATATTATTGCGTACTTTATTCAAGTGTATGCAGTTAACCCATTACAAATGAACTTACACGGTTTCACACATATGTGGCTTTATATGTATGCATACAGCTTATACTTATTCTTTGACTTTGCAGGATATAGCTTGTTTGCGATTGCAGTAAGTTATTTATATGGAATTAAAACACCACCGAACTTTAATCAACCATTTAAAGCTAAAAATATTAAAGATTTCTGGAACAGATGGCATATGACTTTATCGTTCTGGTTTAGAGATTGCATTTACATGAGATCATTATTCTATATGTCTCGTAAGAAGTTATTAAAAAGTCAATTTGCAATGTCTAATATGGCATTCTTCTTAAACTTCTTTATTATGGGCATATGGCATGGTCTTGAAGTATATTACATTGTTTATGGTTTATACCATGCGGCATTGTTCATAGGGTATGGTTATTATGAACGCTGGCGTAAAAAACATCCACCACGTTGGCAAAATGGATTTACTACAGCATTGAGTATTATCATTACTTTCCATTTTGTAACATTTGGATTCTTAATTTTCTCAGGTAAATTTATTTAATAAAGGAGTAATTAATTATGGAATTTAGAGATCAAGTTTTAGACTTATTAGCAGAAGTAGCTGAAAATGATATTGTAAAAGAAAACCCAGATGTAGAAATTTTTGAAGAAGGTATTATTGATTCTTTCCAAACTGTAGGTTTACTTTTAGAAATTCAAAATAAATTAGATATTGAAGTATCTATTATGGATTTTGATAGAGATGAGTGGGCAACTCCTAATAAAATTGTAGAAGCTTTAGAAGAGTTACGATGAAATTTAAACCTTTCTTACCTATCTTAATTAGTGGTGTGATATTCGTTATCTTCGTCCTATTGCCAGCAAGCTGGTTTACGGGCTTAGTAACGGATAAAACGCTAGCTGATAATAGAATTTCTTTAACAGATCAAGTATTAAAAGGCACGCTCATTCAAAATAAACTATTTGAGTCAGATAAGTATTATCCAATATATGGTTCAAGTGAACTTGGTAAAGATGATCCTTTTAATCCAGGTATTGCATTGAATAAACATAATTCAAGCAAACAAACGTTTTTACTCGGGACTGGAGGATCAACGGATTTGATTAATGCAGTTGAATTGGCATCACAATACGATAATCTCAAAGGGAAGAAATTAACATTTATTATTTCTCCTCAATGGTTTACCAATCACGGTTTAACAAATCAAAACTTTGATGCTCGTATGTCACAAACTCAGATCAACCAGATGTTCAATCAAAAAAATATGCCTGCTGACTTAAAGAAACTTTATGCTCAACGATTATTACAATTTCCGCATGCTCACAATAAATCATATTTAAGAGAGCAAGCGAAACATCCAGGGGAAGTTTCAGGTAACTATATTTCTGCATTTAAAGAAAACCAACTTATAAAAATTGAAGCAATTAAATCTCTATTCTCATTTAAAAAGCCTCCATTAGCACATGTTAAACCTGCTACTGAAGAAGATGCATCTTGGAATGAGATGAAAGATAAGGCTATAGATATTGGGAAGGCTAATACTAAAACTAACAAATTTGATATTAGAGACCCATACTGGAAGTTAATTAAAGAGAATAAACGTAAAATAAAACGTGATTATGAATTTAATATTGATTCTCCAGAATTCCAAGACTTACAATTATTAGTGCAAACTCTGCATGAAGCAGGTGCAGATGTACAGTACGTAAGTATTCCATCAAATGGTAGATGGTATGATCATATCGGTATAGATAAAGATAGACGTGAGTCTATTTATAAAAAAATCCATTCTACTGTAGTAGATAATGGTGGTAAAATTTATGATATGACAAATAAAGATTATGAGAAATATGTAATTAGTGATGCTGTTCATATTGGATGGAAAGGTTGGGTGTATGTAGACCAACAAATTGCTAAACATATGGATGGTAAAGATCCTAAAAATCATAAAGTTGATTACTCCAAGAATCAGCCACCAAAAAAAGACCACAAAGCCCATGACCATCACGAAAAGAAGCATCATGATGAATAATTTATAATAATCAAGCCAGAGACTACAAATAAGTAGTTTCTGGCTTTTTAAATATAAACGTTGTCAAATTTTCAAAAGTAAATCAAAACTATATGTTAATGAAGAGTATAAAATATAAAAGAAGCAGTAAGATAATTTCTAATAAAAATTATCTTACTGCTGTTAATTTGAGAATAACATCCCAGACTCAATCTATACTCATATATTCGATTAGAATACTTGTTCTACCTCGATAACACCAGGAACTTCTTCATGTAGTGCACGTTCAATTCCGGCCTTTAAAGTGATTGTAGAACTTGGGCATGTACCACAAGCACCGTGTAATTGTAATTTAACAATACCATCTTCGACGTCAACAAGTGTACAGTCACCGCCGTCGCGTAATAAAAATGGACGTAAGCGTTCAATGACTTCAGCTACTTGATCGAACATCGTTGCGTTTTCAGTAGGCATGTGACATGTCTCCTTTCAAGTCATTTATTTCATAATCATTATTAATTCATTATAATAGATTCAGTAGTAAAAATCTATAAAACAAGATGGGGGATTTTTAATGACTAAAATAAGTGTTGTGGTTTATGGAGCTGATGTAATTTGTGCAAGTTGTGTTAACGCACCAACATCGAAAGATACATATGAATGGCTTCAACCTTTGCTAAAACGGAAGTTTCCAGAACATCATTTTGAATTTACATATATTGACATTAATCGAGATACAGAGAATTTAACAGATCATGACGAACAGTTTATTGAAAGAATTCAAGAAGACGAATTGTTTTATCCATTAGTAACGATGAACGATGAGTATGTTGCTGACGGTTACATTCAAATGAAACCAGTTGTACGCTTTATAGAAACGCATTTTGAAGCGTAGTTTAATACAGAAATAAAGGCAAGTTCTTAAATGAGTAGAACTTGCCTTTAATAAGTGATTTAACCATTATGATATTTATAAAGCCAAAGCACACCAGATTTTAAAATTGAAGCTAAACGACCAGTGACTGTACGATCCATTATATATGCGAAACCTTGTTTATCTCCAAGAGAACCTAAGAAGCCTTGGATTTTAATTTCAGGCATCTTATCTGGTAGTGATTCATTATTCCATTGTTTTTTGAGTACATCGGCAATTTGATCACCTTGTAGCTCGGCTAATTGTGCACTAGGTGCATGAGGAAGATCTGCACAATCTCCTACTACATACACATTTTTATAAGTTGGAACTTGATGGTATTGATTAAGAATGACACGTCCTGTATTGCTTAAATCGATTGGTAAGTTACGTACAACTTCAACAGGTTGTATTCCTGCTGTCCAAACTACTAAATCAATATCTTCAGGTTGACCGTTATTATATATCTTACCGGGTTCAACGCGATCAATAACTGAATTTGGTACTACAGTAACGTCGTGTTTAGAAAACCACTTTGATATGTATTTACTTAGCTTTTCAGGGAAATTTCTTAAAATACGAGGGCCTCTATCGTATAGAAGAATCTCTAAATCTGAACGACTTTCACGTAATTCACTTGCTAATTCGATACCACTAAGTCCAGCTCCTACAATTCCTACACGCGCACCGGTAGGTAATTCACTGATACTATGAAAGGTTTCACGTGATTTAGATAATGTTTGAATGCTATGTGTATATTCTTCAGCGCCAGGAACATTATGGTATTTATCTTCACAACCAAGTCCTATAATGAGTTCGTCGTAGTCGATTTTAGAATTGCCTACAGAAATGATTTGTTCCTCTAAATTAATATCATTGATTTCACCATATACTGTATTAATTTGTTTATTATCTGGAAATTGCATACGTACGTCTTTGTCTGATTTTGTACCTGCTGCTAGTGCATAGAATTCAGGTTTTAATCCATGGAAAGGCATTCGATCGACTAACGTCACTTGATACCCCTCGGGAATTGAATTTGGTAAGATACGTGACATAATTCGCATATTACCATAACCCCCGCCTAGTAAAACTAAGTTTTTCATTTTTTATACCCCTTTATTCAATTTGTTTAATTTTTGAAAAATTATTGAGATCCTTTGAGACTATCTTTTAAAATGTGCCCGTTTACACTATAGATAGTTAACGATTTACTTTCTTAACCCCTGAATTGAAAGTAAATATATATATGTCTTCATTATATCTGTTTTTCAAAATGACTACAAACAAATGTAGAATACAATTTAATTTTTAGAAATAAGGGTATACCATACATGATGGAAATCATCAAGCTGACCGATAGGCATATGATTAGTAACTTTGTTATAATGTTAAGACTAATAAAATAGTAAGAAGGTGTCTTATGTTTCCGTTAGTAGAATTTTGTGTGTCGAACATGGCAAAGGGCGGAGATATCGTCTATGAAAAATTGGAAAATGATCCAGACGTAGATGTATTAGAATACGGATGCTTGCAAAATTGTGGCATGTGCTCTAGTGGGTTGTATGTACTTGTCGATGGTGATATTGTTGAAGGTGATTCGCCAGAGGATTTATTAAACAATATTTATAAACACATTGAAGAAAACGATATTACAAATATGTTTTAATATATAACATAAATTAGCAATAAAATGATGTAGAAATTATAAAATTTCTTTGAGAAATTGGGAGGTAAATTGTATGCCAACAGTAATCTTAACTGAAGCAGCTGCATATGAAGTAAAAGATATGTTAGAAAGTAATGATATGGCAGATGGCTATTTAAAAATTAAAGTGAATGGTGGCGGTTGTACAGGGCTCACATATGGAATGTCTGCCGAAGAAGCCCCTGGTGAGAACGATGAAGTATTAGAATACTTTGGACTTAAAGTACTTGTTGATAAATATGATGCACCAGTTTTAAATGGTACAACAATTGATTTCAAACAATCACTTATGGGCGGTGGCTTCCAAATAGATAACCCAAATGCAATAGCATCCTGTGGTTGTGGAAGCTCATTCAAAACGGCTAAAGTATCAGGTAACCCTGAACAATGCTAAATAAGTCAAACCAAAGAATAGTATTAAATGATGTAAAAAGATTTTAGGCAATCCTGGAAACAGGTTGCCTATTTTTTTTATATTATTTGGATGTTTTACAACGTTTCTATGGCATTTGTGAGAACTACGTTAGTTAAATTAAAATCTTCACAATCTAACTCTGTTGTAGCTTGAAAATGTAGCGTAAAAGCTATAAAATTAGAATTGGATTAAAAATTGTCTTTTGTGTGAACAACTAAAGATTTAACCTTGATAAAAGACGTAATAATTTAAGATGTCGACGAAGTCTATAACGATAGGGCAATTTACCTTGTCATAAGTTTATAGCCTTTATCTTCATTTTGGTTAAAATATTATGAAAGCTTAGGTGAATTAGAGATGGCTCAAGATCGTAAGAAAGTGCTAGTTTTAGGTGCCGGTTATGCTGGTTTACAAACAGTTACTAAATTACAAAAAGAAATTTCTGCAGACGAAGCAGAAATTACTTTAATTAATAAGAATGAATATCACTATGAATCAACTTGGTTACATGAAGCTTCTGCTGGTACAATCAATTATGAAGATTTATTATATCCAGTTGAAAGTGCTGTAAAACAAGATAAAGTTAACTTCGTAGTTGCTGAAGTAACAAAAATTGACCGCAATGCTAAACGCGTCGAAACTGACAAGGGAGTATATGACTACGATATCTTAGTAGTAGCTTTAGGTTTCGTAAGTGAAACATTTGGCATTGAAGGTATGAAAGACTATGCTTTTCAAATCGAGAACGTATTAACTTCTCGTAAATTATCTCGTCACATTGAAGATAAATTTGCTAATTACGCAGCTTCTAAAGAAAAAGATGATAAAGATTTATCAATCTTAGTAGGTGGGGCTGGCTTCACTGGAATTGAATTCTTAGGTGAATTAACAGATAGAATTCCAGAATTATGCAGTAAATATGGTATCGATCAAAGTAAAGTTAAATTAACTTGCGTTGAAGCGGCACCAAAAATGTTACCAATGTTCTCTGATGAACTTGTAAACTACGCGGTTAATTACTTAGAAGACCGTGGTGTAGAATTCAAAATTGCCACTCCAATTGTTGCTTGTAACGAAAAAGGTTTCGTTGTAGAAGTAGATGGAGAAAAACAACAATTAGAAGCTGGTACTTCAGTATGGACTGCTGGTGTACGCGGTAGTAAGTTAATGGAAGAATCATTTGAAGGTGTTAAACGTGGTCGTATCATTAATAAGCAAGATTTAACTATCGAAGGTCACGATGATATTTTTGTTATTGGTGATTGTTCAGCATTCATTCCAGCTGGTGAAGAACGTCCATTACCAACAACTGCACAAATTGCTATGCAACAAGGTGAACATGTTGCCAAAAATATCAAACATATCTTAAATGGTGAATCTAAAGAAGACTTCCAATACGTAAATCGTGGTACAGTATGCTCATTAGGTGCTCATGATGGTGTAGGTATCGTTTACGGTAGAGATATTACTGGTAAAAAAGCTGCATTAATGAAAAAAGTTATTGATACACGTGCCGTATTCAAACTCGGTGGTATCGGCTTAGCATTCAAAAAAGGTAAATTCTAAACTAAGCTAATTATATATAAATGTATTTCACCCTTCTGTTTATTAAGCAGGAGGGTTTTTTAATAGGAAACCTATAATACGATATACATAAATGGAGGTATTTTATGAACATTTACATCAATGAAAAATCTAACACATATATTGAAACGCTCATCGTGGGATTACCAGAACACATTAATCAATTAAGAGACATTAAATATAAGAATCAATCAATTATTGAACAACTTGAGACGTTGAAGCAACATCATATTATTGGAAGCTCGGTTGGAAAGATATCTTCCACTTTGCTTTACATAAATGATCAGCCAAAGCGCTTGTTAACAGTGGGATTAGGTAATCTTAAAGAGCTTTCTTATCAGCGATTATTAAAAGTTTGGGGATATACGTTTCAGTATTTAAAACAAGAACATATTAATGAAGCTGAAGTTCTTATAGATACATTTATGTCTAAACATAATGATGTAGTAGAGGTGGCTAAAACTCTCGGATTGCAGAGTGAACAATCCATTTATCAATTTGATAATTATAAATCAGATAAAAAAGCGCCTTATCAACCATCTATTTATATACAAACTGAACATGATGAGATTGCTTCTGATATTAATGAAGGTCAACAACTAGGGATGTCTATTAATTTAGCACGTGAGCTAAGTCAAATGCCTCCTAACATATTAACACCACAATATTTTGCTGAAGAAATTGAGGGTCATTTTAAAGATAAAAAGGTATCAGTAGATATTAAAGATGCGGAAACAATTGTATCAGAGGGCTTTGGGCTTTTACATGCAGTCGGAAAAGGTTCGGTGAATGGTCCTCGTTTAATAACAATAACTTACAATGGCGGAAAGTCGAATGATGCACCCATTGCTTTAGTAGGTAAAGGTATTACATATGACTCAGGTGGATATAGCATTAAATCTAAAATCGGTATGCAGACGATGAAATTCGATATGTGTGGGGCCGCAAACGTTGTTGGAATGATAGATATTATCGAGAGATTAAAATTGCCAGTTAATGTAGTGGGAGTTATTGCTTCAGCTGAGAATATGATTAATGAAAAGTCTATGAAACCAGATGATGTTTTTACCTCACTCAGCGGCGAAACTGTTGAAATGTTAAATAGTGATGCTGAAGGACGTATGGTGCTAGGTGATGCCGTTACATATGCTACGCAATTTCAACCACAACTTATTATGGATTTCGCCACTTTAACTGGTGCAGCAATTGTGGCACTTGGAGAGGATAAAGCAGCTGCTTTTCACTCTCACGCTAAAAATGAAATCAACAGTCTGTTAGATATAGCTAAATCAGTAGATGAAAAAGTGTTTGAATTACCTATCACAGATACTGAAAAGCAGTTAATTAGAAATTCAGACATAGCAGACTTAGTCAATCATACGAATGGACAAGGTAAAGCATTATTTGCAGCAGCATTTATTACGCATTTTAGTGGTCAGACACCCCATATCCATTTTGATATTGCAGGACCAGCTACGATTAATAAATCAACTTTTAAAGGTCCAAAAGGGCCAACAGGTTATATGATTCCTACAGTAGTAGAATGGTTGAAACAACAATACCAGTAACATCCTTATAATTGTAAAGATGATGTTCATTATGTGTGAAAGCATAATAGTATGTAATTAGTAGTTCTGAGGTTTTCCACAATTGACTTTAATTGAAGAATGTTTTTAACAAATATTTCATCACTTACCATCTCGTGACATAAATGACTTGGTTTAAAAGAAGCTTGAATCTAGCACACTTTTAATCCAGTCATTGATTACGAGTAGGATAATTAAGACTACAACAATAAAATATTTTGCATCATATTTTATATTGACATTAAATTTGTGTCTTGGTACTATTTAAAACATAAATACTTTAGTTCGATAGAGTGGTAAAGGATGGGGAGCGACATGATCAATGCAGTTGTTATAGCAGTTATATTAATGATCGTCTTATGTTTATGTAGACTCAATGTAGTCATTAGTTTATTTATAAGTGCACTCATAGGTGGTTTAATTTCTGGTATGAGTGTAGAGAAAGTCATCAGTGTTTTTGGGAAGAATATTACCGATGGAGCAGAGGTTGCTTTAAGCTACGCTTTACTAGGTGGTTTTGCAGCACTCATCTCTTATAGTGGGATTACTGATTATCTCGTTGGAAAAATTATTGAAGGCATCCATTCAGAAAATAGCAGACTTTCACGTATAAAAGTAAAAGTTATTATTATTCTTGCTTTATTAGCAATGAGTATTATGAGCCAAAATCTTATTCCAGTACATATAGCTTTTATTCCAATAGTTATTCCTCCATTAATTAGTTTATTCAATGATTTAAAAATTGATAGACGACTCATTGGTTTAGTAATCGGATTTGGTTTATGCTGGCCTTACGTTTTACTTCCATATGGCTTTGGTCAAATCTTCCATCAAATCATTCAAAGTGGTTTCCAAAAAGCGCATCACCCAATTGAATTCAGTATGATTTGGAAGGCGATGTTAATTCCTTCAATGGGATATATTGTAGGACTTATATTAGGGTTTATCGTGTATCGTAAACCAAGAAACTACGTACAACGTAATGTTGATGAACGTGAAACAGTCACTGAATTAAAGCCTTATGTTTTAATCGTGACAATCATTGCGATTTTAGCGACATTTATTGTCCAAACTTTTACAGATTCAATGATTTTTGGTGCGCTTGCAGGTGTGCTCGTCTTCTTTATTTCTAGAGTTTATAAGTGGTACGAACTAGATGAACAGTTTGTTGATGGTATTAAAATTATGGCGTATATTGGGGTAGTAATACTGACAGCTAACGGCTTTGCAGGGGTTATGAATGCAACGGGTGATATTGATACATTGGTTAAAGATTTAACAAGTATCACTGGTGATCATAAATTAATTAGTATTATTGTCATGTATATTATTGGTCTTATTGTTACTTTGGGTATCGGTTCTTCATTTGCAACGATACCAATTATCGCATCATTATTTATACCATTCGGCGCATCTATTGGTCTTGATACTATGGCGCTTATCGCCTTAATTGGTACGGCAAGTGCTCTTGGTGATTCAGGTTCACCAGCGAGTGATTCTACTTTAGGCCCAACGGCAGGACTCAATATCGATGGACAGCACGATCATATACGAGATACGTGTATTCCGAACTTCTTGTTTTATAATATACCTCTAATTATTTTTGGTACGATTGCAGCTATGGTACTATAAAACTTGAAATGAGGTGTGTAAAGCGTGACCAATCTTTTGGAGACATTTGAAATGCATGTTGAAGAAGAGGATGAAGGTGTTGTAATAATTTCAATGCCTGTTACAGACAAGGTTAAACAACCATTCGGATATTTACATGGGGGTGCAAGTCTCGCCTTAGGTGAAACAGCATGTTCTTTGGGTGCTGCTAATTTAATAGATACAACTCAATATATTCCTCTTGGCTTAGAAATGAATGCTAACCACATACATTCAACAAAAGAGGGACGTGTCACAGCAATTGCTAAGATCATACATCAAGGTCGTACAACACAAGTATGGAATGTTGAAATCAAAAATGACTCGAATCAATTAATTAGTATTATGCGTGGCACTATTGCTATCAAATCAATCAAATAAAAAAATGCTCCTTTTAATGGTTTAAAGACGATTTAGTCTACATTAGAGGGAGCACTTTTTTAGTTTATGATATCTTTTTATTTAAACGATGTAATGCTTTACTAATTCTCTCAGCACCTTCTTTTCCACCCATGATATTTCTCGCAAAGGGTCCCAATTCTAAATCAGCAAGTCCCCCCACAACAAACAATTGAGGTAGCCATTCAAGTTCATCACTTAATGAAGGATAGCCACACGAATTTAATGGGGCTTGTTCATCATAGATAAGATGTTGAATCAAAGGTTGATTACAGATTTTATTAACAAAGCCAGTGGCAAGTAAAATATGATGATATTTATAATGACAACCATTGGAAGTGATAGTCTTATCATTGATTTCATCTATAGGTGAATGATGAATCATTAACCGACCCGCTTGTTCTTGTTTCTTCAATCGTAAAAATAACTCCATAGGCATTGAGCCCTTATGACGTTCTTCATTAATGACGTTTAAACGCGCTTCTGGTGAAGATATTGCTAGCAAGTGATTCATGCGTTTTGGGCCCAACCACCCAGGATCTGCATCAAAATCATGTATTTCAATGTTTTTATTAAGCCATAAATGTAATTTATTATTATTTTCTTGACGATTAATTAATTTTAACGTTAAATGTGCTGCTGAAATCCCTGAACCAACAATATGATTAGCTTTTTCTTCAATTGTTTGATCATAATTCTTATCAAATATATGAGTCACTTTAGGTTTACTAATAAATTGCGAAGGTATAAATGGTTGATGATTACATCCATTTGCAATAACTACGCAATCGGTAAGGATTGACTCCCCGTTATGTAATTCAATTTGCCATTTACCTTGTTGATTACTCATAATTTTAGAAGCAATGCTTTGAATATGACTTTTATTTAAATCGTATTGATGTACTAAATCATGA
This sequence comes from Staphylococcus sp. TE8, assembly GCF_000692055.1. Classification (NCBI taxonomy): domain Bacteria; kingdom Bacillati; phylum Bacillota; class Bacilli; order Caryophanales; family Staphylococcaceae; genus Staphylococcus; species Staphylococcus sp. TE8. Next base: position 341,351 of record NZ_JMGB01000001.1, read on the forward strand.
ATATGATGCATAAACATATCTCTTTGAGGACGTTTATATGGGCCGTAATATGCCGAAGTATATTGATTTAATTTAGCATATTGTTTTAAATGAAAAGGTTGGGGATGTATATGATGCACAAATGGCGATCTTAAGAAAGGCATACTTATACGTTTGGTATACTCGTTGAATTGTTCACATAGGGAAGGATAAGGATCAATAATAGTTAGTTGATTGCTACTTATTCCTTCATTTCTTAGTTTAATTGCTACAGTTGTACCTTGAATTCCGCCACCAATAATAGTCCAATGCATGTAAAGCACTCCCTTAACTTTCTTAATTTTAAATCGAAATAATTACGATTTAAATCATATCACATTTTATGCATATAGACAAAAGACTATTGATGTATTATGTCGTATAAAAAAACTCTAAGGAAATATGTTTTATTATTTCCTTAGAGTTTTAGAACTATAATTTTGTATCATTCATATCTTCTTTAATTTCATCAACTTTTGTATCTTTACTGTAAGGTGTTTGAATATTGTAGGCTGCTTTCATAATCATGTGACTAGAAAGTGGACCAGTTATGAAAACGAAGATAATGCCGATGATTAATTGCATATTGACGTAGCCTTCAGTGCCGATGAAATACAGGAAGGCACCAAAGAGTAGAAACATCGCCCCAAGTGTTGCTGCTTTACCAGCAGCATGGGCACGTGAGTAAACATCTTTTAGTCTGATTAAGCCTATCGCTGCAAAGGCACTAATCAAAGCACCTAACATGACAAAGATTACGGCAATACTAATGATGATCGTTGTTATCATGTTTAATCACCTTACCTTCATCCATAAATTTAGAAAAAACTGCAGTACCTAAGAAAGCTAGTATACCTACCATTAAAATAACTACAAGCATGTATTTAATATTTAATAAAATACTAAATAGGGCAATCACAGCCATCAACTGTAGTCCAATAGCATCAAGTGCAACAACACGATCGGCTAAAGAAGGGCCCAGAATGACACGTACTAACATGGCTAACATTGAAGCTACAACAATAATTAATGCAATAATAATGAAAATATTATGTGTCATTCGTTTTCACCCACCTTTCTTATTACCTTTTCTAATGAAGTTTTTATACTTTCAACTTCTTCCTCTTTAGTACTAAAGTCAATCGCATGAATGTATATTTTCCTACGATCATCACTAATGCCTAATACCACAGTTCCTGGGGTTAACGTAATAAGATTTGAAAGTAAGACAATTTGCCAGTCTGTCTTAAGATCTGTTTCATACACGAAAAAGCCTGGTTTATTCGTGATATTTGGTTTGAGGATGATTTTCAGAACATCGAAATTCGCTTTAATCAGTTCACTTAAAAATGTAAGAATTAATACAATAATGCGATAAATCCTTACTAAATAAAAGCGACCTGGCATTACCCGATGTAGGAGGTAAACAAGTATAAGACCAAATAGAAATCCTAGAACAAAGTTATTTAACGTGTAACTATCAGTTACAAATAACCAAATGATAGCGACCAATAAATTGACGATAAATTGTGCGGCCATATTACTTACCTCCTAAAACGCTGTGAATATAGATATTTGGATCAGTGAAAGTTTCAGAACCTTCTTTAACTATAGGGAACAGTAAGTCAGCGGACAAGCCGAATAATACTGTAATAATAGTTGAAATAACGGCGATAGTTGTTAAGTAATTGACGTTCACTTTGCGTGTCATATCATAACCTTTTGCTTCACCGAAGAAACCTTTGAGAAAGATACGTATGACTGAATATAGAACGATTAAGCTTGATAATAAGACAATGATACCGCTTAGGTAGAATCCCTTTTCAAAAGTGGCCTGTACAATATAAAACTTCCCATAGAAACCACTCAATGGTGGTATGCCTGCTAGACTGAGTGCAGCAATAAAGAATGTCCATCCTAATACAGGATAGCTCTTGATTAGACCACCGAAATGTCGCAAGTCTGTTGACTTAGTTATCTTATACATAACGCCTATAAGTAAGAATAGTGAAGCTTTCACTAGCATATCGTGAATAGTGTAGTAAATAGCACCCATCATGCCACTTTCATTCATCATTGATACACCGACTAAGATGACACCAACTGCAATCATAATGTTATATAGAATGATTTTTTTAGTATCATAATAAGCTATGGCACCTACACATCCGAAGATGATTGTAAGTAAAGCTAAGAATAGAATGACGTAGTGTGAAAAGCTAACCGTACTATTAAAGAATAAGCTGAGCGTTCTAGCTATAGCGTAGACGCCCACTTTAGTAAGCAGGGCTCCAAAGAATGTGATAATGGCTACAGGTGGTGCGTAATATGCGCCTGGCAACCATACGTACATAGGGAAGACGCCAGCTTTAGTTGCAAAGACAAAGATAAATAAGATGAATACGATATTGACTAAGCCACTATAATGAACTGATAAACTAGATAATCTTTCACTAATATGCGCCAAGTTAAGTGTTCCAACTACTGAATAAAGTATCGCTACACCCATAACAAAGAATGAAGAAGAAACAACATTAACTAGAACGTATTTAATCGTTTCTTGAAGTTGAATTTTTGTCGTTCCAACGACTAGTAAACAATAAGAAGACATTAGGAAGACTTCAAAGAACACGAACATATTAAAGATATCACCAGTAGTGAAAGCGCCGATAATACCGATTAACATAAACATAATTGAAAAGTAGTAATAATATCGTTCTCTTTCAATGCCTATAGAACGATAGGAATATAAAATTACTATAACCGTTATAATAATACTTGTGATAATAAGTAAAGCACTAAAAACATCTAATACAAAGACAATGCTGTATGGCGCTTTCCATGAACCTAATTCTGCTTTTAAAGGTCCTGAATGTAATACATTTTTTAAATTAAAAAGAGCTACAATCAATGTCAATATTGATCCAGCAAGTGCCACGTAACGTTTAATTAGCGGACGCTTTCCGATAAAGATAAGCAAGATTGCAGTCAAAATAGGTATCACAAGTGTTAAAACGAGCAAGTTACTTTCCGTCATCTTCAGGTGCTCCTTTCATACGCTCAACATTATCTGTTCCAAGTTCCTTATAAGTTCTAAATGCAAGTACTAGGAAGAATGCTGTTGTAGCAAATGCGATAACTATTGCAGTAAGGATTAGTGCTTGAGGTATAGGATCAACATAGCTGGCTGTTCCTTTTTCATAGATAGGAACAGTACCATGTTTCAATCTACCCATAGTAATTAAAAATAAATTTGCTGCGTGTGTTAGTAAAGTAGTCCCCATAATAATTCGTATCAAACTTTTAGACAAAACGAGATAGACACTTATTGCTGTGAGAATACCACTAACAAATATCATGATAATTTCCACTATTCGTTCTCTCCAATCGAAATAATAATAGTCATTACAGTTCCTACTACTGCACAAAGTACCCCAAAATCAAAGAACATTGCCGTTGTCATATGCATGGGTTCTAGTAGGGGAAGCGGTATATCAAAAGTGACATGTGTGAAAAAGTTTTTAGACATAAACCAGCTTGCAATGGGTGTACCTACGCAAAACAGTAGGCCTATGCCAATTAAAACTTTGAAGTCCAGAGGAAAAATTTTACGCATTGTTTTTACATCGAATGCGATTGTAATGACTAATAGCGCACTCGCAAACAATAAACCTCCAACGAAGCCACCCCCGGGTGTATAGTGACCTGCTAGAAATAATGAGAAACCGAAGACGATGACCATGAAGAAAATGACAACAGCGGCGTATTGAAACATTAAGTTATTCTTTTGTCTATTCATGGTCATTCACCTCGCTTGATTGATTTCTTTGTTTAAGTCGAAGTTTAATCATCGTATAAACACCTAAACCAGCTATACCTAGTACGGATGACTCAAATAAAGTATCCATGCCACGGAAGTCGACAAGTATAACGTTTACCATATTTTTACCATGAGCTAAATCATATACATGGTCTTGGTAGTATTTTGTAATTGAAGAAAAATGTCTGTTTCCATATCCGATTAAACCTAGAATAATGACTACTAAACCAACACCAGCAGAAATCATTGCATTGTTAATTTTGAACGCTGGCGACTCATTATAACGATTTAAATTTGGCAAATGATAGAAACATAATAAGAATAAAGCCGTAGAAATAGATTCAACTACAAACTGAGTTAAAGCTAGGTCAGGTGCTTTAAAGAATATAAATAATACTGAAATTGCATAACCTACAGCACTTAGCATAATAATGCTAAAGAGTCGTGATTTAGCAAATATAATTAAAAGTGAGGCAACGAGTAAGAATAGTACAATGCCACCTTCAAAAATTCTGAACTGACTTACATTTTTAAAATTAATACTAAATGGAACGCTGATTAAAGTCACTACTGTAAGTAGTATTAAAATACCGAATATAATGACTAAGTTATTTCTAGAGAAACCAGTAACATAGCTATTGGTCATATTTTCAGAATAACCTGGAATCTTGCGTCCCATAGTATCGTACCAATGATTAAATTTAAGTTGATTAGGTTGAGCTTCTAATAATCGCACCCAATAGCTAAATGTAATGATAAGTAATATACCTATAATATATATAGCTATTGTTGAAATAAATGCTGGTGTAATTCCATGGAAAAGATGGAACTCTGCAGTTATTCCTGTAGATTGACTCACTGATTGAGTTGCAGGCTCGATAATAGATTGCGTTAAAATGCTTGGGAAAAGTCCAAATACAATAACTAAAAGAGTTAAAATAATTGGAGATAAAAGCATTAAAATTGATGATTCATGTGCAGATTGTGGTAAACTTTCACGCTTATATTTACCAAAGAATATATGCATAATAAATTTAATTGAATACACGAAAGTGAAAATACTACCTACAATCGCTATGATTGGGAATATAAAGCCTAAAGTACTGAGGCTCATTAAATTCGCATGTGTCACATCAATCATTGCTTCTAAAAATTTTTCTTTTGATAAGAAGCCGTTAAATGGTGGAACTCCAGCCATACTTAATGCAGTAATAACTGTGATAGTAAATGATATAGGCATGATTGTAAGTAATCCACCTAATTTTCTTACATCTCGAGTACCTGTAGAGTGATCAACACCACCAGTAATCATGAATAATGCACCTTTAAATGTTGCATGGTTGATTAAATGGAAAATGGCAGCAATGAAACCTGCAACATAAACTTGGCTATCAGCACCATTGTAGTGATAGCTCACTGCACCTATACCTAACATGGACATAATCATTCCAAGTTGAGATACAGTTGAAAATGCCAAAATGCCTTTTAAATCTTGTTGTTTTGTGGCATTTAATGAAGCCCAAAAAAGTGTGACTAATCCTACTAAAGTGATTGTCCATACCCAACCTTCAGATATAGCAAAGATGGGCGTCATTCTTGCTATTAAATACAGTCCAGCTTTAACCATTGTAGCTGAATGAAGGTAAGCACTTACTGGTGTAGGTGCTTCCATTGCATCAGGTAGCCAAATGTAAAATGGTACTTGAGCTGATTTAGTAAACGCGCCAATCATGACTAATACCATTGCCAAGATAAAGAAAGGACTATTTTGTATGTCACTTACTTTTTCAATCATCGTTTGAATGCTGAATGTATGGGCGGCTAACGATAATAGGATAATTCCTCCTAATAAGCTTAATCCGCCTAAAACGGTAATAATTAGTGATTTTTGCGCACCATAAATTGATGCTTTTTTCTCTCTCCAAAATGAGATAAGTAAAAAACTTGAAAATGAAGTTAACTCCCAAAATAAATATAAAATAATTAAATTATCTGAAAGTACAACTCCTAGCATTGCACCCATAAATAGTAATAAATAACAATAAAAATTCCCAAGTTGCTCAGATTTACTTAAGTAGCCAATGGAATATAAAACAACCAAGCTACCTATGCCTGTTATAAGGAGGCTAAAGAGTAATCCAAGGCCATCCACAAATAGATTAAAATTCATTCCAAAATGTGGCATCCAATTTAAGGTTTTCATTACTGTATTACCTGACTTCGTAATAGAAATCATAGATAAGAAATAGATAAATAAGAGTATTGGAACAGGTAATACAAACCATCCTAAGTGTATACGTTTAACGAACCGATACAGGATAGGAATAATGAGTGCGAATATTAACGGTAATAGTACCGCAATATGTAACAAACTCATTATGTTGTCCTCCTTTAAAAAATATTTATGACTTACATTATACATGAATGCTCTTAGTCTGAAAAACCTCTTAATCGCTTGAAGGCATTGATTTTGAGGGACTGTTAAATAAGAAGAAACACGTTAAATTTCACAGAAAAAAATTTAAGTTTTGTAAACGTTCACGACATTTTTAAAAGAATTTTAGACAAATTCTCTTTTATATTGAATTGAATAATCCTCTTTAAGTTCATTTAAATTTTTAAGTGAGAGACGTGCATGTTCAGAATCATCATCCTTTAATTGATGTTCTAAATCTGTAATAGCTTGTTGAAGTGAATCCTCGTAATTCATTTCTTCTACATTGAATTCTCGTAGCTGTGAACGTTTTGCATATCGTTTTTCAAAGTGGCTTAAAGCCTTACGCTCATGAAAGAAGACACCTTTAGTTTCGTTAGGATTATGTAAATCACCTTGTTTAGGGTGTTTAATGACTTGTTCAACTTGTACTAAAACTTGATCGTCATTCTCTTCTCTAATAGTTACACCATAACTACCAGTCTTGTGAGAAAATCGATATAACATGCTATATTCCTTCCTTTCAAATGTGTTAAGATATGCTTATATCATAACATGAATGGAGAATTTAAATGGCGAACTATCCTCAGTTAAATACAGAGATTCAAGATAACGAAATTAAAGTCGTTATGCATACAAATAAGGGAGATATGACTTTTAAACTTTTCCCAAACATTGCCCCTAAAACAGTTGAAAATTTTGTGACACATTCTAAGAACGGATATTATGATGGCGTGACATTCCATAGAGTAATCAATGATTTTATGGTTCAAGGTGGCGACCCAACTGCTACTGGTATGGGCGGTGAAAGTATCTATGGTGGAGCATTCGAAGATGAATTCTCTTTAGAAGCTTTCAATTTATACGGTGCACTTTCAATGGCAAACGCTGGACCAAATACTAATGGTTCTCAATTCTTTGTAGTCCAAATGAAAGAAGTTCCTGAAAATATGCTAAATCAATTACTTGATGGTGGCTGGCCTCAACCTATAGTTGAAGCTTATGGTGAAAAGGGTGGTACACCTTGGTTAGACCAAAAACACACAGTATTTGGTCAATTGATTGATGGGGAATCTACTTTAGAAGATATCGCTAATACTAAAGTAGGCGCTCAAGATAAACCAGTTTATGACGTGGTTATCGAATCTATCGACGTTGAAGAATAAGATTAAACGTTAAAATGTTTTAAATGAATTAAAGCTTTAAGTCATTATATGTCTGGTTGATGTATATGACTTAAAGCTTTTTTTGTAGCTTTAAAATAGATTAAAAAGGTACGCGTTACACAACAATTTTTAGAATAATTGAAATTTATTATCGTTTTAGTTAGTCCATAAAAATGATTTATGCTATGATATGTGTGTTAAGAAAAATCGAAATAAGGGGTTATCACGTTGAATAATCACTATAAAGTAGGTCAACATATCAAGGTACGTGTGACTGGTATTCAACCGTATGGCGCATTTGTTGAGACCCCTGACCATACTGAAGGACTAATCCATATCTCTGAAATCATGGATGACTATGTCCATAACTTGAAGAAATTTCTATCTGAGGGACAAATTGTAAAAGCTAAAATTTTATCCATCGATGATGAAGGAAAATTAAACTTGTCTTTAAAAGATAATGATTACTTTAAAAATTATGAACGTAAAAAAGAAAAACAGTCAGTCTTAGATGAAATAAGAGAGACGGAAAAGTATGGGTTTCAAACACTTGAAGAACGCTTACCGGTCTGGATCAAACAGTCTAAACGTGCCATTCGTAACGACTGAATGACTGTACATTCGTGCCAATATGTGATGAACTCACTAAGAGTAATTCATCGCATCATAACGATAATCTTTACGATATATAGTCGTAGGATTATCGTTTTCTTTTTGTCTTAAAAGCAATTTTTAATTTATAAATTTAAATACGTTCTATCTTTGAAAAAATAAAAAGTGATACTAAGGAAAACAGATTTAAGAAATCTGCGTAATCTCAACTAATTACCTTTCTAAAGGTAAAGTTTCGATAAAAATGCACGTGCAAGCAAAAAATTAGAGATATTTAAAACTTGCATGATATAGTCGTGACAACATAAAAACAAGGAGAGTATTAACACATGAATAATAAATATAAATCTTTATTCGAACCACTCGTGTTACCTAATGGTGTAGAATTGAGAAATCGTTTTGTTTTAGCTCCATTAACTCATATTTCATCGAATGATGATGGAACGATTTCTGATGTAGAAATTCCATATATTGAAAAACGTTCTAAAGATGTAGGACTTGCTATTAATGCTGCAAGTAATGTTAATGATGTTGGGAAAGCTTTCCCAGGACAGCCCTCAGTAGCTCATGATTCTGACATTGAAGGCCTAAAAGAACTTGCAAAAGCAATGAAGAAAAATGGTGCGAAAGCAATAGTACAAATTCACCATGGTGGTGCTCAAGCTTTACCTAATCTAACACCACAAGGTGATGTTGTCGCACCTAGTCCTATTACACTCAAGAGTTTTGGTCAGCAAGAACCTCACGAAGCGCGTGAGATGACTTCTGACGAAATAGAACAAACGATTAAAGATTTTGGAGAAGCAACAAGAAGAGTGATTGAGGCAGGTTTTGATGGTGTAGAAATCCATGGCGCGAATCATTACCTTATCCACCAATTTGTGTCACCTTATTATAATAGAAGAAACGATGTTTGGGCAGATAATCTTAAATTCCCAATGTCAGTTATAGAAGAAGTTGTTAAAGCTAAAAAAGAATATGCTAATGATGACTTCATAGTGGGTTATAGATTGTCACCTGAAGAAGCAGAATCTCCAGGTATATCAATGGAAATTACTGAACAACTTATTAATCAAATTGCGAATCAACCGTTAGATTATATTCATATTTCTCTCATGGACGTTAATTCTGAAACACGAGATGGTAAATACAAAGGTGAAAATCGTCTTAAACTGATTCATCATTGGATTAATGGTCGTATGCCTCTTATTGGTATTGGCTCAATATTTACACCTGAAGATGCGTTGAATGCCATTGACAATGTCGGTGTAGAACTTGTTGCGTTAGGTCGTGAAATTCTTCTTGATTATGACTTTGTCGGCAAAATTAAAAATGGACAAGAAGATGAAATTATTAGTGAATATGATCCGAATAGAGAAGATCGTCATGAGTTACCACCAAATTTATGGAAACAATTTGATGAAGGATTCTATCCATTGCCTCGTAAAGATAAATAAACATTTCAATACTAAACCAAGTTCCAACTTAATAGAGGGACTTGGTTTATTTTTTTATTCTAAAAGGTTGTAAGTTATAAATTAAAAGTTGTGGAAATATTGTAAATTTTGCTTGTAAATTGTAGCAATATTGTGTCATTATATTTGTAAGGGCTTTCAAAGATGTTGGTGTTCACTTTTGATGTGTTTAATTATTGATTTAAAATAGCCGACGCAAAAATTTTTAGAGGGTATTTCATTTTCAATAAAATAAAGCTTGAGAGCCGTTAGAAATCAGTTATGATATTGTTAATAAGTTTCATAATTTTGATAACAAAGGGGAGATATTATGACTAAATCTGAACAAATTATTGAATTGACTAACCACTATGGTGCACATAACTATGTACCACTTCCAATCGTTATTTCGGAAGCGGAAGGTGTATGGGTTAAAGATCCAGAAGGAAATCAATATATGGACATGCTTTCAGCTTATTCTGCGGTAAATCAGGGACACCGTCATCCTAAAATTATTCAAGCTTTGAAAGAACAAGCAGATAAAGTGACTTTAGTTTCTCGCGCATTTCATAGTGATAACTTAGGGGAATGGTATGAGAAAATTTGCAAATTGGCTGGTAAAGATAAAGCATTACCTATGAATACTGGTGCTGAAGCAGTCGAAACTGCATTAAAAGCAGCTCGACGTTGGGCTTATGATGTTAAAGGGATTGAACCTAACCAAGCCGAAATTATAGCGTTTAATGGTAACTTCCATGGTCGTACAATGGCTCCAGTATCACTTTCATCAGAAGCTGAATATCAACGCGGTTATGGTCCTTTACTAGATGGTTTCCATAAAGTTGATTTTGGTGATGTTGATAAGTTGAAAGAGGCAATTAATGAGAACACTGCAGCGATTTTAGTTGAGCCTATTCAAGGGGAAGCTGGTATTAATGTACCATCAGAAGGTTATCTTAGAGAGATTAGAGAATTATGTGATGAACACAATATTTTATTTATTGCAGATGAAATCCAAGCTGGTCTAGGTCGTTCTGGTAAACTATTTGCTACAGATTGGGATAATGTTAAACCAGATGTCTACATTTTAGGAAAGGCTTTAGGCGGAGGCGTATTACCAATTTCTGTAGTTTTGGCAGATAATGAGGTGCTAGATGTATTTACACCAGGTTCACACGGTTCAACATTTGGAGGTAATCCGCTTGCTTGTGCAGTTTCTATTGCAGCATTAGATGTAATTATAGATGAAGACTTGCCGGGCCGTTCATTAGAACTAGGTGAATACTTCAAGGGTGAGCTTCAAAAAATTGAACATCCTTCAATTAAGGAAGTTCGTGGAAGAGGTTTATTCATTGGTATAGAGCTTAATGAAAGTGCTAGACCATATTGTGAAGCCTTAAAAGAAAAAGGTTTATTATGTAAAGAAACGCATGATACAGTAATTAGATTTGCACCGCCATTAGTTATCACTAAAGAGGAATTAGACCTAGCATTAGATAAAATTAGAAGTGTATTTGAGTAAGTTCAAAAACTTGTAACATTCGCTTTGTAAACCCTTTAAAAAGCGTATACTTGTGTTACAATAAAATTTGAAAGCGAAATCATTAGTTAAAAAGAGGCGAATAGGATCATGACTGAGAATAATAATTTAGTGACTTCCACTCAAGGGATTATTAAAGAAGCATTACACAAATTGGGATTTGACGATGGAATGTACGATCTTATTAAAGAACCATTAAGATTTTTACAAGTTCGCATTCCAGTTCGCATGGATGATGGTACAGTTAAAACTTTTACTGGATATCGTGCACAGCATAATGACGCCGTTGGACCTACTAAAGGTGGGGTACGTTTCCACCCAGAAGTTGATGAAGAAGAAGTTAAAGCGTTATCAATGTGGATGACGTTAAAATGCGGTATCGTTAACTTACCGTATGGTGGTGGTAAAGGTGGTATCGTTTGTGACCCACGTCAAATGAGTATTCATGAGGTTGAACGATTATCTCGTGGGTATGTAAGAGCTATTTCTCAATTCGTTGGACCAAATAAGGATATTCCAGCACCAGACGTATTTACTAACTCACAGATCATGGCATGGATGATGGATGAGTATAGTGCACTAGATAAATTTAACTCACCAGGTTTCATCACTGGTAAACCTATCGTTTTAGGTGGTTCAGAAGGTCGAGACCGTTCAACAGCTTTAGGTGTTGTTATTGCAATTGAACAAGCAGCCAAACGTAGAGGTATGAATGTTAAAGACGCTAGAGTAGTTATTCAAGGTTTTGGTAATGCTGGTAGTTTCTTAGCTAAATTTTTATATGACTTAGGTGCCAAAGTAGTTGGTATTAGTGATGCTTATGGTGCATTACATGACCCTAATGGTTTAGATATAGATTATCTATTAGATCGTCGTGATAGTTTCGGTACAGTGACTAACTTATTTGAAGAAACAATCTCTAACCAAGAATTATTTGAATTAGATTGTGATATTTTAGTACCTGCTGCAATCTCTAATCAAATTACAGAAGATAATGCGCATGATATTAAAGCTGACATTGTTGTTGAGGCGGCTAATGGTCCAACAACTCCAGAAGCTACACGTATTTTAACTGAGAGAGGTATTTTACTTGTTCCAGACGTATTAGCAAGTGCTGGGGGAGTGACAGTATCTTATTTCGAGTGGGTTCAAAATAACCAAGGTTACTACTGGACAGAAGAAGAAGTTAATGAAAAATTACGTGAAAAATTAGTCACTGCATTTGATACAATTTATGAATTAGCTCAAAACAGAAAAATTGATATGAGACTTGCTGCGTATATTGTAGGTATTAAACGTACAGCAGAAGCTGCTCGTTATCGTGGTTGGGCTTAATATTTACAACTATATAAAGAAAGTGATAGGCAAACCTGCAACTTGTAATGAGTTGTAGGTTTTTTAAAGTTAAGAACCAGTTGAGAACTTCCGAAAAATATAAATAAATCTAGAAATTTCAGTTTAAACAAGAAGCACTGATTAAACTGATGATAAATCTTAGTGAGGGATTTAACTACATATTAAAAGACCTTGTGACATAGTTTAACTATCTCACAAAGTCTTTTTTAATAAGAGGTTATTATTGTTGTTTTGAAACTGCTTTATATAAATCAGCATAGTTAGTGAAGACGCCATCTACACCATACTGATTTAAACGTCTCATATCATTAACTTTATTTACTGTATACGGGTGTACTAGGAAACCTAAATCTTTTAAGTGTCTAGTATTTTTTATATTCAAGTCCGTGTATTCTGGACCGACACCCACTGCATATGATTTAATCGCTTTTAAATCTTGTTCTGAAGCGTTTGTTAATTCGAATTTATTCATTAGTTTAATTAAAGGTACATTCGGATTCATTTGATGTAATTTTTGTAAGCTATCTCCGGAAAATGATTGCAACATCACATGTCCATTTTTTAATGAACTATTTGTTAACATACCATGTTGATTTAGAGTATTAAGTAATTGTTTTTCCATGCCTGGATAAACATTCGGTGATTTTGTTTCAATATAATAGTTGGCATTTTTGCCATATCTATCTAAAATTTCATCTAACGTAGGTACTTTTGCATTTTTATAGTTCTTGTTGGCATATTTAGGATTTGCTTTGTTAAACCAACTTCCAGCATCAAGCTGTTTTAATTGTTTTAAAGTATAATGATCTACGCGTCCATGGCCATTTGTAGTACGATTTACCGTTTCATCATGCATGGCAACTAAATGACCATCTTTTGTACGTTGTAAATCAATTTCTATGTAAGAAGCGCCTAATTCATTATGACTTTTATCATAAGATTGAAATGTATGTTCAGGTGCATAACCACTTGCACCTCTATGAGCTATAGTTGTATATTTTTCTCCTGTAGGATTAGTAGACCAGTGAGGATGTGAATCGTTTGTTTTTCCACTTACTGAATCAGATTCAGGTTGACGTTTAAAATGGTTATCTTGAGTTGTATTAGTTGTTTGTTGTGTTTGACTTTGATTGGCTTTAACTCCTCTAGTATTAAGGAAGTTAGAGGTAGTAATACAAAGGATACCTATAAATAGCACGACCAAACTCGTCAAAACTATTCTTTTAGATTTGAACATAAAAACATCCTTTCAAATTGATGTGATAAATATAAATTACACCATTTTAAAAGGATGAAAAAGAGAATGTGAGAAATTTTATATATAATTTACTAACTTCAAATATTATTAAAAAACTTAATTAATATTTAACAAATTTCGAAGGTGTCATAACATCATTCAATCATATTTCAAAGATATTAAGCTAATAATGATTTTGCTACATTCAATTGATGTTTAACGGAATCTTGTCCTGTTGAGCCGTAACTTTTACGACGTTTTAAACAATTTTCAGGATTTAAATAGTCATAAATATCTTCATTAATGCTAGAATGCTGTGCTTGATACTCTGATAACGGTACATCAAGAAGATAAATACCTTTTTGAATACAATTTAGCACGATTTTACCAACAATTTCATGTGCAGTTCTAAAAGGAACCCCTTTACTTACTAAGTAATCTGCAAGCTCGGTGGCATTTGAAAAATCTTTTTTTACAGTTTCACTTAATCGATCAGTATTAACAGTCATTGAAGCTATCATACCTTCAAAGATACGTAGAGAACCTTTGACCGTATGAATTGCATCGAATAAACCTTCTTTATCTTCTTGCAAATCTTTGTTGTAAGCTAGAGGCAAACCTTTAAGCGTAACTAGCATACTCATTAAGTGACCTGTCGTTCGTCCAACTTTCCCTCTAATTAATTCTGCCATGTCTGGGTTCTTCTTTTGAGGCATAATAGATGATCCAGTTGAAAAAGCATCTGATAGTGTTATAAATTTAGCTTCATCCGTAGACCAGAAAATAATTTCTTCAGCAAATCGAGATAGATGAACCATAGTTAATGAAATATTATGCAACGTTTCGATAATGTAATCACGGTCGCTCACTGCATCGAGACTATTTTCATAAATATTAGCAAAATCTAAAAGGGCTTGTGTTTCATGTCTATCTATTGGGTGAGTTGTACCACTTAAAGCAGCAGCGCCTAGTGGTGATATATCGATACGTTTCAGACTATCTTTAAAACGTCCTTTATCACGCTCTAGCATCCAGAAGTAAGTCATTACATGATGTGCAAAAGAAATAGGTTGTGCACGTTGGAGATGCGTATATCCTGGCATTATCGTATCTACATGTTCTTCAGCAAGTTTAATTATTTCATGTTGAAATGATTTGATTAATTCGATAATATTTTGAACTTCTTCTTTTGTATATAAATGCATATCTGTAGCAACCTGATCATTTCTACTACGTCCTGTATGCAATTTACCACCAGTTTCCCCAATACGTTGAATCAACTCATGCTCAATATTTAGATGTATATCTTCTAATGATGCTTTGAATTCAATATTGCCTTCATTAAAATCTTTTTGAATATTTTTTAGTCCTTGAATGATAGACTGAGCTTCATCCTGTGTAATGATATGTTGATTCGCAAGCATTGTGGCATGTGCAATACTACCTTGAATATCTTGATTAATTAAATTTTTATCAAATTCGATTGAAGCATTAAAGTCATCAACCCAATCTTCTGGTTGAGCTTCAAATCTACCTCCCCAAGCTTTACTGGTCATCACTATAACCTCCATGTAACATTGCATTTACTTGTGTTGGTAATCCATAGATGTCAATAAATCCTACAGCCGCTTCTTGATTGAATGCATCTTCTTTAGTGTAAGTAGCAAGTTTCTCATCATATAAAGTAAATGGTGATTTTCTACCGTTCACTATTGAGTTGCCTTTAAATAATTTAACTCTTACGTCACCTTCTACATATTGTTGCGTACTATCAATAAAGAGTTTCAAACTATCTGTAAGAGGTGAGAACCATAGTCCATTATAGATTTGTTCTGAAAATTGCTTTTCAATAACTGGTTTAAAGTGAGCAACATCTTTTGTTAAAGTAATTGTTTCTAGCGCCTTGTGAGCTTTGAGTAATACTTCAGCACCAGGAGTCTCATAAATCTCTCTAGATTTAATACCCACCATTCTATTTTCAACGTGGTCAATTCTTCCAATACCATGTTTACCAGCTAATTCATTTAAGTAAAGAATAAGGTCATCGAGTTGATAATCTTTACCGTCAATTTGAACTGGAAGTCCTTTTTTAAATGAAATAATAATCTCATCTGCTTTATCAGGTGTCTGTTCTAGAGGTGTAGTTAAGTCAAATGCATCCTCAGGTGGAGCAGCATAAGGATCTTCTAAAATACCACATTCATTTGCTCTTCCCCATAGATTTTGGTCGATAGAGTAGGGAGAATCGTGATTGATTGAAACTGGAATGTTATGTTTGATTGCGTAATCAATTTCTTCTTCTCTACTCCAAGCCCACTCACGTACAGGTGCAAATGCTTTTAAATTAGGGTTTAATGCTTTAATAGCCACTTCAAAACGTACTTGATCATTTCCTTTACCAGTACATCCATGTGCAATTCCAATAGAATTAGTTTTCTCAGCGATTTCCACTAGCTTTTTAGCAATTAATGGACGAGAAAGTGCAGAAACTAGGGGATATGCATTTTCATACATTAAATTTCCTTTAATTGCATAACTTACATAATCTTCACTAAATTCTTTTGTTGCATCTATAATGTGACATTCAATAGCTCCCATATCTAATGCTTTTTGATATACAACATCAAGATCTTTACCTTCTCCTACGTCTAAGCAACATGCTACGACGTCGTATCCTTTATCAATTAACCATTGCACTGCAACGCTTGTATCTAAACCGCCAGAATAGGCTAAAACAATTTTTTCTTTCATAAGTTTACACCTCTAATAAATTTTCAGAATTTTAATATGGATACATCATAGCAGATTGCAGATGAAAATAAAACCATTTTATTACATAAATATTCAAAATGCGATAATGATGTAATGGGTATATCAATTATTAAACTTTGTAATAATGGTATTTTTAATATATTTAAAAATTCTGTAAAATGAATATAAGATTAATAAAGAAAATACTGATAAAAACTATAAATAACTTGTAATTTAACTTAAAAATTCACAGAACAATCATTTTTCAGTCATTGAGATAGTCTTTGGAATTGAATAGCTCATTTAAACTTAGTAGAATTAAAATAGTACACATCATAGGAGGCAATAAGATGACTCATATTCAATTAGATTATGGTAAAACCTTAGAATTTTTCGACAAACATGAATTAGAACAACAAAAAGAAATCGTTAAAACGATTCATCATACAATTCATAAAGGTACTGGTGCAGGTAATGACTTTTTAGGTTGGTTAGACTTACCAGTAGATTATGACAAAGAAGAATTTTCAAGAATAGTGGAAGCATCAAAACGTATTAAGTCTAATTCTGATGTACTTGTTGTAATTGGAATCGGTGGTTCATACCTAGGTGCGAGAGCAGCTATTGAAATGCTAACTTCATCATTCAGAACAAGTAATGAATATCCAGAGATTGTATTTGTAGGTAATCATTTATCATCAAGTTATACTCAAGAATTAGTAAATTATTTAGCTGATAAAGACTTTTCAGTAAATGTAATCTCTAAATCAGGAACAACTACTGAACCAGCAGTTGCATTTAGATTATTTAAACAATTAGTCGAAGATAAATATGGAAAAGATGAAGCGAAAAAACGAATTTTTGCGACTACAGATAAATCAAAAGGTGCTTTAAAACAATTAGCAGATAATGAAGGATACGAAACTTTTGTAGTACCTGACGATGTAGGTGGAAGATATTCAGTTTTAACTGCAGTAGGTTTATTACCAATCGCAACAGCTGGTATTAATATCGAATCAATTATGATTGGTGCAGCTAAAGCACGTGAAGAATTATCATCTGAAGATTTAGAACAAAATATTGCATATCAATACGCAACTATTCGCAATATTTTATATAGCAAAGGTTATACAACAGAAATGTTGATAAACTATGAGCCTTCTATGCAATATTTTAATGAATGGTGGAAACAATTATATGGTGAATCTGAAGGTAAAGATTTCAAAGGTATCTATCCTTCAAGTGCCAATTACACAACAGACTTGCACTCTTTAGGACAATACGTACAAGAGGGTCGTCGTTTCTTATTTGAAACAGTTGTGAAAGTTAATCATCCTAAACATGATATTACTATTGAACAAGATAGTGAAGATTTAGATGGATTAAATTATTTAGCTGGTAAAACAATTGATGAAGTTAATACGAAAGCTTTTGAAGGAACACTATTAGCGCACACTGATGGTGGTGTTCCTAATATCGTAGTTAACATACCTCAACTAGACGAAGAAACATTCGGCTATGTCGTGTATTTCTTTGAACTTGCGTGTGCAATGAGTGGTTATCAATTAGGAGTTAATCCATTCAACCAACCTGGTGTAGAAGCTTATAAACAAAATATGTTTGCATTACTAGGTAAACCAGGATATGAAGATAAGAAAAAAGAATTAGAAGATCGCTTATAATTTTTCGATTGTAAGTTATCATTCAAATATAGTAATTTTATAGCCAAGGCTTGAGAATATTTCTTAAGTTCTTGGCTTTTTTCATACTCTGTTTGAGATTTTATAATTAATTTTCATATAAATATCAAAAAGAGTATTTATCACTAAAATTTGATTTATGTTGTGAACAAAATTTAGTTGTTTCAAAAAGCGTAAAATACCACTATAATAATAAAGTAATATTAACCCTAGAAAGGATTTGATGTTTTGTCGTTTCATCAATTAGAAGAATGGTTTGACATATTTCGGCAATTCGGATACATTCCTGGGTTCATTATGCTCTATTTAAGAGCAATTGTACCTGTGTTACCTTTGACACTCTATGTTGTGTTATTAATGCACGCTTATGGGTCAATTCCGGGAATTATCATCAGTTGGTTAGGCATCGTAACTGGTACATTTACTGTATTTTTAGTGTGTAAGAAATTAATTAATACTGAAAAAATGAAAAATGTGAAGAAAAGAAAATCTGTACAAAGACTTATAAGTTTTATAGATAGACAAGGTTTAATACCTTTATTTATTTTACTATGTTTTCCATTTACACCTAATACATTGATTAATTTAGTAGCAAGTTTATCTCATATTAAGGTAAAGTATTATTTTATTGTTTTAACTATTTCAAAACTTATTTCAATTACTATTTTAGGAGTAATGGGAAGAGAAGTAACTACTATTTTTACTAATCCTATTCGCGCATTAATAATGTTATTATTACTCGTTGCACTTTGGTTTATTAGTAAAAAAGTGGAAAAATATTTTATGGGTTCTACTAAGGAGTGACAATGTGCAACGCACGATTAAATATTTGATTTCCTTAATTTTTGCAATTATTATTGTACTATTCATTCAAACATTTATTGTTGTTGGGGCGGTTATACCAAATCATGATATGTCTCCAACTTTGAAGAAGGATGATAGAGTGATTGTTAATAAAATAAAGGTGACTTTCGATTTACTTAAAGATGGGGATGTTATCATGTATAGTCGTGACAATAAAATCCATTTCAGTAGAATTGTTGGTAAACCTGGAGAATCAATTGAAATTAAAAATCATAACTTATTTAGAGATGATAGACGCGTCAATCAACAATATGGTAAAAATAGACAAATAAATAATATTGCATTACGAGATATTAAAGATTCAGATGGAGATACTGTACCACCTGGTTCATATTTTGTATTAAATGATAATGATGATAAAAAATCAGACTCAAGACGCTATGGTTTAATTGATAAAAAAGATATCATTGGCGATGTGAGTTTAAAATATTACCCTTTTAAAGAATTTGCCTATGATTTTTAGAAATTAGAAGAGGTGTGAAAATTGAAAAAAGAAATAGTAGAATGGATTGTCGCCATTGCCGTAGCGCTAGCACTTATATTTGTAATTGGGAAATTTATTGCTAAGCCGTACACTATTAAAGGTGATTCAATGGATCCTACACTTAAAGATAGTCAACGTGTAATGGTAAATATTATTGGTTATAAAATTGGTGGCGTGAAAAAAGGTAACGTCATTGTTTTCCACGCTAATAAAAAGGATGACTATGTAAAACGTGTTATTGGAACGCCAGGCGATAGTGTTCAGTATAAAAATGACACTTTATACATCAATGGAAAGAAACAAAAAGAACCATATTTAAATTATAATGAAAAGAGAAAACAAACCGAATATATTACAGGAACATTTAAAGTTAAAGACTTACCAAATGTTAATCCTAAAACAAATGTAATACCTAAAGACAAATACTTAGTTTTAGGTGATAATCGTGAAGTAAGTAAGGATAGTCGCTCATTTGGTTTAATTGATAAAGATCAAATTGTTGGTAAAGTATCATTTAGATTCTGGCCGTTTAACGAATTTAAATCAAATTTTAATCCGGAAAATACTAAAAATTAAAAAGTATACAAAATGATTTTAATAATGGGGATGTCTATAATAAAAAATTATAGACGTCTCCATTTTTTATTAATATTAGAACCTAACTTTGATGTGATAATATAAAGGATAAAGGAGTGAGGGAATGTTATGGAATTAAATACATATATCGGTAGAGCTGGTACGGGCAAATCAGCTTCGATGTTAAATTATATAAAGAACGAAATGAAACATGATCCTTTAGGCGATCCCATCGTATTAATCGCTCCAACTCAGAGTACGTTTCAATTAGAACAAGCTTTTGTAAATGCTTCAGAACTTAATGGAAGTTTGAGAACAGAAGTCCTTCACTTTGAAAGATTAAGTCATCGTATTTTTCAAGAAGTAGGGGGATATACAGAACAAAAATTATCTAAAGCTGCTATGCAAATGATGATTTATCATATCGTTCAACAATATGATTCAGAACTTAAATTATACCGTTCTCAATCTAAATATTATGGCTTTAGTGAAAAACTTGCTGAACAGATTCAAGATTTTAAAAAATATAGTGTTACACCGGACCATTTAGATCAATTTATTACAGAACATCAATTACAAACAAGAACGCAACATAAACTAGAAGATATTACTCTAATTTATAAAGAATTAGAATCTCGCATGAGCGGTGAATTTATAACTACTGAGGATAGTTTAGAGCGTTTTATTGACCAAATGTCTAAATCTGAGTGGCTCAAACGGGCAGAAATATTTATCGATGGTTTCTACAACTTCTCAACACTTGAATATAGGATTATTGAAGCTTTAGTACAACATGCTAAGAGTGTCACAGTTCTACTAACAACAGATGGTAATCAAGACCCATTCAGTCTATTTAGAAAGCCATCAGAAGTTTTAACACATCTTGAAGACATTGCGAATCAATTAAATATTCACTTAAATAAAACCTTATTTAAACAAAAGTTTCGATTTGAAAATGATGATCTCAAACATTTAGAAAGTGATTTTGATGCTTTGCAAATGACACCTCAATCTCATTCAAATTATGTGGAAATACTTGAATCTTCAAATATGCGTGAAGAAGTAAATGAATTAGCAAGACGAATTATTAGAGATGTTCGTGATCATCATTTGAGATTTCAAGACATTGCTATCTTATATCGTGACGAATCATATGCATATTTATTCGAATCTATTTTTTCTTTATACGACATTCCCTTTAATATCGATACAAAAAGGTCAATGTCACACCATCCAATTATGGAAATGATTCGTTCTTTAATAGAGGTCATACAGTCAAATTGGAATATTAACGCAATGTTGCGTTTATTTAAAACAAATGTACTAACTTCACAATTTAAGAATAGTAGCTACTTAATAGATTTATTGGAGAATTTCGCATTAGAGCGCGGTGTATATGGTAAACGTTGGTTGGATGAGGAAGTATTTCATGTTGACCAATTTAATAAAATGGGACGTAAATCTCATGCTCTAACCCCTCAAGAAAAAGAAACTTACGAAGAGGTAGTTCGTTTAAAGAATAACGTCATTGATAAAGTTCTTTACTTTGAAAAAGCGATGAGTGACGCTACCACTGTGAGAGATTTCGCGACTGCTTTTTACGAAAGTATGGAATATTTTGAGCTGCCAAACCAACTCATGACTGAGAGAGATGAGTTAGATGTAGAAGGTAAGCATCAACAAGCGGAGGAAATCGATCAAATTTGGAACGGATTTATTCAAATTTTAGATGATTTGGTAACAGTTTTTGATACTCAAGAGATGACTTTGAAACAATTTCTTGAAGTGTTTGATATAGGATTAGAGCAACTAGAATTTGTAATGATACCACAGACCTTAGATCAGGTAAGTATCGGTACAATGGATTTGGCTAAGGTCGATAATAAACGACATATATACATGGTAGGTATGAATGATGGTTCATTACCTCAACCGGTATCTTCATCTAGCTTGATTACAGATGAAGAAAAGAAATATCTTGAACAAAATGCACAAATTGAACTAAGTCCGACATCAGATATTTTACAAATGGATGAAGCATTTGTTTGTTATATTGCTATGACACGCGCACGAGAAAAAGTAACTTTTTCATATAGTTTGATGGGAAATTCAGGCGATGAAAAAGAAATAAGTCCATTTTTATCACAAATTAAAGATTTATATCATCATTTAGATATAGTTAATATTCAACAAGAACATGAAGAACAACCAATAAGTCTTATGCAACATGTGCATCAAACTGAAATTGAAT
This sequence comes from Staphylococcus sp. TE8, assembly GCF_000692055.1. NCBI lineage: Bacteria > Bacillati > Bacillota > Bacilli > Caryophanales > Staphylococcaceae > Staphylococcus > Staphylococcus sp. TE8. The sequence goes on from NZ_JMGB01000001.1 coordinate 363,614, forward strand.
TATTTGATGCATTGCGTACATGGTTAGACCATGAGGACGTGGATATAAGATGGCTAGATGCATACCAAGTGATTCGAGATGATGAGCAATTAAATGATGGATTGGATTATCTTATCACTTCTCTTACTTATGATAATGAAACAGTACAATTAAATGAGACACTCACAAAGCAATTGTATGGAACGACTATTAATGCAAGTGTGTCACGTTTTGAAGGCTATCAACAATGTCCATTTAAGCATTATGCCTCCCATGGTTTAAGGTTAAATGAACGTTCGAAATATGAATTACAAAACTTTGATTTAGGAGATATATTCCATTCAGTGCTCAAACATATTTCTGACCGTGTAGAAGGTGACTTTAAAAACTTAGATCGTAAGAAGATTAGAGCGCTAACTGAAGAAGCATTAGAGTTGATACTGCCTAAAGTTCAATTCAACTTATTGAATTCAACAGCCTACTATAAGTATTTATCTAGAAGAATAGGTTCTATAGTAGAAACAACTTTAAATGCATTAAAGTATCAAACAGGCTTTTCAAAATTTATACCGCAAAGGTTTGAGACAGGATTCCGAAAATCACCTAGAAATAAAGATGAATTAGTTGCGCAACCTCTACATACTAAACAGGGAATCCCAATTAACATAAGAGGTCAAATCGATCGGATTGATACGTATACTAAAGGCGATCACAGTTATGTAAATATCATTGATTATAAATCTTCAACTGGTAGTGCGACTTTAGATTTAACGAAGGTGTACTATGGTTTGCAAATGCAAATGATGACTTACATGGACATCGTCTTACAAAATAAAGATAGATTAGAACTTACTGATATCGTTAAACCTGGTGGATTACTTTATTTCCATGTTCATGAACCACGTATTAAATTTGATAACTGGTCTAAAATTGATGAAGATAAATTAAATAAAGAACTAATTAAAAGTTTCAAAATGAGTGGTCTTGTAAATAGTGATGAGGAAGTAATAGATGCTTTAGATAAGCGTTTGGAACCAAGCTTTAATTCAGATATCGCCCCAATTGGTTTAACTACTAAAGGTGCCATAAGTAAGAATACGAGTCGTGTAGCGAATGAAAACGTTATTCGTCAATTTATTCAGCACAACAAAAATAACTTTATCGATACGGCTACTCACATTATGGATGGCCATACAGAGGTAGCCCCTTTAAAATATAAAAATACTTTACCATGTCAATTCTGTAGTTATCAGTCAGTATGCCATGTGGATAGTATGATAGATAGTAAACGCTATAGAACTGTAGACGAGTCTATTAAACCTATAGAATTAATCCAAAATATGATTGACGAAGGTGGTGACCAGTGATGATACCAACTAAACCTAATGACGTAATTTGGACTGACGCACAGTGGCGTAGTATATACGCTAAAGGTCAAGATGTACTCGTCGCTGCTGCCGCTGGTTCAGGTAAAACTGCCGTATTAGTTGAACGTATTATTCAACGTATTCTCCGAGATAATATGGACGTTGATCGTTTACTAGTTGTAACATTTACAAATTTAAGTGCGCGTGAAATGAAGCATCGCGTAGATCAACGTATTCAAGAAGCTTCTCTTGCAGAACCTGAAAATGAACATTTAAAAAATCAACGTGTTAAAATTCATCAGGCTCAAATTTCTACATTACACAGTTTTTGTTTAAAATTAATTCAACAACATTACGATGTTTTAGATATTGATCCTAATTTTAGAACAAGTAGTGAAGCTGAGAATGTCTTATTATTAGATCAAACAATTGACGATGTTCTTGAACGTCATTATGACATTTTAGACTCAGATTTTATCGAGTTAACTGAGCAATTATCCTCAGATAGAAATGATGACCAATTTAGAAATATTATTAAACGTTTGTACTTCTTTAGTATTGCGAATCCTAATCCATTCGAATGGTTAGATCAGTTATCTCAACCTTATAAAAATGAAGGCCAACAAGATCAATTGCTGAATTTACTTAATGATTTGGCAATGATATTTCTTAAAGCTGCTTATGAAGAGATTATAAAAAGTTTTAATTTGTTCTCAATGCTCGACAATGTGGAAAAGCAATTAGAGGTAGTGGAAGATGAACACCGCTTTGTTTCTAAAGTGATCGAAGGTGACATGATTAATTCTGAATTATTGGTCTCACATGAATTTGTGAGCCGTTTCCCTTCAATTACCAAAAAGATTAAAGAAGCAAATGAAGGTATGGAAGAAGCGTTAGATGACGCTAAGAAACATTACGATAAATACAAAAGTCTAGTTAGTGACGTAAAAAATGATTATTTTTCAAGAAGTGCTGAAGATTTGAAGTTAGATATGCAGAAATTGGCTCCCAGAGTAGCCTATTTAGCTCAAATCGTAAAAGATGTGATAGAGGAATTTAGCAAGCAAAAACGAAGTCGTAATTTATTGGACTTTGCAGATTATGAGCATTTTGCCTTGCAAATACTCACTAATGATGATGGTACGCCTTCACATATCGCAAAAACGTATCAAGAACATTTTGAAGAAATCCTAGTGGATGAGTATCAAGATACAAACCGTGTTCAAGAAAAGATTTTATCTTGTATTAAAACAGGTGAAGAGTACAACGGAAACCTATTTATGGTAGGTGATGTTAAGCAATCAATCTATAAATTTAGACAAGCTGATCCAAGTCTATTTATTGAAAAATATAATCGGTTCACTAGTGAAGGGGAAGGTACAGGTATGGTCATCGACCTATCTCAAAACTTCCGTTCTAGACAAGAGGTACTGTCTACCACAAATTATTTATTCAAACATATGATGGACGATAACGTAGGAGAAATAATATATGATGATGCGGCTCAATTATATTATGGAGCACCATACGATCAAACTGATAAACCTGTACAACTTCGTGCATTAATTGAAGCGGATAAAGAAACGAGTGAATTGACTGGAAGTGAGCAAGAAGCCAACTACATCGTAGAACAAGTAAAAGATATAATTGCAAATGAACAAGTATTTGATATGAAGACTGGAACATATAGAAGTGCAACATTCAAAGATATTGTAATACTTGAGAGAAATACTGATAATGCGCGTAATTTGCAACAAGCTTTTAAAAATAGTGATATTCCCTTCCATGTTAAAAGTAAAAAAGGATATTTTGAACAAACTGAAGTACAACTTGTTTTATCATTTTTAAAAACTGTTGATAATCCTTTACAAGATATTTATTTAGTAGGGCTCATGCGTTCAGTTATTTATCAATTTACTGAAGATGAATTAGCAGAAATTAGAGTAGTTAGTCCTAACGATATTTATTTTTATCAATCGATTCAAAATTATATTGAGGATGATAATTCTAAAACTCATTTAGTTCATAAACTACAAAGATTTATAAAAGATATAAAAAATTATCAAGATTATAGTCAAAATCAACCTGTTTATCAGCTAATAGATAAATTTTATAACGACCATTTCGTAATACAGTACTTTAGTGGTCTTATTGGTGGTAAAGGTCGACGTGCAAACCTTTATGGCTTAATTAATAAGGCTATCGAGTTTGAGAACTCTAGCTTTAGAGGTTTATTCCAATTTATTCGATTTATTGATGAATTGATTGATAGAGGAAGAGATTTCGGTGAAGAAAATATAGTTGGACCAAATGATAATGTTGTTAGAATGATGACCATTCATAGTAGTAAAGGATTAGAGTTTCCGTTCGTTATTTATTCAGGACTTTCTAAAAAATACAATGAAAAAGACCTGACTCAGCCTGTAATTCTAAACCAACAATACGGATTGGGAATGGATTATTATGATACTGATAAAGAAATGGTTTATCCATCATTATCCTCAGCAGCCTATCGCGCTATTAATAGAAAAGAGCATATTTCTGAAGAAATGCGTCTTATTTATGTAGCATTAACTCGCGCTAAAGAACAATTAATTTTAATAGGTAGAGTCAAAAAAGAACAAGAATTGACAGAACTTGAACAATTACCTATATCTGCAGATCTTATTGCAGTGAATGAGCGCTTGACGGCTAAAAATTCATTTAAATTTATTTACAGTATTTTATCCAAACATCAATCAGCATCTTTAGCTAATGATCAGAAATTCGAACGAGATATTGAAACACTTAATTCTGAAGTGAAACCACGCGTAACGATTACAATTGATCACTACGAAGATGTATCTACAGAAGAGGTCACGCCTGAAAATGAAGGTCGAACAGTTAACGATATTGACGACATTAACAGTGGAAATGATGACATAAAAGCTAAGATTCACCATCAATTAGCATATAGATACCCTTATCAAGAAGATACTTTAAAACCTTCAAAGCAGTCTGTATCTGAACTTAAACGTCAACTTGAAACTGAGGAAAGTAACACAAATTATGATAGAGTTAGACAATACCGTATCGGCGTAGCAACATATGAACGACCTAGATTTTTGAGTGAAAATAAGAAACGTAAAGCCAACGAAATTGGTACGTTAATGCACACAGTCATGCAACATCTCCCTTTTAATGAATCAGGATTAACAAGAGAAGAGCTAGATTCATATGTTGATAAGCTGATTCAACTTAATATCATTGAAGAGGATGCCAAAGCTGATATTAAATATGATGATATTATGAGATTTATTGAAAGTTCCTTGTATTTGCAAATTGCACAAGCAGACAAAGTATATACTGAATTGCCGTTTGTAGTTAATCAAGCTATGGTCGATCAATTACCTGAAGATAATCAAGACGTTTCAATTATCCAAGGTATGATTGATTTAATTTTCCAAAAGGATGGGAAATACTATTTCGTTGATTATAAAACAGATGCATTTAATCGACGAAAAGGGATGACTGATGATGAGATTGGTCAACAACTCAAACAGAAATATCAAATCCAAATGGAGTATTACCGTAATACGTTAGAAACTATACTCAAACAGCCGGTTCAAGGTTATCTATATTTCTTTAAATTTGGTATGTTAAAGATAGATGAATAAAAATGTGTTTCAATTAGTTAGAATAAATATTCGCTATGTCAGTCATAAGTGTAAGGCTTATGATGACGTAGCGTTTTTATTTATTGATATCAAATATCCTATTAAGAAATTTCTTAATTTTCTTACTTATATGTTTGTTATTTGAACTTAGATATAGTTATAATATGTAATAAGATATAGATGAGGAGTTGATTATGAATGAAATTTTTATCATTCAAACACAATGAGAGAACTTCATACGGGGTAAAAGTTAAACGTGAAGATGCTGTTTGGGATTTACCAATGGTTTTTGCTGAATTTGGTGAAGAAGATTTTCATCCCAAAACATTACTACAAGGATTACAACAAAACCAGACTTTAGATTTTCAAGAACAAGTACGTAAAGCAGTTGTGGCTGCTGAAGATAGCGGTAGAGAAACAGAGTTTAAAATTTCGTTTAATGATGTAGAGTTTTTACCTCCAGTTACACCTCCAAATAATGTTATTGCATTTGGGCGTAATTACCAAGATCATGCGAGCGAATTAAATCATGAAGTTGAATGTTTATATGTATTTACTAAAGCTGCTTCATCTTTAACTGGTGATGAATCAACAATTCCTAATCATAAAGATATTACAGACCAATTAGATTACGAAGGTGAACTTGGTATTGTCATTGGTAAATCAGGTGAGAAGATTCCTAAAGGTTTAGCTTTAGATTATATCTATGGTTATACAATTATTAATGATATAACTGACCGCACAGCTCAAAATGCGCATGACCAAGCATTCTTATCTAAAAGTTTAACTGGTGGCTGTCCAATGGGACCTTATATCGTCACTAAAGATGAATTACCAACCCCTGAAAATGTTAACATCGTAACTAAAGTGAACAACGATATCCGTCAAGATGGTAACACTGGACAAATGATTCTTAAAATTGATGAGTTAATTGAAGAAATTTCTAAATATGTAGCACTACATCCAGGTGATATTATCGCGACAGGTACACCAGCAGGCGTAGGAGCAGGTATGGAACCGCCACAATTCTTGCAACCTGGTGATGAAGTTAAAGTTACAATTGATAACATTGGTACGTTAACGACTTACATTTCAGAAAAATAATTAATTACTACTAAATTTTAAAAGCTTGTTGTATATAGATAGGCTGTCGATAAAATTACTTTTATCGACAGCTTTTTAGATTTGAGTTAACTCATCATTTATATTTCTAACTACATACAAAATGATAGAGTTATAAAATTTAAAAGTGCTGCTACATTTATAATTTCTAAATATGTTATGATAGTTGAGAAAATAAATATATGGGGGGACACAAGCATGTTACATGTCCATATCTTAAGTTGGGTATTAGCAATAGTATTATTTATCGCAACTTATTTAAACTTTTCAAAAATACAAGGTCCTTCACCTTACTTTAAACCATTACATATGGCATTAAGACTATTTATGTTACTCACATTATTTACTGGTTTCTGGGAATTAATTAAAGAATTTATCGCAGCAGCTCATGGCGATGGTGGAAACCATATGTTACTTACTTTGAAAATGCTATGTGGTTTAGCGGTTATTGCTTTAATGGAAGTAACCATAGCTAAAAGAAAGAAAAAAGAAGAAGGACATAAATTCTTTTGGATTACAATCGCGCTAATTATTATAACAATGGCTATTGGCATCATCTTGCCATGGGGCCCATTAACTAAAATGTTTGGTTTAGGTTAAAGTAATTAAAACAAGAAACTGCGTCTATACGTCATTGTATAGTACGCAGTTTTTTTATGTTCTTTTGGTTACATTATAGATTTTAAATATTACTTTATTAGATAGAGCAAGGTTATGAGCGATGTAAATGTGCTTTATCTAGCTTTGTAACCAATCATATTAATTAAATCTTTTGGGTGACTATATGGTGGAGCATAAGCAACTTCAAATTCTGTTAATTCATCAACTGTCATATGGTTCATCATTGCTATAGACAAGACATCAATTCTTTTATCTACGCCTTCTTGTCCAACTGCAGCGGCGCGTAAAAGTTTACGTGAAGTTTTGTCATAATATACTCTTAAATGTAGGGGAGTATTTCCTGGGTAATAACCAGCATGAGCTCCTTGTTTAACTTCTACCATTTCATAATCAAAATGAGAAAGTTCATTTGGTTTAACACCCACACTTGCGAATGTATAATCAAAGAATTTAACAATATTAGATCCTAAATACCCTTTAAATATAATTGATTTATCTCCAGCTAATTGTTCTGCAATAATGCTAGCCCCTCTGTGTGCTCCCCATGCCAATGGTACTTGAGCTTGTAAATCAACATGTCGATAAAATGAAGTTATAACATCACCTAAAGCGTAAATATTGGGTATATTTGTTTGAAATTTATCATTTACTGGTATGAAGCCGTGATCATCTAAGTGAATATTAGAAGATTTAATAAAGTTCGAATGCGGATGTGTTCCTACGCCTTCAATAATAAGGTCGTATTTTTCAGTTATCCCAGATGTAAAAGTAACTTCATTACCTTTAATTTGATGGATTTCTTCGTCAAATCTGTAAGAGATATATCTTTTTTCTAATTCATCGATAATAGGGTGATTCATATCTTGATCCATTAGTTTATTAATTTGCTCTGAACGATGAATTAATGTGACGTCGAGCCCACGGGTATATAAGTTCTCTAATACTTCTAGTGATATATAACCAGCACCGACTACCAACGCGTTTTTAGCATGGTTATTAGAGATAAACTGATCAATTGCATCAGTATCTTCTAAATTTCTTAAATTAAATGAAATATTGCTATCAAATCCTAGATTATTAGCCCCAGCACCAGGACTTAAAATAAGCGTGTCATATGATTCTTCAAATGTTTCTCCGGTTTGTCTATTCACAACAGTGACTGTTTGATGCTTATCATTAATTTCAGTTACTTCATGATAGGTTTTAACTTTAATTTGCTTTTTATCATAAAATGATTCTGGTGTATAAGCTAATACTTTTTCCCTTTCAGTAACAAGCTGACCAATATAATAAGGTAGGGCACAGTTAGCAAAGCTCATATCTCTATCTTTCTCAAATACAATAATCTCGCTTTCTTTATCTAAACGACGAATCTGACTAGCGCAAGTTGCACCGCCTGCAACAGCACCAATAATGATTATTTTATTCAAATTGTGAACTCCTTTTATAAAAAATTAAAAAATAAAAAGGGATACATCATCCATGTCATCCCCTTTAATACTTATCTTTATTAATAATAACGAATATTCAAATCAAAGAACTCATTTAAATAGCGACCTATACCATCTTCGTTATTACTATATGTCGTATCATTTGCGACATCTTTTAATTCCTGTAAACCGTTATTCATTGCAATACCATGTGATGCATATTTAATCATTTCTATATCATTATCTTCATCACCGAAAGCAATCACTCGTTCATCTGCGACATTAAGATACTGTTTAACGCATTTGATGCCTCGTGCTTTATTAATACCACGTTTAACGATTTCTATAACAGGAAATGGTGCACCCCAACGACGATGTTCAATATTCTCAGCGTAAAAATGAGTTAACATATCCTTTATTTTAGGAATATTATCTTCTTCTGCTTCAACAAGTAAAGAAGTTGGAGGTTCTGTTAGTTGCTCTAATAAATTACCTGTTTGTATTTTAGGATTCCCCATTGAAAATCCTTCAAATAGGCGTGGATCATGATTATTAATGAATACATAATCTTTTACTTCAGCTATGATATTTGTAACATGAGATTGTTGAAGGGCAGTTATTATATTTTTTGAAATTTCTACATCTAAAACTTCATGTATTGTAGTAAAATCGTTAGCTTTAGGATGATGGACGTAAGCGCCATTGAAATTGACAACCGGTGTATTCATATTTAATTCATGATAATAGATTTGACTTGCTCTATATGGACGACCAGTAGCAATCATAATATGATGGCCACGTTGTTGTAGTTCAGTTAAAACTTGTTTTGTATAGGATGAGATTTCTTTGTTGTCATTTAATAATGTTCCATCTAAATCTAGACAAATTAAATAAGGTTGCATATAAGACTCCTTGTGTATCAATTGTTCATGTAACAGTATCATAGCATTTTATTGGCGTTTTGTCGGATATTTGATATATTAGTATAAAGATAATTTTAAAGAGGTGATACTAATGGAGGAAGCATTAAAAGATAGTATCCTAGGGGCTCTTGAAATGGTAATCGACCCTGAATTAGGCATTGATATTGTCAATTTAGGTTTAGTATATAAAGTTGATGTAGACGATGAAGGTCTATGCACAGTTGAAATGACTTTAACTTCTATGGGCTGTCCTTTAGGACCACAAATTATTGAACAAATTAAAGGTGTATTAGCAGAAATTCCTGAGATTTCTGATACAGAAGTAAACATTGTTTGGAATCCGCCTTGGAATAAAGACATGATGTCTCGTTATGCTAAGATTGCTCTCGGTGTTGGATAACTAATAAATGACTAGGAATAGTTACACATTTTTACTTTTAAAATATGTGTAGCTATTCTTTTTTGTTTAAACATATAAAATTTTTTATTATAGCGCTATTTAAGATTAAAGTGAGTTAAGAAATTTTTAATAAATTGACATTACTATTTAAATTGAATTAATGTTACAAATATATTACAATACATAAGACTTACTACATTTCGGGAAATGAAAATTCTTGCATAAAAGTGTTTAGATTTGCGCGTTATATAGTGCATGTTTAATGAAAATGTGAGGTATTTGACATAAATTTATTAAGTTAATAAGAATGAAACAGTAATTTTCAATATTTAATATGTATGGAAAATTGAATAAGAAGTGTATTAGATGAACTGAAAAGCATTTGTTTTATCATGGGAAATTATAAAAAACTCAATTTAACTGTCTAACGAATTAACTACTTATAGGGAATGAATGTTAACAATGGAAAAAGAATTAAAGAAAGGTCATCAACGCGGTAAAAAAATGCGTTATATGCCTGGACTTGATGGTTTGCGAGCAATTGCTGTTATTGGAATTATAATATATCACTTAAATAAAAAATGGCTTACTGGCGGTTTTTTAGGAGTGGATACATTCTTCGTAATTTCTGGTTATTTAATTACTAGTTTATTATTAAAAGAATACGAAGAAACTGGAATAATTAATCTCAAAAATTTCTGGATTAGACGTATAAAGAGATTGTTACCCGCAGTTTTAGCATTGCTAATTGTTGTTGGACTTTCAACACTGATACTTGAACCGGATAATATTGTAAGAGTTAAACATGATATTGTTGCAGCGATATTCTATGTTTCAAACTGGTGGTATATTGCTAAAGATGTTAATTACTTTGAACAATTTTCATTTATGCCATTAAAACATCTGTGGTCACTGGCTATTGAAGAACAATTCTATTTGTTCTTTCCTGCGATATTGATATTATTATTGCTTACGATTAAGAAATATAGAAATGTGGCAGTAATATTTTGGATTATATCATTAGTATCACTTTTATTGATGGTAATTATCTCACAGCCACATATGAATCACTCACGTGTCTATTTTGGTACAGATACCAGATTACAAACGCTTTTATTAGGTGTACTTCTTGCATTTATGTGGCCACCATTTAAACTCAAGACTCAACCACCTAAAGCATTAAGAGCAACAATTGATACTGCTGGAATAGTCGGGTTAATATTTTTATTCATTCTATTCCTTACCGTTAAAGATGATAGTGATTGGATTTATAACGGTGGATTTTATATTATTTCAACGATGACCTTGCTTATTATAGCAAGTGTAGTCCATCCTGCAACTTTAGTTTCTAAAGTATTAGGTAATCCAGTTTTTGTTTATATAGGCAAACGTTCATATAGCTTGTATTTATGGCATTTTGCAGTGATTAGTTTTATCCATAGTCACTATATAGATGGTCAAATACCAATATATGTCTATCTACTTGATATCATTTTAACGATAGCGTTAGCTGAGTTATCTTATCGATACGTCGAAACACCATTTAGAAAGCAAGGTTTCAAAGCATTTGCTATAAACAAACGTTTCAAGCCTCAGTTTATTAGAACAATTATTACTATTGTATTAGCTTTGCCACTTATTTTAATACTTGCAGGTGCGTTTGATAAATTAGGTAAAGATAACATTAATGATAAAGCGCAAACATTTAACACTAGCGAAAATGATAAATATCTTATCCGTATGTTACCTATCGATGACATTAAACTTACTGCTGACGGAAGAACTGAAGAGGGTAAAGAGGATGAAGTATATTCTAATATTAAACCATTGCTAATTGGTGACTCGGTCATGGTAGATATAGGTGAGCAATTTAAATCTAGAGTTCCTAAAGCAAATATTGACGGTAGAGTAGGAAGAAATTTATATCAAGCATTACCTTTAGTAGATAGTAATTATAAACATTATAATCAGCCTTCAGATCAAGTTGTCCTTGAATTAGGTACAAATGGTGATTTTACTGAAGATCAACTTGATAATTTAATCGAAAAATTTGGTAAAGCTCAAGTGTATCTCGTGAATACTAGAGTACCTCGTTCATATGAAGGCCATGTAAATGAATTAATGGCTAATGCTGCTAAAAAACATAAAAATGTAAAACTTGTTGATTGGTATCAACGGTCAGAGGGGCATACAGAGTATTTTGCTCCTGATGGTATTCACCTTGAAAATAGTGGTGTTGAAGCACTCACTGATGAAATTCTAAAAAATATGAAAAAGAAATAGCTTAAAATAAGGAACTAGTTTGACGTATAAATTACGTTAGGCTAGTTTCTTTTTGTGGTAAAAATGAGAGTGATAGATATAAATATCTACTTCAAGAAAAAATAAAAAGGTCAAAAAGTAAGTGTAAATCATTGAATTAAAAGTGAAGAAGGTCTATAATGTAATTAAGGTCAAAGAAAGTCAAAGTCAAAAATTAATTTTGACCTACTCTAAATAATAGAGGTGATAACAATTGGATATTAATCAAATGACGTATGCTGTTCAAGGAGCTTTACAAAAAGCCGTTGAAGCAAGCAAAGAATATGAATTACAAAATATTGAAATCGAAGCTTTATTAAAAGCTGCTTTAGAAGAAAATGAAAGTTTGTTTAAAAGTGTATTAGAAAGAGCGAATATTGATGTTGATCAATTAACGAAAGCGTATGAAAATAAATTAAAAAATTATCCAACAGTACAAGGCGATAATGTTCAATATGGTCAGTATATAAGTCAGAGATCGAATGATTTACTAAATAAAGCTGAAACTTATATGAAAGAATATGATGATGAATTTATTTCTATGGAACATTTATTGCGTGCTGCAATGGATATTGATGAAACGACTCAACAATATGTCGGAAATAAAACTGAAGTTATTAAAGAAATCATTACTAAAATTAGAGGAGGAAATCATGTGACATCTCAAAATCCTGAAGTAAATTACGAAGCTTTAGAAAAATATGGTCGCGACTTAGTAGAAGAAGTTCGCCAAGGAAAAATGGATCCTGTTATTGGTAGAGATGAAGAAATACGTAACTCTATCCGTATTTTAAGTCGTAAAACTAAAAACAATCCCGTACTTATTGGTGAGCCCGGTGTAGGTAAAACAGCTATAGTTGAAGGTCTAGCACAACGTATAGTTAAAAAAGACGTTCCTGAATCATTGTTAGATAAAACCATTTTCGAATTAGATTTAAGTGCCTTAGTAGCTGGAGCGAAATATAGAGGGGAATTCGAAGAACGACTTAAAGCTGTGCTTAAAGAAGTAAAAGAATCAGAAGGTCGAATTATTCTCTTTATTGACGAAATTCACATGTTAGTAGGCGCTGGTAAAACTGATGGCGCAATGGACGCTGGAAATATGCTTAAACCAATGTTAGCACGTGGTGAATTGCATTGTATTGGAGCAACTACACTTAATGAGTATCGAGAATATATTGAGAAAGATTCCGCTTTAGAACGTCGATTCCAAAAAGTTGGTGTGAGTGAACCTGATGTAGAAGATACTATATCCATTTTACGTGGTTTGAAAGAACGCTATGAAGTTTATCATGGTGTGCGTATTCAAGACCGCGCTTTAGTTGCAGCTGCAGAATTATCCGATAGATATATAACTGATAGATTCTTACCTGATAAAGCAATTGACTTAGTCGATCAAGCTTGCGCTACAATTCGTACTGAAATGGGATCTAACCCAACTGAATTAGACCAAGTCAACCGTCGTGTAATGCAATTAGAAATTGAAGAAAGTGCTTTAAAAAACGAATCAGACAATGCAAGTAAACATCGTTTAGAGGAATTGCAAGAAGAGTTATCTAATGAAAAAGAAAAACAAGCATCTTTACAATCTCGAGTAGAACAAGAAAAAGAAAAAATTGCTAAAGTACAAGAAAAACGTGCTGAATTAGACCGTAGCCGACAAGCTTTAGAAGATGCTCAAACTAAAGGTGATCTTGAAAAAGCTGCCGAACTACAATATGGTACAATTCCTCAATTAGAAAAAGAATTAAAAGAATTCGAAGAGGCTTACCAAGACGAGACAGGTGAGGATAGCGAAAGAATGATTCGTGAAGTTGTATCAGATGAAGAAATTGGAGATATTGTAAGCCAATGGACAGGTATTCCAGTATCTAAACTTGTAGAAACTGAACGTGAAAAACTTCTTAGCTTAAGTGACATCTTGCACGAACGTGTCGTTGGCCAAGACAAAGCAGTAGACTTGGTTTCTGATGCAGTAGTTAGAGCACGTGCAGGTATCAAAGATCCAAATAGACCTATTGGTAGCTTCTTATTCTTAGGACCAACAGGTGTAGGTAAAACTGAATTAGCTAAATCACTTGCTGCTTCACTATTTGATTCTGAAAAACACATGATTCGAATTGATATAAGTGAATATATGGAAAAACATGCAGTCTCTCGTTTGATTGGTGCCCCTCCAGGCTATGTTGGTCATGATGAAGGCGGACAATTAACTGAAGCAGTTAGACGAAATCCTTATTCAGTTATTTTATTAGATGAAGTAGAAAAAGCGCACAGCGATGTCTTCAATGTGCTACTTCAAATATTAGATGAAGGTCGACTTACTGACTCTAAAGGACGCAGTGTTGATTTCAAAAATACAATTATCATCATGACAAGTAATATTGGATCACAAGTTTTACTTGAAAACGTTAAAGACGCTGGAGAAATTAGCGAAAGTACTGAGAAAGCGGTAATGGATAGTTTACATGCTTATTTCAAACCTGAAATCTTAAACCGTATGGATGATATTGTATTATTTAAACCATTATCAGTTAGTGATATGAGTATGATTGTCGATAAAATCTTAACTCAATTAAATATTCGTTTAATGGACCAACGTATTACAATTAAAGTATCTGATGAAGCAAAAAAATGGTTAGGTGAAGAAGCTTATGAACCACAATTCGGTGCAAGACCATTAAAACGTTTCGTTCAAAGACAAATTGAAACACCACTTGCCCGCATGATGATTAAAGAAAGCCTACTTGAAGGTACAACAATTAAAGTAGATTTAAATTCTGACAATGAATTACAATTTGACATTGAAAAACCAGAAAGAATTTAATTAAATAGAATGAATCAAACAAAGATCCAAGAAAGTGTGTGCAAGTCACTTTCTTGGATTTATTTTTTAAAGTTGCTCTTTCTTTATAAATGATTTAAATGTATCAATATAATTCTCCAAATATTTGGTTTTCTTTCTATAATAAATATAAGTATATGAGTCAGGAGGAACAATATGTTCTGATTTATTAATTAATAAGTTGAAATCGTTTATATATTATCTTGCTATACTATATCTGGGTACTTAGCTTCTAAATATTTAATAGAATATTTAAACTTTAAATATCTTTCGGAGATATCTTTATTAGCGTTTTTAGTGTTATTTTTTTACTGGTCAAATAAAATTAATTTTAATAAGTATGGTATTTTTAGGTATATCTTCAGGATTAACCCGACCTCAAACTATAAAAGGAATATCAAATACTTCTTATTTAAAGCAAGTTTTAAATAATGCTGAAAACTTATACTTCATTATAAATACATCTTTTTTTATATTAGGTGGTTATTTATATTCTCTCGGATCCATTCAATAAGTTCTGTTGTATATATTGATGCTTTATATCATTTATATAATAATAATTTTATTACTAAGGAGAAAACAACATGAAAATCAACACTAATTTTAACAACAACATTATACCTTATGACTATGCTGCAGGTGCACAACATACTCAACTAATACATAATAACCCAATTAAATCTTTTCCATTTACTGTAGAAGATTTACCATTCGGTACAAAATATCTTGCTTGGACATTAATAGATTATGACGCTATTCCAGTATGTGGCTTCCCATGGATTCATTGGGCAGTTGCTAACGTGAGTGTAAATAGCGATACAATAGATATTGTTGAAGACCTTTCTAGAATTAAAGGTGACTTTGTACAAGGTAAGAACAGCTTTGCAACAGGTTTATTAGCTGAAGACTTTTCAGATATTGAAAATCATTATGTAGGGCCTACGCCTCCAGACAAAGATCATTACTATGAACTTGTAGTTTATGCTTTAAGTGAAAAGCTTAATTTAAAAAATACTTTCTATTTAAATGAATTATTACATCAAGTTGATTCTAAATTATTAGATAAAGCAAAAATTAATTTAGTAGGTAGAAAAGTTTAAGGGATAGGGCATCTTCCTCATAAACAATAATAAAACTTCATTTTGGTAAAAAAAAGACGAGAATACGTATGAACAATTAAGTCATCGTATCTCGTCTTTTTATAAATATTACTATGAATCGTATTGATCTGAACCTTTGCTTGGTTTCATAACCGCACCTAAAATAGCGATAAAAATTGTGAATACAACAGCCATAATGATTGGATTAATTACATTAAGCGCTGGACCACTGTTAAGGCTATTCAATACGAAGTTAACCATTTCAAGCAATAATACTGCCCAAATAAATGTCATGAGGTATTTCATTGCCTATAACCTCCGCTTATAAAATCGATAACTCTATTTTAAGTGAAATATTTAAGTTTGTATAGTAGTAATCAAGGATTAAGTCCTATAATTTTAACCTTTTTAGGATTAAGGATATCATACAATTATTATGAGCAAATTGTTGTTATTAATCACTTAAGCTATTTAAAGGTTTTGAGGTCATAGATATGCCTGAAATGCTACTTTTGAAAAGAGGTATAAAAATGAATCTACTTGAGTTTGAAAACAAAAATGTGTTAAATTAATACCTGGTATTAAAAATTTATTTAAGAAGGTGTACGACCATGAACGTGGGTATTAAAGGTTTCGGTGCTTATGCTCCGGAAAACATTGTAGACAATGCCTATTTTGAACAATTTTTAGAAACTTCAGATGAATGGATTTCTAAAATGACTGGTATTAAAGAAAGACACTGGGCAGATGAAGATCAAGACACATCTGACTTAGCGTACAATGCGAGTGTAAAAGCAATTGAAGATGCTGGTATTCAACCAGAAGATATAGACATGATTATTGTAGCAACTGCAACAGGCGATATGCCGTTTCCAAGCGTAGCTAATATACTACAAGAACGTTTAGGAACTGGCAAAGTAGCAACTATGGATCAACTTGCTGCTTGTTCTGGATTTATGTATTCAATGATTACTGCTAAACAATATATTCAATCTGGTGATTATAAAAATATATTAGTTGTAGGTGCTGACAAACTATCCAAAATAACGGATTTAACTGACCGTTCAACTGCTGTCTTATTTGGTGATGGTGCTGGTGCAGTAGTGATGGGTGAAGTTTCTGAAGGCCGTGGAATCATCAGTTATGAAATGGGTTCTGATGGTAGCGGTGGAAAATATTTATATTTAGACAAAGAAACTGGTAAATTAAAAATGAATGGCAGAGAAGTATTTAAATTTGCTGTAAGAATCATGGGTGATGCATCAACACGTGTAGTAGATAAAGCAGGTTTAACGTCAGATGACATTGATTTATTTATCCCTCATCAAGCAAATATTCGCATTATGGAATCTGCGAGAGAAAGATTGGGTATAGAAAAAGAGAAAATGAGTGTTTCGGTGAATAAATATGGTAATACATCAGCTGCTTCTATACCTTTAAGTATCAATCAAGAGTTACAAAACGGAAAAATTAAAGATGACGATACTTTAGTCTTAGTTGGCTTCGGCGGAGGCTTAACATGGGGCGCAATCGTTATCAAATGGGGAAAATAGGAGGATAACGTATGAGTAAAAATAATAGAGTTGTTATAACGGGTATCGGAGCCTTATCTCCAATCGGTAACGATGCTAAAACAACATGGGCAAACGCATTAAAAGGAGTAAATGGTATCGATAAAATTACACGTTTAGATACCGAAAAATATAATGTTCATCTTGCAGGTGAGCTAAAGGACTTTAATATTGAAGATCATATTGATAAAAAAGAAGCACGTCGTATGGATCGTTTCACGCAATATGCCGTTGTTGCTGCGAGAGAAGCGGTACAAGATGCGAAGTTAGATATCATTGATCAAACAGCTAATAGAATTGGTGTTTGGATTGGTTCAGGTATTGGTGGCATGGAAACATTTGAAACTGCGCATACTACACTCGTTGAAAAAGGACCACGTCGCGTAAGCCCGTTCTTTGTACCAATGTTAATTCCTGACATGGCTACTGGACAAGTTTCAATAGACTTAGGTGCTAAAGGTCCGAATGGTGCTACGGTTACAGCTTGTGCAACTGGTACAAATTCAATTGGTGAAGCATTTAAAATCATCCAACGTGGTGACGCTGATGCGATGATTACAGGTGGTACTGAAGCTCCAATTACTCACATGGCAATTGCTGGGTTTAGCGCAAGTCGAGCTTTATCTACAAATGATGATAAAGAAACAGCTTGTCGCCCATTCCAAGAAGGCCGTGATGGTTTTGTCATGGGTGAAGGTGCAGGTATCGTGGTTATAGAATCATTAGATTCTGCTAAAGCGCGTGGAGCTGAAATTTATGCTGAAATCGTTGGTTATGGTTCTACTGGAGATGCATATCATATCACAGCACCAGCTCCAGAAGGTGAAGGCGGTTCAAGAGCTATGCAAGCTGCCTTAGACGATGCAGGTATTGAAGCAAAAGACGTTCAATACTTAAACGCGCATGGTACGAGTACGCCTGTAGGCGATTTATATGAAGTTAAAGCTATCCAAAATACATTTGGAGAAGCTGCAAAATCTCTAAAAGTAAGTTCAACAAAATCAATGACCGGTCACTTATTAGGTGCAACAGGTGGTATTGAAGCCATCTTCTCAGCACTATCAATTAGAGACTCTAAAGTCGCACCTACCATTCACGCGATCACACCAGATGAAGAATGCGATTTAGATTTCGTTCCTAATAAAGCTGAAGACTTAGATATTACTTACGCTATGAGTAATAGTTTAGGCTTCGGTGGACATAACGCTGTATTAGTATTTAAGAAATTTCAAGACTAATTGAACATAAATAAAAATCTTCAAGTGAGTTTATAGATGGCTCACTTGAAGATTTTTTATATGGAAAAAGAAATAACAATTTTAATTACCAAGGACATATATTTTATAATTTAATAGGTTTCTCTTTATACTACAGTCTTATAATAAATCTTTCTACGAGTTTTGAATCTTTACATCTCACAAAATTATCAATCCTACAGGTTTCCTAAATATTAATGGAAACTAAGGAGAAATAAGGAGACTTATATTTAAACTATTCATATAAATTCAATGATTTTAATTTTAAAATTAGTGAAGATACTTAGTAAATAAATTAACAGAATATTCTAAAAATACACTTGTAATATAATTTATTAATAGTAAACTGTAAAAAGCAACTAAGAATCAACAGGAGGGAATTGGATGAAAAAATGCTTTAAGTATTTAAGTTTATTTTTAGTGATTATACTAGTGCTTAGTGGCTGTGGTAAAGGTAAACAAGAAGATGCATCTAGTGATGAGAGTAAGACAGCTTCGTCCGAGCATAAAGGCGGAGTCTTGAAAGTTGGAATGCCAGCCGCGCCAACTGGAGTTTATTCTTCTGTACTAAGTTCTGATCACACAGATTTTACAGTTGAAAGTTATTTCAATGAAGCTTTAATGAAAATTGATAAAAAAATTAAACCAAAACCATATATCGCATCATGGAAAGATATAGATCCTGGTAAAAAGATTGAGTTTAAGATTAAAAAAGGAATCAAATGGCATGATGGTAATGAATTTACTATAGATGATTGGATTTATACTTTAGATGTATTAGCTAATAAAGATTATGATGGTCAATACTATCCTTCTGTGGAAAATATTAAAGGAGCAAAAGAAGTACATGAAGGAAAAGCAGATCATATTAGTGGTTTAAAAAAATTAGACAACTATACTATGGAAGTTACATTTGATAAGAAAAAACTTAACTATCTTACAGGATTTGTTGGCGGACCGTTACTAAGTAAAAAATATCTTAGTGATATACCAGTAAAAGATTTGTCTAAATCTGACAAAATACGTAAGCATCCTATTGGAATTGGTCCTTACAAAGTTAAAAAAATAGTGGCTGGAGAAGCTATTCAGTTAGAAAGATTTGATGATTATTGGCAAGGAAAACCAGCTCTAGATAAGATTGAATTAAAAGTAGTAGATCAACCGCAAATGATTAAAGCTTTAGAAAAAGGAGATATTGATTTAGTTGATGACGCCACTGGACCCATGGCTAAAGAAGCTAAAAAATCTAAAAACAATTTAAAAGTTTTATCTACTCCAAGTCTAGATTATGCAATTATTGGCTTTGTTTCTCATGATTATGATAAAGCTAAAAACAAAACTGGAAAAGTTAGACCAAAATACGAGAATAAAGAGCTAAGACAGGCTTTATTATATGCGATAGACAGAGAAAAGTGGGTTAAAGCATTCTTTAATGGTTATGGTTCAGTAATTAACTCATTTGTTCCAAGTACGGAATGGATTGCAGCTGATCCTAAAGATTTAAAAGATTACAAATATGATCCTGAAAAATCTAAAAAAATCTTAGATAAGTTAGGTTATAAAGATAGAGATGGGGGTGGTTTCAGAGAAGATCCAAATGGAAAACCTTTTGTAATTAACCTCAAACATTACGCTGGAACAAATCCTACTTTTGAACCTAGAACAGCAGCTATTAAAGATTTTTGGGAAAAAGTTGGTTTAAAAACTAAAGTAAAATTAGTTGAATTTGGTAAATATAATGATGACTTAGCCGATGTCTCTAAAAATATGGAAGTTTATTTCAGAAGTTGGGCGGGTGGAACTGATCCAGATCCTTCAGACTTATATCATACTGATAGACCTCAAAATGAAATGAGAACCGTTCTACCAAAATCAGATAAGCTTTTAGATGATGCTTTAGATTTCGATAAAGTTGGCACAGATGAAAAGAAACGTAAAGAACTTTATGTTAAATGGCAACAATATATGAATGAGGAACTACCAGCTCTGCCTATGCTACAGATGAAATCAATCGCTATAACTAATAATAAAGTACGCAATTATGATATTCAATTAGGTACTGAAGCACAATTCTATAAAGTGACAAAAGATAATTAATTTAAGTAAACCTCGACCAAATGTCGGGGTTTATTTTTAAGGGGGGATAAGAATGGAGCATCTTTTAGAAGTTAAGGAACTTGAAACATCACTTCTAATTAATAAGCAATGGTTTCCAACTATCGATAAAGTAAGCTTTAAATTAGATAAAGGAGAAGTTTTGGGTATCGTTGGTGAATCTGGATGTGGGAAATCTATACTAAATAAATCAATTATCAAATTATTACCTGAAAAGATTTCAAAAATTACTAATGGTGAAGTTCTTTTTGAAGGAAAAAGAATAGATAAATATAGCGAGAAGGAATTCTTAAATATTAGAGGTAACGATATTGGAATGATATTTCAAGAACCAATGACAGCATTAAACCCAGTTTTTAAAATAAAGAATCAAATAATTGAGAGTATATTAGTGCATCAGAAGAAATCTAAAAAAGAAGCCTATAAAGAAGCTAAAGAATTACTTTTGAAAGTTGGAATTTCTAGACAGGATGAGGTGCTTAATAGTTATCCTCATCAACTTTCAGGTGGTATGAGACAAAGGGTTATGATAGCTATGGCCATTTGTTGTTCACCTAAATTATTAATTGCAGATGAACCAACTACTGCATTAGATGTAACTATACAAGCTCAAATATTAGATTTATTAAAAAATATACAAAATGATACTCAAATGTCTATTATTTTAATTACTCATGATTTAAGTGTAGTTTCGGAATTTTGCGATAAAGTAATGGTAATGTACGCAGGTCAAATTGTAGAATATGGAGATTTAAAATCTATACTAAACAAGCCTAAACATCCTTATACAAAAAAATTATTAAAAACAATTCCTACTTTAGAAGATGAACGGGATAGATTAGAAACTATTGAAGGAATCGTACCATCTATCACTGATTTTCAGTTAGATAAGTGCAGATTTGCTAATAGATGTGATGAAAAGATTGAAGTATGTGACTCTCAATGTCCAAAAATTACTCATGTTGATAGTTCTCTAGTTCGTTGCCATTTATATCAAAATCAAAGTGAGGAAGAACATCATGAATAACATATTAGATGTGCAAAATGTAAAAAAATACTATGAATTAAAAACTGGTTTATTTCAAAAAAATCAATATGTTAAAGCTGTAGATGACATTTCATTTTCTATCAAAGAAGGACAAACATTTGGCTTAGTGGGAGAGTCAGGATGTGGGAAATCAACTATTGGTAAGACAATTGTGAGGTTAGAAAATGTTACGAGTGGAGACATTAAGTTATGTGGGGAAAATATTACTCATTTGAAAGGAAAGAATTTAAGAGAAGCTCGTCAAAATTTTCAAATGATATTTCAAGATCCCTATGCATCATTAAATCCTATGCAAATGGTTGGAAACATTATTGCTGAACCACTACTTAATTATAAAAAAGTCTCTAAAGCAGAAGTAAAGAAAGAAGTTGTGCATTTATTAAAATGTGTAGGTCTTAGTGAAGAAGCATACTTTAAGTATGCTCATGAATTTTCAGGAGGACAGCGACAACGTATTGGAATAGCAAGAGCTATTGCTCTAAGACCGAAGCTAATAGTTGCCGACGAACCGGTAAGTGCATTAGATGTGTCGGTTCAATCTCAAGTATTAAATATTTTAAAAGATTTACAAGATGAATTTAAATTAAGTTATCTTTTTATTGCACATGATTTAAGTGTAGTTAAACACATTAGTGACATCATAGGTGTCATGTATTTAGGTAATATGGTTGAAATAGCTTCTCATGAAGAAATTTATACAAAACCTTTACATCCTTATACACAAGCACTCATTTCTTCTATACCTCAATTTAATCAAGAAAAAAAGAACAGAGTAATCTTGAAGGGAGAGTTACCTTCACCAAGTAATCCACCAAGTGGATGTCCTTTCCAAACTAGATGCCCTTTGGTTCAAGATAAATGTAGGAGAGAGAAACCTAAACTGAAAGAAATAATTAAAGATCATCAAGTAGCTTGTTTTTATCCAAACCATGTAGGGAGTGTAGCTAATGTTTAAGTTAATAATAAAAAGACTAGGTCTAATGATTCCATTGCTCATTATAATTTCGATGGTAGTTTTTGCATTAGCAATTATACAACCGGGTGATCCTTTTTCAGGACAACATGGTACGAATATTAAACAAGAAGCATTAGATGCTCAACGAGAAAAATTAGGTCTTAATGACTCAATACCACAACAATATATTAGATGGGCAAATAATATTATTCATGGAGATTTTGGTGAATCAATCAAGTATAAAAGACCAGTAATGGATCTCATTAAAGAGAGACTACCCAATACCATTCTTTTAGGTAGTGTATCTCTCATTATTACCTATATTATTTCTTTTACTTTAGGAATAGTATCTGGAAGATATGCATATACGATTAGTGATTACTCAATACAAGTATTTAACTACATAATGCTAGCTATTCCTTCTTTTATAGCAGGTGTATTTGCAATATTTTTCTTTGCCTTTCAATTAAATTTATTTCCTTTCCAAGGTTCTGTTGATATTAATGTTCAAGAAGGTACGTTCTCATACTATATAAACAAGCTTTATCATACGATTTTACCAGCGGTTACATTGGGATTGTTATCTACTGCAGGTTATATACAATATTTACGTAATGATATTATTGAAAATTCGCAAAAAGATTATGTATTAACTGCTCGATCTAAAGGACTTTCTACAAATCGAATTTATATGAAGCATATTTTGAGAAATTCTTTAATTCCAATAATTACTTTTCTAGGGGCTGACATAGTTAGTATATTGGGTGGAGCTGTAATTACAGAAACTATTTTCTCTTATAACGGTATTGGAAAATTGTTTTTAGAGTCAGTAACAGGACAAGATTACCCAGTTATGATGGCAATGACATTATTTTTCTCATTTTTAGGTTTGCTAGGAAACTTAATTTCAGATATTACGTATGGCTTTGTTGATCCACGAATACGAAGTAATTAATGAGAGGATGATTATCTTGAAGAAAAAACCAAATTCACCTTTTAAAATTTCTATGAAGAAATTTTATCATAACAAACTTGCGATGATTTCTTTATCATTTTTAATAATTGTTGCAATCATATCTATTATTGCTCCTTTAATAGCTCCTTTACCAATTAATAAACAAGATTTATTAAATATAAAAGGTGATATGTCTATTGAAAATTTGCTTGGTACTGATGCTGGTGGCAGAGATAACTTCAGTAGATTGTTATATGCGGGTAGGATTTCTCTTACTATAGGGTTTACGTCTACGGTAGGAATGCTTTTAATTGGAATATCAATTGGCGTTATTTCTGGGTATTTTGGTGGAGTATTAGATACTGTTCTAATGAGAATTACAGAGTTTGTTATGTTATTTCCATTTCTAATTTTTGCAATAGTACTCAATGCAGCATTAGGAGATAAAATAAAAAATCCCTATGGTTCAGCAATTATTTTAGTATTTGTAATCATAATACTGAGTTGGGGTGGTATTGCTAGACTTGTTAGGGGAAAAGTTTTGCAAGAAAAAGAGAATGAATACTTTTTAGCTGCACAATCAATTGGAACACCTACCTATAAAATTATACTAAAGCATTTATTACCTAATATTTTAAGTGTCGTAATTGTACAAGCAACATTAACTTTTGCAGGTATGATAGTTGTAGAATCAGGGCTTAGCTTTCTAGGATTTGGTATAAGTAAGTCTATTCCTTCTTGGGGAAATATGTTGAGTGATGCACAAGAGGGAGATGTATTAAGTGGTAAACCATGGATATGGATGCCTCCTGCTTTAATGATAACTTTGACTATTTTGAGTATCAATTTTGTCGGAGAGGGACTCAAAGATGCATTTAATCCTAAAGGAAGAAAATAAAAGTTTATAAAAAAAGTTACTGGAACTTTCCTTTCCAGTAACTTTTTTATTTTATATTATCTTTTACGTCCTAATCCCATAGCTTTTTCCATTTTTTTCAATGTTTTAAATGAAGCTTTATGAGCTTTGTCTCGCCCTTTATCCAAGATGTCATCTAAATCATCAGAATTGTAAAAGTTCTCATATTTCTCTTGGAAATTAATCAAGAAGTCTTTAACGATCTCTGCTAAGTCACCTTTAAATTTGCCATAACCTTCACCTTCGTATCTAACTTCAATATCTTTAATAGGTTCATCAGTTAGACCTGAATATATAGATAAAAGATTTGAAACACCTGGTTTATTTTCACGATCGAATTTAATAATGCCATCAGAATCCGTTACGGCACTTTTAATTTTTTTTGCTGCCACATTTGGCTCATCGAGTAGTGAAATAAAGTTTTTCTGATTATCATCACTTTTACTCATTTTCTTAGTTGGGTCTTGTAAACTCATCACACGTCCTCCAACTTTAGGCATGCGAATTTCTGGTTTTACTAAGACATCATTATAACGACTATTAAAACGATCTACTAAATTACGGGTAAGTTCCATATGTTGCTTTTGATCATCGCCAACTGGAACAATGTTAGTGTTATAAATTACTATATCTGCAGCCATAAGAGGTGGATATGTTAATAATCCTGCTGGTACACCATCAACCCGTTTTTGTGCTTTATCTTTAAATTGTGTCATACGTTCAAGTTCACCAATAGAAGCAATTGTTGTAAGCATCCAACCAGCTTGTACGTGTGCAGGGACTTCAGATTGAATAAATAAAGTAGATTTATCTGAGTCAATTCCTGTAGCTAAATATATTGCTGCTAATTGACGAATTTGTTTACGTAATTTCAAACGATCTTGTGGTACCGTTATGGCATGTTGGTCAACAATACAGAAAAAACAATCATAGTCATCTTGTACATCTACAAATTGTTTTAACGCACCTATGTAGTTGCCGATAGTAGGAATACCACTCGGTTGAATTCCTGAAAATAAAGTTTCCATATTAGATGCCTACTTTCTAATTAATATTGTTTAGATAACATTATAACAGTATTTCGTTA
Organism: Staphylococcus sp. TE8; assembly: GCF_000692055.1. Lineage (NCBI taxonomy): Bacteria > Bacillati > Bacillota > Bacilli > Caryophanales > Staphylococcaceae > Staphylococcus > Staphylococcus sp. TE8. The sequence continues at coordinate 389,261 of NZ_JMGB01000001.1, forward strand.
AAATGTAAGTTGTGTTAAAATATTAATATAACTGGGTATATACTAAAAGCGAATTAAAAAATTTGATGAATTTCAAGATTTCTCAGAAAAATTAGGATTTTCTCATTTAATTTTAATCTTAGATAGTTATACTATTAAGTGTAAGATTAAGAAAGCTTAAAAATTCAATTTCTTAAATCGATAATAATATTAAAATAATGAATTTAATTCATTCTATAGGAGAGTGAGATGTATGGTAACATTATTTACTTCACCAAGTTGCACATCTTGCCGTAAAGCGAAAGCATGGTTACAAGAACATGACATTCCATATACGGAGCGTAACATTTTTTCTGAACATTTAACAATTGATGAAATTAAACAAATTTTAAAAATGACTGAAGACGGAACAGATGAAATTATTTCAACTCGTTCTAAAACATATCAAAAATTGAATGTAGATATTGATTCTTTACCTTTACAAGATTTATATTCTATTATTCAAGATAACCCAGGATTATTACGTCGTCCTATTATCTTAGACGACAAACGCTTGCAAGTTGGATATAACGAAGATGAAATTAGACGTTTCTTACCAAGAAAAGTTCGTACGTTCCAATTACAAGAAGCACAACGTTTAGTTGATTAATAACTAACATAACTATGTGATATTATCACTTTACTTAAAGATTAAGAACAACACTATTCATTGTTAATAGTGTTGTTTTTTGCATGTTATAGTACCTTCTAAAGTAGTAGTTTTTTGTTAAATAAATAGGGAATATGTTAATATAGATTACCGATTAAAATTAGTTAAATTTAATCAAACAAATAGATTGTAATTTACGTTCCGTTCTAATACAATATGGTTACTATTCATCGACTGTAAGGAGTGAGATGATATGAGAATAGAACGCGTTGATGACACAACAGTTAAATTGTTTATAACATATAGCGACATTGAAGCACGAGGATTTAATCGTGAAGACTTATGGACTAACCGTAAACGCGGTGAAGAATTCTTCTGGTCAATGATGGATGAAATTAATGAAGAAGAAGATTTCGTGGTAGAAGGTCCATTATGGATTCAAGTACATGCTTTTGAAAAAGGCGTGGAAGTGACCATCTCTAAATCTAAAAATGAAGACGCAATGAACATGTCAGATGAAGATACAAATGATCAATTTGATGATCAAGTGAATGAATTATTAGCACAAACCTTAGATGGTGAAGATAATTTAGAAGAATTATTTGAGCAACGTCAACAACAGAAAAAAGCTGAACAACAGGCAAATAATCAACGAACTCATAAACGTGCTAACGTAAGAACTGTAATTGTTAAATTTGATGATTTAGAACATGTTATTAATTATGCATATCATAATAACCAAAATACTACTGAATATGAAGATTTATTATATATGATTGATAATCACTACTATTATTCAGTTCATTTTGATGACTCTGTAAGCCAAGAAACTATTAATGATAGCTATAGTCAATTATTAGAGTTTGCTTATCCAACAGATAAAACGGAAGTATACTTAAATGACTATGCCAAAATTATCATGAGTCATAATGTTACTTCTCAAGTTCGTAGATATTTTACAGACTCAGAAGAATAACACGATTTATCTCACAAGGTACCAAATTAAGGTGCCTTGTTTTTTTATAAATTTTTAAAGTAAAAATTTTGTTCTCCTCGTTGTTATATATGAGGTGATGAAATGTTAATAGCAATGAATAGAATGAATGAGCGAGTTTTAGCGAAAAATGCGAAGAGAAATCAAATATATCGGTGTCCTTATTGTCTAGGGGAAGTTATATTACGACATGGAGTTAAAGTTATACCTCACTTTGCACATAAAGTTAAAAGTACTAGACCTTGTTATAAAGCTGAAACGTATAATCATTACCAATTAAAAATGCTATTAGCACAAAAATTTGAAGCAATAAATTATGATGTTGATATTGAACCCTTTTTTAAATGTATCAAGCAATATCCTGATTTAGTGATTAACCAAAGACACGCCATCGAAATTCAGTGTTCCACAATTAGTACGACTGAAATTATTGAAAGAACCCTTAGTTTAAAAAGTATAGGCTTAAAGGTTTATTGGATAATCAATGATGTGAAAAAAAGAGGGGATTTTATTGAACTTACACAATTTCAAACTACTTTTATTAATCCTATTCATCGTACCCTAATAACCTGGGACTTCACAAAATCAAGACTCATAGTTTACACGCACCTTCAAAATATCGCTGGAAAAAAATTTATTTGCAAAAAACATACCATACAACTTAAACAACTTTTCAATACATATCAATTAGAACAAGCACAAATCTATAAATTATCTAAAAGAACAATCAATAATTATATTCTACAGTGTAGAAAGAAAAATTCGGTTCTTGAACCAACTCTAAGTGCAATATATCAGTTACAAATGAATGATAATGAAGTATGTATAAATACGGGTTTTATATTTCCAAATCAAATATATATTGAAACACACCCAGTTGAATGGCAACTCAATTATCTATTATTAAGACGTAAATATGACAGACATCAAAGTTGTGACTTATTAATGTCTATCATTAAATTCAGATATTTCGCATACTATAAGTATCATAAGTTGACTATATTAAAAGATTTGTTAAATGACTTCGAGAAAATGTATTATAACAGATGTTTAAGCGTGCAAAACCAATCTTAAAATGAGAAAATTATATTATTGATATAATCAAGGAGGTTTACTTTATGAGTCAACAATTAACAAGAGAAGAGCAGGAACGTAAATATCCTGAGTATACATGGGACTTAACGACGATTTTCGAAAACGACGAGGCTTTTGAGGAGGCGTTCAAGGAAGTAGAGAATGAGTTAGGTAAGGAAGAACAATTCAAAGGACATTTAGGTGATAGTGCTGAAACTTTATATAATGCCTTAGCACTTGAAGATGAATTAGGAACTAAACTTGAAAAAGTCTATGTCTATGCTCATTTGAAGCAAGACCAAGATACTGCTAATGATAAATATACTGGTCTAGAGGCGCGTGCACATCAATTAGTAATTAAATACAGTTCTGCATGGAGCTTTTTAGTGCCTGAAATTTTACAGTTAGATCAATCTACTATTGAACAATTTGTTTCCTCATTTGATAAATTAAAACAATATGAGTTCGACTTAAAATTAATTAACGAGAAACGTCCACACATTTTAGATGCAGACACAGAGAAACTATTAACTGAAGCACAAGATGCTTTATCTACACCTTCAAATGTTTATGGAATGTTTAGTAACGCAGACTTAGAATTTGAGGACGCCATTGATAAAAATGGGGAAGCACATCCGTTAACGCAAGGTACTTTTATAAAATATTTAGAGTCTGATGATCGTAAATTAAGAGAATCAGCATTTAGAAATGTATATAAAGCTTACGGTTCACATAACAATACACTAGGTGCAACGCTAGCAGGAGAAGTGAAGAAAAATGTATTTAATGCTCGAACTCATCATTATAATTCAGCTCGTGAGCGTGCTTTAAGTAACAATCATATCCCAGAGGCTGTGTATGATAATTTAGTCAAAACAGTGCATAAGTATCTTCCATTACTTCACAGATACACTAAATTAAGAAAAGAGTTATTAGGTATTGAAGATTTAAAAATGTATGATCTCTACACACCTCTAGTTAAAGATGTGAAATTTGATATGCCATACGAAGAAGCTAAATCGTGGATGTTAAAAGCACTAGAACCAATGGGCGAAGAATATTTAAACGTTGTTAAAGAAGGTTTAGACAATCGATGGGTTGACGTCTATGAAAATAAAGGTAAACGCTCTGGAGGTTATTCTTCAGGAGCGCATCTTACAAATCCTTTCATTTTATTAAATTGGTCAGATACTGTTTCTGATTTATACACTTTAGTACATGAATTTGGTCATTCAGCTCATAGTTATTTCAGTCGTCAAAATCAACCTTCAAACTTAAGTGATTATACGATATTCGTTGCAGAAGTCGCATCTACATGTAACGAAGCGCTTTTAAGTGACTATATGGATAAACATTTAGACGACCAGCGTCGATTGTTATTGTTAAATCAAGAATTAGAACGCTTTAGAGCTACTTTATTCCGTCAAACTATGTTCGCTGAATTTGAACATAAAATTCACCAAATCGAAGAGGCGGGCGAACCATTAACACCTAACCGAATGAATGAAGAGTATGCGAAGCTTAATAAGCAATACTTCGGAGATGCTGTTGAAACAGATGAAGATATTAGCAAAGAATGGTCACGTATACCACACTTCTATATGAATTATTATGTATATCAATACGCTACAGGTTATAGTGCAGCTCAAAGTTTAAGTCATCAAATTTTATCAGAAGGTAAACCAGCTGTAGAAAGATATATTAATGAATTCTTGAAAAAAGGTAGCTCAAACTATCCAATAGAAATTCTAAAAAATGCAGGCGTAGATATGACTACACCTAAACCTATTGAAGAAGCGTGTGAAGTATTTGAACAAAAATTAGATGCATTTGAAAAACTTATGAAAGCTTAGTACGAGTGTATTCGCTTTCAATTTGAACAGATTGTGACAATTTATGTATATAATTAAACAAAGGTTGAAAAGGGGTATGCACCGTGTTATATTATGAACATGAAATTAATCACATAACAAACATACCCCTTTGTTTGAAGTGAAAAATTTCTCCCATCCCCTTTGTTTAGCGTCGTGTAATCAGACACGGCGTTTTTTTATATTTAATTTTAAAATACTATTTTCTGATGTGTAAATTATGCAGTTCCTATACATAAAAGAGTATAAGATGATTTTCAATATAAATACTAAAAGACGGCTAGTTTTATTTTACTAGCCGTCTTTTTGCATTAAATTATTAAGGCATTTTTGATTTCCAAAAATCGCCTTCTGGATATTGTAATTTCTCAACTTTTTGTTGTAAGGAAAGTTTTTTTAATTCTTTATTAAGTAACTTTTCTGGCCACTCGTAAATAGTTAAAAGTTCTTCCATCGTTACTAATTGTTTCTTTTGAATGTACACTTCTAATTTAGGTGGGAGATTCTTCTCAATAGGTTTTCCCATTAATTCGTTAATGATGTAAGTATAGATATGATATGGGTATAAACCTTCAACTTTTAAACCTTCTTCTTGGACGTCTTCACTAAAGAAAACAAGAGAGGGCGCTTGCTCAATGTCCATTTCTCTAGCAATATGGAGATCTACCTTTAGGCTGTCAGTAAGCTTGCTCTTCTGTAAATCTTCCTTAAATACTTGATAATCAATACCTGCATTATTAATACAATCGCAAATCATATCTTCGGTAATGATATCGCGTTTAGGTATGATTTCATTTTGCATTAAATGAATAAATCTTTCAGCCCTCAAACGTCCTTGTAATTCAGCTGCTTTATATGCCAGAGCAATGTTATCGAAATCCGATGTACTTTGAGCCTGACACTTAGTTAAAACTTTCAAGGAAGGGTTTAAAATGTGTCTTACTCGGATATATTGATTATATTCAATTCTTAATTTTGATAATATAGCTGATAGCTTAAAACATTCTTTGCTAAAAGGATCAAAAAAAGAATAAATTTCTATTTTACTTACAGGTGATAGATTAGCATCTTCACGACTCTTGTTATCCAATATTCTTAATTCTTCAGCCATGTATTTTCACCTACAATTATTTTTCGGAATTTACCATGTGGTTTGCAGTTAAGCGTAATCTTTCAAATAAATACTCACCAAAACCTGCAGGGAAATTTGCATATTGAATCGCAGTATACATATTTTCTAACCATGCATCTCGCTCATATTCAGTAATTGTAAATTCCATATGTCTTTTTTTTAACATGGGGTGTCCATGTTCTTGAGTATATAAGTCAGGGCCACCAAGAAATTGAGTTAAAAACTGTTTCTGCTTTCGGCTTGTTTCATTAAAGTCCCCTGGAAATAAATAATTAATACGATTGTCTCTTTCGACTAGATAATAGAAATAGTCAATCATTTGATACAGAGCGTCTTGACCTACTAACTCATAAGGTGTTTTAGACATAATATCACCGTGTTCCATTAATATATATCTAATATAACATGAATTTTTACATTTGAAAGTAATTTGCCTTTTCTGAACATATTGCTATTTATCACTTGCTTTTTTCTTTTCTTCAAAGAATCTTTGTACTTTGTTTAAAGGTTTTTTATGTTTTATATCGAATTCCTGAAGTAATTGTTTAAACTTTTCATAACCTTCATCGTACGAACCAACTTCATATTCTAGTTCGTAGTCAACTTTATTTAGGTATTCACTTTTATCTAATACAAGTAATTCGTTTTGATATTGAGTTTCTATTCTATATGTTGTTAAATCCCCTAAAATAACTAATTCTTCGTCTAAAACATTAAATTGTTCTTCAATAATATTTCTTATATCATCTGGTAGTTTGGAGTTTGATATTGAATCATTCATCTTTGGTTTAATATCAGTTGTGTGGTTATACTCCATTAATCCAACTTCAGCAGGTACCTTCAAAGTCATTTCATATGTATTATCTTTAACTCTGATACGTAATGCTGAACGATGATCTTTAAGTTTAAAATCTATAGTATCAATATAATAATTAGTTTGGCTAAATGGTTTTTCATTTTTAAAATAAGTGTTAAAAATTTTATCGTACAAATCTTTGGTTAAGATTTGTTTGAACTCAATTTCATTATTTGTTGCCATTGTAAACACCTCAATCATTTACTTTTGTTCATATTTAAAGCATTTACAATTATGACGAATTTCTTCTATAAATTAAAGTAATTTAATAGCAAATTTAAGTTTGTGAAAAATTTTGTGAAGTCGTTTTAACTCTGAAAATTAACTTATAACGTATGTAGACTTCGGAATATATAAATTACTTGAAAGAAAATGAAAATCTGTAATTTAATCTAAGATTTCAATGCAAGTTGTGGCGTGTTTTGTAAGCGTATATTATGTTAAACTAGTATGGAATAAGGAGGAAGACAGGCATGCGTATTTATATAAATGAAATTAAAGTTAAAGATGATGGCATTTATTGCTTCTCAGAGGACCCAACAGATGGTCTAGAGGAAGTTGGACAAATGCTTGTTGATAGTGATAATTATGGATTCGCATATCTATTAGATGACGGTGAATCGTATTCTTATCTAATCTTTGTGCAAGAGACATGGTCACTGTTACATGAAAATAGAGATAAGAAGATTATCATCAATAACGATTTAGAATTGAAACATTTCCAAGAAGAACTAGATTACATATTAGAAAATATTGAAGGAAATAATAACTATGGTAAGGAGTTTGTTTCAGCTGTTGAAAAAACTTTCGAACTAGAGTGAAGCGGAGTGAAACAAAATGAACCAGTGGGATCAATTTTTAACACCTTATAAACAAGCGGTAGATGAATTAAAGGTAAAACTTAAAGGTTTGCGTAAGCAATATGAAGTAGGTGAACACACGTCACCTATCGAGTTTGTTACAGGAAGAGTTAAACCTATATCAAGTGTTATCGATAAGGCAAATAAAAGAGGTATTCCGTTCGACCGCTTACATGAAGAAATGTATGACATTGCTGGATTAAGAATGATGTGCCAGTTCGTGGATGATATTGATATTGTTGTTAATATATTAAGGCAACGAAGAGACTTCAAAGTCGTAGAAGAACGAGATTATATCCGTAATACTAAAGAAAGTGGCTATCGTTCCTATCATGTAATTATTAAATATCCTATTGAAACATTAAACGGACAAAAACATATTCTAGCTGAGATTCAAATAAGAACATTAGCTATGAATTTCTGGGCTACAATAGAACATACTCTTCGTTATAAATACGATGGAGACTATCCTGATGAAATACAACATCGTTTGGAAAGAGCAGCAGAAGCAGCATATTTATTAGATGAAGAAATGTCTGAAATAAAAGATGAAATTCAAGAGGCACAGAAGTATTATACTCAGAAACGTGCGAAGAAACATGAAAATGACTAATGAGGTGTAGATGATGCGTTATACAATCCTAACTAAAGGTGATTCGAAATCGAATGCATTAAAGCATAAAATGATTAATCATATGAAGGATTTTCAAATGGTAGAGGATAGTGAAAATCCTGAAATTGTCATATCTGTTGGTGGTGATGGAACGTTACTACAGGCATTTCATCAATATAGTCATATGTTATCAAAAGTCGCCTTTGTAGGGATTCACACCGGTCATTTAGGTTTTTATGCAGACTGGTTACCTCATGAAGTTGAGAAGTTGATTATTGAAATAAATAATACTGAATTTCAAGTGATAGAATATCCATTATTAGAACTAATTGTGAGGTATAACGACAATGGATATGAAACACGATATCTTGCTTTAAATGAAGCTACAATGAAAACAGAAAATGGTTCAACATTAGTTGTGGACGTTAATATACGTGGAAAACATTTTGAGCGATTTAGGGGAGATGGATTATGTATATCAACACCGTCCGGTTCAACTGCTTACAATAAAGCCTTAGGTGGAGCGCTTATACATCCATCATTAGAAGCGATGCAAATTGCTGAAATAGCTTCTATTAATAATAGGGTGTTTAGAACAGTAGGATCTCCTTTAGTTCTACCTAAACATCATACTTGTTTAATTACGCCTGTTAATCATGACACGATTAGGACAACTATTGATCACGTAAGTATTAAACATAAAAATGTAAATGCCATTCAATTTAGAGTAGCAAATGAAAAAGTAAGGTTTGCTAGATTTCGACCATTTCCTTTTTGGAAAAGAGTTCATGATTCATTCATATCAAGTGATGATGAAAGATGATTTTCAAATATGTTATCGAGAAATCAGAAACTGTTAAATCTTTCTTACAAAGAAATGATTACTCTAAAAAGACGATTAGCGCCATTAAACAAAATGGCGCTTTATCTGTAAATGGACGTTCTGTAACAGTTAGAAAAGAGATGGCTATCGGAGATTACTTTGAAGTTCATATGCCAATTGAAACACCGAGTTCAAATTTGTTACCTTATCCAAAACCTTTAGATATCGTATACGAAGATGAATTTATACTTATAGTTAATAAACCTCAATTACAAAACTGTGCACCTTCAAGGGAACATCCTCATGAGAGTTTAGTAGAGCAAGTATTAGCTTATTTGATGAATAAAGATGAGCAGACAAATCCGCACATTGTTACTAGATTAGATCGTAATACATCAGGGCTCGTCTTATTTGCCAAGTTTGGACACATTCAGCATTTATTTTCAAAGGTGAAATTTGAAAAAGAATATATATGTTTAGCTTATGGTCGTACTCAATCTGAAGGTGTTATAGAAGCACCAATTGCTAGAGACAACGAAAGTATTATTACAAGAAAAGTCTCTGACAAAGGAAAATATGCTAAGACTAGTTATTACACTATCGCTCAAAATAATAACTTGAGTTTATGTAAAGTGAAACTTCATACAGGACGAACCCATCAAATCAGAGTTCATTTCCAATTTATGGGTCACCCAATAGTAGGAGATGATTTATATGGTGGCATACATCGTCTAGTTGAGGGGCAAAGTTTACAATGTTGTTCACTTAAGTTCGTTCATCCCATAAAACATAATAAAATCACAATAAATGTTGATTACAAACAATTAATTCAATTATTTAACGTGCTATAATAAATATGCTTTGGAGGTGTGAATATTGTCTAACGACACAGAGATTAAAGATAAAGTGCGCGAAGACGTATATGATGAAGAATTATTAAATAGATTATTAGATGGAAATGACATCGACCAATTTAGAGATGAATTTTTAGCAATGCATAATTACGATCAAAGTGAATACTTTGAAGACACGGATGATAATAATAGACAAAAAATATTTGAATTCTTATCACCTAAAGAAGTTGCTAATTTCTTTGATCAATTAGATATTGATGATGAAGATTACGAAGAACTTTTCGATAAAATTAATGCCAATTATGCAAGTCATGTATTAGAGGAAATGTCTTATGATAACTCAGTTGATATTTTAAATAAATTATCAAAATCTAAAGTCGCTAGCTTACTAACATTAATGGATAAAGATGAAGCTAATGAAATAAAAGCTTTATTACATTACGAAGAAGATACAGCTGGCGGTATCATGACAACGGAATATATCTCATTAAAATCCACAACACCAGTGAAAGAAGCATTAATGCATGTAAAAGAACAAGCACCTGATGCTGAAACGATTTATGTTATTTTCGCTGTTAATGAAGCGGGACAACTGGTAGGAGTTTTCTCTTTAAGAGATTTGATAACTGCTGAAAGTGATTCTTATATCGAAGATGTGATGAGCGAACGTGTCATTAGTGTGAATGTGGCTGATGACCAAGAAGATGTTGCTCAGGTCATAAGAGATTATGATTTTATTGCAGTACCAGTTGTTGATTATCAGAACCACCTATTAGGTATCATTACTATTGATGATATTTTAGACGTAATGGATGAAGAGGCAAGTGAAGACTACTCTCGTTTAGCCGGTGTATCTGATATTGACTCTACAAGTGATTCAGTTATCAAAACAGCCAGTAAACGACTTCCTTGGCTAATTGTCTTAACTTTCTTAGGAATGATTACTGCTACTATTTTAGGAAGTTTTGAAGATACATTATCTCAAGTCGCTTTATTAGCTGCGTTTATTCCAATTATTAGTGGTATGTCTGGTAATTCAGGTACTCAATCCTTAGCCGTTTCTGTACGTAATATTTCTACTGGTGAAATTAATGAACAAAGTAAATTTAAAATAGCTTTAAGAGAAGCTGGAAGTGGATTTTTATCTGGTTTAGTTTGTTCAGTGGTACTATTCTTAATTATTGTAGTTATATATAGACAACCTTTATTAGCACTAATAGTTGGAGGCAGCCTTACATGTGCAATGACTGTCGGAACATTAGTTGGCTCTATGATTCCATTAATCATGAATAAATTTAAAATTGACCCAGCAGTTGCAAGTGGTCCTTTCATTACTACTATAAATGATATTGTAAGTATGTTAATTTACTTCGGTTTAGCAACATCATTTATGTCATATTTAACTTAGGAGGTCGCATGGAGTTTTTATCATTAGTTATCGTAGTTGTTGCTGCATTTTTAACTCCTATTATCGTTAACCGACTTAACATTAATTTTCTGCCTGTTGTAGTGGCAGAAATCTTAATGGGTATTATCATAGGTCATTCTTTCCTTAATATTGTGGAAAGAGATTCTGTATTAAACATATTATCTACTTTAGGCTTTATATTTTTAATGTTTTTAAGTGGATTGGAAATTGATTTTAAAGCATTTAAAAAAGATTCACGTTCTAGACAAGGAAAGAATAAACAAGAAAAGAATTTACCAAGTCATTTAAATTTAGCTTTGACTGTATTTGGTTTTATCATGTTGATTTCTATCATCTTGGCTTACGCTTTTAAATGGTTAGGTTTAGTAGATGATGTATTATTAATGGTCATCATTATATCAACTATTTCTTTAGGCGTTGTCGTACCAACACTTAAAGAAATGAATATCATGCGTACAACAATAGGTCAATTTATACTTTTAGTTGCAGTTTTAGCTGATCTTGTAACGATGCTTTTATTAACTGTTTATGGCGCTATTAATGGCCATGGAGGCAGTACGATATGGTTAACTGGCATACTCATAGTATTTACAATTATTTTCTACATACTCGGTGGCGTATTTAAACGCATGTCATTTTTACAAAAGTTAATGGATGGCACAACTCAAATTGGGATTCGTGCAGTTTTTGCATTAATAATTTTATTAGTAGCACTTGCTGAAGGTGTAGGTGCAGAGTATATTCTAGGTGCATTCCTAGCCGGTGTTGTTGTCTCATTATTAAATCCCGATGAAGAAATGGTGGAAAAATTAGATTCATTTGGATATGGATTCTTTATTCCAATATTCTTTATTATGGTGGGTGTAGATCTCAATATACCATCTTTAATTAAAGAACCATCTCTGCTCTTAATTATTCCAGTGCTCATCATAGCTTTTGTAGTGTCAAAGCTTATCCCAGTTTTATTTATAAAACGTTGGTTTGATACTAAAACGACGATTGCTTCAGCATTTTTATTAACTTCAACTTTATCTTTAGTCATAGCGGCTGCGAAAATCGCAGAACAACTTAAAACGATTTCAGCTGAGACCTCAGGTATATTAATTTTAAGTGCGGTCATTACTTGTGTATTTGTGCCTATCGTTTTTAAAAAGTTGTTCCCAATACCCAATGAGGTTAATCGTCGAATTGAAGTGAGTTTAATTGGTAAGAATCAGTTAACTATTCCGATTGCTCAAAATTTAACATCACAGTTGTATAATATTTCGTTATATTACCGTAAGGATTTAAGTGATAGCAGAAAATTATCTGACGAAATTACAATGGTAGAAATTGCCGATTATGAAGAGAATTTATTAGCTCGTTTAGGTTTATTCGAAAAAGACATCGTAGTATGCGCAACTAATGATGATGAAATTAATAGGAATGTAGCATTAATGGCAAAGAAATACGGTGTCGACCGTGTGATTTGTAGATTAGAAAGCTCTAATGAAGACGCGGAAATTAAAGCGCAAGGCATTGAGGTGTTTAGTAACTATCTAAGTAATAAAATTTTACTAAAAGGTTTGATCGAAACTCCAAATATGCTAAACCTTTTAAGCAATGTAGAAACATCTCTTTACGAAATTCAAATGTTAAATCATCATTATGAAAATATACAACTGCGTAATTTCCCGTTTGGAGGCGACATCATATTCGTACGAATAGTACGTAATAATGAATCATTAGTACCTCATGGTGATACACAACTACGTTATAAAGATCGTCTTATTGTGACTGGTTCGAAAGAATACGTTGATGAACTTAAACAAGAATTAGAATTCTATTATTAAAACTACAGCTTTAAATATCTTTAAGGTGGAAGTTAGAAAACAAACATTAGTATTAACGCCTATAATTGGATTTTAAACCAATCCAATTGTAGGCTTAATTATTATTAATACAGTTTCGATAATTTATTGCGTTATTAGGAGTGTAGAACTTGAGTTACAAACTTCTCGATTTTCTATATTCTTATGTTTGTTTATCATAGAATAAACCACATTGTCTGAACATTAATCAAGGTCTAAAATACTTTATTATCAGGTACTAAAAGTGTTAAACTAATTATGGTAGAAGGGTTATTTAAGAAACAATTTTATAACCGTTGAAAAAAGAATTGATTTTTTATTAAGGAGTTATACTGTAATGTTAAATTTAGAGAACAAAACATATGTCATCATGGGTATTGCAAACAAACGTAGTATCGGATTTGGTGTAGCTAAGGTATTAGACAAATTAGGTGCAAAGTTAGTATTTACATATCGTAAAGATCGCAGCCGTAAAGAATTAGAAAAATTATTAGAACAATTAAATCAATCTGAACATTATTTATATCAAATTGACGTACAAAGTGATGAAGATGTTATTAACGGTTTCGCTAAAATAGGCGAAGAAGTAGGAAATATTGACGGCGTTTATCATTCAATTGCGTTTGCTAATATGGAAGACTTAAGAGGACGCTTCAATGAAACTTCACGTGACGGCTTCTTACTTGCACAAGATATTAGTTCTTATTCTTTAACAATCGTTGCGCATGAAGCTAAAAAGCTTATGCCAGAAGGTGGAAGTATCGTTGCAACAACTTATCTTGGTGGTGAGTTTGCTGTTCAAAACTACAACGTCATGGGTGTTGCTAAAGCAAGCTTAGAAGCAAATGTTAAATATTTAGCACTTGATTTAGGTGAAGATAATATTCGTGTGAATGCTATTTCTGCAGGACCAATTCGTACTCTAAGCGCGAAGGGTGTAGGTGGCTTCAATACAATCTTTAAAGAGATTGAAGAACGTGCGCCATTAAAACGAAACGTTGATCAAGAAGAAGTAGGTAAAACAGCAGCTTACTTATTAAGTGATTTATCAAGCGGTGTAACTGGTGAAAATATCCATGTTGACAGTGGATTCCACGCAATTAAATAACAATGCATAATATTTGAAGCGGTTGAGTAATTGACTCAATCGCTTTTTAATATTGCTTATTAACGATACATCAAGTATGTCGTTGTTAAATTGAAGTGTTAGTGATATAGCATTAGTAGGTTTAGACGTTTTCAATAAAAAACATCACTTACTCGAAATAAGTAAGCGATGTTGAAACTGTTTATTTAATATCTTTAACGTCACTGTTAGCTTTATCAATAATTCTTTGACGATATTTAAAGATGTTGCTAACTAATGTTTTAATTACTGCATATAATGGAACAGCTATTAGAATTAATGTAAATCCACCTAAATCTCCTGCAGCTAAGATAACAACAATAATTGTAAGTGGGTGAATACTTAATGATTTACCCATAACATTAGGAGTAATTACGTTTCCTTCAAGTTGTTGTGCTATTAATGTTACAACACAAACCCATATAAATGTTGTTGGGCCTTCAATGATGCCAAGAATAGCCGCGGGTGTAAATGAGAGCCATGGACCTAGGAAAGGAATTAAATTTGCCACACCTGCAAATAATACAAGTAATGGTGTGTATGGTAATCCAATGATTGTATAACCGATGTAAAGAATAATACCTAGAATCACACTGACTGTTACTTGACCTTGAATATATGATTTTAAAGTGAAGTTTAAATCTTTTAATAAATCTACGATGAATACTTTTCGTTCACCTTTAAAAAATTTCCCTATAGCTGGAATAAATTTCTCATGATCTTTCAACATATAAATTAAGAAGAAAGGTACCATGATTAATAAGAAAACTGTTGAAATGAATGATGTAATGTAAGTGACTGAGTTAGATAAAACTGATGTTGCGCCATCACCTACAGATCTAACAGCCTTATTAATACGATGAGTCACATCATCAGGTAATTTGTCCATTTGTTTTAAAGAGAAATTAATAATATGTTCAGCTTCTTTTTGTAACGCTGGTGTCTGTTTAATTAAATTATTAATATTCGAAATAATAATCGGTGCGATAAATGATACCACAATTGCTATAATTGCAATTAACCCGATAAATATCGTTAAAATACTAGCCCAACGTGGAAATCCCCATCTTTCCAAAATATTTTGAAAAGGTAAACATATGTAAAATAGAAAACCACTGATTAGGAATGGAAGGAATACAGAGCCGATAATCGTCGCAATAGGTGTAAATACTTCATGTACTTCCATAAATAGTTTGATGAGTATGAACAGCATGATAATAAATATGCCGGTTCTAAACCAAACTTTATTTAACATAAACCTCTTTCCTCCTATAGTAATACTTTTATTTATTCTTAATAAGTATATCTTAAAACCATATCTTAAAAAAGGGAAAATACTTTATAAATCATAGTTAAAGGCGGTATGAAACAGCTTTCGCTTAATTTTTTTAAAAGGTTCTCCATATCTTGAAAATTAGTAATAAGATACTGAGGATTCTGCTTAAAATCATTTTAGAGAATTTAAATGTGTTGCAAGTCTTGGTACAATGATAATACTACTACGAGGGGGCATACGCATATGACAGAGTTTAACGCTGGAAAAATAAATAAAAAAGTAATACACAGTGACATTCTAGATAGAGATGTGACACTCTCCATTTATTTACCTGAAGAATATACTGAGTTGTTTAAGTATCAAGTTATTATATGCTTTGATGGATTAGATTTCTTAAGATTCGGTAGAATTCAACGTACATACGAACAGTTGAGAAAGGATAATTCTATTCAAAGAGCAATTATCGTCGGCTTCCATTATGAAGATGTTGATAAACGACGAGAAGAGTTTCATCCATCAGGCAGTCGCTCACATTTGACAGTTCAAGCAATTGGTAAAGAAATATTACCTTTTATTGATTCTACTTTTCCAACTTATAAAGTAGGTAATGCTCGATTGTTAATTGGAGATAGTTTGGCTGGTAGTATCGCTTTAATGACTGCTCTAACATATCCAACTATATTTAGTCAGGCAGCAATGCTAAGCCCAATGTATGATGATAATGTAAAACAAAAAGTAGTTAATTGTGATAATAGAAATCAACTTACACTATGGCACGCAATTGGCTTAGAAGAGGAAGACTTCACATTACCTACAAATGGTAAACGTGCTAATTTTCTTACGCCTAACCGTGAATTAGCTGACCTTATTAAAGATTATGATGTTGATTATTACTATACTGAGTTCGAGGGTGGGCATAGTTGGAAATCATGGAAACCATTATTAGGAGATATTCTTGAATATTTCTTAAGTGATGTCATTCCAGATTAAGCGTTCTCCCTAATATTTATACTCTATGAGTGAAGGGCTATAAATATAAATCTTACTAAATATAGATATTTCAGAAATGTAATTGTTTTCACTTTAAAAGTAACGGTTTTCAAAAAATTTTGATATAATGGAAATATGTTAAACAAAGGAGGAATTTAAATGATTCTAGGATTAGCATTAGTTCCGTCTAAGTCATTCCAAGAAGAGGTGAATGCTTATCGTAAACGCTATGATACGCATTATGCACAAATCATGCCTCATATAACAATTAAATCTCAATTTGAAATTGATGATAATGAATTAGATTCTATTAAAGAAGAAGTAAAAAAACGTATTAGTGACATTCAACCAGTTGATGTTCATGCAACGAAAGCTTCAAGTTTTGCACCAACAACTAATGTTATTTACTTCAAAGTAGCTAAAACTGATTCTTTAGAAAAACTTTTTGATCAATTCAATACTGACGAGTTTTATGGTAAGGCTGAACATCCATTTGTTCCGCACTTTACAATTGCACAAGGCTTATCAAGTCAAGAATTTGAAGATATCTATGGTCAAGTAAAATTAGCAGGGGTAGACCATAAAGAGACAATTAACGAACTTTCTTTATTACAATATAGTGAAGAAGACGATAAATGGACAGTAGTAGAAACATTTGAGTTAGGATAATTAATATAAATGATTGGATGAATTGTACAGGGGTGTCGATTCATCCTTTTTTGTAGCAGATTTTTATGTTTTATCTCAAATGAAAAAAAGAAGTATATTAAGCCAAAGAAAAGCCTATCAATGAAAATTCATCAATAGGCTTCGAAATACTTTATTTCCTTTTTTGTCTACTACTTATAAAGTAATAACCATAGAATACAGCTAAAGATAGGAAAATCATAGCTGAGAAGTAAAATGTATTATTTAAATTATTTGTAAATTGAGTGATTAATCCACCAACTAATGGTCCAATCATAGATCCAAATCCTTGAACACTATTAAATACGCCCCAAGTTTCTTCTTGTTCTTCGGGATTAATATGACCAGCCATAAAAGTATTCCACGCTGGTAAAAGTATTCCATACATTAATCCAATAAAGAGACCTATTACCCAAACTAAGTAGATATTAGTTAACAATGATAAAGCAAATATTAATAACGTATATAATATGAAACCACCAAAGATAATGGTATACATAAATCCACGGCTATTATTATCAATAATCTTTGATAAGAACAACATTGAAAATGCACAACCAATACCACCTATAATGATTGCAATAGTGTATTCAACGGTAGAAACTTTGATTACTTTTGTAGCGTATTTAGGAAGTATAGGCACTAATGCTGAAATTGCTGCACCTTGTAGTAATATCCCAGGAAATAATACGAGATGTCGTTTTGTAACATCAACGATTTGTTTAAGCTGTTCTGAGACAGGTTTCGTATTATAATTCGTTAATTGTATATTAACAAAGTAATATAATACCCATGCGATAAGAACTACGAGAGACATCATGAAAGCAAAGTGAGTAGGGTGTACTTTGATTAACAAGTTCATTACGACCATGCCGACTAATAAACCTAGTAACCATGAGAAGTATACATACCCCATTTGCTTACCACGATTATTCTCTTCAACACTTGATAACATGATGACCCATATCGGACTAACGGCTATTCCTAGCATAATAGAACTAAATATGATTACGAATGGTGATGCTGGGAACCAGATGACTAGAAACAAACTTACAAATGCGAGTAAAAAGCCTGCAGTTAAAACAATCTTTGCACCAAATTTCTTAAGTAAAAATCCGATAACAAAATTTGTTGCTGCATCAGCTATAAAATGTATAGAAAATGCAAATGAAGTAATTGCGATTGCAATCGACGTCACTGTTGGCAAGAAGTTAATATAGCTAAGTATGTACATGCCTCGTGCAAATTCCATTAAGAATAAAATTACTAACATAATAACAAAATTTTTGTTATTGGAGTAATTATTTAACGAAGAATCTTGCATATAAAGGAACCTTTCCGTAGATTTCTTCTGGTTGAGATGAGTGACCAATTAAATCTAATAAATCTCTACATAGCTTCTGAGTAGAATAACTTACTTTTGATAATCGCATTTGATTTGTCATAGCTTCTAGTCTGTCTTCATGGTTTGTTAAATGAGATACGATATCGATGGCTTCATTTGGTGTGTCAGCAATTTTACCGAACCCTTTATCTTCGAAATAATGAGCATTTTCAAGTTCTTGACCAGGTGCTGGATTTAAGAAAATCATTGGAATGCAACGTGTGAGTCCTTCAGAAATTGTAATCCCACCTGGTTTAGTAATCATTAATTGACTTGAAGCCATCCATTCATTCATATAGTTGGTATAACCCAAAATTAAAACGTTTGGATTATGTTTGAATTTTGCTTTTAAAGAGCGTTTCAGTTCTTTACTACGTCCGCATATCATCACTATTTGAGAGTGAGGACTTTTTTCTAAGATTTCATTAATCATATAATCGAAACCTTTAGAAACTCCAAATGCACCTGCTGACATTAAGATAGTTGGTTTGTTTGGATCTAAATGATGCTTAGACAACCAAGCTTCTTTATCAATGGAGTCTTCAAACTTATCAGCAATAGGGATTCCAGTTACTTTTATATGAGAAGCTGGCACGCCTGCTTCAACGAAATCATCTTTAGTATCCTCTGTAGCAACGTAATATCTTTGAGAATCTGGGGTAATCCAATTTTTATGCATGCGATAATCTGTCATAACAGTTGCAATTGGAATATTAATATTAAATTGCTCAGTAAGTACTGACATGACAGGTGTAGGGAATGTTAAAAGTATTAAATCTGGTTTCTCTTTTATGAGTAAGTTGATTAATTTATTTAATCCATAATATTTATAAAAACATTTATCAAGCTCGTTAGGGCGGCTATAATAAAAACGTTTATACATATTTCTAAAATATTTAAAGCTATTGATATACCATTTTTTACAAATAGAAGTCATAATTGGGTGAGCTTCCATAAATAAATCATGTTGTATTACTGATAAATGATCTAAATTCATTTCATTCAATTGGCTGACAATACTTTGTGTGACTTGCATATGACCGTTACCAAATGATCCAGTAATAATCAATATCTTTTTATTTTGAGTAACCATTTATAGCCACCCTCCATTAATTTTTAAAATTTATAATAAGTGTAACGTATTTTCATACATTATAAAAGGAATTAAGCGACATGAAGTTGTCGCTTCTTAGCATGATAAATACAGTGCGCAACACATTTCAAATTCGTGAATTAACTATGTAAACTAAGTAATTTAAATTTTTATTTATGCATTATACCACACTCATCTTCAAAATAAATTTTTAATTACTCAATCTAAACTTCGTACTAACGCAAAATAAACTTATTAAAAACTTTATATTTTCTTAATCTACTTTCATACTAGCATTAATTAAGGGAAATGTATTGGGATGATTGGGGCTATAGAAATATTTTTAAGATATTTTTACTTAAGCTTAATAAAAATTGACTTAATTTTACATTGAAGAATATTTTTAATTAAATTTTTACCTCCTATTAAATATAGAAGGACTTTATTTTAATAACGAACCTCAATAAATAAGAATAAATTTATCAACACTAGTAAAATGTGTATAATAGAATTATTGTAAAAAAAGGAGCGATACATTTTGAATGCGAGTGCGTTGTTCGAGAAAATAAGAGTAAAAAATGTAATTGGAACACTAGATAAAAATGTAGATGATATTACTACTGATTCACGTACAGCTAAAGAAGGAAGTATTTTCGTAGCATCTAAAGGATATACGGTAGATAGTCATAAATTTTGTCAAAATGTAATTGAACAAGGTTGTAGTATTGTAGTGGTAAACAGGGAACTTGAACTTAATGGGGAAGTGACTCAAGTTGTTGTTCCAGATACATTAAGAGTAGCTAGTTTACTAGCACATACGTTATTTGATTTTCCAAGTCATCAGTTGACTACATATGGTGTCACGGGGACTAACGGAAAAACATCAATTGCAACAATGATTCATCTCATTTATAGAAAATTAAATAAAAATAGTGCCTATTTAGGTACCAATGGATTCCAAATCAATGAAACAAAGACTAAAGGTGCCAACACAACGCCTGAAACAGTTTCATTAACTAAAAAGATTAAAGAAGCAGTTGATGCTGATGCCGAAGCTATGACAATGGAAGTATCGAGTCATGGTTTATCACTTGGTCGGTTAAGAGGTGTAGAATTTGATGTTGCGATTTTCTCAAATCTAACACAAGATCACTTAGATTTTCACGGCACTATGGAAGCATACGGCCACGCAAAATCATTATTATTTAGCCAACTTGGTGAAGATTTAGCTAAAGAAAAATACGTCGTACTTAATAATGACGATGATTTCTCTCATTATTTAGCAAGTGTGACACCTTATGAAGTGTTTACATATGGCATAGATAACGAAGCTCAATTTATGGCTAAGAATATTGATGAATCGTTACAGGGTGTGGAGTTTGATTTCAGCACACCATTTGGAGATTATCGAGTTAAATCACCCTATGTAGGTCGATTCAATATCTCTAATATTATGGCTGCTATCATTGCAGTTTGGAGTAAAGGCGCTTCTATGGAAGAAATTATTAATGCGGTAACTTCTCTTGAACCCGTAGAAGGACGATTAGAGGTACTCGATCCTTCATTACCAATTGATTTAATTATTGATTACGCTCATACAGCAGATGGTATGAATAAATTGATTGACGCAGTGAAACCTTTCGTTAAACAGAAATTGATTTTCTTAGTTGGTATGGCTGGAGAAAGAGACATGACTAAAACACCTGAGATGGGTAGCGTAGCATGTCGTGCAGATTATGTTATCTTTACTCCTGATAATCCTGCAAATGACGATCCTAAAATGCTTACAGCTGAGTTAGCTAAAGGTGCAACTCATGATAATTATGTCGAATTTGATGATCGCGCTGAAGGCATTAAACATGCAATAGATGTTGCTGAACCTGGAGATACAGTAGTATTAGCATCTAAAGGAAGAGAACCTTATCAAATTATGCCTGGCCATGTGAAAGTTCCTCATAGAGATGATTTAATTGGATTAGAAGCTGCTTATAAGAAATTCGGCGGTGGACCTGTTGAAGATTAAGCAACTTCAGTATAATGAACTAATAATAAATATTTATTTCTATCAAAATAGCGATAGAGGCGTTATGTTGATAGCGATTCCTGACTTATTTTGGTCTGTAGAACTGCCCCTCGACTTAACTGTTAATGATTTACATGATGAATTATTAATGCAATTTTTTAATTTTTATACTGAAAATGAAGCCGATGCACTTGCACGTGACATTTGTGATTGGATAGCAACAAACTAAAAGGAGAATGATGAATGAATTTAAAGGAAGAAGTAGAGTCAAGAAAAACATTTGCCATCATCTCGCATCCGGATGCTGGTAAAACTACCTTAACTGAAAAATTATTATACTTCAGTGGAGCGATTAGAGAAGCTGGTACTGTTAAAGGTAAGAAAACAGGGAAATTCGCTACAAGTGACTGGATGAAAGTAGAACAAGAACGTGGTATTTCTGTAACTAGTTCAGTTATGCAATTTGATTATGATGATTATAAAATTAACATTTTAGATACACCAGGACACGAAGACTTCTCTGAAGATACGTACCGTACTCTTATGGCAGTAGATAGTGCTGTCATGGTCATTGACTGCGCAAAAGGTATTGAACCTCAAACTTTAAAACTTTTCAAAGTATGTAAAATGAGAGGTATTCCTATATTTACGTTCATCAATAAACTTGACCGAGTTGGTAAAGAACCATTTGAATTGTTAGATGAAATTGAAGAAACATTAAATATTGAAACGTATCCAATGAACTGGCCTGTGGGTATGGGTCAAAATTTCTTCGGTATTATAGATAGAGCGACTAAAACTATTGAGCCATTTAGAGATGAAGAAAATCTATTACATCTCAATGATGATTACGAATTAGAAGAAGATCATGATATTAAAAATGATAGTGCCTTTGAACAAGCTATTGAAGAAATGATGCTTGTGGAAGAAGCGGGCGAAGAATTTGATAATGATGCGTTACTAAACGGTGAGCTCACACCAGTTTTCTTTGGTTCAGCTTTAGCTAACTTTGGTGTTCAAAACTTCTTAAACGCTTATGTTGACCACGCACCGATGCCTAACGCTCGTCAAACAAATGAAGATGTTGAAGTAAGTCCATTTGATACAGACTTCTCAGGATTTATTTTCAAAATACAAGCGAATATGGATCCTAAACACAGAGACCGAATTGCGTTTATGCGTGTTGTAAGTGGTGCCTTTGAACGTGGTATGGATGTAACATTACAGAGAACAAGTAAGAAACAAAAAATAACACGTTCTACTTCATTCATGGCGGATGATAAAGAAACTGTTAACCACGCTGTAGCTGGTGATATTATTGGTTTATACGATACAGGTAATTATCAAATAGGGGACACACTTGTCGGTGCTAAGCAAAAATATAGTTTCCAAGATTTACCTCAATTTACGCCTGAAATCTTTATGAAAGTTTCAGCTAAAAACGTGATGAAACAAAAACATTTCCATAAAGGTATTGAACAACTTGTACAAGAAGGTGCAATCCAATATTATAAAACGCTACACACCAATCAAATTATTCTTGGTGCTGTAGGTCAATTACAATTTGAAGTGTTCGAGCACCGTATGAAGAATGAATACAATGTTGATGTAGTAATGGAACCAGTTGGAAGAAAAATCGCGCGTTGGATAGAAAATGAAGAAGATATTAAAGATAGTATGAACACTTCACGTTCTATATTAGTGAAAGACCGCTATGACAACTTTGTCTTCTTATTTGAAAATGAATTTGCTACTCGTTGGTTTGAAGAGAAATTCCCTGATATTAAGTTATATAGTTTATTATAAGTTTTGAGTTTAACTTTATTGACAACGGGGTATTCTTTAAGAACATATTAAACGAAGTAGATACGATTTAGATTGTGTTACTTGTACAATCTATGTATACTATTATTAACAAATGAATACCTATGACGACTTTGTCAGAGGGGAGTAACTAGAGGATAGTAGAACTTTAATTATTAGCAACTACTATTTAACACTTTATCGTCATTACGAAGGTAAGTCTTCCGGTAAAGTGGGCAATACAATTGCTTAGTGAGACCTTTGCTATTATTTAGCATAGGTCTCTTTATTTGTATTTTTTAATAAAGGAGTTGTCCACTATGGATCCAAGTTTGATTTTACCTTATTTATGGGTACTCTTAGTGCTTGTGTTCTTAGAAGGTTTATTAGCAGCTGATAACGCAATAGTTATGGCTGTAATGGTAAAACACTTACCACCAGAACAACGTAAGAAGGCATTGTTTTATGGTTTATTAGGAGCATTTATATTTAGATTTATAGCCTTATTCTTAATTAGTATTATTGCGAACTTCTGGTGGATTCAAGCTGCAGGTGCAATCTATTTAATCTATATGTCTATCAAGAATTTGTGGGATTTCTTCCATAAATCAGAAGAAGAGCATCATAAAGACTCAGGTGATGATCATCACTATGGTGATTCAGGAAATGAAAAGAAAGTTGGGCCTAAAGCATTTTGGGGCACAGTTTTCAAAGTAGAATTTGCAGATATTGCTTTTGCTATTGATTCAATGTTAGCTGCTTTAGCTATAGCAGTGACATTACCTAAGATGGGGATTCACTTCGGTGGAATGGACTTAGGTCAATTTATAGTAATGTTCTTAGGTGGCATGATTGGTGTCATTCTTATGAGATTTGCTGCAAATTGGTTCGTTGAATTATTAAATAAATATCCAGGTTTAGAGGGAGCAGCCTTTGCCATCGTTGGTTGGGTTGGTATTAAATTAGTTGTAATGGTTCTTGCGCATCCAGATATTGGCGTTTTACCAGAAGAATTCCCTCATGGTGCTTTATGGCAATCCATTTTCTGGGCAGTGCTTATTTTACTAGTGATTATAGGATGGTTTACTTCCGTCATTAAAAACAAAAAGAAGAATAAATAGTTTATTATTTAAACATTGCTCCACTCATCTAACCTTTTGAGTGGAGTTTATTTTTAACTTTGTTATATTGAACATTGCAGTTTTATAGTTAAAATATTAAAATTTAAACTATAATCAAACTCGATAATACTGTATTGAAAACCTTAGAAATAACTAAAATTTAATAATTTTTACATATTTAACTAATATAAGTGAATATAGGAGTGGGTCATCAATTGGATAATGATAAAAAACAAGTCATACCCCGTAGTCAGTATCGTCGAAAGCGACGTGAATATTTTCATAATGAAGAAAGAGAAGAACGTATTAAACGTGAACGAGAAGCTCTAAAACAGCAAGTTGCTAAAGAAAAACAACAATCCAAGGTTAATGAAGAACGCGTTAAAGATAATTTACGTAAAGCAAGAATTGAGAAATTAACTCAAGAAGAAATTCAACAACAACACGAAATAGCAAATCAAAGGCAAAAAAATAGACATGAAGAGACCAATCAAACAGATGCATTAAAACCTTCTTCAATGAGCAAAAAATCTTCTAATTCTAAAGAATTAAGTGATCACACTCAAACACATTTAACTTCAGAGGATAGACCACGAAGTGAAGTTGAAGATGAACAAGTAAATCATAATCATAAAGAAACAAGAGTGCCATATTCTATCACTAACCAACCGAAGGACTTAGAGGGTGAAGACAAAACCGCTAAAATCGCTAAAGAAAATGATGACATCATTCAACCAGAAGAGTCTAGTATAAATGAAACATCCGATAAAAAAGAGGTTAACACTGAAGATAATGATTATGAGAACAATAATCAGATAGAAACTTCTAATAATATAACAGATAAGAGAAAAAATAATGATAAGTGTCATTTAGATTCTGAACAAAACAAAGAAAAGCCATATTCATCTATAAATCAACATTCAGATGATAAGGAAAATGATGATGACAAAGGTAATGATAAATATTCAAAGAAAGATTCTGTAAAAACAAGTAATAAAAATGATAATTTTGAATACATCAAGAATGCAATAATTGCTTTCTTTAAAGAACACTGGCCAAAACTTTTAATTATCATAGGTATTATCTTATTATTACTTATATTAAATGCTATATTTACAACAGTTAATAAAAATGATCATACTAATGATAGTGCTTTTAATGGAAATGACAAGAATTATACAACTACAATGAAAAACGCTAATAACTCTGTCAAATCAGTAGTAACTGTTCAAAACAATGTATCTAATAATACTACTATTCCTAAAAGTAAATCAGGTTCAGATAATGAAATTGGTTCGGGTGTCGTCTACAAAAAAGTAGGCGACTCTATTTATATTTTAACGAATGCTCACGTAGTCGGAGATAAAGATAAACAGAAAGTTACATATAATAATAATAAGTCTGTTGAAGGAAAAGTGGTTGGCAAAGACAAATGGTCTGATATTGCTGTTGTAAAAGCTAAGTTATCAGATGAAAGTATGAAACCAATAACTTTAGGTGATTCAAATAACTTAGTATTAGGAGAATCAATATTAGTAGTTGGTAATCCTTTAGGAGTAGATTTCAAAGGTAGTGTTTCTAAAGGGATTATCTCAGGTTTAGATCGTCATGTACCTGTGGATATAGACAAAGACAACAGTTATGATGTGTTGATGAAAGCATTTCAAGTTGATGCCCCAGTTAATCCAGGTAACTCTGGAGGAGCTGTAGTTGATAAAGATGGTAGACTTATAGGTATTATTTCGTTGAAGATAGATATGGAAAATGTAGAGGGTATGGCCTTTGCAATTCCGATTAATGATGTACGTAAAATAGCACAACAATTAGAAGACAATGGAAAAGTGCAATATCCTAACACTGGTATAAAAATAAAAAATGTAGCAGATATTTCAAGTGAAGAACGAGAGGAAGCCAACCTTCCATCAAGTGTTAACAATGGTGTGCTTGTTAATGATGTTAAAGAAAATAGCTTAGGTGAAAAATCAGGGTTGAAAAAAGATGATGTAATAGTAGAATTAGATGGTAAAACCGTTGAAGATAATTTACGCTATAGACAAATTATTTTTAGCCATAGAGATGATTTAAAAAATTTAACAGCTAAAATCTATAGAAATGGTACAGAAAAAACTATTCAAATTAAACTGAAATAAACGTTGAGGTGAAATTTATGTCTATATTAAGTCAATTACTTAAGAAATCAAGTCCTCAACAAGGGATTGTTCTTTATTATCTCTTTGCCATTGTGGTTGCATTTCTATTATTAAATTTACCTTTTGTACATAAACATGGAGTTGATGTTAATCCTATAGATACATTATTTGTTGCGGTTTCTGGAATTAGTGTGACAGGATTAACACCAGTAAATATAGTTGATACTTATTCTACCTTTGGACAAATAATCATTTTGATTATTTTAAATATCGGTGGAATAGGTGTCATGGCTATCGGTACATTACTCTGGGTAGTGTTGGGTAAGCACATTGGTATAAGAGAACGACAACTTATCATGTTAGATAATAATAAAGACACGATGAGTGGTACTGTAAAATTGATTTTAGAGATTGTAAGAACAATATTTGTAATTGAACTTGTAGGCGCATTATTATTAGCATTTTACTTTTATCGAGATAATCCTGATTTAAAACACGCTTTTATGCAAGGTGTGTTTGTATCGGTTTCTGCTACAACAAATGGTGGTTTAGATATAACGGGAGAATCTCTTGTGCCATATACAAAAGATTATTTTGTTCAAACAATAGTTATGTTTCTAATTGTTTTAGGTTCGATTGGATTTCCGGTTCTTCTCGAACTTAAAGCATACATAAAAAATAGAGTAACTAATTTTAGATTCTCATTATTCACTAAAATAACAACGTCTACATATCTATTTTTATTTGTATTCGGTGTACTATCTATATTGTTATTAGAACATAACCATGCCTTCAAGGGGTTGAGTTGGCATCAAGCTCTATTTGATTCATTATTCCAGTCTGCGACTACACGTAGTGCTGGTTTACAAACAATTGATGTGTCACATTTCAGTGATGCCACAAATATTATAATGAGCATATTAATGTTTATTGGGTCCTCTCCAAGTTCGGTTGGTGGAGGTATCCGTACAACGACTTTTGCTATTCTTATTCTTTTTATTATTAATTTTAATAATACTGCTGATAAAACAGGTATCAAAGCCTTTAATAGAGAAATTCATATTATGGATATTCAACGTTCCTTTGCGGTATTTACAATGGCATCAATTCTAACTTTTGTAAGTATGATTATTATTGCTGCTACTGAACAAGGTAAATTGACATTTATTCAAATCTTTTTTGAGGTAATGTCAGCATTCGGTACGTGTGGCTTAAGTTTAGGTGCAACTGATAATATTAGTAATTTAACTAAAATTGTACTAATGATTCTGATGTTTATCGGACGAGTCGGCTTGATATCATTTATTATTATTTTAGCTGGACGTAAAGAACCTGATAAATTTAGCTATCCTAAAGAACGGATTCAAATAGGATAATTTTTATAAAATACTTCTGGTAAATGAATACTATTTATCAGAAGTGTTTTTATGTTTAGATAAGTTTTTATTATTTATTGTGATTTGTTTTCCAAAGGCATGATTTGAATTACTTTTATATTAATTACACTACAAGATATTTACATGTTAAACTTACTTTAATGAGAGGAGTGGCTAGATGGAAAAAAATGAAAATATTACTGTAGATGTGATTGCAACCTCAGATATGCATAGTCACTTCTTAAACGGGGACTATGGATCAAATATCTACAGAGCAGGCACATATGTCAAAGATGCTCGTAAACAAAATAAGCATGTTATTTTACTTGATAGTGGAGGTAGCTTAGCAGGTTCGTTAGCGGCATTTTATTATGCGGTAGTAGCTCCTTATAAGCGTCACCCTATGATTAAATTAATGAATGCTATGCAATACGATGCTAGTGGGATAAGCCCTAATGAATTTAAATTTGGTTTGTCATTCTTAACGCGTTCAGTTGCGTTAGCCCGTTTTCCTTGGTTATCAGCAAATATAGAGTACACAGTGACGCGTGAGCCATATTTTTCAACACCATATACAATTAAAAATTATGATGATTTAAAGATAGCTATTGTCGGATTAACAGCTGATGGTTTAATGAAAAATGAATATGCTGAAATGGAAGATGATGTCAGTATTGAAAAGACGCTTCTCTCAGCTAAGCGTTGGATTAGATATATTCATGAAGTTGAGGAGCCAGATTTTCTTATAGTTATTTATCATGGTGGTCTTAATAAAATTAGTAATAAGAGTAAACGAAACGAAAGAAATGCGAATGAAGCTGAAAAAATTATGGAAGAATTAGGTGTCATCGACTTAATTATTACAGCTCATCAACATCAAACTATTGTTGGTAAAGATCATGAAACAGTTTATGTACAAGCAGGTCAAAATGCTGAAGAGTTAGTACATTTATCAATTCATTTTAAAAAGCGAACGAGTTCATATGAAATAGAGAATATTAAATCAAAAGTGATAGATTTAAATGACTATAATGAAGATCAAGATTTACTAAATGAGACGCATTATGATCGTAAAGCTGTCGAGTACTGGGCAGATGAAATTATATCTAATAACAAATTTAATCTAACTATTGATAGTATTGAAGACATTATTTGTCAGCCACATCCATTTGCTCAATTACTTCATGATGGTATCAAAGCTGCGTATGATTATAAAATCTCATGTGTGCACCTACCTATAAACGGAGAGGAAGGACTAGGTGGAGTTATTCGCAATAGGGATTTATATGAGGCATATCCACATCCAGACAAACCTGTTGATCTAACGGTAAGAGGGAAAAACATAAAAGATATTCTAGAGTATGGCTATTCCCATATAGAATTCGAACAAGGAAAATTAAGTTTAACAATTATTGATGAAACGTTGTTTACATTCTGGCAAGGTATTAATTATACAGTCGATATGAAACAACAGCCATACCACAGAGTTAAAATAGATAATATAGATGAGAATCAAATGTATCGAATCACCATGACAGATTATTGTTATAGAAATTACAAAGATTACTTGAAAGATGCGATTGTTCATGAAACTCATGATGAAACAATGGGGGGACTGATTAGAAATAATCTGAAAAATGCAGATTACAATGTTAAAGTAATGAATAATTTTAAAGTTAATCTCTAATTTGTCTCTCAATATATAACAACGTTATGATTAATAAAATTACTTCAACAAAAAAAGCATTTCTTAACCCGCAAGAGAAGGGTTAAGAAATGCTTTTTATCCATGAAATATTAATAACAATATTATAGCAACAATTTGTGCTATTGAAGTAGTTGCTATTCGTCTAGTATATTCATAACTTAATGATAAAATGATTTGAGTTACAAAGATAAAGAATACAATCCACCAATTATCAAGGTAGATAAATAGTGAACTTGAACAGATTGCAACTATTAATATGCTTACCCATTTAGGTAAGTTGAAACGAATTAATTCTTTTTGTAAAACAGTTCTCATATATAACTCATGACACGGAATTACGAATATTAACGTAATGAGCATTTGCCATTTGAAATAAACACCTGTTCTTGATAATTCTTTGATTAATGATGCGTACGATAATTCTGATGAAATAAGTGAAAAAATGAGTTGTACGATTATAAGTACAATACTAGTGATTATACCAATTCCAATTGAAGTTAATAATCGTTTAGATGCAATGTCTCTTTGATAAAAAACATAACTTATTCCTGCTATTAGCATAATGCCAGTGTATAAGTACCAGTACTCTTGGTGTTCACCCCACATCACAAATAAAATTGCGTGAAAGACGATGAAGCTTATAATAAACCAAATTAAAGCTTTAGAAACATTTTTCATTATAATTAACCTTCTTGTTCAACGATTTTATATCGCTTATGATTAATGACAGTTTTCTCAGGTAAATCTAATTCATTAAAGTTTTCCATAATTGTTAAGTCTACAATAACAGAATTGTCATTAATTTTCTCTACACGGCCTCTTAAACCGTCATAAAATTCTACAATATTACCTACTTCTGCAACAGTCATAATGACTCCTCCCTTAAATCATAGCTAGATAATATTGTACTAAAATTTACATAACAAATAAACTAATATCCTTAAAAAACTAAGATTGTTATATATAAATATGAAAAGTAAGACGTAAATGAGTAAATAATTGGAATTTTTAATATAAATCATTCATAACTAGGGTAAGGGCATATAGAAAGATACTTTAAGGAGAGGAATGTTATGAAGTTTATTAGTAATAATAATATTACTGATCCCACGCTCAATCTAGCAATGGAGGAGTACGTTCTTAAAAATCTTCCAGCTGAAGAAAGTTATTTTTTATTTTATATTAACAGACCTTCAATCATTGTAGGCAAGAATCAGAATACAATTGAGGAAGTTAATAAAGAATATATCGATAAGAATAACATTGATGTTGTGCGTCGTATATCTGGAGGTGGTGCGGTATATCACGATACAGGTAATTTGAACTTTAGCTTTATTACTGATGATGATGGCAATAGTTTTCACAACTTTAAAAAGTTTACAATGCCGATTGTGCAAGCTTTACAATCTTTAGGAGTTAATGCTGAAATGACGGGCCGTAATGATATCCAAGTTGGTGAAGCTAAAATTTCAGGGAATGCAATGGTAAAGGTTAAAAATAGAATGTTTAGTCACGGCACTCTGATGTTAAATTGTGAACTTGATGAAGTTCAAAATGCGTTAAAAGTTAATCCTGCTAAAATTAAATCTAAAGGCGTTAAATCTGTAAGAAAACGTGTGGCTAACATTGATGAATTTTTAGAAGAACCACTAAATATTAATGAATTTAAGCAAATTATTCTAAAGACTATTTTTGGGGAAAATGAAGTAGAAGAATATGTATTAACTGATGACGATTGGACTAAAATCAAACATTTAAGCAACGAAAAATACCGTACTTGGGAATGGAATTATGGTAAAAATCCTAAATATAATTTTGAGCGTGAAGAAAAATTTGAAAAGGGATTTATACAAATTAAATTTGATGTTAAAAAAGGACGTATTGAACATGCGAAAATATTTGGAGACTTCTTTGGAGAAGGCGATGTAACCGAACTTGAATATGCACTTGAAGGTTGTTTACATGACTTCGAGCATATTGAGGAAGCATTATCCAATTATGATCTATACCATTATTTTGGTGATATTGATAAATATGAAATTATAAGATTAATGTCTTAAATAAAATAAAAAAGGTCTATTCTCTAAACTTAAATTAAAGTAGGGAATAGACCTTTTATAATGAGTGACTCGAATCTAATTTATTCACTGAGAAAAGCCTCCAATTTTTTATATTCATCTGTGTACTGTTTGAAATCTTTCTCATTCTTATTAACAAGTGCTTCGTCGATAAGAGTCTCAAGTTTTTTCTTCCTAGCTTCTCTTAATGCTTCATCAATTACAAGTTCTACACCTAAATCATTAACTGTTGTTACAAAGTCTTCAAGTGTAGTGTATTTTACATTTGTATTATGATTCATGAAAATCACTACCTTTCCTATTTATTGATATATGAGTATTATACAGTTTTTAATTTTTGAAATCAATGAATATTCTGACATTTTAAAAGAAATATGTGTAAAAAGAAAATAAAAGTAGAACTTGACTTAATTTAAGGCTCGTATTAAATAAAATTAAGTTATTATTATTAAAAGAAAATAGTAACAATAATTTATTTTTTTGTGAAGTGAGGTAATCGAATGACTAATTTTAGTGAATCAATCTATGTTATTAGAAAAGGTGACATGTTAATTCGACCAAGGTATGATGAATATCAGCAAACTTCAGGTGCAGAAATTATAAGATTTGATAAATCACGAAAGGAAAGTCCATTTAAAGTTCAAAGAATTATCGAGAGGTCCTGCAAATTCTATGGTAATAGCTACCTAAGCAAAAAATCTGAAACTAATAGAATTACAGGTATCTCTAGTAAACCACCTATTTTACTTACCCCTTTATTTCCAACTTATTTTTTCCCAACACATTCTGATCGACAAGACGAAAACATCTGGATAAACATGCATTATATCGACAACATCAAAGAACTTAAAAATCGTAAAAGTAAAGTGATATTTGCTAATGGTGAATCATTTATATTAAACGTTTCATATCATAGCTTATGGCATCAATATACAAATGCGATTATTTATTATTATATGGTAGATAAACATGCACGTATGAAATCAAATAATCCAGAACAACCCATTGATTATAATCAATCATCGTTAAATATATTTGAAGCTCTCTCAAGGTATTCTCTTTTAGATGATAAGTAGACACCATTTTAATATTTTTAACTACACAAATTAAGATTAAAATTGTTTGTTTAATTTTAAAATATGCGGGGCGTTAATATTAAATTAGTGTAAATGTTCCGTATATTTTTTTAAGATTTCTCTTGAAAAACTGAACAGGATTGATATAATAATATTTGTGCTTGATAGAGATAAATTAAATTAATCCGCAGTAGCTCAGTGGTAGAGCTATCGGCTGTTAACCGATCGGTCGTAGGTTCGAATCCTACCTGCGGAGCCATATGGAAACGTACTCAAGTTGGCTGAAGAGGCGCCCCTGCTAAGGGTGTAGGTCGCGAGAGCGGCGCGAGGGTTCGAATCCCTCCGTTTCCGTACAGACGCTTATAATGGTATAAATCCATTATAAGCGTTATTTTTTTGCCTTCTTATAAATCCTTTTGTATCAACGCTTTGAATGTGTTTTTTTAAATTTTACTTCTTAATAGTTTTTATCCGTTTAAAAATTTTTAGTCAAATTGTGACTATGAGTATGATAATTAAGCTTTATTTTAGTCACAACATTTCTTGATTTAGGCACAAGAAAATTTCATTTAAATATTTAACTACTTCTTTATCTTCTTTGTTCTCAAATTCTTTAATTAAATGTGAATATATCTTGAGTGTTGTATGTATATTAGCATGACCAAATCTTTTTGAAATATATTGGATTGAAACGCCTTTAGTTAATAGGTAACCACAATGTGTAATCTCATTAAAGATAAATTATTAAAAAGGCTTTAGTGGAGGATGAGTAATACTGAAAGTGAAAATTTGTCCAAGGTTAGACAATTAATCTTGAATCAAAATGATCTAACCACTGAAGAAAAAGAAACATTATTAAACGAATTAGAAAACATGTATGAACTAAAAAAAATGTCAAATTATGAGTTGATGCAGAGTAATGTAAATTTGTTAAAAATTTCCAAGGATTAATTTCAAATCGCTCAGGTAAAGAAATTAATATTGTGTCTGAACAACCCCAAAGTGAAGATTGTAAAGATTGTAACGATGTATTAGTGGAGAACCATTTTAATAATAAAGAAAGTCAACAAACTAAAGACTATTCAAATGTAATTGTTTCTGAGAAAAATGAATATACAGAATCATCTAAGCCTAAAAAGAATAAAAAAGATTTACAAACAATGGAATTATAAATTGATTTATAATATAAAAATGTTATAATATTTTTATAGGTCAACGACAATGCGTGGAACTTATAAAACAAAATACATTGAATACAGTAGCCAGCCTACTATGAGGCTAGGCGATAATTGAATATCATAGTATAAGGAGCCATGCCATAAAAGGTCACGGCTCTTTTAATTTTTTTGAACAAAATCGAGGCACACCATGAAGTTTTACATCCTAGACAATAATTTTTATAATAAAAAATTTAAAGAAATTTTGAAGTTAAAAGATTACGAAATTATTAGAAAAAATGAAGGTTCAAGACCTTATTTTTATTCAATTGATATTAATAATAAAATCATTTTACTCCCTTTAAGGTCTAATTCTTCTAAAATTTCTCGAGCAAATAAATTTAGCACTAAGAAAGTGGATAAGTCAAGAACTAGCCCAGCAATAGATTTTACAAGCCTGTTAGTAATTAACAGGAATGAAAATTCATTTTTAAAAGAAATCATTCTTTATAGAGAAGTATAAAAATTTATTAAGAAAAATGAAAAACATTTACAAAAAAATTTAATAACTATATTGATATATATATAAGATAAGGCGTTATTGATAGATACCAAAACCACAGATAGAAGTTCTCTTAAATACTTTCATAAAGAATTGAATCTTGATGAAAAAATTATGAATAAAAGAAAATCTATTTTAATAAATGAACTAGAAAAAAATGGGGAGAGTAAGTTTTTTAAAAAACTAGCTAATACTGTTGAAAACACTGAGAAAATCACAAAACTATATAACTATAAATCTCTTTTGGAAATTGATGGTCGTTTAGACCCGAAAAGCAATTTTTAGTTTTGAAACCTCTTTTACGGTATCTCTTATTTTGACATCTAAAATCATAAGACCATAATCCGTTAACTTTTTATATAATCATTTTTAATTGTTCCTCTCTCGTTGTTTATTTTTCATGTTGTTAAAAATAGGGCGGATATTTAACCGCCCTCAAGACTTAATTATCTAAATGGTCTACAGCATATTTTGCTTCAGAGTCGGTAAACTTCTCACCATATTCGGATACTAATATATCGTAAATTGCATCATCAGACATGTGCATATCTTTAGCATAAGATTTTGCTTTTTCTAGTGCGTTTTTTTCATAATTGGCATCAAGATGATCTATAGCAAATTGTGCATCTTCTTTATTAAACTTTTCTCCATATTCCGATGTTAATTGATCATATATTCCTTGTTTTGACATATGCAAATCTTTAGAATATGTTTTTGCTTTTTCTAGTGCAGCTTTTTCTAAACGTGTACCTTCAACAGATGTGGCATCGTTTTCTTTATTTGTTGTATTGTCATCCTTTTGATACTTATCGTTTATTTCTTTATCTGTACTACTATCATCATAATTTATGTTTTCTGTATTATTGGCTGTATCTTCTGTTTCATTATCTATCTTTACGGTAGGTTGTGTTTCATGATTATTTGTTTTGAGGTTACCAACATAAGTTGTACCAGATAACGCTATAACAACTATTGCCACTGTTACGATTGTCTTTGCAATGGATGGCCATTTACTATATCGCCACATTACAAATAAACCTAGTGGGAAAATAAATATTAAAGTTAAAACAATAAACCATTCTTGTTTATACCATGATGTTGATTCTTGTTGCATAAAAATATCCTCCTATGTATCTATTTGATTAAAATTCAATTTTTTGATTTGAAATATATTGAGAAAAGGTAAATTAGAATATTTAATAGAGTAGAAATAAAGGTTTAGAAAAATAAAAGTAGTAGGAAGTTTAAGAAGGGTAGTGCAGTTGTGTGTAGTAACTGCATGTTCTATTTGATTTAAAGGGATTAATGAAGTTAATTCATTGTTTTTTAAATAATAAGAATCAGATGTTTCTCTAATGTAAGCAGATGATGATAAGCGTTCATTAATGTATAAATCATTACCCGAGATTAAACATTCTAATTTATTAGGCATCTCTATATATTTAACATTAATATCATCAATCAGCTCCTTATATTGATGCATAATTCTCACTCCTTATTTAGTTTTAGAAATTGTATATCTGTTATTTGTTTTTAAACATCAACTCCTATTAAAAGTTTAAATTATGCATAATTTTTATATAAAAAAGAGAACGCACTTATACTAATGGTTAATTTATTAGTAAGTTAGCGTTCTCTTTATTTATCGCTATTTCATTTGCTTTTTAATCTATGAAATTTTATCGCTTTAAAAACATCGTATAGTCAATTATATATGTAGCAATAAATTCATGAGTAGCATTTTAAGTTGATCACTAATGTTAATTCTTATTTTAAAACCTACTTAAAGCCTATAAGCATATTATATATAATATTAAAAAAAATTTCGATAATAAAATTCTAAAATATTGAATTAAAGTATTGCGTAAAATTTGTTTGATAGTGAATTGAAATATAATTCAAAGTGTACGAATAATACTTAAAATAAAGTAGATTTAAACAAGTTTTGGTTTTGAGTTTTAGTATAGAGGGGTAGAGTTGCTAATAGTAATTAAGAATATATAATAGTAAACAATTCAAACTAGTTAAGCTTGCTAATTAATTCAATCTGTTAGCAGGATTGTTTACAAGGCATAAAAATGTTTTTATTTTTGTATATAAAGAAGATAAAGCTAATTTGTATAATAAATTTATTCTTATTAAGAAGTCATCATTATTTATTAATTATATTTGATTTTGTTAAATGTCACTGTTTTATTAGTGACTACTATGAGGTTAAAGAATATGGTATTTCCTAAAAAAGTGTGTATTTTTTATAAAAATTATAGTATTCGTTTACTATAAGACTAGGAAGCATAATTGAATAACTTAGATTTAAGTGGAGCTATGACTATACAGTCATGGCTTTTTAATATGTAAATTTTACTTTAGAGTGTAAGTATATGTGATAACACTGTATTCTCATTATTTAATAAAGTTAGTACTAATTTAAACTATTATATTATTACACATATGTAATAATAATGATAAAATATAGAAATATTTTTAAACTCGTATTAATATGTAACTGAAAAGAATTTAAATATTCTTTTAAAAAAATTAAGGAGTGGTTCAACGAAAGCTGTTAAAGAAAAGAAAGAACTTTTTGATCTTGACGTGAAGGTAAACGCGATAGAAATCAGTAATTCAGAATCAGATCCACCAAACACAAGTTTAATTTGGTGTACGCCAGGATGCGCTAACCGGTAAAAACTTGTAATTCTCTAGTAAAAAGTGTTGATTTAAGTGCAATGTTTGAGCAGAGTTCCTTATAAAGGGCTCTGCTTTATTTTTAGAGGTGAATAAATGAAAAGTATTTTTAATACGTCTAGCTATTACATTATTAGAGCTCCTTTACTTCCTGTTTCCATTTATAATACTTATTTAAAAAATGATGAAATAGATTATTCCTCTTTTTTTCAAAACAAAATTATTGAAGAAACCATTTTGACTACGACATATCATTTATATCAAAGCTTAACTAATATCTCATTTGATAGTGAGAAGAAGAAAGCGCGTAATGCTAAAGAGAGCTTTTTAAAATATCTTATTAGAATGAGTACGAGGGGCACGCCATATGGATTGTTAAGTGGCGTATCATTGGGACAACTTGCTGAAAAAACAAATATACAAATACAAGAAGATGTTAATTACTATTATAAAAGCGTAAAAATAGATGGGTCTTGGTTAAGCAAATTAATTCATTTTTTAGAAAGTAATTATGATTATTATCAAGATAGTTACGTTATTTGGAATGAAAGAAATTACATTACCGACCAGCGTATATATTTGGATAATCAAACATGTCTCATTCAGGAAAATAATAAAGAACTAGTCTCGATCAAAAATAATGATTTGCTTAAATTCATTAAACAAAGCTTGCAAGAGGATTTAACATTTAAAGATCTAATAAAATTAATTTCAGAAAAATTTTTAATTAATGACGAGCAGGAAATAAAAAGTTTTATACAAAATCTATTAGACAAAGAAATAATATTTACAAGCTTAAGAACTGCTTTAAAAAAAGAAAACCCGTTAGATTATTTATTATGCTTTTATAGAGACTTTGATAATGATTTTATTAGATCACTTCAACTTATACATTTTGAAATGATGAAGTACCAAATTATGGAAATTGGGAAAGGTAAGAAAACCTTTTTAAGAATTCGAGAGTTGATGAGTCATTTATTTAAAGCTAAAGAGTATATTCAAATTGATACTAAAATTCAAACTAAAAATAATTATTTAAGTAAGAAAATTGCTAGAAATATTAGTGAAGCTGCATATCTACTATGGTTACTTTCTCCAGATGATTTGGGTATTAGCACTAATCATGATTTTCATTATAGTTTTTTAGAAAAATATGGTTTAGAACAAATTGTAAATTTAAAGGAATTACTTTCTGATATCAATGGTATGGGTTATTGCACTAAAGAAGATAAATCTATAAAAAATAATCGTCCTTTTTTGAAAGAAAAATATTATTACGCACTTTCTCATAATGAAGAGATAGAAATCACTGAAAATGAATTCTTAGACTTAGAAAAGAAAGACACTATTCCTATAGAGAGAGCGCCTTTATCTTCAGAAATATATAGTGAGTTTTATTATGGTAATAATATAAAAGGATATGATGAATTTTTGGTGATTAGTCCTATTGTATCTTCTTTCATTGCTGGTGCGACGATGGGGCGCTTTTCTCAGGAAATTGATAGGGACATACGTAAGCAATTAGATAACGAAATATATGAACAATATATTGAATATAGTAATGAAAATAACACTGAAGTTATTCATATAAATGAAATTCCTAAATATGCCAGAAATTTAAATATTAATCATTCTGGTACTACAAAATTTAAAGAACTTGACCTAGATATGCCATGTAGTTCAATTACATTAGACGATTTATATGTTGGAAGTACTTTTGATAAATTATATTTATTTTCTAAAACTTTAAATTCAAGAATCTTATTTATTACTCATTCTATGTTGAATTATGTTTTATGTTCTAATTTATATAGGTTTCTCAGAGAGGTGTCCTTAGGTAATACAAAATTTATCCAACCTATTAAAGACGATGGAATTGAGGGATTTAATTATTGTCCTAGAATTAGATATAAAAATGTAATTTTAAAGCTCGCAACATGGAAATTAAATAAAGATATGTTTTCAAGTAGTGAAAAAGAAAATTGGATTGAACAATTTCATAAGATCCAACAATTTTATAATATCCCTAATGATGTCAATATGGCTTTTGGCGATAATAGGTTAACGATTAATTTGTCTAATGATGCGCATATATCTATATTAAAAAAAGAAATTGAAAAGCAAGGTAGAGTTTGTCTTTTAGAGGAATTTATATCTAAGTCTAACAATGATAGAGTGATAGAAATTGTGACGCCAATATATAGAAAAGCTAAATCTAATGAAAAAAGTTTAATGATTCCTAAAAATATATATAAGCGATTGGAAACTAAAAGGGAATGGCTTTCAATACATTTGTATATTGATGAAAGCTATCAAAATGAATTTTTAATTCAATATATATTACCGTGTTTAAGAGAACTTTTTGATAATAATCACTTAGAAAGTTTCTTTTTCATTAAATATAGAGAAAATGATCATTTCATTAAGCTTCGTTTATTAAGTAAATCAAATGATTCAATACATTTATATCATGAGATAATGCAACTTAAACAAAAGTGGCTTAAAGAATCTGAATTATCTACTTATGCTATTGTAGATTATCAACCCGAAATCAACAGATATGGTGGTATTGAAACAATTGAGATCATTGAGGATTATTTTATGTATGATAGTTGGTTGGCAATTCATATCATTGATCAAACATTTAATTATCCTAAGGAATTTATTGTAGCAATAACTATTATTTTTTTAATAAATGAATTAGATATAAGCCAAGAAGAAATTGATGAAATTAGACATAACAATGTTGAAAATTTATATCGTAATAATGAGATAAGAGAATATAAAAATGAGATGGTTAAACTTACTAACCCTAGAGATAATTATTGCTATTTACATGAAAAGCTACCCAAACTTCATCAAATTTTATATAACAATTATAAAGAAATTGAAAAATTAAAAGTCGCTTTAAGTAGAGGTTTATCTACTCCTAGAGCACATATTATTGGCAGTTTGATTCATATGAGATGTAATAGAGTATTTGGCGTTAATCGAGATAAAGAGAAATTTGTACTTTCTATTTTTAATGAAATAGAGAAGACAAAGAAATACTGGTGTGGTGATATTATCAATGAATAAAGTCGAAGCCATGATGAAAAAAGAAGTTGAATTTTTATCACACTATGAAAATGCTACAGCACTAATTGAGAATAAGAGTGATTGTTGGAGTTCTTATACATTGTCCCATGGTTATCCTGGAGTGATATTGTTTTTAAATGAATTTCAAAATTTATACCACGTTAACTTTGATGAATTAATACATAAATATGTGTTGAGGATAGGCAAAGAATTAGAAAGAGGAATAGAAGGTTATTCTTTGTTTAGTGGTATATCAGGTATAGCATTTTCAATTGATGTGGTATCTGATGGTCATTTACATTATCGAAATATTTTGCAGACACTCGATGATTATTTAATCAAGTTTATCAACAGAAAAATGACATATATAACTACAGAAGCTAATCCTAGAGAATATGATGTGGTAAGAGGTTTAGCGGGTATTGGTAGGTATTTGTTAAACAGAGTAGATGCAAATCCGAAGGTTATTTCTAGTTTGATAGAAATAATGAATCACTTTAGAGATATACATTATTCAAAAAGACACTGGATTGTTTCCAAGGATAATCAATTTTTAAATATAGATAAAGAAAGGTTTTCTTTAGGAAATATAAATTTAGGTTTAGCACATGGCATATTAGGTCCATTCTCGTTGTTGGCGCTTAGTAAAATAAAAGGAGTGGAAATTGATAATCATTCAAGTTTACTTTCTGATATTACGGAATATTTATTTAAGACTGAATTTCAATATAATCAAAGTTGGCTTGATCGCTATGATATAGCAGAAAAGTATTATCCTTCATACTCTATCAGAAATGGCTGGTGTTACGGGGATACTGGGATAATGAATACAATTTGGCTATTAGGTTTAGCTTTAAATAATGTAAATCTCATTGAGAAAGCTAAAAATTTAATAATTAAAATAATTAGATTGAATAATGATAATTTATTGAGTCCAACGTTTTGTCATGGTCTATCGTCTCATTTAACTATTCTAAATAATGTAAATAGATACTTTAATATACAAGAAGTTAATAGTTATCTAGAATTAATCCAGGAAAAGATATTGTCACATTATTCTTCTGAAAATCAGTTTATGTTTTATGATATCGAATTAGAAAATAATCAAACACGTTATAAAAATAAGGTGGGGTTATTAGAAGGACAGATAGGTATTCTTTTATCATTATTAGATTATCAAGCCACTCATAGTAATTATTTAGAAAAAAGTTGGAAAAATATGTTTTTAATTAGCTAATAATTTCGTCTCGTTAAAGCGTTAACCAATAGTAAACATTTAAGATTTTAATCGTAGTATAATATTAAATCCTCAAAGTAATAGAATTTATAATACTTTGAGGATTGTTTCGTGTTTGTACTGATTATGAATTTAATTATCTATCTTTGATAACTAATTTGTAGCCTGTAGATCTTTTATTTATAATTTCCAAATTATCGCAATTTTGAAGATGGTATCTTAATCTGTGAATGTAAACATTTATAGTATTAGAATCTACATATTCTAAGGTATCCCAAACTTGAATTTTTAGATCTTTGCTGGAGACGTATTGGTTCACATTTTGGTATAGATAATTTAGAATTTGCAATTCAATGTGGGAGAGTGCATATTTTTTGTCCTTAAAAATAAATAATTGCTTTTCAAAATCGATGAGCAGCTTAGGTCGAAGGTAGTGTAAGTGCTTCTTTATTTCGTTAATAATGAGACACTCTATAAAATAATGGTCTTCGTCATTAAGGATGACATACAAAGCTACACCTTTTTCATAAAAGTAATACTTTCGGTCTTTGTTATTATTTTTAGTTATTACTATGATAGGTATTGAACTCACTTTATTTTCTATCATCTGATTATATTCGTTACTAGTTTCCCGAATGATAAGCAAATCGGGTTTGGACTTCTTTGAATTAATAACAATGCAGTCATTAATGTCGAGTATTTTTTCTTTTTCTATTTCATTTATAGAAGGTAAAATTTGGATATTAAACACTTATAACTACTCACTCCTTTAATATATTGTAAAATATTTAATATGACTCTATAGAACTTACTTTCTCTATCTTTTTCTTTTAGCATATATTTCACCTCAATCATTTAAAGTAATTTTAATCATTCTTGCTATAAAAAGGAGATAAAACATTATATTTAGAAAATTCTGATTATTAATCATAATGACTACTTTTTAGAATTATTAATTTGATTTTTATGGATTATTTTACTTTAGTTTTTATCTGAATTTCACATTATATATTGTAAGGGTTTTCACTATAATATTCCATAAAATTTTAAATAAAGATTTCGACATTTTTATTACATTACTATAATGAATATCTTTTAATTATTAATAGAAGTTTTTATTTAATAAAAAGTCGAACTAACCGTACGTGATTAGTTCGACATATTTAAAATATAGTGCTTCTCAAACAAATGTAATGTTCCCATTAATAAACTTCTTAGTATTTATTTTTCTTTATTCTCATTGTCATTGCCATTGTTAGATTTTCCTGATTTACCAGATATGAGGTTTCTAATGGCTTTAACAATATAGCCTGTGATTAAAATTCTAAAAACTCTTCTAATGATATCCATAATTATTCTCCCTTTATGATTGATTTATTATACATATTTACCCTTGATTGTAGCTTATTAAAAGTAATTTTAAGAATTTTTAAACATTCAACATTGAATTTACTCATCAACTTGATGCCCAGTTAGTAATAATTTTATTAAATCACAGAGATTATATATAATAACAGTGCAACCTATTTAAAAAAGGGGAATGAATGATGATTAGAAGAGCGCGTCCAAGTGATAATAGGCAAATTGCTAAATTATGCTATATCATATGGAAAGATATGGAGTTAGAACTGACTCAAACGTTTACTAAAAAACGTGTGATTGAGGCGATAGAATTAAGCATTGTAAATGTTAAATATCGTACGTATTATGAGCATATTTGGGTATATGAAAAAGAAGGTGTCGTGGCTGGTTGTATTATAGCTTATCCAGGTGAAAAGGAGCTAGATTTAGAGAGACAATGGTTGAATTTACCGCTTGAAGAGGATATTCGTGAACTAGGTACACCATTACCTCAACAAGAAGCTTACAATGATGAATTCTATATTGAAGCGGTGGCTACTTTTCCTGAATACAGAGGTCAAGGCATCGCTACGCAATTGTTAAAACATTTAATTGAGACTGATAAAAATGCGAAATGGAGTTTGAATTGTGATTATGAGAATGAGGGCGCTTTAAAACTCTATACTAAATTAGGATTTAAACAAAATGGAGATATTGATTTGTATGGGCATCAGTATCATCACATGACATTAAATTAAAAACTCGACATTGAAATGTTATTTCATTGCCGAGTTCATTTTCAAAAGTATTAAATTAAAGCCCACCTAAAAGTGCGCTAATATATATTCCTAATGCATATAAAAGACCAAATATTGTGTTGGTCTTACCTGTAGCTGCCATAGCTGGCATCATAGTAGCTGGTGTATCGTTCTTATTAAAACGTCTTACAGCTTTAATTGGCATAGGGAATGATAATAACACTAATAAGTAAAATAGTGATCCTGGTGCTTTGAATAATGCTGTGAAAATAACGAATACATAAGCAACTATATACATGGCTGCCATGAAAATCACAGAGGCACGTTTACCTAATAAAATAGGTAAAGTTTTTCTGCCACTTTCTTTATCTTTAACACGGTCACGGATATTGTTTGCCATATTAATAAGTCCAATTGTAATAACGATTGGAATACTAATCCAGAAAGCATAACCTTGAACATTTCCTGTTTGAATAAAGAATGATAACACTATAATAATCATTCCCATGAATAAGCCGGAAAATAGTTCGCCAAATGGTGTCCATGAGATTGGAATAGGTCCACCAGTGTAAAGATAACCAATTGCCATACAAACGATGCCGACTGGAATAATCCAGAATGAACTTTGTATAGCTAAAAAGAT
The DNA here is from genome assembly GCF_000692055.1 of Staphylococcus sp. TE8. Classification (NCBI taxonomy): domain Bacteria; kingdom Bacillati; phylum Bacillota; class Bacilli; order Caryophanales; family Staphylococcaceae; genus Staphylococcus; species Staphylococcus sp. TE8. The sequence goes on from NZ_JMGB01000001.1 coordinate 433,600, forward strand.
ACCTAATAATGCTGCGATAATATAAAATGCAATCGCTATGTTCATGACAAGTTTTGGACTCATACCATTACGCACGATAGCGCCACCAATACCTACAGAGTTATGGTCATCAAGACCTTTTTTGAAATCATAATATTCATTAAACATGTTTGTTGCAGCTTGTATTAATAAACATGCAAGAAGCATGGCTAGGCATAAACTGAATTTCAAATGGTCTTCACTACCTAGTAGATAAAGCTTTGCAGTAGCTGTTCCGACTAAAACTGGGATGACTGCTGCAGTTAAAGTATGAGGTCTCATCAATTGCCAGTATTTCTTAACAGTTGAATATTGTTGATATTGATCTGCCATAATATGCATAACCTCTTATTTATATAGTTTTAACATAAACATTTTAAAGGAATAGTAGATAAAGGTCAATTGACGTGAAAAATTGCATGTTTAGTTTAAGCAAGAATGATAACACATGAATTCAAAAATGATACAATATACTAATGAGTAAAATTCGAAGGAGAAAGAAGTGAAAAGAATGGCTGTGAATGTTAAAGAAGAAGACATTGTCGATAAATTGTATGCGAGCACTAAGGACTGGGTGTCTGTTGAAACTGAATTAAATAGAACAATTGATCCAAGTACTTTATTTTATTTAACAGAACAGGATGCTGGCGATCGCTTTTATATGCGCTTAAATGACAATCATTCTTCATATTTTGGATATCATGCAGTTCAAAGGTTTAAAAATAACTTTGAAAATAAGCAGTCTATCTTTAAGGAATGGGAAAATTTAAAAAATGAGATCGAATTAATACATCCTAATACCAGTCAACATCACCTAAGATTATGTGGTGGATTTCAATTTTCAAGTCATAAATCAGACGATGAGTGGCGAGAGTATGGGTTAAATCACTTTGTATTACCTAAAGTATTGATATCTATTGAAGGGGACCGCACATTCATCACTTATACTACTGAACGCCAAGATTTTAATATTGAGACTTTTAAAGAGGTAGTTTCATATTTTGAAAATACAGAAGTTAATGAAACAGAAGATAGTCTTGGAGATGTTACACGTGTGGAAGACATCTACAAAGACGATTGGCGAGAACTCGTTGAAGAAGCGATAGAAACAATTGATGAGACTAAAAAAATTGTACTCGCGCGTAGACGTTTAATAAAATTTAATAAAGATATTAATATTCCTTACGTTTTAAATCAAGCTTTAAAAAATGAAAAGAATAGCTATATGTTCTTATTAGAATCTAATCAATCTATATTCTTTTCACAAACGCCTGAACAACTCATTAAAGTTCAGGATGGTGTACTTTCGACAAAGGCTGTCGCGGGAACAATTAAACGTTCTCACAACGAAGTAGAAGACGAAGCGAATATTAAAGCTTTCTTAAAAGATAAGAAAAACTTAGGTGAACATCAATTTGTAGTGGAAAGTATCTTGAATGATATTAAGCCTTTCGTACAAGATGTAGAGTACAATGAAACACCTAATATTTTAAAAAACGATCATTTATATCATTTATATACAGAGATCAAAGGACATTTAAACGAAAAATCATACATTGGTTTAATTGATTGCTTACATCCTACACCAGCTCTAGGTGGTTATCCAAAGTATGAGGCATTAGAATTTATTGAGAATAAAGAATTTGGAACTCGAGGACTTTATGGTTCTCCAGTAGGTTTCATTGACGTTTATGATGATTGCGAATTTATTGTTGCGATTCGTTCGATGTTAATCAAAGGAGACCAAGCTACATTATTCGCAGGTTGCGGTATAGTTAAGAATTCTGATCCTGATAGCGAAGTCGCTGAAACAGCAGTCAAATTTTCACCAATGATGAATGCATTAGGAGTAGATAATTATGACAAATCATAGCGACGCATTGACGCAACAAGTTTTCACGTTCGCATCTGAATTATATGCATATGGCGTACGTGAAGTGGTAATTAGTCCAGGATCACGATCAACGCCGCTAGCCCTTGCATTAGAGTCACATCCGCAAATTAAAACCTGGATACATCCTGATGAACGAAGCGCAGCATTCTTCGCATTAGGACTTATTAAAGGAAGTAAAAAACCAGTTGCGATATTGTGTACGTCAGGTACAGCAGCAGCGAACTATACACCAGCAATCGCTGAAAGCCAAATTAGTAGATTGCCTTTAATCGTATTGACGAGCGATAGACCACATGAATTACGTAGTGTAGGCGCACCTCAAGCGATTAATCAAGTGAATATGTTTAGTAATTATGTCAATTTCCAATTTGATTTACCTATCGCAGATGGTAGTGAGCAATTGCTAGATACGATACATTATCAGATGCAAATTGCGAGCCAATATCTATATGGGCCGCATCGTGGTCCGATTCATTTCAACATGCCATTTAGAGAGCCATTGACACCTGATATGGATCGTGTTGATTTACTCACATCTGAGAATAAAACATTACCACATTACCAGAAGAGTATTGCTGTTCATGATATTAGCGCAACATTACAGAAGAAAAAAGGCCTTATTATCGTAGGTGACTTGCAACATCAAGAGGTTGATCAAATTCTGACGTATTCTACAATTTATGACTTGCCTATTTTGGCTGATCCACTAAGCCAATTACGTAAAAATAATCATCCTAATGTGATTACCACGTATGATTTACTTTATCGTGCAGGTTTAGATTTAGATGTAGATTTTGTTATTCGAGTGGGCAAACCCGTCATTTCTAAAAAGTTAAATCAATGGCTTAAACGCACATCAGCTTATCAAATATTAGTACAAAATAACGACAAAATTGATGTCTTTCCAACACCACCGGATATTTCTTATGAAATTTCAGCGAATGATTTCTTTAGATCTTTAATAGAGGAAGAGAATGTTCAACGTAAAGATTGGCTAGAATTGTGGCAATCATTAGAAAGACAATCCCGCATTGAAATTAAAGATTACTTGAACCATGCATCTGACGAAGCAGCTTATGTGGGCGAACTTATTCATAAATTATCAAATGAAGATGCGCTTTTCGTTGGAAATAGCATGCCTATTCGAGATGTTGATAATTTAATGTTTGAAACCGAAGCGGAAGTTTATGCTAATCGTGGTGCAAACGGTATAGATGGAGTGGTATCAACTGCGATAGGTATGGCGGTTCATAAGAATGTGACACTTTTAATTGGAGATTTATCTTTTTATCATGATATGAATGGTTTATTAATGGCGAAGTTAAATGATATTCATATTAATATTGTGCTTGTGAATAACGATGGTGGTGGCATCTTTTCTTATTTACCTCAAAAAGATTCAGCTAGTGAATATTTCGAAAGACTATTCGGTACACCAACAGGTTTAGATTTCGAGCACACTGCATTATTATATGATTTTACTTTTGAACGCTTTGAAAACTTAACAGACTTTAAATATATGGAATTATCAGCGATGGGTTCTCATATATATGAAGTTTTAACGAGTCGAGAGGATAATTTGCAACAACATCAAATTTTATATAAGAAGTTGAGTGATATCGTTAATGTTACATTATAATTTTTTTAAATCTCAAAATGATAGCAAACAATTGCTTGTGATGTTGCATGGCTTTATTAGTGATTCGACAACGTATGACAGTCATATTGAGCAACTTCGTCAACATGTAAATGTATTAACCATTGATTTACCCGGACATGGTCAGGATACTTCAGACATGAGTGATACTTGGGATTTCCCGTATATTGCTCATGCGCTTGATGAGGTACTGAGTCAATATCACATGTATAACGTGTACCTTCTTGGTTATTCTATGGGCGGCCGCGTAGCGCTATACTATGCTTTAAATGGCAGTGTAGCGCTGCGTGGGTTGCTCTTAGAAAGTACTTCAGCGGGGATTCAATCGGAAGCGGATAAAGTGGAACGTGTTCAAGTGGATGCGGCTCGTGCGAAGGTACTTGAAATTGCTGGATTAGAAATCTTCGTGAATGATTGGGAGAAGTTGCCGCTTTTCCGGTCGCAGTATGAATTGGATGCTGAGGTACGGAAGGCTATTAGGGCGAATCGAATGAGCCAGAATCCTGTGAGGTTGGCTAAAGCGCTTCGGGATTATGGTACGGGCAATATGCCGAATCTTTGGCCACAAGTGTCTTCGCTTCGTGTTCGTACGTTAATTTTGACAGGTGAAAAAGATGAAAAGTTTGTTCAAATAGGACAGAAATTAAAAGAAGAGATACCTAATAGTCGAACTGTACAAGTTTCAGATGTTGGGCATACAATTCATGTGGAAGATAGTACGGAATTTGATACAATAATATTAGGTTTTTTAAAGGAGGAGCAAAATGACTAGACAGTGGGAAACACTTAGAGAATATGATGAAATAAAATATGAATTTTTCGAAGGGATTGCTAAGGTAACGATTAATCGTCCTGAAGTACGTAATGCGTTTACACCTAAAACAGTAGCTGAAATGATTGATGCATTTTCACGTGCGCGTGATGATCAAAATATTTCAGTTATTATCTTAACTGGTGAAGGCGACAAAGCGTTCTGTTCAGGCGGAGATCAAAAGAAACGTGGTCACGGTGGTTACGTAGGTGACGATGAGATTCCTCGTTTAAATGTGCTAGATTTACAACGTTTAATTCGCGTTATTCCAAAACCTGTTATCGCAATGGTTAGAGGCTATGCCATTGGTGGCGGTAACGTATTAAATGTAGTTTGTGATTTAACAATCGCTGCAGACAATGCAATCTTTGGTCAAACTGGACCTAAAGTAGGTTCATTCGATGCTGGTTATGGTTCTGGTTACTTAGCACGTATCGTTGGTCATAAAAAAGCGAGAGAAATTTGGTACTTATGCCGTCAATACAATGCTCAAGAAGCTCTAGATATGGGCTTAGTTAATACGGTAGTACCTTTAGATAAAGTTGAAGACGAAACAGTTCAATGGTGTAAAGACATGATGAAACATTCTCCAACTGCTTTACGTTTCTTAAAAGCAGCAATGAATGCCGATACAGATGGCTTAGCTGGTTTACAACAAATGGCTGGAGACGCAACACTACTTTACTACACAACTGATGAAGCGAAAGAGGGACGCGATGCTTTTAAAGAAAAACGTGATCCTGACTTCGACCAATTCCCTAAATTCCCATAAGCGTTTAGTGAGAATATAGATAAATCCACTTGATTGATGTCGATCAAGTGGATTTTTATATTCATAGGTATCTTTTTTAGTTGAGAAATGCTTACCCTACAAGTATTTTATTTCATCTTATCAGGATAATTTTGGTTTAAATAGTTCTCTAGACGACGCATTCCTTCTTTGAGCATATCCATCTCATAAGCATATGAAATTCTAATATATCCTTTACCCATATCTGTGAACGATGAGCCAGGAACCATTGCGACATGTGCTTGTTCAAGTACATCTACACAAAAATCGAAATCATTTTCAGTGAATTTCTTTATACTTGGAAAAATATAAAATGCGCCTTCCGGTTGAGCTGTTAATTCAAAACCAAGTGATTCAAGTTTATTTTTTAAATAATCACGACGTTTAATGTAAGCATCGTTCATATATTGTGGTGCCTCTAATCCTTCATTTAAAGCAGCGATACAAGCAATTTGAGCGGGAACATTGGCACAAATACAATTATACGCGTGCATAAACGTTAACTTTTCAATTAAGTATTCCGGACCAATGAGGAAACCTATACGAATACCTGTAGCTGAATGCGATTTACTTAAGCCTCCAATGAGTAACAATTGATCTCGAATTTCTTCGAATTCCGCGAAGGATGTATGAGCGCCTTTAAATGTATTTTCAGCGTAGATTTCATCGCTAATAATAAAAAGGTTTTTATCTACAAGTGTATCTACTATGGCTTTTACCTCTGAGCGTTCAAGTATAACGCCTGTAGGGTTAGTAGGGTAGTTAAGTAGAATAGCTTTGGTTTTCTCTGTAATATGTTTATTAATGAGTTCCGGTGTCACTTTAAATTCTGATTGTGTGGTATCCATGTAAATAGGAATGCCACCTAATGTTTCAATAAGTGGTATATATCCTGCGTATACTGGCCCTGGAATTAAAATTTCATCGCCGGGTTCAATAATACTTCTCAAAGATGTATCTAGCGCTTCACTAGCTCCATTAGTAATAATAATTTCTTCTTCACTATATTCGAACCCATATTTATTCTTGAAATAGTTACTAATTGCTTGTCGTGTTTCAGAGAGGCCTTTATTGTGCGAATAACTTGTCTTATCTTCTCTAATTGCACTGATGTAAGCTTCTTTAACAACGTCAGGCATTGGAAAATCTGGTTGTCCAATAGTTAAGTTCACACAATCATCAATGTGTTTCATTCTGTTTGAAAATTGACGTATACTTGGCGCTCTTAAAAATTTTGAATTTGTATTTAATGATAACTTCATTTTCGAAAAACACCTCTAAAAAAAATACCAAAATGTAGTATTTGAATTGTTAAAATAGTCTCATAATTCTTTCAAATTATTACTATCATAACATATTTTAAGTACTACATTTCGGTATAAAAATACATCTATGAATTATAATGAAATTGTTAGTCTTTGAAATCCGCTGGTTTGCGCAAGTTGATGACTGGATTAGTCCATTTACACACAAATCTTGATGATAATACGAACACGATAATCAGTGAAGTAACGATTAAGAATAAATATGTGAATATCGAAACTGTATCTTTAAATGGATAAATAGCAAAGCCTCTTAATATACCAATGACAATGCCATGTAACAAATATACAAACATCGTTCTACGTCCAATATATGTGTAGAAACGCTTCTTCTGTGATGTCAGATTTAAGAATGCACTCATAGTTATTAGAATAATGATGTAGTGTATTAATCGTTTAAATGGACTATACATATCGCCACCATGGTTTTCAAGTGATATATAAGGTGAACTGCCAAGTAACCAATCGCCATTAATAGGGTGCAGAACATACCCTATAAAGAAACCAATAAGTATTATTATTGATAAGGGTATCCATTTTTTATTTCTTAATTTCATTGTTTGTTCTTTAGTGACTAAATGTCCTATATAGAAGATAGGAAAGAAGACGATTGTTCTAGAAATACTCATATAACTATCTATATTACCTGAAAATCCTGCAAGCACAGAAACTAATATAGCAACAGATAAAACAATATATGGATTGTATCTACGCACGATAACTAATACAACATGGAAGAAGAATAGCGTGAGTAAGAACCATAGGGCAAAGACCGGGTTAAATGGATCTAACTGTATAGCGTCTTCCTTGCCAGTTAAGTAATAATATATTGAAAAGAATGCGAAAAAAATGATATAAGGTACTAGTAATTTTTTAGCGATCTTCTCTAGGTAGTGTGGTTTATCTAGATTTTTCGCAAAATATCCCGAAATAAATAAGAATGTAGGCATATGAAAACTATAAATGAGTAGGTATAATGCTGATAAAAATTTATCTTCGGAAGTATAAGGTTGTAAAAGATGTCCAAAGACAACTAGAAATATTAAAAATGCACGGGCATTATCGAAAAAATAATCCCTATCTTTGATAGCTGTCATAAAGCGTCTCCTTTTTCTCTCTGAATAGACTTATTATAATTTAGTATACTTTTAGGTAGATATGCAACGAATTTGTGCAAAGTGTATAATAGTATTGTATATTTTATAAATAAAGCATATAATATTAACAACCTTAAATAGTGGAGTAGAACAACATGTATAAACAACTTGAAAAACTTATCACACTCACAAATAATGATTTAAATTTAGTAAACAGACGTTTCGGTCAACGTACAGATATAACCGCTGAACAGTTAGAATTATTACGTATTTTATATAATTATGATCGCTTATCACAATATGATTTAACTATGAAGATTAGCCGAGAGCAATCTATCGTTTCAAGATGGATTAAAAAGCTAGTACTTAAAGGTTATATTACAAGTCAACAATCTCATGAAGACTTACGTTGTAAAGAGTTAATATTAACTGATGAGGCTCGCGCACTTATTCAACAAATTAATACAGCAAGATGTGAATTAATCGAAGCGAGATGCCAGTGTTTAACACCTAAAGAAATAGAAAGTCTTAATCAATTATTAGATAAACTGAACAGTAGACATATTTATATTTAGTTTAGTAATTATTTTAATTTTTGCTTTAAAGTGCAATATACATCTAAACAAATATTTGACTAAAAAGGTAAGTAACTTATAAGTAATATTTTATTACTGATATAAGTTGCTTATTTTTTTATTCATAATGAGACGTAAGTTCAAAATGAGTTAAAAATGGAAAAAGGGCACCTCTAAGTTATTTTACTTAAGAGATGCCCTAATTTGAATTACTGATTATTTATTGTATTGTGGGATTTCAAAGTATTTACCAACTTCACCCATTTTATCGTAGAAACCTTTAATAACTTGAGAGTTTAAATTAGCCCAGTTAATATCTGTAGCGTATTGATGTGTACCTGGATGTGCAGGGTTCCAACGCATTTTATAAAGCGTATTTTGTCCTGCTTTGACATAAGATTGGCCGATAAATTTAGCTCCGCCAACAATAGCTTTGGATACTGAATCCCAACCAGCTTCTTTTGCATATTTAATGCCATCTATTAAAGGATTATCATCATATGCACCTATACCAAATACATTGTGATATTTTTTAGCTGATTTATTAGTGAATTTACCGTTAACAATGTCTCCACCTTTAGCTAAATCAGAAGTACCATTACCAGTTTCAATTAAAGCGTGAGAGATTAAATAAATCTCATTAATACCATACTTTTTAGCAGCTTGGCTAAATGACGCGCCTTGTCCTTCTAAAACACCTTTACCTTCTAGCAATTTATTAAGTGCTGAAACTGGTAAATATTGTGGTTGGTCTAAAAGTAAGAATTGATATTTATACTCATCGTCTTTAGCTAATCTAATGGGATCCATAGCGTTTTTAATTTCATCATAATTAGCATCTTCCCATTTTCCTGCTGTTCTTTGAACTTGAGGGTTATAGTATGAATTATTTTGAATATTTGCTGCTTTTGTTAAAGTCATACCAGTTTTAACGTATCTGATTGACTCTTTAGACAAGTCAGTTGATTTAATCCATACATATTTACCATTTGTTAATTGACCATAATACCAAGTTACACCGTCGACTTTCATTTGTTTCGATACAAAGAATGGTTGATTGTAATAAGGGTTGAGTGAATAATGGGCGTTATTTGCAACATCATTATAGTAGTAACCCTTATTATTATTTACAACAAACGTGTAATGATATGGAGTAGATTGAGCATCAGTACTATTTTGAGTTAAGTCTTTAGCTGCTATCCAACCCGTTCTGTTATCAACCGTTCCATATAAGAATAATTCTTTTCCAACATATACCGATCTAGAAGCTTTAAACGCTTTATTAGAAATCATTTTTGATGAAAGAAGTTGTTGGTTCTTCGTGCCCCAAGCAATAGAATATAATCCGTTGTTTTCTGAATTAACTTTATATTTACCAGTAGATTTTGTTTGTTTACCTAAGTTTTGGCTTGTAACATCTTTAATGTTTACCCAACCTAATGGTGTATTTTGAGTACTGTCTTGAAGTAAAACATAAGTGTTGTTACCTTCAGTACGTTGTTTGCTAATAACAAAGGTACGGTTAGCATATTTAGCGCCGCTTTTAGCTGTTTTATCATAAACAGATGTTCTGATACCTGAATTATTAGCTTTAACCTGTGCTACTTTATTTATAGTTTGAGTTGTTGCACTTTGAGTTGCTTTAGATGTTGATTGAGTTGAAGCAGCTCTATTCGCAGTTGTGACTTTACTGCTCGTTGCAACTTTAGATTGAGTTGGTGCAGTTAAATAATATTTACTTACCCAACCAGATTTACCATTGACCGTTCCATATAAATAAGTAGCTTTGTCGATTTGTTGTTGTTTCGTAGCTTTGAATGTTTGGTTGCCAGAACCTGAAACTTTACTAGCTTCTTGATTAAATGTACCCCAAGGTACCGTATATAATTTAACGCCAGGTTTAATAGTATAAGTTGCGTTCACTTTAAAAGGTGATTTCGCTGTGTTATACACTACATCACTTTGTTTAACCCAACCATATTTTTTACCAGTGTTATAGTCTTCAACTAGGTAGAATTTATCATTACCTAAAGTAGCTGATTTTGTAACAGCTAAAGTACGTTGTACTTGGTCTGTTTTTTTACCTTTACTGTCATAAACAGTTGTATAAACGCCATTATTTTTAGATTTAATTTGAGCAACACCGCTATTTGCAGATACAGTTAATTTATTATTACTAGTTGATGAAGAACTTGAACCACTTGATGGTTTAGTTGAATTGCTACTTGATGATGGAGTAGTTAAATAATACTTACTAATCCAACCAGATTTACCATTTACTGTACCGTATAAATAAATAGCTTTATCAATTTGTTGTTGTTTTGTAGCTTTAAATGTTTGGTTACCAGAACCTGAAACTTTACTAGCTACTTGGCTTGGTGTACCCCATGGTACAGTGTAAAGTGTTGAACCTGCTTTCACATTGAAAGTTTGGTTTACTTTAACAGGTGATTTCGCTGTGTTGTAAACGACATCGCTTTGTTTAACCCAACCATACTTTTTACCGCTATTATAATCTTCAACAAGATAAAATTTATTATTACCTAAAGTTGCAGATTTAGTTACAGATAAAGTTTTTTGAGCTTGATCAGTAGAATGTCCTTTAGAATCGTAGACTGTAGTATATAATCCACTGTTGCTAGGTTTGATTTGAGCGACACCACTATTAGCTTTTACAGTTAATTTATCGCTACTTGATGAACTTGAACCACCTGATGGTTTAGTTGAACTTGAAGAAGTAGTACCCCAAGGTGCAACTTGTCCAGTTTTAATTAAGTATTTTTCATTAATTAGATCATAAAGTTCAGCATAACTGTAATTATGATTACTGAAATATTGATGAGGGTCTGCATGGTCTGTACCACCTAACCATCGGCTAATTGCATAGTGAGTCCATACTGTACCTTGACCATCATTCTCAGCGCTATCTGGTTTTAAACCATAATAAACAAGTTGAGTTGCAGCATAGTCTGCGTAGTTATTCATAGAGCGCGCAAATGAAGCGTAATCATGTGTATGAACAATTTCAACATTAATAAAACGCTCGTTACCAGCTGGACCTGCGCCCCAAGATAAATAATCAGTTGGCGCAGTTTCAACAATTCTATTGCCGTCAACAAATGCATGTACAAATGCTGATTCATAATTATTCTTCATAAAATTAATTTCGCCATCAATTGTAGAGTTCTCATTTGCAGTGTCATGTACTACGATTCCCTCAGGACGACCTACACCATATCTATAACCATATTTAGGGAAATATGAAGTATAGTTTTCTTCAATTTGAGGTGCTTTGAAATTGTTTTTACGAATATAATTATTGATTGACGAATTAACTTGAGGTGTGTATTTAGGTAAAGAAGAAGTGGCTTTAGATGTCGTTTTCTTATTTACTGAATACATCATTCTAGGTTTAGCTACTGAACTAAATGTAGTCACTTTTTTTTCATTATTAGAAGTAGCTTTTTCATTAGTTGATTTGTTTGAACTAGTAGTAACGGTACTGTTAGTTGATTTCACACTAGTTGTTGTAGATTTATTAGTTGATTCATTATTTTTAGATTTATTAGATTCAGCTTTAGGCTCTGAACTATTGTCCTCTTTAGCTTGAGCAGTTAATGACGCGATTTGAGGCTGCTTATCATTATTAGTTCGAGTTGTATGAGAATCTGCTTCATTAGATGTTGAAGCTTGAACATTAGATGCATCTGTATCTTCAGTCTCATCATCTTCGTCATAGTCAAAATTATACCCTGATTGATTAGTGCTACTTACTTTAGCGCTTGATTGATTAGTTTCTTCATCAGTTGGTTGTTGACTATTAGAATTTTTAGTTGTTTGATGATTAGAATGACTTGAATTAGAAATAGAAGTCTCACTATTTTCCTTTTCATTAGTTTTGTTTAATGATGATTGAGTAGTATCTAACTCTTTATTGTCATTACTTTGTGTTTGAGATGCATATTGCTCGTTTGTAGATGGGTTGTCTACTTGTTGACTCTCATTTGATTTTGAATCTTCAGTATTTGATAGGTGAGCTACTTCTTCAGATTGTGAAGTAACTTCATTTTTGTCCAAGCTAGATTCATGATTTTGTTGTTCAGGTTGTGAAACATCTTCATTATTATCTGATTTTAAGTCTTCTTTAGTAGAAGGACTAGTTGCATCTTGTTCATGTTGTTCAGATTGTGAAGCTTCCTTATGATCATCTTGTGTGCTAGCATCTTCTTTATTTGAAATTGTTACGTTAGCATCTTGAGTTTGTTGGTCAGTTTGAGCTGAATTGTTCGATTGATCTTGAGAAGTTTTACTTGAAGAACCGTTTAATTCATCTAGTGAGGCATCGTATGTATTTGAAGTGGTATCATCATTTGATTGAACTTTCGTAGGATCTTGATAAGTTTGAGTTCCTGAAACATTTTGTGCTGGTTGAGAGACTTTCTCTTTAACTTGTTCAGCTTGTTTAAGAGTAGCTTGGTCATCCAATACGTTTTTATTGTTTGTTTGATCTTGAGTGTTTTCTGCGGCGTGTGCGTGGTGAGCAGTGAAGGCAGTTCCAAATAACGTTAATGCAACCATTGACGGTAATTTGTAATTGAATTTCTTCGTCATATTTTTATTTACTCCTCATAATATATTTTATTTTGTACCAATTATAATATTAGTTGTAATATCTGTATTACTTTTAACAGTTTTGTAATCAAACTTTAACCTATGACTAACTGATAATTATTTTAGTATTCATACAGTTAAAGCATTAATTACGCGTTTTCTATTCATTTTCATTAGTGTAAAATGCATATTAAATATTACATTTTTAAGTTTGTGCAAAGTTGAAAATTGAATATAAAAAGTTGTTATATTGCATTATTCATTCTGATGTGTTCGATATTTTCTTCAATGAAAGTATTCCCGAATGCTTTATAACCGATTTTTTCGTAAAAAGTTTGCGCATGTGTTTGTGCATGCATAGTTAATTCGTCAAAGTTTAAATCATTAGCTAATTCTTCAATAGAGTTCATTAATAGTTTACCGTAACCCAATCCTCTATGTTCTTTAATGATAGCTACACGTTCCACTTTTCCTAACTTTTCTTTAATAGGTCTAATTCTAGCGGTAGCAAACGGATCGCCATCTTTTGTATAACCAATTATGTGATATGATATTTCTTCATAATTATCTATTTCATTCTCCTCAGGGACGTGTTGTTCTTTGACGAAAACTTTTTTTCTTATCATAAAACAATCATTCAACATGTCTTCATTAATAACTTTCTTAAACATTTAAAACCTCCAGTATCTCTAATAATTCCCAAAATCATGTAATTAAATCACAAATTGAACAGATTTTTAATAAAATTTTCATTCTAGAAGAGATGGTACATCTATGAATCGAAAAATTATTTATAAAAAAACCGCTAACATAGTTAAAAGCAATGTTAGCGGAAAGTTAGAGGTATATTAAAACACTCTGAATGTGTCATTTATAGAGCTTCTTTTCGTACAATGGCGCAATATTGCCAAAAAATTCTTAATTGCGCTATATTCCAGTTATTCATGCCCATCGTAAAGCCAGATGGTTTAAACAAGTTAACGTCTGTCACTTCAAGCGCAGCGGCGATTAGGTACTGTAAAGGCACGCTAATACTTTTCATAGTTTCAGTTATACCATTTTCATCATAAACCCATGTGAAAGGTAAGTCAGATTCGAATACATCTACTTTATTGAAAATCTCAGGAAGGGCGACAATATAACAAGCGCCGTCGACGACTGGATTATCGAAACTGTTTTTATAGTAAACAAGTAATGCTTCGTAGTTTTCTCTATGCTCATGATTGACATAGAAGAATTCATTACGAAATAGGGCCATGTCTTTACTATGAACAATTTGTTGTTCCAACATATTAAACATGCCATTAATATTAGCGACCTTTTCATATGTTTTGCGACTCATTGTATAAGCTCCTCTCCTAATTAAATAACTGCGATGTAAACATGATTAATAAATAGTTATTGAACATTCATATTAGCATCATCATTTAATGTGTTATTTTGCTCATTATTTTGTTGATATTGATTTTGGTAATTGTTGTCATCAGTTGTTTGATTATTATTACCTGTATCTTCTTGACCATCATTTTGATCGTTATTGTTGAATGTTGCTTCGTTATTTGAGTTATCATTCATTGTATCGCTGTTATTATTGTCATCATCGCTTGTTGTGTCTTTTTGATTTTGACGTAATAAACTATCACTTAACTCTGTTAATGGGACGAGTGAACCATAATGTTTGATAACTCTATGGTCTAAAAAGTCGTCTTTATCTGTTATTTTAGATAAGCCTAAATCAGAGCGCAAGATATTTGAATATTTCATTATACTTTTAACACTTGGATTATAGTAATAAATACCATCTAAATAATCGTCTTTACCTTCAAGTTGAGATGTTTTTATATCTGTGTTGCCTGTAAGATACATCTTAGCTAATGATTGAATTTCCTTTTTAGTGAGATTATGTTTAGCATTTTTACCAACGATTTCAACTACATTATCTAATTTATCTATTGAATCTAAACTTTGGGCTTTTTGGAAAAGAATTTTTATTAAGTCCATTTGTCTTTGACCACGTTTTAAATCTGAATCATGATGTCTTGTTCGAGCTACAGCTAAAGCTTGGTCACCATTTAATTTTTGATAGCCTTTTTTAATTTTTATTCTGCCGGTATCGTCACTATTTGGTTCATTTAAATTATAAGGCACATCATAATAAATACCGCCTAATTCATCAACAGCTTCAACAAATGCTTTCATATTAATTCGAACATAGTAATCTACTGGTACATTCATTGTCGCTTCAACAGAGTCCATAGCAGCTATAGGACCACCGTATGCATGAGCGTGAGTGATTTTATCATAATAGCCTACTTTTGGTATATAACTAATTGTATCGCGTGGAATACTTAACATTCTAATTTGATGTTTCTTTTGATTAAATGTTGATAAAATCATTGCATCTGATCTAGAGTGTTCAATACTTTGTCCGTTCTTTTCTCTGCCTTCATTATCATCTATTCCTAAAAATAAAATAGAAATAGGTTGCTTTTCAGGATTTACTTTTGAATCTCTTAAAGTGGATTGACGTTGCGCATTATGCTGATCTTGAGACTTTTCAAAAGCAGATTCTGAACTTTTATATAATTGAGTAGCAAATATGATTGGAACGACGACAAGAACGAATGTTAATAATATTAAAAAATACTTTAAAAATTTGTTCATCGTAAGTGCTCCTATTTTATTATTAAAATTTATATTTATGTGCTGAAATTTGTATATAGTTATGAGATACGTTTTTACTTTTGTATTTATGCACTATAGCCTTAAATTGTATTACTTTATAAGCAAAATTACAACTCATAGCTTCACATTAATTTTACAATCTTAAAACTAAGTTTACATTATTTTTTTCTATAAGTTTGGAAATAAATTTCTGTAAAACCCTTTATGGTACTAAAGTACTATAGAATTATTTTTAAATAAGCGTATTATCTAATTAAAGTGATTTATCTATGTCATTAAGTTATAATAATGCATAGCTAATCAAATATATAAAATTTGTAAAAACAATTATCAAATACAATTTCAATTATCAAATTTTCACCATAGATTCGACGTGCTACTTTCCTTTACATTGATTGTTTATAAGAAAGGAGATTACTAATGAAACAAGAATGGATAAAGCGTTTGGATGAAAGTTTAATTCAATCGTTTTATGAGCAACAGAACGAAAGAGAAATAGAAGAAGGGTTAACAACACAGTTATCTTTTGGGACTGCTGGAATTAGGGGGAAGTTTGGCATTGGTCCTGGTAGAATGAACGCTTTCACGGTAAGAAAAGTAGCTTTAGGCTTAGCAAAATTTATAAAAGCAAATTCTAATGAAGCAACTATTGTTGTCTTTTACGATTCTAGATTACTTTCAGAAGCTTTTTCTAAAGAATTATCTACAATATTAGCTGATAACGGAGTTAAAGTTATTACTGCAGAAAGCTATAAATCTACACCTGAACTCTCTCATGCTATAAGATATTACGGGGCAGATGGTGGGGTAATGATAACAGCAAGCCACAATCCCAAAAATTATAATGGTATTAAAGTTTATAATGAATATGGTGGGCAACTATTACCTAAAGACTCTGAAATTTTAAGTAGTTATATAGACGAAATTGAAAATCCATTAGATATAGAAATCGGTAGCTTTGATAAGTTAGTAACTAAAGATCAAATTAATTTTGCAAGCAAAGATGTTAGAAATAATTACATAAATGAAGTTATTAGGGCTACGGGAAACATTGAAAAAAAGAATGCTAAAACAGTACTAACTAGTCTACATGGAACAAGTTTGCCTATAGTTTCTGACATTTTGGACAAACTCAATTATGATAATTATGTTATTGCTCAATCACAATCTATTCCAGACGGAACATTTCCTACACTAAATAGTCCTAACCCTGAGGACGAATCCGCATTTGAAGTAGGGAAGAAGCTAGCTGAAGAAAGTGATGCACAACTCATTATTGCTACTGATCCTGACGCAGATAGATTAGGGATAGTAGAACGTTTAGATAATGGAGAATATAAATTTTTCAATGGTAATGAATTAGGACTTATATTAATGAAATTAAGGTATCAAGACCTAATTGATGCTTCATATGAAGATTTATATATTGTTAAGTCCATAGTAACTAGTGAACTAAGTGAAAAATTGGCGGATGTTTTAAATGTTAAAGTTTATAATGTGCTTACAGGATTTAAGTATATTTCGGAAATTTTAAATGATAAGAGCCATACTAATGAAAAACTATTGTTAGCATTTGAAGAAAGTAATGGCTATATGGTTGAACCATTTGTAAGAGATAAGGATGCTCTTCAAATCGTACCTTTAATCATCAAATTTAAAAATCTACTTTACGAAAATAATATTACTTTAAAAGATACACTTGATGATATATATCGTACAGTCGGTCATTATCAAAATGTTAATTTAAGTCCTGTATTTGAAGGTGCGGATGGGCAGCGTAAAATAGAAACAATTATAAATTCATTTAGAAATAAAGAAATACATCAAGTGTGTGGGTTAGATGTAAAAGCAATTGAGGATTATCAATTAGGAACAATTAAGTATATAGAAAGTGGGAAAGAAAAAGCCACTTACTTACCTAATGCAAACTTAATACGTCTAATATTTGATGAAGGTTTTATAGCTATTAGGCCATCAGGTACAGAGCCTAAAATTAAGATATATTTTTCACTAAACGTAAATAACATTGATAGTTTAATTAAAGAATTCCAAGAGACTTATATTGAATATTAAAGACATGAATGTGTGAGGCTAACAAGAAAAATGAAACTTAATAAATTTAAAATAATCTTTTTTATAATCGTACTAGTTACACTGATTGTATTAGTTGGAATGTTAGGATTTAAATGGAGTAAACATCATGAAGTAGAAACGCAAGTATTAAAGAATCAAAGCGATAACACTAATTATATTGAAAAAAGAGATAAGTCAGTTAAAGCGCCCGAGAAGTTAAAAACAATAGTTGATAAAAAAGAACCAATGTATGGCCAAATTGATAAGTATTTAAAAGAAACGCATTTCAATGGTACAGTAGCTATATTTGATAATGGTAAATTGAAAATGAATAAAGGATATGGTTATAAAGACATTGAAAAAGGTAAGAAAAATACTGCTAATACAATGTATCTTATTGGTTCTTCTCAAAAATTCACAACGGGATTAATGCTTAAACAATTAGAGCTAGAACATAAGGTGGATTTAAATGAACCTGTAACGAAATATTTACCTTGGTTTAAAACAGATAAAGAAATAACAATTAAAGATTTAATGTTACATAAAAGTGGATTATACAAATACGAAGCTTCAACAAACATTAAAAACTTAGATCAAGCAGTATTATCTATTCAGAAACGTGGAATTGATGATAAAGTTTATCATAAACATAGTTATAATGATGCAAACTATTTAGTCCTAGCTAAAGTGATTGAGAAGGTAACAGGGAAACCATACGTACAAAATTATTACGAACGTCTTGGTAATAAATTTCATCTAAAGCATTCTGCTTTTTACGATGAGAAGCCATTACAAAATGAAATGGCTAAAGGTTATAAATTTAAGAATGATTCATTTTCGTTCTTACGTCCTAATGTACTAGATCAATATTTTGGTGCAGGGAACCTATATATGGCACCTTACGATATGGGTAAACTTATTAATAAGTTACAACAAGATAAATTATTTAGCTCTAATGTGACAAATCCAATGCTACATGAATTTGGTACTGAAGAGTATCCTGAAGAATATCGATATGGCTTCTATGTTACGCCATATCTTAATAGAGTGAATGGCGTGTTCTTTGGCCAAACATTTACTGTATACTTTAATGACCGTTATGTTGCTATATTAGGTACTAATATTAAAAATACTAACGGCTTCGTGCCTAATGAAGATAAAATGAGACATATTTTCTATAATATTCTTAATCAAAAGAAACCTTATAATACACCAGGTGTTAAAGTTCACGATAAACAGCATACAAATCATTAGATATTCACCTAAAAAGAAGATTAGAATAAAAACCACGCATATTCAATAAAGATATTTTTAGCCAATATATTAAATCAGACTGAGAAATTAAATATTATCTCAGTCTGATTTTTTTAATATATAGTTCAATATAAATACCTTACTATTTACAATAGCTCAGTGCGTTAAGGAATAAATCTTCGTAATCTTTATCTACAGGTGAGAGTACAACTGTACAATTAGGATATTGAGATTCGAAATCTACAACAGTTGCTCCTTTAGTGTAATGACCAGCTAATTCTATTTGAACATCTGCTTCTTTGACATTAAATGCTTGAGGTTGCAGTAAATATAAAATAGTAAACACATCATAAATTTTAACGCCATATTCGAAGTCTTCGCTTCGATAGTGTTGAAATAAATCATGTAACATTTGTCCTGTTTCATTTTGATTTTTAAAGCTTTTAACGTAATCATGCGTAAATATGGCTTCTCTAGCTAAGTCTAATCCTATCATTGTCAGAGGCAATCCAGAGTTAAATACCACTTGCGCAGCTTCAGGATCACAATAAATATTAAATTCTGCTAAAGGCGTGACGTTTCCTCTTCCTGTACTACCACCCATAAGAACAATTTCTTTAATGTAATCAGTTACTTCAGGATATGTAGAAAGGAGTATTGCTATATTAGTCAATGGACCAATTGCAATGATAGTCATAGGATTCTCGTTCTTTAAAATTGTTTCTTTCATAGCTTCAACAGCGTGGGTAGATGCCAAATCCTTTTGCGCAATAGGGGGAAAGTCATAGCCATCCATACCAGATTCTCCATGAACTGGTGCAGCGTCGACAATTTCGTTTAATAAGGGTTTTGATGCACCTCTATGAACAGGCACATCACTATTAAAGAAATGTTTAAGCTTTAAAGCATTTGCGGTAGTCTTCTCAATACCTACATTCCCATTCACAGTAGTAATCATTTTTACATCAAATTCTGGATGACATAAACCCAAACTGATTGCTGCAGCATCATCTATACCAGGATCAGTATCAATAATAATTGGGGTTACCATTATATTAATTCGCCTCCTAAAAATGAACTTCCCATTAAGCGTATCATTGTATCATCATAATTTCGACAATAAAAAAGCAAGCTAACATATATATGCTAGCTTGCGCGTTGATTAACTAAGCCATGAGCTTGATAATCTTTACCTCAGTTTTATAAGTGGTGAGAGTGACCACCTTGCATTACCCAATACGTACCAATAACGATAGCTAGGGTAATGATGATTGCGAAGATAACTTTGAATGATTGAACTCGACCATCTTTACCTTCAGTTAAGTGCATGAACATTAATAATTGAACTGCAGCTTGAATAAAAGCAAAACCAAAGATAATTGTTACCTTAGCATGGAATGTCATTGATGTGTATAGTGTTACGAAAACTGCTAAAAGCGTTAAAACGATTGAAGCAATGAAACCGACAGTATGTTTTACGATTGTATTCATCCGCTATACACCATCCCTATCATATATACGGCAGTGAAGATGAAGATCCAAACAACATCTAAGAAGTGCCAGTATAAACTTACTATAAATAATTTAGGAGCATTGTATGAATCTAAACCGCGAGTTCCGATTTGGATTAATAAACAAATGATCCAAACAATACCTACTGATACGTGACATCCGTGCGTACCTAATAGGATGAAGAAACTAGACCAGAAGGAACCGATAGTAGGATTTACTCCTTCTTGTGCATAGTGTGCGAATTCGTAAATTTCAAAACCTACGAATACAAGCCCTAATAATACAGTGATAATCATCCAAATCATCATTAAGTTCTGTTTCTCTTTTCGCATGTAGTAAATTGCAATACCACAAGTGTAAGAACTTAATAATAATGAGAATGTCATAATTAGTACAAGAGGCAATTCAAATAACTCTGTAGTCATTTTGTGAGCGTAATCGCCACCGTGTTGCAAAGTTAATAACGTTGCGAATAGGGTACCGAATAACGCGAATTCAGCTGTAAGGAAAATCCAGAAGCCAAGTTTATTTAATTCGCCTTCATGACTACGTGAATCGATTGTATTAGTATCATGACTCATGACTTACAGCCTCCCTTTCTTTAATACGAGCTTCTCTTAAACGTTTTTCAGTTTCTGCAACTTCAGAAGCATGGATGTGGTAACCATGATCAATTTGGAAACTTCTCCAAATCATAGTTCCAAAGATACCTGCTAAGCAGATAATTGCAGGAACGAGTGTTTCAAAGATTAAGAAGAAACCACCGATTGTAAAGAAGATACCCATCCAGAAACCTACTGGAGTATCGTTAGGCATATGAATATCTTTGTAATTATGGTTGTCTAAGTAATGACGACCATGTTCTTTCATATCAACAAAAGTATCGTAGTCATTCCAATCTGGAGTGATTGCAAAGTTGTATTTAGGTGGAATAGCTGAAGCTGTTGACCACTCTAAAGTACGACCAAGTCCATCCCAGTTATCACCAGTTGCTTCACGTGGTGCTTTGATATGAGCATAGACGATACTTGCAACTAAGAATAGGAAACCAATTCCCATTAATAATGCACCGATAGTTGAGATGAAGTTTAATAACCACCAACCATCAGAAGGCATGTAAGTGTATAAACGACGTGGCATACCATCTAATCCGAGTACGAATTGAGGTAAGAAACAAACGTTAAATCCGATCATGAATAACCAGAAGCACCATTTGTTTAATGTTTCGTTTAATTTGTAACCCATCATTTTTGGATACCAGAAGATTAAACCAGCTAAGCAGGCAAATACTACACCAGTAACCAATGTATAGTGGAAGTGGGCTACTAAGAAATAAGTGTTGTGATATTGATAGTCAGCAGATGCCATCGCTAACATTACACCTGTAACCCCACCTAATAGGAAGTTAGGGATGAATGCTAGTGAGAATAACATAGGTGACTCGAATGTAATTCTACCTTTATACAATGTTAGTAACCAGTTAAATAATTTAACTCCGGTAGGAACACCGATTAACATTGTTGAAATTGAGAAGAATGAGTTGATTAACGCACCATTACCCATTGTGAAGAAATGGTGAACCCAAACTAAGAAACTTAAGAACGCGATACCTGCAGTCGCCCAAACCATGCTTTGGTGACCGAATAGGCGTTTACGTGCGAAAGTTGGGATAATTTCTGAATAAATACCGAATGCTGGCAAGATAACGATGTATACCTCAGGGTGCCCCCATACCCAGAAGAAGTTTGCCCATAACATCGGCATACCGCCATCTGCTACTGTAAAGAAGTGTGTACCGAACACTCTATCTGTAGTCATTAATGCTAACGCAACTGTTAAAACAGGGAAAGCTAAAATGACGATAAGCGTAGTAATAAATGTTGTTACAGTAAACATTGGCATTTGCATGAACTTCATTGTAGGAGTTTTACATCTAAGTATTGTTACAAAGAAGTTAATACCAGTCATTAATGTACCAAGACCAGAAATTTGTATTGCAACTAAATAGTAGTTGACTCCTGGTCCAGGACTAAATTCACCAGCAAGTGGTGCATAGTTAGTCCAACCTGCAGCTGGAGATCCACCTACGATAAATGATAGGTTGAATAAAATCATACCAGCAAAGAATAGCCAGAAACTAACGTTGTTCATTACAGGGAAGGCAACATCACGTGCACCGATTTGTAATGGAACGACGATATTCCATAAACCAAAGATGAAAGGCATCGCCATGAAGATAATCATGATTACACCGTGCGTACTGAAAATTTCATCATAGTGGTTTGCTTCCAAGAATTTATTATCTGGAATAGTTAATTGAGTACGAATTAATAACGCGTCAATACCACCACGTACGAACATTAATACGGCACAGATTAAATACATTACACCGATTTTTTTATGGTCTACGGATGTGAACCATTCTTTGTATAGATATTTCCATAATTTAAAATAGCTAATTACTGCGATAAGTCCGATAACTAAGAATGGGGCAGCAATTTGCGCCATGATAATCATCCAGTTACCTTTAACGAGTAATTCATCCCATGGAAAATTCATTAATGTCCACCTCCATGATCATCATGTTCTTTTTTTTGAAGTTTAGACGCATTTTCGTCTTTTGCTCCTTTAGAAATTTTTTCCATTTCTTTAGAGTTATGGTCCTCTTCTTTTTTGAACTCACTGTCATATTTTTCATTGTTGCCGAGAATAATAGGTTTCATACCATGACGTTCATAGTTCGCGTTTGTCACTTTGACCTTACGAGCTGGTTTAACAGGTTTATCTTTTACATCTTTATAAAGATCTTTTTCTTCAGTGAAGTTAGGATCTTTCTGAACGAAATTATAACGTTTATAAGCGTAGAAGATATATTCTGGATCAGCTGCTGGGTCAACAAACGCCATATGAGTACCATTGAATGTTAATTCTTTATTAGGTGTGCTTGGTAAGAGTTGTTTATCAAATGTATCTTGATTTAATGTTTTCTTACCTTTAGCTTCTTTAACCCATTTATCGAAATCATTTTGGCTTACAGAGTGAACTTTAAATGTTTGACGAGCAAATCCGTCACCATTGAAGTTAGAGTTACGACCTCTGAAGGTACCTAATTGATCTGCTGTTAAAGTCCAATTCATTGTCATACCAGTCATAGCATATTTCTGACCACCTAATTGTGGAATCCAGAAACTTGTCATAGTATCCATAGCTTGAAGCTTGAATACGACTGGACGATCTTTAGGAATTGTTAATGTATTAACAGTCTCGATGTGTTGATCTGGGTAAGCAAAGAACCATTTGTAACCAGCGCTTACTGCGTAAACCACAAGTGGGTCTTTGTCTTTTTGAGGTGGTTTCTCATAATCATATAATGTTTTAACTGTTGGTACAGCTAAAGCAATAACGATTAGGATAGGTACCACAAACCAAATTGTTTCTATTAAAGAATTGTGGTGCATCTTGCCTGATACTTCATTCTTATTATAACTGTACTTATAAATAAAGAATGCAAACATGGCAAGCACAACGACAACAATAACAAGCATGAAGATGATTGAGTAGATGATCAAGAACTTCTGACTACTTGCTACTGGCCCTTTTGCATTAAAAACTTCTATATTTGAACAGCCACTAAGTAAAATTAGTGTGCCAAATAATAGAAGCAAAGACTTAAATTTTGACACTTTTTTTGACCTCCTAATACTACAAATGTAGGGCTTACCACTAATTTTAGTTTATTACACAATATTTACAAGTACCTGTAAAAAAAAATTTGTTGTTATATGTAAAGAATAAGCATTGATATAAGGTATGACGGGGATTTTAAGATTTGTTAAAATTATGTGTACATTTTGTGAAATTAGACAAATTTAACAAAATTGCATGTAATACAACTTATGTATTGAGAAGTGTTATCAATTGAAGGGTTGAGGGGGATTTTGCAAATAAAAAAGTTGAGAAAATTCTCAACTTTAAATAGGAAAGATTCTATTTTACTTCAATATATCTTGTAGATGTTTTTTCTGCTCCATCAGAGTCAGTTACTATATATTTAACTTCATATTTTCCAACTTTAGATGTATCTACCTGACCGTCGACTTTGATTTTATGAGTTAAGTCACCATCTTCTTTATCATATGCGCTTATACCATTTAATAAATTATAATCTTGGCCTTTTTCAATTACAATATCATTGACCCCGCGTAGTTGAGGTTCGGTATTAGTAGTCGCTTCTGCATTTAAATTAGGCGTTACTAAGGTAGCTGAAACACCAAGCGCTGATAATGACTGTAGTAATTTATTCATAACTTAACCTCCGTCTGATAGTCATCTATGATTTAAATCTAATATACTTTATATTTAAGATTTATACATCATACTATGGTCTTAATATACCCCAGTTTTAATAAAAATTAAATATATTTTAAGTAAATTTCATTAAAGATTATGTAAATTGAAAGTTTTGTGAAGGTTTTAGCATTTTATTTATTTTTTAGAAAAATAGGAATAGAATTAACTTGCAATAAATTAATAGGCCTTTTGAGACCTTATGTGGGAGTGGAAATAATGTTAACGGAAAAAGAAAAAAGTATCATTAAAGAAACTGTTCCTGTATTACAGGATAAAGGTGAAATAATTACATCACATTTCTATAAAAGAATGTTTAAACAACATCCTGAATTAAAAAATATGTTTAATCAAACGAACCAACAAAAGGGTCTTCAATCAACTGCACTTGCACAAAGTGTTTTAGCTGCGGCAGTTAACATTGAGCATTTGGAAAATATTATGCCAGTAGTTAAAGAAATCGCTTATAAACACTGTGCATTACAAGTACCACCTGCTGGATATGATATTGTTGGTGAAAATCTGATTGCAGCTATAAAAGAAGTAGTGGGATTAGATGATGATCATGAAATTATTAAAACATGGAAGAAAGCCTATCAAGATATCGCTGATGTATTTATTTCAGTTGAAAAGGATATTTATAGTCAAATGGCTTGGGACGGTTTCCAACCATTTAAAATAGAAGAAATTAAACATATTTCTTCAGATATTAAGTCTTTCACAGTTGTTTCAGATAAACATGATTTAAGTCAATTTGTTCCAGGTCAATACATTACCGTAGATGTAAGTAGCGAAAAGATGCCGTATCGTGCAAAACGTCATTATTCAATAGTAAAAGGTGACAAACAACATTTAACATTTGCAGTTAAACGAGATGTGACAACTGAGCATGAAGGAGAGGTATCTACTATATTACATGATGAGTTAGTAGAAGGTGATTCAATTAATTTATCTGCACCAGTAGGTCCATTTAAAGTAGAAAACTTGAATAACGAACAATTATTCTTAGGATCTGGTATAGGAGTTACCCCTTTAGTACCAATGTTTAATGAAGCAGTTACAAATGGGTCTAAAGCTCAATTTATTCAGGTTACTAATGATGTTAACGATGCACCGTTTGAATCATTAATTAATGAAATTGCAACTACTAAAGAATCTGTTGATTATCACCTACATGATAAAAACTCAGAAGGCTATCTAGATGAAGAAAAACTTAAAGACTATATTAATGAAGAAACAGAAATTTATATTTGTGGAGGTACTCACTTCTTACAATCAATTATAAAAGCATTAAAAGAAATGAATGTAGATACAAATAAAATTCATTACGAAACATTCATTCCTAAATTAAGTGTAACTGTATAATATAATGAAGAAACCATCTCAGTATTTAAATGATTACTGAGATGGTTAATTTTTTTTATTTAAAGAATGGAAAGTTATAGAGCGTAGAGATTTATTCAATTCCTCTGCGCATTTTTTCTGCTATAAGTGTATTATTTAGTACCATAGTAATTGTTAATGGTCCTACACCACCTGGAACAGGTGTAATTGCTCCGGCGATTTCTTTCACTTCTTCATATTCTACATCGCCTTTTAATTTGCCATTTTCATCAGGTGTATTACCAACATCAATAATTACTGCACCTTCTTTAACCACGTCTTTAGTTACAAGGCCAGGTTTACCTACTGCACTGACGATAACGTCTGCATCTTTTAAGTGTTTACTCATATCTTTTGATCGTGAATGTAAAATAGTTACAGTTGCATTCTTTTGTAGTAATAGTTTTGAAACAGGTTGACCAACAATATGACTTCTGCCTATTACAACAGCATGTTTACCTTCTAGATTAATATCCGCATGTTTTAAAATTTCCATAATTCCTAATGGTGTACAAGGTACAAAAGTTTGCTCATCAATATAGAGTTTACCAATATTTGAAGGATGGAAACCATCTACGTCTTTATCAGGATTAATAGATTCTAAAACTTTTTGTTCACTCACTTGTTCCGGTAGAGGAACTTGAACAAGAATTCCACTCACAGAATCATCGTTGTTAAGTCTGTCTAACTCTTTTAGAACGTCTTCTTCTGATGTTGATTCATCTAAATGTACAATTTCGGAAATCATTCCTATTTTTTCAGCAGCTTTCTTTTTAGATTTTACATAACTTTGACTTGCGCCATCATTACCAACTAGAATAACTGATAATTTTGGAGTGAAACCACGTTCTTTTAAAGATTCAACTTGTTCTTGTAATCCTTGACGATATTCCTTAGCTATTTGTTTTCCATCTA
Organism: Staphylococcus sp. TE8; assembly: GCF_000692055.1. Taxonomy (NCBI): domain Bacteria; kingdom Bacillati; phylum Bacillota; class Bacilli; order Caryophanales; family Staphylococcaceae; genus Staphylococcus; species Staphylococcus sp. TE8. The sequence continues at coordinate 460,544 of NZ_JMGB01000001.1, forward strand.
ATACTTTAGCAACCACTTAAAACTCCTCCTTTAATTTCTTTAATATCTTAACTTTAACATTAATTATAAAGTAATTGATAGTCAAAAGACGTAAATTAAATTTAAAAATATAATTAAAGTTCGATTTTTGATTGAAAAACTATCCTATGATTGTTATGCTATATCTGTAATATACAACTAATTCTTATCACAATCCAAACTTTTGAAAGGGTGTAAAACGTGAGAGTAGCAGTCATTATGGGTAGTTCTTCAGACTGGGAGATTATGAAAGAGAGTTGCTTGATGTTAGATGAATTTAATATTCCGTACGATAAAAAAGTGGTTTCTGCTCATCGTACGCCACAACTTATGTTTGAATTCGCTAGTCAAGCAAAGCAAAACGGCTATGACATTATTATTGCTGGAGCCGGTGGAGCAGCACATTTACCTGGTATGGTAGCGTCAATGACTACTTTACCTGTCATAGGTGTGCCAATAGAGTCAAAAAGTTTAAAAGGGTTAGATTCTTTATTATCTATAGTACAAATGCCTGGTGGAATACCGGTAGCAACTACGGCTATAGGTAAATCAGGTGCAAAAAATGCTGGAATATTAGCAGCTAGAATGATTGGTATGACTGATAACACAGTTCATAAGAATTTGGAAAATTATGAAAAAACATTAGTGAATAAAGTGGAGGCAATGCAAAATGAGCTTCAATAAACTGAAATTCGGTTCAACAATCGGAATTATTGGTGGAGGACAATTAGGGAAAATGATGGCACAGTCCGCACAAAAAATGGGCTTTAAGGTTATTGTCCTTGATCCAAACGAAGACAGTCCATGTCGCTATGTTGCACATCAATTTATTCATGCTAATTATGACGACGAACAAGCATTAAAAGAACTAGGTGAAAGTTCAGACGTCATCACTTATGAATTTGAAAATATTTCTTCACAACAACTTAAACAACTTACAGAAAACTACAATATACCTCAAGGCTATCAAGCAATTCAGTTACTTCAAGATCGTCTTACTGAAAAGCAAACATTAAAAGATGCTGGAACACAAATCGTTCCTTTTCTACAAATAAAAAATAAACAAGATTTATATCAAGCTTCTAAGGAACTAGGGTATCCATTCATCGTTAAAACTCGCTTTGGTGGATATGATGGGAAAGGACAAATCCTAGTTAAAAATGAGTCAAATTTAGATGAAGCGATTGATTTAATTTCTAATCAAGAGTGTGTAGCGGAACAATACCTTGATATTGATAAGGAAGTTTCTCTTACAGTAACTATCGGAAATGAGCAACAAACAACTTATTTTCCATTACAAGAAAATGAACATAGAAATCAAATCTTATTTAAAACAGTCGTACCTGCTAGATCCGATAAAGAAAATGAAGCGCGTAAAGAAGTGGATAAGATAACCAATGCAATTCATTTTGTAGGTACATTTACTGTTGAATTTTTTATAGATAAAGAAAATAATCTTTACGTTAATGAGATAGCACCACGCCCTCATAATTCTGGACACTATTCAATAGAAGCATGTGACTTTTCTCAATTTGATACCCATATTTTAGCAGTAACAGGACAGAGACTCCCACAACAAATTGAAGTCTTGAAACCAGCAGTGATGATGAATTTACTCGGACGCGACTTAGATTTACTTGAAAATGAATTTGCAAATCATCCTGAATGGCACGTTCATATCTATGGTAAATCACAACGCAAACCAGATAGAAAAATGGGGCATATGACATTACTTACTGATGATGTGAATCAAACTGAACAATACATGTTAATGAAGTTCGAAGGGAGAGACAAATAAGTGTCATTATTATATGAAGGAAAAGCAAAACGCGTTTATACTACCGATACAGAATATCAATTGCGAGTAGAATACAAAGATGAAGTAACCGCAGGCAACGGAGCCAAAAAAGACACAATGGTCGGCAAAGGAAAGTTAAATAATCAAATCACATCAATTATATTTGATTATTTAACTCGTAACGACATCAATAACCACTTCATTAAGCAACTTTCAGAGACAGAACAAATAGTACAACAAGTAGACATTATCCCATTAGAAGTCGTAGTGAGAAATATCGCCACTGGTTCTATTACTAAGCGATTAGGATTTGAAAAAGGGCACGTGTTTGAAGAACCATTAGTCGAATTTTTCTATAAGAATGATGACCTTAACGATCCTTTAATTACTGATGATCATGTAAAACTACTTCATATTGCTAAAGATGATGAAATAGAAAAGTTAAAACATATGGCAAAAGAAATTAATAAAGTATTGGTTCAACTTATGGAAGAAATGGAGCTAAGACTTGTCGATTTTAAAGTTGAATTTGGTAAAACACATGATGGCGAAATTTTACTAGCTGATGAAATTTCTCCTGATACATGTCGTATATGGGACAAATTTTCAGATACAAACTTTGATAAAGACGTTTATAGAAATGATACTGGCTCACTCATTGAAACGTATCAAACATTCTTGAATAAATTGGAGGATCTTAAACAATGAAAACAATCGAATTGCACATCACTTTACAACCACAAGTATTAGATACTCAAGGACAAGCTCTAAACAGAGCTGTACATGATTTAGGTTATACACAAGTGAATGACATACGCGTAGGTAAAGTTCTATACATGACGGTTGATGAAGCAACAGATGAAGCGGTTGATAATATCATTACGACATTAAGTGAAAAGTTATTCGCTAACACAGTGATAGAAGAATATAACTATAAAGTGATTGAAGAAAAGGAGAATGCATAAGATGAAATTCGCAGTTCTCGTATTCCCTTGCTCTAACTGTGATAGAGACATGTTTAATGCCGCAATTAAATCTGGCGTTGACGCAGCTTACGTCGATTATCGTGAAACGAGCCTCGAAGGATTTGATGGGGTTCTGATCCCTGGTGGCTTTTCATTTGGTGATTATTTAAGATCTGGAGCAATGGCAAGTGTGGCTCCTATTATTAATGAGGTTAAACGTCTTGCAAAAGAAGGAAAACCAGTGCTTGGAGTATGTAATGGTTTCCAAATATTGACAGAAATTGGATTACTTCCTGGTGCGTTGCTTCATAATGATTCTCATCTTTTCATAAGTAGAAATGAAACTTTAAAAATTGTTAATAATCAAACTCCATTTACTCATTTATATGAAGCTAATCAAGAAGTCGTTTATCCTGTTGCTCATGGTGAGGGGCATTACTATTGTACAGAAGAGATCTTTAATGAACTTGAACAAAATAATCAAATTATCCTTAAGTATATTGATAATCCTAATGGTTCTTATGAAGATATCGCAGGCATTGTTAATAAAGAAGGAAATGTTTGTGGAATGATGCCTCATCCTGAACGCGCATTAGAAACACTACTAGGCACTGACAGTGGAGTGAAATTGTTTGAATCAATGGTTAAAAGTTGGAGGGAACAACATGTCTAAATTTATCGAACCAAGTGTTGAAGAAATTAAACTTGAAAAGCTTTATCAAGATATGGGACTTAGTGATAAAGAATACGATAAAGTAGTTGAAATTCTTGGTAGAGAACCCAACTTTACTGAGGTAGGAATCTTTTCAGTAATGTGGAGTGAACATTGTTCATATAAACATTCTAAACCATTCTTGAAACAGTTTCCGACTACTGGTGAGCATGTCTTAATGGGCCCTGGTGAAGGGGCAGGTGTAGTGGATATTGGAGATAATCAAGCAGTCGTATTTAAGGTGGAATCACACAATCATCCATCAGCTATAGAACCTTATCAAGGCGCTGCAACAGGTGTAGGTGGAATTATTAGAGATATCGTCTCAATAGGAGCGAGACCTATTAACTTGTTAAATAGTCTACGTTTCGGTGAACTATCAGTCAAACAAAATCAACGACTTTTAAAAGGAGTTGTGAGCGGGATTGGTGGTTACGGAAATTGTATCGGTATTCCGACTACAGCTGGTGAAATTGAATTTGATGATCGATATGATGGCAATCCACTTGTAAATGCAATGTGTGTAGGTGTCATCGACCATGACATGGTCCAAAAAGGTACTGCTAAAGGCGTTGGTAACTCAGTTATTTATGTTGGTCTGAAAACTGGTCGCGATGGTATTCACGGTGCCACATTCGCTTCTGAAGAACTAACTGAAGAAAGTGAAAGTAAACGACCTTCAGTTCAAATCGGTGATCCATTTGTAGGTAAGAAGCTCATGGAAGCAACACTTGAAGCTATTACGTTCGATGAACTGGTAGGAATTCAAGATATGGGGGCAGCAGGTTTAACATCTTCTTCATCTGAAATGGCTGCTAAAGGTGGAAGTGGTCTTCATTTAAAACTTGACCAAGTTCCTACTCGAGAACCTAATATTTCACCATATGAAATGATGCTTTCTGAAACACAAGAAAGAATGCTACTTGTAGTTGAGAAAGGTACTGAACAAAAATTCTTAGACTTATTTGATAAACATGAACTTGATAGTGCAGTGATTGGTGAAGTTACTGATACAGATCGATTCGTATTAACTTATGAAGATGAGGTATTTGCAGATATCCCAGTTCAACCACTTTCTGACGAAGCACCAGTTTATATACTTGAAGGTGAAGACAAAGAATACAATACGTCTAAAAATGATTATAGCAATATTGATGTAGAAGATGTATTTTCAAAATTATTAAAGCATCCAACGATTGCTTCAAAACGTTATTTATATGAGCAATACGATCAACAAGTTGGAGCAAACACGATAGTGAAGCCGGGTCTTCAATCTTCAGTTGTACGAGTAGAAGGAACTAATAAGGCAATCGCTTCAACAATTGATGGTGAAGCACGTTATGTTTTTAATCAACCATATGAGGGTGGAAAGATGGTTGTTGCAGAGGCATATCGTAATTTAATTGCGGTTGGTGCGACGCCACTTGCAATGACAGATTGCTTAAATTATGGTTCACCGGAAAAGAAAGAAATTTACCAACAATTAATTGATTCAACTAAAGGCATGTCTGAAGCGTGTGAAGTTTTAAATACACCTGTTGTATCAGGTAACGTTTCGCTTTATAACGAAACGCGTGGTACGTCTATTTTCCCAACGCCAGTTGTAGGAATGGTCGGTCTTATTGAAGATATTAATTATTTAAACGATTTCCATCCCAAAGCTGGAGAAAAACTTTATTTAGTTGGCGATACGCGTAATGATTTCGGTGGAAGTCAAATCGAAAAGTTATTATATGGTTCTGTGAACCATGAATTTGAAGAGATTGATTTAAGCGATGAAGTTGAGAAGGGTGAATCCATTAAACAGGCAATTCGTAACGGCGTGGCTTCTCATGTTCAAACAGTAGGTAAAGGTGGTTTACTTCTTACCCTAGCTAAAATAAGTGCATACTATAATCTTGGACTTCATGCACAACTTGATATGACTAATGCACAATTATTTAGTGAAACTCAAGGTCGTTATATTATCTCAGTTAAAGACGGTCAGACTTTAGATATGAATCAAGCTATAGAGATTGGTCAATTAACAAGTGATGACACATTTAAGGTCTCTAATTCAGAAGTTACAATTTCGGAAAAGGTTTCAGACATTAAACATACATGGGAAGGAGCAATCGCTCAATGTTTAACAACTCAGGATTAAATGAGGAATGTGGCGTATTTGGAATCTGGAATCATCCTGAAGCAGCACAATTAACTTACATGGGTCTTCATAGTTTACAACATCGTGGTCAAGAAGGTGCAGGGATTGTAGTTTCGGATGATCAAACACTTAAAGGGGAAAGAGGACTAGGTTTACTGACTGAAGCAATTAAAGATACTAATATGGAAAATTTAAAAGGGTATCCACATGCAATTGGTCATGTACGATATGCAACATCTGGTAATAAAGGGATTGAAAATATACAACCCTTTTTATATCACTTTTATGACATGAGTGTCGGTATTTGTCATAACGGTAATTTAATTAATGCTGAATCTTTACGTCAAAATTTAGAAAAGCATGGTGCAATATTCCATTCATCATCTGATACTGAAGTCATCATGCACTTAATTCGTCGCAGTAAAGCACCAACCTTTGAAGAAGCACTTAAAGAAAGCTTACGCCAAATTAAAGGTGGTTTCACATTTGCGATACTTACTGAAGATGCACTCTATGGCGCAGTTGACCCTAATGCGATTCGTCCACTTGTAGTCGGTAGAATGGAAAATGGTGCATATATCTTAGCTAGCGAAACTTGCGCTATTGATGTTCTGGGTGCAGAGTTTGTACAAGATATCCATGCTGGAGAGTATGTCATTATCAACGATGATGGAATCGTTGTCAAAAATTATACACGTCATGTAAATACAGCTATTTCGGCTATGGAATATATTTATTTTGCAAGACCAGATTCTACAATAGCTGGAAAAAATGTTCATGCTGTGAGAAAAGCATCTGGTAAAAGACTCGCTGAAGAAAGCCCTGCAAAAGCTGATATGGTTATTGGAGTACCTAATTCTTCACTGTCTGCAGCGAGTGGTTATGCTGAACAAATTGGGCTTCCTTATGAGATGGGTCTCGTTAAAAACCAATATGTTGCACGTACATTTATTCAACCGACACAAGAATTACGTGAACAGGGCGTACGTGTTAAATTATCGGCAGTTAAAGATATTGTCGAAGGTAAAAAAATTATTCTTGTAGATGATTCAATCGTGCGTGGTACTACGTGTAAAAGAATTGTGAAAATGCTTAAAGATTCAGGAGCTGATGAAGTGCATGTGAGAATCGCTTCTCCAGAGTTCATGTTCCCTAGTTTCTATGGTATTGATGTGTCGACTACTGCAGAGTTAATTTCAGCAAGTAAATCACCAGAAGAAATTAAAGATTACATTGGTGCTGATTCACTAGCATATCTAAGTGTTGATGGGCTCATTGACTCAATTGGTTTGAATTATGATGCACCGTATCGTGGATTATGTGTTGAAAGTTTCACAGGAGATTATCCAGCAGGTCTTTACGATTATGAAAAGAATTACAAATCACATTTAAGCGATCGTCAGAAAGCTTATATAGCTAATAATAAACATTATTTTGATAGTGAGGGAAACTTACATGTCTAAAGCGTATGAACAATCAGGTGTAAATATTCATGCAGGTTATGAAGCGGTAGAGAGAATATCAAGTCATGTTGAACGTACAATGCGTAAAGAAGTCTTAGGTGGACTTGGAGGTTTTGGTGCTACTTTTGATTTATCTCAACTTAATATGAAAGCACCCGTACTCGTTTCTGGTACAGATGGTGTAGGTACGAAATTAAAACTTGCTATTGATCATGGCAAGCACGATACGATTGGTATTGATGCTGTAGCGATGTGTGTGAATGATATTTTAACGACTGGAGCAGAACCTCTATATTTCTTAGACTACATTGCTACAAATAAGGTAGTTCCATCAATTATTGAACAAATCGTCAAAGGTGTGAGTGATGGGTGTGAACAAACGAATACCGCATTAATTGGTGGAGAAACTGCTGAGATGGGTGAAATGTATCACGAAGGTGAGTACGATATTGCAGGTTTTGCAGTGGGCGCTGTTGAAAAAGATGAGTACATAGATGGTTCTAAAGTAGAAGCAGGACAAGCAATTATAGGTTTAGCATCGAATGGTATTCATTCTAATGGCTATAGTTTAGTTAGAAAGCTTATTAAAGAATCTGGCATCAATTTACATGATAACTTTAATGGAAAGACTTACTTAGAAACGTTTTTAGCACCCACTGAATTATATGTAAAACCAATTCTAGAATTGAAAAAACATGTGGATATTAAAGCAATGAATCATATTACTGGTGGCGGATTCTATGAAAATATACCAAGAGCTTTACCTAAAGGGTTGTCGGCTAGAATAGATACAACTTCGTTCCCAACATTAGACGTTTTTAATTGGTTACAGCAACAAGGGAACATTAGTACAGATGAAATGTATAATATCTTCAATATGGGTATAGGCTATACCGTTATAGTAGATAAAAAAGATGTATCAACAGCTTTAGCGGCTTTACAAGAGCTTGATGTGAAAGCTTATGAAATTGGTGAAGTGATTGAAGACGCTGATACGCCACTTCATTTAATGGGGGTAGAATCGTGATTAAAATAGCGATTTTCGCCTCAGGTTCAGGTAGTAACTTTGAAAATATCGTTAAACATGTTAAAGAGGGCGATTTGCAGAACATAGAAGTGACTGCACTATATACTGATAAAGCTAATGCTCAGTGTATAGAACGAGCTAGAAAATTAAATATACCTGTTCATATTAACCAACCTAAAGACTTTGCTTCAAAGTCATCTTATGAACAACAGTTGCTTAAACATTTATCCGATGAAGGGGTTCAATGGATAGTTTTAGCAGGTTACATGAGATTGGTTGGTCAAGATTTACTTCAAGCCTTTGAAGGACGAATGTTAAATATACATCCTTCACTATTGCCTAAATATAAGGGGTTAGATGCAATAGGCCAAGCATTTGATAGTGGAGATACAGTGACAGGTTCAACCGTGCATTATGTAGATAGTGGCATGGATACGGGAGAAATTATTGAACAACAACAATGTGATATTAGAACGGACGACACGAAAGAAGATTTAGAAGAGAGAGTCAAAAATTTAGAATATGAACTTTATCCTAGAGTTATCGCTAAAATCATTAAATAGAGGAGTATCTAAGCAATGAAAAAAGCAATTTTAAGTGTTTCAAATAAAAGTGGAATTGTAGAATTCGCTAAATCATTAACTTCATTAGATTATGAATTATATTCTACAGGTGGCACTAAACGTGCGCTAGAAGATGCGGGTATCGCTGTAAAGTCAGTATCTGAATTAACTCAATTTCCTGAAATAATGGATGGTCGAGTAAAAACATTACATCCAGCTGTTCATGGGGGTATCCTAGCAGATCGTGATAAACAAGAACATCTCGATCAATTGAATGAACAACATATCGACCTTATCGATATGGTTGTCGTCAACTTATATCCTTTCCAAAAAACAGTAGAAAATCCAGATGTTACTGAAGCAGATGCTATTGAAAATATTGATATTGGCGGACCAACGATGTTGCGTGCTGCAGCTAAAAACTTTAAACATGTAACAACAATAGTACATCCTTCAGATTACAATGAAGTCATTGATAGAATTAAAAATAATCAATTAGATGAAGATTATAAAAAATCCTTAATGATTAAAGTATTTGAACATACAAATCAATATGATCATGCCATTGTAAGTTTCTTTAAAGGTGATAAAGAAACACTTAGATATGGTGAGAACCCTCAACAATCTGCATACTTTGTAAGAACATCAGATAGTAAACACACAATTGCTGGTGCGAAACAATTACATGGTAAACAGTTAAGCTTTAATAACATTAAAGATGCGGATGCGGCTTTAAGTTTGGTTAAAAAATTTGAAGAACCTACAGCAGTAGCAGTTAAACATATGAATCCTTGTGGCGTAGGTGTTGGAGAAACGATTGAAGATGCATTTAAAAATGCATATGATGCTGATAATCAATCCATTTTCGGTGGAATTATTGCATTGAACCGTACTGTAGATGCTAAATTAGCAGAAACATTACATTCAATCTTTTTAGAAGTAGTTATTGCTCCTAAATTTACTGAAGAAGCACTTGAAATTTTAACTCAAAAGAAAAATATACGTTTACTTGAAATAGATATGACCATTGATAACGCTGAACAAGAATTTGTTTCTGTTTCTGGTGGTTATTTAGTGCAAGATAAAGATAATAAGGATGTCACTCGTGAAGACATGACTGTTGCTACTGAAGTACGTCCAACTGAATCACAGTGGGAAGCAATGTTATTAGGATGGAAAGTTGTAAGTTCTGTAAAAAGTAACGCTGTGATTCTAAGTAATGATAAACAAACTGTTGGTATAGGTGCAGGGCAAATGAATCGCGTAGGTTCAGCTAAAATTGCTATCGAGAGAGCAATTGAAATTAATGATAATGTTGCGCTAATTTCTGATGGTTTCTTCCCAATGGGGGATACAGTAGAATATGCGGCAGAACATGGTATTAAAGCCATTATTCAACCTGGTGGCTCTATTAAAGATCAAGAATCTATTGATATGGCTAATAAATATGGTATCACAATGGTTATGACTGGAATGCGTCACTTTAAGCACTAAGTTTTACTTAAAGAAAGGAGTAAACTTATGAAAGTTTTAGTTATCGGAGCAGGTGGACGTGAACACGCATTAGCTTCTAAAATTAATCAATCCTCACTCGTTGAAAAGGTCTATGCTATACCAGGTAATGAAGCAATGGTTAACGTTGCTGAAATTCATAATGAAATAGCCGAGTCAAGTCATCAAGAGATAATAGATTTCGCTATAAATAATAACATTGACTGGGTGGTCATAGGACCTGAACAACCATTAATTGATGGCCTAGGAGATTTACTTAGACAACAAGGAATAAAAGTGTTTGGCCCAGGGCAAGCTGCTGCTCAAATTGAGGGTTCGAAGCTCTTTGCGAAACAACTTATGGAGAAGTATGACATTCCTACTGCAGATTATAAAGAAGTAACGAATCGATCTGACGCGCTAACGTATGTTAAAACGTGTGAATTGCCGGTAGTTATTAAGAAGGATGGTTTAGCAGCTGGGAAAGGAGTAATAATTGCCAAAACCCGAGATGAAGCTATCGAAGGTGTAGAAACGCTTTACACTAAAGAGCAAGGGCAAGTGGTTTTTGAGAGCTTTTTAGAGGGTGAAGAGTTTTCATTAATGACATTTGTTAATGGTGATTATGCAGTTCCTTTTGATTGTATCGCTCAGGATCATAAACGTGCTTATGATAATGATGAAGGTCCTAATACTGGAGGCATGGGGGCATATTGTCCTGTTCCGCATATTAGTGAGGATGTACTTCATCAAACCAATGAGCGCATTGCTCAACCTATTGCTCAAGCGATGAGTAAAGAAGGGTATCATTTCTTTGGCTTGCTCTATATTGGTGCTATTTTAACAAAAGAGGGTCCTAAAGTGATAGAGTTCAATGCAAGATTTGGTGATCCAGAAGCGCAAGTGTTACTCACGCGTTTAGAAAGTGATTTAATGCAACATATTATTGATTTAGAACAACGTCAACCAATTCATCTTAAATGGAAAGATGAAGCAGTTGTAGGAGTCATGTTAGCATCTAAAGGGTATCCAGGATCATATGATAAAGGATATAAAGTTAGTGGTTTCGACCCAGATTCTCATTATTTTGTTAGTGGTTTAAAGAAAGAGAGAGACCATTTTGTTAATGCTGGTGGTCGTGTGATCCTAGCCATTGGTGAAGGAGCTACGGTTAAGGATGCACAAGCTGCTGCATATAACAACGCTGAAAAAATTAAAAGCGATAATCTTTTCTATCGTAATGATATAGGCAATAAAGCAATAAAATAGTAAAAAAGGAGATGCACAATAAATGTTGCATCTCCTTTTTAATGTCTATCATTTAATTGATTAAACTTTATTGAATATAGTGAAATTTTTATCCTAATTTTCCAAAACGTACATCATGAATGCCAGTTAATGGTAAATAGCCTGATAGTATGAAAGATAGACCAATAATCATTAACACACAAACAATAAATACTACATCTTTATATGAGAAAGGTGTCTCGTAGTAATACGTTCTAGGGCCATCTTTAAAACCTTTAGATTCCATAGCAACTGAGAGTTGATGTGCAAGTCGTATGTTTTGACTCAATAATGGAATAACTAAATGATTTAATCTTTTTAGTCCTTTATAATTTGAGGCATCAATCATTTGGTATCTCATTTTTAATGAGCGTCTCAATTGGATTAATGAACTTATAATTAAAGGAACCATTCGTATTGCTGCCATGAAGGCATAGGCAATTTTGGGTTTGATTTTTAGATGTTGCATTAAACTATAAAAAATCATAACTATTTGAGATGTTAATGCTATAAGAATCCCGAACATTGATACTGTGATTGTTCTTAAAGAGAGATGTAAGCCTCGTACTATACTTTCTTCACTAATTTGAACGATTCCAAATTTAACTAACATATGCTCACCATCACCATAAAGTATCATAAATAATGAGGATAGTAAGGCGAATAGGGTGGTAACTAGTATGAATATACCTGTAATTTTAAATTCTGTACCATTAAATAATAGTAAGAAAATAAACATGAGTAACACGATATAAATCATAAAATCGAAATTATGAATGAAGATAATAAAGAAAAAAAGTGCGATTCCTAGTATTAATTTCGTTATAATATTTACATCATCAACAAAGGTGTGACGTTTCTTCCATCTTTCAAACAACGTGCTCACCTTCAATCTCTTTAAGTATTCCATCTTCAACATGTAAACGACGTGTTGGATATCGACGAATGATTTCCGAATCATGTGTGACCATAACTATTGTTTGCCCTTGTTTAACGCGTTCTTGAAAAAGTTTAATAAGTTGGAACGTATTATGACTATCTAAACCAAATGTAGGTTCATCTAACAATACAATTTCTGCCTTTGAACTAAGGGCAGTTGCTACGCTTAATCGGCGTTTTTGTCCCGTTGATATTTCAAAGGGATGATGATTTTTAACCTGATCTAGATGAAGTAATTTAAGCAATTGAATAGTTTCTTGTTCAGCATTTTCAGGGTCTAAATGGTTATAATGAATGTAAACTTCATCATAAACTGAATTCGTAATAAATTGTAATTCTGGATTTTGATACACGAGATACATGTGTTTTGCTGCTTGTTTAATCTTTTTCAGTTCTTCATTATTATAAGTCATTCGACCTTTATATTTTATTAATTGAAGTATTGATTCGAGCAAAGATGTTTTACCAGCACCATTTTCTCCTGTTATAGTTAGCCATTCTCCTTTATGTAATTCAAAGTCATCAACAGAGAAGAGCGTTTGTTTACCACGTACGATTTGGCCTTGTTGAAATTCAAATAAACTATTGGAAGGTTGAATATCTAGTTTAATAGGACGTGGCGCATAATTCCAGGCTTTAGGATGCCACACGCCATACTCAGTTAATAAATGTTCGTAGTCATTAAGAATGTGTTGAGGAGTATCATCAGCTATGATTTTTCCTTCATAATTCATTAATAGTACGCGATCCACATGTTGCCAAATATGTTCAACCTTATGTTCGACGATTAATACTGTTTGTTCATCCCACAATTCTATTAATTTCTTCCATAAATCCTCAGTTGCTTGAACATCTAACATAGCAGTTGGTTCATCTAAGAATAAGGTTTCCGCTCTTTGTAAAATGGTTTCTACGATAGCTAACTTCTGCTTCATACCTCCGCTTAGTTGATTTACATAAGTTTGGTCAGAGACTTTAAGATTTACAGATTCAAGTGCTTTTTTAATTTCATTATCCATTTCACTACGAGGGATTTTGCGGTTCTCTAACACAAAAGCTAACTCTTCATATACTTTAGGCATACAGAATTGTGTATCAGGATTTTGGAAAATGACACCACTTTGATGATCGACATGTAATTCATCATATTTCATTGGTAGTTCAATTAAATTAGGAACAATACCACTTAGTACATTAAGTAATGTGCTTTTACCCGACCCTGATGGGCCGAGTAAAAGCACTTTTTCCTTATCATTAATCTCTATATTTAAGTTATCAAAAATTTTTCTATCCCCGTTAGGGTATTTCAAACGTAAATTTTTTACTTTTAACAATTAAAAAATCCCCTTATAGGTTATCGTAGTCATGTTTAGAAGCTGGTCTAAAGAGTTTAGTAACTCCCGTTTTATCAAGTGCTTTAACAAGCCAATAGGACACTAATCCTGTGATAACAATTCCGCTAATTGATCGGAATAGAATGAATAAGAATAAGTTCCATCCCGCGACTTCATTTAAGTAACCGTAAAAATAATCTACTGGGAAAGTGGCCAGTGCAGTGACCAAACCAGCAAGCATTGCTACTGCTGCAGAACGAGATTGATATTTAAAAATTGCGAAGATAATTTCGCATGCTACACCTTGTAATAAAGCATAGATAATTGTAGGTATATCAAATTTACCCATGACTATTGTTTCGCCAGCCCCTGCAGCTAGTTCAGCTAAGATTGCGATACCTGGTTTTGGAATAATTAAGTAGCAAACTACTGCTGCCATAAACCAAACACCATATGTAAGCTGCTCTAGGTGAATACCTGCAACTTGTGTAATATTGTAGAAGAACCACCATAAGTTATAGATGATTGCGAAGACTACAGATATTAATACAGTTACAAGTATTTCTGATAGTTTTAAACCTTTTGACATTGTGTCTCCTCCTAAAAAAACGCACAACCCTCCCTAGGAAAGTTGTGCGTCAGAAGATATATCTTAATGAAGTAAGTTCATCAGATTCTATAGTTAACTACACTTTCCTACGCTAGTATCTAGCTAGATCAGGTTCGAAGGGTTTGAGGATTTCCTCATCTCAGTAAATATACACCCCTAGTGCGTCGATATTTTAATTTAAATTAAATGTATGATTTTTCTATTGTATTGTCAAGGTAGTTTGAGGAAATTGAGGATATGGATAAATAAGTTAATAAAGTTTTTTATAAAAAGCTCTCAAAGTATAAACTTTGAGAGCTTTTCAATGGCAAATATTTATAGTAATTAATCTAACGTATCTTGTACATCTTTTTTCGTTTGTTCAATATCATCAGTTTTTTCTTCATTTTGTTCTTTTAGTTTTTCTTCTGCTTCTTTAGCTTTTTCAGCAGATTTCTTTTCGAATTCTTCTTTTCCCATAGTATTTCCACCCCTTAAATAGGAATAATTGTTTACACAACAACTATACCCCGTTATTCTATAGATAAACCCTAATAGGTCTATAGACGTATTTCATGGTTAATTTAAAGACAATTAGAAAATCTTCATATATAATAACGTTTGAGGTGAACAGTATGTCTTTTCTTAGGAAACACACCGAGATCATATTTAGCTACATTATCGGTATCGTTTCACTTTTCACAGGTCTCATCATTCTAATTAACTTACCATTGATTAAACAATTTAATGGTGATAAAAAAGTTAATACTCATGTACATAATGTATGGGAATTTCTTAATGCATTCTTCGCTGAAATTATAAAAGTGATGAGTAGGTTTATAGGTAGTTTCCCAGTTATAAGTGCCATTATTATTATTTTGTTTGGTATCTTAGTTATGCTTTTAGGTCATACTTTATTCAGAACTATTAAATATGACTATGACATATCCATTTTCTTCTTAGTTATTGGTATTATGTATTTTATTATTACACTAATATTAATGACTCAAGTTTATGGTTTCTTCGCAATTGTGTTTATTATACCGTTCATCGTTCACATCGGATACATTGTTTATAAAGATGAATTAAATAAAAATAATCGTAAAAGTCATTATATGTGGATTATCGTGACATATGGTATTAGTTATTTAATTACACAAATTTCTTTATACGGACGTATAGATGCGAATGAAATTGAATCTATAGATATTTTAAGTGTGAACACATTCTTCATTATTATGTGGTTATTAGGACAGATGTCTATATGGAATTTCTTATTCTTAAGACGATCATTACCATTAACTAAAGAAGAATTAGGCGAGGAAGAACCTGAACTTTCTAGAACAAATAAAGGAAACGTATCTAATCAAACTAAAGTTCACTTAAAACAACTACAAGATAAAACAACAGAATATGCACGTAAGACTAGAAGAAGTGTAGATTTAGATAAAATAAGAGCTAAAAGAGATAAATTTAAGGAAAAAGTTAAAAATATTGTAGATATTCAAGAAGATGATATTCCTAATTGGATGAGAAAGCCAAAATGGATTAAACCAATGTATGTTGAGTTGTTCTGTGGAGCTGTTATTTTATTCTTTACATTTCTTGAATTTAATAACCGCAACGCCCTATTCTTATCAGGAGAATGGGAACTTTCTCAAACGCAATATGTAGTAGAGTGGGTCACACTCATATTATTACTATTCATAATCATCATCTTTATTGCTACAACTTTAACTTATTATTTAAGAAATAAATTTTATTACTTACAGCTCTTCATGGGTAGTATTTTATTCTTTAAATTCTTAACTGAATTTATCAATATTATGATTCACGGTCTATTGTTATCAATTTTCATCACACCAATTTTACTGTTAATGTTAATTGCAATGATTGTTGCTTATTCATTACAGTTAAGAGAGAAACCATAATTGATTACTAAAAGTCATTGTTATTGTTTATTCAATAACAGTGGCTTTTTTACATATAATTAAAGACTGATATTTGTTAAAATGATTTTGAAATTGTGCTTACGTATTAATTTTTGAAAAAAGAGAATAGAAAGTGAGGTAAAAGTAAAAAATGAAAATAGCAACATTGAATAGAGGTAAAGAAACTAAATATCTTAATCAATATCCTTTAATTGATGAGGAAGATATTTACCAACATGACCACCTTAAAGAAGGGGATTTAGTTAAAATTGTGACTGATCAACAACAGTATATCGCAACTGGCTATGTTGGCCGTCAACATAAAGGATTAGGTTGGGTATTAAGTTATGATGAAAATGAGGACATTAACACTCAATTCTTCGTAAAATTATTTGAAAGTGCATTAGAGGAAAGAGAATATTATTTCAACATTGATGGTACAAATGCTTTTAGACTTTTTAATGCTGAGGGTGACGGCGTAGGAGGCCTCACAATTGATAATTATGATAGTCATTTATTAATTCAATGGTATTCCAAAGGCATTTATAAATTTAGATATCTTATCATAGAAGCAATTAAAACAGTATTTGGTTATACGTCATTATATGAAAAAATGAGATTTAAGGATACAACATACACAGGTGGATTTGTTGATGGTGAAGCCCCTGAGTTTCCAATTACTATTGAAGAAAATTTCACATTTTATAATGTAGATTTAGAAGATGGTTTAATGACTGGTATCTTTTTAGATCAAAAGGAAGTACGTAAAAAATTAAGAGACCAATTTTCCGAAGATAGAGATGTATTAAATTTATTTAGTTATACAGGAGCGTTTTCAGTTATAGCAGCTCAGAATGCACGTTCAACTACAAGTGTTGACTTAGCAAATCGTTCAAGAGGCTTAACGGAAGAAAACTTTGGTTTAAATGGTATTGATCCTAAATCTCAATACATTTATGTGATGGATACGTTTGACTATTATAATTACGCGGCACGTCATGGTCTTCAGTATGAAACGGTAGTCATTGATCCGCCAAGTTTTGCACGCAATAAGAAAAAGACATTCTCAGTTCAGAAAGACTATGGTTCACTCGTTAAAGGCGCCTTAAGTGTATTAGCTCCAGAGGGTTCACTGCTATTATGTACAAATTCAAGTGCATTTTCTTTAAAAGCGTTCAAAAATGTGATTAAAAAGACATTAGATGAAGAGGGGGTAGAGTTTGAAATAAGAGAGGTCATGGGACTTCCTAAAGATTTCAAGACTCATCCACATTACAAACCTTCAAAATATTTAAAAGCTGTATTTATAGATATTAAGCATTAAATTTTTAAATATTGGGTATAAGATTTTATTGAAACAATACTAAGAAAGGATGTATGAATTTGGGTATTAGAAGTAAATTCACAAATGATATCACTAATAAAGTGGGCAATGAACTTTTAAATATAGAAGAAATTAAAGAAAAAAATAATTTACCTAAGACTAAAGAAGAATTAGCGCGTCGCCGAGAACAGGCGTTAACGTTAGTTAAAAAGAAATCAATACTTTCATCAGGCGCAAGTATTGTACCTATCCCAGGATTAGACTTCGGTGTAGATATTAAATTAATGAGAGACATTATTGAGGATGTTAACAAAATTTATGGTTTAGATCATAAAGAAGTGAATTCGTTAGGGGATGATGTAAGAGAGAGAGTGATGTCTGCTGCAGCGATTCAAGGGAGTCAATTTGTAGGAAGAAAAGTTTCAGAAGCACTCTTAAAAGTTGTTATTAAAGATGTAGCGAAACGAGCAGCTGCTAAACAAACAAAATGGTTCCCAGTGATCGGTCAAGCTGTTTCAGCTTCAATTAGTTACTACTTTATGAATAAACTTGGTAAAGATCACGTTGAAAAATGTGAAAAAGTTATCAATAACCTATAGTAAGTGATATAATTTCTAATGTAACGTAAATAATGATATTGAAACCGGTTTTAAACGAATTGAATTTAACAATCGGTTTTGGTAAAGTTATTGTATAAAATATATGTTAGATTGTAATAATATTGAAGATTCTAACTATACGAAGGAGAATATAACTATGGAACAAAAATCATATGTAATTATCGACGAAACAGGGATTCACGCTCGCCCTGCTACAATGCTAGTTCAAACTGCATCAAAATTTGATTCAGATATTCAATTAGAATATAACGGTAAAAAAGTTAACTTAAAATCAATCATGGGTGTTATGAGTTTAGGTGTAGGTAAAGATGCTGAAATCACTATTTATGCTGACGGTAGCGATGAAACTGATGCTATTGAATCTATCAGTGATGTCTTATCAAAAGAAGGATTAACTAAATAATTATGTCTAACTTAATTAAAGGGATTGCTGCCTCTGATGGTGTAGCAATCGCAAAAGCTTACTTATTAGTAGAGCCAGATTTATCTTTTGACAGTAACGAACAGGTCACTGATGTAGAAGGCGAAGTTAATAAATTCAATAAAGCTATCGAAGCATCTAAAGTTGAATTAACTAAGATTAGAAATAATGCAGAAGTTCAATTAGGCGCTGATAAAGCAGCTATTTTTGATGCTCATTTATTAGTTCTAGATGATCCAGAATTAATTCAACCTATCCAAGATAAAATTAGAAATGATAAAGTTAATGCGGCTACAGCATTAAACGATGTGACAACTCAATTTGTTACTATTTTCGAATCTATGGATAATGAATACATGAAAGAACGTGCAGCAGATATTAGAGACGTTTCTAAACGTGTTTTAGCGCACATTCTAGGTGTAGAATTACCAAACCCAAGTATGATTGATGAAAGCGTTGTTATAATTGGTAACGATTTAACACCTTCAGATACTGCACAATTAAACAAGGAATTCGTCCAAGGCTTTGTAACTAACATCGGTGGTAGAACGAGCCACTCTGCAATAATGAGTCGTTCACTTGAAATTGCAGCAGTTGTAGGTACGCAAACTATCACTCAGCAAGTCAAACAAGGTGATATGATTGTTGTAGATGGAATTACAGGTGATGTAATTATCGATCCAACTGAAGACGAATTAATTGCTTATCAAAACAAACGTGAACGTTTCTTTGAAGATAAGAAGGAACTACAAAAATTACGTGACGCGGATACGGTAACTGTTGATGGTGTGCATGCTGAATTAGCAGCGAATATTGGTACGCCAAATGATTTACCAGGAGTTATTGAAAACGGTGCTCAAGGTATAGGTTTATACCGTACAGAATTCCTTTATATGGGAAGAGACCAAATGCCAACTGAGGAAGAACAATTTGAAGCCTACAAACAAGTACTAGAAACAATGGATGGTAAACGTGTTGTTGTACGTACTTTAGATATCGGTGGAGATAAAGAGCTTCCTTACTTAAATTTACCTGAAGAAATGAATCCATTCTTAGGTTATAGAGCAATTCGTTTATGTTTAGCTCAACAAGATATTTTCAGACCGCAATTACGTGCATTATTACGTGCATCTGCTTACGGTAAATTAAATATCATGTTCCCAATGGTTGCTACTATCAAAGAATTCCGTGATGCTAAAGCGATTCTTTTAGAAGAAAAGAAAAACCTTGAAAATGAAGGTTATGACATTTCTGACGATATCGAATTAGGTATCATGGTTGAAATTCCAGCAACTGCTGCATTAGCAGATGTCTTTGCGAAGGAAGTAGACTTCTTTAGTATCGGTACTAATGACTTAATTCAATACACACTAGCTGCTGATCGTATGTCAGAACGTGTATCTTATTTATATCAACCATATAATCCTTCTATTTTACGTCTTGTTAAGCAAGTAATAGAGGCTTCTCATAAAGAAGGTAAATGGACTGGTATGTGTGGTGAAATGGCCGGAGATGAAACAGCTATTCCATTATTACTAGGTTTAGGATTAGATGAGTTCTCAATGAGTGCAACTTCTATTCTTAAAGCTAGAAGACAAATTAATGGTTTAAGTAAAAATGAAATGGCTGAATTAGCTAATCGCGCTATTGAATGTGCTACACAAGAAGAAGTTATGGAATTAGTTAACAATAAGGCAAAATAATATAGCTTAATAATACAGCATGAGAGAGTGAATGCAACATTGCATTTACTCTCTTTTTAATCTGTAATTGAAATAAGCTGGCCTCAATTATTAAAAAATCACTCAACATCCTAGAAAAGATAATGTTGAGTGATTTTTATGACTAATTTTTACTATCTAAATTCAATGTAGAATTTATTTTGTCCATGTCTACACTATACATTGGTTCATTATTTAATAAAATAAAAGGCGTTGCAAATGCATCATAATCAATCATTTCATTACGATATTGATTATTTTTAATATTCTTTTCAATAAAATCAACGCCTTGCTCTGATAAATAATTTTTCACGTAAGTGCATGGTGGACAATCATCTTGGGTATAAATGACAATGTTCGAAGTCATATAGGTCGTCCTTTCATAAGTAATTCTCAAAA
Source organism: Staphylococcus sp. TE8 (assembly GCF_000692055.1). NCBI lineage: Bacteria > Bacillati > Bacillota > Bacilli > Caryophanales > Staphylococcaceae > Staphylococcus > Staphylococcus sp. TE8. The sequence goes on from NZ_JMGB01000001.1 coordinate 481,289, forward strand.
TACTATATAGAAAAATGTTGAGAATTTCAAACATGTGAACATTATGTGTCTTGTCAAAAAATGTACATATAAATTTAAAGCAATTTAATTTTGTTCAAAGTCATGAGGTTTTATAATTTTAGACACTTGTGACTCCAATTATTAATAAAAATAGATAAAAAAGGTGATTTATATATGGATTCAGTTGAAATTAGCCGATTTCTCACTGGTATGACATTAGCAGTGCATATTATATTTGCCACAATCGGCGTGGGTATGCCTTTAATGTTTGCGATTGCAGAATTTATCGGTATTAGAAAGAATGATGCAAACTACATTGCATTAGCGAAAAGATGGTCAAAAGGGTACACAATTACAGTAGCCGTTGGAGTCGTGACAGGTACTATTATAGGCTTACAACTTTCGCTTGTGTGGCCAACATTTATGAAAATGGGTGGGCATGTTATTGCTTTACCTTTATTTATGGAAACTTTCGCTTTCTTCTTTGAAGCAATCTTCTTAAGTATTTATCTGTATACTTGGGATAGATTTAAAAATAAATGGACGCATTTTATTATTTCATTACCTGTAATTATTGGTGGTTCATTCTCGGCGTTTTTTATTACATCAGTTAACTCATTTATGAATACACCAGCAGGTTTTGAAATGAAAAGTGGACGCATGGTTAATGTACAACCATTAGAGGCAATGTTTAACTCCTCATTTATTGTCAGAGCATTCCATGTAGTAGCTACTGCTGGTATGACGATGGCATTTATATTGGCTGCAATAGCGGCGTTTAAATTATTACGTAATAAACATTCTGAAGATAAAACTTATCATAAAAAAGCATTGAAAATGACAATGATAGTTGGTTTCTTATCAACGATATTATCAATGGTAGCTGGAGATCTTTCCGCTAAATTCTTGCACAAAGTGCAACCAGAAAAACTAGCTGCTTACGAGTGGCATTATGATACTCAATCACATGCTAACTTAGTATTCTTTGGTGTGCTCAATGAGAAGACACATGAAGTAACTGGTGCTATTGAGATTCCGGGATTACTTAGTTTCTTAGCAGATGACAGTTTCAAAACAAAAGTTAAAGGATTAACTGATTTTCCTAAAAATGATTTACCACCTATGATTGTTCATTATTTCTTTGATTTAATGGTTTCTATGGGTGTGTTCTGTTTCATTATTTCAGGACTATATATGTTAATTTTATTCTTCAAGAAATTACGTAAATTTAAAGTTAATAAAGCTATGCTATATGCAATACTTTTAACTGGCCCAGCCTCATTACTTGCAATAGAATTTGGTTGGTTCTTAACTGAAATGGGTCGTCAACCTTGGATCATTAGAGGTTATATGCGTGTGTCTCAAGCTGCTACACAAGCAGGTGGTATCACGTTAGTTACGATTCTCTTCGGTATATTGTATCTCGTGCTTATGGTAACAGCAGCTTATGTACTTATTCGTATGTATCGAAATAAACCTGCTTATCAAGATGTAGACAAAGTGATTGAAGAAAGAGGTGGAACAAAATGATTTACGCATATATTGGGATAACAGTATTATGGATATTTTTATTTTGTTACATCATCGTAGCATCAATTGACTTTGGTGCTGGATTTTTCGCTTTACATTCTAGAATTACTGGTGAAGAGAAGAAGATCAATCACTTAATTCATCGTTATCTTAATCCAGTGTGGGAAGTTACAAATGTTTTCTTCGTCTTTTTCTTCGTTGGATTTATTGGGTTCTTCCCTGATTCTGCAAAGTATTTGGGAACCGTTTTATTAGTTCCAGGTTCAATAGCATTAATTCTTATCTCCATTAGAAGTAGTTTTTATGCTTTTGAAAATTACGGACAAGATACGAAGTTACCATGGATAGTGCTCTATGGTTTTACAGGATTACTTATTCCAGCATCATTAGCTACTGCACTAACTATCTCGGAAGGTGGATATATTAGGGAACATGGGTCTCATATAGATTTGAACTGGGTACAGTTACTATTAAGTCCATTTGCCTGGTCTGTGGTATTCTTGGCTATCATTTCGGTTCTATATATTTCTTCAGGTTTCTTAACATTTTATGCTAGTAAAGCGAAAGATAAACCTGCATACCACTTAACAAGACAATGGCATATTTTCTGGGGCCCGCCTATGATTGTTATTTCATTGTTTGTATTTTTATCTTTAAGAATACAAAATGCAGATCATTTCAATAATGCTGTATTTAACTATTGGTGGATGTTTGTAATCAGTTTTATCTTCTTTTTAATTGCAGGTGTATTAACGATTCTTAAGAAAAATCATGGATTAGCGTTTATCATGGTCATATTACAGATGTTCTTTGCATTCTTTGGCTATGGTATGAGTAAATTGCCATTTTTATTACATCCATTTGTGAAAATCACAAGTTCTCATGTTAACCCAGAAATGGGATTAGCATTAGTTATAGCCTTTATTTTAGGTTTACTTTTATTAATTCCATCGTTAATATTATTATTAAGATTATTTGTATTCGATAAAGAGTACGTAGAAGGAAAGAAATAATATAACCTTTGAGTATAAGGGGAGATATGTTGATATATTTTATCATCAAACTCTCTTTTTCTCTTTTATTTAATGGAGGACGCATATGGATAAAGAATACGTCGTTATTGGACTAGGTCGTTTTGGTGGCAGTATTGTTAGAGAACTTAACGCTTTAGATATGGATGTCATGGCAATTGATAATGATGAAAATCGTGTTAATGAATATAGTGATATCGCAACACATGCAGTTGTAGCTGATACGACTGATGAAGCGGTCATGAAAAGTTTAGGTATACGTAACTTTGATCATGTCATTGTGGCCATTGGTGAAAACATTCAATCAAGTACGTTAACTACTTTAATTTTAAAAGAGTTAGGTGTTAAAAAGGTAACTGCAAAAGCACAAAACGACTACCATGCTAAAATATTAAATAAAATAGGTGCAGACACTGTCGTTCACCCAGAACGTGATATGGGTAGACGTATAGCGCATAATGTAGCAAGTGCGAGTGTATTAGATTATTTAGAACTTGCTGATGAGCATTCAATTGTAGAGCTTAAAGCGACTGAAAAAATGGCTGGACAGACTATAATTAATTTAGACATCCGAGCACAATATGGCATAAATATCATTGCAATTAAACGAGCGAAAGAATTTATCGTTTCCCCAGATCCGAATCTTAGTATAGAGATTGGTGATATTTTAATCATGATTGGTCATGATAATGATTTAGGTCGTTTCGAGAAAAATATAGCTAAATAATTGGTGATGATAAATTAAGATATACGTTTTTTCTTTTAGCTTATAAATGAATTGAGTTAAAATTCATTTATAAGCTTTTTCTGTATAGAATTATTTAATTGAGTCGGTTATACCCATCATACAATTTAATGTTAATCTATACATAAAAAAATAATAAAGCTTCAATCAATTTAAAAACAAAATAAAATATGAAATATTGTGATTGATTAAATCTATAATTTATTAAGTTTTGCGTAAACACTTGAGAAATAGAATATATCAATTAGGGAAGATAACAAAAATTTTAAAACAATGATGTTAACATTAAATTTGAAAAAATTAATAAGGAGAGTGGATATGTGTAAATTTGTTTTAAAATGCACATCATTGTTAGTAATTGTTTTGTTATTATGTAGTTGTTCGAACATAAAAAATGGCTCATTTAATAATCATTCAAACCGCACTAAATGCATAACAATTTATGGTGATTACAAATGTGCCTATTGTAAAAAAATTGAAAATACTATCGTTCCTAAATTGAAAAAAGATTATATAAAAAAAGACAAAGCGGAAGTTAATTTTGTTAATCTCGGTTTCTTAGGTAAAGACTCTATAAAAGCTGGACGAGCAGCATTAGCAGTCAAACTCATATCTGATAAAGAGTATTTAAAATTTAATCACTTAATTTTTAACGAACAACCTAAAAATAGCCATAAAACTTGGATTACTAATAGATTATTAGATAAGCAAATAGATAAACTTAACTTGAATGATGAAGAAATAAAAAAAGTTAAGAAAATGTATAAAGAAAAAGATAGTAAAGCATGGGAAATGGCTAATGATGATAAAAAAGTTGCTAAAAAGAAAAAAGTTAAGAAAGTTCCTTTAGTATACATAAATGGTGAAAAAGTAAAAAACCCATATAAATATAAAGAATATCAACGCATATTAGATAAAAAGACATCGTAAAAATATATACTCATGCAACAACTAGAGTGAAAACTAAAGGAGTAAAAAAATGTTAATTAAAAACAAGCTATATATACTTAGTATTATCACACTCATGATTATAGACATTATCTTAATTAATAATGATAATGTCATCAAAAGCCCAATTGGTTACAGACTTATTTATTTAATTATGTTTATTTCATTTCTAATGATTGTAATAGGAACTACTGTTAGAAAGAGAAATAAATAAAAGGCAAGGACATGTGTCCTTGCCTTAAATATTTAAACAGATAAATTTTATAAGTTAAAAATGTTATTTAGACTCATTTTTATCTTGTTTGTTATTTTTCTTATTAGAAGGTTTATTGTTACCTTTATCTTCATTCACTTTCATAATTACTGGTAAAATCATCGGTCTACGAGCTGTCTTTTCATATAGATAAGGTTGAAGTGTTTCAATAATTGATGATTTAATCTGATGCCATTGAATATCTTTGTTACCATTTAATTTAGATATCACGTCTGTTTTAATTTTACGTTGTGCGTCATAAATAAGTTGACCGGATTCGCGCATATAAACAAAGCCACGTGAAATGATATCAGGTCCTGATAATAACTTATTAGTATTAAAATCGATACTTACAACAACAATGACTAAACCTTCTTCAGAAAGTAGTTTACGATCTCTAATAACTACATTTCCGATATCTCCAATACCGCTACCGTCTACTAACACATTACCTGATGGGATTCTTCCAGCTTTACGAGCTGAATCATGTGTTAAAGCTAAGACATCACCGATATCGAAAATGAATACATTATCCTCATCTACACCGCATTCAACACCCGTTTGACCATGTGCTTTCAACATACGATATTCACCATGAATAGGTAAGAAATACTTAGGTTGAATTAAACGTAGCATCAATTGTTGGTCACCTTGTGAACCATGACCTGACGTGTGAATATTTGAAATCTTACTGTGAATGACATCCGCACCAGCTTTATATAAAGCATTTATAGTGCGATTGATACTTTTAGTGTTACCTGGAATAGGAGATGAACTGAATACAACAGTATCTTCAGGTATAATTTTGATTTGTTTATGTGTACCATTTGCAATTCTTGATAATGCAGCCATTGGTTCACCTTGTGAACCAGTACAAAGAATTAACAATTCGTGTTTAGGTATATTGTTAATTTTATTAGGTTCAACAAATGTTTCAGGTGGTGCTTTAATATATCCAAGCTCCATACCAATTTTTATGTTATTTTCCATTGAACGACCAAAAGTAACGATTTTACGATTATATTTTATCGCTGCTTCAACTGCTTGTTGTACACGATAAATATTAGATGCGAAGGTCGCAAAAATGATACGGCCTTTGCAATTTCTAAAAATCTTATCAACGTTTTGTCCAACTTCACGTTCGCTAAGTGTAAAATCAGGTACTAGTGAATTTGTTGAGTCAGATAATAAACATAGTACGCCTTCTTCTCCCAGTTTAGCCATTTTAGCTATATTAGCTGGCTCTCCAACTGGAGTGAAATCAAACTTAAAGTCACCAGTATGAACAATTTTACCTTCTGGTGTATCAACGATAACTCCGTATGCTTCAGGAATACTATGAGTAGTTAAATAGAATGATATTTCAAAATGCTTAGATTTTATAACACTACTCTCATCAATTTCATGTAACTCAGTAGTTCTAAGTAAATGATGTTCTTCTAATTTATTGCGTATGAGACCTAATGCTAATGGACCACCGTAAATAGGTACATTAATTTGTTTTAATAGGAAGGGCACACCACCTATATGGTCTTCGTGTCCATGAGTAATAAACAGACCTACAATTTTGTCTTGGTTCTGTTCTAAGTAAGTGTAGTCAGGAATAACATAATCTATTCCTAGTAAGTTATCATCTGGGAATTTAATACCTGCATCAATGATAACAATTTCATTCTTGTACTCGATGGCGTAGGTATTTTTACCAACTTCACCTAAACCACCAAGTGCATACACACCTACTTCATTAGAATGTAATTGCTTCATTATTCAGCATTCTCCACATTGAAGTGAGTTGAGTGTTCTTTCTCATAGTCTAAATGTGCGCCCTCTAATTTAGTAATAAACTCAATATTATAATTACGATCTTTCAAATAACGTCGAACCTGTTCTTCAGTTTGTCCTTCAACATAAATTGTTTGAGTGTTCTCACGAACGATGACTTCGTCTTTATTATGTTGATAAAATACTTTAAATACTGCCATTTTATATATTTCCTCCTAGAATAATTTCCATAATTTATTTACGACCCTAGTCATTAATACTCGGGTTATTAAAGAATATTCATGCATACAATTAAGTCTTCAATAATCTAGTGTTCTAATATTTTATTTAGAAACATACCAGCTCAATCTAAACTTTAATATATATGTTCGTTTAATTTCACTGCCCAGTATGTTTTCTAGGGTAATAGTGTCGTTCCTAATTAGAAATTAGTATTGATATACTAAGATTTCAGTTAAGTTATATTTTACATGATGTATTTGAATAAATAAAGCAGTTTTATCTTACTAATTATTGAGTCATACGTATTATTATATATAGTAATATTTTTATTTTGAAAAATAAAAAATACACTTCATCAAGCGTGATAAGTTATCAACTTGATAAAGTGTATATAAGTTTAATAATTTTACTTAAACTTCGACTGCATCGTCGTGAGGTTTAAGTGGTTCATTAGCGTCAATATAATCATAAAACATAACGCCATTTAAATGATCAATTTCGTGTTGAAACACAATTGCTGGATAGCCTTTTAATCTTAGTTTAACTTCATTACCGTCTATATCTTGAGCTTTAATTGTCACTCTATTATGACGGTGTACTAATCCTGGAATGTTTTCGTCAACACTCAAACAACCTTCGCCAGTTGGTAGATAAGCTTCCTGCACACTGTAGCTCATAACTTTAGGATTGACGAGCATATAATCATAAGATTTTCCATTACCATCGTCTGGTAAATAAACTGCTATCATTCTTTTAGCCACATCAATTTGTGGAGCTGCCAAACCAACGCCAGAACGTAATCCATAACGTTTTGCAGTTTCTTCATCTTGACTATTAATTAAAAACTCTCGCATAGAGCGTAAAGTTTCTTTATCTTCTTCAGAAAGAGGGAAACTTAATTCTTTAGCCTTCTCACGAAGCGTTGGATGACCGTCTCTAATAATATCTTTCATAGTTAACATGTCATACACCTTCCTTAAGTAATAATATATCAGATACTATAGAGATTAGTACATTAATAGGTATTTGATTTTGAATGAAGGTTTTATATTATATGTGGAACAGACACTTTAGACTATTCCATTTAGCTTCAATGAATCGTTTTATTAGTGTATATTGATTTATGAACAATAATTATTTAATATTACAAGCGAACAACTATGAGGAGGTAACAGTTAATGAAGTTCGGTAAAACTGTCGCAATTGTCCTAACGTCAACAGTGTTATTAGCTGGATGTACAACTGACAAAAAAGAAATTAAAAAATATGACAACCAAGTTCAAAAAGCTTTTGACCAAGAAAAATCAGTAAATAGTACTAGTAAAAAAATAAATGATTTAGAAGAAAAGAAACAAAAATTATTTAAAAAAGTAAATGGTAAAGATCAGAATACAAGAAAACAAGCTGCAGAAGATATCGTAAAAAATGTAGAGAAGCGTCAAAAAGAATTTAAAAACGAAGAACAAGCATTGAATAATTCTGAAAAAGAATTTAAAAAAGCTAAACAGTATATGAATCATATTGATAACTCGGCTAAGAAAAAAGAAGTAACTCAACTTAATGATGCACTCAAAGAAAAATACGAAGCACATGATGCATATGCAAAGGCTTACAAAAAAGCTTTAAACAAAGAAAAAGAACTGTTTACATTCTTGAACCAAGATGGTGCTACACAATCAGAAGTAGACAGTAAATCTAAAGATTTATCAAAAGCATATAAAGATATGAATAAAAAATTCAATACCTACTCAAAAGCGATGAGAAAGGTTACTCAAGAGAAACAAGACGTAGATCAATTAAAATAAATTATCAGACTGATACAGTTGTGCGGAAAGTACTATAACAGACCGTGCAACTGTATCTTTTTCTATTGAAACAGAACTTTATGAAATCGTTTAACAGGAAAAATCATTTGTGATACAATTAGGGAGGATAAAATGAATTTCTATTTACATGGGAAAGGTATGGTGAATTGAATGGCTCCTAAGTTACAAGCCCAATTCGATGCAGTTAAAGTATTAAATGAAACTCAATCGAAATTTGAAATGGTTCAAATTTTGGATGAGGATGGTAATGTCGTAAATGAAGACTTAGTACCTGATTTAACAGATGAACAATTAGTAGAATTAATGGAAAGAATGGTATGGACGCGTATTCTTGACCAACGTTCTATCTCATTAAACAGACAAGGACGTTTAGGTTTCTATGCACCTACAGCAGGTCAAGAAGCATCTCAACTTGCTTCACAATATGCTTTAGAAAAAGAAGACTTCATCCTACCTGGTTATCGTGATGTTCCTCAAATTATTTGGCATGGTTTACCACTTACAGAAGCTTTCTTATTCTCTAGAGGACACTTCAAAGGTAACCAATTCCCTGAAGGCGTTAATGCACTAAGTCCACAAATTATTATCGGTGCTCAATATGTACAAACAGCTGGAGTAGCATTCGGTCTTAAAAAACGTGGTAAAAACGCAGTAGCAATTACTTATACTGGTGATGGTGGTTCTTCACAAGGTGACTTCTATGAAGGTATCAACTTTGCATCAGCGTATAAAGCGCCTGCTATTTTTGTAATTCAAAATAATAATTACGCTATTTCAACACCACGTAGTAAACAAACTGCTGCAACAACATTAGCTCAAAAAGCTATCGCAGTTGGTGTACCAGGTATTCAAGTAGATGGTATGGATGCTTTAGCTGTATATCAAGCTACATTAGAAGCGCGTGAAAGAGCTGTTGCAGGTGAAGGTCCAACAGTAATTGAAACATTAACTTATCGTTATGGACCACATACAATGGCTGGTGATGATCCAACTCGTTACAGAACCTCAGATGAAGACGCAGAGTGGGAGAAAAAAGACCCATTAGTACGTTTTAGAAAATATTTAGAAGCAAAAGGTCTTTGGAATGAAGATAAAGAAAATGAAGTCATTGAACGTGCTAAATCTGAAATTAAAACAGCTATTAAAGAGGCTGACAATACAGACAAACAAACTGTTACTTCTCTAATGGATATTATGTATGAAGATATGCCTCAAAATTTATCAGAACAATATGAAATTTACAAAGAGAAGGAGTCGAAGTAAGCCATGGCACAAATGACAATGGTTCAAGCGATTAACGACGCGCTTAAAAGTGAACTTAAAAGAGACGAAGACGTTTTAGTTTTCGGTGAAGACGTTGGTGTTAACGGCGGTGTATTCCGTGTTACTGAAGGTTTACAAAAAGAATTTGGTGAAGATCGAGTATTTGACACACCATTAGCGGAATCTGGTATTGGTGGTTTAGCGTTAGGATTAGCTGTAACAGGTTATCGCCCAGTTATGGAAATCCAATTCTTAGGATTCGTATTTGAAGTATTTGACGAAGTTGCAGGTCAAATTGCTCGTACACGTTTCCGTTCAGGCGGGTCTAAACCAGCACCAGTTACTATTCGTGCACCATTTGGTGGTGGAGTACACACTCCAGAATTACACGCCGATAATTTAGAAGGTATCTTAGCACAATCACCTGGTTTAAAAGTGATTATTCCATCTGGGCCATATGATGCGAAAGGCTTATTAATTTCAGCAATTCAAAGTAATGACCCTGTTGTCTACTTAGAACATATGAAATTGTATCGTTCTTTCCGTGAAGAGGTACCGGAAGAAGAATATACAATTGACATTGGTAAAGCTAATGTTAAAAAAGAAGGTAATGATATATCTCTAATTGCGTACGGTGCTATGGTTCAAGAATCTATCAAAGCAGCTGAAGAGCTTGAAAAAGATGGATACTCTGTCGAAGTCATCGACTTACGTACAGTTCAACCAATTGACATTGATACATTAGTTGCATCAGTAGAAAAAACTGGTCGTGCAGTAGTTGTTCAAGAAGCACAACGCCAAGCTGGTGTAGGTGCACAGGTTGCTGCAGAATTAGCTGAGCGTGCAATTCTTTCATTAGAAGCACCTATCGCTCGTGTAGCTGCAGCTGATACTGTATATCCATTCACTCAAGCTGAGAATGTTTGGTTACCAAACAAAAATGACATCGTTGAACAAGCTAAAGCTACATTAGAGTTCTAATTTAAACTCATTAATAAATTAAGTAGCTAACTTTAGCAATGAGTAATGAATAAGTGTAAACTAGGTTGTAAGGGCTTCCTTAACTTGCAACTTTAGTATATAAGTATTTGAAATGATTTGATTAAGTAAAATCTTAGGAGGACAAGAACGTGGCATTTGAATTTAGATTACCCGATATCGGGGAAGGTATCCACGAAGGTGAAATTGTAAAATGGTTTGTTAAAGCTGGAGATACCATCGAAGAAGATGATGTCTTAGCAGAAGTGCAAAACGACAAATCTGTAGTAGAAATCCCATCGCCTGTTAGCGGAACTGTTGAAGAAGTTTTAGTAGATGAAGGAACTGTTGCAGTAGTAGGTGACGTTATTGTAAAAATTGATGCTCCTGATGCTGAAGAAATGCAATTTAAAGGTAGCCATAGTGATGACTCTTCTAAACAAGAAGAGAAACAAGAAGAAGCACCAGCTGAAAAAGAATCAACTTCATCATCACAATCTCAGGAAGCTTCAACAGCTTCTACTCAAGAAGCAGAAGTTGATGAGAATAAAACAGTTAAGGCTATGCCTTCTGTACGTAAATACGCTCGTGAGAATGGTGTAAACATTAAAGCTGTTACAGGCTCTGGTAAAAACGGACGTATTACAAAAGAAGACGTAGACGCATACTTAAATGGTGGAAGCACTGATTCAGCTTCTAACGAAAGTGCAGCTGCATCATCTACAGGTAGTGAAGAAACTAGTGCTTCAGCTAGTCAATCAGTACCAGAAGGTGACTTCCCAGAAACAACTGAGAAAATCCCTGCTATGCGTAAAGCAATTGCTAAAGCAATGGTTAACTCAAAACATACAGCACCTCATGTTACATTAATGGATGAAATTGATGTACAAGAATTATGGGATCACCGTAAAAAATTCAAAGAAATTGCAGCTGAACAAGGTACTAAACTAACGTTCTTACCATATGTTGTTAAGGCTTTAGTTTCTGCACTTAAAAAATATCCAGCACTTAACACTTCATTTAATGAAGAAGCTGGCGAAGTTGTACACAAACATTATTGGAATATCGGTATCGCAGCTGACACAGATAAAGGTTTATTAGTTCCTGTTGTTAAACATGCGGATCGTAAATCAATCTTCGAAATTTCAGATGAAATCAATGAACTTGCAGTTAAAGCTCGTGACGGTAAATTGACTTCAGATGAAATGAAAGGTGCAACTTGTACAATCAGTAATATCGGTTCAGCTGGTGGACAATGGTTCACTCCAGTTATCAATCACCCAGAAGTAGCCATCTTAGGAATTGGCCGTATTGCTCAAAAACCTATTGTTAAGGATGGAGAAATTATAGCAGCTCCAGTATTAGCGTTATCACTAAGCTTTGACCACAGACAAATTGATGGCGCAACTGGTCAAAATGCTATGAATCACATTAAACGTTTATTAAATAATCCAGAACTATTATTAATGGAGGGGTAAAAACATGGTAGTTGGAGATTTCCCAATTGAAACAGATACTATTGTAATCGGAGCAGGTCCTGGCGGATACGTTGCAGCAATTCGTGCAGCGCAATTAGGACAAAAAGTAACAATCGTTGAGAAAGGTAATTTAGGTGGTGTGTGCTTAAACGTTGGTTGTATTCCATCTAAAGCATTATTACACGCGTCTCATCGTTTTGTTGAAGCGCAACATTCAGAAAACTTAGGGGTTATTGCTGAAAGCGTGTCTTTAAACTACGAGAAAGTTCAAGAATTCAAATCATCAGTAGTAAATAAATTAACTGGTGGTGTTGAAGGATTATTAAAAGGTAACAAAGTTGAAATCGTTAAAGGTGAAGCATACTTTGTTGATAATAATAGCCTTCGCGTTATGGACGAAAAAAGTGCTCAAACTTACAATTTCAAACATGCTATTATCGCAACTGGTTCTAGACCAATTGAAATTCCTAATTTTGAATTTGGTGAGCGTGTTATCGATTCAACTGGCGCTTTAAATTTACAAGAAGTTCCAGGTAAACTTGTTGTTGTTGGTGGCGGTTATATCGGCTCTGAATTAGGTACAGCATTTGCTAACTTCGGTTCAGAAGTAACAATCCTTGAAGGTGCTAAAGACATCTTAGGTGGATTCGAAAAACAAATGACTCAACCAGTTAAAAAAGGCATGAAAGAAAAAGGTATCGAAATTGTCACTGAAGCTATGGCTAAATCTGCTGAAGAAACTGACAATGGCGTTAAAGTTACGTATGAAGCAAATGGTGAAGAACAAACTATTGAAGCTGACTACGTATTAGTTACTGTAGGACGTCGTCCAAACACTGATGAATTAGGCTTAGAGGAATTAGGTCTTAAATTCGCAGATCGTGGTTTATTAGAAGTAGATAAACAAAGCCGTACTTCTATTGAGAATATCTTTGCAATTGGTGATATCGTTCCTGGTTTACCACTTGCACATAAAGCAAGTTACGAAGCTAAAGTAGCTGCTGAAGCAATTGATGGTCAAGCTGCTGAAGTTGATTACATTGGTATGCCTGCAGTATGCTTCACTGAACCAGAATTAGCTCAAGTAGGTTACACTGAGGCTCAAGCGAAAGAAGAAGGTTTATCAATTAAAGCTTCTAAATTCCCATATGCAGCTAATGGACGTGCGTTATCATTAGATGATACTAATGGTTTTGTTAAATTAATTACACTTAAAGAAGATGATACTTTAATTGGTGCTCAAGTTGTTGGTACTGGCGCATCTGATATCATCTCTGAATTAGGTTTAGCAATTGAATCAGGTATGAATGCAGAAGATATCGCATTAACTGTTCATGCTCACCCAACTTTAGGTGAAATGTCAATGGAAGCTGCTGAAAAAGCAATTGGTTATCCAATCCATACTATGTAATTATTAAACCTTAATCACAATAGTTAAAGATTAATCATTATATACTGCTGAGACTCGTCATGTGCGGGTCTCAGCTTTTTTAATTATTTTTTGTATCGGTTGTTTTATAAAAATGGCTCCGATACACTGTACTTACATAATTATTACAGGAGGTTATTAAGACAATGGAATATCAATATCCTTTAGATTTAGATTGGACGAATGAAGAAATGATGCAAGTCATTCATTTTTTTAATAAAATTGAAAATTACTATGAATCTTCTGTTAAAGGTGAAGATGTAAAAAAAGCTTATAAAAAATTTAAAGACATTGTACCTGGCAAAGCTGAAGAAAAACAAATCTTTAAAGAATTTGAAAATAAAAGCGGATATAATAGTTATAAAGTTGTTCAAGAGGTAAATAAATATCCTGAACAGCAGAGATTTGGTAAAGAATCTTAATTGATTTTAGATACACTTATTATCTAAAAATTTATACTTACTTGTTTTCTAAAACAATTGAATAAAACTATTGCTTACAAAGCTATATTCTGTTACTTTTATAAAGCACTAAACAAAATGTTTGATATTAGTAAACTTAATGTAGCTTTTTTAGGTGGTTAAAAATATGGATATAGGATATAAATTAAGAAATTTAAGACGTATTAAAAATTTTACTCAGGAAGAACTTGCTGAACGTACGGATTTGTCAAAAGGGTATATCTCTCAGATTGAGAGTCAACATGCGTCTCCAAGTATAGAGACGTTTTTAAACATTTTAGAAGTTCTTGGGACATCAGCTAGTGACTTTTTTCAAGAGCGCCCAAGTGAGAAAGTGTTATATAAAAAGAAAGATCAAATTACATATGATGAATACGATCGGGGTTATATTCTAAATTGGCTAGTTACAGATTCAAATGAATTTGAAATGGAACCATTGATCCTTACATTGAAACCTGGAGCATCCTATAAAAATTTTAAACCATCTGAGTCAGACACGTTTATATACTGCTTAGAAGGTGAAGTGTCATTGCTACTTGGTAATCAAACTTATAAAGCGAGTACTGAAGATGTACTTTATTTTAAGGCGAGAGATAAACATCGCTTATACAATGAAACTCATGAAGAAGTGAAAATATTAATTGTTGCCACAGCTTCATATTTATAGGGAGGAATGTTTATGAATCCGTTACTTTCATTCAAATCTGTAAGTAAAGGCTTTGATGATGTACAAATTTTAGATGAAATTGATTTAGATATTGAATCAGGTTATTTTTATACATTATTAGGACCTTCTGGCTGTGGAAAAACAACAATATTAAAGTTGATTGCTGGGTTCGAGTATCCTGACAGTGGAGAAGTGATATACCAAAATAAACCTATCGGAAAGTTACCCCCAAATAAACGTAAAGTAAATACAGTATTCCAAGATTATGCGCTCTTTCCACATCTTAACGTTTATGACAATATTGCCTATGGCTTAAAATTAAAAAAATTAAGCAAGTCTGAGATAGATGAAAAGGTCATAGAAGCTTTAAAACTAGTGAAGTTACAAGGTTATGAACAACGACAAATTGAAGGCATGAGTGGGGGACAAAAACAACGTGTAGCGATTGCTCGAGCGATAGTAAACGAACCTGAAATACTTTTACTTGATGAATCATTATCTGCATTAGATTTAAAATTGCGTACGGAAATGCAATATGAGTTACGTGAACTTCAATCTCGTTTAGGAATCACTTTCATATTTGTGACCCATGATCAAGAAGAGGCTTTAGCATTAAGTGATTATATCTTTGTTATGAAAGATGGGAAAATTCAACAGTTTGGTACGCCTATTGATATATATGATGAACCAGTTAATCGTTATGTCGCTGATTTTATTGGTGAATCAAATATCGTTGAAGGAAGAATGGTTAAAGATTTCGTGGTGAATATTTATGGTCAAAACTTTGAATGTGTAGATATGGGGATACCTGAAAATAAAAAAGTAGAAGTTGTAATTAGACCAGAAGACATATCACTCATTGATAAAGAACAAGGACTTTTTAAAGCAACTGTAGATTCAATGCTATTTAGAGGTGTACATTACGAAATTTGTTGTATTGATAGAAAAGGCTACGAATGGGTTATTCAATCTACTAAGAAAGCTGAAGTTGGAAGTGAAGTAGGTCTATTCTTTGAACCAGAAGCAATTCATATTATGGTACCTGGTGAAACTGAGGAAGAATTTGATAAGCGTATAGAGAGTTATGAGGATGTAGACCATGCGTAATATCAATAAATTACTACTTGTTCCATATTTATTATGGATGGTTATTTTTATTATTATACCTGTAATTTTACTTGTTTATTTCTCATTCACAGACGTGCATGGTCATTTTAGTTTTACAAATTATGAACAAATTTTTTCGTTGCGCTATTTTAAAATGTTTGCGGATTCCATATGGTATGCATTTCTAATCACTCTCATTACTTTATTGATCAGTTATCCAGCAGCATACTTTATTGCTCAATCTAGATTTCAGAATATATTACTAATGGTAATGATTATTCCAACGTGGATTAATTTACTTCTGAAGACCTATGCTTTTATAGGGTTATTAAGTCATGATGGTATTATAAATCAAGCACTTCATGTCTTTCACTTACCAGTATTTAATATGCTTTTCACAAGTGGAGCGTTTTTATTAGTTGCAAGTTATATTTATATCCCATTTATGATTTTGCCTATATTCAATAGTATGAAAGCAATACCTAATAACTTATTACAAGCCTCTAGTGATTTAGGTGCTAGTCCGTTAATTACTTTCAGAAAGGTCATCATTCCTTTAACTAAAGAGGGAGTAATGACGGGGATTCAAGTGACTTTTATACCTGCGTTATCACTATTCATGATTACGCGATTGATTGCAGGTAATAAAGTTATTAATATAGGTACATCGATTGAAGAGCAATTTCTAACAATTCAAAATTACGGTATGGGCTCTACCATTGCGTTATTCCTAATTATGTTTATGGCCTTTATCTTAATCTTAACTAAATCTAAGTCATCTAATGGGAAGGGGTGAACGACGTGAAATGGTATGGAAAGATGTACATAGGAATTTTAATAGCAATACTTTATATACCGATATTTTTCTTGATGATATATTCATTTAACTCAGCTGGAAATATGATTCATTTTGAGCATTTCACGTTAGAACATTATCGTACTCTCTTCCAAGATGATCGATTAATATCTGTAATATTTAACACGGTTGCGGTCGCCCTATTAGCTGCATCAGTGTCTACGGTAATTGGTACGTTTGGCGCGATTGCTTTATATTATTTACGCAATAAAAAATTCAAAGTAACACTATTGACTTTGAATAATGTACTCATGGTCTCATCGGATGTAGTTATTGGTGCATCATTTTTAATTATGTTTACCGCAATTGGACATTTTACTGGTTTAGGTTTAGGGTTCTTTACTGTATTAGCATCACATATCGCATTTTGTATACCTATCGTAGTGATTATTGTGTTACCACAACTTTATGAAATGAACGATAACATGTTGAACGCAGCTAGAGATTTAGGAGCTAATGAATCGCAATTATTGAGTAGCGTCATTATACCTAATATCATGCCTTCAATTATTGGAGGATTTTTCATGGCTTTAACATATTCTTTAGATGACTTTACAGTTAGCTTTTTCGTAACAGGAAACGGATTTAGTGTCTTATCTGTGGAAGTTTATGCAATGGCTAGAAAAGGTATAAGTATGGAAATTAATGCTATATCGACTATATTATTTATAGTTATTTTATTAGGTATCATAGGATATTATTTAATACAACACTTTGTTAAACGTCAAAAGACGGTGAAACGGGGTGTAAGTGAATGAAACGATTTCTACAACTTATCTTTTCTGCAGTAATTATTGGTATTTTATGTTTAGTTATGAGTCATTGGTTTAAATCTAAAGAGAACACCCAAACGCAAGAAAAGATTTATGTTTATAACTGGGGAGAATACATTGATCCTAGTTTGATTAAAAAGTTCGAAAAACAAACAGGCATACAAGTTGTATATGAAACGTTTGATTCAAATGAAGCCATGGAGGCCAAAATTCGTAATGGGGGTACACATTATGATGTGGCATTTCCAAGTGAGTACACCGTGCAAAAGCTTAAGCGTTCCAATTTGTTAGTTCCTTTAGATCATACTAAAATACCCAACATCAAAAATCTTGATTCTGATTATATGAATATGTCTTATGATCCTCATAATAAATATTCATTACCTTATTTCTTTGGTACAGTGGGTATTTTATATAATAAAGATAAATATCCTCATGAAAATTTCAATAGTTGGAGTGATTTGTATCAATCTAAGTATAAAAATGATATTTTATTAGTAGACGGTGCTCGAGAAATGATGGGAATGGGATTAAACAAATTAGGTTATAGTTTGAATGATAACAATCCTTCTCATATTCAAAGAGCTGAAGTGGATTTAAAAAAATTAGTTCCACAAGTAAGAGGTGTCGTTGGAGACGAGATAACAATGATGCTTCAACAACATGAAGGTAACATCGCTGTAGTTTGGAGTGGTGTGGCAGCACCTTTAGTTCAAGGTAGTAATAAGTATAACTATGTCATTCCCAAAGAGGGATCTAATCTTTGGTTTGATAACATGGTTATTCCTAAAACTGCTCAGAATAAAGAAGGCGCATATAAATTTATGAACTTCTTATTAGATGAGAAAAATAATAAACAGAATACAGAGTGGGTAGGCTATGCAACGCCTAATAAAGCAGCTAGAGATAAGCTACCTAAAGAAGTTAGAGAAGACCATAGATTTTACCCAACAAAAAAAGAACAAAATCGTTTGGAAGTTTATAAGGATTTAGGCCAGAAAACACTTAGCGAATATAACGAAAGCTTTTTAAATTTTAAAATGAACTTAAAATAGATTGATGATAAATAGTAGTTATTTACTCATATTTCTTATATAATGATTTGATAGTAAAGTAAGGAGTTGTAGCGGATGTCAGGAGAGCAATACACACAAATTAAGCGTCCAGTCGGTCGGCTAACTGAAAAAGTACTAGGTTGGTTTAGTTGGGTATTTTTACTCATATTGACGATTGTAACGATGTTTATTGCACTTGTATCATTTAGTAATGATACATCGATTGCTAATTTAGAAAATTCATTAAATAATAATGAGTTGGTTCAACAAATTTTAGGTAACAATGATTTAAGTACAACTCAATTTGTTATTTGGTTACAAAATGGTGTTTGGGCTATCATTGTTTACTTCATCATTTGTTTATTGATTTCATTCTTAGCTTTAATTTCAATGAATATTAGAATACTTTCAGGTTTCTTATTTCTATTAGCAGCTGTAGTTACGATTCCATTGGTATTATTAGTTGTCACATTAATTATTCCAATTTTATTCTTTATCGTCGCTATCATGATGTTTGCTAGAAAAAATCGGGTAGAAACCGTACCAGCACACTATAATGATGATTATGGACAACCATACTATGATAATTATGAATACTATGATAAACGTAGACCACAGTCTACCTCTCATAATGACTATTACGAAGATGGGTACAATCACGGTTATTACGATGATTACGAACAACCACGTGATAATAAAGAATATAGAAACACACGTCGTAAACGCAGAAAAGAACGTCAACAAAGAGAAGCCTATGAAGCAGAGCACCAATATGAACCTCAACAACATGACGCTTATATGAATGATGAGTCAGAGAGTCATAATTATGATGAGACAGATGATAAATATGCTCAATTTCCAAAACGTGCTTTAGAAAGTGAATACAAGTCCACTCAGCAGGAAGAAGAAGAACCGGCGATTATGTCTAGACAGGCGAAATACAATAAGAAATCTAAAAAAGCTAAGCGTGATGAACAATTCCAAGAAGATTATTATCAAAATGAAGATGATAGTTACGGTTATGAGGATGGTTATGCTTACAACCAAGAGCCACAAGAACCTCAAGTTGATCCTAGAGAACTTAAGGCTCAACGCAAGAAAGAAAAAGCTGAAATTCGTGCGAAGAAAAGAGAAAAGAAAAAAGCTTATAATAAACGCATGAAAGAAAGAAGAAAGAATCAACCTAGTGCAGTCAATCAACGGAGAATGAATTACGAGGAACGTCGTCAAATGTTCCAAGGTGAACAACCTCAAGAAGATAATCAAGAGAACCAAGTTGAACACAAAGACGACACGGAAAATAAATAACACTATATAAGTGATTGACTTAGAATGAAAAGTCAATCACTTTTTTTTATGTGTTCGCTATAAGTTCTAATTTTTAGTATTATTGTTTTTAGAATGTAACTAAGAGGAGTGTAGCCTAATATGAATAGAAAAACAGAAACTATCTTAGCATGGATAGCTAATGGTTTAAGTATTATATATTTATTATTAACTTGTTTATCACTTTTAGTAATGAAAAGTGGTCAAAATCAACAACAATATAAAGATATAATGAAACAAATGTATGGCAATAATCAAAATGTATCCTCTGATATTTTGTTAGCCTCAATGATGATTTCAATTGGATTTTTAGCATTCTCTACAATATTAGGGATATTTGGAGCCTTAACAATCAAAGGGCGTAAAAATTTAGCAGGGGCCTTACTTATAGCTGCTGCAGTAACAGGTTTAATAACTATGAATTTCATTGCAATGATTTTATGGATTATTGCTGCTATTATGTTGTTTAGTAAAAAGAAAGACCGCAACAATCATACACACTATAATCAATCTCATAATAGAGAACAATTTAACGATAATTATCATGAAAACAAACAATCACATAATGAAGAATGGGATCCAGACAAAGAACTAAAAAATCACAAGAAAGATGATCCATACATTTATTAGGATTAAAAAGGGTAGAAATTTTAAAGTAATTTATTTAAAGATGTAAATTATTCGACATACTTAATCTACTAAAAAAGCACAAAGATGATTTTTAATTGATTCATCTTTGTGCTTCTTTTTATGAGTATATTGTATAAATTTTTTTATAATTCTTGGAACGTTTGAATGATTAAGTAAACATTTAATCCACTTAGAATGACAATTAGCATCCATGAAATAATATTAACCCACGTTTTATTAATAAAAGGTCCCATTAATTTTTTATTACTTGTAGCAAGTTGAAGCGGTATTAATGAGAAAGGTAATGCGATACTTAGAAATACTTGTGAAAATACAAGAAGTTGTTCAATTTTTTCAGAGTTGCCTTTAAAGATAATTAAACAAATGATAACTGGGATGACTGCAAGCGCTCGAGTAATCAAACGACGTAACCAGTTAGGAATTGATAATCGTAAAAATCCTTCCATCACAATTTGACCAGCCAAAGTACCTGTAATAGTAGAATTTTGTCCAGAAGCTAATAAAGCTACTGCAAATAGTGTACTCATCACGCCGCCTAAAGTTGCGCCTAATACGGGTTCAGTTTTTAAGGCATGATATAAATCGTAGAAACCACCTAAATCATTTGTTTTAGTTCCAAAAAATAGAGCTGCACCTAAAGTTAATAATAAACAATTAACTACAAAAGCTATAGATAATTGAAGGTTTGAATCAATTGTAGCGTACTTAATTGCTTGAGCTTTCTCTTCATTGTCATGTCGATCATATTTACGTGATTGAACAATTGAAGAATGTAGATATAAATTGTGAGGCATGATTGTCGCTCCAATAATACCTAAAGCAATATATAAAATGCCTTGATTAGTAACAATTTCTTTATGTGGTACAAAGCCATTCAATATATCAGTTAATTGTGGAGAAGATATAAAAACTTCAAATACAAATATCGCTAATACAGTAAATATCAATGTTCCAACGATGGCTTCAATTTTTCTGAAACCGAAGCGCATAATGAATAACAATAAGAAAACGTCGAATACGGTAATTAAGGCGCCGACAATTAATGGAATACCAAAAATTAAGTCTAACGCGATAGCACTACCAATAACTTCTGCGATGTCAGTAGCTATGATGGCTAATTCAGCGATAATCCAAAATATGATAGCTACAGGTTTACTTAAAAAATGACGTGTCATTTGCGCAAGATCTTTACCGGTTGCTATTCCTAATCTAACCGTCATACTTTGTAATAACATTGCTGCTAAACTTGAGATTAAAATCACGAATAGCAAGGTATAGCCATATTGTGCGCCACCCTGCATGGATGTAATCCAGTTGCCGGGGTCCATATAACCTACTGCCACGAGTAAACCAGGACCTAAAAATGCTAAAAACTTCTGACTTGCACTACTTTTATGGTCAAAATGAATAGTATTATTTATTTCGTCTAAACTTTGTTGTTGTTCATAGTTGTCGTCTTTTAACTTCAATCATATCACTCCTAAAATCTTATGAAAATATATTAACCTAAACAAAAAGTTAGGTCAACCTAAAAATATTGTGCGACTATAAAAAAGCTTGAATAGAATTGTAATCATTCCATTCAAGCTTAAAAATGAAGATGTATTATTGGTAAAATCTTAAAAACGCATCAAATGTTTCTTCAATAAACTGTAGAAAGGCTTTATCACTTTTTAATCTTTGATCAGAAGGCTGAATTTCTCGTGCTATGAAAAATTCACCTTTCTTAACATTAATTGCGCGATCAATAGCTTTGTGAAGATCGTCATCGTTCATATCTTTAATAAGTGTCTTTTCAGGTTTCATATGATCTAAGCAAACACTATAGTCTTCAGGTAAGTCTTTAATTTTATCGAAATGCTTTTTAAAGACTTTCATCTGATTGGCTTTATTTTTAGCCTCATGCATTACGCCGAACATTACAAATAATTGGTCTCTAAATAATCCAATTTGAAAATGTGGTAACATCTTATATCCACGTTTATTAGGAGCAAATGCTACCCACGTATCTTTAGGTGGATTAACACTACGACGCGCATGTTTAGCTACATGAGGGTAGAACTCTTCGCCAGTTTGAGTACTAAAATAATCTGCAAAGTATGTTCCTAAATTATTTAATTGAGGTCTAACATATTCATTGAGTGCTTCCATACGATTGTCTAGACCTTCGACATCGAAAGCTTTAAAATCTTTTGGAGCAAATGTATATTGAGTCATTTTATGCCTCCTAATAATTGATTACATATATTGTAGCATAGTTAAGGATTTCTAACCTAAAGTATAAGCTTGTTAATTAGGCGTTTGAATTCTTTAAAATAAGGTAAATCTATGTGTATTAATATAATTTTGAAGATGACATCATGTATAATGGTAAGTAATAGGAGATGATACGATGGCATTATATGATTTTGCAAAGGGAATAATACTAGAGGCTGGTAATAAAGTTCGTCATATGATGAAAGATGATCTGGATATAGAAATGAAATCTAATCCGAATGATTTAGTCACGAATGTTGATAAGGCTACTGAAAATTATCTTTATGAAACGATTCATCACAATTATCCTGAACACCGAGTTATAGGTGAAGAAGGGCACGGACATAATTTAAAAGATACACAAGGCATCATTTGGGTCATAGATCCCATAGACGGTACGCTAAACTTCGTTCATCAAAAAGAAAATTTTGCGATATCAATTGGTATTTACCATGATGGTAAACCGTACGCTGGGTTCGTATATGATGTAATGAGAGACGTTCTATACCACACTAAAGTTGGTGAAGGTGCCTTTGAAAATAGCCATCAGTTAAAGCCTCTTGAAGATTCCGAACTTAAATCAAGTATCATTGGTATAAATCCTAACTGGTTAACTAAACCAATAATGGGAAAAGTGTTCGCACCAATAGTAGAGGACGCTAGAAGTGCAAGAGCTTATGGTAGTGCTGCATTAGAAATTATAAGTGTGGCTAAAGGTCAACTTGCTGCGTACCTTACACCAAGATTACAACCATGGGATTTTGCTGGAGGCTTAATGATATTGAATGAAGTGGGAGGCGTAGGTAGTAACTTATTAGGGGACAGACTTGAAATGAACCACCCTAATTCTATTTTAATGGCTAACGCAAAACTTCATCGAGAGATCCTTAATAACTATTTAAGTGAATTTGAAGAGACGATTGCTAAACATCATGAACAGCGATTTGGTAGAAAACGAGAAAAATAAAAGCAGAGACGACATTGAATCGTCTCTGCTTTAACTTGTTGATCTAACATTATAATGTTAGATGTCTATGTTACAGCCAGTTGTTTTCTCTGTATTTCTTTTTAACAGTGAAACCAACGCCAAATGTTGCAATGAGTAATATAAATGTTAAAATCATCCATGGAACATTAGCAGCACCTAATGCAAAACTAAAAGATACTAAGAAAATGACTGCTAAAATAGAGAATATCCAGAAGATGCCTTTTGATTTTTTTTGTTGCATCCCATACCCCACCTTTTACTTATCTTTTCACTAATATATGATATAATAAAACAGTTGTAATTAAAAGTGGGAGTTTACTCAAGAAAGGAAATTTATAAAATGACTAATTTAAGAGAAGATGTTCGTAATATAGCGATTATTGCGCACGTTGACCATGGTAAAACAACTTTAGTAGATGAGTTGCTTAAACAGTCTGGTATTTTCAGAGAAAATGAACATGTAGACGAACGTGCAATGGATTCAAACGATTTAGAAAGAGAACGTGGTATTACGATTCTTGCTAAAAATACAGCAATTGATTATAAAGGCACACGTATTAATATCTTAGACACACCTGGCCATGCCGATTTCGGTGGGGAAGTTGAACGTATTATGAAAATGGTTGATGGTGTTGTTCTTGTAGTTGATGCATATGAAGGTACAATGCCACAAACTCGTTTTGTTCTTAAAAAAGCATTAGAACAAAATTTAAAACCAGTAGTAGTTGTAAATAAAATTGATAAACCAGCTGCACGTCCTGAAGGCGTAGTAGATGAAGTATTAGACTTATTTATCGAATTAGAAGCAAATGATGAACAGTTAGATTTCCCAGTTGTTTATGCTTCAGCAGTAAACGGTACAGCAAGCCTTGAATCAGATAAGCAAGATGAAAACATGCAATCATTATTTGAAACAATAATTGATTATGTTCCCGCTCCAATTGATAATCAAGATGAACCGTTACAATTCCAAGTCGCATTATTAGATTATAACGACTATGTTGGACGTATTGGAGTTGGGCGCGTATTTAGAGGTAAAATGCGTGTTGGAGATAACGTATCATTAATCAAGTTAGATGGCTCAATCAAGAATTTCCGAGTAACTAAAATATTTGGTTACTTTGGTTTAAAACGTGAAGAAATTGAAGAAGCACAAGCTGGAGACTTAATCGCTGTGTCAGGAATGGAAGATATCAATGTTGGTGAAACTGTGACACCTCATGATCATCAAGAAGCGTTACCTGTGTTACGTATTGACGAACCAACACTTGAAATGACTTTCCGAGTAAATAATTCACCATTTGCTGGTCGAGAAGGTGACTATGTCACTGCACGTCAAATTCAAGAAAGATTAGAGCAACAACTTGAAACAGACGTTTCATTAAAAGTTACTCCAACAGACCAACCAGATGCTTGGATTGTAGCTGGACGCGGTGAGTTACACCTTTCAATCTTAATTGAAAATATGAGACGTGAAGGTTTTGAATTACAAGTTTCTAAACCTCAAGTTATTTTAAGAGAAATCGACGGCGTGTTAAGCGAACCATTTGAACGTGTACAATGTGAGGTACCTTCTGAAAACGCTGGTGCAGTAATTGAATCTCTAGGTGCACGTAAAGGTGAAATGTTAGATATGATGACTACTGATAATGGTCTTACGCGTCTTATCTTTATGGTACCAGCACGTGGTATGATTGGTTATACTACAGAATTTATGTCTATGACACGTGGTTATGGTATTATTAACCATACTTTCGAAGAATTTAGACCTCGTGTTAAAGCTCAAATAGGTGGGCGTCGTAACGGTGCTTTAATCTCAATGGACCAAGGTCAAGCTACATCATATGCAATTATTAACTTAGAAGACCGTGGTGTAAACTTCATGGAACCAGGTACAGAAGTTTATGAAGGTATGATAGTTGGTGAACATAACCGTGAAAATGATTTAACAGTTAATATTACGAAAGCGAAGCATCAAACTAACGTACGCTCTGCTACGAAAGATCAAACTCAAACGATGAATCGTCCTAGAATTTTAACTTTAGAAGAAGCATTACAATTTATCAATGACGATGAATTAGTTGAAGTTACACCAGAAAATATTAGATTAAGAAAGAAAATCTTAAACAAATCAGCACGTGAAAAAGAAGCAAAACGCGTTAAACAAATGATGCAAGAAGATCAATAATATAGATAAAAGGTGCGGCTTAAGTTATGGATAACTTAAGTCGCACCTTTTTTTTATCATTCATCTTTATCGATTGAATGATTTACTGTTTTAGAAATGTCTTCCATCACTTGTGGTTTGCGTTGTTTAGGTGTATCTAAACGACTTTTACAATCATCGCACATAAAGGTGCGAATAGGATTGTTTCTTAAGCGTTTAGCCTCAACTGTTTGTTCATCAATAAACACTTTTGTATCACAAATGATACATTGAACTTCTAGCACATTAAATCACCTCTATATGAGTTACATATTTGAATTCATATGTATACCCATCCTCTGGCACATAAACAAAGCTATCAACGGCATTGTCGCTATATAATCGTTTGCCATCTTTCGCGAATTGGAAGAATAAGTAAGGTAATAATTCAATTGGTATTTCGATAGCATCATTATCATTATAAAGTTTTATTGCTGTTGCTTTATCGTGTGGTTCAGCATTTTTGAAAAATGGTGTCATATTAATGACGAAAGATCCTTCTAAAACTGAACGCTTTTTATATTTAATTTCTGAATCAAGTGTAGGTGGATTAGTTTGTCCTTCTAAAATAGCTCGATTCCATTCAGTGTTATCTTCGAAGTTAACAGGTCTAGTACCGTCGAAAACCCCACGCTCTAAATCATCGATACTCACTTTTCTGTCATCGAAAATCCAAGTTGTACTATCCAAAGAGATAGGAAACTTAACTGCACCCTTAATTTGGATCATATATGCCCACTCCCTCATTTTTTATCTTTAATTATTTTAACATAAAATCATAGTGACTTAATTTAAATTCACTTGCTTTTTAATACCTATTAAGATAAACTTCTAATGTGAAGATATTAATTGAAATGATAGGGGGAGTATGTCATGGCTAACCAATCGAAATTAAATAATGCGGCATATGACCAGTTGAATAAAGATGCTGATAGAATCTTACATCTTATTAAAGTTCAGATGGATAACTTAACTTTACCTTCTTGTCCGCTTTATGAAGAAGTGTTAGATACTCAAATGTTTGGCCTTCAAAAAGAGGTTGATTTCGCTGTTCAACTTGGTTTAGTTGATAAAGAAGATGGTAAGCAATTAATGTTAAGATTAGAAAAAGAACTTTCTAAATTACATGAAGCTTTCACAAATGTTTAATGTTTTACTTCCAATAGATTTAGCATAACGCACGTATTTAAAGTGTCAATATGAATGCGTTAATAACATATATATTTACGACAACGTATAGACTTAATCGTACATATACGTCATCGTATGAGTGACTGAGATGATATCTGAAGGTGATATCTTTCTCAGTCATTTTTGTTTCAGGCTTATCCTATAAAATAAGTTGATGCTTAACCTAATAATATTTGTTTAATTGAAGGGTTCAAGTATATAATAGGTAAGACAGCTTTTTAAAAAGTGAAGATAAATGAACTAAGTCAACGAAGTGATTAACTTTAAAAATTTAGAATTGGATGATCTAGTATATGAATAATTTTAAAAATATAATGCGGTATATTGGAAAAACTTCTAAATTTATCGATTATCCATTATTAATTACATACGTACTCCTGTGTTTGATTGGATTAGTAATGGTATACAGCGCAAGTATGGTAGCTGCAACTAAAGGTACTTTAACTGGTGGTGTAGCCGTTGCAGGAACTTACTTTTATAATAGACAACTTTTATACGTTATTATGAGTTTCGCTATAGTCTTTTTTATGGCATTTATTATGAATGTAAAAGTCCTAAAGAAGCCTAATGTTCAAAAAGGAATGATGATTGGTATTTTCGTACTACTATTACTGACTTTAGTTATTGGTAAAAATATCAATGGTTCCAAGAGTTGGATTAATTTAGGTTTTATGAATCTACAAGCATCAGAGTTACTAAAAATTGCCATCATTCTTTACATACCATTTATGATTGAAAAGAAAATGCCTGCAGTAAGACAGAACATCAAGTTAATCTTAGGTCCAATTCTATTCGTAGTAACGTGTCTGGTTCTTGTTCTTTTCCAAAAGGACGTTGGGCAAACGATGTTAATACTAATCATCTTCTTCTCAATTATTTTCTATTCTGGTATTGGTGTTCAGAATATGTTGAAGTGGGGATTATTAGTAGCTTTAGGATTTGTTATTATTGCATCGTTTATGTTGATACTACATATGGTTCCTAGTTATTTAGAAGCACGTTTTAGTACGTTAACAAATCCATTTGGACAAGAATCAGGAACAGGGTATCATATTTCTAATTCCTTAATGGCGATAGGTAATGGTGGGCTATTTGGACGTGGATTAGGTAACAGTATAATGAAATTGGGTTACTTGCCAGAACCTCATACTGATTTTATCTTTGCGGTGATATGCGAAGAGTTAGGTTTAGTGGGTGGCTTATTAGTAATTATTTTAGAATATTTCATTGTTTATCGAGCATTCCAATTAGCTAATAAAACAAATTCTTATTTTTACAAATTAGTTTGCGTCGGTATCGCAAGTTATATAGGAAGCCAAACATTTGTTAATATCGGTGGTATTTCAGCTACAATCCCATTAACAGGTGTACCGTTACCATTTATTAGTTTTGGTGGTTCAGCAATGATTAGTTTAAGTATTGCAATGGGTCTTTTATTAATTACTGCTAAACAAATCAAACAAGATGATAAACGCCAAAAGCAACGTAAAATCGATATGAAACGCCGTTATAATTAAATAAGTTATTTAAGACAATCTATAGTTAAATGATTTTCAAGAAGTTGAGATCAAGCTATTATAGATTGTCTTTTTTATTATTTTAAAAATTAAAATAATGTAAAGCATTTATTCTAAACTAGCACATATGTACTATTAATGATAAAATTAAGTTATCAACAATAATAAGATTATCTGAAGTTATAGATTTGATAGTGTAGAGAAATTTCATGATCATTTTGTTGCATTGTAAAGTGTTACAAAAAATTAAATTATCTTTAACTTTGTAAATTACTATAGAATTATTCAATCATTTAAGATAAAATCTTATTATCTAATTAGTTAGAAAATTCAAAAAATACGAGGGGTGTCTTCGCTTTTGAAACATATAAAGAAGTTACTTGTTGCTAACCGTGGTGAAATTGCCATCAGGATTTTTAGAGCAGCAGCAGAGTTAAATATCAATACAGTAGCAATATATTCTAATGAAGATAAAAGTTCATTACATAGATATAAGGCAGACGAATCTTACTTAGTTGGTAGTGATTTGGGACCTGCTGAAAGTTATTTAAACATTGAACGCATCATCGAGGTAGCGAAACGTGCAGGTGTAGATGCGATTCACCCTGGATATGGTTTTCTAAGTGAAAATGAACAGTTCGCACGTCGTTGTGCGGAAGAAAATATTAAATTTATAGGTCCCCATCTTGAACATTTAGATATGTTTGGAGATAAGGTCAAAGCGAGAACAACTGCTATTAAAGCCGATTTGCCTGTTATTCCAGGTACAGATGGGCCAATTGAAAGTTTTGAAGCAGCCAAACAATTCGCAGAAGAAGCTGGCTTTCCACTAATGATTAAAGCGACTAGTGGTGGAGGCGGTAAAGGTATGCGTATTGTACGGGAAGAAAGTGAACTTGAAGATGCTTTCCACCGTGCTAAATCAGAAGCTGAAAAGTCTTTTGGCAATAGCGAAGTTTATATTGAAAGATATATTGATAATCCTAAACATATTGAAGTACAAGTTATTGGTGATGAACTAGGCAATATTATACATTTGTATGAAAGAGATTGTTCGGTACAACGACGCCATCAGAAAGTTGTTGAAGTTGCACCTTCAGTAGGATTATCAAACAGTTTAAGAGAACGTATTTGTGAAGCAGCTATTCAGTTGATGGAGAATATTAAATATGTAAATGCCGGAACAGTTGAATTTTTAGTCTCAGGTGATGAATTCTTCTTTATTGAAGTCAATCCACGTGTACAAGTTGAACATACAATTACTGAGATGATCACAGGTATAGATATTGTTAAAACTCAAATTTTAGTGGCTGATGGCGAGTCACTTTTTGGTGATAGAATTGCTATGCCAAAACAACAAGATATTCAAACTCTTGGATACGCGATTCAATGTCGTATTACTACTGAAGACCCATTGAATGATTTTATGCCAGATTCAGGAACAATCATCGCATACCGTTCGAGCGGTGGATTTGGAGTTAGATTGGATGCTGGCGATGGTTTCCAAGGAGCTGAAATCTCACCATACTATGATTCTCTCTTGGTTAAATTATCTACACATGCGTTTTCTTATAAACAAGCTGAAGAAAAAATGGAACGTTCACTACGAGAAATGCGTATACGTGGAGTTAAAACCAACATTCCGTTTTTAATCAACGTGATGCGAAATGATAAATTTAGAAGTGGAGATTATACAACTAAATTTATAGAAGAAACACCAGAATTATTCGATATTGCACCTACACTTGATAGAGGTACTAAGACACTGGAATATATTGGGAATGTAACTATAAATGGCTTCCCTAATGTGGAACAACGTCCTAAACCAGATTACGAATCAACATCAATCCCGAGAGTATCTCAAGATCGTATTAATCAATTATCTGGAACGAAACAAATTTTAGATGACCAAGGACCTAGGGGTCTTGCTGATTGGGTACGAGCACAGGAAGACGTACTCATTACAGATACCACATTCAGAGATGCACATCAGTCATTATTAGCTACTCGTGTAAGAACGAAAGACATGATGAATATTGCGTCTAAAACTGCTGAAGTATTTAAAGATAGCTTTTCATTAGAAATGTGGGGTGGCGCAACCTTTGATGTGGCATATAATTTCTTAAAAGAGAATCCTTGGGAACGTTTAGAAAGATTGCGTAAAGCAATACCTAATGTCTTGTTCCAAATGTTATTACGTGCATCTAACGCCGTTGGTTACAAAAACTATCCTGATAATGTAATTAAGAAATTTGTACATGAAAGTGCTAACGCAGGTGTAGATATCTTCCGTATCTTCGACTCATTAAACTGGGTCGATCAAATGAAAATTGCTAATGAAGCCGTGCAAGAAGCAGGTAAAATATCTGAAGGTGCAATTTGTTACACAGGCGATATTTTAAATGTCGAACGTTCTAATATCTATACATTAGATTACTACGTGAAAATGGCTAAAGAATTAGAAAGAGAAGGATTCCATATTTTAGCAATTAAAGACATGGCTGGATTGCTGAAACCAAAAGCAGCTAATGAATTAATCGGTGAATTACGTGCAGCAGTTAATTTACCAATTCATCTCCATACACATGATACAAGTGGAAATGGTTTGCTAACTTATAAACAAGCTATTGACGCAGGTGTAGATATCATAGATACAGCTGTTGCTTCAATGAGTGGATTGACAAGTCAGCCTAGTGCGAATTCTTTATATTATGCACTTAATGGTTTCCCACGCAACTTAAGAACTGATATTGAAGGTTTAGAAGAATTAAGTCATTACTGGGCTACTGTTCGTCCTTACTATGCTGACTTTGAAAGTGATATTAAATCACCTAACACTGAAATATATCAACACGAAATGCCTGGAGGTCAGTACTCTAATTTAAGTCAACAAGCTAAAAGTTTAGGATTAGGCGGGCGCTTTGACGAAGTAAAAGATATGTATCGTAGAGTGAATTTCTTATTTGGTGATATAGTTAAGGTAACACCATCTTCTAAAGTAGTGGGAGATATGGCACTCTACATGGTGCAGAATGATTTAGATGAATCATCAGTACTTAGTGATGGGTATAAACTTGATTTTCCTGAATCAGTGGTTTCATTCTTTAAAGGTGAAATTGGTCAGCCAGTAAATGGGTTTAATCGAAAATTACAAGAAGTTATTCTCAAAGGCCAACAACCACTTACTGAGAGACCTGGAGAATATTTAGAGCCAGTTGACTTTGACGAGATTCGTGAAGAGTTAGCTGAAAAGCAACAGGGTAAAGTGACTGAACAAGATGTTATAAGCTATGTCCTATATCCGAAAGTGTATAACCAATATATTCAAACAAAAGAGCAATATGGTGATCTATCATTACTTGATACACCGACATTCTTGTTTGGTATGCGTAATGGTGAAACCGTTGAAATAGAAATTGATACGGGTAAACGATTAATAATTAAACTCGAAACAATTAGTGAACCTGATGAAAATGGTAATCGTACAATTTATTATGCTATGAATGGTCAAGCACGTCGAATTTATATTAAAGATGAAAATGTGAAGACAAATGCTAATGTGAAACCTAAAGCTGATAAAACTAATCCTAGCCATATAGGAGCTCAAATGCCTGGATCTGTCACTGAGGTTAAAGTTGCTGTAGGTGATGAAGTTAAAGCAAATCAACCATTGTTGATTACTGAAGCTATGAAGATGGAAACTACTATACAAGCACCATTTGATGGTGTAATTAAACAAGTTACTGTAGTGAGTGGTGATGCCATTGCAACCGGCGATCTACTTATTGAAATAGAAAAGCTATCATAATATGCGAAACCCGCCCGATTGTGTGATGATTGAAAGTTTACACAATCGGGCGGGCTTTTATATACGCTGGCAATAATGTATGACGTATGTGTGGGTATATAGAACGCGCCCTTCAAGGTAAACTTATACTCATTATCCTTGAAGGGCGCGGGTAGCAAATGAAGTTGTATTTTCCATTTAACCTAGAAATGAAGGTTAAAATTTATAGTAATACTATTTCATACTACGTGTTGTTCTTAACATCAATAAGATGAAGTAGGCAATCATTCCGAATAAATATGTGATAAATAATGCATGGAATAATGCAATAATTAAATTTACATTTGTTATAACAGATAGCGCACCTGTAATAACTTGTAAAATAACTAAAATAAATGCAGCAGTATAACCATAACGTACTGTGCGATTGTCAGAATAATTTTTAATAGCATGAATAAATGTGAACATAATCCACATAAATGTGATAAATGCCATACCTCTATGGGCGAATTGTACCCAATCATGCGCATTATGTGGCACAATATCATTAAATGGCACTGGCCATGCACCATAAGCAAGACTCGACTTAGTATGTCTTACTAATGCACCAGTATAAATTGTAAGGTACACAATAATTGCCATCAGCCATGTTAATGTACGAAGTGGCTTCTTAATAAATAATTCATCAGCTTCATATTTTTGGTCAACAGAAAATATGATTAGAGTCATTACGAATACTGATGAAAAACTAATTAAAGAAATACCAAAATGTAATGCAAGAACATAAGCATTCTGTTGCCATATTACGGCTGCGGCTCCTATTAGTGCTTGGACAAGTAAGAAAGTAACACTAATGATTGAAAGTGGTTTGATTTCTTTAATATATCCAATATTCTTCCATGCTGTAATGACTAACCAAAGCACGACGATAAGAGATAGACCTGATACAGCTCTGTGACTTAATTCAATAATCGTCTGAATTGGTAAATTTTGAGGAAGAAGTGCACCATTACATAATGGCCATGATGATCCACAACCATCTTCTGATCCTGTTTTAGTTACGAGGGCGCCACCCAATTGAACAAAGGTCATAATAATCGTAGCTAAAACACCTAACCATTTAAGGTTCTGCTTTCTAAACAATGATAAACACCCCATCATTAATTAAAGTACGCATTTTTTTGCCATCTTTTGTCATAAATTTTAACGTTATTTATTGCATCACATATTGTGGTTATAAGACAAAAAAGACAATATAAATTGTTTTGACACTTGTTATTTTAGTACTTTAAATTAATGTACATATTTTTACTTTTAACTCATTATAACAAGAATACCATTTTTAATTGTGTCACAAAATCGACGATTTATAATGTCGCTAAAGTGTCACAATTTAATTTTATAAAACCTAGTCTTTTAATAAAATATACTATATCATTGTACTATATGAAAAATTCAAGGAGGGGAACTATGAGCAAAGAACACACTTTGTCACAGGATACGGGCCGAGTAACCTTCAAAGAATTACAACAAATCATAAAAATGGGCCTCGTTCAAGGTAACTTGATACCTGCATTTGCAGGCGCATGGCTTGCAGTTGTAATGACAAACCATTCCTTCCTATCGTCTATACCTCAAATATTATTGATGATTGTTGGCTCTACTTTAATCATGGGGGGCGCATGTGCTTTAAATAATTATTATGATCAAGATATTGATAGCATCATGCCTAGTAAACAAAGTAGACCGACTGTAAACGATAGAATCTCAGATAGAAACTTATTAATATTAAGCTTTGGTATGATGTTAATTGGTGAAGCTAGTCTTTTCCTATTGAACGTACCTTCAGGCGTTTTAGGTTTAATAGGTATTGTAGGATATGTTTCTTATTATTCAATTTGGTCTAAACGACATACAACTTGGAATACAGTTGTTGGAAGTTTTCCTGGTGCTGTACCACCTTTAATTGGCTGGGTAGCTATCGATGGCAATATTAGTTTAGCAGCCATTGCACTATTTTTAGTTGTCTTTTGTTGGCAACCCGTTCACTTTTATGCACTTGCTATTAAAAGAAGTGACGAATATTCATTAGCTAATATTCCGATGTTACCATCAGTTAAAGGTTTTAAACGCACTAGAATTAGCATGTTCATTTGGTTAGTATTCTTATTACCTTTACCATTCTTATTGTCTGGCTTAGGTGTAACATTTGTAGTCATCGCTACATTACTTAATCTAGGATGGTTAGCATTAGGATTGACTACCTTTAAGAAAGATTCTGACCAAACAAAATGGGCGACAAAAATGTTCATTTATTCATTGAACTACTTAGTTGTATTTTTCGTACTTGTTGTTGTCGTTTCATTAATTAAAATGATCTAAATTTACTTAAGTAAGGATGAAACTTATGAGCGTACCCATTTTACCCACGATAAGTACTTCATGTATCGTCATTAGTGCAATCTTAGTGGCTATCGGATGGAGATTAATTTGGAAACGTCAAATTGATAAACATAAAAAAGTCATGTTATGGGCAGCAGTTTTTGCATTAACTTTCTTTATTATTTATGCTAGTAGAACAATTTTCATAGGGAATACTGCCTTTGGTGGTCCAGATTCAGTGAAAATCTACTACACCATCTTTTTAGTTTTCCATATCAACTTAGCTACTATTGGCGGTGTATTAGGATTAGTACAAATTATTTTAGCTTTTAATGATAAATTTAATATTCATAGAAAGATTGGACCGGTTGCATCGATTATTTGGTTCTTCACAGCAATTACTGGCGTGGCGGTGTACATTCTATTGTATGTACTTTACCCAGGCGGAGAAACAACCTCATTAATTAAAGCAACTCTAGGACTATAATTTATTTATTCGTTCTTTCTATTCAACTATACTGATAAAACTTCATTGTAGGTTTTGTCAGTTTTTTTAATTTTAGCTACAATACTAAACTAGTAAACTATAAATTAGCGTTGAAGGTTTAATCGCTTGTCTTGATAAATAATAGACTATTTTTGTACAATAAACTTAATTCTGTAGAGGTGGGTGAGTAATGAAAAAGTTAGTTATCAAAGTAGTAGGTGTTATTTTTTTAATTACTTTTTTAATTTATTTATTTTACTCACCACGTCTTAAATTTGATGTATTAGAGAATCCAAATAAAAGTAATAAAAGTAATCATTCAGAACAATTCCAAAAGTCTAATAAGAATGTTGAAAATCCTAAACCTAAACATGGCATTGGTACTTGGATTGGTAAGGATATTAAATTTATGACTAAACACTATGGTCAAGCTGATCGTACATATCCATTTAAATATGGTTATAAAAATTACATATTCAAAAAAGATAATGAATATTATATCGTAAGTACTAAGAAAGATATTATTACTTCAGTTTATGCAACCGGAAAAGACGTCAAAGTTGATCCGTTAACTATCGGTGAGAGTGCCTCACATCTATTTGAAAATACAAGCATTAACCCGGAACCAACGATACAATCTAATGGTAAGACGTATCGATTTGAAATGTCGGATGAAGACATGAAAACTCAAACATTAATTAAATATGGTAATGTCTACGCGCAAGTTTATTCTGACCAAGAATCAAACAAAATCTTAGCAGTTCGATTCTTAGATTCAGATACATTAGCGGCACT
This sequence comes from Staphylococcus sp. TE8, assembly GCF_000692055.1. Taxonomy (NCBI): domain Bacteria; kingdom Bacillati; phylum Bacillota; class Bacilli; order Caryophanales; family Staphylococcaceae; genus Staphylococcus; species Staphylococcus sp. TE8. The sequence continues at coordinate 517,279 of NZ_JMGB01000001.1, forward strand.
ACAACCATATAAATTAAATACCGATGAAGGTGACACTTCAGATTCTAAAGATAAAGCAACACCGTTTGAACAGAACCCGAATCAACTCATTACACTTTATGAAGTAACTAATCAAATGAGAGAGTTAAAGGGGTTAAAACCTCTAAAAATTAATGACGATATTGCACATATAGCTTCAATTAACTTGTATGAAGCAACTGAAAAGGGTACTGATAGTGCCGAATTCACTGAGAATGCATTGACACAACAACTCGATGAAAACAATGTGTCCTACACATCAACGAGTCAGAACGTAGGGTATGATTTTGATGATGTACCAACTTTAATTCATAGTTGGATGAACTCAGATATCCACCGCTCTCGTATGTTAAATAATAAGTATGACGAAATGGGCGGAGAGGTTATGAAAGATTATTATTCATTAATTTTCTTGGAAAAGTAAAATACGAAAGGGTGAGAATATGATTACTGAAGAAACATTATCCATTTTAGATGAGATAGAAAATTTATCTGATATGATTGTTCAATCAGACGTATATCAAACTTATCAATATGCTAAAGATAATTTAGAAAATGATGACGAAGCACATCTACTTTATCAAGCATTTTTAAAGTCAAAAGATCAATACGATGATGTCATGAGATTTGGTAAATATCACCCTGACTATAAAAGAATTATGATGGAAACACGTCAACGTAAGCGTGCATACGAAATGTTACCTGTTGTCATGGAATATAAGACAAAGGAAGTCGCATTACAGAATTTAATTGATGAAGTATTGACAAAAATTGCATTCGCAGTTTCGGAAAATGTGAAAATTGAAGCGGGGAATCCATTCTTCCAAACAGGTCATAATGGGTGTGCAACTGGTGGATCTTGCAATTGTTCATTATAAATATAGATAAAAAGAAGATGCGAAGAGAGTATTTAATCTAGCAATAAAAACACTTTCGATGAATAAAAAAATGTCATCGAAAGTGTTTTTTAATTATGATTTGATTTGTGATGATGCGTCTATTTGAAATGAAATGCTTTTATACAATGAGTTGAAAATCTAACTTTAGGATGCATATCATTTTATATAAAGTCTCTACTGTATCGATAAGCTTAAAGCAACAGTATTTTACTTATTAAGTAAGGTTTCTTTAAATTGTTTAGCTAAGTCAGGGCGGTCTGTAACTAAGGTGTGAACGCCTTTATTATAAAGGTCTGTCATTAAATCAATGCTGTTCACACCATAGAAACCTGGAACAATATTATTTAAATTTAGCCAGTCGATAAAGCGTTTAGACGTTAACGGCACACCTTTAAACTCAGTTGGCATTTGAAATGTATCAGCTTGAGGCGTGAATGTATTTCCAAGAATACTATTAAATTTCAAGAAACCTTCAGCTACTTCAGCTTGGCTAGCACCGACGGCTATTTCATCATTGCTATACTCAACAAAGCGTCGAATTTGAGTTTTATGAAAACTTGTTACGAGCACACGATCTTGCGCTTGATGTTTAACAATAGTATTGTACATCACCTCAGGAGCAAGTCGACCTTCATATGTATTAGGTGCATCTTTTAAATCAACATTGATATACATGTTTGGATACATCTCTAATAATTCCTCAAATGAAAGTATTTTGGCATGAGGATCATTGCGATAAGGCGTAGCGCCATTAATATCTGTAAAATGATAGCCTGCGTCTAGACGTTTCAATTCTTCTAAAGTATGTTCGCTGACTTTACCTGAACCATTAGTAGTACGGTCGACAAGCGCATCATGAAAGACAATTAATTTACCATCTTGAGTTAAACGTACATCTGTTTCAAAACCGTCTAGTCCATATTCTACTGCATTGTCGAATGCTAATTGAGTTTGTTCAGGACGAACTGCCATCCCGCCTCTATGGGCAAATAAATAGGGTGCTTGTCCTGAAAAGAATGCTGGAATAGACTTAACTTGTTTAGGTGCTTTATTTTTATTAAAGTAAAACAAACTTCCTAAGATACCAGCGGTTGCTAAAGAACCTTTGACTAACCATCTTTTATTATTACTCATCTATGAGCCTCCTCTTTATTATTAGACATAGCTTAACAAATATTATCTTATTATTAAAAGTATAGTATCTTCATCTCGTATTATCATAATAGTATTCATTTTCATAAATAGTGGGCGTAAGGATAAACTTACATAGAGTGGTTAGGGTGTTTCAAGAACAATCATAGTCATTTCAATACAAACATAGACGTGATATGATTACTTATGTATAAACAATGGAGTGAGCAAGATATGAATTTAATTCCTAGAGTAAGTTTAATTATTTATTTAAAACATATTAAGCACGAACGACAAATAAGAAAATATGGACATATTGTTCATTCAAATAGACAAAGAAAATATGTGGTGATGTACGTCAATGAAGCAGATGCTGATTATGTAGTAAATAAACTCATGCAGCTTAAATATGTGAGAGATATTGATGGGTCACCATATAAGTTATTAAAGAAAACTTATGAGAAGGAAAAACATGAAGTGCTATAAACACTCATGTTTTATTGTAATGGTGGAATCCAGCGTTGTAGACGTAATACGCTGATAAGATAGTTAAAATATAAATCTATATCAGGGTAAGTTTCTGGTGGTTGAACATCAATGCCTACAATTGGAATATTATACTTTTCAGCTTCAGTATTAATGATTTCAAATTTCTTATTTCCATCTGGATATGGATAGTTTAAAGCATTAACCATGATATACATAGCTTGAAAGTGGTTGCCAGATGTCGGATTCATAATCATTGCTACTGAAGATAGTTGTTTCTCAGATTGTGGCGAATGAAAGTAAATGATGCGATTGATACGAGGGTGATTGAACTCGATAAGGGTAGTGAATTCAAATAAATCTGTTAAACCTTCACCGATTTTGATAAACGATTGTTTCATAAATTAATCAGTCTCCTTTAATACAACAAATTATATTAAATAACTTATTGAAATGGAAGTGTGAGCGATGCGCGTAATTGCAGGTAAACATAAAAGTAAAGCGTTAGAAAGTCTTGAAGGACGAAATACAAGACCTACTATGGATAAAGTAAAAGAAGGCATTTTTAACAGTTTGCATGAAGTTTCAGGTTTAGGATTAGATTTATTCGCAGGAAGCGGAGCATTAGGCATAGAAGCTTTATCACGTGGTATGGAAAAAGTTATTTTTGTAGATCAAAACTTTAAGGCTGTTAAAGTCATTAAAGCTAATCTAAATCAATTGGATTTAATGCCTCAAGCTGAAGTATATAAAAATAATGCCGATAGAGCGTTAAAAGCACTTGCTAAACGTGATATTCAATTTGATGTCATTTTCTTAGATCCTCCTTACAAAAAGGGGTTAATTGATGAAGCAATTGAGCGAATTTCGGAGTTTAATTTATTAAAAGAAAATGGTATTATCGTTTGTGAGTTTAGTAATCATGAGGATATTAAATATGAGCCGTTCCAAGTGATTAAGCGTTATCATTACGGTTTGACAGATACTTTGTTACTTGAAAAAGGAGAATAAAATGAGTAAGACGAGAGCAGTTATTCCCGGTAGTTTCGATCCTATTACATATGGACACTTAGACATTATAGAGCGAAGCGCCGATCGCTTTGATGAAATTCATGTATGTGTGTTAAAAAATAGCAGCAAAGGAGGAACATTTGATTTAGAAGAACGAATTGATTTAATAAGAGATTCTGTTCAACATTTATCAAATGTAGAAGTTCATCACTTTAATGGATTGTTAGTCGACTTCTGTGATCAAGTAGGAGCAAGAACGATTATCAGAGGTCTACGTGCAGTCAGTGACTTTGAATATGAATTACGTTTAACCTCCATGAATAAGAAGTTAAATAATAATATTGAAACAATGTACATGATGACAAGCACAAATTATTCATTTATTAGTTCAAGCATTGTAAAAGAGGTAGCAGCCTATAAAGCAGATATTTCAGCATTTGTACCACCAAATGTTGAGAAAGCATTAAAAGATAAATTTGATGTTTAAAAAATAACCATTTCAACAATTTTTACTGAACGAAATTCAATCAGTAAGGGTATGTGTTGAAATGGTTTTTATTTGCGTATGATAGGTGTGTTGAAATCTGTTTGAGATTGTTTGCTGATAAGATTATACACTTGTGTAGCTTTAATTTCATTTTGGAAATAATGTGCATTTTTTTTATTTATGTTAGTGATAAAATGACGCTCAGGAAATTTATTTTTTAAATATTTTAAGTAATTTCTACCAGTATCGTTCATTCCTAAAATTCTAACAGCGTCGATGTCTTTTTTTACATTATGAGCACGTACATTGATTAATACATTCATAAGCACACGTTGTATATGAGTATAAGTGTAACGTTTCGTTTTAAGCTTCTCCATTAGTTCTTTGAACGAGTAACTTTCTTGAACTATAGATTTTAAACGATTCTCAAAGCCTTCATTTACAGTGTATATTGATGCTAAAGCCTCAGTATCTTGCACCATAAGTTGATACTTAATGAAAGGGAATGTATCTTCGATTGAAGCATGAGGTTTATGATACAAAGCGTGTACTGATTCAGGAACCACACGTTTCCACTCATTATCGTTCTTTATTAAAGACTGACGAATAGATGTTCCACTTGCAAAGGTAGGATGCTGTATTTCAGAGTGGTGATGATGTGAACCTTCACGTTTAATTGTCATTGCTTTTATAAGTGGTGCAAATCGTTTGATTGCCTTAAGATAACTTATACCTAACATGTTGTTCGGCGATTGAATAAGTTCATGATGATCAGTGAGTTCACTCAATATACGAGGGTAACTCTTTCCTTCTTTAAGTTTACTTTTAAAATCGGGGTGGCTTTCTAAAGTTGAAATAGTAGACGCAAGTTGTTGTAATTCTTCTATATTTGCACTTTCACTACCAAAAGAAACTTCATCAATATCTAAATAATGAGCTACTTTAATAGCCATTTCAGCAAATGTATCTCCTGAAGAGAGACTAGCTATTAACGGTAATTCCACGACTAAATCAACGCCAATGAGGGCCATTTCAGCACGAGTAAATTTATTATAAATTGCAGGTTCTCCACGCATAACAAAGTTGCCACTCATCAACGCAATTGTTACATTTGAATTGGAGTGAAGTTGAGTTTGTTGTGAGTGATATAAATGTCCGTTATGAAATGGATTATATTCAGTTATGAGCCCAACACTTTTCATTTGCATTTCGTCCTTTCAATATTCATCATTAGTATTGTAACAGAACAATATATGTTAAGAAAAAATCTTGACAACTTTTGTTGGGAAAGTTAAAATAAATTTTGTGCTTGTTAGAGGTGAAGCCATATGAAATGGTCAATAACACAATTGAGAAAGTATCAAGGTAAGCCGTTTGAGTTTAACCAAAAGGCTCATTTTGATCACTTGAAAGAGTCATTAGATTTAATTGATCTATCAGAAATAAATGTTGAAGGCCTATTAACAGTGAAATCTAATGAAGTGATTGCAGATATGCATGTTACTGGTACATATACTATGCCATGTGCACGTACGCTAGAGCCAGTAGATGTGCCCCTAGATGTAACTACTTCAGAAGTATTTGACTTAGAAGGCTACGATGATTATACCGATGATGACGATCAAGAAGATGAACATTATCATCTTGTCACTGATGGTATGATTAATATCAAAGACATTGCTGAAGAACTTGTAATTATTGAAAAGCCTATGCGCGCCTTTTCTGAAAATAGTGATCAAATGCTAACAGAAGGTAATGGCTGGGAAGTCATTGATGAAGATCAATTAATTGAAGTTCAAAAAGAACAAGAAGATGATTCTGAAACTAAGCAAGTTGATCCAAGGCTTCAGAAATTACAACAATTATATGATAAAGAGCAATAGCAGTTTAATTAATGGTATAATAGTATTAATTGAACTGACATTTTAATTAAGTGTCTATTCTTAAGGAGGATTAATCATGGCAGTACCAAAAAGAAGAACGTCTAAAACAAGAAAAAATAAACGCCGTACGCATTTCAAAATTTCAGTACCTGGTATGACTGAATGCCCAAGCTGTGGCGAATACAAATTATCTCACCGCGTATGTAAAAACTGTGGTTCTTACAACGGTGAAGAAGTCGTTTCTAAATAATAAATTTATATATTTATTTTTATCCAGTAATCTGTCTAAGGTTACTGGATTTTTTATTTATTATAAACATCGACCTACAGCATTGTAGGGGATTGCTGTAGGCCGACGATAAATTATTGATTAATATTTTGTAAGATAGTGCTATTAATGTTTTTCACTTTTATGGTTCTTTCTATTTATAAGTAACGTACTACCTAAGAATGCTAATAAGCTTGCCCATATTGTTGTTTGAGAAGAATCTAAACCAGTATTAGGTAAAGTTTTAGATTTGTCAGTTGATTGAGATTTGTTTGACTTACTATCTTTAGTAACTGTTAAAGTTTTAGTTTTTAAAGAAGTCTTTGTAAGTTTTGTTGGACGCTTAGGATTTGGTTTTTCCTTTTTAGGAATTGGAATAGGTTCGAATTCTTTATTAGGTTCATCATTAATTATTCTAATATCATAATTTCCTTTATAGCCGATTTTAGGAACTTCAATACTTACAAATGCGTTATAAACCTTTTGACCCTCTACATAAGGGAACGCAACAGTACGCGTATCATGTTCTTTATCTCTTGCTATTGTTGTTACACGTTGGCCCTCAACTTTAAATTCTTTCCAATAAGAATCATTTTTAATTGTAAGAACTACAAGTTTGTTGCCTTTTTCATCTATAGCTACTTTAAAAGGTTTTTGAACGTAATTTTCTATTGCAGATGGTTGATCTTTTAATTTTTTCAGTATAGAAAAATCAACGGCTTTTTCATCTTTCAATACTGTAGGTGTAGTAATAGCACTTTCAAACTCTGTTGTAATTGGTTTTACTGATGGTGTCGTGTTTTGAGTTTCCGTAGGTTTAGTAGTTGGTGTTTCATTAGGTTTAGTAGTTGGTGTTTCTACAGGGTTAGTAGTTGGTGTTTCTACAGGGTTAGTCGTTGCATTATTATTGTTTGGATTATTATTTGTAGGATTGTTCGTTTGGTTAGAATCAGCTTTTGGTTTCTCTATAACAGGGAAATCAAGCACTAATGTTGTTGCTACGTCATTTCCTACTTTATCAAGTTTAGATACCACTTTAGTTACGAGTTGGATTTTATCTAGTAATTTATCAGTAGTTAAAACTGCTTCTTTAACTTTATTACCTTGATCAGTTAATATTACGTTTTCACCATTATGGGTAATTTTAGAGAATTGATATTTAGTTCTCTTAGTGATAAGTGAATTACCATTTGCTTCTTTGACTTTAAAAGTATATTGATATTTGTCTCCAACTTTTTCTACTTTTACATCCTTTTCAAATAAATTAGCGTATGTTGAATCTTGGGCATTGTCTTTTTGATATTTCAAATCTCCTTTGATAGTTACAGGGAAAGCAGTTGGAACTTTAGCTGTTTCAACTTCATGATCTGGAACTGATGATTGGTCATTATTGTTTGTTTGAGTAGTAGTTTGTTGATTCTGTGATGATGGTGCCGGTTTAGTTGTTTTAGCTGGTTTAGATGGACGCTCTTTAGGGTCATTCCATAAGTCATTATTAAATTGACGCGCACTATCATAGTATAATTGAAGTGTTACGTCATGAGCTTGATCTCTACTTTTATTAGGATTATTAATATTTTCAGGATATTTAGTTGTTCCTGTGAGTTGAATTTTCTCTAATAAATCTTTAGAGGTTACGGTGAATTCCTTAATTTTATTCTTTTCATTAATTGTTTTAAGTTCTAATGGTTGGTCTTTATATTCTACTCTGAAAAGTTCAAAATCATAGAATTCTCCGCCGACATCAGCAATTCCAGGATGTAAGTGAACAGTATATTTATATAAATCATTTAATTTTTCAATTTTTACATTAGGATTTAAAGCACCTTCGTATAAAGATGATTCCTCATTATTAATTGCATTTCTAAAATGTCCACTTACAAAAATTGGTAATTCTTTATGTAATTTATTTTTATCATACACAACATCTTTATAAATATTTTTATACGTTGTTGCTTGATAATCTTTAGCAGTTACTTTTTTAGATGAATCACTGTTTTGTGATGCATTTGAAGTACTCGTGTCTGTAGAAGTTGATTTATTTTCCGTTGAATCACTTGAAACACGTTTCTTCGCAAATTCATTATTTTGAATTCTTACATGATATTGACCATCATAACCAATATTTTTAACTACAACTTTTACAATCGCATTGTATACATCTTTACCATCTTCATAAGGGAAAATGATTGTACGTGTATCATTCGTTTTATCACGAGAAATAGTCACCACACGTTTACCTTCAACTTTTAAATCTTTCCAATATGAGTCAGTTTTAGTTTGCATTACAACGTATTTTTTACCATCAATAGTCGCTGTTTTAAAAGGATGTTGAACAAAGCCGTCCATAACTGAAGGATTATCTTCAGTACTTTCAAGTACTACGAAATCAGCATTTTTTTCGTCAGTTAAAGTTTTGGGAGTAGGTTTTACATTTTCAAACTCAGGTTTAGCGGACGTTACTTCTTGTTCTAAATCACTTTTAGCTTTGGCAAGTTTTTCCTTGTATTCTTGTTTTAAATTATCAGGTAGTTTATCTTGAATCTTTTCTAATTCATAAACTTGTCTTTCCAATGTTTTAGCTTTTCTATAAGGTTCTAATAACTTCTCAGTATCATATTCCTGTTGAGTTTGGAATTGGGATGTATCATTCTGAATTGGCTTTTTAAATACTAATCTTGCGTCATAATCATCTTTGTTTGTACCACCACCCCATACTACTGTAGCAAGAACTCTGACTTCTTTAGTTCCATCTGTAACTGGAAATCTTACATATGCATAATCTTTTTCTAAATCAAATGAAACAAGGTTAACGGGTAATTTAGTATCGCCATTATATACTTCAAATTTTTCAAATGAATCTGCGGTCTGAACTTCAAATTCAACTTTTGCGCCATCCCTTGTAAATATGACATCAGCCGGGTTTTTTGTGCTCGCTTCTATATAGAAAGTTTTTTCACTACTACCTTCTAAACTAAATTCTATAGGGCGTCTGGGCCCCTCATCATGTGGTTGATTTGCGACTGCTGGATCTTTAATTGCTTCTTTTAAATTATCAGCAGAGTGAAATTTAGTTTGTGCATTTTGACTAGTGTTTGAAGCGGATTGAGTTGTATTACTAGCATTATTATTTGAATTATTTTGAGATGTTGATGTGCTCTGTGAGTCAGATGAAGCTTGAGTAGTATTTTTCGGTTGAGCTTGATCACTTTGATTAGTTGAACTTGAGGTAGAAGCCCCAGTTGGGTGAGCTGTATTAGTGTTTTGTCCAGAAGAAGCAGCCGAATTAGTAATAGCTTGGGAATTAGTATCTTCAGCAGCTTGAGCTTCATGATTGGTACCTAAGAAGATGGCAGTTCCTAACGTGATTGAAGCTACTCCTACGGTTAATTTACGTATTGAAAAGTAATTGGCATACCTCAATGAATGATTCTTATGTTGTTTGTTCATGGTGTTAACCACTCCTGAAAATAAATTTCTAATTGATAAACCTTATCAATTAGCTTAGGGTTATTATACACTATTTATTTTTAATTTGAATACTATTTTAAAAATATTTTATTGATTTAATTTTATAATAAAAAACAAGTGCATCGTATAATGATGTACTTGTAGTAAGTCATTAGATATTTTTATTGTTTTTTCTTTTAAGAAGTAATAATGAAGATAATAGGGCGATAAGACTAAATACTAGACTGTTACTATTTGATTCTTGTTTTGAACCTGTTTCTGGTAATTCTTTTGAAGTTTTAGATTTACTATTGTCTTTAACTACAGAATCTTTTCCTTTGGCTTCTTTAGAATCTTTATCATGCTTTTGGTCTTTCTTAGGTTTAGGGCCGTTGGAGTCTTTATGTATTTTATCGAGTTTTTCAGAATGTTTAGCAGCATCAAGTTGTTTATCTTTAGAAGTATCATCTTTTTTATTAGTTTTTACATCTTGCTTTTTAGTAGTATCGCTTACTTGAGCTTCCGGTGTTTTAGTATCTTGTTTTTTGTCAGTAGCTGTTTGTTGATTTTTAGAAGTGTCATCTTTTTTAGCTTGATTATCAGTTTTATCATTTTGATTGTTAGTAACAGTATCGCTTACAGGCGCTGAAGGCTTTTGAGTCGTGTCTTGTTTTTTATTAGCATCAGGTTGTTGATCTGTAGAAGCGTTATCTTTTTTGTCCTGACTATCAATTTTAGTGTTTTGATTATTAGTATCAGTATGGTTTACCGGAGCTGATGGTTTTTCATTTTTAGCTTGATTATTACCAGCATCAGGTTGTTCTACATTCATATTATCATTTTGTTTAGCTTGGTTTTGAGTAGCCGTTGGTTCTGGGTCCTCAATAGTAGGGATGACACTTTCTAATTCAATATGTGTTGTATATTCATGATCATATTTTAAATCAGGTATTACAATATGAACTTTACTAATAATATTATTCATACCTGGTGTTACTTCCATATTTACTGTTTTAGTATCTTTCTCAGTATTATCATCTACAACTGTAGTGGGTAATTCAGTTTCATTTTCATCGAAAAATCGAAAACTCTTCCACCATGAGGCGTTGTCTAAAGTGATTTGGAAGTAGTACTTATCATCTTTTTTTATTACTTTACCAGGATGCTGCACATATTGATCCATGTGAGAAACGTCGTTTGTTTTATCTTTTTGAACTTGGAAATTTAAAGTTTGAGAAAGTTCATTCGACTTTGAATTACTATTGTTTGTATTAGTAGTTGGCGCATTTTGCGTAGTAGCTTGGTTATTTTGAGTATTTGAATTTTGAGTAGCAACCGTATCGGCTGGTTTGGACTGCGCTTGTTGCGCTGATTGATTCGTATTTTTGTTAGTTTGGTCAATAGTTGTAGAGTTTTGAGTACCTTGACTATTATTGCTTTCAGCGGCTTGAGCTTCATGGTGTGCACCAATAATAAGTGCTGAACCTAATGTGATTGAAGCTACTCCAAATTTAAGCTTTCTAATTGAAAAGAAATTATTTAAAATGAGTGTGTTTTTCTTATGTTGATGTTTCATGTTGTGAACAACTCCTATGTAATTTTTATTGATATTATTTATCAATTAACACAAGGATATTATACACTAATATAAAATTAAGTGAATGATTTTTTAATAATTTCATTATTATATTTTAAAACATAAAAAACGAGCTAATCTTGATTAGATTAGCTCGCCATGAAATTTATAACTATTTAGATTCTTTTCTTTGTCTTCTTAATAGTAATAATGATGCAGCTAAAGTTATTGTGCCGAATACAGTAGTAGCGTAGTCTGATTCATCGCTTAATCCAGTTTCCGGTAATTCAGATTTATCTTTTGAACCATTTGAAGTTTTAACCTCATCGTTAACAACAGTTTGTTTGTTATCACTATCAGTGTTGCCAGTGTCTCCACCAGTTTGACCACCTTTGTCTTCACCAGTATTTCGTCCAGTGTCTCCACCAGTTTGAGTATCTTTGTTTGAACCAGTATTTCCGCTAGTGTCTCCACCAGTTTGGCCATTTCCAGGTTTTTGATCAGTACCAGGTTTAGGATTACCGTTTTCATTAGGTGTTGTTACTTCAGTATTTTGATCTGGATTAGCTGTACCAGGTTTAACACCAGCACCTAATTGGCCATTTTGTTCCGGAGTAGTAGGTTTAGCTTGTCCATTATTATTAGTATCTGGTTTTTCTTGATTATCTTGACCACTTGGTGTTGTTTGACCAGGAGTACCAGTTGAACCGTTATTAGTATCAGGAGCAGGAGTTCCTGTAGTACCAGTAGTACCTTGTCCAGATTGGTTGTTTTGATCAGGAGTAACTGTACCAGGTTTAGGATTACCGTTTTCATTAGGTTTAACTTCAGTATTTTGATCAGGATTAGCTGTACCAGGTTTAACACCAGCACCTAATTGGCCATTTTGTTCCGGAGTAGTAGGTTTAGCTTGTTCAGCATTATTAGTATCTGGTTTTTCTTGATTTTCATTGCCAGGAGTACTTGGTTTTTCATGATTATCTTGACCACTTGGTGTTGTTTGACCAGGAGTACCAGTTGCACCGATATTAGTATCAGGAGCAGGAGTTCCTGTAGCACCAGTAGTGCCTTGTCCAGCTTGGTTGTTTTGATCTGGAGTATCTGTACCAGGTTTTTGATCAGTGTCAGTACCTTGGTTAGGAGTAGTAGCACCAGCATTATTGTTAGTATCAGGTTTAGCGACACCATTGTCATTAGGTTTTACTTCAGTATTTTGATCAGGAGAAGGCGTTACAGTAGTGCCTGCACCATTTTCACCCGTTTGAGTACCTTGACCAGGAGTACCTGTTTGAGGTGTGTTTTGGCCTTGTTGATCATTACCAGGAGTACTTGGTTTTTCTTGATTATCTTGACCACTTGGTGTTGTTTGACCAGGAGTACCAGTCGCACCGTTATTAGTATCAGGAGCAGGAGTACCTGTAGTACCAGTAGTGCCTTGTCCAGCTTGGTTGTTTATATCTGGAGTATCTGTTCCAGGATTTTGATCAGTGCCAGGTTTAGGTGCAGTACCTTGGTCAGGAGTAGTAACCCCAGCGTTGTTATCAGTACCTGGTTTAGTTTGGTTTTCATTACCAGCTTGGTTTTGATTAGGAGAAGGCGTTACAGTAGTGCCTGTACCATTTTCACCCGTTTGAGTATCTTGACCAGGAGTACCTGTTTGAGGTGTGTCTTGGCCTTGTTGATCAGTACCAGGAGCGCTTGGTTTTTCTTGACCATTTGGCGTTGTTTGACCAGGAGTACCAGTTGCACCGTTATTAGTATCAGGAGCAGGAGTTCCTGCAGTGCCTGCAGTACCTTGTCCAGCTTGGTTGTTATTTTCAGGTGCAGTAGTTCCAGGAGTACCAGTCGCACCGTTATTAGTTTCAGGTGCAGGAGTACCTGTAGTGCCTGCAGTACCTTGTCCAGTTTGATTATCTTTATCAGCAGGTGGAGTCACAGTAGTTCCTGCATTTTGATTGCCAGCCTCAGGTTTAGCTTGTGTATCTGTAGTCCCTGTATTTTGAGCTGTCCCTGTTTCAGTTGTACCAGGTTTAGATTGAGTACCTTGAGTATCTTGTCCTGTAGTTCCAGGTTGTGGAGTTGTGGCAGCATCATTATTAGTATTACCTGGTTGAGTATCTTGATTGTTTGGAGCAGGTGTAGCTTGATTAGGTTTAGTTTCGCCAGGAGTACCTGCAGCATTTTGAGCATTACCAGCTGAAGTACCTGTTTGTTCTCCATGATCTTCTGTATTAGGTTTCTCTTGATCAGTAGTACTAGTACTTGGTTTAGCTGAACCTGTAGTGTCTGTATTAGGTTGTGTTTCAGGTTGAGATGGAGTAGGTGTTCCAGCACCTACAGTACCAGCTTGAGCACCTTGACCTGTACTATTGTTTTCAGTAGTACCTGGTTTAGATGTAGCATCTTGACCAGTCGTTGCCTCTGGTTTTGTTGAAGCTGCTGGGGAAGTTGCATCATTTTGAGGACTAGGAGTCACAGTAGCTCCATTACCTTGATCTGCTGTTTCAGCATGAGGTTTAGCTTGAGTATATCCAGTAGCTGTAGTTGGCGCAGTTTGACCTGTGCCAGCAGTTTGAGTTCCTTGTGGAGTACTAGTAGCTTGGTTATCTTGTCCGGTAGTATTTGGACTAGGGTTTGTTTGTGTAGCATCGGCTTGATTAGTTTGAGTTCCTGTAGCTTCTGCAGTGCCTTGACCTTGGTGGTCGGCAGTGTTTGTTTTAGCTCCATCTTGACCTGTTTGTGTAGCAGCAGGAGTACCTGTACCAGCTTGATTATTTTGGTCTTGACTTGTAGTGCTCGGTTGACCAGCTGTGTTAACGGTACCTACAGCTTCTCTTTGCCAAGTATTACCTTCCGTGCCTTCTTCAGCATGTGCCTGTCCGAAGAAAAGGAATGAACCTACAATAATAGAAGCAGTACCAACCGTGAATTTTCTAATTGAATAGTGATTTTTCTGAGTGGGTTTGTCATTTGAAAAATTGTTAGGTTTGTTCATAACTTATTCTCTCCTTTGATAAGTAGTTGTCTCAGTTGTCTTTTGAGAAGTTATAGAATTAGAGTGAAATAAAACATTATCCAATGATAATGGTCAAACAATATATTAGCATATTTTTATAACTTTAAACAACTAATTAAAAATATTATCAATTTTATATTGACGTTGATAACTATTTTCATTTATTATTTTTACAAGAATTAGGGTGAGTAATTTATCAAGTTTTATCACTCTTATGGAGGTTGTATAAATGAAAGTGACTTATAAAACGTTAAGTTTTGTTTTAGTTTTAATAATATTTTTAGTGAATTGGGGACCTAATGTAAGTTACGCAGCCGAAGGTAAGTCTATTAATTTTGAAGTTTTAAAATATAATACAAATGATACTTCGATGGCAAATGACTATTTTGAGAAGCCTGCAAAATTAATTGAAAAAGATGGGAAGAAAGTACTTCAAATCACAGTTAATCATAGTCATTGGATTACTGGAATGACTATTGAGGGTAGCAAAGAGAAAATTATTAGCAAAGATGCTAGTAAAGACATGAGAACATCTGAATTTGTGGTAAACAAAGCTTCTGGTAAAGTAAACGGAACAATTGCAGTTTACATCAATGAGCCAGTAAATGGTAAGCCATTTAAATATGATCATCATTACAATATTACTTTTAAATTTGATGGTAAAGATGGTGGAGCGACTGGATCACCAAATATTGTCCAAGATAAATCAACTGCTGAAAATCCTCAAACTAGTGGTGGAATCCCTACATATACATATTTAATTCCTATAGCTTCTCTATTTGTATTAATTACAATTTCAGTTTTGACATTCAAATTAAAAAAAGGTAATGAATAATGAAATATTGTAGTCGCTTAATGATGAAATTATTCGTTATAGCGTTTACTTTAGGAATATCTTTATCTTTAAATAATGATACTTATCAAGTAAAGGCTGATGATAAAAATCTATCATCAGCCGATTATTATATTAAAGAAAGCTTTGAAAAAGATAAAAATCATGCGAAACGCCATAGTGATCATCAACAAATTAGAAATAAGATAGAACAAACGATAGAATTTTACGTTCGTAAACAGAATAATAGGGATGTTTCACATATGGATGAGTATGTAAAACATCCTGGTTATATTGTTAATGACGGTAATCAAACATATTTTGTAATGACTTTATTAAACAGAGAATGGTGGGAAAGTTATAAATTCTACCAACATGATAAAGAATTAAAAGTGAAGATTGTAAATGAGGATAAAGAACAAGATACGGTAACCATTCGAATACCCCTTATTAACATAAAAGAAGAAATAAAAAATCTCGTATCCACATTAAAATACCATCGATACATTACGACCATACGTATACCACTTATATCGTTATGAAACATAGCGAAAAGAATGATGAAAAGGTTAACCACAAAGACGCTCAGAATAACAAGTCTAATCAGTTTGATGATAAAGAGAGCCTAAGAAAAAATTTAAAAACAGAAGAAGGACAATTTAATGAAATAAAAAATGAGAATAGTCATCTAAAAGAGTCAAAACAATCAACTCAACAAGATATGTCGTCAAATCAGATTATCAATAGAGAAGAACAAAATAAATTTTCTAATTCAAATAGCAATCTATCAATTAAACCAAGTACAGATAAACCGAGCTCAGATTCATTAAATCGGACTAATTCAAATACTCCAGCTAGTTTAAATACAAATACTAATTCTAGGTATAGCCAATTGCCTCAACTTAATCCTTTTAAAAAGGAAAAAGATAAACCTAATCCAAGCTTCAATAGAGATGCTGATAAGAAGAAAGTTGCAAAAAAAGACCATAATGAGGATGTACTCCCTAATCATAGAAATACATACTATCTTCTTGGCTCTGTTATTTTATTGGCAATTTTAGCTTTAATCGCAACATATTTTGTTAAAAGAAAGAGTGAGTCGAGAAAATGAGAAAAACCCGAATAATTTTTACTATCATATTATTTATCGTTTTACTCAGTGGTTGCGAGGCGGATGATAGCAATAAAAAGAAAGATAAAGCTGAATCGAAGGATATTCGTATCGTACCTACTACCGTCGCTTTAACGATGACATTAGATAAGTTAGATTTACCTATTGTAGGTAAGCCCACATCTTATAAAAAGTTACCAGATCGATATAAAAATGTTCCGGAAGTCGGCCAACCGATGGAACCAAGTGTAGAGGCAGTTAAAAAAGTGAATCCTACACATGTTTTGAGTGTATCTACTATTAAAGATGAAATGAAGCCCTTTTATAAACAGTTAAACATGAAAGGTTACTTCTATGATTATGATAGTTTAGATGGCATGGAGAAATCTATTACTGAACTTGGTAAACAGTTTAATAGGGAGAAGAAGGCTAAAGAACTAAATCATCACCTTAATTCCGTGAAAGCGAATATTGAAAGTAAAGTTGCAAAACAAAAGAAACATCCTAAGGTACTGATACTTATGGGGATACCTGGCAGTTATTTAGTTGCCACTGATAAATCATATATTGGAGATCTCGTAAAAATCGCTGGTGGAGAGAATGTCATACAAGACCATTCTAAACAGTATATTTCTTCTAACACGGAACATTTAGTTAATGTTAATCCCGATATTATATTAAGACTTCCTCACGGGATGCCAGATGAAGTTAAGAAAATGTTCCAAAAAGAATTTAAACAAAATGATATTTGGAAGCATTTCAAAGCAGTTAAAACGAATCAAGTTTATGATTTAGAGGAAGTACCATTTGGTATCACTGCAAACGTAGACGCTGATGATGCTATGACACAGTTATACAATCTATTTTATAAAAAGTGATGGGGGAAATAATGTTACAACACTACTCTAAATTACTCTTTCTAATTTCAATTATTCTCCTATGTGTGACAGTATATGTGTCATTTATTGTTGGTACGATACCTATTTCTCTTAAAGATATATTAACCCAATTTACTACTGGTCATGTTTCTAATGTAGACACAATCATTGATTTAAGATTACCTAGAATCATTATCGCTTTATGTGTTGGTGCAATGCTTTCGGTATCTGGAGCATTATTGCAAGCAGTTTTGCAAAACCCTTTAGCTGACGCGCAACTACTCGGTGTTTCATCAGGAGCACTTGTCATGCGTATGATTCTATTATTGGTGACACCCCAATTATTTTTTGTCGTACCTTTACTTAGTTTTCTAGGAGGAATGATACCTTTTCTATTATTATTTCTCTTAAGTGTGAAATTCAAATTTCAACCTACACGTATGATATTAATCGGTGTAGCAATGTATGCAATGCTAACCGGAGTACTTGATTTATTTGCACAGAATCCATTTCTGAAAATACCTCAAGGACTAACTATGAAAACATGGAATGATGTTAAGATTGTCGGAATATCAGCGAGTATAGGTTTATTAATCACAATGCTTTTAACATCTAAAGTGAATTTATTAGCTTTAGAGGATAAACAAGCTAATAATTTAGGCTTTCACATTACTAAATATAGATTAATCATTGGGGGCGTAGCTGTATTTCTAGCGAGTGCTTCTTCTGCAATTGTAGGTCCACTAGCTTTTGTAGGCTTAATTATTCCACATATTGTACGTAAGTTAATTGGTAGTAATTATAAAGAAGTGATACCACTATCTATGATTTTAGGAGGATGGTTTGTTGTTACAACTGATTTGTTAGGTAGAACGTTACATTCACCACTCGAAATACCAGCGAATGTCATTATGATGCTTATAGGTGGCCCAATTTTAATCTATCTTATTTGTAAGGGAGCTGTTAATGATGCGAGTTAAGGGGCTTCATTTTCAATATAAGAATGATTCTGAAATTATAAAAAATCTGTCATTAACATTTAGCTCTAATGCAATTACTTCTATTATCGGACCGAATGGATGTGGAAAATCCACTCTGTTAAAGTTACTTTCTCGAAATTTGAAGCCTTCAAAAGGTGTTATATATTTAGATGATTTAGATTTGAAGACATTTAGTAAGAGAGCATTTGCACGTAAACTTGCTACGGTACATCAAAAGATGAATGTTCCGGAAGGATTCACTGTAAGACAATACATAGAACTTGGACGATATAGTCATGAAAGTTGGTTGAAAATAGATGTTAAAAAAGAAACAATTGTTCAAAACATTCTTCAACAACTTAATTTAGTAAATCTTCAGAATAAAAAATTGGCGTCATTATCTGGAGGTGAAGCACAAAGAGTATTTTTAGCAACTGCATTAGTGCAAGAACCTCGTTACATCTTATTGGATGAGCCAACCACTTATTTAGATATTCATTACCAATATCAAGTTTTAGATACTATTCGTACTTTAAAAGATCATTATCATATTACTTTTATAATGGTACTTCATGATATTAATCAAGCAATAGAATATAGTGATGAAGTGATTTGCCTAAATGACAAAGGAGTTATTGCGCAAGGTGCGCCTCAAGAAGTGATTAATGAAACAATTTTAAAAGAAATGTATCAAATTGACGCTAAAATTATAAATGACAGTGAATGTGGCATGATTGTTTGTAGAAAAAGGGTGAGGGATTCAAATGATTAAATTCGTTAGACTTATTCAAATTGTATTAATAGCAGTCATCCTTATCTTTAGTTATCAGTTGTTTAAAACTTATCTTGAAGACAAAGCGTCAGCTAAAAGGTATAAAAATTTACAACAACAATTTAAGTCAGAGTCCCTGTCTAACGAAAATGAGGTACGTCCACAATTTTCTAAATTAGAATCTATTAATAAAGATATTGTTGGGTGGATACAACTTAAAGGGACATCATTAAATTATCCAGTATTACAAGGTAAAACCAATCATGACTATTTAAGAGAAGATTTTGATCATGAAAAGACACGTAAGGGAAGTATTTTTATGGATTATCGAAATTCTGTAAAAACTCCTAATTCAAATACTATTATTTATGGTCACCACATGGGTGATAATACAATTTTTGATGTACTAGAAAAGTATTTAAAGCAAAGTTACTTTGATCAGCATCAAAATATTCAATACGACACGAAATATGGTAAATATCAATTGCAAGTCTTTAGTGCATATCGCACTACTACGAAAGATAACTATATACAAACAGATTTTAAAACACCATCTGAATTTCAACATTTTATAGATAATACAAAGAAAAAATCGGAGATACAAACAAAAGTTCAAATTACTAATCAAGACAAGATAGTTACTTTGTCTACTTGCGAGGACGCTTATAACCAAACTTCAGGAAGAATTGTTGTCGTGGCGAAGCTAGTCAAAATAAATTAACAGAAAAGAGGAAAACATCATGAGATTTATGGCTGAAAATAAATTAAAATTAGATAAAGGAACAGCTCAAGATATAATAGAAAGGTTCTACACAAGACATGGTATTGAAACACTTGAAGGCTTTAAAGGGATGTTTGTAACAAATACTAAAGAACAACCAGATTATGATGAAGTAAAAATTTTAACATTATGGGAATCTGAACAAGCTTTTATTGATTGGTTACAATCAGATGTGTTTAAAAAAGCACATAAAAATGTTCGTCACCAATCAGCAGATGCATCAAGCCCAATTCTTGAAAATGTAGTTAAGAAATATGATATTGGATACCAATACTTTAAATAATGTGTACTGTAATTAAAAGAAGTAAGTGTGATTAATTGAAATTAAAAACACTTGATTTCGATACAAACTAAAGCAAATCGAGAGTTTGTTGTCTAAACATAATTGAAACAAATTATGTCAATTTCAAACCTTCGCTTGCTTCTTTTTTATAGTAGTAATTAAATTTAAAAATTATAGTGGACTTTGAAATCAATTGATATTAGATTACAATATGAATACATTAACTTAAAAGTTGGAGAAATGATCATGGAACAAATTACGTCTGCTCAAAATAATAAAATAAAAAATGGAAACAAGTTAAAAAAGAAACGTGATCGTGATAAGACAGGCCTAGCTTTAATAGAAGGAATACATCTTATCGAAGAAGCGTATCAAAGTGGTATTATAATAAGGCAATTATTTGTAATAGAGCCTGACAGAACTGATGAGGCATTAATTGATTACGCGAATGAAACATATGAAATTAATATGAAAGTGGCTGAAGCTCTTTCTGGTACTGTAACTCCACAAGGTTTCTTTGCGGTGATTGAAAAGCCACAATATAATAATACGGAAGCGCAACAAGTATTATTAATTGATCGAATTCAAGATCCAGGTAATTTAGGTACATTAATTCGCACTGCAGATGCTGCTGGCATAGATTTAATTGTAATGGAAAAGGGTACTGCAGACCCATATCAAGATAAGGTAATGAGAGCGAGTCAGGGTAGTATATTCCATATTCCTATTGTTATTAAGGATTTAACAACTTACATTAATGTATTTGATGGCCCAGTGTATGGAACAGCACTCGAAAATGCAGTAAGCTTTAAAGAGATAGAGGCTCAATCACGATTTGCTTTATTATTAGGCAACGAAGGTGAAGGTGTGAATCAAGAATTATTACAACAAACAACACAAAATCTTATCATACCCATTTATGGTAAAGCTGAGAGTTTAAATGTTGCTATTGCAGGTAGTATATTACTCTACCAGTTGAAAGGTTGACCCCTTGTTCAAATTTCGGCTATAATAGTTGATGAATTTATTAAAAAATGAAGTATTCATTAGCGTTTAAACATCACTGAAACAATTAAATGATCAACCGATAAAAAGACGTAAATTATTTAGAAAGTTGAAAAGGGAGAATAACCGTGACTGAAAGTTATTCCAACTTGAAATAATTTTGTTCATCTTTTTGGTTACTTAAAGAAATTTAAGTCGGAATTGTCATTCCGTTATCAATAGATATACAAGTGTATGCTTAGGCATAAATTTGGGTGGTACCACGGAAAGCTTTCGTCCCAGTTCGATATGGGGTGAAAGCTTTTTTGATGTTGAAGTATTTGAGTTTTCATTTTCAAAAAATAAAATAGTGGCATTAAAAGGAGGAGTTCGGTCATGACTCAAAATGATACGATGGCGGAATTAAAACAACAAGCTCTCGTTGATATTAATGAAGCAGATAGTGAACGTGCATTGCAAGATGTAAAGGTTAAGTATTTAGGTAAAAAAGGTTCAGTAAGTGGTTTAATGAAAAATATGAAAGATTTACCTAATGAAGAGAAACCTGCATATGGTCAAAAAGTAAATGAATTGCGTCAAACAATTCAGAATGAATTAGATGAAAGACAAAAGTTATTAAAAGAAGAGAAATTAAACCAACAGCTCGCTGAGGAAACGATTGATGTGACATTACCTAGTCGCCATATTGAGATGGGTTCAAAGCATCCTCTTACTCGCACAGTTGAAGAGATTGAGGATTTGTTTCTCGGTTTAGGTTATGAGATTGTAGATGGGTATGAAGTTGAACAAGATTATTATAATTTTGAAGCTTTAAATTTACCTAAGTCTCACCCTGCACGAGATATGCAGGATAGTTTCTATATTACTGAAGAAATATTAATGCGTACGCACACGTCACCAGTTCAAGCACGAACAATGGAGAAACGTGGTGGACAGGGTCCAGTTAAAATTATTTGTCCAGGTAAGGTGTACCGTCGTGACTCGGATGATGCGACACATAGTCATCAATTTACACAAATTGAAGGATTAGTCGTTGATAAAAATATTAAAATGAGTGATTTGAAAGGTACTTTAGAGTTATTAGCCAAGAAATTATTCGGTGCTGAACGAGAAATTCGTCTACGTCCAAGTTATTTCCCTTTTACAGAACCATCAGTCGAAGTTGATGTCTCTTGTTTCAAATGTAAAGGAGAAGGTTGCAATGTCTGCAAACATACAGGTTGGATTGAAATTTTAGGCGCTGGAATGGTACATCCAAACGTTCTTGAAATGGCGGGCTTTGATTCTAATGAATATTCAGGATTCGCATTTGGAATGGGGCCAGATCGAATCGCAATGTTGAAATATGGTATTGAAGATATTCGTCATTTCTATACAAATGATGTTAGATTCTTAGATCAATTTAAAGCAGTAGAAGATAGAGGTGACCAATAATGTTGATTTCAAATGAGTGGTTAAAAGATTATGTCAATGTTGATCAACCTGTTCAAGATTTAGCTGAAAGAATTACACGCACAGGTATTGAGGTTGATGACATTATCGATTATACGAAAGATATAAAAAATTTAGTG
The DNA here is from genome assembly GCF_000692055.1 of Staphylococcus sp. TE8. NCBI lineage: Bacteria > Bacillati > Bacillota > Bacilli > Caryophanales > Staphylococcaceae > Staphylococcus > Staphylococcus sp. TE8. The sequence goes on from NZ_JMGB01000001.1 coordinate 539,717, forward strand.
GTTGGTCATGTTGTGTCAAAAGCACCCCATCCAGACGCCGATAAATTGAATATTTGTCAAGTTGATTTAGGCGAGGATGAGCCGGTTCAAATCGTATGTGGTGCTCCAAATGTTGATGAAGGTCAGCATGTCATTGTTGCGAAAGTTGGAGGTCGTCTACCTGGTGGCGTTAAAATTAAGCGTGCGAAGCTACGTGGTGAACGTTCAGAAGGTATGATTTGTTCGTTACAAGAAATAGGTATTTCAAGTCACGTTACGCCTAAAGCGTTCGAATCAGGTATTTATGTATTTCCAACAGAAGTGACTCCAGGTACAGATGCACTTGAAGCATTATATCTTAATGATCAGGTGATGGAATTCGACTTAACTCCTAACCGTGCAGACGCATTAAGTATGGTGGGCACAGCTTATGAAGTAGCTGCTTTATACCAAACTGAAATGACAAAACCTCAAACTTCAAGTCAAGAAAGTGATAAATCAGCCAGTGATGAATTATCTGTTACAGTTCAAAATAAAGATAAAGTACCTTATTACAGTGCAAGAATCGTTCATGATGTAACGATTGCGCCATCACCAGTATGGATGCAAGCACGCTTGATGAAGGCGGGAATTCGCCCTATTAATAATGTGGTAGATATTTCTAACTATGTTCTATTAGAGTATGGTCAGCCACTTCACATGTTTGACCAAAATCAAATTGGTTCACAAAAGATTGAAGTAAGACAAGCAAATTCAAATGAAAAAATGACGACTTTAGATAACGCCGAGCGCGACCTATTAGATTCAGATATCGTTATTACAAACGGCAATGAGCCGATAGCTCTAGGTGGCGTTATGGGTGGAGACTTCTCAGAAGTTACTGATCAAACACGCAATGTTGTTATCGAAGGTGCGATCTTTGATCCAGTATCTATTCGTCATACTTCTCGTCGTTTAAACCTAAGAAGTGAATCTTCAAGCCGTTTTGAAAAAGGTATTGCAACTGAATTTGTTGATGAAGCAGTAGATAGAGCTTGTTATTTACTAGAAAGATATGCTTCAGGTACAGTGTTAAAAGATAGAATAGCAGCAGGTGATTTAGGAGCAATGGTTACTCCAATCAATATTACTGCTGAAAAGGTAAACCAAACAATTGGATTTAACTTAAGTGACGATGATATCGTTAACATCTTTGAACAACTCGGGTTTGAAACCCAAAATCAAAATGGACTACTAACAGTTAATGTGCCATCTCGTCGTAAAGATATTTCAATTAAAGAAGATTTAATTGAAGAGGTTGCACGTATATATGGTTATGACGAAATTCCTTCAACGCTTCCTGTATTTGAAGATGTAACAAGTGGAGCACTAACAGATCGTCAATATAAAACACGTACTGTAAAAGAAACTCTTGAAGGTGCTGGGCTTGATCAAGCTATCACTTATTCATTAATATCTAAAGATCACGCTAAGGACTTTGCTTTACAAGATCGTCCTACTATCGAATTATTGATGCCAATGAGTGAAGCGCATTCTACGTTAAGACAAAGTCTTATACCGCATCTTATTGAAGCTGTGGCATACAATGTTGCGCGTAAAAACTCAGATGTTAAATTGTATGAAATTGGTCGTGTCTTCTTCGGTAATGTGGAAGGAGAGTTACCAGATGAAGTCGAATATTTAAGCGGTATTTTAACGGGACAATATGTTAATCATGCTTGGCAAAGTAAAAAAGAGTCAGTAGATTTCTATTTAGCTAAGGGTGTTGTTGATCGCGTAGCTGAAAAACTAAATATTAAATTTGATTATAGAGCAGGTAAAATCCAAGGTTTACACCCAGGTAGAACAGCTATAGTTTCGTTAAATGGAGAAGATATTGGTTTTATTGGTGAGTTACATCCAACACTTGCTGCAGAAAATGATTTAAAACGCACATATGTATTTGAATTAAATTATGACGCTATTATGAGAGTATCTGTTGGTTATATTAATTATGAACCAATACCTAGATTCCCAGGTGTATCAAGAGATATAGCGTTAGAAGTGAATCATGAAGTTCCTGCCTCAGATTTAATATCTACTATTCATAATAATGGGGAAGACATTTTAAATGATACGTTAGTATTTGATGTATACGAAGGTGAACACTTAGAAGAAGGTAAAAAATCAGTAGCTATTAGATTGAATTATTTAGATACTGAAAATACTCTTACAGACGAACGTGTAACAGCAGTACACGACAAAATTTTAGAAGCCTTACAACAGCAAGGTGCTACAATAAGATAATTAACTAAAAAAAGACCTATCCTTAAAATGAAATTTTTAATGAGGATAGGTCTTTGTATATTTAAGTGTATTTTTTCTCGATTAAAGCTAGTGCTTTATCTCGATTTTTAAAATGTTTTTTAGATATAGCATCAAGTTGGCTTAAGCCAAATTTTTGAATGATTTTAGCCGCGAATAAATCAACTTTATTACTTGCACCTTTTGGAACTTCCATTTTAATTTGTTGTGTTATTTGGTTCATATGTTTTACGAAAGCATATCGCGAGATAATACTAGCTGCTGCAATAGCTAGTGATTTTGATTCACCCTTAGTTTCAAATTGAGTTTTTTTAGGAAATGGTAGTTCGGAAAGTGCATAATGCTGGTATACTTCCCGTTTAGCAAATTGGTCAATCACGATATAATCTAAGTAATCCACGTCAATTTTTTGAACAACATTTTTGATTGCTTCATTATGTAAAACGGCTTTCATTTTTACTTGTGACCAGCCCATCTTCTGACGCTCATTATACTTCACATTATTTAAAGTTAGTAGTGAGTGAGGGATAAAAGTAATGAGCTGTTCAGCTAGTTCAACAATTTTGTCATCTGTTAATTTTTTTGAATCATCCACGCCTAAGGTTTTTAAAACTTGTGCATTTTTCTCTGAGACGTATGCTGCACAGACGGTTAAAGGACCAAAGTAATCACCGCTACCTGCTTCATCACTACCTATGCAATTATATTTATTATATTGAATTGACGACTGTTTAGAGGTAGATGTTTTTGATTGAGAAGATGAAGATACAGCTTGATTAGGTAACATGCGTTGAGCTACTAATTCTGCATTCTTTCCTTGGAACATGACCTTTCCTGAATGATATATGTTAATTGTAGTGTTTTGGTATTTAGTTCGTGCTCTCATGCCTTGTGGCAATTGAGTTGTTTCAAATTGAATTTGTGATAATAATTGATCTATTTCGCTTTGAGTTAATTTATGAACGACATTTCCCATAATAAGTAACCTCACTTTTAATTTCGTACTCATATATTCTATCAAATTTCATTTTCTATCTCATTGATGAATATAACAATATAACTATTAAATGATTTAACATGTTATGATGTCTTAAATTGTTTGATAATAGCTACTTACATAATTTTTTACTCTCATGTATAATGTGTGTTGATAAGTAAAAATTGAAGTTAAATCATATAGCTATTTATTTTCAAGATTAAGAAAAAAATCTTGAAGTCTTAAATTATAGAAAGTTAAAATCATTTAAATATTAGGTCAGGAGCAATTAAACATGAGTGAATTTAAAAATAGAATAAATGTTACGATCAACGATCAACATTTCACAATCATTGGCGATGACAGTCCTGAGCATATTCGTTATGTTGCACATCTTGTAGATGAGAAAATGCAAGAATTAGGTCAAAAATCCGCAGGCTTAGATACTACTCGTAAATCGATTTTAACAGCGGTAAATATTATGCATGAGAAAGTTTTACTAGAAGAAGAAAATCGTCGATTACAACAAGAAATCAATCAATTTAAACAAAGTGAAGATTAGATGGTTGTTGATTTAGTTGTCATTATATTGATTTTCTACTTTATGATGATTGGTTTCCGTAGGGGGACGTGGTTGTCGACACTACATTTTATTTCTTCAATCGTATCATTATGGATTGCATCTCAGTTTTATAAGCCTATAGCGCAAAGGCTGATTGTGTTTGTACCATTTCCTAAAACGGTAGCATATGACACATCTTATGCAATTCATTTTAATCAATTGCAACAACGATTTGAAAATATTGTTGCATTCATTATTTTAGCTACGCTAGCTAAGCTTATTTTGTATCTAATTATTGTTACATTTGATAATATAGTAGCGTATCAGAAACATCAATTAGTTAGTCGAATTATAGGAATTATTCTAGGTTTAATAATGAGCTTAATTGTGATTCAAATTGGACTATATTTTATTTCATTATATCCCGAGCCATTAATTCAAAATCAAATAGCACAATCGTTAATATGTAAAAGGATAATTTTAAATTTACCATACGTATCACAGGTTATTTTAAATTTATAAACTAATTATATAAGGTCAGGACTAGAGCTAACTTTAATGTTGTGTCCTGGTCTTCTTTTTATGGAGAGATGTATATGACTAAAAAAGATGTAATTCAATTGTTAGAAAAAATAGCAACATATATGGAGTTAAAAGGGGAAAACACGTTTAAAGTATCTGCCTATCGAAAAGCAGCTCAAAGTTTGGAAATAGATGAGCGTCCTTTAGATGAAATTGAGGATGTTACCGAGCTTAAGGGTATCGGTAAAGGTGTGGGCGAAGTTATCAACGAATTTAGAAATCAAGGTGAGTCTAGCACCTTACAAGCCCTCCAAGAGGAAGTACCTGAAGGATTAGTCCCTTTATTAAAAATTCAAGGACTAGGTAGTAAGAAAATCGCTAAACTTTATAAAGAACTTCATATTATTGATAAAAAAAGTTTACAGAAAGCTTGTGAAGAAGGTGAAGTCAGTAAACTAAGTGGCTTCGCAAAGAAGACTGAACAGAATATTTTAGAAGCAGTTAAAGCACTAGGAGCCAAAAAAGACAGTTATCCGATTGATCAAATGAGAGGTCTGAATAATGAAATTATTGATTTCATTAAAAAGCTTAAACATGTAGATAATTATTCTTCTGCTGGAAGTTTTAGACGTTATAAAGAAATGAGTAAAGATTTAGACTTCATTATTAGTACGCAACAACCTCTAGAAGTTCAACAGCAATTGCTTGATATTCCTAACAAAGTAAAAGAAGTAGCAGTTGGGGATACTAAAGTATCTTTAGAGTTATCTTATGATGATGAGACGATAGGTGTAGACTTTAGATTAATTGAGCCTAAAGCCTTCTACCATACGCTTCAACACTTTACCGGTTCTAAAGACCATAACATCCGTATTCGACAATTAGCTAAAGAACGTAACGAAAAAGTAAGTGAATATGGTATAGAAAAAGCTGATGGTACATTACTGCAATTTCAAAGTGAAGAAGAGATTTATCACCATTTTGACGTAAATTGGATTGCACCTGCAATGCGAGAAGATGGCAGTGAATTTGATAAAGATTTAAGTGATATCATTTCTTTAGAGGATATTAATGGTGATATTCATATGCATACAACGTATAGTGATGGTGCTTTTTCAATTAGAGAAATGGTAGAAGCAAATATTGCTAAAGGTTATCAATTCATGGTAATCACAGACCACTCACAAAGTTTGAAAGTTGCAAATGGTTTACAGGTAGAGCGTCTCTTAAGACAAAATAAAGAAATCAAAAAGTTAAATGAAGAATATGATGAAATTGATATTTATTCTGGTACAGAAATGGATATATTACCAGATGGTTCACTTGATTATGATGACGAAGTCTTAGCACAACTTGATTATGTGATAGCTGCTATCCATCAAAGTTTCAATCAATCTGAAGATGAGATTATGAAACGTTTAGAAGTAGCTTGTAAAAATCCTTATGTGCGTCATATTGCGCATCCGACGGGTCGAATCATTGGACGACGTCCTGGTTATAAACCTAATATAGAAAAATTAATGAAATTAGCTGAAGAAACAAATACGATATTAGAAATTAACGCGAATCCTAAACGTTTAGATTTAAATGCTGAGACTGTACGTAAATATCCTAACGTTAAGTTAACAATTAATACAGATGCACACCATACGAATCATTTAGAGTTTATGAAGTACGGTGTGGCTACGGCTCAAAAAGGTTTTGTAACAAAAGATAGAGTGATCAATGCGTTATCACGAGAAGAGTTTAAATCACTCGTTGAAAATAATATTAAATTAAAGAAATAGAGGGATTGCATGAGACAAAAGACATTAGATGTTTTGGAATTCGACAAGATTAAATCCTTTGTTGCGGATGAAACAATAAGTGATTTAGGTCGTGAAAAAGTAGATGCAATGACACCAGCAACTGAATTTGAAACTGTTGAATTTCAAATCAATGAAACTGATGAAATTTCTCAAATATACAATAAACATCGATTACCAAGTTTAAGTGGTTTAGCTAAGGTATCACCACTTATTCATAGAGCGAATATAGGTGGCGTTCTGAATGTGACTGAATTGAATGTAATTAAACGACTCATTCAAGTTCAAAATCAATTTAAGACGTTTTACAACCAACTCTTAGAAGAAGATGAAGAAGTAAAGTACCCGATATTAGATGAAAAGATGAGTCAGCTTCCGGTACTAACTGATTTATTTCAAGAAATCAAAGATAAATGTGATACTTATGATTTATATGACCATGCAAGTTATGCACTACAAGGTATTAGAAGCAAAATTTCTAGTACTAATCAACGAATACGTCAGAATTTAGATCGTATTGTTAAAAGTCAGAGCAATCAAAAGAAGTTATCTGATGCCATTGTCACAGTTAGAAATGACCGTAACGTAATTCCAGTTAAAGCGGAATATCGTCAAGATTTTAATGGTATTGTGCATGATCAATCAGCCTCTGGACAAACTCTTTATATTGAACCCAGTTCAGTTGTAGAGATGAATAATCAAATCAGTCGTTTGCGTAACGATGAGGCTGTGGAACGCGAACGTATTCTTACTGAGTTGACCGGTCAAGTAGCTGTAGAAGCCGATTCCATACTTATAGCTGAATCAGTGATGGGGCAAATTGATTTCTTAATTGCTAAAGCACGTTATGCACGTTCGATTAAGGGAACGAAACCTACTTTTAAGAAAGAGAGAACGGTTTATCTTCCCAACGCGTTTCATCCATTATTAGATAAAGAAACTGTCGTTTCAAATACGATTGAATTTATCGATGATGTTGAAACGGTGATTATTACAGGGCCAAATACAGGCGGTAAGACTGTTACTTTAAAGACACTTGGACTTATTATTGTCATGGCACAATCTGGTTTATTAATACCAACGCTTGATGGCAGTCAATTAAGTATTTTCGAAAATGTATACTGCGATATAGGTGATGAACAATCAATTGAACAGTCTTTATCAACTTTCTCATCTCATATGAAGAATATTGTTGAGATCTTACATGAAGCAGATAAAAATAGCTTAATATTATTTGATGAATTGGGCGCAGGGACTGATCCTAGTGAAGGTGCAGCGTTAGCAATGAGTATCCTAGATTACGTTCGCAACCTAGGATCACTTGTTATGGCAACAACACATTACCCAGAGTTAAAAGCATATAGTTATAATCGCGAAGGTGTCATGAATGCTAGTGTGGAGTTCAATGTTGATACGTTAAGCCCAACCTATAAATTGCTCATGGGCGTACCTGGGCGTTCAAACGCATTCGATATTTCTAAAAAGTTGGGACTTAGCCTCAATATCATTAATAAAGCTAAAACAATGATTGGTACAGATGAACAAGAAATTAACTCAATGATAGAATCTTTAGAAAGAAATTCTAAGCGTGTAGATGAACAACGTATTGAACTAGATCGACTTGTTCGTGAAGCTCAAGAAACTCACGATGCCCTTGCGAAGCAATATCAACAATATCAAAACTATGAACAATCATTGATGAATGAAGCGAAAGAAAAAGCGAATCAACGTGTTAAATCTGCGACTAAAGAAGCGGATACAATTCTTAAAGAATTAAGAGATTTACGTGACAACAAAGGTGCAGAAGTTAAAGAACATGAATTAATTGATAAGAAAAAACAACTAGATGACCAATATGAAGCGAAGTCAATTAAACAAAGTGTTCAGAAGAAAAAATACGATAAAATTAACGCTGGTGATGAAGTGAAAGTGCTCTCATATGGTCAAAAAGGTGAGGTGCTTGAATTTGTTGGTGAAGATGAAGCAGTTGTGCAAATGGGTATCATTAAAATGAAATTACCTATTGAAGATTTAGAGAAAACGAAGAAGAAAAAAGAAAAACCAGCTAAAATGGTTACACGTCAAAATAGACAAACGATTAAGACTGAACTTGATTTAAGAGGATATCGTTATGAGGAAGCACTAATAGAATTAGATCAATATCTAGATCAAGCAGTTTTAAGTAATTATGAGCAAGTTTACATTATTCATGGTAAAGGCACAGGCGCGCTTCAAAAAGGTGTTCAACAGCATTTAAAAAAACATAAAAGTGTCAGCAAATTTAGAGGTGGTATGCCTAGTGAAGGTGGATTTGGCGTAACGGTTGCAGAACTCAAATGATTAATGATTGATTAATTCAAGCACTGCATTTGATTTTTTGAGAAAATAACGTACAATAAACCCAGTATTATTAGTTAATAAAATGATGTGATGAAGCAAATGAGATAATCATACTTTAATTGAGCAATAGCAATGCAGTTGTTATTAAAGTCTGTTATAATTTGCTCATCATTTAAAAATTAAGGAGGATTGGCATTTATGGCAATCGTAAAAGTAACTGACTCTGATTTCGATACTAAAATTGAATCTGGCGTTAAATTAGTAGACTTCTGGGCTACTTGGTGCGGACCTTGTAAAATGATCGCTCCAGTACTAGAGGAGTTAGCCGGAGATTATGACGGTAAAGCTGATATTTTAAAATTAGATGTTGATGAAAACCCATCAACTGCTGCAAAATACGAAGTAATGAGTATTCCAACTTTAATCGTGTTTAAAGATGGTCAACCAGTTGATAAAGTTGTAGGTTTCCAACCAAAAGAAAACTTAGCAGAAGTATTAGATAAACATCTATAAGAATTATATGACTTAAGACTGGGGCATTTCATTATGTAAATGCTCCAGCTTTATTTTGTTTATAAATAGTAATTATAAAAATTAAAAGAAAGGAGGAAAAAATTGGAGGACTATCAAAAGAAAATTAAGGAAAAATTGAATGTAGTGCCGTTAGAACCTGGTTGCTATTTAATGAAAGATAGAAATGACCAAGTGATTTATGTAGGTAAAGCAAAAAAATTAAGAAATCGTCTACGTTCTTACTTTACTGGTGCACATGATGCTAAGACGACCCGCCTTGTTAGTGAGATACGAAACTTTGAATTTATTGTGACTTCAAGTGAGACTGAATCTTTATTACTAGAATTAAATTTAATTAAACAATATCAACCGCGTTACAATATTTTACTTAAAGACGACAAAAGTTATCCTTTTATTAAAATCACAAAAGAAAAGCATCCAAGACTGATTGTTACACGCACTGTGAAAAAAGGAACTGGAAAATACTTCGGTCCTTATCCTAATGCGTATTCTGCTCAAGAAACAAAGAAATTGTTAGATCGTATTTATCCTTTTAGAAAATGTGATAATATGCCTGATAAACTGTGCTTATACTATCATATAGGCCAATGTATGGGGCCGTGTGTTTATGATGTTGATTTAGATAAATATGCACAAATGACTAAAGAAATTACAGATTTTCTAAATGGTGAAGATAAAACGATTATTCATAATTTAGAGAGCAGAATGGCAAAAGCTAGTGAAGATTTAGACTTTGAACAAGCGAAAGAGTATCGTGATATGATTCAACATATTCACAACTTAACGAAAAAACAAAAAATTATGTCTACTGATAATACAATTAGAGATGTCTTTGGATATAACGTTTCTAAGGGGTGGATGTGTGTACAAGTTTTCTTCATTAGACAAGGAAATATGATAAAACGAGATGCAACAATGATACCGATACAACAATCAGAGGAAGAAGAGTTTTATACTTTCATAGGACAATTCTATAGCTTAAATCAACATATCTTACCTAAGGAAGTTCATGTTCCAAAGAACCTTGATAAAGATATGATTCATTCAGTTGTAGATACAAAGATTGTTCAACCTTCTCGTGGGGCTAAGAAAGAAATGGTTGATTTAGCTAATCACAATGCTGAAGTGCAACTTGAAAATAAATTCGAGTTAATTGCAAGAGATGAATCTAGAACTATTAAAGCTATAGAAGAGTTAGGAGAACGCATGGGAATTCTAACTCCTATTAGAATAGAAGCTTTTGATAATTCCAATATTCAAGGTGTGGATCCTGTTTCTGCAATGGTGACCTTTGTAGATGGTAAACCAGATAAAAAAGGATACCGTAAATATAAAATTAAAACCGTAGAAGGGCCTGATGATTATAAATCGATGAGAGAAGTAGTACGTCGGCGTTATACGCGCGTTTTAAATGAGGGCTTACCCTTACCAGATTTAATTATTGTTGATGGTGGTAAAGGTCATATGAACGGTGTGATGGATGTCCTTGAAAATGAATTAGGCTTAGACATTCCAGTTGCAGGACTTCAAAAGAACGACAAACACCAAACATCTGAATTACTCTATGGAGCAAGTGCTGAAATTGTACCGTTGAAGAAAAACAGCCAAGCCTTTTACTTACTCCATAGAATTCAAGATGAGGTACATCGTTTTGCGATAACGTTCCATAGACAAACTCGACAAAAAACAGGACTTAAATCAGTCTTAGACGATATAGATGGTATTGGCGCCAAGAGAAAAACTACACTTTTAAGAACTTTTGGGTCAATTAAGAAAATGAAGGAAGCCAATTTAGATGATTTAAAAGGTGCAGGCCTACCTGAAAAAGTTGCTAAAAACCTACAAAAAGCACTACAAAATAAATAAATTTCAAAAAAATGGGCATGAGAATTATTCTCATGCCCAAAAGTAGTATAAAAAATGTTACAATATGGTTAACAAAAGCTAATTTTTTTAAGGTTGTGTGGAAGCGTTTTCTAAATGAGAAATGTTATCAATTAAGTGTTGGTAACTTCAACTATGAGTCGTCACATCTTTATTAAAGAATTCTTTATAATCACTAGCCTTTTACTTTTTTAAGCCATACTTGTGTGGATTTATTTCTCATTTAATTAAAGTGTTTACACGTACAAGTACCAAATAAAGAAGTAAATGTAAGCTAGTCTTTTATATGGAATTTCAGGGCATATTGCATACAATTTTCTGGGAATTAGCAAATTTAAATATTTGTTTCACAGGGGGGACTCCTTTTGGCTCAATCAAAAAACGAATTTTACCTTAGACGACTACATTCGTTATTAGGTATTATCCCAATTGGTGCATTCTTAATTGTTCACTTATTGGTAAACCATCAAGCAACACAAGGCGCAGAGGCTTTCAATAAAGCATCTGGTTTCATGGAATCATTACCATTCTTAATTGTGGTAGAATTTTTACTTATTTATATTCCATTGCTATACCATGGACTTTTTGGACTACATATCGCATTTACTGCAAAAGAAAACATCGGTCATTATTCTTTATTTAGAAACTGGATGTTTTTCTTCCAACGTGTAAGTGGTATTTTAGCTTTCATTTTCATTGCGATGCACTTATGGCAAACACGCTTACAGAAAGCATTTTTCGGTAAAGCAGTAGATTACGACATGATGCATGAAACGTTAAAAAATCCATTATGGGCAATTTTCTATATCATTTGTATCATTGCGGTAGTATTCCACTTTGCAAATGGTTTATGGTCATTCTGTGTTACGTGGGGCTTTTTACAATCTAAAAAATCTCAACGCGTATTCACTTGGATTTCTTTAATTGTATTCTTAGTGGTTTCTTATATCGGTGTATCAGCTATTATCGCATTTATGTAACAACGATGATTTCAACTTAAGTCTTAGATTTTTAATATCAGGGGAGTGACATTTCTATGGCAGAGAAAAAAGTTATTGTTGTCGGTGGAGGACTTGCCGGTCTGATGTCAACAATTAAAGCGGCAGAACAAGGTGCACATGTAGATTTATTCTCATTAGTACCTGTAAAACGTTCGCACTCTGTTTGTGCCCAGGGGGGCATTAATGGTGCGGTTAATACTAAAGGTGAAGGAGATTCTCCGTGGATTCACTTTGACGACACAGTATATGGGGGAGACTTCTTAGCTAACCAACCACCAGTAAAAGCGATGGCTGAAGCAGCACCAAAAATTATACACTTATTAGACCGTATGGGCGTAATGTTTAGTAGAACAAATGAAGGTTTATTAGATTTCAGACGTTTTGGTGGTACGTTATATCACAGAACTGCATTTGCCGGTGCTACAACAGGACAACAATTATTATACGCTTTAGATGAACAAGTTCGTTCTTATGAAGTAGATGGATTAGTAACTAAATACGAAGGCTGGGAATTCCTAGGTATCGTTAAAGATGATGAAGATGCAGCAAGAGGTATCGTTGCTCAGAATATGACAACATCAGAAATTCAATCATTTGGATCAGATGCAGTTATCATGGCTACAGGTGGTCCTGGTATCATCTTCGGTAAAACAACAAACTCAATGATTAATACAGGATCTGCAGCATCAATTGTTTATCAAGAAGGTGCAATTTATGCTAATGGTGAGTTTATTCAAATCCATCCAACAGCTATTCCTGGAGATGACAAATTACGTCTTATGAGTGAATCAGCTCGTGGGGAAGGTGGACGTATTTGGACATATAAAGATGGTAAACCTTGGTACTTCTTAGAAGAGAAATACCCAGATTATGGTAACTTAGTACCACGTGATATCGCAACGCGTGAAATTTTTGATGTATGTATTAACCAAAAATTAGGTATCAACGGCGAGAACATGGTATACCTCGATTTATCTCATAAAGATCCACATGAATTAGACGTTAAATTAGGTGGTATCATTGAGATCTATGAAAAATTCACAGGTGATGATCCTCGTAAAGTACCAATGAAAATCTTCCCAGCTGTACACTACTCAATGGGTGGACTATATGTAGACTATGATCAAATGACAAATATCAAAGGTCTATTCGCTGCTGGTGAGTGTGATTTCTCTCAACATGGCGGTAACCGTTTAGGAGCTAATTCTCTATTATCTGCAATTTATGGTGGTACTGTTGCAGGTCCTAACGCAGTTAAATATGTTCAAAACATCGAAACTTCTTATTCAGAGTTAGACGACAGTATTTATGAAAAACGCGTTAAAGAAGAACAAGAACGTTTTGACAAGCTGTTAAATATGCGTGGTACTGAAAATGCTTATAAACTTCACCGTGAGTTAGGTGAAATTATGACAGCTAACGTAACAGTTGTACGTGAAAATGATAAATTATTAGAAACAGATAAGAAAATCCAAGAATTGATGAAACGTTATGAAGATATCGATATGGAAGATACACAAACTTGGAGTAACCAAGCCGTATTCTTCACTCGTCAATTATGGAATATGCTAGTATTAGCACGTGTTATTACTATTGGGGCTTACAACCGTAATGAATCTCGTGGTGCACACTACAAACCTGAATTCCCAGATCGTAATGATGATGAATGGTTAAAAACTACAATGGCTCATTATAGAGGTAGAACTGAAAAACCAGAATTTACTTACGAGCCAGTTGATGTAAGTTTAATTCCACCACGTAAACGTGATTACACTAGTAAGTCTAAGGGAGGTAAAAAATAATGGCTGAACAATCAGTAAAAGAAACTCCAGAAACTCAAGGTAATCAACAAACAAAAGAACAGAATCAACAATCTAATCAAAAAACAGTTAAATTAATCATTAAAAGACAGGACAATAACGAATCTAAACCATATGAAGAAACTTTTGAAATTCCTTACAAAGAGAATTTAAATGTTATCGCATGTTTAATGGAGATTAGACGTAACCCTGTTAATGCTAAAGGTGAGAAGACGACTCCAGTCACTTGGGATATGAACTGTCTTGAAGAAGTATGCGGAGCTTGTTCAATGGTTATCAATGGTCGCGCAAGACAATCTTGTTCAGCAATCGTTGACCAATTAGAACAACCTATCCGTTTAGAACCTATGAGTACGTTCCCAGTTATTCGTGACTTACAAGTTGACCGTTCAAGAATGTTCGACAACTTAAAACGAATGAAAGCTTGGATTCCAATTGATGGTACGTACGATTTAGGTCCTGGACCACGTATGCCAGAGAAAAAACGTCAAACAGCTTACGAATTATCTAAATGTATGACATGTGGTGTTTGCTTGGAAGTATGTCCAAATGTAACGCCTAATAACAAATTCGTTGGGGCTCAAGCGATTTCTCAAGTGCGTTTATTCGACTTACATCCAACTGGTTCAATGACTAAAGATGAACGTTTAGATGCTTTAATGAGCACTGGTGGTTTACAAGAATGTGGTAACTCTCAAAACTGCGTGAATGCTTGTCCTAAAGGTATTCCATTGACAACTTCTATCGCAGCTTTAAACAGAGAAACATCATTCCATATGTTTAAATCATTCTTCGGTTCTGACCATAAAGTAGATTAATTTCGATTATATTACGACTAAGACGTTAAAGTCTTAGTCGTTTTTTGTTTTAAAAAAATTTCCCATCAATATGAGTGTCTTTTTAAATTAGTATGCTTCTTAGAAATCATTTCCAAAATAGAAAGTAAAACTAGATTCGTAATAATAAACAGTATAAGTCCATTGTGATAAAATAAAGGTTAACTGAAAAAATAAGGATGAAGATATATGAATAAACCTATAGGTGTTATCGACTCAGGTGTGGGAGGTTTAACGGTAGCCAAAGAAATCATGAGACAATTACCAAATGAGACGATATATTATCTTGGTGATATTGGACGATGCCCTTATGGACCTAGACCTGGGGATGAAGTTAAACAGTTTACTACAGAAATTGCTCAAAAATTAATGGAATTTGATATAAAAATGTTAGTCATTGCTTGTAATACAGCAACAGCTGTTGCATTAGAGCATTTACAAACATTGTTGCCTATTCCTGTTATTGGAGTTATTGAACCAGGTGCACGAACTGCGATTATGACGACTAAAAATCAAAATGTTTTAGTATTAGGAACTGAAGGTACAATTAAATCAGAAGCTTATCGTACTCATATTAAAAAGATTAATCCTAACGTCAATGTTTATGGTGTGGCATGTCCAGGTTTTGTACCGTTAGTTGAACAAATGAGATATAATGACCCAACTATCACAAGTATTGTTATTCATCAGACATTAAAACAATGGAGAAACAGTGATGCTGATACTGTAATTTTAGGTTGTACGCATTATCCTCTATTATACAAACCTATTTATGATTATTTTGATGGTGAAAAAACTGTAATTTCTTCAGGATTAGAAACTGCACGTGAAGTAAGTGCGTTATTAACGTTTAGTAATGAACATGCGAGTTATACAGAACATCCAAAACATCGATTCTTTGCGACTGGTGATACCACACATATCAAAAATATTATTGCCGAATGGCTTAAAATGAATGTACAAGTTGAACAAATTACAGTAGGTGAGTAAGAGAAGGGAGTAAGTATAGTTATGTCAGATATTGTCATTGCATCGAATAACAAAGGTAAAATTAATGACTTTAAAGTTATTTTCAAAGAAGATAATGTCATAGGTATTTCTGAACTTTTACCAAATTTCGATGTTGAGGAAACAGGTACTACATTTGAAGAGAATGCTAAATTAAAATCAGAAGCTGCAGCCAAGGTGTTAAATAAGCGTGTGATTGCTGATGATAGTGGGCTTGAAGTGTTCGCACTTAAAGGTGAACCAGGTGTCTATTCAGCAAGATATGCAGGACTAGATAAAAGTGATGATGCTAATATTGATAAGCTATTGGCTAATTTAGAGAATGAATCTGATCGACGAGCACAATTTGTTTGTGTGATTAGTATGAGTGCACCAGGTGAAGAAACTAAAACATTTAAAGGCACAGTTTCTGGTGAAATTACTCATGCAAGACAAGGGACTCATGGATTTGGTTATGATCCAATCTTCTTTGTGCCTGATAAAAAGAGAACAATGGCAGAACTTACTGACGAAGAGAAAAGTGAGATAAGTCACAGAGGAAATGCGATTCAATTGTTGAAAGCGTATCTAGAAGGTGGTCAAAATGAGTAAGTGGATTATTATTAGTGATAATCATAATGAATCAGGGATTTTGTATCACGTGTTTGAAAAGCATCAAGATGCTGATGCCTTTCTACATCTAGGTGATTCGGAGTTTCAATATAATGATACGGAATTAAGTCTATATCATCGTGTTAAAGGCAATTGTGATTTTTATCCTGAATTTCCTGAAGAAGAGATAATTGAAGAAGAGGGTATGAAAGCTTTTTACACACATGGACATTTTTACGATGTCAATCGTACGCGTATGAAACTTGCTGAAAAAGCAAAATCTCTATCTTGCCAATTTGCATTTTATGGACATACTCATGTTGCTAAATATGAGAATATTGCTGGAGTACATGTTATTAATCCAGGTAGCATCTCACAATCACGCAGTAATATAGAAGAAACATTTGCTGAACTTATTATTAATGATACCGGCTCACAGGCTGAACTAAATTTTAGAAATAGAGAAAATAAAATAATAGATACAGTTTTGATAAATATTTAAACAGATAAGCATTAGAAAATGATACCTGCCCGTAAAAGGGCAGGTATTTTTTTAGATTACGACACTTTAGCATTGTTTAAATACAGTTAGGCACAAGTAATGGAAAATTTTAGCGGATTTAATGATTGTTATGCATTTTCTTTTTAGAAGAGCGATATTTAAGTAATTAAAAGATAGCGAAATTAAACTACGCATCTTTTGTAATCAATCTAATTAAATTATCCGATTTACGTTAAGGATCTTTATTAACGAAAAATGAGGGATACTACATTTGTAGTATCCCTCATCGTCTTGAAAGTATATTATTAGCGTCCTGGGAGGGATTCGAACCCCCGACCGATGGCTTAGAAGGCCATTGCTCTATCCAGCTGAGCTACCAGGACATTTTTTAACACAAGAATTATTATATCTAAATGGGGGAGTTTTAGCAATAGTTCTCTTATAAAAAATGTTTATATTTTTCACTATAGTAGTGCTTTTTATACTAGAATGTTAATTTATTGTAAAGATGCAAGGAATTTTTAACAATTGAATTGTAAACAATACACTAAGGAATTCCAAACTGTTGTGTAAACGTTTTCATTTCACAGTTTAGACCTTTAAATACCGACTTAAGAAAATATAAACAAATTGTGCTAAATCCGCTTTATAGTATAAGTAACAAAACGATAGATAAACAAACAACACAAGTTCATTCATCGTTTTAAATTAGTTAACTCACGCATTATCACATTTTACTGAAGGAGTGTTTGTAATGGAAAAATTATTCGACGCAATTAGAAACACAGTCGATGCTGGAATCAACCAAGATTGGACAAAATTAGGAACTAGCATTGTTGACATCGTTGACAATGGTGTAAAAGTTATTTCTAAATTTATTGGTGCATAATTCAGATTATTAATATCGTTTTAATAATAAAGGAGAGATTATAATGCAAAAATTAGCAGAAGCAATCGCAAACACAGTAAAAGCAGGACAAGATCATGATTGGACAAAATTAGGTACAAGCATCGTTGATATCGTAGAAAACGGTGTAAGTGCATTAACTAAAGTATTCGGTGGTTAATTTTCGATAAATAAGAACTTAATTATAAATAAAATAAACTAAAGGAGAGACTATAATGACTAAATTAGCAGAAGCAATCGCAAACGCAGTAAAAGCAGGACAAGACCAAGATTGGGCAAAATTAGGTACAAGCATCGTAGGTATCGCTGAAAATGGAATCAGCTTATTAGGTAAAGTATTCGGATTCTAATTTAATCAACTTACTCATTTTTTAATAAACTACTAAAAGGAGAGATTATAATGCAAAAATTAGCAGAAGCAATCGCAAACACTGTAAAAGCAGGTCAAGATCACGATTGGGCAAAATTAGGTACAAGCATTGTTGGTATCGCTGAAAATGGTATTAACGCTATCACTAAAATCTTTGGTGGTTAATTATCACATTAATGAAATTCTAAATCTAAAATATAAATAAAGGGAGAGATTATAATGCAAAAATTAGCAGAAGCAATTGCAAACACAGTAAAAGCAGGACAAGACCACGACTGGGCAAAATTAGGTACAAGCATCGTAGGAATCGCTGAAAATGGTATCGGTGCATTAAGTAAAATCTTCGGTGGTTAATTAGCGAATTTAATAATATTTAAATCTAAAATATATAAATAAAGGGAGAGATTTTAATGACTAAATTAGCAGAAGCAATCGCAAACACAGTAAAAGCAGGACAAGACCATGACTGGGCAAAATTAGGTACAAGCATCGTGGGTATCGCAGAAAACGGAATCGGTTTATTAGGTAAAGTATTCGGATTCTAATATATGATTAGATGGACCAGGGCAAGCGCTCTGGTCTTTTTTTATTTGCAGATTATTTGTTATTATTAAAAAGAATAAGAAGTTTGTTTATTAAAATTTGAAACGGGGATAAATTGTGACATATAAACATATCTTATTAGATTTCGATGATACAATAGTTGATTTTTACGATGCAGAGGAAAAGGCATTTTATAATATGGCAAAACATTACCTTCATTTTCCGACTAAACAAGATTTCCAACATTTTAGAAAGGTCAATCAAACACACTGGGAAGCTTTTCAACAAAATGAATTGACGAAAGAACAAGTTTTATCTCATCGATTTATTAATTATTTTAATGATTATTACATAGAAGTAGATGGTAAAGAAGCGGATGAGATATTTAGAGATGAATTAGCTAAAGCGCCGCTTAAATTTTTCGATCAAACGATTGAAACTATTAACCAGTTGAAAGATAAACATTCATTATATATTGTTACGAATGGTGTGACAATCACGCAACAGCGTCGCATTGCTCAGACAAATTTTAATGATATATTTAATGGAATATTTATTTCAGAGCAGACTGGTTACCAGAAACCTATGCGAGAATTCTTTGATTACATCTTTAATGAGATTGGAAACATTAATAGAGAGGAAACAATTATAGTTGGAGATTCGTTGACCTCTGATGTTATGGGTGGCCTCAATGCTAATATTCAAACATGTTGGTTTAATTACCGTGGAAAAGAAAATAACTCTAACATACAACCTCATTACGAGATTAGTAATTTGTCAGAACTAATTAATATTGTTGAATAGAAAAAAGCCATTAAATGTATGCTAAATACATTTAATGGCTTTTTATATAATGTTAAGGCTTCCAAATTAATACATCGTGACCTTCAGGGTTTTTAGCTTCTACATCTTCAAAACCATGTTTTAAGAAATAGTCTTTTGAGTTGTTTCTAGCGATGGCTTTGATAGGTTTATTATTTTCTTTAGCAAAATCGATAAGCTTTTTAGCATAGCCACGACCTTGATATTTTTCGAGAACTTCTAATTTCCATAATAAAATGTAATCATCACAATCTGGGAAATAAGTTTCTTCAACTTCGCCTTTGTCGAGTAAAGCCATTCTTGCCGCTAATTTATCTCCTACAAAAATGCCATAAAAAGGTGAATCTGAACTTGCATCTATCATTTGACCTTTTAATTCTTCAACCATATAGAGATCTTTATTGCCGAACTCTCTAAAATCTTCAAAGAGCTCATCAGTTTTATAATTTATCTCTAGATGTTTTACCTCGCTCATATTTTCTCTCCCCTTTAATTTCTTTTCTCTATTATACCTTATTTTAATGTTAACTTTCATTTATTTAAAATTATAGAAAATTCCAGTTTTAAAATGAATATATAAATAAATTTAAGCCGTAAAATTGTCATAAATGAGTATAGTCTTTATACTATATGAGTAATAGTGATACTGAAGGAGTTAAAACATGAAGTGCAATGTAATAAAGTTAAATGAAGATGATCAGTTTATCTCTAAAATAAAAAATGGCGATTCTCAAATTGCGAGGTTTTATGAATATGATGCAAGTTTAAGCGATAGTTTCTCTAAAAGACTTAATACTCCAAATAATGGTAGAGAAGAGCAACTTTCTTCTGTTATAAAATCTTATATGAGTGATTTAGATTTGTCAGAATCACAAATTATGAATATTAAAGATTTAGCTGAGGGAGCTAAAGTAGTAATTGGAGGACAGCAAGCGGGATTGTTTGGAGGACCTCTCTACACTTTTCATAAAATTTTTTCAATTATTACTCTAAGTAATCAACTGACAAATCAATATAATGAAAAAATTATTCCCGTTTTTTGGATTGCTGGAGAAGACCATGATTTTGATGAAGTTAATCATACTTTTGTATTTAATCATAAGAAGGCAACGCTCGATAAGATTAAATATCATACGATGACTCCACCTGAAACTAGTGTTACTCGTTTTACTCCTGATAAAGAAGCTTTATTGGAGTCGCTTAATCAGTTTTTTAAAGAATTAACAGAGACTTCCCATAGCAATGAAGTGTATCAGTTATGTCGTAACATCATCTTACGCTACGAAAATTGGACTGATATCTTCAAAGGACTTCTACATGAAATTTTCAAAGAATATGGGGTATTATTCCTAGATGCTCAATTCACAGAGTTAAGGAAAATGGAAAAGCCTATTTTCAAAGATATACTAGATAAAAGTGAAAAATTGGATCAAGCTTTTCGAGACACACAATCCAAAATTGAAGCACAAGGATTAAATCCAATGATTCAGACAGACACTAATACTCATTTATTTATTCATGATGAAAATATGAGACAGTTATTAAAATATAAAGATGGCAGATTTATTACTAGTAAATCGGAGAAGTCATATTCAAAAGAAGATTTATTTAACATTATTGAAAATGAGCCCGAGAGAATATCAAATAATGTTGTTACTCGTCCAGTTATGGAAGAGTGGTTATTTAATACTGTTGCATTTATTGGTGGACCAAGCGAAATAAAGTACTGGGCAGAATTAAAAGAAGTGTTTAATTTACTTAATGTTGAAATGCCCATTGTTTTACCTAGACTTAGAATAAGCTATATGTATGATAGAACTAAAAAATTATTGAAACAATATAATCTGAAAACTGAAACTATCATTTCGTATGGAGTAGAACAAGATAGACAGAAATTTGTACGTGAAAAAGCCTCTCAAGAATTAATAGATGAAGTAGAGCAAATGAAAGTAAAACAGCAACAACTAACCGAAAGATTGAAATCTCAAGTTGCAGGAAATCATGATAATGAATTATTGATAGAGAAGAATAATGAAATTCACCAAGAACAATATCATTACTTGTTAAAACGCTACTTATTAAATGTAGAAAGGGAAAATGATATTAGTATGCGCCAATTTAGAGAAATTAATGAAGTGCTCCATCCAATGGGTGGATTACAAGAAAGAATTTGGAATCCATTACAAATAATGAATGATTTTGGGAAAAATGTGTTCCATCCCTCCACCTACCCACCACTTCATTACACTTTTGATCATATAATTATAAAACCTTGATATAAAGGCGTTTGAACCCGTTTTATCTTTTTGATAAAACGGGTTTTTTTGTGTTTGAGCAAATAAATTGAACTAATTTTGCATAATTAGTGGAGGATAGTGGGGAGATGTGGTAAATTATAAATAAGGTGAGGTGATAAAAAATGTTCATGGGAGAATACGATCATCAATTAGATACAAAAGGACGTATGATAGTACCGTCCAAGTTTCGTTATGACTTAAATGAACGTTTTATTATCACTAGAGGCCTTGATAAATGCTTATTTGGTTACACACTTGAAGAATGGCAACAAATTGAAGAGAAGATGAAAACCTTACCTATGACTAAAAAAGACGCACGTAAATTTATGCGTATGTTCTTCTCTGGTGCTGTAGAAGTAGAATTAGATAAGCAAGGGCGTATTAACATACCTCAGAATTTGAGGAAATACGCTAATTTAACCAAAGAATGTACAGTAATAGGTGTGTCTAATCGTATTGAGATTTGGGACAGAGAAACTTGGAATGACTTCTATGAAGAATCAGAAGATAGTTTCGAAGATATTGCTGAAGATTTAATAGATTTTGATTTTTAAATGGAGGTATTCAAGTGTTTCATCACGTCAGCGTCATGTTAAACGAAACCATTGATTATTTAAATATTAAAGAAGATGGTGTGTATGTTGACTGTACGCTTGGTGGTGCAGGTCACGCCCTTTATTTACTTAATCAATTAAATGATGAAGGTAGACTTATTGCGATTGATCAAGATTTAACAGCCTTAGAAAATGCAAAAGTTGTTTTGAAAGAACACTTACATAAAGTCACTTTTGTTCATAACAACTTTCGAGAATTAACGAATATTTTAAAAGATTTAAACATTGAAAAAGTAGACGGCATCTATTACGACCTCGGTGTTTCGAGTCCGCAATTGGATGTCCCTGAAAGAGGATTTAGTTATCATCACGATGCGAAATTAGACATGCGGATGGATCAAACTCAATCATTATCTGCTTATGAGGTAGTGAATGAATGGTCTTATGAAGCATTGGTAAAGATTTTTTATCGTTACGGTGAAGAAAAGTTTTCAAAACAAATTGCAAGAAGAATAGAAGCTAATCGAGAACAACATCCAATAGAAACGACTTTACAACTCGTTGACATCATCAAAGAAGGTATACCTGCCAAGGCGAGACGTAAAGGGGGACATCCTGCTAAAAGAGTTTTTCAAGCAATTCGAATAGCTGTAAACGATGAATTATCCGCGTTTGAAGATTCAATTGAACAAGCAATTGAGAGTGTAAATGTTAATGGAAGGATTTCGGTCATCACGTTCCATTCTTTGGAGGACCGCTTATGTAAGCAAATTTTCCAAGAATATGAGAAAGGACCAGAAGTTCCGAGAGGGATACCAATTATTCCTGAAGGTTACTCGCCGAAATTAAAACGTGTAAATCGCAAACCGATAACTGCTACTGAAGAAGATTTAGACGAAAACAATCGTGCGCGTAGTGCAAAACTACGTGTTGCAGAAATTTTAAAATAAGGAGTAATTGAAATGGCTGTAGAAAAAATTTATCAACCTTATGATGAAGCAACTCAAACCAGTATTCCACAAAGACAACCGCAATCTCGTCCAGAAAAACAGACTGTTAAAAGAAAAGTAGTCGTACAATTAACTAGATTTGAAAAAGTTTTATACATAACGCTTATTACAGTAATTGCCATGATTAGTATTTATATGCTATCTTTAAAAATGGATGCGTATGATACGCGGGGGAAAATTGCAGATTTAGATCAAAAAATAGAAAAACAATCTAGTGAAAACAGCGCATTAAAGTCTGAAATCAAGAAAAATTCTTCATATGAACGCATTTACGATAAGGCTAAAAAACAAGGTATGAGCCTACAGAACGATAATGTAAAGGTAGTGCGTAGTAATGGCGAAGCGAAAAATTAAAATTAAAAAAAATAAAATAGGGGCAGTCCTTCTAGTTGGTTTATTCGGACTGCTCTTTTTTATATTGGTTTTAAGGTTCTCATATATTATGGTAACTGGTCATTCAAATGGTCAGAATCTTGTGATGAAGGCAAATGAAAAATACTTAGTAAAAAATTCTGAGCAACCAGAGCGTGGTAAAATTTATGATCGCAATGGGAAGGTTCTTGCAGAAGATGTTGAAAGGTATAAAGTTGTTGCAGTTGTCGATAAAAAGGCAAGTCAAAACAGTAAAAAGCCACGTCACGTAGTAGATAAGAAGAAAACAGCTAAACAATTATCTAAAGTTATAGATATGAAAGCTTCTGATATTGAAAAACGACTCAATCAAAAGAAAGCTTTCCAAGTTGAGTTTGGTCAAAAAGGAACTAACTTAACTTATCAAGATAAAGAAAAAATTGAAAAAATGAATTTACCTGGGGTTTCATTATATCCTGAGACAGAACGTTTCTATCCTAATGGAAACTTTGCCTCTCATTTAATTGGTATGGCTCAAAAAGACCCTGACACAGGACAACTTAATGGTGCTTTAGGTGTTGAAAAAATCTTTAATAGCTACTTAAATGGAACCCAAGGTACGCTTAAATATATCCAGGATATTTGGGGTTATATTGCTCCTAATACTAAAAAAGAACAAACTCCTAAACGAGGAGACGATGTTCATTTAACGCTTGATTCTAATATTCAAGTCTTTGTTGAAGAAGCATTAGATGGCATGGTAGAGAAATATGCGCCTAAAGATTTATTTGCTGTTGTAATGGACGCTAAAACAGGTGAAATACTCGCTTATAGTCAACGACCTACCTTTAACCCTGAAACAGGTAAGGATTTTGGTAAAAAGTGGGCTAACGATTTATACCAAAATACGTATGAACCAGGTTCTACATTCAAGTCTTACGGATTAGCTGCTGCTATCCAAGAAGGTAAATTTAAACCTAATGAAAAATATAAATCTGGACACAGAGACATTATGGGTTCTGAGATCTCAGATTGGAATAAAGAAGGTTGGGGCAATATACCTATGACTCTAGGCTTCACCTATTCATCTAACACATTAATGATGCATTTACAAGATTTAGTTGGTGCAGATAAGATGAAGTCATGGTATGAACGTTTTGGCTTTGGTAAGAAAACAGATGGAATGTTTGATGGAGAAGCATCAGGCCACGTAGCTTGGGCTAATGAGTTACAACAAAAAACATCTGCGTTTGGACAATCTACGACTGTTACACCTGTACAGATGATTCAAGCACAATCAGCATTTTTTAATAAAGGTAATATGTTAAAACCTTGGTTTGTAAATAGTATTGATAATCCTGTCACTAAGAAAAACTTCTATAGTGGTAAAAAAGAGTACGCAGGAAAACCAATTTCAAAAGATACTGCTGATAAAGTTGAAAAAGAGTTAGACAAAGTTGTTAATAGTAAACAAAGTCATGCGATGAATTATCGCGTTAAAGGTTACGACATCGAAGGTAAAACTGGTACCGCTCAAGTAGCAGATTCAAATGGTGGCGGATATGTTAAAGGTGAAAATCCTTACTTTGTAAGCTTTATAGGTGACGCGCCGAAGAAAAATCCTAAAGTCATCGTTTACGCGGGTATGAGTTTAGCTCAGAAAAATGATGAAGAAGCTTACGAGATGGGTGTAAGTAAAGCATTTAAACCTATTATGGAAAACACACTCAAGTATCTCAATGTAGGTAAATCAAGTGATTCTGCATCTAAAGCTGATTACAGTAAGGTACCTAACGTTGAAGGTCAAGAAACACAAAAAGCAGAAGATAGTATGAATGCTCAGTCGCTCAAACCAGTTACTATAGGTAGTGGTAAGCAAATTAAATCTCAATCTGTCAAAGCAGGGACTAAGATTTTACCTCATAGTAAAGTAATGTTACTTACAGATGGTGATATCACTATGCCGGATATGACAGGTTGGACAAAAGAAGATGTACTCGCATTTGAAGACTTAACACATATTAAAGTTTCCACTAAAGGTAATGGTTTTGTAACTAACCAAAGTATTACTAAAGGCCAAGCGTTGAAAAACAAAGATAAAGTAGAAGTGACACTATCTGCTGATAAAACTGATGATAGTGAAGATGATTCAAATGCAACAGAAGCTAGTAAAAATTCGAAAGATGAAAGTAAGTCTAAAGATAAAAACTCTAAACAAGATTCAAGCTCATCTTCTAAATCAGAATCAAAGGATAGTTCAAGTTCTGACTCTAAAAAAGACTCCAATAGCAATTCAAAAAATAATTCAAGTTCCAGCGATGACAGCTGATTGAACTAAGCAGACAACAGAGGTTGGGATGATCATTTTAGGGATTAACTAAGAGATGGTCCCAACCTCATTTGTTTATGTTTAAAGATTTATATGAAAATAAACCGAAAACTGATAAACTATTAAAGGTTATTTACAATTAACGAATATATTAGAAAGTGAAGAAAAGGAGATTCATATGTTATTTATATATGCGATCATCGCACTACTCATAACATTTATATTAGTACCAGTGCTCATTCCTACGTTAAAAAGAATGAAATTTGGCCAAAGCATTAGAGAAGAAGGGCCTCAAAGCCACATGAAAAAAACAGGAACACCAACTATGGGTGGACTCACGTTTTTAATAAGTATTATTATTACATCTATTATTGCAATCATATTTGTCGATAAATCAAATCCTATTATTTTATTATTATTAGTCACTATTGGATTCGGACTAATTGGATTTATTGATGATTATATTATAGTAGTTAAGAAAAACAACCAAGGTTTAACGAGTAAACAAAAATTCTTAGCTCAAATTTTAATTGCAGTTATATTCTTTGTGCTAGGTGATGTTTTTCATTTAGTTAATTTCACTACAAATTTACATATTCCGTTTACTCATTTTGATTTACCACTCTCCTTCGCGTATGTAATATTTATAATCTTTTGGCAGGTTGGTTTCTCAAATGCGGTAAACTTAACTGATGGACTGGATGGCTTAGCTACAGGGTTATCTATCATTGGATTTGCTATCTATGCAATAATGAGCTTTATATTAGATTCCCCAGCAATCGGTACGTTCTGTGTCATTATGGTGTTTGCATTAATAGGCTTTTTACCTTATAACCTAAACCCAGCAAAAGTATTTATGGGTGACACAGGTAGTCTTGCATTAGGAGGAATATTCGCTACAATCTCAATTATGTTAAATCAGGAATTGTCGCTTTTCTTTGTAGGATTAGTTTTCGTTATTGAAACATTATCAGTTATGATGCAAGTAGCATCTTATAAATTAACTAAGAAACGTATATTTAAAATGAGTCCTATTCACCATCATTTTGAATTAAGTGGATGGGGAGAATGGAAAGTAGTAACTGTATTCTGGACAGTAGGTTTAATTTCAGGATTAATAGGTTTATGGATTGGAGTGCATTAGAGTGCTGAATTACACAGGATTAGAAAATAAAAATGTTCTAGTAGTTGGCTTAGCTAAAAGTGGTTATGAAGCTGCAAAATTATTAGCTAAATTGGGTGCAAACGTCAAAGTGAATGATGGAAAGGACCTTTCCCAAGACGCACATGCAAAAGATCTTGAATCAATGGGGATAGAGGTAATAAGTGGTGAACATCCTCTTTCGCTACTTGATAATAATCCTATTATTGTCAAAAATCCGGGTATCCCTTATACTGTTTCAATTATTGATGAGGCAGTTCGCAGAGGTTTAAAAATCTTAACCGAGGTCGAATTAAGTTACCTTATTTCTGAGGCACCTATTATAGGTGTGACTGGCACAAATGGTAAGACGACTGTGACATCTCTAATAGGGGATATGTTTAAAAAAAGTGTCTTAACAGGTCGTCTATCAGGAAACATAGGTTATGTTGCTTCTAAGGTAGCTCAAGAAGTTAAAGCTGATGAATATTTGATTACAGAACTTTCATCTTTCCAATTATTAGGTATTGATGAATACAAACCTCACATAGCAATCATTACAAACATATATTCAGCACATCTAGATTATCATGAGTCTTTAGAAAATTATCAAAATGCGAAAAAACAAATTTATAAAAATCAAACTGAAGATGATTATCTCATTTGTAACTATCATCAAAGACATTTAATTGAAACAGAGAATTTAAAATCAAAAACACTTTATTTTTCAACACAGCAAGAAGTTAATGGAATATATATTAAAGACGGATTTATCGTATTTAATGGCGTTCGTATCATAAATGTTAAAGATTTAGTTTTACCAGGCGAACACAACTTAGAAAACATTTTGGCTGCAGTATTAGCTGCTATTTTGGCAGGCGTACCAGTTAAAGCCATCGTAGATAGTCTGACAACTTTCTCTGGAATTGATCATAGACTGCAATACATTGGTACTCACCGTACGAATAAATATTATAATGATTCCAAAGCAACTAATACTTTAGCTACACAATTCGCTTTAAATTCATTCACACAACCTATTATTTGGTTATGTGGCGGTTTAGATAGAGGCAATGACTTTGATGAACTTATACCATATATGAATAATGTCCGTGTAATGATTGTTTTTGGAGAAACACAAGAAAAATTTGCTAAACTAGGTAATAGCCAAGGTAAATATGTAATTAAAGCAACGAACGTTGAAGATGCAGTTGATAAAATTCAAGACATTATCGAACCTAATGATGTGGTGTTACTTTCACCAGCTTGTGCAAGTTGGGATCAATATAAAACATTTGAAGAACGTGGTGAGAAATTTATCGAGAGATTCCGAGCACACTTGCCATCTTATTAAGGAGTGTGAATGCTCATGGATGAAAATAATAAAAACAAAAATGATAAAGTTTCGCGCATTGAAGATTTTACTACATCTAAGAAAGACAATAATGATAAAGATGATGTGAGTCTTTTTAGAAGAAATAAAGATTTTCGTAATAGAAAAAGAAAACGTTTCGGTGACAGAGTTAATAACGATGAATATTCGAATGAGGAAACACAAGAAAATGATGTTCCCTATAATGATTCTCCAGAGATGGAAAGTACTAATGAAGATAAAAAGACTCAATCCGAAAATGAACATGATAAAGATAGTCTAAATCACGGTGATGAAGCAATACAACATCATAAAGACTCTCAAACAGAGATTAATGAAGACAATACAAATGAAGACATCGAAGATATAGAAGAACAATCTCAATCGGATAGTAAAAGTGATGCTTCTGAATCTGGTAAAGATGAGAGTGGTAAGGCGAATAAAGACGTTCATGAAGAGAAGAGTTATAAAAAAGGTTTTATAAATAAGATCCCTTTTATTAATAATAATAGTGATCACAACACAGAAAAAGATAAAAATGAACAACATAAACCTTTAACATTAGAAGAAAAAAGAGCGTTACGCCGAAAAAGACAAAAAAGAATACAGTATATCATTATTACTGTATTAGTATTATTGATTGTTATATTCTTACTTTATATGTTCACTCCTTTAAGCAAGATTTCTAATGTGAATATTAAAGGTAATAATAATGTTAGTAAAAGTAAAATCAATAAAGAGTTAAATGTTACATCTCATTCAAGAATGTACACATTTAGTAAGAGGAAAGCAATTAACAATTTGAAGAAGAATCCTTTGATCAAGGATGTTGAAATTCATAAACAATTGCCTAACACCATAAATGTAAAAGTAACTGAGTACCAAGTTGTTGGTTTAGAAAAAAATAAAGACAGTTACGTTCCAATTATAGAAGATGGCAAAGAATTAAAAGATTACAGTGATGATGTTTCACATGACGGACCAATTATCGATGGTTTTAAAGGAAATAAAAAAACACGAATCATTCAAGCTTTATCTGAAATGTCACCTGAAGTAAGAAGTTTAATTGCTGAAGTTAGTTATGCTCCAGAGAAGAACAAACAAAATAGAATTGAAATCTTCACTAAAGATGACATGCAAGTTGTCGGAGATATTACTACAATAGCCGATAAAATGAAATATTACCCGCAGATGTCACAATCATTAAGTAGAGATGATTCAGGTAATCTTAAGACTGATGGGTATATTGATTTATCAGTGGGTGCTTCATTCATACCTTATAGTGGAGCAACAGGTGCTGAGTCTGAATCCGACCAGAATGTAACAAAATCTACACAACAAGAAAGTGAAGCTAAAGAAGAACTTCAAAGTGTTTTAAATAAAATTAATAATCAATCAAAAGATAATAATTAAAAAATTTCGTTAATACTATGTGTTTATAGTTCACAAGCTATTCAACGTATTGTAAACTAAACATAGTGTATTTTAATAGTAATTTGTCAGGAGGTGCCTATCTATGGAGGAACATTACTATGTAAGTATAGATATAGGTTCATCAAGTGTAAAAACGATAGTAGGCGAAAAATTTCACAATGGAATAAATGTGATAGGTACAGGACAAACCTACACTAGCGGTATCAAGAATGGTCTTATTGATGATTTTGATATTGCGAGACAAGCAATCAAAGATACAATTAAGAAGGCTTCAATTGCCTCTGGTGTAGATATAAAAGAAGTATTCTTAAAGTTACCTATCATTGGTACCGAAGTATACGATGAATCAAATGAAATTGAATTTTATGAAGATACTGAAATTAATGGAACACACATTGAATCAGTTTTAGACGGAATTCGTGATAAGAATGATGTAACAGAAACAGAAGTGATTAATGTCTTTCCTATTCGATTCGTAGTTGATAAAGACAATGAAGTTTCTGACCCTAAAGAATTAATTGCTAGACATTCATTGAAAGTTGATGCAGGCGTTATAGCTATACAGAAATCTATTTTAATTAATATGATTAAATGTGTTGAAGCATGTGGCGTAGATGTATTAGATGTTTACTCTGATGCATACAATTATGGTTCAATTTTAACCGCTACAGAAAAAGAATTAGGCGCTTGTGTCATTGATATTGGCGAAGATTTAACTCAAATTGCTTTTTATGAGCGTGGTGAGTTAGTAGATGCTGATTCAATTGAAATGGCTGGTCGTGATATTACAGATGATATTGCGCAAGGCTTAAATACTACATATGATACTGCTGAGAAGATTAAGCATCAATATGGACATGCTTTCTATGATTCAGCTTCAGAGCAAGATGTATTCTCAGTAGATCAAATTGATAGTGAAGAACATGTTCAATATACTCAAAAAGATTTAAGCGATTTTATCGAACAACGTGTAGAGGATATATTCTTTGAAGTGTTCGATGTGTTACAAGAACTTGGACTTACTAAAGTAAATGGCGGATTTATTGTAACAGGTGGTTCTGCTAACTTACTTGGTGTAAAAGAATTACTGCAAGACATGGTAAGTGAGAAAGTAAGAATTCATACTCCATCTCAAATGGGTATTAGAAAACCTGAGTTCTCTTCTGCTATTTCGACAATTTCTAGTAGTATCGCTTTTGACGAGTTATTAGATTATGTTACAATTAGTTATCAAGATAATGAAGGATTTGAAGAGGAAGTTATCGAATCTGAAGATAAAGATAACGAATCTAAATCGAGCGGTTTTGATTGGTTTAAACGTAAATCAAACAAAAAAGAGAGTCATGAGGAAGAACCTGAATCACCTCGTGAGGAAACATATGAAGACCGCAGAGAACATCACGAAGATGATTATCATCAATCAGAAGGTAAGGACAAAGAAGAAGGTAAATTTAAAAAACTAATGAAATCTCTATTTGAATGATTATTGGCCATTAAGACTAGGAGGAAATTTAAATGTTAGAATTTGAACAAGGATTTAATCATTTAGCTACATTGAAAGTCATCGGTGTAGGTGGCGGCGGTAACAACGCTGTTAATCGTATGATTGACCACGGCATGAATAACGTTGAGTTTATCGCTATCAATACAGATGGACAAGCGCTTAACTTATCTAAAGCGGAATCAAAAATCCAAATTGGTGAAAAGTTAACGCGAGGTCTTGGTGCAGGTGCAAATCCTGAAATTGGTAAAAAAGCTGCTGAAGAATCTCGTGAACAAATCGAAGATGCTATCCAAGGTGCAGATATGGTATTCGTTACTGCTGGTATGGGTGGCGGTACTGGTACAGGAGCTGCTCCAGTAGTTGCTAAAATCGCTAAAGAAATGGGCGCTTTAACAGTAGGCGTTGTAACTCGCCCATTCGGTTTTGAGGGACGTAAACGTCAAACTCAAGCTGCCGCTGGCGTTGAAGCAATGAAAGCTGCAGTAGATACATTGATTGTTATTCCTAATGATCGTTTATTAGATATCGTAGACAAATCTACACCTATGATGGAAGCATTCAAAGAAGCAGATAATGTGTTACGTCAAGGTGTACAAGGTATCTCAGATTTAATCGCTGTATCAGGTGAGGTAAACTTAGACTTTGCCGACGTTAAAACTATTATGTCTAACCAAGGTTCAGCATTAATGGGTATCGGTGTATCTTCTGGTGAAAATAGAGCGGTTGAAGCTGCTAAAAAAGCTATTTCATCACCATTATTAGAAACTTCAATTGTTGGTGCTCAAGGCGTACTTATGAACATTACTGGTGGAGAATCACTCTCACTATTTGAAGCTCAAGAAGCTGCTGATATTGTTCAAGATGCGGCTGACGAAGATGTAAACATGATCTTCGGTACAGTAATTAATCCTGAACTTCAAGACGAAATTGTTGTTACAGTGATTGCTACAGGTTTCGAAGATAAACCGTCATCTCAAGGTCGTAAAGCTACAAGTACTGGTTTCGGTTCAAGTGTTAATAGTAGTTCTTCTAACCAAAGTCATGCTACTCCTAAAGAAGACTCATTTGCTACAAACACTTCAACTAGCTCTCAATCTTCAGAAGGCGTAAGCGAAAGAAGTCACTCTACAAAAGATGACGACATTCCTAGCTTTATTAGAAATAGAGAAGAAAGACGTTCTAGAAGAACAAGACGCTAATTATATAAGATAATTTAGATAAAAAGCCATCAGAGTTTTTACTGATGGCTTTTTAAATTACAGTTTATGAATTACATAATATTACTTATTAATTTTCATGACACCAATATTAAGTATATATTTAAATTATTTATTCTTGTAACTTGTAGTTTAAATGGTAGAAAGTATGATATATAATAGTTTTATAATATACTTAATTGTCATGAATTATAATAATTGCTTTATTAACATTCTCAAATGGTGGTGAAACATAATGACTGAAAAGTTTATAAAGAAAGAACATTATTTAGATTATGATGTAAAACCTACTCATAGTATTAAGCTTGGTTTCACAACTAGAGAGAATGGACTGAGTCATTATCCAGAACACGCTTTTAACATGGCTAGATACGTGGATGATAATCAAGCTAATATTACTCAACATCAGGAAATTCTTGCAAATGAAATAGGCTTCGATAGAAATAATTGGGTTTTCCCAATTCAGACACATGGAAATAAAGTCACAGAAATTACTAAAGAACATCGAGGTATGAATATTGAAGAATTAACTGATGACTTATATGGGTTAGATGGCATTTTTACTTATGATTCCAATATATTATTAACCATGTGTTATGCTGATTGTGTTCCTGTTTACTTTTATAGTGAGAAGCATGGTTATGTGGGCCTTGCCCATGCTGGATGGCGTGGTACTTATGGTGAGATCGTAAAAGAGATGGTTAGAAAAATTGACTTTGATTTAAATGATTTACAAGTGGTTATTGGACCAGCAACATCTAATTCCTATGAAATCAATGATGATATCAAAGATAAATTTGAAACATTAACAATTGACTCATCTAAATATATTGACTCGCGTGCAGCAGACAAACATGGTATTGATTTAAAAAAAGCCAATGCTTTATTACTTGAAGAAGTAGGCGTTCCATCAGATAATATCTATATTACTGAGTATGCTACTTCTGAAAATTTAGACTTATTTTTCTCTTATAGAATTGAAAAAGGTCAGACTGGGCGTATGTTAGCATTTATAGGACGCAAGTAAAGTGAGGAGGTACGATAGTGAGTGTTAAACAAAATTTAAAACAAATTGAACAAGAAATAAGTGAACATTTAGAAAAAAGTTCTAATTCAGCACACCCTCACGTGATTGCAGTGACAAAGTATGTTACAATAGAGCGAGCTAAAGAAGCTTATGAAGCAGGTATTAGGCACTTTGGCGAAAATAGATTAGAAGGCTTCAAAGAGAAAAAAGCAGCATTACCTGATGATGTTGTATTTCACTTTATTGGTTCTTTGCAATCTAGAAAAGTTAAAGAAGTAATTAACGAAGTTGACTATTTTCACGCTTTAGATCGCCTGAGTTTAGCTAAGGAGATTAATAAGAGAGCAGACCATGTTGTATCTTGTTTTTTACAAGTTAATGTTTCTGGGGAAGAATCTAAACATGGTATAGCATTAGACGAAGTTAATGAATTTTTAAAAGAACTGAAAGCTTATGAAAACATCAAAGTAATTGGTTTAATGACAATGGCACCTCTAACTGATGATAGTGTGTACATAAAATCAATTTTCAATGATTTAAGACATAAAAAAGAAGAAATTCAACAATTCAATTTAGAACATGCACCTTGCACAGAATTATCTATGGGAATGAGTAATGACTATCAGATAGCAGTTGAAGAAGGTGCAACCTTTGTCAGAATTGGGACTAAACTTGTAGGAGAAGAGGAGTGAGCCCCTTGGCTTTAAAGGATTTATTTAATGGATTTTTTGTAGTAGAAGATGAAGAAGAAGTTGAAGCACCAGAAGAACGTGAAACATCTCAGACACGTGAGCGTGCACAAGAACGTGATGTTGAATCACGAAATGAAAACAATGTACCATCAACGCAATCACAAAACAATGTAAACAAACAAAATGCAATCAAATCTGTGCCTCAAAAGAGCACAACAAGAAAAGGTGCAACTTCTGAAGAAAGGAATTATCGTATGAATAATAATTCAAAGAGTAATTCTCGTAATGTTGTAACTATGAACCAATCATCTCAAAATTATGCGACACAAGAAAGCTCTAAAATGTGCTTATTTGAACCACGTGTGTTTTCTGATACACAAGATATTGCGGATGAATTGAAAAATAGACGTGCTACTTTAGTAAACTTACAACGCATTGATAAAGTATCTGCTAAACGTATTATTGACTTCTTAAGTGGAACAGTTTATGCGATTGGTGGAGATATTCAGCGTGTAGGAACTGATATATTCTTATGTACACCTGATAACGTAGAAGTTGCTGGAAGCATAACTGATCATATCGAAAACATGGAGCAACATTACGAATAAGGAGTCTAATTATGGATATCGGTCTACTTAGTACTATATTCCGATTTATATTATTTTTGGTTCAAATTTATTATATAGGAATGATAATTTATTTCTTCACGTCTTGGGTTCCAAGTATTAGAGAATCTAAAGTGGGGGAATTTCTTGGTAAAATATACGAACCTTTTTTAGAACCATTCAGGAAAATCATTCCTCCCATTGGCATCATAGATATTTCTTCTATAGCAGCTATTATAGTATTAGTATTATTTCAAAGAGGTTTAGTTTCAATTTTTAATATCATACTTACACATTTATCGTAAAAATGAACTAGTTTGAATTTTATATGAGTATTTTAAGCGAGGCAAAGTATTAATTGAACTTTGACCTCGTTTTTGTCATGTGAAATTGAAGTTATCTTAATTGAATGTTGTGAAAATAAAATGTTAGGAGTGTCTCACATCGATATATATCAACATTTTAGAAGAGAAGAACAAGAATTGATAGATCAATTAATAGATAAGTGTAATCAAGCTGAAAATCACTATGCGCCTGTGCTCACTGCATTTTTAGATCCAAGAGGCCAATACATTTTAGAAGTCATCGTGGGGAGTTATGAAATGTTAAAAGTCAACTTTTATGGTGGTCCCTACGCTGAGAGAAAACGTGCTATCATAGCTCCATCATATTATGAAGCACAAGTGGAAGATTTTGAACTGTCACTATTACGAATCGATTATCCTGAGAAATTCGTTTCAATTCAACATCAACATGTGTTAGGCACCTTAATGTCTTTAGGTATTGAGAGAGAACAATTGGGGGATATTATAGTAGCAGATGATATACAATTTGTTTTGACAGAGCGTTTGGAATCTTATATTATGCTTGAATTAAATAGGATTAAAGGTGCCACAGTTAAACTTAATTCTATTCCTATAAAAGATATGATACAATCAAAAGAGAATTGGAAAATTCAAAGCACGACTGTTAGTGCAATGAGATTGGACGTTGTATTAAAAGATATGATCCATAAATCTCGTAATATAGCAAAGCAATTAATAGAAAAGAAAAGAGTCAAAGTGAATCATACTATAATTGATACACCTGACTTTCAATTAGAACAAAATGACCTACTTTCTATCCAAGGATTTGGCAGAGCTCAAATCACTCAAATTGGAGGAAGAACTAAAAAAGATAAACTACACATTACCTATCAGACATTATTTAAATAGTGATGAATTAAGGAGGATATATCATGCCTTTCACACCAAGTGAGATTAAAAATAAAGAGTTTAGTCGAGTGAAGAATGGTTTAGAACCCACTGAGGTTGCTAATTATTTAGATCAATTAAGCACTGAGATTGAACGACTTAAAGAAGATAAAAAGCAACTTGAAAAAGTAGTTGAAGATAGAGACACTAATATCAAATCTTATCAAGACGTGCATCAGTCTGTAAGTGATGCTTTAATTCAAGCTCAAAAAGTTGGAGAAGAAACAAAATTAGCTGCTAATAAAGATGCCGAAGCTACACTTGCTAAAGCTCAAGTTCAAGCTGATAAAATTGTAAATGATGCGATTGAAAAAGCACGTCGTTTATCATTCCAAACTGAAGATATGAAACGTCAATCTAAAGTGTTTAGATCTCGTTTCCGTATGTTGGTAGAAGCTCAATTAGATTTACTTAAAAGTGAAGATTGGGATTACTTATTAAATTATGATTTAGATGCTGAACAAGTGACTTTAGAAGATATTCATCACTTAAATGATAATGATCTTACACCAGAAGAACGCGCTATGAAGAAAAGCCAATCTCAAGCAGAGAATAATAGTGGAACAACTTCTACTTCTGAATCTTCACGTACGTCTAATAATCAATCAGAGACTTCTACAACTCATAGTAATTTATAAGCATTCTATTGATAAATGATTAATAGATGGAGACGCAATTGAAGAATTTTAAACTTGTAAATGTATTTATGTTAAAAATACATTTTCTTAATGACAATTTATTGATATGATATAAAAAGACAGACGCGTAAGAAACACTAAACATATTCCAGCGAGTTAGGAATGGTGAGAGCCTAACATATCGTTTGTTTCTTATATCACTGGCTTTTATTTTAATATGTTTATGAGAGAACTCTAAGTTGAGTTAAATAGGGTGGTACCGCGGTTTAGCCGTCCCTTTTAATTGAACTTAGAGTTCTTTTTATCATTATAAGGAGTGAACAGTATGAATTTTAAAGATACTTTATTAATGCCCAAAACTGACTTTCCTATGAGAGGTGGTTTACCTAATAAAGAGCCTCAAATTCAAGAAAAATGGGATGCAGAAGATCAATATAAAAAAGCATTAGAAAAAAATAAAGGTAATCAATCTTATATCTTGCATGATGGTCCACCATATGCAAATGGTAGTTTACATATGGGACATGCACTTAATAAAATTATTAAGGATTTTATCGTCCGTTATAAAACAATGCAAGGATTCTATGCACCATATGTTCCAGGCTGGGATACGCATGGTTTACCAATTGAACAGGCTTTAACTAAAAAAGGCGTAGACCGTAAAAAAATGTCAATTGCTGAATTTAGAGAAAAGTGTAAAGAATTTGCACTTAAGCAAGTAGATATTCAGAAGAAGGATTTCAAACGTCTAGGTGTTCGTGGTGACTTTGATAATCCTTATATTACACTTACTCCTGAATATGAAGCAGCACAAATTCGTTTATTTGGTGAAATGGCAGACAAAGGTTTAATTTATAAAGGTAAGAAACCAGTTTATTGGTCACCTTCAAGTGAATCTTCATTAGCTGAAGCGGAAATTGAATATCATGATAAACGTTCTGCCTCTATTTATGTAGCATTTAACGTTAAAGACGATAAAGGAGTCGTTGATTCAGATGCTAAGTTTATTATCTGGACTACAACACCTTGGACAATTCCTTCAAACGTAGCTATCACTGTTCATCCAGAACTTAAGTATGGCCAATACAATGTAGAAGGACAGAAATTTATTGTTGCTCAAGCCTTATCTGAGACTGTAGCTGATGCTTTAGGTTGGGATAAAGATACAATTCAACTTGAAAAAGAATTTACAGGTAAAGAGTTAGAATATGTTGAAGCGCAACATCCATTCTTAGATCGTACGTCACTAGTGATTAATGGAGATCACGTCACAACAGATGCAGGTACTGGATGTGTTCATACTGCTCCTGGACATGGGGAAGATGACTACATCGTTGGACAAAAATATGACTTACCTGTCATCAGTCCTCTAAATGACAAGGGTGTATTTACTGAAGAGGGCGGCCAATTTGAAGGTATGTTCTATGACAAAGCAAATAAAGCTGTCACTGACTTATTAACTGAAAAGGACGCACTTCTTAAATTAGACTTTATTACACATAGCTACCCACATGATTGGCGTACAAAAAAACCAGTTATCTTTAGAGCGACACCTCAATGGTTTGCTTCAATTAACAAAGTAAGACAAGATATCTTAGATGCGATTGAAGAGACTAACTTTAAAGTAGATTGGGGTAAAACACGTATCTACAATATGATTCGTGATCGTGGCGAATGGGTTATTTCTCGTCAACGTGTATGGGGTGTTCCATTACCAGTATTTTATGCTGAAAATGGTGACATCATCATGACGAAAGAAACAGTTAATCATATCGCTGATTTATTCGCAGAACATGGATCAAATGTGTGGTTTGAACGTGAAGCGAAAGATTTATTACCAGAAGGATTTACACATCCTAGAAGTCCTAATGGTGAATTTACTAAAGAAACAGACATCATGGATGTATGGTTCGATTCAGGTTCATCTCACCGTGGTGTATTAGAAACAAGACCAGAGTTAAGTTTCCCTGCAGATCTTTACTTTGAAGGAAGTGACCAGTATCGTGGTTGGTTTAACTCTTCAATAACTACTGCTGTAGCAACTCGTGGACAAGCACCTTATAAATTCCTACTTTCACACGGTTTCGTTATGGATGGTGAAGGTAAAAAAATGAGTAAATCGCTTGGTAACGTCATCGTTCCGGACCAAGTTGTTAAGCAAAAAGGTGCAGATATCGCACGTCTATGGGTAAGTAGTACTGATTATTTAGCAGACGTCCGTATTTCAGATGAAATTTTAAAACAAACTTCTGATGTTTATCGTAAAATAAGAAATACACTCAGATTCATGTTAGGTAATATTAATGATTATAACCCTGAGACAGATCGTATCCCTGAAAATGAATTACTCGACGTAGATCGTTATTTACTTAATCGTTTACGTGAATTCACAGCTAGTACTATCAACAACTATGAGAATTTTGATTACCTTAACATCTATCAAGAAGTTCAAAACTTTATCAATGTAGAATTAAGTAACTTCTATTTAGACTATGGTAAAGATATTCTTTACATTGAGAAGAAAGACTCTCATAAACGTCGCAGCATGCAAACAGTGCTTTATCAAATCTTAGTAGATATGACAAAATTATTAGCACCAATTCTAGTGCATACTGCAGAAGAAGTATGGTCACATACACCTCACGTTAAAGAGGAAAGTGTTCATTTAGCAGATATGCCAGAAGTTGTTGAAGTAGATAGAGAATTATTAGATAAATGGAATACTCTTATGGATCTACGCGACGACGTAAACCGTGCTTTAGAACAAGCTCGTAATGAAAAAGTTATTGGTAAATCATTAGAAGCTAAAGTGGTTATTGGCAATAATGAATCATTTAAAGCTGCTGAATTCTTACAAGAGTTTAATGATTTACAACAATTATTCATCGTTTCTCAAGTTGAAGTTGTTGATTCAGTTGAAAATGGTGAAACATACAAATATGGTGATATTCGCATCGAACACGCAGAAGGCGAAAAGTGTGAAAGATGTTGGAACTATAGCGATGAATTAGGTTCTGTTGGAGAACTTGATCATCTATGTCCACGTTGCCAAGAAGTAGTGAAAACATTAGTTTAATTTCTAAATGATTGGTAACCATTAATCATAGACCTGAGGAGATTTTATTATAAAGAAGTCTTCTTAGGTCTTTTATACTTTAAGAAACAAATTGATTAGAAAAATTAAAGTAAGATTTATAAGATTTAAATGAGAAAATGTTGATATATTTAAAAAATCTCTTTAAATTCGCATCATAAATTAGAAATTTGAATTCTTAGATATATTTAGTCATAATGTTAAAATTATAGTAATGAAATCTTATATACAGACAACCATTCAGAGTACAAGTCACTGTTGAGAGGGTAGAATGATGTTTCATAGTAAAGATGCACATTTCGTTAATGGAATAATAATAAATGTACGCGATATAGAAGTTATAAGAGCCTTTTATGAAGAAGTTTTAGGATTTAATTTTGTTAATGAATCTATGAAGGTTGTTCAATATAAGGTTGGAGCTAACAATCAATATATAACTTTTAATGAAATTCAAAATGGTAGAGAGCCACTCATGTCTGAAGCTGGCTTATTTCATATAGGAATTAAGTTGCCAGAATTATCCTCTCTAGCCGATTTATTAGTACAATTAAGTGATTTTGAGATACCGGTTAATGGAGGAGAACAAAGTGTTGGAACATCACTCTTTGTTGAAGATCCTGAAGGTAATGCGCTTAAATTTTAAGTCGATTATGACTTTGAAATGTGGAAATACGATGAAGATAATAGAGTGAAATTGGATATTAGACCAATTAACGTACCTCGATTGTTAAAAGAAGTTTCTAATGAAAAATGGCAAGGTGTACCTGATGAAGCGAAATTAGGTCATTTGCATCTTAAAACTATTAGAATCTCAGAAATTAAATCATATTATCTTAATTATTTCGGTTTAGAAGAGTCAGCTTATATAGACGATTTCTCATTATTTTTGTCCTCAAATCATTATTACAATCATTTAGCAATGAATCAGTGGTTATCAGGGACCAAGCGTGTTG
The DNA here is from genome assembly GCF_000692055.1 of Staphylococcus sp. TE8. NCBI lineage: Bacteria > Bacillati > Bacillota > Bacilli > Caryophanales > Staphylococcaceae > Staphylococcus > Staphylococcus sp. TE8. The sequence goes on from NZ_JMGB01000001.1 coordinate 580,494, forward strand.
ATAATGAAAACACATATGGTTTAGCGTTAATAGATTTTCACTATCCTGAATCTACGCATTTAAATTTAAAAGGACCAGATGGCTTGTACTTCAGGTTTAATCGAATAAAAGATGAATAATTGAGTAAGCTAAATATTTATTAAAATTAAGTTGAGACACGATTAAGTCTCAACTTTTTGTATGATATTATTGCCCAAAATCTCTAATAATTAGATTTATACTCAGTAATCTTTTTTTATGTCTTGGAGTAGGATATAATGTTAAGTGTTGTCAAAAGTGACGTTGAACTGAATGGAGGCACATGAATGAAAAAGAAATATTATATTGGAATCTCACTTCTTTTAGCATTTTTAATTATAATTTTTGACCAAATTTCAAAGTGGATAATAGCTTCATCCATGAAAATTGGCGATTCCTATGAAGTAATTCCTCATTTTCTTAATATTACTTCACATAGAAATAATGGAGCTGCTTGGGGAATTTTAAGTGGTAAAATGGGATTTTTCTATATTATCACATTAGTTATTTTAGTAGTTCTCGTGCTGTTTTATATTAAAGAAGCTAAATATAATTTATTTATGCAAGTTGCAATTACCTTACTCTTTGCTGGCGCGTTAGGTAACTTTATTGATCGCGTATTTAATGGTGAAGTTGTCGATTTTATAGATACAAACATCTTTGGTTATGATTTCCCAATCTTTAACATTGCAGATTCAAGTTTAACTATAGGCGTTATCTTCGTAATTATCGCATTATTAAAGGATACAACTAAAAAGAACTAAGGAGGTATACTTTTGGAAACACATGAATTTAAGATCACAGATGAAACACAAGTTGGTCAAAGAATAGATAAATTTCTATCTGAGTCGAATGGTGCTTGGTCTCGTAGCCAACTTCAAGATTGGATTAAAGAAGATTTAGTTAAAGTTAATGATAAAGTGATTAAATCAAATTATAAAGTTAAATTAAATGATCATATCATTGTCACTGAAAAGGAAGTAGTAGAAGCAGACATTCAACCAGAAGATTTAGATTTAGATATCTATTATGAGGATGATGATGTGGCGATTGTTTATAAACCTAAAGGTATGGTAGTACATCCATCTCCAGGTCATTACACGGGCACACTTGTGAACGGCTTAATGTATCAAATTAAAAATTTATCTGGTATTAACGGTGAAATACGCCCTGGTATTGTTCATCGTATTGATAAAGATACTTCAGGTTTATTGATGGTTGCTAAAAATGACATCGCTCATCGAGGTCTTGTCGAACAACTTATGGCTAAAAGTGTTAAGCGTAAATACACTGCGTTAGTTCACGGTAATATTCCGCATGATTATGGTACGGTAGATGCTCCAATTGGTCGTAATAAGAATGACCGTCAAGCAATGGCTGTAGTTGATGATGGTAAAGAAGCTGTAACGCATTTCAATGTAATAGAGCATTTTAAAGACTATACTTTGATAGAATGTGAATTGGAAACTGGACGAACTCACCAAATTCGTGTGCATATGAAATATATTGGCTACCCGCTTGTGGGTGACCCTAAATATGGACCTAAGAGAACATTAGATATTGGTGGTCAAGCATTGCATGCGGGTGTGATTGGTTTTGAACATCCAGTAACACATGAGTATATTGAAAGAAGTACTGATTTACCTAATGATTTTAAAGATTTATTAGAAGATATTCGACGTAGAGATGCTTAAAAAACCACATTACAAAGTTAAACATTACGAGCGATTTTGTTAACTTTTAGTTTAAAGAAATCATTGACTTATTTATTAAAAAGTTTTAGACTAATAACAGTTTAAATATAAAAAACTTCGTCTTTAATTGCGAGTCCAGAGAGGCTTCGAAGACATGAATAATAGGAATAATCATGCATATAAATGTGTTTCGCTTAAGAAAGTATGCGCGTTCTTAATGATGAAATACTGTAAATATATACCTGAAAGTTAATTAACTGAGTATAATTAATTTTCTTGAAGTGTGCCTTAACCTCATGTCTTTATTAAAGATATGAGGTTTTTCTATTATAAGAGGTGAAACGATGTCTGAACGAATCATTTTAGATGAAGCCGCGATACAGCGTACAATCACTCGAATTGCACATGAGATTTTGGAATATAACAAAGGCACTGACAATTTAGTACTTTTAGGAATTAAGACACGAGGTGCATTTTTAGCGAATCGTATACAAGAAAAGATTCATTCTATTGAGCAGTGCAATGTACCAACCGGCACAATTGATATTACACATTTCCGTGATGATATTGATAATGTCACCCAGCAATCAGACATCAAAGCATTTGATATCGATGTTGACATTACTGATAAAGTGGTGATTATCGTTGACGATGTTTTATATACTGGTCGTACAGTAAGAGCTTCATTAGACGCTATATTGCTACACTCACGACCTGTTAAAATTGGACTTGCAACACTTGTTGATAGAGGCCATCGTGAACTTCCTATCCGAGCAGACTTTGTAGGAAAAAACATACCAACTGCGCGTGATGAATCCGTTTCAGTTTATTTAAATGAAATTGATCATCAGAACGCAGTCATAATAAAATAATTTCCCTTTTAAAGCAGTACGAGAGACTGAAAAAGGTGGAGTAAACAAATTAAGCCATAGTTAAACGATAAAGCGATGATGTAAATCTTTAAAATTTATCATACCTTTACCATTGCTTAATGTAATACTTCGTTAGAAATGTAATCTTTGAGGTGTAAAACCTTATTCGACTACATTTCAATTAGTCTCTTTGCATTCACTGATGTAAAGAGATTTTTTTATGAAAGGAAATGAATGACATGGAAAATGAACAAATGTTTGAGCGCACTGTGAAGCCAGTGCTTGATGTTAGAGACAAACCTAAACCAGCACAATGGGCATTCTTAAGTTTGCAACATTTATTTGCAATGTTTGGCTCAACCGTCCTTGTACCATTTTTAACACATTTACCAATATCAGCAGCATTACTTGCTTCAGGTATTGGAACACTTATTTACATATTAATCACAAAGGCTAAAATACCTGCTTATTTAGGTTCAAGTTTTGCCTTTATCACACCGATTATTACTGGTCTAAGTACCCATAGCTTAGGAGACATGTTAGTGGCTCTGTTTATGAGTGGGTTGATGTACGTCATTATAGGTTTACTTATTAGATTAAGTGGAACTGGTTGGCTAATGCATTTACTACCACCAGTTGTAGTAGGACCAGTTATTATGGTTATCGGATTAAGTTTGGCACCTACAGCCGTTAATATGGCCATGTATGAGAATTCTTCAGATATGAAAGGTTATAACTTAAGTTATTTACTCGTAGCTCTAATTACACTCATAGTCACAATCGTAGTACAAGGTTTCTTTAAAGGATTTTTATCACTGATACCTGTATTAATTGGTATTGTAGTTGGTTATATTGTTTCTATTTTCATGGGCTTAGTAAAATTTGGACCTATTGCCCACGCCAAATGGTTAGATTTTCCACACATATATTTACCATTTAAAGATTACACACCATCATTCCATTTAGGATTGGTATTAGTCATGATACCCGTTGTATTCGTCACAGTAAGTGAACACATCGGCCATCAAATGGTTATCAATAAAATAGTAGGCCGTAATTTCTTTAAAGATCCAGGATTGGATAAATCAATTATTGGAGATGGGGTATCTACAATGTTTGCGAGTATTATCGGTGGGCCTCCAAGTACAACCTATGGTGAAAATATAGGCGTACTAGCGATTACTAAAATATATAGTATTTACGTCATTGGTGGAGCAGCAGTTATCGCTATCATTCTAGCTTTCATAGGTAAATTTACTGCGTTAATTTCATCGATACCTACTCCTGTCATGGGCGGTGTTTCGATACTATTATTTGGTATTATTGCTGCTAGTGGATTGCGTATGATAGTTGAAAGCAATGTAGATTTTTCAAGTAACCGTAACTTAGTCATTGCATCAGTAATACTTGTAGTAGGTATTGGTAATTTACTTATCAATTTAAAAGGTATTGGAATTAATTTACAAATTGAAGGTATGGCATTATCCGCACTTTCTGGAATTATTTTAAATTTAATTTTGCCAAAAGATAAAAAAGAAGAAAATTAAGATTTAATCCATTAGGAGGGCGCTATATGAAAAATTTATTATCTATGGAACATCTATCAACGGATGAAATATATGATTTAGTTACAACTGCAAGCCAGTATAAATCAGGTGAAAGAGCTTTACCGCAGTTTAATGATACGTATGTAACGAACTTATTCTTTGAAAATTCAACAAGAACAAAGTGTAGTTTTGAAGTAGCTGAACTCAAATTAGGATTAAAACAAGTGAGTTTTGAAACGAGTACCTCTTCAGTTAAAAAAGGCGAGTCGTTATATGATACTTGTAAAACATTAGAAAGTATTGGAGTTAATTTATTAGTCATTCGTCACTCTCAAAATGCTTATTACGAGGAATTAGAAAACATTAATATACCTATAGCAAACGCAGGAGATGGAAGTGGTCAACATCCTACGCAAAGTTTGCTAGATATAATGACTATTTACGAAGAGTATGGGTCATTTGATGGGTTGAATGAGTTAATTTGCGGTGATATTAAAAACTCTCGAGTAGCCAGAAGTAATTATCATAGTTTAAGAGCATTAGGTGCAAATGTCATGTTCTCTAGTCCTGAAGAATGGGTAGATGAGACATTAGAGGCGCCATACGTTAATATAGATGATGTGATTGATCAAGTCGATATTGTGATGTTGTTAAGAGTTCAACACGAAAGACACGGCATTGCTGGTGAAGCTAATTTTGCGGCAGAGGAATATCATCAACAATATGGGTTAACTCAGTCAAGATATGATAAATTAAAAGATGAAGCCATTGTCATGCATCCTGCTCCAGTCAATCGAGGAGTCGAAATTAAAAGTGATTTAGTAGAAGCACCCAAATCACGTATTTTCAAACAAATGGAAAATGGGATGTATTTAAGAATGGCAGTTATAAGCGCGCTTTTAAAATAGGAAGGGGTTATTTTAAAATGAAATTAATCAAAAATGGAAAAATCTTAAGAAACGGAATTTTAAAAGATACTGAGATTTTAATTGATGGTAAACGTATTAAAACAATTAGTAGTAAAATCAATTCTTCATCTCCTAATATTGAAGTTATCGATGCTAAAGGAAATTTAATCGCACCAGGATTTGTTGACGTTCACGTGCATTTACGTGAGCCAGGTGGGGAACATAAAGAAACAATTGAAACTGGTACAAAAGCAGCTGCAAGAGGGGGATTCACTACTGTATGCCCAATGCCTAATACAAGACCAGTTCCAGATTCAGTTGAACATGTTAGAGAATTAAGACAAAGAATTTCAGAAACAGCTAAAGTACGTGTGTTACCTTATGCATCTATTACTAAAAGACAAGCTGGAAAAGAACTTGTTGATTTCAAAGAGTTAGCACTAGAAGGGGTATTCGCATTTACAGATGACGGTGTAGGTGTTCAACAAGCTAGTATGATGTATGCGGCTATGAAACAAGCAGCACGCGTTAAGAAACCAATCGTAGCACATTGCGAAGATAATAGCTTGATTTATGGTGGCGCAATGCATAAAGGTAAACGTAGTGAAGAACTTGGTATTCCAGGTATACCAAACATTGCTGAATCAGTGCAGATCGCTAGAGATGTCTTATTAGCTGAAGCTACTGGTTGCCATTATCATGTATGTCACGTTTCTACTAAAGAAAGTGTACGTGTGATTAGAGATGCTAAGAAAGCTGGCATTCACGTCACTGCAGAAGTAACTCCACATCACTTACTTTTAACTGAAAATGATGTACCAGGCGATGATGCAAACTATAAAATGAACCCACCATTAAGAAGTAAAGAAGATCGAGAAGCATTATTAGAAGGTTTATTAGATGGAACGATTGATTGTATAGCAACTGACCATGCGCCACATGCAAAAGAAGAAAAAGATCAACCAATGACTCAAGCACCGTTTGGTATCGTGGGTAGTGAGACAGCTTTCCCATTATTATACACTCACTTTGTAAGAAGAGGTAATTGGTCACTTCAACAGTTAGTGGATTATTTCACTATTAAACCTGCAACAATCTTTAATTTAAACTATGGTAAATTGCATAAAGATAGTTATGCTGATTTAACAATTATAGATTTAAATAATGATAAAGAAATCAGAAGTGAAGACTTCTTATCTAAAGCGGACAATACACCATTTATCGGTGAAAAAGTTTATGGTAATCCGATTTTAACAATGGTTAAAGGCGAAGTAGTATTTGAGGAGGAAAAATAGATGCTTGAAAAACGTTATCTTGTACTGGAAGATGGCTCTTATTATGAAGGATATCGCTTAGGTTCAGATGATCTTTCAATAGGCGAAATCGTATTTAATACTGCAATGACGGGGTATCAGGAAACTATTTCTGACCCCTCATATACAGGTCAAATCATTACATTTACTTACCCATTAATTGGGAATTATGGTATTAACCGTGATGACTTTGAATCATTGACACCGACATTGAATGGTGTAGTAGTGAAAGAGGCAAGCACACATCCTAGTAACTTTAGACACCAAAAAACATTACACGAAGTACTTGTTCAATATCATATTCCAGGTATTTCTGGCGTGGATACAAGAAGTATCACACGTAAGATTCGCCAACACGGTGTATTGAGAGCTGGATTTACAGATAATAAAGATGACATTCAAGCGCTTGTAGAACATTTAAAAACTGCTGAATTACCAAGAGATGAAGTTCAAACAGTCTCTACTAAAACACCATACGTATCAACAGGTTCAGATTTAAGTGTGGTTTTACTCGACTTTGGTAAGAAACAAAACATTGTTCGTGAACTAAATACACGTGGTTGTAATGTAACAGTTGTACCATACAATACAACAGCAGAAGAAATTTTAGGCATGTCACCAGATGGAGTGATGTTATCTAACGGTCCTGGAGACCCAGATGAAGTTGAAGTTGCTATCGAAATGATCAAAGGTATCTTAGGTAAAATACCATTCTTCGGAATATGCTTAGGACATCAACTTTTTGCTTTATCACAAGGTGCCACTTCTTTCAAAATGAAGTTCGGTCATCGTGGTGCTAATCATCCTGTTAAGGATTTAAGAACAGGTAAAGTAGACATCACCAGTCAAAATCATGGCTATGCTATTGATCGTGATTCACTTGAAAATACTGATTTAGAGGTGACACATATTGCGCTTAATGATGGGACAGTTGAAGGTTTGAGACATAAACAATTACCTGCTTTCTCAGTACAATATCATCCTGAAGCAAGACCGGGCCCAAGCGATTCAAACTATTTATTCGATGAGTTTATAACGATGATGAATGAGTTCAAAGAAAAGGAGCGTCATTTTAATGCCTAAACGCGACGATATTCAAACAATTTTAGTAGTAGGTTCAGGACCAATTATTATAGGTCAGGCTGCAGAATTTGATTATGCAGGTACGCAAGCATGTCTTGCTCTTAAAGAAGAGGGATATAGAGTCATCTTAGTTAACTCTAACCCTGCGACAATAATGACTGATAAAGAAATTGCTGATAAAGTCTATATTGAGCCGCTAACTCATGATTTTATTGCTCGTATTATTCGTAAAGAGCAACCAGATGCATTGTTACCTACTCTAGGTGGACAAACTGGTTTAAATATGGCAATTCAACTCCACGATAGTGGCGTACTTGCTGCGAATAATGTGAAACTTTTAGGAACTGAGCTTGAATCTATTCAACAAGCTGAAGACCGAGAAATGTTTAGAACATTAATGAATGATTTAAATGTCCCTGTACCTGAAAGTGACATTGTTAATACTGTAGAACAAGCCTTTGAATTTAAAGAACAAGTGGGTTATCCACTCATCGTTCGACCAGCCTTCACTATGGGCGGTACTGGTGGTGGAATCTGCTACAACGATGACGATTTAAAAGAAGTTGTAAGTAATGGATTACATTATAGTCCAGCTACACAGTGTTTAATCGAAAAATCAATAGCAGGTTATAAAGAAATTGAATACGAAGTCATGCGTGATAAAAATGATAATGCCATTGTTGTTTGTAACATGGAAAATATCGATCCAGTTGGTATACATACAGGGGATTCCATTGTCGTAGCTCCAAGTCAAACGTTGTCAGATGTTGAATACCAAATGTTACGTGATGTGTCATTAAAAGTAATTAGAGCATTAGGTATTGAAGGTGGCTGTAATGTACAACTAGCTCTAGATCCACATTCTCTCAATTATTACATTATTGAAGTGAATCCTCGAGTGTCTCGTTCATCAGCTTTAGCTTCTAAAGCTACAGGTTATCCAATTGCTAAATTAGCAGCGAAAATTGCAGTAGGTTTAACTTTAGATGAAATGTTAAATCCTATTACTGGAACATCTTATGCAGCTTTTGAGCCGACATTGGACTATGTTATTTCTAAAATTCCTCGTTTCCCATTTGATAAATTTGAAAAAGGTGAACGTGAACTAGGTACACAAATGAAAGCAACTGGAGAAGTCATGGCAATTGGACGTACTTACGAAGAATCATTACTTAAAGCGATTCGTTCACTTGAGTATGGTGTGCATCACTTAGGTTTACCAAATGGTGAGAGCTTTGATTTAGACTACATTAAAGAACGTATTGGTCACCAAGATGATGAACGACTATTCTTTATTGGAGAAGCTATTCGCCAAGGTACAACTTTAGAAGAAATCCATAAAATGACGAAAATTGATTATTTCTTCCTAAATAAATTCCAAAACATCATCAACATTGAACACGAATTAAAAGAACATCAAGGTGATTTGGAATATCTTAAATATGCTAAAGATTATGGCTTTAGCGATAAAGTAATCGCTCATCGTTGGGATATGAATGAAGACGATGTTTACCAATTACGAGTGAAAAATGATATTAAACCTGTATATAAAATGGTTGATACATGTGCAGCAGAATTTGAATCGACAACGCCTTATTATTATGGAACGTATGAATCTGAAAATGAATCTGTTGTAACGGATAAAGAGAAAATTCTCGTATTAGGTTCAGGTCCTATTCGCATTGGTCAAGGTGTAGAATTCGATTATGCTACTGTACATGCTGTATGGGCAATTCAAGATGCAGGCTACGAAGCTATTATTGTAAACAATAATCCTGAAACTGTATCTACTGACTTCTCAATATCAGATAAATTATACTTTGAACCATTAACTGAAGAAGATGTAATGAATATCATCAATTTAGAACAACCTAAAGGTGTTGTTGTTCAATTTGGTGGACAAACTGCCATCAATTTAGCTGACAAACTTGCTAAACATGGTGTTCAAATCATGGGAACTTCTTTAGAAGATCTAAATCGCGCTGAAGATAGAAAAGAATTTGAGGCGTTACTACGTCAGATTGAAGTGCCACAACCTCAAGGTAAAACATCTACATCTCCTAAAGAGGCACTCGATAATGCGCGTGAAATTGGTTATCCAGTTGTTGTTCGACCATCTTACGTATTAGGTGGCCGTGCTATGGAAATTGTAGATAATGACCAAGAATTAGAAAACTATATGACACAAGCAGTTAAAGCAAGTCCAGAACATCCAGTACTTGTTGACCGTTATTTAACAGGTAAAGAAATCGAAGTAGATGCTATCTGTGACGGAGATACAGTGATTATTCCTGGTATTATGGAACATATTGAACGTGCTGGTGTGCATAGTGGTGACTCAATTGCAGTATATCCACCACAAACGTTAACTAAAGAAGAGATTGATACGCTCGAAGATTATACAATTAAATTAGCTAAAGGATTAAATATTATTGGCTTAATCAACATACAATTTGTCATCGCTCATGATGGTGTTTATGTGTTAGAAGTTAATCCACGTTCAAGTCGAACGGTTCCATTCTTGAGTAAAATTACTGACATTCAAATGGCACAACTTGCTATGCGTTCTATTATGGGACATAAATTAGCTGATTTAGGTTATCATCAAGGAATTCAACCATACTCTGAGGGCGTCTTCGTTAAAGCTCCTGTATTTAGCTTTAATAAATTGAAGAACGTAGACATTACGCTTGGACCTGAAATGAAGTCAACTGGAGAAGTTATGGGTAAAGATCTTACTCTTGAAAAGGCGCTTTACAAAGGACTTACAGGTAGCGGTGTAGAAGTAAAAGATCACGGAACAGTATTAATGACAGTAAGTGATAAAGATGAAATCGTGAAAATAGCACATCGCTTAAATGAAGTTGGATATAAAATTTTAGCAACAAAAGGTACAGCTGAAAAACTTGAAGACAATCAAATACCTGTTGAAGTTGTAGGTAAAATCGGTGGCGAAGATGATTTACTTACTCGTATTCAAAATGGTGAAGTACAAATCGTTATTAATACGATGACGAAAGGTAAAGAGGTTGAACGTGATGGATTCCAAATCCGCCGTACAACTGTTGAAAATGGTGTACCATGTCTGACATCACTTGATACTGCAAGTGCATTGACTAACGTAATTGAAAGTATGACTTTCACGATGAGAAATATGTAATACAAAGAATGAATGATTGAAGGAGTATTTAAATGAGAAATTTACCAATCATTGCATTAGATTTTAAATCTGCAGAAGAAGTGAATACCTTCTTAGACCAATTTAATGAACCATTGTGTGTCAAGGTTGGTATGGAATTGTTTTACCAAACAGGTCCTGGACTTATTCAATCTCTAAAAAAGAGAGGCCATGATATCTTTTTAGATTTAAAATTGCATGATATCCCTAATACTGTAAGTAAAGCTATGGAAGGATTAGCGCGATTAGATGTAGATTTAGTTAATGTTCACGCAGCTGGCGGTGTGAAAATGATGGAAGAGGCTAAAAAAGGTTTAAGTAAAATTAATCCAAATACTAAAATTATTGCAGTAACGCAACTTACCTCTACTACTGAACAACAGTTGCATGAAGAGCAAAATATTCATACGACTATTGATGAAGCGGTACTGAATTATGCTCGCCTTGCTCATAAAGCTGGTTTAGACGGAGTGGTGTGCTCACCACTTGAAGCTGAGTTAATTTCTCGAGAATTAGGTCCTGAATTTATGAAAGTCACTCCCGGAATTAGACCTAAGGGCGTGGCTCAAAATGATCAACAGCGTATTACTACTCCCGAAGAAGCGCAAACTTTAGGATCTACACATATAGTAGTCGGGAGACCTATAACACAAAGTGATCGTCCTGTAGAGAGCTATCAAAATATCAAAGAAAGTTGGTTAGGTTAATGGCTAAAGAAATTGCAAAAGCTTTATTAGATATTGAGGCAGTCTCCTTGTCTCCGAATGATTTATATACTTGGAGTTCTGGGATTAAATCTCCAATCTATTGTGATAATCGTGTCACTCTAGGTTATCCGTTAGTGCGTAATGCTATTAGAGATGGTTTAGCACGCTTAATAGATGAACATTTTTCAGAGGTAGAAATTGTGTCTGGTACTGCAACTGCAGGTATTCCTCATGCTGCTTATATTTCTGAAAAGATGGAACTACCAATGAATTATGTTCGTTCTAAAAGTAAAAGCCATGGTAAACAGAATCAAATTGAAGGCGCTAAAAGCGAAGGTAAAAAAGTTGTAGTTGTTGAAGATTTGATCTCTACTGGTGGTTCTTCAGTAACAGCTGTAGAAGCTTTAAAAGAGGCTGGTGCTGATGTACTTGGTGTGGTAGCAATTTTCACGTATGGTCTGAAAAAAGCAGATGATACATTCCACAAAGCAGGAATTCCGTTTTATACTTTAAGTAATTATAATGAATTAATTGAAGTTGCGAGGGAAGAAGGAAAAATTTCTGAAGATGATATTCAGACTTTAGTTGATTGGAGAGACAACTTGTCATAAGATAAGTTTATAAAGGGGGAAAGTGAATGACTCAAAGAGATGAAAATAATCATCTTTATATTACGATGAAGCATTGTAATGATTTTCTAAAAAGACAAGATGATTATAGAACCCCAAAAAACTTAAAAAGTATTGACGAAAGTGTTCGAGATTTCTCAGAATCAGTAAATGATAATGCGTTTACACATTCTGGTGATATATTTAAAAGAGCTAAAGAAAGTTTACGTCATAAAGGTCAATTATAGGCGAAAATTAAATATGAAAATCTAAAGAGCCAAAGTACTTGGAATTTCAAGACTTTGGCTCTTTCTCATTAGCGTATAAATACTTTAGTGAGCAACCAACCGATTAGTAAAACAATTAATAATATTAAAATGGGTAAACCGTAGTGAATTAACATCTTCCGTAAACCTCCCTATATATAAAATATTATATTCATATTGTTATGTGAGAATAAGATTAGGGTAAGCGATCTTATAAATCATCAAATAAACGAAGACATAGTTTTTTTTATCTGTATCACGATATTCTACATTATAAGAGTTATCATGTTAAAATAATATACGAGATACTTAAATTGGTAAAGTAATTAAATTTTTAAAACTAGGGGAGATATAAAGTGGAAATACCTAAAATAACAACATTTCTTATGTTTAACGACCAAGCTGAAGAAGCAATTAAGTTATATACAAGTTTATTCGAGGATAGTGAAATATTGACGATGGTTAAATATGATGAAGACGGCCCTGGTACTCCAGGATCAGTACAACACTCTATCTTTACTTTAAATGGTCAAGTATTTATGGCAATTGATGCTAATAATGGTGAAGAATTACCTATGAACCCTGCCATGTCATTATATGTCACTGTTAAGGATGCTATGGAAATGGAACGTTTATTTAGTGGTTTGAAAAAAGAAGGCGCTATTCTAATGCCTAAAACTGAAATGCCACCTTTTAGAGAATTTGCATGGGTGCAAGACAAGTTTGGCGTGAGTTTCCAACTCGCTTTACCAGAATAAGAATAAAATATATTAAAAACTCCGTACGGTAACTTATCAAGGTTATCGTACGGAGTTTTTTATTAAGATTCTTTCATTTGTTGAATTTTATCATAGTCAGGTGTTGCATATAATGTTTTTTGATTATCATATGTCACAAAGCCAGGTTTTGCACCTGAAGGTTTGTGAACATTTCTAATTTCTGTATAATCTACTGGAATTTGACCAGAATTTCCTGCTTTAGAGAAGTAACCAGCTAACATTGCAGCCTCTTTAATTGTTTCATCACTAGGACTATCATTTAAGATAACGACATGAGAACCTGGTATATCTTTAGTATGGAACCAAATATGAGATTTTTGTGCTTTTTTATTTGTTAAGTAGTCATTCTGCTTATTATTTTTACCGACTAAGATCGTATCTCCGTCACTTGAGCGATACGTTTGTAGTTGAATTTGCGCATTCTTTTTCTTTTTAGTATTTTTACGCTGTTTCATGAAACCTTGGTCAGCTAATTCGTCACGAATATCATCTATATCGTCAACAGTAATATGTTCTAATTGTTGTTCAATATTTGAAAAGTAATCAATGTTTTCTTTCGTTAAATGTATTTGATGATCTAATTCATGTTCTCGTGTTTTTAGACGATTATACTGCTTATAGTAGTATTGAGCATTTACTGAAGGTGATTTGGTTGGATTGAGCGGAATGGTTACCTCTTCGCCAGTATAATAATTTAGTGCTGTTACCGATTCATCACCTTGTTTAATTCTGTAAATGTTTGCAGTGATTAATTCACCATAAAGTTGTTGAGTTTCTTTATCCTTAGCACTCTCATATTCATCAATTAACTTACTTAATTTATTTTGTTGTTTTTGCAACTGTTGTTGTACAAATCTTACTAAATCATTTGCACGTTGTTTAACACGTTCTCGCTCTCCTCGAGCATCATAATAACGATCGAGTAAATCGTTAAGTGAATCATATTCTACTACATCATCATAAAACTGATTTAATTTCATAAAATAAAAATCTTCCTTGCCTGTCTCATGATTTTTATGAAAAACAGGGGTCGGAGATAATTGAGTTTCAGCCATAACTTCATCATATGCTTCAGGTAGCGTATCTTGCGTCATAAATTGTCGGCGACTAACTATTTCATTTGTAATAAGTGGGCTAAACCCTTCAAATGAATTTAATAATTGTTTAGAAATTTTACCTGAATTAAAATCAATATATTTTAGAGCCTCTTGTCCAGAAATTTCGTAAGGATTTAACTTATTTTGGCTTGGAGGAGCTTCATATTCAAACCCAGGCATTACCGTACGATATTGGTTAGTATTTGGTGTTAAATGCTTAAATCCTTCAATAATTTTACGATTTTCATCTACAAGAATAAGGTTACTGTGTTTACCCATAATTTCTAATATAATTGTACGATGCATTGTGTCGCCGATTTCATCTTTACTTTTTATATCAATTTCAACGCGACGGTCATTGCCAATTTGTCGTATATTTTCTATAAAGCCACCTTCTAAATGCTTACGAAAGACACGTGCGAACATAGGTGGATTAAATGGGTTATCATATTTTTTATCAGTAATTTGTAACCTTGAAAAGCTAGGGTGAATTGATAATAGTAATTGATGATTTTTGCGATTTTGTCGTACTACCATAATAATAGTATCGTTTTCCGGTTGATTGATTTTATGAATACGGCCTGAAACTAAACTTTGAAGTGATTCAACCATCTTTTTAGTGAATAAGCCATCATATGCCATATTTATCTGCCACCTTAAAAATTTTCATTCATCACATTTTAACATGCGTTGTTTATACGGTCATTGTTTTAGTTTTATAAAATATAAAATGGTGAATAATAGAAGTAAAATAATTTAATTGATATGAAGGCATTAAGGCGTACTATTTATCAATATGAGAATTAATGGATTACATTAACTAAAGTTAATGCATTAAGAGTCACTAAATAGTTTTTAACTATTAAGTGACTCTATACATTCTTTAGTTTGGTATGATATTATATTTAAATAATAGAAGAATAGCTTAGAGAGGTCGTAAGGCATGGATAATGAAAAAGGATTGCTAATTGTTCTTTCAGGTCCTTCTGGTGTTGGCAAAGGAACTGTTAGAAAACAGATTTTTGATGATCCCACTACTTCATATAAGTACTCTATATCAATGACTACTCGTAACATGCGCGAAGGTGAAGTAGATGGTGTAGATTACTTTTTCAAAACGAAAGAGCAGTTTGAAGAGTTAATTAAGGACGATCAATTTATTGAATATGCGGAATATGTAGGCAATTATTATGGTACGCCAGTTCAATATGTTAAAGATACTATGGATCAAGGTTACGATGTTTTCTTGGAAATAGAAGTTGAAGGCGCAAAACAAGTAAGAAAAAAATTTCCTGATGCATTGTTTATCTTCCTTGCGCCACCAAGTCTTGACGACTTAAGAGAGCGCTTAGTTGGCAGAGGCACTGAATCAGATGAGAAAATTCAAAGTCGTGTTAACGAAGCACGTAAAGAAGTTGAAATGATGAATCTATATGACTATGTAGTCGTAAATGATGAAGTTGAACTTGCTAAAAATCGAATTCAGTCTATAGTAGAAGCTGAACATTTAAAAAGAGAGCGCATCGAAGCTAAATATAGAAAAATGTTATTGGAGGCAAAAAAATAATGTTAAATCCACCGTTAAACCAACTTACTGCAAAAATTAATTCTAAATATCTTATCGCAACTACTGCCGCGAAAAGAGCGCGCGAGTTAGACGAAAAACATGAAACAGCACTTATTGAAAATTATCATTCAGCTAAACCAGTTGGTAGAGCTTTAGAAGAAATTGCTGATGATAAAATTGAACCAGTCATTCCTGAAGAATACTTAGGTTAATATTTTTACTTTAATCTATAATTTTGACACACCTTATTAAGGACACATATTAGAGACGTGTGATCCGTAATGAATTAAGGTGTGTTTTTTTAATTATTAAACTTATTTGTGTATAATAAAATTAAATTTGAAGAACAGGTATCATGCTCTAATTAAGCATAGAACTTAAACATTTAAACCTTTTAAATGAATATTTTAAGTAAAGTATCAAGGAGATTATATAATGAAACACATTTTATTAGCTGTAACTGGTGGCATTGCAGCATATAAAGCGATAGATTTAACGAGTAAGCTAACACAAGCGGGTTATGAAGTGAGGGTAATGCTTTCTAACCATGCACAAGAGTTTGTCACACCACTTTCATTTCAAGCAATTAGCAGAAATCCAGTTTATACCAATATTTTTAAAGAAGAAACACCAGAAGAAATTCAACACGTGTCATTAGGTGACTGGGCAGATGCAATTATTATAGCGCCAGCTACAGCTAATACAATTGCGAAGTTAAGTGTTGGCATCGCTGACGACATTATTACATCAACATTACTTGCTACTGAAACACCGAAGTTTGTTGCACCAGCAATGAATGTGCACATGTATGAGAATCCTCGTACTCAACATAATATTGAAGTTCTCAGAGGAGATGGCTATCAATTCATTGAACCAGGAGATGGCTATTTAGCTTGTGGTTATGTAGCAAAAGGCCGAATGGAAGAACCATTGCAAATTGTGTCCGTGATTAACCAATTTTTCAACAATGATAAAGTTTCGTCTGATAGTTCATTTTCAGGAAAGAGAGCTTTAGTTACTGCAGGTCCTACGGTTGAAGTGATTGATCCGGTGAGATATGTTACAAATCGTTCTTCAGGTAAAATGGGTTTTGCAATAGCTGAGGCTCTTAGAGATAAAGGAGCTGAAGTAACACTCATAACTGGTCCTACGCAGTTAACTGATCCTACGGGTATAAACGTGATACATGTTCAAAGTGCAGAGGATATGTTTAATGCCGTAAAAGAAAGATATGATGCACAAGATATTGTTTTTAAAGCGGCGGCTGTTTCAGACTATACACCCTCAGAAGTGCTTGAACATAAGATGAAAAAACGTGAAGGGGATTTATCTGTTACCTTCAAGCGTACTACTGATATCTTAAAGTATTTAGGTGATAACCAAAAGCATCAATACTTAGTAGGCTTCGCTGCAGAAACTCAAAATATTGAAGCATATGCGCAAGATAAATTAGCGCGTAAGAATGCTGATGTCATTATCTCGAATAATGTAGGTGACCAATCTATAGGATTTAGTTCTGATGATAATGAATTGATGATGCATTTTAAGAATAAAGATGTGGTTAGTATAAAGAAGGGTAAAAAAGTAGAATTAGCTAAACAAATTTTAGATGAATTAGAAACTAGGTGGCAATGATGATTGCAAAAGTAATTGTTGATATACCATCCAAGAGTGTTGATTTTAAATTTGATTATATTGTGCCAACTCATTTAGAAAGTGTAGTTCAGGTTGGTGTGCGTGTAATTGTTCCATTCGGGCCTCGTACTATTCAAGGTTACGTGATGGATATTCAAGATAAGCCAGATGAAGATGTTAACATCTCCAAGCTTAAAGCTATTAAAGAAGTTCAAGATATTCAACCAGAGCTAACTACAGAGCTTGTTCAATTAAGCGAATGGATGAGTCATTATCATGTCACCAAACGTATATCTGTACTTGAAGCAATGTTGCCAAGTGCAATAAAAGCGAAATACAATAAAGCTTTTGAAATAATTAAGGGAAATGATTTATCTGAAACAATTTTGAAGAAATTTAATAAAGATGGTCATTATTTATACAAAGACGCGCAACATAATAATGATTTAGACGACATGCTTTCACTAATGAAAGAGGGATTGGTACAAGAAGTCACTTTATTGTCTCAAAATATTAAGAAGAAAACACAAAGAGCAATTGCTATAAAAGAAGAATTCAATGGTGATGATGTTCTAGCTCGACTTGAAAAGTATGCGAAACAATATGATTTATACGCTTTCTTATTAGAAGAATCACATCGTACCATATTTTTAAAAGAGATTGAAGATATTGGGTTCTCTAAGTCTAGCTTAGATTCTCTAATTAAAAAGGGCTACGTTGAAAAATATGATGCTGAGGTTAACCGTGATCCATTTGCGAATCGTATATTTGAACAAGAAGATAAACGTCAACTTACCACTGATCAACAACAAGCTTATGAAGCTGTTAAAAATAAAATTGACCATGATGAATCTAGAACATTTTTACTACATGGTGTAACAGGTTCAGGTAAAACTGAAGTTTACCTACAAACCATAGAAGCAGTTTTAAACAAAGGTAAAGAGGCGATGATGCTTGTACCAGAAATTGCACTTACACCTCAAATGGTTTTACGATTTAAACGTCGTTTTGGAGATGATGTTGCTGTACTTCACTCAGGATTATCTAATGGTGAACGTTATGATGAATGGCAAAAAATCCGTGACGGGCGTGCACGTGTAAGTGTTGGTGCACGTTCGAGTGTGTTTGCACCTTTTAAAAATTTAGGAATTATTATTATTGATGAAGAACATGAATCTACATATAAACAAGAAGATTATCCAAGATATCATGCGAGAGATATTGCACAGTGGCGTAGTCAATATCATCATTGCCCTGTCATACTCGGAAGTGCGACACCAAGTTTAGAAACATATGCAAGAGCGGAGAAAGATGTTTACGAATTATTATCATTACCAAATAGAGTGAATCAACAAGCACTACCTCATATTGATATTGTAGACATGCGTGAAGAATTAAGCGAAGGGAATCGTTCTATGTTCTCCAATGCGCTTAAAGAAGCTATACAACAACGCTTAAATAAAAAAGAACAAATCGTACTTTTCTTAAATAGAAGAGGATATGCTTCATTTATGTTATGTAGAGATTGTGGGTATGTTCCGCAATGCCCTAACTGTGATATTTCATTGACATATCACAAAACGAGTGATCAACTAAAATGTCATTATTGTGGTTATCAAGAAACACCACCTAATTTATGCCCAAATTGTGAAAGTGACCATATTAGACAAGTAGGTACAGGAACACAACGTGTAGAGGAATTATTATATCAAGAATTTCCAGAATCAAGAATTATACGAATGGATGTAGATACAACTTCTAAGAAAGGTGCACATGAAAGATTATTAAATGACTTTGAAGCGGGTAAAGGGGATATCCTCTTAGGTACACAAATGATTGCAAAAGGTTTAGATTACCCTAATATCACATTAGTCGGAGTGTTGAATGCAGACACCATGCTTAATTTGCCTGATTTTCGGGCAAGTGAACGAACGTATCAATTATTGACTCAAGTTTCCGGTCGTGCTGGGCGCCATGAAAAAGAGGGTCAGGTCATCATACAAACATATAATCCGGAACATTATGCTATTGAAGATGTGAAACTTAACGATTACCTCACGTTTTATCAAAAAGAAATGAACTTTCGTAAACTAGGTAAATACCCACCTTATTATTTCTTAATCAATTTTACAATTTCTCATAGAGATATGAAAAAAGTGATGGAAGCGTCAAAACACATTCACCAAATATTATTGCAACATTTAAGTGAGAAAGCTTTAGTATTAGGCCCATCTCCTGCAGCATTATCTAGAATAAATAATGAATACCGTTTTCAAATATTAGTAAAGTATAAAAGTGAACCACAATTACATCAGGCACTTCAATATTTAGACGATTACTATCATGACCAGTATGTAAAAGAAAAATTAGCACTTAAAATTGATATTAACCCACAAATGATGATGTGATATTAAAAAAGTGTATTAACATGATAAATATAAAAAGGCAATTTCTGTATTAATTTTACAGAAATTGCCTTTTTTAAAATATATATTAGAAACAGCTTTAAACTTCTAAATTTACATTGTAACATTACCATTTTCATCAGCTGGTCTGAATAGAGTTAAAATGGCACTGATAATAGCTAAAATATGAGGAATGGCTGTCCAACAGAATAAAAGATGCATAATACCCTGGAACGACTTACCAGCGTAAAATTTGTGGATGCCGAAGCTTCCTAGAAAAACAGCTAATAAAATATATATCACTTTATTTACTTCCATGATGGTCACCTCCGGTCAGAAATTTAAGTTATTATTAAACTTACCTTACTTAGTATTTTATTAGGTCACAATATAAAATCAATTATTTTACTTTCTCTTTAATCAAATTCAGACTAAAGTTGCAAGAAATTTAAATAATTAATCACACTTTCAAGAAAGGTCGCAATTTCAATTTAAGTAAGTTATAATGATATGATGAATTTTAATGAGGAGCCGTTAGCATGACAGTAAAGAAATTGGTTAAGTCTACACATCCGTTACTAAAAAAAGAAAGCAAGACCGTGAATCAATATGATGACCAGTTAAAATCATTGTTAAAGGATTTGGAAGATACTCTATATGAAGAAGAGGCTGCTGCAATTAGTGCACCACAAATTGGTGTGAATCAACGTGTTGCATTAATCGATATGGAACTTGAAGGGCTTCTTCAATTAATCAACCCAGTCATAAAAAGTTATTCTGATGAGGAAATTACAGACCTTGAAGGTTCAGTTTCTTTACCTAATGTTTTTGGTGAAGTAACTAGAAGTAAAATGATTGTTTTACAATGCAATGATGTAAATGGAAATCAAGTTGAATTGACTGCTTATGATGATGTAGCTCGAATGATATTACATATGGTAGATCATTTAAATGGTATCCTTTTTACAGATAAAGCGAATCGTATTTTAAATGAAGATGAAGTGGAGGCATATTTTGAAAATGAGTAAAATTATATTTATGGGAACACCTGACTTTTCAACTAAAGTACTAGAAATGTTAATTGCAGAACATGACGTGATTGCAGTAGTGACACAACCCGATCGTCCAGTTGGTCGTAAAAAAGTCATGACACCACCACCAGTTAAAAAAGTAGCGCTTGAACATAACATTGATATTTATCAGCCTGAAAAACTTAAAGATTCAGAAGAACTTGAAGAATTATTAACGTTAGATGCTGATTTAATTGTTACCGCTGCATTTGGCCAGTTACTACCTGAGTCTCTACTTAACGCACCACGTTTAGGAGCGATTAATGTACATGCTTCATTACTACCTAAATATCGTGGTGGAGCACCCATTCACCAAGCAATTATAGATGGTGAAGAAAAGACAGGTATAACGATAATGTATATGGTGAAAAAATTAGACGCTGGTAATATCATTTCTCAGAAAGCAATTAATATTGAGGAAGATGATAATGTAGGTACAATGCATGATAAATTAAGTTTCCTTGGTGCGGATTTACTCAAAGATACACTTCCTTCTATTATTAATGAAACGAATGACAGCATCCCTCAAGATGACTCAGAAGCGACATTTGCTTCTAACATTAGTAGAGAAGATGAACGAATTAATTGGAATCAAAGCGCTCAAGATATTCATAATCACATACGTGGCTTATCTCCATGGCCAGTAGCATATACCACTATGGATGACAAAAATCTTAAATTATATTCATCTCACATTATCTCAGGTAAGAATGGTGATCCTGGTAAAATCATTGAAACGACTAAAAAAGCTATCATTATTGGAACAGGTTCTAATGATGCTATTGCATTAACGGAAATGCAACTTGCTGGAAAAAAACGTATGTTAGTAGCTAATTATCTTAGTGGCGTTCAAGAGTCACTAGTAGGGAAGCAATTGATATGATGAATTCTGTAAGAGCCCATGCATTCGAAACTATCCAACATATATTAATTGAAGGCGCATATAGTAATTTAAAAATTAATGAAGTTTTATCTTCCAATATCATCGCTGATGTTGATCGGAATTTATTTACTGAGCTTGTTTATGGAACAATTAAACGAAAATATACATTGGATTATATTCTAAAACCTTTTGTTAAAACTAAAATAAAAGGGTGGGTACGCCAGCTTTTATGGATGAGTATTTATCAATATGTTTATCTCGACAAAGTTCCCGATCATGCGATTATTAATGAAGCAGTTGATATTGCTAAGCAAAGAGGTGGCCATCATAATGGTAATATCGTCAACGGTATTTTACGTTCAATGATGAGAAGTGAATTGCCTCATTTTCAAGAAATAAAAGATGATAAGAAACGAATTGCTTTAGAGTATAGTTTACCTAAATGGTTAGTTAATCACTGGGTAACGCATTATGGTCTTGTGACGACGGAAGAAATTGCTCAGTCATTATTAGCTCCTGTCAAGACAACAGTTAGAGCGAATATTTCACGTGGTTCTGTAGATGACATCATTAATAAATTGGAAAATGAAGGATTCAATGTTGAAAAAGATGATATTTTACCTTTTTGTTTGCATGTAAGCGGGCAAACTATTGTAAATTCAAGAGCGTTTAAAGATGGTTATGTCTCCATTCAAGATAAGAGTTCGATGATGGTAGCTCATATCATGAAGTTAGGTAGAGATGATAAAGTATTAGATGCTTGTAGTGCTCCTGGAGGAAAGGCTTGTCATATGGCGGAAATATTATCTCCAGAAGGGCAAATTGATGCTACAGATATACATTCCCATAAAATTGATCTTATTGAGTATAATATTAAAAAATTAAAGCTAGATAATATGCATGCGTTCCAACATGATGCAACTGAACCTTATGATGGGCTGTACGATAAAATTTTAGTCGATGCACCTTGTAGTGGTTTAGGTGTGTTAAGACATAAACCTGAAATAAAATATACTCAGTCTCAAGATAGTATTCAATCACTTGTTGATTTACAACTACAAATATTAGAGAATATTAAACATAATATTAAACCTGGTGGTACAATTACGTATTCAACATGTACAATAGAACAGATGGAAAATGAGAATGTAATTTATACATTTTTAAAACAAAACGAAGAGTTTGAATTTGAGCCTTTCCAACACCCTGTTACTGGAAAGCAAGTTAAGACATTACAGATATTACCACAAGATTTTGACTCTGATGGATTCTTTATAACTCAAATTAAAAGAAAGGAAAGTTAAGAATGATTACTGCAGAAAAAAAGAAAAAGAATAAGTTCTTACCTAATTTTGATAAACAATCGATTTATTCTTTGCGTTACGATGAAATGCAGCAGTGGTTGATTGATCATGGGCAACAAAAATTTAGAGCTAAACAAATTTTTGAATGGTTATATCAAAAAAGAGTGGATAGTATTGATGAAATGACGAATCTCTCTAAAGATTTACGTCAAGTTTTAAAAGATAATTTTGCGATGACTACGTTGACGACAGTAGTTAAACAAGAAAGTAAAGACGGAACGATTAAATTTTTATTTGAATTACAAGATGGTTATACAATTGAAACTGTATTGATGAGACATGAATACGGTAATTCAGTTTGTGTCACAACACAAGTGGGTTGTCGTATCGGTTGTACATTCTGCGCTTCAACTTTAGGTGGCTTAAAGCGAAACTTAGAAGCGGGCGAAATAGTATCTCAAGTACTGACAGTTCAAAAAGCTTTAGATGAAACAGATGAACGCGTCTCTCAAATCGTAATCATGGGTATTGGTGAACCTTTTGAAAATTATGATGAGATGATGGATTTCTTAAGAATCGTTAACGATGATAACAGCTTAAATATTGGGGCACGTCATATTACAGTGTCCACTTCTGGTATTATTCCTAGAATTTATGATTTCGCTGAAGAAGACATCCAAATCAATTTTGCAGTTAGTCTACATGGTGCTAAAGACGAAATTCGTTCTCGTTTAATGCCGATTAACCGAGCTTATAATGTTGAGAAATTAATGGAAGCAATTAAATATTATCAGGAACAAACTAATCGACGTGTTACATTTGAATATGGTTTATTCGGTGGAGTGAATGACCAACTAGAACATGCAAGAGATTTAGCACATCTAATTAAAAATTTAAATTGCCATGTTAATCTAATTCCAGTCAACCATGTACCTGAACGTAATTATGTGAAAACTCCAAAGGATGATATTTTTAAATTTGAAAAAGAATTAAAGAGATTAGGAATCAATGCTACAATAAGACGTGAACAAGGATCAGACATTGATGCAGCGTGTGGTCAATTAAGAGCAAAGGAACGACAAGTAGAAACGAGGTAAAGACATATGTTAAACGCACAATTTTTCACGGATACTGGTCAACACAGAGAAAAGAATGAAGACGCTGGCGGTATTTTTTATAACCAAACTCAGCAACAATTGTTAGTTTTATGCGATGGCATGGGTGGTCATAAAGCCGGTGAAGTAGCTAGTCAATTCGTTACGTATGAACTTCAAAAACGTTTTGAAGATGAAAACCTCATTGAAATCCATCAGGCTGAATCATGGTTGCGTTCAAACATTAAAGATATCAACTTTCATTTGTATAACTATGCTCAAGAAAATCCAGATTATCATGGTATGGGTACAACACTCGTGTGCGCTATTGTTTATGACAAGCAAGTTGTGGTAGCTAATGTTGGAGATTCTCGCGCTTATGTTATTAATCAAAGACAAATAGAGCAAATTACAAGTGATCATTCCTTTGTTAATCATCTCGTTGTCACTGGTCAAATTTCTAAAGAAGAAGCTTTTAATCATCCACAAAGAAATATCATCACTAAAGTTATGGGGACTGACAAACGCGTGTCACCTGATTTATTTGTTAAAAGAACTAACTTTTATGACTTCTTGTTATTAAATACAGATGGATTAACAGATTATGTTAGAGATTACGAAATCCAGGAGGAGCTTAATCAAGATGACACAATTGAATCACATTGTGAACGTCTAATGCGTTTAGCGATGTCCCATGACTCCAAAGATAATGTAAGTTTCATACTGTCATCGATAGAAGGTGACAAAGTATGATAGGAAAGATGGTTAATGAACGCTACAAAGTAATTGATAAACTTGGTGGCGGAGGAATGAGTATTGTATATTTAGCAGAAGATACAATACTTAATCGTAAAGTCGCAATAAAAGCTATTTCTATTCCACCTCGTGAAAAGGAAGAAACCTTAAAACGCTTTGAACGAGAGGTACATAATTCTTCTCAGCTATCACATGAAAATATAGTGAGTATGATTGATGTAGATGAAGAAGACGAATGTTTCTACCTAGTAATGGAATATATTGAAGGCCCTACATTAGCTGAATATATACATAGTCATGGTCCTCTAAGTGTAGAAACAGCAATAAAATTTACCGAGCAAATTTTAAGTGGTATCAAACACGCACATGATATGAGAATTGTGCATCGTGACATTAAACCACAAAATGTATTAATAGATAAAAACAAAACATTGAAAATCTTTGATTTTGGTATAGCAAAAGCGCTAAGTGAAACATCCTTAACACAGACGAATCACGTGCTCGGAACAGTACAATATCTTTCACCAGAACAGGCAAAAGGTGAATCAACTGATGAAGGTACAGATATTTACTCTATTGGTATAGTGCTATATGAAATGTTAGTAGGTGAACCTCCTTTTAATGGAGAAACTGCTGTTAGTATTGCCATTAAGCATATTCAAGATTCAATACCAAATATTACTACTGATAAACGCGAAGAAGTACCACAAGCGTTAAGTAATGTTGTGCTACGCGCTACTGAAAAAGATAAACATAATCGTTATCATACCGTTCAAGAAATGTGTGATGACTTAACGAGTGCTTTACATGAGAACCGTGCGAACGAGGAAAAATATGAACTAGATAAAACTAAAACAGTTCCGCTCACTAAAGATGAACTCAATAAAAAGATAAATGATACTCATAACGATGATGATTTAAATAAAACAATGCAAATCCCTATTGTTAACGAACCTGTACGTCAGCAAGAATTTCAATCGTTAGAAGGTCGCTATTCACCACCACCTAAGAAGAAACACTCTAAGATGAAAATCACTGTCCTATCTTTAATATTTGCGTTATTGTTAGCGGGATTAGTTGGTTTTATAGGTATGGGTGTTTTTGGTAGTAAGTATGAGGAAATGCCAGATTTATCAGGAAAAACTGAAAAAGAAGCAGAGCAAATATTAAAGGATCATCATTTGACCATGGGTGACATATCTAGGAAATATAGTGATAAATATCCTGAAAACCAAATCATCAAATCTGAACCCAATAGCGGTGAACGGGTAGAAGAAGGAGAAGCGATTGATATTATTCTTTCTAAAGGTCCTCAAAAAGTAAAAATGCCAAATCTTGTAGGACTGCCTAAAGATGAAGCAGTTAAAAAGCTGAAAAATTTAGGTTTAAAAGATATTGATGTTGAACAAGCTTATAGTCACTCAGTAGACAAAGGTTTAATTTCAGAACAAAGTGTTGAAGCAAATAGTGAAGTTGCTCTAAATGATCATCACATTAAAATCTATGAGTCACTAGGTGTGCGTCAAGTTTATGTGAGTGATTTTGAAAATAAATCTTATTCATCAGCCAAAAAAGAGTTGGAATCTAAAGGATTTAAAGTACAAGCTACTCAAGAAAATGATGATAAAGTTAAAAAAGGAAATATTATATCTCAATCACCTAAAAATAAATCTGTAGATGAAGGTTCTATAATTAATTTAACAGTTTCAAAAGGCAAGTCAGGTGAGGACGATGATGACAGTGATGATAGCGATGTGAAATCAACGTCTGAAACAGTTAAAGTGCCCTACTCAGGTAGTAAAGGTAAAAGCCAAACAGTAGAAGTCTTTATAAGAGACAAAGATAACTCTGGAAATTCCGCATCTCAAACTTTTAAAATTACTAAGGATAAAACAATAAGCATACCTTTAAAAATAGAAAAAGGTAAAACTGCGGGATACACTGTACGTGTTGATAATAAAATTGTTGCCGATAAAGATGTTGGCTACGATGACTAATAATAAAATACAAAATGAGCCCCTTTCAACTTTTGAAAGGGGCTCATTTTGTAATATTCTGTATTTATTTCGCTTTCGTTTGTTCAATAGTTGTTTGACTACCTGCTTTCGTTCCGAATAGAAGAATGAGTAGTGAAGTAACTAATAGCACACTTAGTGAAAGTGTCCAGTTATGCGTGATATCGTGGAAAATTCCAAATAAGAATGGGCCAATAGCAGCTAATAAGTAACCAATAGACTGTGCCATCCCAGACAATTTCGCTGCTGTTTGTCCACTTTCGGTACGTACAACAAATAATGTGTTAGCTAATCCAAATGCTAGACCACTTGCTACACCTATGAGTATGATGCCTAACCATACATATTTGTAATCAACGAATATTAAACAAAGTACACCTATCATGAATAGAACGCTCGTTAATAATGTTAGGGGTACTTGTGATTTCATTTTTGTAGCAACAATAGGTGTGATGAAAGTTAAAGGTATAATAGCGATTTGTAATATTGATACGTAAATACCTGAAGTTTGTATAGATATGCCATGATCCGTGAGTAATTCTGGTAACCAATTAATAATTGTATAAAAGATCAGAGATTGTGCCCCCATAAAAATGGTTACTCTCCAAGCCAATAGAGACTTCCAAATGTTGATTTGACTATGAACAGAGTTGGTAGCTTTAGGTGGTTGTTGCTTCAGTTGAAAAGTCCAAATTATAATTGTGAATAATGTAATAATAGACATTAGTCCTAATGCAATTGCATAGTTATAACGAGAGGTTAACGGACTTATGACTGAAGAACTTAAACTTCCAACTACATTCATTACTACGGTATATAGCCCTGTCATGATACCAATATGAAAGGGAAATCGTGTTTTGACTATGGCTGGTGCTAATACATTGCCAAACGCAATACCTATACCAATCAGTGTTGTGCCAATATAAAGCCAACTCAATCCAATTATTGAACGTAATAAAATACCTATAAATATAAAGATTAAAGCTACAAATATTGTTCGTTCTAATCCAAATGTATTGCCTATTTTTGACGCAAAAAATGATACAACTCCAAATGCTATTAAAGGTACTACAGTCATTAAACTAAGTGCACTATTAGTTGTATGTAATGTATCTTTAATTGAAGGTAACGCCACGCCAACAGAGGTAATGGGTGCTCGTAAATTTGCTGCTACCAACATGATTCCAATTAATAATAAAAAATTAATGTGCCTGTCTAAATTTTGCTTAGGCATGACTATCCCTCCTTTTTCACAGATGTAAAAATCGTATCACTTGCTTAGAAAAGTGACAAGATAGTTTTATCGATTTTTAATCAAAATATATACTATTGAGAAACGAAGTTATACGTATTATATTTATAACGATTTTGATATACTATGAATAGAAAAAAATCTAGAGAGGTGTCGATTTGAAGACTGGACGTATCGTCAAATTAATTAGTGGTGTCTACCAAGTAGATGTTGATGGTGTTCGATTTGACACTAAGCCACGAGGATTGTTTAGAAAGAAAAAATTTTCTCCAGTAGTAGGAGATATCGTCGATTTTGAAGTTCAAAATGAACAAGAAGGCTATATTCATCATGTTCATGACAGAGACAATGAACTCAAACGACCACCTGTCAGTAACATTGATGAGCTTGTTATTGTAATGAGTGCTGTTGAGCCTCAATTTTCAACTCAATTACTTGATCGTTTCTTAGTCGTAGCACATTCTTATGATTTAGAACCTCGTATATTAATTACTAAGAAAGATTTAACGACACAGGATGATCAAGAATATATTCAAGCTATGCTAGACCTATATCAAGATATAGGATATCCTACACAGTTTATTAGTAAAAATGATGATAGGGTCTCTATTGTAGATGAGTGGAATCATGGTTTAATTGTTTTAAGTGGACAATCAGGTGTAGGTAAAACTACTTTTCTTAATCATTATCGCCCAGAGTTAAACCTTGAAACAAATGATATCTCTAAATCATTGAATAGAGGTAAGCATACGACGAGACATGTTGAATTATATGAGAGAAATCATGGATTTATTGCTGATACGCCAGGATTTAGTGCGCTTGATTTTGATCATATTGAAAAGGATGAACTTAAAAATTACTTCGTTGATATTAAGGACGCGGGACAAGATTGTAAATTTAGAAATTGTAATCATATCAAAGAACCTAAATGTAATGTTAAACATTTAGTTGATGAGGGGAAAATTGCTCAATTTAGATATGAGCATTATTTACAGTTATTTAATGAAATCTCTAATAGAAAGGTACGATATTGATGGTTAAGGTTTTACCTTCACTTTTATCCGTTGATTTTTTAAATTTAAAAGAGGAATTAGATCATTTAGAAAAAGCGAATGTTGATGGCTTACACTTCGATGTGATGGATGGGAAATTTGTACCTAATATTTCGATAGGTATACCACTTTTAGATGCAATACGCAGTTATTCTAACCTACCAATTGACGTACATTTGATGATCGAACAGCCTGAAAACTATATTCAATTATTTGCAGATCATGGCGCAGATATGATTTCAGTGCATGTTGAAGCTACACCTCATATACACCGTGCAATTGAAGAAATTAAATTACTTAACAAGAAAGCTGGAGTTGTAATCAATCCAGGCACACCTGTAGAGTCCATTTTACCTGTGTTAAGTATTGTAGATTATGTTTTGGTTATGACAGTTAATCCTGGATTTGGTGGGCAATCATTTATTGAACAATGTATTAATAAAATCGAACAACTTAACCAAATAAAACATGAGAATAATCTTACATTTGATATTGAAGTTGATGGTGGCATTAATGATTCAACAAGTAAATATTGTGTAGAGCAGGGAGCAACAATGCTTGTTACAGGTTCATACTTTTTTAAACAAAATGATTATGCAAAGGTCACTAATGCATTGAAAGGCTAATTTATTATGAAAATTAATTTGTTATGTTCGGATCGATTATTGCCCACTCAATTATTTAAGTTAGAACAACAATCACAATGGGCCGGTATTGATAGAGGTGCATTGATACTAGTTGAAAATGGTATAGAGCCTGTATTTTCAGTAGGAGATTTCGACTCGGTTAATGAAGAGGAACGTCATATATTAAAAGATCAATTAAATATTCATCCAGTAAAAGCTGAAAAAGATGATACTGATCTCGCTCTAGGCGTGCAAAAAGCCGTTCAACAAGGATATTCTACAATAACTATTTACGGAGCAACTGGCGGGAGATTAGACCATTTTATGGGTGTACTTCAAATTTTACAAAAGCCTGAATATTTAGAGCGTCATATTCATCTTCGAGTTATAGATGTTCAAAATGAAATTACATTACTCAACGAAGGTGAACATCAAGTTAAACAAGATAGCACCTATCCATACATTTCATTTATTCCATTAAATGATGAAGTAAGTTTGTCTTTAGAAGGGTTTAAATATAATTTGAGCAATGAATATTTAGAATTGGGGTCAACATTAACTATTTCTAATGAAATTACAACAAAGGTTGCAAAAGTCAATGTGGAAAAGGGCACTGTCTTACAAATGAGAAGTACTGATTAAAATTTTTATAATAATAAAAAAGACCTTAGAGGCAAATTGCCTTTAAGGTCTAAAAATGTGCTCCTCCACATAAGGACATTTTTTGTGCATTATATTTATTAAACTCTAGTAACTTTACCAGATTTTAAAGCACGTGCAGAAACCCAAACTTTTTTTGGTTTTCCGTCTACAAGAATTCTAACTTTTTGAAGGTTAGCGTTCCATCTGCGTTTGTTCGCATTTAAAGCGTGTGAACGATTATTACCAGTCGAAGCTTTACGACCTGTTACGTAACATTGTTTACCCATGAAAGTACCTCCTTTAATAAATATAAATACACATTACTACTTACATACTTTATTAAGATAACACATAAAGGGTAATTGAGCAATAAATATTTAAGCTAATTAAAATCTAATACGCTATATCTGTCATTATTATGGTATAATTGTAAGCTGTGGAGTTATATAGTATGATACTGTAAAGCAATAGTTGAAATTATACAATTAAATTATAATTTAGGTAAAATGATAACGAAATTGAAACGTTTAGTAATTGTTAATTTTTTACAATTGCTCTATTTTTTAGAAATTTTGAATTAAAGAATTTAAAATATTAAGATAAAGCTTAAACACCTTTAACATAAACCATGAGAATTCCAGGAGGAAACAAAAATGACATTAGAAATTTCAAATGATTATGGCAAAATTGATATTTCAAATGAAGTGATTGCATCTGTAGTAGGTGGTAAAGCCGTTGAAAGTTATGGCATAGTTGGTATGGCATCTAGACAACAAGTAAGGGACGGTATTGCTGAAATTCTAGGACATGATAACTATGCTAAAGGCATTAAAGTAAGAGAAGAAAATGGCACGATAGATGTAGATATGTATATTATTGTGAGTTACGGAGTGAAAATTTCTGAAGTAGCAAGTAATCTTCAATCAACAGTTAAATATACACTTGAAAAAACACTTAATGTAAAAGTCAATTCTATTAATATTTTCGTACAAGGTGTACGTGTAAACGATACAGGCAAAAAGGTTTAGGAGGACATCGTGAAATGATTAGCAAAATAAATGGTAAATTATTTGCCGATATGATTATACAAGGGGCTCAAAATTTATCAAATAATGCAGATTTAGTAGATTCATTAAATGTATATCCTGTACCAGATGGAGATACTGGGACGAACATGAATCTAACAATTACTTCTGGTCGTGAGGAAGTAGAAAATAATTTATCTCAAAATATTGGTGAATTAGGAAAGACGTTCTCTAAAGGATTACTTATGGGGGCACGTGGTAATTCGGGCGTAATTCTTTCTCAATTATTTAGAGGTTTTTGTAAAAACATTGAAAATAATGATGAAATCAACGCACAGCAATTAGCTGAGAGTTTTCAAGCAGGAGTAGAAACTGCATATAGAGCTGTAATGAAACCAGTTGAAGGAACAATTTTAACTGTAGCTAAAGATGCAGCAGCTGCATCAGTTGATAAAGCTCAAGATACAGAAGATTGTATTGAACTTATGGAACATACTATACAAGCTGCCAAGGAATCATTAGACAATACACCTAATTTATTGCCAGTGCTTAAAGAAGTAGGAGTCGTTGACAGTGGTGGTAAGGGATTATTATGCGTTTATGAAGGATTTCTTAAAGGTCTAAAAGGAGAAAAAGTAGAAGCGCAAGCTCCTAAATTAGATACCGAATCACTTGTCAATGATGATCATGATTTCCACGGTGTTATCAATACAGAAGATATTGTCTATGGTTATTGTACAGAAATGATGGTTCGTTTTGGTAAAAATAAAAAACCATTTGAAGAACAAGAATTTAGAAATGATATGAGTGAATTTGGTGATTCATTACTTGTAATCAATGATGATGAAATTGTAAAAGTTCATGTTCACACTGAACATCCTGGCGATGTATTTAATTATGGTCAACAGTATGGCGAATTAATTAAACTCAAAGTTGAAAATATGAGAGAGCAACACAGAGAGGTTATCCGCAAAGAACAAAGCGGACAAGAACAAAAGGATAATGCAGATGAACCTAATACAGTAGAAACAGCTGTGATTACAATTTCTATGGGTGAAGGTATTTCTGAATTGTTTAAATCTATGGGGGCTACACACATTATTAGTGGCGGACAGACAATGAATCCTTCAACAGAGGACATTGTTAAAGTTATTGAGCAATCACAATGTAAACGTGCAATTATCTTACCTAATAACAAAAATATTTTAATGGCAAGTGAACAAGCAGCAAATATCGTTGATGTTGATACTGTAGTGATTCCAACTAAATCAATACCTCAAGGTATTACTGCTTTATTCCAATATGACGAAGAATCATCTCTTGAAGATAATAAGAATCATATGGCAACAGCACTTGAGGCAGTTCAATCAGGTTCAGTGACTTATGCAGTACGTGATACTAAAATCGATGGTATTGAAATTAAAAAAGATGAATTTATGGGTCTAGCAGAAGACAAAATTGTAACAAGCGATGCTGATCAATTAACAGCAGTAAAAGGTTTATTAGACAAATTACTTACGGACGATAGTGAAATCTTAACTATGATATGTGGGGAAGAATCTGATCAAGAAGTCACAGAACAATTAAGTAAATGGATTGAAGAAACTTATCCAGATGTAGAAGTTGAACAACATGAAGGCGGTCAACCAATTTATCAGTATTTCTTTGCAGTTGAATAGCAATTTCATACTTTTTATATAACAGTAATTTCTATTTTAAAGAGATAGGAATTACTGTTTTTTTATATTGAATTTTGTTTTGGAAAACTAAGTTAAAAAAGTATAATAAGAATTTTCATATAATTCCCAATTTAGCTAATATTGTGCGTGTTTAATATTGAGATTAATAGCTATAAGTCAGGGTATGCGAATAGTGGATAAAAATTTAAGTAAAGGGGTATTCTTAATGATTTTTGAAACTATGGAGCAAAAAGACTATGAACAACTTGTCTTCTGTCAAGATGAAGTAACAGGATTAAAGGCTATCATTTGTATCCATGATACTACATTGGGACCAGCTTTAGGTGGATGTCGTGTTAGAAATGATTATGAATCCGAAGAAGAGGCCATTGAAGATGCTATGAACTTAGCACGCGGTATGACATATAAAAATGCAGCTGCTGGATTAAATCTTGGTGGTGGAAAGACTGTAGTTATGGGCGCACCTGATAAACAGAATGAAGAGGCGTTCTATAGAGCATTAGGTCGCTATGTTAATACATTAAATGGACGTTATTATACTGCAGAAGATGTTGGTACTTCTGAACATGAAATGAATTTAATATATAAAGAAACTCCATATGTATGTGGAACTAGTAAGTCATTTGGTTCAGCAGGTAATCCAAGTCCAATGACTGCCTATGGTATTTATATTGCATTGAAACGCACTGTAGCAGAAAAATTTGATGGAGATAAACTTGAAGGTAAGACAGTGGCTGTTCAAGGTGTGGGCCATGTATCATATGAGTTATGTCGTTTATTAAATGAAGATGGTGTGAAATTAATTGTCACTGATATTAATAAAGACAATGCACAACGAGCTGTTGATGATTTCGGTGCGGAATTTGTAGAACCTGATGATATATTCTCAGTAGATGCTGATATCTTTGCACCTTGCGCATTAGGTGGCGTCTTAAATGATGATACAATTCCACAATTAAAAGTAAAAGCTGTGTGTGGTTCTGCTAACAATCAATTAAAAGATGAAGATAAACACAGTAAAATGCTAGAAGAAAAAGGTATTCTATATGCACCAGATTATATTGTTAATAGTGGTGGAGTTATTAATACTGCAGATGAATTGAATGGCTACAATGAAGAGAGAGCTAAAGAAAGTATTGAAAATATAGATCAAATTTTAAAACATATCTTCGACATTTCAAGTGAACACAATGAAACACCACTTGAAGCCTCTCAACATTTTGCTGAAACTAGAATGAAGCAAATTTCTCATATTAAAGATATTAGAAAATAAGAGAATAAACTTTAAATAATTTTTAGCACGACAATGATTGAATGTGAAACAATCATTGTCGTATTTTTTATAAATATATAATTAAATATTATAGGTATGGATAAGAGAGTTTTACAGAATCTAATATAATGAAGCGCAACGATACACAATATTATTTTATTTTAAGTGTTCTATTTAACTTAAAAAGTTATGACAAAAATTAATAATATAAACACTATTTACAAAAAATATACACTACTCTAAATAAAAATGTTATAGAATAAATGTATATTACAAATAAAAGAGGTGTGAAATGGAACCAATGATTCTCTTATCGATTCTAGTTATTTTTTGTTCAAGTTTTATATTTGTTCGAAAATATATGTCACAAACATCTAGTTTAAAATTCAAACGTGTCTTCTCACTAATAGCTATATTGGCTATTGTATTTTCAACATTAGGGCAAACGCTTAATGCACAACAGGCACATGCAGCTAATGGATTACATAAAGAGAAAGCAACTTTAGTTAAAGTGATTGATGGCGACACAGTGAAATTAAATTATAAAGGTAAAGTTTCAACGTTTAGACTATTACTTATTGATACACCAGAAACGAAAGATCCTAGAAAACCAGTTCAAAAATATGGTCCAGAAGCAAGTGCATTTACTACAAACATGATGACTAAAGCTAAAAAAATTGAAGTAGCGTTTGATAAAGGACAAAGAACTGACAAATACGGAAGATTATTAGCTTACGTGTATGCTGATGGGAAAATGGTTAACAATGCGGTTGTAAGACAAGGTCTTGCAAGAGTAAAATATGTTTATCCGCCAAACAATACGTATGAACAATTAATCAGAGCAAGTGAAGCTCAGGCTAAAGCTGAAAAGCTCAATATTTGGAGTGTATCCAATACTGTGAAAACTTCTCTAACTTCAACTAAGAAAAAACACACAGCAGTTAAACCGACTTCAACTAAACCGGCAACGATACATCATTATTCAAAAAAATCTAAGACACCTTCTAAAGCTAAAAGTACCTCTAAGAAAGAATATTTTAAAAACTGTACAGCTTTAAGAAAGAAATATTCTCACGGCGTTAAAAAGGGACATCCTGCTTATCGGGCTAAACTTGATCGAGATAAAGATAACTATGCTTGTGAAGTTAGATAATTAAAAAGAAAAATAGTTCAAAGCTATTAGCATTTTTCAAAAATGTTAGTAGCTTTTTTGAATGATGAAACAATAACGTGAGGTTAATTTTCCAAATTATTAACGCATGTGAATCAAATAATTAAGATGAACATGATAGAATATACAATGACTATTGAAGAAAAACATTATTAAGTTTTAGGTGATGGATCATGACAAAAGTACATTTAATCGAAAGCCCCTACACTTTAGACAAAATTAAAGGAATTGGTCCGAAACGATTAACTATATTAGAAGAATTAAATATAAATACTGTAGAAGATCTTGTACTCTATTTACCTACGCGTTATGAAGATAATACTGTGATTGACCTAAACCAAGCAGAAGATCAATCTACAGTTACTGTTCAAGGAGAAGTATATTCAACACCAGCGGTAGCCTTTTTTGGTAGAAATAAATCTAAACTCACTGTTCATATAATGGTGAACAACATTGCGGTTAAGTGTGTCTTTTTCAATCAACCTTATTTAAAAAAGAAAATTGAATTACACGGTACCGTGACAGTAAAAGGTAAGTGGAATCGCGCTAAGCAAGAAATTAATGGCAATCGCATGTTCTTTAATGAACAAACACCACAAGATGATGTTCAGTTAGAGCCTGTGTATCGCATTAAAGAAGGTATTAAACAGAAACAAATTCGAGATAACATTAGACAGGCGTTAGAGGATGTCACGATACATGAGTGGTTATCAGACGATTTAAGAGAAAAGTATAAATTAGAAACATTAGAATATACACTACGCACTTTACATCACCCTAAGGATAAACAAAGTCTTTTAAAAGCACGTCGTACATATGCCTTTACAGAACTTTTTATGTTTGAATTACGCATGCAGTGGTTGAATCGTTTAGAGAAGTCATCAGATGAAGCGATTGAGATTGATTATGATATATCTAAAGTTAAACAATTTATCAATCACTTGCCTTTTGAACTCACAGATGCACAAAAAACAAGTGTTAATGAAATATTTAGAGATTTAAAGGCGCCCATTCGAATGCATCGTTTACTTCAAGGAGATGTAGGTTCTGGTAAAACAGTAGTCGCGGCAATTTGTATGTACGCATTGAAAACAGCAGGTTTCCAATCTGCTTTAATGGTACCTACAGAGATATTGGCTGAGCAACATGCTGAAAGTTTAATTGAATTATTTGGAGATACGATGAATGTCGCACTTTTAACTGGCTCGGTTAAAGGTAAGAAACGACGTATTCTGTTAGAGCAGTTGGAGAATGGCTCAATTGATTGTTTAATAGGTACACATGCACTTATTCAAGATGATGTAGTTTTTGAAAATGTTGGTTTAGTGATTACAGATGAACAACATCGTTTTGGTGTTAGTCAGCGTCAAATGTTGAGAGAAAAAGGTGCTATGACGAATGTTTTATTTATGACAGCAACACCAATTCCTCGAACGTTAGCGATTTCAGTGTTTGGAGAAATGGATGTTTCTTCTATTAAGCAATTACCTAAAGGTAGAAAGCCTATCATCACAAGTTGGGCTAAACATGAACAGTATGAGCAAGTCTTAGCACAAATGACGAGTGAATTACGTAAAGGTAGACAAGCATATGTCATCTGTCCATTGATAGAGAGTTCAGAGCACTTAGAAGATGTTCAAAATGTGGTTGCGCTATACGAATCGTTACAAGAATATTATGGCGCTGAAAAAGTTGGATTATTACATGGTAAACTAACCTCTGATGAAAAAGATGAAGTGATGCAAAGATTCAGTGATAAAGACATTGATATACTTGTTTCAACTACTGTAGTTGAAGTCGGCGTTAATGTTCCTAATGCTACATTTATGATGATTTATGATGCAGATCGTTTTGGTTTATCTACGCTACATCAATTACGTGGACGTGTGGGAAGAAGTGAACATCAAAGTTATTGTGTACTTATTGCTTCTCCTAAAACAGAAACAGGTATAGAGCGTATGACAATTATGACTCAAACTACAGATGGATTTGAACTAAGTGAGCGAGATTTAGAAATGCGAGGTCCAGGAGATTTCTTTGGAGTCAAACAAAGTGGACTACCAGACTTCCTCGTGGCAAACGTAGTAGAAGACTACCGCATGTTAGAAGTAGCAAGAGACGAAGCAGCCGAACTCATACAATCAGGACAATTCTTCCAACAACACTACACACAACTCAGAAACTTCATCCAAAACAACCTCCTACACACCAGTTTTGATTAGGGGGCCCCAGCACAGAGACTTTCGAGAGCGAAAGTCAACAGACAGTGCAGGCTGGGGCTTTGCCCTACACAGAGCATTTCGTAAAGAAATGCAACCGGCCATGGAAGTAGGGATTATATATTTAAACTAAATTCCATCATTGTTACCACTGATGTTGTATTACATTAGTTAATAAATTTATTTCTAGAAATCGGTGATAGATATTCTTAATGAATTAAAAGCCACGTTGCAGTTATTTGTTGAGGAATTGAATCAGAAAGTGTTATGATATGTTAGGAATATTTAAGACTTGGTACTAAAATGAGGGGTGAAAGTTTGAAACTAAAGAAAGACGAACGCAGAATAGCTATTCAAAATGCAATTGATGCTAACCCCTTTATTACTGATAATGAACTTTGCGAAAAGTTTGGAGTGAGTATTCAAACAATTCGCTTAGACCGTACGCATTTAAATATTCCTGAGTTACGTAAAAGAATTAAGTTAGTGGCAGAACAAAATTATGGCCAAATTAGATCGATTGAAGCTAATGAAATTATTGGAGATTTAATACAAGTTGAGCCTGATATTGAAGCACAGTCTTTAATAGAAATTACTGAAGATACTGTCTTTGCTAAAACTCAAATTGCTAGAGGACATATTCTCTTTGCCCAGGCTAATTCTTTGTGCGTGGCATTAATACATAATCCAACAGTTCTGACACAAGAAAGTCAGGTTGAATTTATCGAAAAAGTGAAATTAAATGATACGGTAAGAGCAAAGGCTCAAGTTATAGATAAAACATGTAAGCACTATATTATAGAAGTTAATTCATATGTGAAAGATAAATTAGTTTTTAAAGGGAAATTTAAAATGTTTTATATAAGTGAGGATGAATTCAATGGTTAAAATTGCAGTTGATATGATGGGTGGAGATGATGCACCAGGTATCGTACTCGATGCAGTTAAAAAGGCTGTAGAAGATTTTAAAGATTTAGAGATAATTCTTTTTGGAGATAAAGAACAATACAACTTAAATCATGATCGTATTGATTTTAGACATTGTTCTGAAAAAATTGAAATGGAAGATGAACCTGTTCGTGCAATTAAACGTAAGAAAGATAGCTCAATGGTGAAGATGGCAGAAGCTGTTAAATCTGGAGAGGCTCATGGATGTGTTTCGGCCGGAAACACTGGAGCATTAATGTCAGCAGGATTATTTATTGTTGGTCGTATTAAAGGTGTTTCAAGACCTGCATTAGTAGTAACTTTACCAACAATGGATGGAAAGGGCTTTGTCTTTTTAGATGTAGGAGCTAATGCGGATGCTAAGGCAGAACATCTATTACAATACGCACAATTAGGTAATATCTATGCTCAAAAGATTCGTGGTATAAAGAATCCTTCAGTGTCACTTTTAAACATTGGCACTGAAGCAGCTAAAGGTAATTCTTTAACTAAAAAAGCTTATGAATTATTTGAAAAGGATCATTCATTTAATTTCCAAGGTAACATTGAAGCTAAAACGTTAATGGATGGTAATACAGATGTAGTTGTTACCGATGGTTATACTGGAAATATGGTATTAAAGAATCTAGAAGGTACAGCAAAATCAATTGGTAAAATGTTAAAAGAAACTATTTTAGGTAGTTTTAAAAATAAAATTGCGGGTGCTATTCTTAAGAAAGACCTAGACGCATTCTCTAAGAAAATGGACTACTCCGAATATGGTGGTTCAGTACTTTTAGGCTTAGATGGAACTGTTGTAAAGGCACATGGTAGTTCAAATGCTAAAGCATTTTACTCAGCCATTAGACAAGCTAAAATCGCTGGAGAAGAAAATATAGTTCAAACAATGAGAGAAACGGTAGGTGGTAAAAATGAGTAAAACGGCAATTATTTTTCCTGGTCAAGGAGCTCAAAAAGTTGGAATGGCAAGTGACTTATATAATGAAGAAACACGTTCAACTGAAATCTTAAATCAAGCACAAGAAGCACTTTATTTCGATTTATTAGAAACAATGTTTACTGATGAAGAAGGTAAACTAGGTGAAACTGAGAATACTCAGCCAGCTTTATTAACTCATAGTGTTGCACTGTTAGAGGCGTTACAAAATTTAAATGCTGATTACACAATGGGACATAGTTTAGGTGAATATTCAAGTTTAGTAGCTAGTGTTGTACTCTCATTTGAAGATGCAGTTAAGATTGTTCGTAAACGTGGACAACTTATGGCTCAAGCATTTCCTAATGGTGTAGGTAGTATGGCTGCTGTACTTGGATTGGACTACGAAGAAGTTGATAAAATTTGTAAAGATTTATCTAATGAAGAAGAAATAATTGAACCTGCCAACATTAATTCACCAGGACAAATTGTTGTTTCAGGTCATAAAACTTTAATTGATAAATTGGTTGAAGAAGGAAAAACTTTAGGCGCTAAACGTGTACTTCCTCTAGCAGTTTCAGGACCATTCCATTCATCTATGATGAGCGTGATTGAGGAAGATTTCGCTTCTTACATTAATGAATTTGAATGGCATGATGCCAAATTCCCTGTTGTCCAAAACTTTAACGCACAAGGTGAAACGGACGCGGAAGTGATTAAACATAATATGGTTAAACAATTATATTCACCTGTACAGTTTATAAAATCAACAGAGTGGTTGATTGAACAAGGTGTAGATCACTTTATTGAAATTGGTCCAGGTAAAGTATTATCAGGATTAATTAAGAAAATTAATAGAGACGTTAAAATTACTTCAATTCAAACACTTGAAGATGTGAAAGGATGGAATGAAAATGAGTAAAAGTGCTTTAGTTACAGGTGCTTCACGTGGTATTGGACGTAGCATCGCATTACAATTAGCTGAAGAGGGCTATAATGTAGCTGTCAATTATGCAGGTAGTAAAGATAAAGCAGAAGCTGTTGTTGAAGAAATCAAAGCTAAAGGTGTAGATAGCTTTGCTATTCAAGCTAATGTGGCGAATGGCGACGAAGTGAAGGCTATGATTAAAGAAGTTGTAAGTCAATTTGGTTCTGTTGATGTATTAGTAAACAACGCGGGTATTACTAGAGACAATTTATTAATGCGTATGAAAGAACAAGAATGGGACGATGTGATTGACACAAATTTAAAAGGTGTATTTAATTGCATTCAAAAAGTGACGCCTCAAATGTTACGTCAACGTGGAGGCGCGATTATTAATTTATCAAGTGTTGTTGGTGCAGTGGGTAATCCTGGCCAAGCAAACTATGTAGCAACTAAAGCAGGAGTGGTTGGTTTAACTAAATCATCTGCTCGCGAGTTAGCTTCACGTGGTATTACTGTTAATGCAGTGGCTCCAGGCTTTATTGTTTCTGATATGACTGATGCTTTAAGTGATGAACTTAAAGATCAAATGTTAGAGCAAATTCCGTTAGCACGCTTTGGTGAAGATACTGATATTGCTAATACAGTTGCATTCTTAGCTTCAGATAAAGCTAAATATATCACTGGTCAAACAATTCATGTTAATGGTGGTATGTATATGTAAAGTAAC
>NZ_JMGB01000001.1:621796-1310956 GCF_000692055.1 Staphylococcus sp. TE8
GAAAGAAGTATTAAGGCAATTACTTTTTAATGATCACAATGGACAAGCCATTGTGTAAGTATCACTAATCATTAAAATGAAAGTGATACTATATTAGCACTAAAGTGCATCTTAAGGATTACAGTTACTAGCGTAACTGCATAAGAAACACTAAGCACTAAAGTGCTAAGTGTTTCTAAAAATTCTACTTGTATTTTAGAAAGTAAAATGGGAAAATATAGTAGTCTATGGATAGACACTTTTAAAGGAGGTGAATCGACGTGGAAAACTTCGATAAAGTAAAAGATATCATCGTTGACCGTTTAGGTGTTGATGCTGACAAAGTAACTGAAGATGCATCATTTAAAGATGATTTAGGCGCTGACTCACTTGATATCGCTGAATTAGTAATGGAATTAGAAGACGAATTTGGTACTGAAATTCCTGATGAAGAAGCTGAAAAAATCAACACTGTTGGTGATGCTGTTAAGTACATCAATAGCTTAGAAAAATAATAAACTTACATCTGAGTCGTCACTCACGTCGGCTCAGATTTTTTCTTTAGTTTTACTTTATTTTCACGTAAAATTAAGATGTATAATTATTTATTTTAGAGTTAGGAGGTTAGGCAGTGGCTAACCATAAAAAGAGAGAGATGGTCAAAGAATTTCAACAAAAATTTACCAAAAAAATGAATGAGTGGGGTTTTAATTTTAATAATATCGATTTGTATCAACAAGCGTTCTCACATTCGAGTTTTATCAATGATTTTAATATGAATCGACTTGATCATAATGAACGTTTAGAATTTTTAGGTGATGCGGTATTAGAATTGACGGTTTCACGCTATTTGTTTGATAAGCATCCTCATTTGCCAGAAGGTAATCTGACAAAGATGCGTGCAACAATTGTTTGTGAGCCCTCACTTGTAATATTTGCAAATAAAATTGATTTAAATGAACTTATTTTATTGGGTAAAGGTGAAGAAAAAACAGGCGGTAGAACTAGACCATCATTAATATCTGATGCTTTTGAAGCATTTGTAGGTGCTTTATATTTAGACCAAGGTCTAGATACTGTATGGAAATTTGCTGAGAAAGTCATTTTCCCATATGTAGAAGATGATGAATTAGTTGGTGTGGTCGACTTTAAAACACAGTTTCAAGAATACGTACATCGACAAAATAAAGGTGATGTGACCTATCGCCTTATTAAAGAAGAGGGTCCTGCCCACCATAGGTTATTTACTTCTGAAGTTATTTTAGAAAATAATGCAGTTGCAGAGGGTAAAGGAAAGACGAAGAAAGAATCCGAACAAAAGGCAGCCGAGCAAGCTTATAAGTCAATGAAGAAAAATGAGTCATTTTAATGTAGATGAGTGACATCTATAGAGAAGCATACGCATACATAATTATTAATTAATTAGAAATAGTAATAATGAGATTGTATTGTGACATGCTGATAAACTCAACATGAATGTGATAAGGAGAATAAGATGGTTTATTTAAAATCAATAGATGCCATAGGATTTAAGTCTTTTGCCGACCATACCAATGTCCAATTTGATAAAGGTGTGACAGCTATTGTTGGTCCTAATGGTAGTGGTAAAAGTAATATTACTGATGCAATTAAATGGGTATTGGGTGAACAATCAGCTAAATCGTTACGTGGTTCTAAAATGGAAGATATTATCTTTTCAGGAGCAGAACATAGAAAGGCTCAAAACTATGCTGAAGTAAAACTCAAATTAGATAATCATTCTAAAAAATTGCAGATTGATTCAGATGAATTAGTAGTCACTCGGCGTCTATACCGTAGTGGAGAAAGTGAATACTACTTAAATAACGATCGTGCTCGTTTAAAAGATATTATTGAAATCTTTTTAGATTCAGGTTTAGGAAAAGAAGCATTCAGCATCATCTCACAAGGTAGAGTTGACGAAATTTTAAACGCTAAACCTATCGACCGACGACAAATTATTGAAGAATCAGCTGGCGTATTAAAATATAAAAAGCGGAAAGCTGAATCTATTAACAAGTTAGATCATACTGAAGATAATCTAACTCGTGTTGAAGATATCTTATATGATTTAGAAGGTCGAGTTGAACCACTTAAAGAAGAAGCAGCAATTGCTAAAGAATATCAACAGTTATCCAAACAAATGGAACAAAGTGATGTTATCGTTACGGTACATGACATCGATCAATATACGGAAGATAACACTAAATTAGACCAACGTTTAAATGAGTTGAAAAGTCAGCAAGCAGATAAAGAAGCACAACAAGCTCAGGTAAATCAATTGTTGCAAAAGTTCAAGGGCGAACGTCAGCAAGTTGATTATGATATTGAAAAATTAAACTATGAATTAGTTAAAACAACAGAAACATATGAACAACTCACTGGGAAATTAAATGTATTAGAAGAACGTAAAAAGAATCAATCAGAAACAAATGCTAG
The DNA here is from genome assembly GCF_000692055.1 of Staphylococcus sp. TE8. Lineage (NCBI taxonomy): Bacteria > Bacillati > Bacillota > Bacilli > Caryophanales > Staphylococcaceae > Staphylococcus > Staphylococcus sp. TE8. Next base: position 624,233 of record NZ_JMGB01000001.1, read on the forward strand.
ATATGAAGAAGAACTTGAGAACTTGAATGCTCAGATTGAATCGATTAATCATGAAAAGCAACAAACAAAAGAAACGTTAAATGAACTTAAAGATAAACAGAAACATTTAAATAAAGAAATACAAAATCTAGAGTCAATTCTGTACGTATCTGATGAACAACACGATGAAAAGCTTGAAGAAATTAAGAATAATTATTATACGCTAATGTCTGAACAATCGGACGTTAATAATGATATACGTTTCCTTGAACATACGATTAATGAAAACGAGGCAAAAAAATCTAGATTAGATTCGAGACTTGTTGAAGCATTTAATCAGTTAAAAGAGATACAAAATAATATTAATGAAACTGAAAAAAGTTATAAAATTTCCAAAAAGGCTTTAACAGAAGCGGAACAACACATTCACCGTATTGAAAAAGATTTAACCAAATCTAAAAAACAGCAATCTGAATATGAAGATAAGCTGTATCAAGCCTACAGATATAATGAAAAATTAAAATCTAGAATTGATAGTTTAGCTACTCAAGAGGAGGATTATACGTATTTCTTCAATGGGGTTAAACATATTCTCAAAGCTAAAGATAACGAATTGAGAGGAATTCATGGCGCAGTAGCTGAAGTGATTGATGTTCCATCTCAAATGACTCAAGCAATAGAAACAGCTTTAGGTGCATCACTTCAACATGTCATCGTTGATAATGAGAAAGATGGGAGACAGGCGATTCAATTTTTAAAGCAACGCAATTTAGGGCGTGCGACATTTTTACCTTTAAATGTTATTAAGCCACGACATATTGCGTCAGATATTAAAGAGATAGCTCGTCAAACTGAAGGGTTTATTAATATTGCGTCAGATGCTGTAAATGTTTCTTCCAAGTACCAAAGTGTCATTGAAAATTTATTAGGAAATACAATCATCGTTAATGATTTAAAACATGCTAATGAATTAGCTAGAGCTATACGTTATCGTACTCGAATTGTAACTTTAGAAGGAGATGTAGTTAATCCTGGTGGTTCAATGACTGGCGGTGGTGCACGAAAATCGAAAAGTATTCTTTCTCAAAAGGATGAACTATCAAAAATGCGTCATCAACTTGAGGATTATCAACGCCAAACTGCTGATTTTGAACGTCATTTTAAAGAATTAAAAGACAAGTCCGAACAATTAAGTGAGCAGTATTTCGATGCGAGCCAACAATATAATACGTTAAAAGAAAAAGTGCATCATCATGAATTAGAGTTAGATCGTTTAAAAACACAAGAGACGCATCTTAAGAACGAACATGAAGAATTTGAATTTGAGAAAAATGATGGTTATCAAAGTGATAAAAGTAAAGAAACTTTAACGCAAAAACAGGCGCGTTTATCTGAAATCCAACAACAATTGACTGAATTAGAGAGTGAAATTGAACGTTATACTCAATTGTCTAAAGAAGGAAAAGAATCAACAACTAAAACCCAACAACAACTTCATCAAAAACAATCCGATTTAGCAGTGGTGAAAGAGCGAATAAAATCTCAAAAAGTCGAGATTGAACGTTTAGTTAAACAACAAGAATCAACGCAGCAACAAATTAAGACTGTTGAAGAGAAAATAAGGCTGTTTAATTCTGACGAAATGATGGGTGAACAAGCATTTGAGGATTTGAAATCTCAAATTCAAGAACAAGAAGAGGCACGTGATCAGCTTAATCAACAACATGAAGAACTTAAACAACAACGTATCAATCTAAATGAAACGATTGAGAATAATGAAAGTCAGCTTCAAGTTTGTCATCAAGATATTTTAGCTATCGAAAATCATTATCAAGATATTAAAGCAAAACAATCAAAATTAGATGTGTTGATTAATCACGCAATAGACCATCTGAATGATGTATATCAGTTAACTGTAGAGAGAGCACGCGCTTTATATGAATCTAATGAACCTATTGAAAGTCTACGTAAGAAAGTCAAACTTACGAAGATGTCTATAGATGAGTTGGGTCCAGTAAACTTAAATGCTATTGAACAGTTCGAGGAATTAAATGAACGTTATACCTTCCTCAATGAGCAACGCACAGATTTAAGAGAAGCTAAAGAGACACTTGAACAAATCATTAATGAAATGGATCGTGAAGTAGAAGGACGTTTTAAAGAAACATTCCATGCGGTACAAGACCACTTTACAACTGTCTTCAAACAATTATTCGGTGGCGGACAAGCTGAACTACGTTTAACAGAGGATGATTACTTATCAGCAGGTGTTGATATTATTGTTCAACCTCCTGGTAAAAAGCTTCAACATCTTTCTTTATTAAGCGGTGGTGAACGTGCATTAAGTGCTATAGCATTATTATTTGCAATTCTTAAGGTACGTTCTGCTCCATTTGTTATACTAGATGAGGTAGAGGCAGCGTTAGATGAAGCGAATGTGATTCGCTACGCTCAATACTTAAATGAACTATCAGAACAAACACAATTTATAGTTATTACTCATCGTAAAGGAACGATGGAGTTCTCTGACCGTTTATATGGAGTCACAATGCAAGAGTCAGGTGTTTCTAAGTTAGTTAGCGTTAACCTAAACACTATAGATGAGGTTATGAAGGAGGAACAAGCATGAGTTTTTTTAAACGCTTAAAAGATAAATTTTCAGGTAAAAGTGAAGATGAGATTCAAAAAGAATTAACTGAAGATGTGGAATCAGACGTAACAAGTGATTCGGATGCATCAAGTGAATCAGGTGAACCCAATGTCACTGATACAATCGAAGAGCCTAAACCTAAGAAAAAACCAAAAAAATTAAGTGAAGCTGATTTCGACGAAGATGGTTTAATCTCAATTGAGGACTTTGAAGAAATTGAAGCCCAAAAAATTGGTGCGAAATTTAAAGCTGGTTTAGAAAAATCACGTCAAAATTTCCAAGAACAGTTAAATAATTTAATTGCACGCTATAGAAAAGTAGACGAAGATTTCTTTGAAGCACTTGAAGAAATGCTTATAACGGCTGACGTTGGTTTCAATACAGTAATGAAATTGACAGATGAATTACGTACGGAAGCGCAAAGACGCAATATTCAGGAAACTGAAGATTTACGTGAAGTTATTGTTGAAAAAATTGTCGAGATTTATCACCAAGAAGACGATCATTCAGAAGCAATGAATCTTGAAGATGGTAGATTGAACGTTATCTTAATGGTTGGTGTCAATGGTGTTGGTAAGACCACTACAATTGGTAAGTTAGCATATCGATATCAACAAGAAGGTAAAAAAGTGATGCTTGCAGCTGGAGATACATTCAGAGCTGGCGCAATCCAACAATTAAAAGTTTGGGGAGACCGTGTAGGCGTGGAAGTTGTAAGTCAGAGTGAAGGCTCTGATCCAGCAGCAGTAATATACGATGCAATTAACGCCGCAAAAAATAAAGGTGTAGATATTTTAATTTGTGATACTGCAGGTCGTCTACAAAATAAATCTAACTTAATGCAAGAACTTGATAAAATGAAACGTGTAATTAGTCGAGCAATCCCTGATGCACCTCATGAAGCATTACTATGTTTAGATGCTACAACAGGTCAAAATGCGTTGTCACAAGCGCGTTCATTTAAAGACGTGACAAATGTTTCAGGTATTGTATTAACCAAATTAGATGGTACTGCTAAAGGTGGTATCGTTCTTGCCATACGTAATGAATTGCATATCCCTGTTAAATATGTAGGCTTAGGTGAAAAACTTGATGACTTACAACCATTTAACCCTGAAAGTTACGTATACGGTTTATTTGCTGATATGATCGAACAAAATGAAGACATTCCTGATGAATTAATTGATGAATCATCGAATGAAACTGAAGAAGGTACTCAAGATGGGCCAAGATGATTTAGTTAAAACAATTAGAATGAATTATTTGTTTGATTTTTATCAATCATTATTAACTCAAAAGCAAAAAAGCTATTTGGAATTATTTTATTTACGAGATTATTCATTAAGTGAAATCGCCGATACATTTGAAGTGAGTAGACAGGCAGTTTATGATAATATAAGAAGAACTGGCGATTTAGTAGAAGATTATGAAACTAAACTAGGTTTATATAGAAGATTTGAGAAACGCCAAGAAATTTATGATTTAATGAAACAATCTCTTAATAATCCAAAGTTACTTAAAGAATATATCGCTCAATTAGAAGAGTTAGAGTAGTAATAATTAAAAAAAGGAGGGCACTATTAATGGCATTTGAAGGATTATCCGATCGATTGCAAGCCACGATGCAAAAAATGCGTGGTAAGGGTAAAGTTACTGAAGCGGATATCAAAACAATGATGCGAGAAGTACGATTAGCATTATTAGAAGCCGATGTTAACTTTAAAGTTGTTAAAGAGTTCGTTAAAACTGTTTCTGACCGTGCTTTAGGTTCAGATGTTATGCAATCTTTAACACCCGGCCAACAAGTGATTAAAATTGTTCAAGAAGAACTTACAAGCTTGATGGGTGGAGAAAACACATCTATTAAAATGGCAAATAAACCACCTACTGTTGTCATGATGGTCGGTTTACAAGGTGCCGGTAAAACTACAACTGCTGGTAAATTAGCATTATTAATGCGTAAAAAATATAATAAAAAGCCGATGTTAGTTGCAGGAGATATTTATCGTCCAGCTGCGATTGACCAATTACAAACTGTTGGTAAACAAATTGACATACCTGTATATAGTGAAGGTGACCAAGTTCAGCCTCAACAAATTGTTGAAAATGCATTGAAACATGCTAAAGAAGAACATTTAGATTTTGTCATCATCGATACAGCGGGACGTTTACACATTGATGAAGCGTTAATGAATGAGTTACAAGAAGTTAAAGAAATTTCTAAACCAGATGAAATTATGCTAGTTGTTGACGCAATGACAGGTCAAGATGCTGTCAATGTTGCGCAATCATTTGACGATCAACTAGATGTATCAGGTGTAACTTTAACGAAACTTGATGGTGATACACGTGGTGGTGCTGCACTATCTATACGTTCGGTGACTCAGAAACCTATTAAATTTGTAGGTATGAGTGAGAAATTAGATGGTTTAGAACTATTCCATCCTGAACGTATGGCTTCTCGTATCCTAGGTATGGGTGACGTTTTAAGCTTAATTGAAAAAGCACAACAAGATGTTGACCAAGAAAAAGCTAAAGATTTAGAGAAGAAAATGCGTGACTCTTCATTTACATTGGATGATTTCTTAGAACAATTAGATCAAGTTAAAAACTTAGGTCCTTTAGATGATATTATGAAAATGATTCCTGGAATGAACAAAATGAAAGGATTGGATAAGCTTAATATGAGCGACAAACAAATTGACCATATTAAAGCGATTATTCAGTCTATGACTCCTAAAGAACGTTCAAACCCAGAAACACTAAATGTTTCTCGTAAGAAACGTATAGCTAAAGGTTCTGGACGTTCATTACAAGAAGTCAATCGTCTTATGAAACAGTTCAATGATATGAAGAAAATGATGAAACAATTTACTGGTGGCGGCAAAGGTAAAAAAGGTAAGCGAAGCCAAATGGAGAATATGTTAAAAGGTATGAATTTACCATTTTAATAAACATTTTTAAAACATCGGACAATTTTGTTGATTGTTCGATGTTTATTAATTGTGGAAACCCTAGCTAAAAGCTAGTGTGTAAGTCCCACTAACTAAATAAATATAAAGGTTCGCCTGAGCTAAAGCTCATATACGCCGTGATTGATTGGGAATTATGCTTATAATACCCTAATCAATTGTGCGGGGGCGAGAAGACGAATTCATGATGAATTCTGTCTCGCTCCCATAACCAAATCTACGATTTATTTCATAAATTCAGTAAAGGAACGCCTGAGCTAAAGCTCATGCATAACCAAAACTACGATTTATTTCATAAATTCAGTAAAGGAACGCCTGAGCTAAAGCTCATGCATAACCAAAACTACGATTTATTTCATAAATCTAGATTTGGTAAAGAAAAAAGTCTTTACAAACTTTTGTGTAACTGTTAATATTTATTCTTGTAGAAAATAAAATGAAAACACATAAAGGAGAGTAATTTAAATGGCAGTTAAAATTCGTTTAACACGTTTAGGTTCTAAAAGAAACCCATTCTATCGTATCGTAGTTGCTGATGCACGTTCACCACGTGATGGTCGTATCATCGAGCAAGTAGGTACTTACAATCCAGCAAATGTTAATGCACCAGAAGTTAAAATTGATGAAGAGTTAGCTTTAAAATGGTTACACGATGGTGCTAAACCAACAGATACAGTTCACAACATTTTATCAAGAGAAGGTATCTTGAAAAAATTTGATGAACAAAAAAATGCTAAATAATTAGCTTAAATTGTTGTAAGTCTGAGACATTATTAATGTCTCAGACTTTTTTAACTTTTGGATAGAATTAAACACATTTAAAAGAGGCATGACTTATTCTCTTTTTTCTAAAGTTTCTCTTATATATCATGCTTACATCGTAATTTCCAAACAATTTGAAATGATTGTTATATCACTTTTTATATAACCACGCATACGTGATAAAATATACATAATTCATTTTCAAAAAAGTTAAAAATAGATAGACTAGGAGGGGCGTTGAATGGAAGTAGAAGTAGGACAAATTGTAAATACACATGGAATTAAAGGCGAAATTAAAGTTAAGTCGAATTCAGATTTTACAGAAACACGATTTCAACCAGGTGAAAATTTAATTGTTAAACACAATAATGAAGATATCGAATATACTGTTTCATCTTATCGCATACATAAAGGGTTTCACATGTTAAAATTTGAAGGAATCAACAATATTAATGATATTGAACATCTCAAAGGTGATTATCTATATCAAGAACGTGATCATGAAGATATCGAGTTGGATGAACATGAGTTTTATTATTCGGATATCATAGGATGTACAGTTTTTGATGATACAGATACTCCTATCGGTCGCGTAATTAATATCTTTGAGACTGGCGCCAATGATGTGTGGGTTGTTAAAGGAGATAAAGAGTATCTTATTCCATACATTGAAGATGTGGTTAAAGATATAGATGTGGAAGGTAGATCAATTAAAATTACACCTATGGAAGGATTGTTAGATTAATGAAAATTGATTATTTAACGTTATTTCCAGAAATGTTTGAAGGTGTGCTGAATCATTCGATTTTGAAACGCGCTCAAGATAAAGAAATTATTGATGTAAATACAATAAATTTTCGAGATTATTCAATCAACAAACATAATCAAGTAGATGATTACCCATTTGGCGGTGGGCAAGGCATGGTGTTAAAACCTGAGCCTGTTTTTAATGCTATGGAAGATTTAAAAAGAGATGACGATACGCGTGTGATATTAATGTGTCCTCAAGGTAAACCTTTTACTCAAGAGATAGCTCAAGAGTTAAGTAAATCGCAACATATTGTATTTATTTGTGGTCATTATGAGGGCTATGATGAACGAATCAGAGAGCATCTTGTTACTGATGAAATTTCTATGGGAGATTATGTGCTTACAGGTGGAGAGTTACCTGCAATGACTATGACTGATGCAATTGTGCGCTTGATTCCTGGAGTGTTAGGCAATGAAGCTTCCCATCAAGATGATTCATTTTCAGATGGATTATTAGAATTTCCTCAATATACAAGACCAAGAGAATATAAAGAAATGAAGGTGCCGGATGTCTTATTATCCGGAAATCACGCTCACATTGAACAATGGAGACATGAACAAAAATTGATTCGCACTTACGAAAAACGACCGGATCTTTTAGAAAATTATGAGCTCAGTCAAAAAGATAAAGAAATTTTAGAAACGTACAAAAAGCAATTGAAAAACAAGTAGCGTTATGCTAACATAATTTAAGTGTGAAAAAACACTAAAAATCACTATGATCCGCTGCTATACTTTTGTCTAGGCAAGAACATAGGTTGAAGGAGAGAATTTATAATGAGTAATCATAAGTTAATCGAAGCAGTAACTAAATCACAATTACGTACTGACTTACCTACTTTCCGTTCTGGTGACACTTTACGTGTACACGTTCGTATCGTAGAGGGTTCACGTGAACGTATCCAAGTCTTCGAAGGTGTTGTAATTAAACGCCGTGGTGGAGGAATTTCTGAAACTTTCACAGTTCGTAAAATTTCTTCAGGTGTAGGTGTGGAAAGAACATTCCCATTACACACTCCAAAAATTGAAAAAATCGAAGTTAAACGTCGCGGTAAAGTACGTCGTGCTAAATTATACTACTTACGTAGTTTACGTGGTAAAGCTGCTAGAATCCAAGAAATTCGTTAATCAGCAAACTCGACATTTTCAACACAAGTTATTTGTAACTTGTAATAAAGATAAAGCTTTCAAACATCTTAATCAAAGGTGTTTGAAAGCTTTTTTGTTTCATTTGAATGTTAAGTACTTACAAAATCGTATAAATAAAACACACCATTGTCTTTAAGAATGATATGCCTCCTAAAAGTTGGACTGAAAATCTAAAATTAGGGGCGGACATTTTATAAGTAAATATTACAAATTTTAAATCAAGTTAAAAATAGTTCAAGACTATTTAAATGAATGTCTAAGAATGTCATATTTATACAAAATAACCCATCAACAACTCTGTTGATGGGCAATATTCTAACTTATATTTAATTATTACAATTTAACATTCACTAAAAGGAAATCATTTTCCTCTTAAAAACAGAATTAATATAATAAATCCTGCAACAATATAGTAAAATAATAAAAAATATATCGCATGTATTGGATTGTTGTCTACAATAATTCCTTTATTCCAAATTACTTTAGATATTGTGTACAGACATACAAAAGCCAATGGAAATGCTAATAATATGTATTTTTTCAAAGAACCACATCCTATTTCACTTTACTATTTGCATATCTACTACATTCACCATAAGTCCATGTCAAACTAGCTGCTAATCCAACTACAGTACCTTTACCGCCTAATTTCAATATTATTTTAGCTGCTTTTTGCCAACTTCCTGTAGTCATTGCGTCAATTAAAGTACCCGTAGCAGACACACCTAATATTTCAGGAATTTTATTGTAAAGGCAACCATTACGTACTTTCAGCCATTTCTTCGCATGTTTTTGTTCTGCTGGACTTGCATTTGGCGCATCATCTCCATAATTACCGGCGGCTCTTGATGCTGTTCCGCTATGTTTATATTGATTTGCATCTTGATCTGACAAAAGTAGTCCTTTTTTACTTAACCCATTTATTATTTCTGATTAATATTTGTTATTTTGCAAATTATTCACAATGGTAGATTTTTGATATTCTATAATTTTACCTTCTGACTTTATTGAAGACTGTTCAAACGTAACCTGTAATGCTTGTGCTAATTCATCGACTTCTTTTTGATTAAATTTATGCTCTTCCTCAGCTTTAGAAGAAAATGGAGAAACTACAGTTAATGCTAATACAAACGACAGCAAAGAGATTACAAATCTTGACAATAGTTTATTCATTTTTACAAACAAAACCAAAACTCCAATCTTGATATTTTGTGATACATTTTACTTTTATCATATTGTATAGTTAGGTTTTGTATTATTGCCTATATGTCTGAGTTAATTTCTTAAAGGTCCTATATTAGTTTTTGACTATTGTTTTAAATAATATTATAAATTAATGTCCAAGCGTTATTTATCGCCTGAGAGTTCGCTTTGACTATGTGTAGCATGACCTAGAAAGAAGTATATATGTTCAAAGAGAATCACATATTTCAAAGTATGTCTAAAAAAGGTAACTGGCTATATAATTTTTATAATAATACTAGAATTAAATCAAAATTTAAAGACTTGTCTCCTAAACAACATTGGAAACAAATCTTTAAAATAACATACTGAACTAACGTAGAACTTTTAGGGTTCAATACATAAGTTAACGCAGTGCAAATCAAAATGATTAAACTTTATTTTTTCTTACTTTTTTAGTAAACATGATACTTAAAATGACTCCAATGATACTTAAAATAATTAACCAATAAAAATGTGGCGGTGTGTAAGTCAATCTAATCGTTGTTTGTCCAGCTTTAGCTGGAATTGTAGTCATAATTCCGTTACCTTTTTTTACATCTAAAGGCTTACCGTTGGCTCTAGCTTGCATGCCATTTTCATAAGCTATAGGTAACACGATATATCCGTTATCGTTTTTATTTTTAGTAATCGTATAACCATTTCTCTCTTTTTTTACTTTTACTGAATGTAATTGTTTAGAAGCTTTTTTAAGTGTGTGATAATTTTCCCCATAAATTCCTTTAATCTTAAATCTATACGTACCTTCAGACATATGAATATTAAGTTTGTCTGAAGCTTTCACACGCATTGTCACAGGTGATACCACACGTCGATATTTATATGACAACGCATTTCGATTTTGACTATATTCATTTACGCCAATACTATGTTCCTTATCAGGAGTGAGCAGTTCAACATCCATTTCGAGATACATGTCTTTATACTTTTTAGTTAAAGAATGAGGTAATGTGAGTTGAACGCCTCCATTATTTTTATCTACCTTTAGCTGATTTTTCTTTTTCCATTGTGAATCTTTTAATTGTAGTTGAGCATCATTTAATAGATTTTTATTAGGGCTAAACGTAGTGTTAACACTTTTCGTATTATTATCGAATACCACACCTTGAAGCATCGCTTGTTCTCTATCTAGAGGTGATTTTAAGTTATTAGAATCATAGACTTTATGCGTAATGTGTGCGCTTGGATAAGAAATCGTATTCTTTGAGTGGATCCATTGATCTTTCCCATCTTTGATAAGATTTTTCTTTTTAAATCCATAAGGCATGTTTAAGTCATTGGGATGTCTTAATCTATCTTGTACATTCCATAAAGCCATCAAATTCGCTCGATTACCTAAATAGCGATATGTACTATTTTTATCTACAGGCATGTTGATTTGCATTGTTTTATCATAGTATTTTAAAATTTGACCGTTGAAAATGCTTGAATATAAAGATGTACCATTGTAGTGATATATAAATGGTGAGTTAAGTGCGTAAAATGAAAAATAATCTAATCTTTTCAAAGGATCTAGTTTATCACTAGTCATTTGATTAATTTTATTGTTTAATACTTTACTTCTATAACTTGAATCGTTAATAGTGTCCATCGTAGTTTGGTATGGTTCAATAGTTATTTTTTTTGAATCATTTACCATAATAACTTGTTCAACTAAAAATAGAATAACTAGCCCGATTGCTATCCATTTTCTTTTTAAAAGTGATTTTCTGTATAATAATAAGCCAATAACTATCATTATTATAATTGCAATATACATCCAATTTACAGAGCGATCAGTGTAAGTGATGTAAAAACAGCTATATAAAAATATAGGTATAGCTATAATTAAATAATTCTTTAGAGATAATTCGCTTAAATGTTGTATGAAAAGTGCAATTAAAGCGCCTGATGATAATGCTAAAAAGTAAACCCAACGTCTTTGAGGTAATGAGAACCCATTGAATGCACTATCAAACCATTGTGATAAAGAACCAATGAGTAGTAACCAAGTTGCAACGGCGAATAACTTATAATAATAATGTTGATATAGCTTGAATGAAAATAACGCAATAATTACAATAATAGAAATTGTTATATAAAAACCATCAGTAAATATATTATAATTTTTTTCAAATAAATTGGTTAAAATGGTAATTCCAAATTTAGGATTCTGTGATCTATCATTATTTAAAAATGAAGAAACACCAGTATAAAGACCAAATAAACTTGATAAAACACTTAATAAAGTAGCGATAACTAATATGTAAAATTTTTGCCAACGATTAACAATATCTTGCGGATGTACTGCAATGAGGCGATATATTAAATAAAATCCTAATACAACCGCTTCATAATAACTAAAATAGAAATTAGTGAATAGTGTAAATGTAATTGCAAAGATAAACCATCCTAACTTGCGCTCTCTAAAAAATCTTTCCATAGCCCAAATTGACATAGGTAGCATGATAAGTAAGTTACCATAAAATGACCAAGTAAAATTATAATATGTCATAACGGTAGACATGCCATACAAAATAGTTGCAATAAACATAGGTGCGGGTTTGAATTTCAAATACATAAACAAATAAAAAGTAAAAATCAAAGTAATTACAGTTCGCACATATGCCATAACAAGTTGATTAGTTGGCCAAAAGCTAATGTCATGTGGATTAATATGAATAGTATGTTCAAGTCCCCAAATACATGCAAAATTGATCCACATAAGTGGTGACATTGAGTAGTAATATGCTAATGATTTCACATAATCTCCACCCAAACCAAAAGAGGCATCATAGAACCCTTTAAAAGAAGCAAAATGTTCATACAGATACATTTGGAAAGGCATCATTTGCCTAAAACCATCACCACTTCCACTGAAAACGTCGCCTTTTGTAATGTATTGATAGATAAATGGAAAGTAGAGTATTAATGAAAAGATACAGCTTAATATTAGGATGGATAGAAATCGCCTTTTAGGTGTTTGCCAAAACTTTTTAATCACGGTGAATCCTCATCTTTCTTTTTATTGAATTCGTATATCTTATATATATCATACTAAAAATAATACTTATAAATGAAATAAACATCATTGTTTTCCAATAAGGAGGCTGATATTTAATAATTATAGTTTGATCATTCTTGTTTACTGGAACACCAGTCATCATATAATTTATTTTATGGATGTTAACTTGATGGCCGTCAATATAAGCACGCATACCAGCTCGATAAGGAATATTTATGGTAGCTAAACCTTTAGAGTGTTGACCGAGATTCACTTTCACACCATTTTTAATATCATTGTAATCCATATTAAAGTTTGCATTATGATGTGCAGTTTTGAGTGTCTTATAATTTTCTCCACTGAGATTGAGTAACTTAAATTTGAAACCGCCATTTGGAGATAATTTAATAGAAATATTGCCGTTTTTATCAGGTTGGGTCCGATAAAGTTGTGTGTTTATCCCAGTTTTGTAGACTGAATTATTATAAAGACGGTTATTAAAGTAATTATTAACATTTACAGTGTAATTACTGTCTGGATTACCTCGTTTAATATATAAAGTTATATAAAAGTCCTGATATTGCTTACGGATTTTTTTAGGTATATGAATGTTAACAGTTCCTATATTATTTTTAACTTCTAACTGATTATTTCCTTTACTTTTAATATTCTTAGTAGTTATACGTGCATGTTTTAGTAAATTCTTACTTTGAGAATTGAAATCTTTGCCATTTGAATCTACAATCGCTCCTTTAAGCATTGCATGTTCACGGTCTATCGGTGTTTTTAAGCTTTGACTATTATATAGGTTATTAGTCACTTTAACGCTAGGTAAATTAAGCTGATTTTCATATATGTCATATTGGCCGCTCGATTTCACTTTTTTGAAGTAAGTAGGTATATTATTTTGATATTTTTTTAACATTACATATTTAATTGAGAATAAACTATCGATATTTTGTCTAGCATTAGTCGATTGATAACGACTAAGTGATTCCTATGCTAAATTAATTTTCAAAGCATCATAATAGAAATCCAAGATATTGTGATGAAAGATACTTGAATAGAGACTCAAACCTTTAAAGTTTTGATACATCGGCGTATTGTCCTGCTCGTTAACCCGCCAATCAATACGTTGGTCATCCTTCTTACTATTCTTCATTTCTTTAACTAATGCTCTTTGTAAATCAGAGCTATATAGACTTGAATTCGCATAAAATGTATTCGCACGATCCTGATGGTCTTGGAAGTAAATTTGATTTTTTATAAAAACAAAACTCACCATCATACTTAAGGCAACAATTGAAATAATATAAATATATGTAAGTTGTATGCGAACCTTTCTCTCTTTTAAAAATAAAATTAATAATCCAATAATTGAAACTACCGGTACAAGTATTAACCATGGTAAGAATTTATGATAACAATAGGCGCTAATATAAATAATGAGTTGGGCGATCAAACTTGTAGTGATATATGATTTAACACTCACCGTTCTAAAGTACTTTACATATAGTCCGATTAATAAAGATGATGAAAAGGCTAAAATAAAATGCCAACGCTTCTGAGGTGCTGAAAATCCATTAAAAATTTGATCTATAAGTGGTATAAAAGTAAATATGATGAGTACTACGGTCATCAGTGCAAATAATCGATAATAGTAGTGTCTATATAATTTAAAGGTTAATATACTTTGAATTGTTAAAAATAAAATGACGATAAGATAGTTATCGAAGAATATGTTTGTATTAATATTCAGATGCTCAAAAGTTGGAACATTTCCAGAGAATGATACCCGTCTATTGTTTACGAAACTTTGTACGCTGTGAAAGAAAATAAATAAGCTATTTCCTAAAGCTAATACTGCTGGGATAAGTAAAGTGCACAAGGTTCTTATTCGTGTTGAATCATCATCAGGATGCCTAAACATGATTCTAATTAATGCATAAACACTAGCAATAATTAAAAAATAGTAAGCAAAATAGAAATTATTTATTAATACTAATGTAATAGTTAAGATTAACAGACCACTTTTACGCTGTTGAATTGATTTTTCCATGGCCAATAAAAGTAAAGGTAACCAAATAAACACATCACCGAAAAATGGCCAATAAGCTGTAAATCTGAAATAGAGTGGTGAGATTACAAATAAAAATGCGGTAAATATACTCAAAATTTTATTTTTAGAAATGTATTGAGCATATAAAAATGTACAATAAAGCGCAATCGCCCCCTTAAAAATTGAGACGATTAAAGCGTTATTCATCCAAAACATCACTTGATGTGTATCTAAAGATATGAATAATTTTACAAACGAAATAATTAGAACATTAATGATAAATAATAAATTTGTTGAAAAATAATAACTCAAATCAGTGAAGAAATCCCCACCTAAGCCAAAGTTAGACGCATAAAATAGATTCCCTTGATGCCACTGATTGTAAAGATACATTTGTATTGGAACCATTTGTTCCATGCCATCATTTGGACCAGTTGATAAAATACCATCGTGATAAAAACGATATACGACATAACTATGTCCAATAAGTGATAGCACTATAAATATTACGGTATAACTTAAAACTCTTTTCATTAATTACTCCTAAATAACTTGATGCTTGTTATCTAATTCTCTTATTAGTTATTTAAATTGTAGGCGATAGCGTCAATGAATGAAAGTGATTTTGTTTAAGATATGTGATGTTTACACAAACTTAAATTTTGAGTTATTTAATGTTGTTATTCATTTTTAAAAATAAAAGATAAGCATGTTACACTTAAAGTGGTTGTATAAACAGAATTAAAGTATAATTAATAAGTCGA
Organism: Staphylococcus sp. TE8; assembly: GCF_000692055.1. Lineage (NCBI taxonomy): Bacteria > Bacillati > Bacillota > Bacilli > Caryophanales > Staphylococcaceae > Staphylococcus > Staphylococcus sp. TE8. The sequence goes on from NZ_JMGB01000001.1 coordinate 639,603, forward strand.
ATTAATTATACGATTATTATAAATTGAACATGAAAGTAAGGTGATATTAATGGCGATACAATGGTATCCAGGACATATGGCGAAAGCTAAAAGAGAAGTGAGTGAGCAACTCAAAAAGGTTGATGTAGTATTTGAGTTAGTTGATGCTCGTATTCCATATAGTTCTAGAAATCCTATGATCGATGAAGTTATTAAACAAAAACCGCGAGTGGTTATTTTAAATAAAAAAGACATGACTAACTTAAAAGAATTAGAAAAGTGGGAAGGATTCTTTAAGGAACAAGGGTTCTTTCCGGTAGCAGTTGATGCTAAACATGGTAAAAATTTAAAAAATGTAGAGGCTGAAGCAATAAAAGCTACGAAAGAAAAATTTGAACGTGAAAAGGAGAAAGGGCTTAAACCGAGAGCGATACGTGCAATGATTGTTGGTATTCCAAATGTCGGGAAATCAACTTTAATTAATAAATTGGCGAAACGTAGTATTGCAGAAACAGGTAATAAACCAGGTGTTACTAAACAACAACAGTGGATTAAAGTTGGGAAATCACTTCAATTGTTAGATACACCAGGAATATTATGGCCTAAATTTGAGGACGAGGAAGTCGGTAAGAAATTAAGTTTGACTGGTGCAATCAAGGATAGTATCGTTCATTTAGATGAAGTAGCAATTTATGGCTTAAACTTCATGATTGAACATGATTTAGAAGGTCTCAGACAACATTACAATATAGATGTAGACAAAGATGCAGAAATTTTAGAGTGGTTTGATGCGATTGGTCGTAGGAGAGGCCTTCTTCAAAAAGGTAATGAAGTAGATTATGAATCAGTCATTGAATTAATCATTAATGATATGAGAAATGCTAAGATAGGTACATATTGTTTTGATATTTTAAAAGAAATGAAGAGTGACTTATAAATGACATTAACAATTAAAGAAATACGTGATCAACTTGCATTAATTCAATCTATAGAAGAACTTGAAGCGCATGTAGCTAATGAAGATACCCGAAAAGGAGTTCAAAAAGCTATAGAATCACGTAAAAAGTATTTAATCAAACAACAAGAACTAGAAAACAATTATATTAGTATGAATCACTATGAAAATGAAATATTGAATCATGACAACGAGGCATTAATATGTGGAATCGATGAGGTAGGACGAGGACCACTCGCTGGTCCTGTTGTTGCTTGTGCAGTCATATTAAATAAAGGCCATCATTATCTTGGGTTAAATGACTCTAAAAAGGTACCAGCTAAACAGCGCTTAATTTTAAATGAAGAATTGAAAAATAATGTTACGAGTTACGCTTATGGAATTGCAACTCCACAAGAAATTGATGACTTGAATATTTATAAAGCTACACAGGTAGCCATGCAAAGAGCGCTTAATCAATTAAGTATTCAACCTACACATTTACTTATTGATGCAATGAAACTCGATAATGATATTCCTCAAATATCAATTATAAAAGGAGATGCTAAAAGTGTTTCAATTGCTGCAGCTAGTATTATGGCGAAAGAATATCGTGATAATTATATGAAAGAATTAGCTAATGATTATCCTAATTACGGATTTGAAAAAAATGTTGGATATGGTACTAAACAGCATTTAGAGGCAATTGACACATTTGGTGTAATAAATGAACATCGCAAATCCTTTGAACCTATCAAGTCGATGTTAAAATAATTTGAATTTTAATTTAATTGCAAAAAATATGGTCTTTCAGTTTACAATAGCGCTTTCATTTTTTATAATTAAAAGGGAACTTAACCTAAGAAACAGGAGGATGGAAGATGAATATCCACGAGTATCAAGGTAAAGAAATATTTCGTTCTATGGGCGTAGCCGTTCCAGAAGGACGAGTAGCATTCACTGCTGAAGAAGCGGTGGAAAAAGCGAAAGAATTAGATTCAGATGTATATGTGGTTAAAGCACAAATACACGCTGGGGGTAGAGGTAAAGCAGGCGGTGTAAAAATTGCTAAATCACTTTCTGAAGTTGAAACTTACGCTAATGAATTATTAGGGAAACAATTAGTTACTCACCAAACAGGACCTGAAGGTAAAGAAGTTAAACGCTTATATATCGAACAAGGTTGCGATATTCAGAAAGAATATTATGTTGGTTTCGTAATTGACCGTGCAACAAACAAAGTTACTTTAATGGCGTCTGAAGAGGGTGGTACTGAGATTGAAGAAGTGGCAGCTAAGACACCTGAGAAAATCTTTAAAGAAACAATCGACCCAGTTGTAGGTTTATCTCCTTATCAAGCACGTCGTATTGCTTTCAACATTAATATTCCTAAAGAATCTATTGGTAAAGCAACTAAATTCTTATTAGCACTCTATAACGTGTTCATTGAAAAAGATTGCTCTATCGTAGAAATTAATCCACTAGTAACTACTGGTGATGGACAAGTATTAGCTCTAGACGCTAAATTAAACTTCGACGATAATGCATTATTTAGACATAAAGATATCGTTGAATTACGTGATTTAGAAGAAGAAGATCCTAAAGAAATCGAAGCATCTAAATATGACTTATCATATATCGCTTTAGACGGTGATATCGGTTGTATGGTTAACGGTGCAGGTTTAGCTATGGCAACAATGGATACTATTAATCATTTTGGTGGAAATCCAGCTAACTTCTTAGATGTTGGTGGCGGTGCTACTAAAGAAAAAGTTACTGAAGCTTTCAAAATCATTTTAGGTGATGACAATGTTAGAGGTATCTTTGTAAATATCTTTGGTGGAATTATGAAATGTGACGTTATCGCAGAAGGTATCGTAGCAGCAGTTAAAGAAGTAGAATTAACTTTACCATTAGTAGTACGTTTAGAAGGTACAAATGTTGAGCGCGGTAAAGAAATCTTAAACGACTCAGGTTTAGCAATTGAACCAGCAGCTACTATGGCTGAAGGTGCACAAAAAATCGTTAAACTTGTTAAAGAAGCGTAAGGAAAGGATGGGAGCACTAAGATGAGTGTATTTATTGATAAAAATACGAAAGTAATGGTACAAGGTATCACAGGGTCTACTGCCCTTTTCCATACAAAACAAATGCTTGATTATGGAACACAAATTGTCGCAGGGGTAACACCAGGTAAAGGTGGACAAGTTGTAGAAGGTGTTCCTGTTTATAATACAGTTGAAGAAGCTAAAAATGAAACTGGCGCTAACGTATCAGTTGTATACGTTCCAGCACCATTTGCTGCAGATTCAATTTTAGAAGCAGCTGAAGCTGAATTAGATATGGTTATCTGTATTACTGAACATATTCCAGTTGTGGATATGGTTAAAGTTAAACGTTATTTACAAGGACGTAAGACACGTTTAGTAGGACCAAACTGCCCAGGTGTTATTACGGCAGATGAGTGTAAAATCGGAATTATGCCTGGTTACATTCATAAAAAAGGTCACGTAGGTGTTGTATCTCGTTCAGGTACTTTAACTTATGAAGCCGTACATCAATTAACTGAAGAAGGCATCGGTCAAACAACGGCTGTTGGTATCGGTGGTGACCCAGTTAATGGTACAAACTTCATTGATGTATTAAAAGAATTTAATGAAGATCCTGAAACTAAAGCAGTAGTAATGATTGGTGAAATCGGTGGTACTGCTGAAGAAGAAGCTGCACAATGGATTAAAGATAATATGAATAAACCAGTAGTAGGATTTATTGGTGGTCAAACTGCACCTCCAGGAAAACGTATGGGACACGCTGGTGCAATTATCTCTGGTGGTAAAGGTACTGCAGATGAAAAAATCAAAACATTAAATGATTGTGGTGTTGAAACTGCAGATACACCATCAGAAATTGGTACAACTTTAATCGAAGCAGCTAAAAAAGCTGGAATCTATGATGAATTATTAACAGTTGATAAATAATTGATAGATTTTTATTAGACTCGAACCTTTAATTAGGTTCGAGTTTTTTTATAGTCTTAGTAGAAGTGATATATATAATAGTAGAAACTCGTCACCGTTTAATGAAAAATGAGTTTGAAAAATTACTCCTTACAATCACATTAAATTTAACACTTATATGTCTTTGAATAGTAATAACCAACTGGGTTAAATTGAGCTATAATACTTCTAAAGGAGTAATGCTTAGTGATTCAACACACTTTATTGAAGCTCTATTGGGCTAATTTCGCCACAACGCAAGTTCATCAATTTATTAAAGAATATCCAGAAGTTATTTCAGAAAACTTACTAATTCAATATGAGATGATTGAGGATTGGGCTAAAAGACAAACCTCATCCACAGTCAGGAGAAAATTGAGCTTATTTAAATCACTTAATACAGAAGTTATATTTCAAGAAATGACTAAAATGAACCTCAAATATTTAACTTACTTTGATAAACATTATCCTCAATTACTTAAAGAAATTTATGATTTTCCATATGTAATTTTTTATAAAGGAAATAAACAACTATTTAACTGCCCTCATACTTTAGCTGTTATAGGCTCAAGAAAGTCAACCTTATATACAACTCAAGCTTTGGAATATCTTTTCCCATCATTTAAATCACTAAAAATGACGATTATTTCCGGATTAGCATATGGTGCAGATACTATAGCTCACCAAGTTGCACTAAAAAATAAACTTCCAACAATAGGCGTTCTTGGCTTCGGCCATTCATATCATTATCCTAAATCATCTTTAAAGACAAGAGAGAATATCGAACGAAAAGGACTAGTTATAAGTGAGTATCCACCTCATTCTCCCATAACCAGATATAAATTTCCTGAAAGAAATAGATTGATTAGTGGACTCGCTCGGGGTCTATTAATTACAGAGGCAGAGAAAATAAGCGGTAGTCAAATAACAGTAGACTGCGCTTTAGAACAAAACCGGAATGTATATGTTTTACCAGGATCAATGTTTAATCCTATGACCAAAAGTAATTTACTTAGACTTCAAGAGGGGGCACAAGTCGTTTTAGATGAAAGTAGTATTCTTTCAGACTACATTTTCTAAAATACTTTTGAATATACCTCTATTTATAGTGAATGACATGTATTAAATTAGTTAAAGTTTTATGTGACAAAATTAATAATATTTGTAACAAAATGTGAATTTAAAAATTAAAACGTTGACAAACACAAAATTAAGCGTTTATCATTTATCTTTAGTAATTCAATTTGCAAGGGGGAAATCACTTTGGCAGATAATTTAGTCATAGTTGAGTCGCCTGCAAAAGCTAAAACCATTGAAAAATATTTAGGAAAAAGATACAAAGTTATCGCTTCAATGGGACACGTACGTGACTTGCCTAGAAGTCAAATGGGTGTCGATACTGAAGATAACTATGAACCAAAATATATTACAATTCGCGGTAAAGGTCCGGTTGTTAAAGATTTAAAGAAATATGCTAAAAAAGCTAAAAAAGTTTTTCTCGCTAGTGACCCCGACCGTGAAGGTGAAGCGATTGCCTGGCATTTATCAAAAATTTTAGAACTAGAAGACTCAAAAGAAAACAGAGTAGTATTCAATGAAATTACAAAAGATGCGGTAAAAGATAGTTTCAAACACCCTAGAGGTATTGAAATGGATTTAGTTGATGCTCAGCAAGCACGTCGTATTCTAGATAGACTCGTGGGTTATAATATTTCTCCTGTATTATGGAAAAAAGTTAAAAAAGGTTTATCTGCAGGACGTGTTCAGTCAGTAGCTCTTCGTTTAGTTATCGACCGAGAAAATGAAATACGTAATTTCAAACCAGAAGAATATTGGACTATTGAAGGGGAATTTAGATATAAAAAGTCTAAATTTAATGCTAAGTTCCTCCATTATAAAAATAAACCTTACAAATTAAATACAAAAGAAGACGTTGAGAAAATTACAACAGCTCTTGATGGAGATCAATTTGAAATTACGAATGTAAATAAGAAAGAAAAAACACGTAATCCAGCTAACCCATTTACTACTTCAACCCTTCAACAAGAAGCTGCACGTAAGTTAAACTTCAAAGCTCGTAAAACTATGATGTTAGCGCAGCAACTATATGAAGGTATTGATTTAAAACGTCAAGGTACTATCGGTTTGATTACTTACATGCGTACAGATTCTACACGTATATCAGACTCTGCAAAGTCAGAAGCTCATAACTATATTACTGATAAATATGGTAAAGAATATGTGTCTAAACGTAAGGCAACCGGTAAACAAGGTGACCAAGATGCCCATGAAGCGATTAGACCTACAAGTACTTTAAGAACTCCAGATGAAATGAAACCTTATTTAACTAGAGATCAACATCGTCTGTATAAATTAATTTGGGAACGTTTTGTGGCAAGCCAAATGGCTCCAGCAATTTTGGATACTATTGCACTCGATGTTACTCAAAATGATATTAAATTTAGAGCAAATGGTCAGACTATAAAATTCAAAGGTTTCATGACACTATATGTTGAAGCTAAAGATGATAAAGAAAATGATAAAGAAAATAAACTTCCTAAATTAGAGGAAGGCGATAAAGTTACAGCAACTCAAATTGAACCTGCACAACACTTTACTCAACCGCCTCCACGTTATACAGAAGCACGTTTAGTTAAGACACTAGAGGAACTTAAAATAGGAAGACCTTCAACTTATGCTCCGACTATAGATACTATTCAAAAGCGTAACTACGTTAAATTAGAAAGTAAACGATTCGTACCAACAGAACTTGGCGAAATTGTTTATGAACAAGTCCAAGAGTACTTCCCAGAAATTATTGATGTAGAGTTTACTGTTAACATGGAAACTTTATTAGATAAAATAGCTGAGGGAGATACGAATTGGCGTAAAGTAGTTGGTGATTTTTATAATAGTTTCAAGCAAGATGTTGAACGTGCTGAAGAGGAAATGGAAAAAATAGAGATTAAAGACGAACCAGCTGGAGAAGATTGTGAAGTCTGTGGTTCACCTATGGTTATTAAAATGGGAAGATATGGTAAGTTTATGGCTTGTTCTAATTTCCCTGATTGTCGAAATACTAAAGCTATTGTTAAATCTATCGGAGTAACATGTCCTAAATGTAATGAGGGTGAAGTAGTTGAACGTAAATCCAAGAAGAATAGAATATTTTACGGATGCTCTCAATACCCTGATTGTGACTTCATTTCTTGGGATAAACCAGTAGGAAGAGAATGTCCTAAATGTAACCACTACTTAGTAGATAAGAAAAAAGGTAGAAGTAGCCAGGTCGTTTGTTCTAACTGTGATTACAAGGAAGAAGTTCAAAAATAGATTAAATTAAATTAGGAGGAAAATGATGACTCAAACAGTTAATGTCGTTGGAGCTGGATTGGCAGGTTCTGAAGCGGCATATCAGTTAGCTCAGCGTGGTGTAAAAGTTAATTTAATTGAAATGAGACCAGTGAAACAAACTCCAGCTCATCACACTGATAAATTTGCTGAACTTGTATGTTCTAATTCACTAAGAGGTAATTCTCTGACAAATGCAGTTGGTGTGCTTAAAGAAGAAATGAGACGTCTGGACTCTCTAATTATTCAAGCAGCTGATAAAGCACGTGTCCCAGCTGGGGGAGCTCTAGCTGTAGATAGACACGACTTTGCTGGTTATATCACTGATACGCTTCGTAATCATCCCAATATAACAGTATTAAATGAGGAAGTTAATCATATTCCTGAAGGATACACAATTATAGCTACAGGTCCACTAACGACAGAACACTTAGCTCAAGAAATAGTTGATATTACAGGTAAAGATCAACTTTACTTTTATGATGCAGCGGCACCGATTGTAGAAAAAGATACAATAGACATGAACAAAGTTTACTTAAAATCTCGTTATGACAAAGGTGAAGCTGCTTATCTTAATTGTCCTATGACAGAAGAAGAATTTAATAGATTTTATGATGCTGTATTAGAAGCTGAAGTAGCACCCGTCAATGAATTTGAAAAAGAAAAATATTTCGAAGGATGTATGCCTTTTGAAGTAATGGCTGAAAGAGGTCGTAAAACTTTACTATTTGGTCCAATGAAACCTGTAGGACTTGAGGACCCTAAAACAGGTGAACGTCCATATGCAGTTGTACAATTGAGACAAGATGATGCAGCAGGAACACTTTACAATATCGTAGGGTTCCAAACACATTTAAAATGGGGCGCGCAAAAAGAAGTTATACGTCTTATTCCTGGATTAGAGAATGTGGATATCGTGAGATATGGTGTGATGCACCGTAATACATTTATCAACTCTCCTGACGTTTTAAATGAAAAATACGAGCTTGAGGGTCATGAGCATCTTTATTTTGCAGGTCAAATGACTGGTGTAGAAGGTTATGTAGAAAGTGCGGCAAGCGGTTTGGTTGCGGGAATTAATCTCGCTCATAAACTTGCTGGTAAAGGAGAAGTTATTTTCCCTAGAGAGACGATGATAGGAAGTATGGCCTATTATATTTCTCATGCTAAAAATGAGAAAAACTTCCAACCTATGAATGCTAATTTCGGCTTATTACCATCATTAGAAAAGCGAATTAAAGATAAAAAAGAAAGATACGAAACTCAAGCAAATAGAGCGCTCGAATATCTAGATAATTATAAACAAACACTTTGATGAGCATAATAGTTCAACTGGGTAGTAAAATAATTACTACCTAGTTTTTTTATGGAATGATTCGATTGTTTTGTGGTGAATAGGTAGTATTTAAATCTTGCATTATAGGTTTAATAATTCAAGGTTTTATAAATTCTTTTTGACATTAATTCTCTAAAGATTTTGAATTGATTACCAAATTACTGTATGCCCTATCATTCATATGCTACAATGCAATATGATGGAGGGGAATTATATTGAATGAAATCCAAAAAACATTTTTATACATGTTGAAGGTAGAAAGAAATTTTTCAGAATATACTTTGAAATCCTATCATGATGATTTGATTCAATTTAATGACTTTTTAGTTAGTGAACATTTAGAATTAGCTACATTTGAATATAAAGATGCTCGAAATTATTTATCATTTTTATATTCACATAATTTAAAAAGAACGACAGTATCGAGAAAAATTTCTACTTTACGTACTTTTTATGAATATTGGATGACTCAAGATGAATCAATAGTTAACCCCTTTGTTCAACTTGTACACCCTAAGAAAGAACAGTACCTTCCTCAATTCTTCTATGAAGAGGAAATGGAAGCTTTATTCCAAACTGTGGAGCAAGATAGTAAAAAGGGCATGCGAGATAGGGTTATTATTGAATTATTATATGCAACAGGAATACGTGTGTCTGAATTAGTTAATATCAAAATTAAAGATATAGATATGAATTTACCTGGAGTGAAAGTTTTAGGTAAAGGAAATAAAGAACGTTTCATTCCCTTTGGTGAATTTTGTAAGCAGAGTATTGAAAGATATTTAGACGAATTTCAACCTAGAAAAACTAATGACCATGAATATCTTATAGTTAATATGAATGGTGCGCCTATTACTGAACGTGGTGTGAGGTATGTTCTTAATGATGTAGTAAAACGCACTGCTGGTGTCACAGATATACATCCCCATAAACTCAGACATACGTTTGCAACGCATTTATTAAATCAAGGTGCTGATTTGAGGACAGTTCAATCTCTTTTAGGTCACGTTAATTTATCAACGACAGGCCGCTATACTCATGTTTCAAATCAACAACTCCGCAAGGTTTATTTAAATGCACATCCTCGAGCAAAAAAAGGAGAGTAAGTTATGAGTAATACTTTACATGCAACAACTATTTACGCTGTACGTCATAATGGTGAAGCTGCAATGGCAGGTGATGGACAGGTTACTCTTGGTCAACAAGTTATTATGAAACAAACTGCTAGAAAAGTTAGACGTTTATATGAAGGGAAAGTGTTAGCAGGATTTGCTGGTAGTGTTGCTGATGCATTCACGCTTTTCGAAAAGTTTGAAACAAAACTACAACAATTTAGCGGTAATTTAGAACGTGCGGCAGTTGAATTAGCACAAGAATGGCGTGGAGATAAGCAGTTAAGACAATTAGAAGCAATGCTTATTGTTATGAATAAAGATGCAATTCTTGTTGTAAGTGGTACAGGCGAAGTTATTGCGCCAGATGATGATCTTATCGCTATTGGGTCTGGAGGCAATTATGCTTTAAGTGCTGGTCGAGCGCTTAAAAGACATGCTTCACAACTTTCTGCTAAAGAAATGGCTTATGAGAGCTTGAAAGTTGCTGCAGACATCTGCGTATTTACTAATGATAATATTATCGTTGAAACATTGTAGTTGAATTGCATAATGTGATTTTATTTTTAAGAATTAGGAAATGAATCTTAGTTACAAAGTAACAAGATGGAGGAATGTTATATATGGATACAAATGGAATTAAATTGACTCCAAAAGATATCGTATCTAAATTAAATGAATACATTGTTGGACAAGATGACGCAAAACGTAAAGTAGCGATTGCATTAAGAAATCGCTATAGAAGAAGTTTATTAGATGAAGAAGCTAAACAAGAAATCGCACCTAAAAATATTTTAATGATTGGACCAACTGGGGTAGGTAAAACTGAAATAGCTAGAAGAATGGCTAAAATAGTTGGTGCACCTTTCATTAAAGTTGAGGCTACTAAATTTACTGAAGTAGGTTATGTAGGTCGAGACGTTGAAAGTATGGTAAGAGACTTAGTTGATGTAGCTGTTCGTTTAGTGAAAGAAGAGAAGAAAGCACTCGTCAAAGATGAAGCGATTGCTAAAGCGAATGATAAGCTTGTTAAATTGTTAGTTCCAAGTATGAAGAAGAAGGCTTCTCAAGGAAATAATCCTCTTGAAAATCTTTTCGGAGGTGCAATTCCTAACTTTGGTCAAAATAATGAAGAAGAGGAAGAGCCACCTACTGAAGAGATAAAAACTAAGCGTTCAGAAATTAAGAAGCAATTAGAAGAAGGTAAACTTGAACAAGAAAAAGTAAGAATAAAAGTAGAACAAGATCCAGCAGCTATGGGCATGCTAGGAACGAATCAAAATCAACAAATGCAAGACATGATGAACCAATTGATGCCTAAAAAGAAAGTTGAACGAGAGGTATCTGTTGAAACAGCAAGAAAAATACTTGCTGATGATTATGCTGATGAACTTATAGATCAAGAAACAGCAAACCAAGAGGCTCTAGAGCTTGCAGAACAAATGGGTATTATCTTTATAGATGAAATTGATAAAGTAGCAACAAATAATCAAAATAGTGGTCAAGATGTTTCACGCCAAGGTGTTCAAAGAGATATTTTACCAATCCTTGAAGGTAGCATGATTCAAACCAAGTATGGTACTGTAAATACTGAACACATGCTATTTATTGGTGCTGGTGCGTTTCACGTTTCAAAACCTAGTGATTTGATTCCAGAATTACAAGGCCGTTTCCCAATCAGAGTAGAACTTGAAAGTCTTTCTGTTGACGACTTTGTCAGAATTCTTACAGAGCCTAAATTATCATTAATTAAGCAATACGAAGCGTTGCTTCAAACTGAAGAAGTGACTGTAAACTTCAATGAAGAAGCAATCAAACGTTTAGCTGAAATTGCTTACCAAGTCAACCAAGACACTGATAATATTGGTGCTCGTAGATTACACACAATTTTAGAAAAGATGCTTGAAGATTTATCATTCGAAGCACCAAATATGCCACATGCTGTTGTAGACATAACACCACAATATGTTGATGATAAACTAAAAACTATCTCAACGAATAAGGATTTAAGTGCATTTATTTTATAATATAAATAGAAGGAGAAAAATTATGAGCTTATTATCTAAAACTAGAGAATTAAACACGTTATTACAAAAACATAAAGGCATTGCAGTAGACTTTAAAGATGTTGCACAAACGATCAGTAGCGTTACAGTCACAAACGTATTTATCGTATCAAGAAGAGGTAAAATTTTAGGGTCGAGTCTTAACGAGTTATTGAAGAGTGAGCGAATTATCAATATGTTAGAGGAAAGACATATTCCTAGTGAGTATACTGAAAAACTTATGGATGTTAAACAAACACAATCTAACATTGACATTGATAATGTTTTAACAGTGTTCCCTCCTGAAAACAAAGACGTTTTTGTAAACAGTAGAACAACTATTTTCCCTATATTAGGTGGAGGAGAACGACTTGGTACACTCGTTTTAGGTCGAGTTCAAGATGACTTTAATGAGAACGACCTAGTTTTAGGTGAATACGCTGCAACTGTAATTGGTATGGAAATCTTGCGTGAGAAACATAACGAAGTTGAAAAAGAGGCTCGTGATAAAGCTGCAATCACAATGGCTATCAATTCACTATCTTATTCTGAAAAAGAAGCGATTGAACATATCTTTGAAGAGTTAGGTGGAAATGAAGGTTTACTTATCGCTTCTAAAGTGGCTGACCGTGTTGGTATTACTAGATCTGTTATTGTAAATGCATTACGTAAATTAGAAAGTGCTGGTGTCATTGAATCACGTTCACTAGGTATGAAAGGTACTTTCATCAAAGTTAAAAAAGAAAAATTCTTAGATGAATTAGAAAGAACAAAATAATTAATAAAACATCAAATATAAAAAAAGAGTGTCAGTTATATCATGAGCGATACTCTTTTTATATGTGATCATAAATATTATTCATTGTTCAGACACAAAGGCATTGCGTTTCTGGACAAGTTATGATATATTAATTGACGGCTATTAAGCCAATACACACATAATTAATGTAAATATAGAGGGTGCAAATCTTTGGATTTGTCTTTATATGAGTTGATTATGGAGGTAAATAACCAATAGGAGGAATTTTAAAATGGCAGTAATTTCAATGAAACAATTACTTGAAGCCGGTGTTCACTTCGGTCACCAAACACGCCGTTGGAACCCAAAAATGAAAAAATATATCTTCACTGAAAGAAATGGTATCTATATCATTGACTTACAAAAGACAGTGAAAAAAATTGAAGAAGCATACAACTTCCTTAAACAAGTATCAGAAGATGGCGGTAAAGTCTTATTCGTAGGTACTAAAAAACAAGCACAAGAATCAGTTAAAGCTGAAGCAGAACGTGCTGGTCAATTCTACGTTAACCAAAGATGGTTAGGTGGAATCTTAACTAACTACAAAACAATCTCTAAACGAATCAAACGTATTTCTGAAATTGAAAAAATGGAAGAAGATGGATTGTTTGAAGTATTACCTAAAAAAGAAGTTGTTGAACTTAAAAAAGAATACGACCGTTTAATTAAATTCTTAGGCGGTATTCGTGATATGAAATCTATGCCTCAAGCATTATTCGTTGTTGACCCTCGTAAAGAGCGCAACGCTATTGCTGAAGCACGTAAATTAAATATTCCTATCGTAGGTATTGTTGACACTAACTGTGATCCAGACGAAATTGATTACGTTATCCCAGCAAACGATGATGCTATCCGTGCCGTTAAATTATTAACAGGCAAAATGGCAGATGCTATCTTAGAAGGTCAACAAGGTGTATCTAATGAAGAAGTAGCTGCAGAACAAAACATCAATTTAGATGAAAAAGAAGAATCTGAACAAGCAGAAACAACTGAAGAAAACACTTCTGTTGAATCAAACTAAGATATAGTTTAAATGGGTGATAAGATACTAATGCTTATCACCTTTTTTTAAAAGTAAAACAAATCGTAATAGAGTATTGGAAATATCACCTAAAATAATGGTAAAATTTGGGTATATCATAAATACAATTATATATTGGAGGAGAAATTAATGGCAATTTCAGCAAAACTTGTTAAAGAATTACGTGAAAAAACAGGCGCAGGTATGATGGATTGTAAAAAAGCGCTAACTGAAACTGATGGTGACATCGATAAAGCAATCGACTACTTACGTGAAAAAGGTATCGCGAAAGCAGCTAAAAAGGCTGACCGTATCGCTGCTGAAGGTCTTGTACACGTAGAAGTTAAAGGAAATGAAGCAGCTATCGTTGAAATCAACTCAGAAACTGACTTCGTTGCTCGTAACGAAGGATTCCAAGAATTAGTTAAAGAAATTGCTAACCAAATTCTTGATAGTAAAGCTGAAACAGTTGACGCTTTATTAGAAACTAAATTATCAAGTGGCAAAACTGTTGATGAAAGAATGAAAGAAGCTATCTCTACAATTGGTGAAAAATTAAGTATCCGTCGTTTTGCTATTAGAACTAAATCTGATAATGACGCTTTCGGTTCTTACCTACACATGGGCGGACGCATTGGTGTGTTAACTGTTGTTGAAGGTACAACTGATGAATCAGCTGCAAAAGATGTAGCTATGCACATCGCTGCAATCAACCCTAAATATGTTTCTTCTGATCAAGTAAGCGAAGAAGAAATCAACCACGAAAAAGAAGTATTAAAACAACAAGCATTAAACGAAGGTAAACCAGAAAACATCGTAGAAAAAATGGTTGAAGGTCGTTTACGTAAATATTTACAAGAAATTTGTGCTGTAGATCAAAACTTCGTTAAAAATCCAGATGAAACAGTTGAAGCATTCTTAAAATCAAAAGGTGGTCAACTTACTGACTTCGTTCGTTACGAAGTAGGCGAAGGTATGGAAAAACGCGAAGAAAACTTCGCTGATGAAGTTAAAGGACAAATGAAATAATCTGTCATAATTTTAACAAGAAAGAAGACACCTATTAAGTTTCCTTTCTAATAGTTTTAGAGCTATAGAAAGGAGCCATCCGTGTCTTCTTTACTTATATATTTTTACATATTTCTACTATAGAGAGGATAAGAAAATGGCTCAAACTTCTAAATATAAACGTGTAGTCTTGAAATTGAGTGGAGAAGCTTTAGCTGGAGATAAGGGATTCGGTATCAATCCAATTATCATCAAAAGTGTAGCGAAACAAGTTGCTGAAGTTGCTAAAATGGACTGTGAAATTGCAGTTATTGTTGGTGGCGGAAACATTTGGAGAGGTAAAACAGGCAGCGATTTAGGAATGGATCGAGGCACTGCTGACTATATGGGCATGTTAGCAACTGTAATGAATGCTTTAGCGTTACAAGATAGTTTAGAACAATTAGATTGTGATACACGTGTTTTAACTTCAATTGAAATGAAACAAGTTGCTGAACCATATATTCGTCGACGTGCAATCAGACATCTAGAGAAGAAGCGCGTAGTTATCTTTGCAGCTGGTATAGGTAACCCTTACTTCTCAACTGATACTACAGCAGCTTTACGAGCAGCTGAAGTTGAAGCAGATGTAATCTTAATGGGTAAAAATAATGTAGATGGTGTTTATTCAGCTGACCCTAAAGTTGATGAAAATGCCGTTAAATATGAACACTTAACTCATATTCAAATGTTACAAGAAGGTTTACAAGTAATGGATTCTACTGCTTCATCATTCTGCATGGACAATAATATTCCATTAAATGTATTCTCAATTATGGAAGAAGGAAATATTAAGCGCGCCGTTATGGGAGAAAAAATCGGTACGCTGATTACAAAATAAATTAGAGGTGTAAAAAAATGAGTGACATTATTAAAGATACTAAAGTTAGAATGCAAAAATCTATCGACAACTTATCACGTGAATTAGCTAACATCAGTGCTGGTCGAGCTAATTCAAATTTACTAAATGGTGTAACAGTTGATTACTATGGTGCACCAACACCAGTACAACAATTAGCAAGTATCAATGTTCCTGAAGCGCGTTTATTAGTCATTTCACCATATGACAAAACTTCAGTTGATGATATTGAGAAAGCAATCATCGCCGCAAACTTAGGAGTTAATCCAACTAGTGACGGTGAGGTTATTCGAATTTCAGTTCCTGCATTAACAGAAGAAAGACGTAAAGAACTAGTTAAAAACGTTAAGAAAATTGGTGAAGATGCTAAGGTTTCAATCAGAAATATTCGCCGTGACATTAATGACCACCTTAAAAAGCAAGAAAAAAATGGTGACATTACTGAAGATGACTTACGAAGCCAAACTGATGACGTTCAAAAAGCTACTGATAATTCTATTAAAGAAATAGATCAGTTAGTAGAGGATAAAGAACAAGATATCATGTCTGTTTAATAAAGAGATTGAGTGAATTAAAAATATTTAATTACTCAAGATACTCATTTAATGTTTAAGAATGAATGAGCTTGACTTGAGGTTTTACTATCTACAAAGTTTCAAACACAACATGAATCTATATGCTTTATTTGTCTAAACTGTACCAAGTAGGACTTTGGTACAGTTTTTTTATTTGCTTATTCAATGGAATAAATGAGTATGATAAAATGGTAGATGATTGTTTAATTAACCTATACAATAAAACAGAGATGATCAGGCTCGGAGGAAAGACCATGTTTAAAAAGCTAAAAAATAAAAATAAGACTGAAAATAATCTAAATAATGATTTAGATTTACATAATATTCCTGAACATGTTGCCATCATTATGGATGGAAATGGTCGATGGGCTAAAAAACGTAAAATGCCAAGAATAAAAGGACATTATGAAGGCATGCAAACAATCAAAAAAATTACTCGAGAAGCGAGTAATATTGGTATTAAATATTTAACACTTTATGCTTTCTCCACAGAGAATTGGTCTAGACCTGAAAGCGAAGTTAATTATATTATGAATCTGCCTGTTAATTTTCTTAAAACATTTTTACCAGAGTTAATTGAAAAAAATGTTAAAGTTGAAACAATTGGATTCGGTGAAGGCTTACCCCAATCAACTATTGAAGCTATTAATCAAGCGAAAGAAAAGACGAAGAATAATACAGGATTAACATTAATTTTCGCTATTAATTATGGTGGACGTGCTGAAATTATTCAAAGTATGAAAGAAATATTTGAAGAGTTACAATCTGCGCATCAAAGTTCTGAAGCTATTGATGAAAATCTATTAAACAAACATTTAATGACTCGCGATTACCCTGATCCGGAATTACTAATTCGTACTTCTGGAGAACAAAGAATTAGTAACTTTTTAATTTGGCAAGCTTCATACAGTGAATTTATTTTTAATGAGAAGTTATGGCCAGATTTCGATGAAAATGAATTAAAAGAATGTTTAAAAATTTATCAATCGCGCCAAAGACGCTTTGGGGGATTAAGTGAGGAGTAAAGTATGAAAGTAAGAACATTAACTGCAATTATTGCCTTATTAATATTCTTGCCATTCTTACTAAAAGGTGGCATGATTTTAATGCTTTTCGCTTACTTATTAGCTTTAATTGCATTAAAAGAACTATTAAACATGAACATGATTAAGTTCTTATCTATACCAGGATTTATTAGTGCATTAGCCTTAATTATTATTATGTTGCCTCAAGATGCTGGGGAATGGGTACAAACTATACAACTTAAAAGCTTAATAGCTATGAGTTTTATTGTCCTAAGTTATACAGTGTTATCTAAGAACAGATTTAGTTTTATGGATGCAGCTTTCTGTCTTATGTCGGTAGCATATGTAGGTATTGGATTTATGTATTTCTATGAAACACGTTCAGAGGGATTACATTACATATTATTTGCCTTTCTAATAGTTTGGTTAACAGATACTGGAGCATATATTTTCGGTCGATTAATGGGTAAACATAAATTATGGCCTGTGATTAGCCCTAATAAAACGATTGAAGGTTTTATTGGGGGAATCATTTGTAGTTTACTCGTACCTTTAATTATGCAATTTTTCGTGAATTTCCATCTAAATATATGGCTGTTATTAATAGTTACAGTGATTTTAAGTATGTTTGGTCAATTAGGAGATTTAGTTGAATCTGGATTTAAGCGACACTTTGGTGTCAAAGATTCAGGCCGTATTTTACCAGGTCACGGTGGTATTTTAGATAGATTTGATAGTTTTATGTTTGTTTTACCACTATTAAATATTTTATTAATCCAAATTTAATTTGTGGTACAGTCTATAAAATAAAATAGATGTTATAATAAAGGAGTTATTGAGATATTGGAGAGAGTGCAATGTCTCTTAACTCCTTTTGAACACTATCACTGTATAAATCTTTAACTACAAATATACATATATTTGAGAATGAATCTAAGCGTATTACAATGTTTTATATTATTTGTTTATTCTAGTACTTAGATTTATTGAAAATTAAACATAATATCAATAGAGGTGTAGAGTATGAGCTATTTAATAACAATAGTTTCATTTATCATCGTATTTGGTGTACTAGTTACTGTACATGAATACGGTCATATGTTCTTTGCTAAAAGAGCAGGTATCATGTGTCCTGAATTCGCGATTGGCATGGGGCCTAAAATTTTTAGTTTTAGAAAAGATGAAACATTATACACAATACGTTTATTACCTGTAGGCGGTTATGTAAGAATGGCTGGAGATGGACTTGAAGAGCCACCAGTTCAACCAGGTATGAACGTAAAAATTAAATTAAATGAAAAAGATGAAATTACGCATATTATTTTAGATGATCAACATAAATTCCAACAAATTGAAGCTATAGAAGTTAAAAAATGTGACTTTAAAGATGATTTATATATAGAAGGTATAACATCTTATGATGAAGAAAGACATCATTACTCAATCGCTAAGAAGGCATATTTTGTTGAAAATGGAAGTCTTATACAAATCGCCCCTAGAGATAGACAGTTTGCACATAAGAAACCATTACCCAAATTTTTAACACTTTTTGCCGGCCCGCTCTTCAATTTTATTCTAGCATTAGTGTTATTTATAGGTTTAGCTTATTACCAAGGTACGCCTACAAATACAATTGGAGAAGTAGTAAAGCATTCACCTGCAGATCAAGCTGGGTTACATAAAGGTGATAAAATTGTTCAAATCGGTGATCATAAAATCAAAGATTTCATTGAAATAAGAAAAGTTTTAGATGAAAATAAAACTTCTAAAACATCAATTAAAGTTCAAAGAGATCATCATACAAAAACAATGCAACTTGAACCTAAAAAGGTAGAAAACAAAATTAGTAAAAATAATAAACAAACAAGTTACCAAATTGGATTTGCACCTAAGCTGGAGCACAGTATCTTTAAACCAATAAGTTTTGGAATTTATAATTTCTTTGATAAAGGTAAATTTATCTTCTCAGCGGTTGTTGGTATGATTGCTAGCATCTTTACTGGTGGTTTTTCATTCGACATGCTTAATGGTCCAGTAGGTATTTACCATAATGTGGACTCAGTTGTAAAGTCTGGTATTATCAACCTAATAGGCTATACAGCATTATTAAGTGTAAACTTAGGTATCATGAACTTATTACCTATTCCGGCGTTAGATGGTGGTCGAATTTTATTTGTATTATATGAGGCTATTTTCAGAAAGCCAGTGAATAAAAAGGCTGAAACAGCTATTATTGCAACAGGTGCATTATTTGTTGTTATTATTATGATTATCGTAACTTGGAACGATATACAACGGTATTTCTTATAATTAGGGAGGAAAATAGAGAATGAAACAATCTAAAGTATTTATACCAACGATGAGAGAAGTTCCTGCAGAAGCTGAAGCACTAAGTCATCGTTTATTACTTAAAGCAGGTTTAATCAAACAAAGTACTAGTGGAATCTATAGTTATTTACCACTAGCAACAAGAGTTTTAAATAACATTTCTAACATCGTACGAGAAGAAATGGAAAGTATTGATGCCGTTGAAATTTTAATGCCCGCTTTACAACAAGCTGAATTATGGGAAGAATCTGGACGTTGGGGAGCTTATGGTCCAGAGTTAATGCGACTCAAAGATAGAAATGGAAGAGAATTCGCATTGGGGCCTACGCATGAAGAGGTTGTAACTTCTCTAGTTAGAGACGAGTTAAAATCATATAAACGTTTACCTCTTACTTTATTCCAAATCCAATCAAAATACCGTGATGAGAAAAGACCTCGCTTTGGATTATTACGTGGTAGAGAATTTATTATGAAAGATGCCTATTCATTCCACGCTGACGAAGAATCATTAGATGCAACATATCAAGATATGTACAATGCATATAGCAGAATCTTCAAGCGTGTTGGAATTAACGCACGCCCTGTAGTTGCTGATTCTGGAGCGATTGGTGGTAATCATACTCATGAATTTATGGCTTTAAGTGAAATTGGCGAAGATACAATTGTCTATAGTAATGAAAGTGATTACGCTGCTAACATTGAAAAAGCAGAAGTTATTTATCATCCTTCAGAAAAACATACTGAAACAGCTGAATTATCAAAAATTGAGACACCTAATGTCAAAACAGCTCAAGAACTTGCAGATTTCCTAAATCGTCCACTAGATGAAATTATAAAAACGATGATTTTTAAAGTAGATGGCGAATTTATTATGATTCTTATAAGAGGGCACCATGAACTAAACGATGTTAAATTAAAAGCATATTTTGGTACCGATAATGTTGAAATGGCTTCACAAGATGAAATCGTAAATTTAGTTGGAGCAAATCCTGGATCTTTAGGTCCAATTCATAATAAAGAAATTAAGATATATGCCGATAATTATGTTAAAGATTTAAATAATCTTGTTATAGGTGCTAATGAGGATGGCTATCACTATGTTAATGCTAATGTCGAAAGAGATTTTAACATTGATGAATATGGTGATTTCAGATTTATTTTAGAGGGCGAAATGTTAAGTGATGGTTCTGGTAAAGCTCAATTTGCTGAAGGTATTGAAGTAGGACAAGTCTTCAAATTGGGTACAAAATACTCTGAAGCTATGAACGCCACTTTCCTTGATAATCAAGGTAAAGCGCAACCATTAATTATGGGATGCTACGGTATTGGCATATCAAGAACACTTAGCGCAATCGTTGAACAAAATAATGATGACAATGGTATTATTTGGCCTAAATCAGTCACACCATTCGATTTACATTTAATAACAATTAACCCTAAAAAAGATGATCAACGCGAATTAGGAGATCAACTTTATGCGCAATTAAATGATAAATTCGATGTTCTTTATGATGATAGAAAAGAACGTGCAGGTGTTAAGTTTAACGATGCTGACTTAATTGGATTACCAATGCGAGTTGTAGTCGGTAAAAGAGCTGAAGAGGGTATTGTTGAGGTCAAACAACGCTTGAGTGGTGAAAGTGAAGAGATTCACGTCAATGATTTAGAAAATTATTTAAAAGATTTATATGACAATTTAAAATAGATTTAGATTTTGAAAGTTAACTAGTTGAAGTAGGGCGGGGAATGAATTTTGAGTTTGAAATTCAAACCTGCTCTTCTTTATTGTTTTAAATATACAAATAATTTCTCATGAAAATTAATCAAATGAGTAGTATAATATGAATCAAATTTGCTATAAGATTTGAGTGTGCAGCAATAGTAGTTCTTATCACATACATAATTAGAATTTAAATAAAAGTATAAGTATTAAAAATTTAAGGTGGTTATTATTTTGGCAATGACAAATCAAGAAAAATTCAAAGTACTTGCCGATCAAATTAAAATATCAAATCAATTAGAGACTGATATTCTAAATGAGGGTGAACTGACTCGAATTGATGTTTCTAATAAGAATAGAACATGGGAATTTCAAATCTCATTACCACGTTTTCTTTCACATGAAGATTACCTATTATTTACTCATGCAATTGAAGAAGAGTTTAAAGAAATAGCCACAGTTACCATCCATTTCTCAATTAAAGATACAACTAACCAAGACGAACATGCATTAAAATACTTTGCCCATTGTATTGATCAAACGAGATTATCACCTAAAGTTAAAGGTCAATTAAAACAAAAGAAATTGATTATGTCTGGTAATGTAATCAAAGTTTTAGTATCCAATGATATTGAACGTAACCATTTTGACAAAGCATGTAATGGAAGTTTAGTTAAAGCTTTTCAAAAATGTGGTTTTAATATAGACAAGATTATCTTTGAAACAGATACTACGAATCATGATGATGATTTAGCCTCATTAGAAGCTCATATTCAACAAGAAGATGAACAAAGTGCTAGAGAAGCTACTGAAAAATTAGAAAAAATGAAGGCTGAAAAGGCTAAACAACAAGATAACAATGAAAGTTCTGTTGATAAGTGTCAAATTGGGAAAACAATTCAAGTTGAAAACATTCGCTCTATTGATTCAATTATCGAAGAAGAATTCAAAGTAGCAATTGAAGGTGTTATTTTCGATATAAATTTAAAAGAACTAAAAAGTGGACGTCATATCGTAGAGCTTAAAGTGACAGACTATACAGATTCTTTAGTTTTAAAAATGTTTACTCGTAAAAATAAAGATGACCTAGACCATTTTAAAGCTTTAAGTGTAGGAAAATGGGTCAGAGCACAAGGACGTATTGAAGAAGATACATTTGTGCGTGATTTAGTCATGATGATGTCAGATATTGAAGAAATAAAAAAAGCACCAAAAAAAGACAAAGCTGATGAAAAACGTGTAGAATTTCACTTGCATACTGCAATGAGTCAAATGGACGGTATACCCAATATTGGTTCTTATGTTGAACAAGCTGCTGAGTGGGGTCATTCAGCTATTGCAGTTACTGATCATAATGTCGTTCAAGCATTTCCAGATGCACATAATGCTGCAGAGAAACACGGTATCAAAATGATTTACGGAATGGAGGGCATGCTTGTTGATGACGGTGTGCCTATCGCTTACAAACCTACTGATCGAGTATTAAAAGATGCTACTTATGTGGTATTTGACGTGGAAACAACTGGTTTATCTAATCAATACGATAAAATTATTGAGTTGGCAGCTGTCAAAGTTCATAATGGTGAAATTATTGATAAATTTGAGCGCTTTAGCAATCCTCATGAACGTTTATCTGAAACTATCATTAACTTAACTCATATTACAAACGATATGTTAACTGATGCTCCAGAAATTGAAGAAGTATTAACTGAATTTAAAGAATGGGTTGGAGACGCGATATTTGTAGCTCATAATGCCTCATTTGATATGGGATTTATTGATACTGGTTATGAGCGCTTAGGCTTTGGACCATCTACTAACGGAGTGATCGATACATTAGAACTTTCACGTACGATTAATACAGAATACGGTAAACACGGTTTGAACTTCCTTGCTAAAAAGTATGGCGTCGAACTTACACAACACCATAGAGCCATTTATGATACAGAAGCAACCGCTTATATTTTCATTAAAATGATTCAACAAATGACGGAACTGGGCGTTCACAATCACAATGAAATAAATAAAAAACTAACAAATGAGGACGCATATAAAAGAGCACGTCCATCTCATGTAACACTTATAGTTCAAAACCAAGAGGGACTTAAAAATTTATTTAAAATTGTGAGTGCATCCTTAGTTAAATACTATTATCGTACGCCTAGAATTCCACGATCTCTTTTAAATGAATATAGAGAAGGTATATTAGTTGGTACTGCTTGTGATGAAGGTGAATTATTTACTGCTGTTATGCAAAAAGACCAAGCACAAGTTGAGAAAATTGCTAAGTACTATGACTTTATAGAAGTTCAACCACCTGCATTGTATCAGGACTTAATGGATAGAGAATTAATCCGAGATAACGAAACATTAACAGAGATTTATCAACGGTTAATTGAAGCGGGAGATAGTGTAAATATTCCAGTTATTGCGACAGGAAATGCACATTATTTATATGAACATGATGCAATTGCACGAAAAATTTTAATAGCGTCACAACCGGGTAATCCTTTAAATCGTACTACATTACCAGAAGCGCATTTTAGAACTACAGATGAAATGCTAGATGAGTTTCATTTTCTAGGAGAAGAGAAAGCTTATGAAATCGTAGTTAAAAATACGAATGAATTAGCAGAACGTATTGAGAGAGTTGTACCGATTAAAGATAAATTATTTACACCTAGAATGGAAGGTGCAAATGATGAGATCCGTGAGTTAAGTTACTCAAATGCTAAAAAGTTATATGGGGAAGATTTACCACAAATCGTTATAGATCGATTAGAAAAGGAATTAGAAAGTATTATAGGTAATGGTTTCTCGGTTATTTACTTAATTTCTCAAAGATTAGTTAAAAAATCACTAGATGATGGTTATTTAGTAGGATCACGTGGTTCAGTAGGATCAAGTTTCGTAGCTACTATGACTGAAATAACCGAAGTCAATCCTTTACCTCCTCATTATATATGTTCACATTGTAAAACAAGCGAGTTCTTTAATGATGGTTCAGTAGGTTCAGGTTTCGATCTTCCTGATAAAAAATGTCCTACATGTGGCAATGAACTTATAAAAGAAGGACAAGATATTCCATTCGAAACATTCTTAGGTTTCAAAGGAGATAAAGTTCCCGATATTGATTTAAACTTTAGTGGGGAATACCAACCAAACGCGCATAACTATACCAAAGTTTTATTCGGAGAAGATAAGGTTTTCCGTGCAGGAACAATTGGTACAGTTGCTGAGAAAACTGCTTTCGGTTTTGTAAAAGGATACTTAAATGATCAAGGTATTCATAAACGCGGAGCTGAAATTGATAGATTGGTTAAAGGTTGTACTGGTGTTAAACGTACGACTGGACAACATCCGGGTGGTATTATAGTAGTCCCTGATTATATGGATATTTATGATTTTACACCGATACAGTTTCCGGCAGATGATCAAAGTGCAGCTTGGATGACAACTCACTTTGACTTCCACTCCATTCATGATAACGTATTAAAACTCGATATCCTTGGTCACGATGATCCAACAATGATACGTATGCTTCAAGACTTATCAGGTATTGATCCTAAAACTATTCCAGTTGATGATAAGGATACGATGCAGATTTTCAGTGGTCCTGAAAGTTTAGGCGTTACTGAAGATGAAATATTATGTAAAACTGGTACATTTGGAGTTCCTGAATTTGGTACTGGATTCGTTAGACAAATGTTAGAAGATACGAAACCAACAACCTTCTCGGAACTTGTACAAATTTCTGGATTATCACATGGTACTGATGTGTGGCTTGGTAATGCTCAAGAATTGATACGACAAGGTATTTGTGATTTATCAAGCGTAATAGGTTGTCGTGATGATATCATGGTCTATCTTATGTATGCAGGCTTAGAACCATCTATGGCCTTTAAAACAATGGAGTTTGTACGTAAAGGCCGTGGATTAACCGATGAAATGGTTGAAGCTATGAAAGAAAATGATGTACCTGACTGGTATTTAGATTCATGCCGAAAAATTAAATACATGTTCCCTAAGGCACATGCTGCAGCATATGTTCTAATGGCAGTAAGAATTGCTTATTTTAAAGTACATCATCCTTTATATTATTACGCAGCGTACTTCACAATAAGGGCTTCTGACTTTGATCTCATCACAATGATTAAAGATAAAACGAGTATACGTAACACTGTTAAAGATATGTACTCACGTTATATGGACTTAGGCAAAAAAGAAAAAGATGTTTTAACAGTTTTAGAAATTATGAACGAAATGGCACATCGAGGGTTCCGTATGCAACCAATTAGTCTCGAAAAAAGTCAGGCTTTCGACTTTGTTATTGAAGAAGATACGCTTATTCCTCCGTTTGTTGCAGTACCAGGTCTAGGTGAGAATGTTGCCAAACGGATTGTTGAAGCACGTGAAGAAGGACCTTTCTTATCCAAAGAAGATTTAAATAAGAAAGCAGGACTTTCACAAAAAGTTATTGATTACTTAGATGAGATGGGATCCTTACCAGGTTTACCAGATAAAGCACAATTATCTATTTTTGATATGTAGTTTTCCCTTGAAAATGATTGCTAATTATCAAATAGATTACCAAAATCAGGAAGTAGGTGCTAAACAATAGAATGTTAATAGCACCTCTATCCCGTCTACAACTTATGAAATTTGTTTAGTATCATGAGTTATGATATACTTTAATTGTGTAAAAAATGATTAAACTCAGGCAGAAGAGTGGGCATATACCCGCTCTTTTCTATTTGCCAAAAAAGGAGGCCTGTATGAGTAAGATTACTGAACAAGTAGAAACTATAATTCAGCCTATATTAGATGATTTAAAATTTGAACTTGTTGAAATTGAATATGTTAAAGAAGGTAAAGATCGCTTTCTTAGAGTATCCATCGATAAAGAAGGTGGCGTAGATCTTAATGATTGTACTTTAGCTTCAGAAAAAATTAGTGAAGCAATGGATGAAAATGACCCTATCCCGGAAATGTATTACCTTGATGTAGCATCTCCAGGGGCAGAACGACCTATTAAAAAAGATAAAGATTTTCAAAATGCTGTAAGTCAACCTATATTTGTTTCACTTTATGCACCAATAGAAGGTGATAAAGAGTGGTTAGGAATCTTAAAATCTGTAGATGAAGACAATATAGTTATGGAAGTAAAAGAAAAATCAAAAACCAAAGAAATTGAAATACCAAGAAATAAAATCGCTAAAGCACGTCACGCTGTTATGATTTAACGTGATGAGGAGGAAAAACTGTGTCAAGTAATGAATTATTATTAGCTACTGAATATTTAGAAAAGGAAAAGAAAATTCCTAGAGAAGTACTTATCGATGCTATTGAAGCTGCGCTAATCACTGCATATAAGAAAAATTATGACAGTGCAAGAAATGTAAGAGTAGAATTGAACATGGACGAAGGTTCGTTTAGAGTTATTGCTCGAAAAGAAGTCGTAGAGGAAGTCTTCGATGATAGAGATGAAGTAGATCTAAGCACTGCATTGGTAAAAAATCCAGCTTATGAAATTGGTGATATCTATGAAGAAGATGTTACTCCTAAAGACTTTGGACGAGTAGGCGCACAAGCAGCTAAACAAGCAGTTATGCAACGTTTAAGAGACGCTGAAAGAGAAATCCTATATGATGAATTTATTGATAAAGAAGAAGATATTTTAACAGGTGTGATTGACCGTGTCGATCATCGCTATGTTTACGTAAATTTAGGTAGAATTGAAGCTGTTTTATCTGAAGCTGAAAGAAGCCCTAACGAAAGTTACATCCCTAATGAACGTATTAAAGTTTATGTAAACAAAGTTGAACAAACAACAAAAGGACCTCAGATTTATGTTTCAAGAAGTCATCCTGGTTTATTAAAACGTTTATTTGAACAAGAAGTTCCAGAAATTTATGATGGAACTGTCATTGTTAAATCTGTAGCACGTGAAGCAGGAGACCGTTCTAAAATCAGTGTTTACTCTGATAATGCAGATATCGACGCAGTAGGTGCATGTGTAGGTTCTAAAGGTGCACGTGTTGAAGCTGTTGTTGAAGAACTTGGTGGAGAGAAAATAGACATCGTTCAATGGAATGAGGATCCGAAAGTATTCGTTAGAAATGCTTTAAGCCCATCACAAGTTCTAGAAGTTATTGTTGACGAAGAAAATCAATCAACAATAGTGGTTGTACCTGATTACCAACTTTCTCTAGCAATAGGTAAACGTGGTCAAAATGCGCGTCTAGCAGCTAAATTAACTGGTTGGAAGATTGATATTAAATCTGAATCTGATGCACGTGAAGCAGGCGTTTACCCTGTAATTGAATCTGAAGAAGTTGCAGATGAAATCGTAAACACTGGTGATGAAGATGTTGAATTTGATGACGTTAATTTAGAAGAATCTAATTTAACAACAGCAGAATTAGCTGCAGAGACTGATGAAGAAAAAGACTCTGATGCTGAAGAAGATAAAAATACAGAAGAATAGATTGGAGTGTTAACTTATGAAAAAGAAAAAAATTCCAATGCGAAAATGTATTATATCTAATGAAATGCATCCAAAGAAAGATATGATTCGAGTAGTCATCAATAAAGAAGGCGAAATCTTTGCAGATGCGACTGGTAAGAAACAAGGTCGTGGAGCATATGTTTCTAAAGATGTTTCTCTAGTTGAAAAGGCTCAACAAAAAGAGTTACTTGAAAAGTACTTTAACGCCTCTAAAGAAACACTAGAGCCGGTATATAAAGAAATTATTCGTTTAATTTATAGAGAAGAGATTCCTAAATGATTAAAGATCAAATATTTAATTTCCTGGGCTTAGCAATGAGAGCAGGAAAAGTTAAAAGTGGAGAATCTGTTATTTTAAACGACATTAAAACCAATAAGATAAAACTCGTAATCGTAGCAACCGACGCGTCTGACAATACTTTGAAAGTTATGAAAGATAAGTGCAATAGCAACCAAGTTCCATTAAGGAATTTTGGAACGAGGGCTGAATTAGGGGGAGCACTTGGTAAAGGCGAGAGAGTTAATATTGGTGTAACAGATAATGGTTTTGCTAAAAAGTTATTATCAATGATAGATGAATATCGTAAGGAGTGATTATATGAGTAAAAAAAGAATTTACGAATATGCAAAAGAATTAAATCTAAAGAGTAAAGAGATTATAGATGAGTTAAAAAGTATGAACGTTGAAGTGTCGAACCATATGCAAGCTTTAGAAGACGACCAAATTAAAGCTTTAGATAAAAAGTTCAAAAAAGAACAAAACACAGACGACAAACAAAATACTCAAAATAATCACCAAAAATCTAATAATAAACAAAATCAAAATAATAAAGGCAATCAATCGAATAAAGATAAACAAAATAACAAAGGTAATCAACAAAAAAACAATAACCAACAAAAGAATCAAAACAAAAAAAATGGTCAGAACAATAAAGGCAAGCAACAAAATAAAAATAATAAAAACAATAAAAATAACAAAAATAATAAACAGCAAAATCAAGCTGCAGAACCTAAAGAAATGCCTTCAAAAATTACTTATCAAGAAGGAATTACTGTTGGTGAATTAGCTGAAAAACTTAATGTTGAATCTTCAGGTATCATTAAAAAATTATTCTTATTAGGAATTATGGCTAACATTAACCAATCATTAGATGAAGAAACACTAGAATTAATTGCAGATGATTATGGTGTGGAAATTGAGCAAGAAGTAGTTATTGATGAAGAAGATTTATCTATTTATTTCGACGATGAAACTGAAGATCCTGATGCGATCGAAAGACCAGCTGTTGTTACAATTATGGGACACGTTGACCATGGTAAGACAACATTATTAGACTCTATTCGTCATACTAAAGTTACTGAAGGAGAAGCTGGAGGTATCACTCAACATATTGGTGCTTACCAAATTGAAAATAATGGAAAGAAAATTACTTTCTTAGATACTCCTGGACACGCAGCATTTACAACTATGCGTGCGCGTGGTGCTCAAGTAACAGATATTACAATTCTTGTAGTAGCTGCTGACGATGGCGTTATGCCACAAACAATTGAAGCAATCAACCACGCAAAAGAAGCAGATGTCCCTACAATTGTGGCAGTTAACAAAATTGATAAACCAACTGCAAATCCTGACCGTGTAATGCAAGAATTAACGGAATATGGTTTAATCCCAGAAGATTGGGGCGGTGACACAATCTTTGTACCACTTTCTGCTTTAAGTGGTGATGGTATCGAGGATTTACTAGAAATGATTGGACTTGTTGCAGAAGTTCAAGAACTTAAAGCCAATCCTGACAAACGTGCAGTAGGTACAGTTATTGAAGCTGAACTTGATAAATCACGTGGACCAGCTGCTTCCTTATTAGTACAAAACGGTACATTAAACGTTGGTGATTCAATTGTAGTAGGTAATACGTATGGTCGTATCCGAGCAATGGTTAATGACTTAGGTAAACGTATTAAATCAGCAGGCCCTTCAACACCTGTAGAAATCACTGGTATCAATGATGTACCACTTGCTGGAGATCGATTTGTAGTATTTAGTGATGAGAAACAAGCACGTCGTATAGGTGAAGCGCGTCATGAAGCAAGCGTGATTCAACAACGTCAAGAAAGTAAAAATGTTTCATTAGATAACTTATTTGAACAAATGAAACAAGGTGAAATGAAAGATTTAAATGTAATTATTAAAGGTGACGTTCAAGGTTCAGTAGAAGCATTAGCTGCTTCATTAATGAAAATTGATGTAGAAGGCGTAAATGTACGTATTATCCACACTGCAGTAGGTGCAGTTAATGAATCAGACGTAACATTAGCAAATGCTTCTAATGGTATCATCATTGGCTTTAATGTACGACCAGATGCTGGCGCAAAACGTGCTGCTGAAGCTGAAAATGTTGATATGAGATTACACCGCGTTATCTATAACGTAATTGAAGAAATTGAATCTGCTATGAAAGGTTTACTGGACCCTGAATATGAAGAACAAGTGATTGGTCAAGCTGAAGTTCGTCAAACATTCAAGGTGTCTAAAGTTGGTACAATTGCTGGTAGTTACGTGACTGAAGGTAAAATCACACGTAATGCGGGTGTACGAGTAATTAGAGACGGTATTGTATTATTCGAAGGTGAATTAGATACATTAAAACGTTTCAAAGATGATGCTAAAGAAGTAGCTCAAGGTTATGAGTGTGGTATTACTATTGAAAAATATAATGACCTAAAAGAAGGCGACATTATCGAAGCGTTTGAAATGGTTGAAATTCAACGATAATAAATGTTTGAACTAATGAAATCTCCTCGCTATTTAGTAAAATAGGGAGGAGATTTTTAATAAAGCACATTGCTAAGAATAATATGATTTAATAAAATATTACTTGCTAAAGTAAATTTAATTTTAAAGAAAAATAAAATAAAGAGGTGAAATAAGATGAGTAATATGAGAGCTGAACGTGTTGGAGAACAAATGAAACAAGAAATCATGGATATCGTTAATAATAAAGTAAAAGATCCAAGAGTAGGATTTCTAACTATTACTGATGTTGAACTAACTAATGACTTATCTCACGCCAAAGTTTATCTCACAGTATTAGGTAGTAAAAAAGAGGTCGACAACACATTTAAAGCACTTGAAAAAGCTAAAGGTTTCATTAAATCTGAGCTAGGTTCAAGAATGCGTTTAAGAATTATTCCTGACTTAACATTTGAATATGATGAATCAATAGAATACGGAAATAAAATTGAACGCATGATTCAAGATTTACACAAAGAAGATAAATAAATTCTCAATTATAGTAGGTAGGCAGATTCATACAAATTTAAATGTATCTGATTACCTACTTTTTTATATAAAAATAGTGGGCAATTATATCTAAAGAGATGTTATAATGATTGAGGTAAAATTAACTGTAGATTAAAGGTGTGACAACATGTATAACGGTATATTACCCGTATTCAAAGAAAGAGGTTTGACGAGCCATGATGTAGTTTTTAAACTTAGAAAAATATTAAAAATGAAGAAGATCGGACACACAGGTACGTTGGACCCTGAAGTGGATGGGGTTCTTCCAATATGCCTTGGTAATGCTACTAGAGTGAGCGATTACGTGATGGAAATGGGAAAAACATATAAAGCTGAAGTTACTCTAGGAGTAAGCACAACAACTGAAGATCAAACTGGGAATACATTAGAGGTTAAAGGAATTGATAAAGACGATGTTACAGAACGGGATATTGATCAAACGCTTGAGAAATTTTTAGGCGTTATCGAACAAATTCCACCAATGTATTCATCAGTTAAAGTTAAAGGAAAAAAACTTTATGAGTATGCCCGTAATAATGAAGAAGTCGAAAGACCTGTAAGACATGTTCTTATCAAAAATATTTATAGAACTTCAAATTTAACTTTTCAAAACAACCAATGTCATTTTGAAATTGAAGTGAGTTGCGGTAAAGGCACATACATCAGAACTTTAGCTACTGATATTGGTAAGAAATTAGGTTATCCAGCGCATATGTCACGTTTGACAAGAGTTTCCTCAGGTGGTTTTCAAATCGACAAAAGTTTTAAATTAGAACAAATTAAGGACATGCATGAGCATGATTCATTACAAGATAAGCTATTTCCTATAGAATATGGCTTAAAAGGATTGCAAGAGATTGAAATAAATGATGAAGCATTTAAGAAAAGAATTTTAAATGGACAAAAATTTAATGTTAAGGACTTAGATCAAGAAATAGAGTCACAGTTTGTTTTTATTGATCAAATGTCAAAAAAAGCATTAGCCATTTATATGGTACATCCTGAGAAGATAAATGAAATTAAACCGAAAAAAGTATTTAACTAAAGGAGAAATACATTTATGAAAGTGATAGAAGTTACCCATCCCATTCAAAAAGATCAATTAATTAATGAAAATGTTGCGATGGCGTTTGGTTTCTTTGATGGCATGCATAGAGGTCACGACAAGGTGTTTCAAGCTTTGAATCAAAAAGCGGAAGAAAATAATCTAAAGAAAGCTGTAATGACATTTGACCCGCATCCATCTGTGGTTTTGAATCCCGAACGTAAACGTACGACTTATTTAACACCACTTTCAGATAAACTAGAAATGATTGAACATCATGACGTAGATTACTGCATAGTTATTAATTTTTCTTCTCGTTTCGCTAGCGTCACTTCTGAAGAATTTATTCAAGAATATGTAATTAATAATAATGTAAAAGAAGTGATTGCTGGATTTGATTTTACTTTTGGGAAATTCGGAAAAGGAAACATGACTGTTTTACAAGAATCTAATGATTTTAAAACTACAATCGTAGGTAAACAAGAATTGGATTCTGAAAAGATTTCAACAACCGCTATAAGAGAAGCATTAACTGAAGGCAATTTAAGAAAAGCAAACGAAGAACTTGGTTATCTTTATAGAATTAAAGGAACAGTTGTTCAAGGAGAGAAACGAGGCAGAACTATAGGCTTCCCAACGGCAAACGTTCAACCAAGCGACGATTATGTGTTACCAAAAAAAGGTGTATATGCTGTTAGTATGGAAATTGGTCCAGAAAGTAAAATATATAGAGGAGTGGCCAATGTAGGAGTTAAACCAACTTTCCATGATCCAGCTAAAGCTGAAGTCGTTATAGAAGTAAATATTTTTGATTTTGATGAAAATATTTATGGCGAACGAGTTACTGTGTATTGGCACTATTTCTTGAGACCGGAAGTTAAATTTTCAGGTATAGATCCATTAGTTGAACAAATGAATGAAGATAAAGACCAAGCAAAATATTTATTATCTGTTGATTTCGGTGATGATGTATCGTATAATATTTAAAGTTGAGGAAGAAAAGTTAAGATAAATAGCTTACTTCTAAAATACCTTTTTCTTAGTAGGTCGAGTCTCCGACGCCTAACTCAGATTAAGGAGTTAAATTATATTAAGGAGGAAATTGATTATGGCAATTTCACAAGAACGTAAAGATGAATTAATTAAACAATACCGTGTACACGAAACTGATACTGGTTCTCCAGAGGTTCAAATCGCTGTTTTAACTGCAGAAATCGCTGCATTAAACGAGCATTTACGTGAACACAAAAAAGACCACCATTCACGTCGTGGATTATTAAAAATGGTAGGTCGTCGTAGACACTTATTAAACTACTTACGTAGTAAAGATATTCAACGTTACCGTGAATTAATTAAATCATTAGGTATCCGTCGTTAATCTTAATATAGAATTACGAAAGTACCAGTTGAATGATACTTTTATTATAGTTTACTACTAAATAAATTTAATTAAGATGACTGTTTGAAAGCACTTTTCAAACGAGGAGTCAAAATGCATTACGACGGGATTTTACTATTAGTAAATGAGCTAGTCATGCATAAGACGACAAGGAGTGAAAGAGCTTGTCTACAGTCAAAGGAAAGCACCAGTTGAATGGTACTTTCCTTTTTTTATTATCGTACATAATAAAAAATATAAAAATATGTGAATAAATGATATGATGTAAGTAATAGAATGAAGAGAGGAGATTCATAATGTCTCAAGAGAAGAAAGTTTTCAAAACTGAATGGGCTGGACGCTCTTTAACGATTGAGACAGGGCAATTAGCTAAACAAGCTAATGGTGCTGTGTTAGTACGTTATGGAGATACAGTTGTGTTATCAACTGCTACTGCTTCAAAGGAACCTAGAGATGGTGACTTTTTCCCATTAACAGTGAACTATGAAGAAAAAATGTATGCAGCAGGTAAAATTCCTGGTGGATTTAAAAAAAGAGAAGGACGACCAGGTGATGAAGCGACGCTGACAGCTCGTTTAATCGATAGACCTATTCGTCCCCTTTTCCCTAAAGGATACAGACATGATGTTCAGATTATGAATATCGTCTTAAGTGCTGATCCAGATTGTTCACCTGAAATGGCTGCAATGATTGGTTCTTCAATGGCTTTAAGCGTCTCAGATATTCCTTTCCAAGGACCAATCGCAGGCGTAAACGTAGGTTATGTTGATGGAAATTATGTTATTAACCCTTCAGTTAATGAAAAGGAAGTTTCTAGATTAGATTTAGAAGTAGCTGGCCATAAAGATGCCGTAAATATGGTAGAAGCTGGAGCTAGTGAAATTACAGAAAGTGAAATGCTTGAGGCAATCTTCTTTGGACATGAAGAAATCAAACGTTTAGTTGCATTCCAACAAGAAATCATCGATCATATTCAACCTGAGAAACAAGAATTTATTCCAGTTGAACGTGATGAAGCTCTCGTTGAAAAAGTAAAAGCTTTAACTGAAGAAAAAGGATTAAAAGAAACAGTTTTAACTTTTGATAAACAACAGCGTGATGAAAATCTAGATGCGCTAAAAGAAGAAGTAGTTGCACATTTTATTGATGAAGAAGATCCAGAAAACGAAGCGCTTATTAATGAAGTGTACGCAATTTTAAACGATTTAGTGAAAGAAGAAGTTAGACGTTTAATTGCAGATGAAAAAATTCGTCCAGATGGTCGAAAAGTAGATGAAATACGACCACTTGATTCAGAAGTTGGCTTGCTTCCAAGAGCTCATGGTTCTGGATTATTCACACGTGGTCAAACACAAGCGTTATCCGTGTTAACGTTAGGTGCTTTAGGTGATTATCAACTTATTGATGGTTTAGGGCCAGAAGTAGAAAAACGCTTTATGCATCATTATAATTTCCCTAACTTCTCAGTAGGTGAGACAGGACCTGTTCGTGCACCAGGACGTCGTGAAATTGGTCATGGTGCTCTAGGTGAAAGAGCTTTACGTTATATTATTCCTGACACAGCTGATTTCCCTTACACAATTCGTATAGTAAGTGAAGTATTAGAATCAAATGGTTCTTCTTCACAAGCATCAATTTGTGGTTCAACATTAGCTTTAATGGATGCCGGCGTACCTATTAAAGCTCCTGTAGCGGGTATTGCAATGGGTCTTGTGACTCGTGATGATAGCTATACTATTTTAACTGATATTCAAGGTATGGAAGACGCACTTGGTGATATGGACTTCAAAGTGGCTGGTACTAAAGAAGGTATTACTGCTATTCAAATGGATATTAAGATAGATGGATTGACACGTGAAGTTATTGAAGAAGCACTTGAACAAGCACGTCAAGGCCGATTAGCTATTATGGATCATATGCTACAAACAATTGATCATCCTCGAAAAGAACTAAGTGCTTATGCACCGAAAGTTGTTACTATGCATATTAATCCTGATAAAATCAGAGATGTTATAGGACCTGGTGGTAAAAAAATTAACGAAATTATTGATGAAACAGGTGTCAAATTAGATATCGAACAAGACGGTACAATCTTTATAGGTGCTGTAGATCAAGCTATGATTGATCGTGCGAAAGAAATTATTGAGGATATTACACGTGAAGCTGAAGTAGGTCAAGTTTATAATGCTAAAGTTAAACGTATTGAGAAATATGGTGCTTTCGTCGAATTATTCCCAGGAAAGGACGCATTACTTCACATTTCACAAATATCTAAAGAACGAATCAATAAAGTTGAAGATGTATTAAACATTGGCGATTCAATTGAAGTTAAAATTACAGAAATTGATAAACAAGGTCGTGTCAATGCATCTCATAAAGCTTTATTAGATGATTAGATTTAACTATTAAGGTTGAGTATTCTTAAATGAATGCTCAACCTTTTTATTTTATTGTAAAAAATAAAATCAGTTTAAAAGTTTCATTTCAATTAGTTATTTTAATTTAAATGATAATTCAAAATGTTCAAGCGGTTCAACCGTGCAATAATAGTGTACATCACGCATATTTTAACTTATAATAAATGGTGAGTTTATATATGGACGGGTCATTATTTATAGGAGGTAACATTTTGAGTTTAATAAAGAAAAAAAATAAAGATATTCGCATCATACCACTTGGTGGTGTAGGCGAAATCGCTAAAAATATGTACATCGTTGAAGTAGACGATGAAATGTTTATGTTAGATGCGGGATTAATGTTCCCTGAAGATGAAATGTTAGGTGTGGATATCGTTATTCCTGACATTCAGTACGTAATTGAAAATAAAGATAAATTAAAAGGTATTTTCCTTTCACATGGTCATGAGCACGCAATTGGTGCAGTTAGCTATATTTTAGAGCAAATTGACGCGCCAGTTTATGGTTCTAAATTAACGATTGCACTTATTAAAGAAAATATGAAGGCCCGTAATATTAAGAAAAAAGTGCGCTACTATACAGTATCTCATGATTCAGTAATGAAATTTAAAAATGTGAATGTGAGCTTCTTTAATACTACACACAGTATTCCAGATAGCTTGGGGATTTGCATTCATACTTCTTATGGTTCAATTGTATATACAGGAGAATTTAAATTCGACCAAAGTTTACATGGTCAATATGCACCTGATATGAAGCGCATGGCTGAAATTGGTGATGAAGGTGTATTTGCTTTAATTAGTGATTCTACAGAAGCAGAAAAACCTGGCTATAACACTCCTGAAAATGTCATTGAACATCATATGTATGACGCATTCACTAAAGTTAAAGGAAGACTTATAGTTTCTTGCTATGCATCTAATTTTATTCGCATACAACAAGTTCTAAATATAGCTAGTAAATTGAATCGAAAAGTATCATTCTTAGGTCGCTCACTTGAAAGTTCATTTAATATTGCTCGTAAGATGGGATATTTTGATATTCCGAAGGATTTATTAATTCCTATCAATGAAGTTGATAATTATCCTAAAAATGAAGTTATTATTATTGCAACTGGTATGCAAGGCGAACCTGTAGAGGCTTTAAGCCAAATGGCTCAAAAGAAACATAAAATTATGAATATTGAAGAAGGCGATTCAGTATTCTTAGCAATCACGGCTTCTGCTAATATGGAAGTAATCATAGCTGATACTTTAAACGAACTTGTACGTGCAGGGGCACACATCATCCCTAACAATAAAAAAATCCATGCTTCAAGTCATGGTTGTATGGAAGAATTAAAAATGATGTTAAATATAATGAAACCTGAATACTTTATTCCAGTGCAAGGTGAATTTAAAATGCAAATTGCTCACGCTAAATTAGCAGCAGAATCAGGTGTAGCACCTGAAAAGATTTTCTTAGTTGAAAAAGGTGATGTGATCAATTACAACGGTAAAGATATGGTACTCAATGAAAAGGTAAATTCAGGTAATGTACTTATCGATGGTATTGGTGTCGGAGACGTAGGTAATATTGTCTTAAGAGACCGCCATTTATTAGCTGAAGATGGAATTTTCATTGCTGTTGTCACGCTAGATCCTAAGAATAGACGTATCGCTGCAGGACCTGAAATTCAATCAAGAGGGTTCGTTTATGTTAGAGAAAGTGAAGAATTATTAAATGAAGCCGAAGAAAAAGTGCGTACAATTGTAGAAGCAGGTTTACAAGAAAAACGTATAGAATGGTCTGAAATTAAGCAAAATATGCGAGATCAAATTAGCAAATTATTATTTGAAAGCACGAAACGTCGTCCAATGATTATTCCAGTAATTTCTGAGATTTAATCTTAATAAATAACATTTGAAGAGGTTGGGACAATTGTGTATAGCAAATCATTTAAGTGATTTAAGGTGATTATGCTCTGCAACGAGGTCTTCTTAATTTTTGTTCAAACATATCTAATTGGGATATAAGAATAATTGAGATGGCTTTAAACAATTAATTGTCCCTGCCTCTTTCATCTTATTAAATATATACATAATAGTTATTATTAGGCCGTAATTAAATAACTGTGAAAGATTAAAAAAGAAGGTGTGAAATCTTGCCACAAACAAAGAAAAAAACAACGAATAGAAGGAAAAGTAATGCTACGCGTAAAAATAGTAAAAGAAAAAAACAAAATGAGAGCCCTTTACGCTACATCATTGCTATTGTCATAATCATTCTTGTCGTTTTAGGAGCTTTTCAATTAGGCATAGTTGGTCAAATGATTGATAGTTTCTTCAATTATCTATTCGGTATGAGTAGATTTCTGACTTATATTTTAGTGATTCTAGGTACAGTCTTCATTACATATTCTAAAAAAATTCCTAAAACGCGTCGAAGTATTGGTGCGCTTGTTTTGCAACTTGCTTTGCTATGTATAACGCAACTTTATTACCATTTTAGTAAAGGCGTGTCATCTGAAAGAGAGCCAGTATTATCATATGTTTATAAATCATATGAACATACACACTTTCCTAACTTCGGAGGAGGTTTAATAGGTTTTTACTTATTTAAATTATTAATACCTCTTATATCAATAGCTGGCGTTATAATTATTACTGTTCTACTAATAGCTTCAAGTATCATACTTTTATCAAACTTAAGACATAGAGATGTAAGTAAAAGCCTATTTGAAAGTATGAAATCATCTAGTAAAAGTGCTTCAGAATCATTTAGAGACAAAAGAGAAACGAGTAAAGCTAGAAAAGAAGAGAGGGCTCAATTAAAAGCAGAGAGATCTGAAGAGAAAAAGAGAAAGAAAGAACAAGAAAGATTGCAACAAGAAAATGTCAAAGATGTTAGTGATCTTCCTGAAGTTCCGCAAAATAATGACATACCTATTTACGGGCACAGTGACCAAGAAGATAAAAGCAATAGTGCACCTAAGACACGTAAAAAGCGTATTTTTGATCATGAGGCTAATAGTAGTGAAATCACTTCAAACTCACAAGATATTAAACAGAGTGACAACAAAGGTAATGTTTCAAGTTCTAATGAAGACAATGATAGTAGTAACGCTGAAGGATCAATCTCTGAAGCTGGAGAAGTAGCTAATGTGGAGTATGTGGTTCCACCTTTATCATTACTTAATCAACCAGCTAAACAACAATCTACTTCTAAAGCTGAAGTTCAAAGAAAAGGTCAGGTCTTAGAATCTACAATGAAGAATTTTGGTGTCAATGCGAAAGTGACCCAAATTAAAATTGGTCCTGCGGTAACTCAATATGAAGTTCAGCCAGCTCAAGGTGTTAAAGTAAGTAAAATCGTTAACTTACATAATGACATTGCTTTAGCATTAGCAGCGAAAGATGTT
This sequence comes from Staphylococcus sp. TE8, assembly GCF_000692055.1. Lineage (NCBI taxonomy): Bacteria > Bacillati > Bacillota > Bacilli > Caryophanales > Staphylococcaceae > Staphylococcus > Staphylococcus sp. TE8. Next base: position 678,800 of record NZ_JMGB01000001.1, read on the forward strand.
CGTATAGAAGCTCCTATTCCTGGACGTTCAGCAGTAGGAATCGAAGTTCCTAATGACAAAATTTCATTAGTATCACTTAAAGAAGTTTTAGAAGAGAAGTTTCCATCTCAACATAAATTAGAAGTTGGTATTGGACGAGATATATCTGGAGAACCTGTATCTATACAACTCAATGAAATGCCTCATTTACTTGTAGCAGGTTCTACAGGTAGTGGTAAATCAGTATGTATCAATGGAATAATCACAAGCATTTTACTCAATGCTAAGCCGCATGAGGTAAAACTTATGTTAATTGATCCGAAAATGGTAGAATTAAACGTATATAATGGCATACCTCATCTACTTATCCCGGTAGTAACTAATCCACACAAGGCATCGCAAGCGCTTGATAAAGTAGTTGCAGAAATGGAACGTCGTTATGATTTATTCCAACATTCTTCAACAAGAAATATCGAAGGATATAATCAGTATATTCGTAAACAAAATGAAGAGTTAGAAGAGAAACAATCAGAACTTCCTTACATTGTAGTTATTGTTGATGAGTTAGCAGATTTAATGATGGTCGCAGGTAAAGAAGTTGAAAATGCGATTCAACGAATTACTCAAATGGCTAGAGCTGCAGGTATTCATTTAATAGTAGCCACTCAAAGACCTTCAGTAGACGTAATCACTGGTATCATTAAAAATAATATTCCTTCACGTATAGCTTTTGCAGTAAGTTCACAAACTGATTCTAGAACTATTATAGGTTCAGGTGGTGCCGATAAGTTATTAGGTAAAGGCGATATGTTATATATTGGTAATGGTGAATCGACTCAAACACGTATCCAAGGTGCCTTCTTGAGCGATAAGGAGGTTCAAGATGTAGTGGACTACGTTGTAGAACAACAAAAAGCAAATTATGTAAAAGAAATGGAACCTGACGCACCAGTTGATAAATCAGAGATGAAAAGTGAAGATTCCTTATATGATGAAGCCTACTTGTTTGTAATAGAACAACAAAAAGCGAGCACATCTTTATTACAAAGACAATTTAGAATTGGTTATAATCGTGCTTCACGTTTAATGGACGATTTAGAACGTAATCAAGTCATCGGTCCTCAAAAAGGAAGTAAACCAAGACAAATTCTAGTTGATTTAGATAATGATGAGGTGTAAAAATGTCGGAAATGAATGCGATTTATAGAGTTAAACAATACATTTTAAAGTTAATAAAAAATGGAGAATTGGATAATACTGGTAAGCTACCAAGTAATTTATCAATTGCACGTGCACTCAACGTGAAAACGGACGATGTTTATGATGGAATTGGTGAATTAATTACCGAACAAATTGTAACTGATAATTTTGAAGAGGGGACTAGTGTTAAAAAACAGCCTCCCTTCTTTTATCCATTAGATAAGTTAGTAAGTATTAGTAATATGATTGAAGAAGCTGGGTATAAAGCAGGTATAGAATATTTAAATTTTGATGAACAACCAGCAACTATTCTTGATGCTGAATTATTAGAAATAAGTGATAAAGAACCTGTGACTATCATTGAAAGATTAAGAACGGCTGATCAAATACCAGTAGTTTACTGTTTAGATAAAATCGCTAAACAAAATCTAACTTGTACAGACTATCAAAAAAGTAGTGGCTCTATGTTAAGAGCTATTAAAGAATCAACAGGACATGAGGTTAAACATGCAGAAATGGACTTAGAAGCAATTAGTTATGAACCTCATATTTCAGAAGTGTTAAACGCTTCTCCACATGAAGGTTTAATGCTATTAAAGGTAGTTCATTATGATGAGCAAGACCAACCTATTTTATATTCATTAAACTATATTAAAAGTAGTTTGGTTAAATTTAAAATAAATAAAAGCTAAGTAAAAATTTAATGTTTTTACAGGAATGAGAGGTATGCCGTTTGGAAAATAATACATTAGACAACTCCAATATACATATTAACGTTTTACCAACTAAAAAATTTAAAACAACCATGGTGACCTTTAAATTTATGGCGCCATTAGATTATAAAACAATAACGGCGCGTTCAATTTTAAGCAAAGTCTTAGTACGTGCTACACAACAATGGCCTAACGATAAAGCGTTAAATAGACATTTATCATCATTATATGGTGCATATATCAATAGTTTTGTATCTAAATTTAAGGATAAACATGTGATTACAATTTCTTTAGAAATTGCTAATGAGCGTTATTTAAAGGACTCAACTCCATTATTTGAGAAGGGTCTTAAGACGCTTAAAGAACTTATTTGGAATCCTTTAATTATTGACGAACAGTTTAATGAGAACTATGTAGCACAGGAAAAATCTTTGCTCACTAAAAAGCTTGAAGCAATGATTGATAATAAAGCTCAATATTCATTTTTAAAATTAATGAACCATATGTTTGAAAATGAACCCTATAAATATTTAGCTACAGGTCAAGTAGAACAAATACCTCATGTTACTGCTAAAAACTTGTATGATACATATAAATCAATGTTACATAACGATGATTGTGCAATTTACGTAGTTGGAAATGTAGATAAACAAAATGTGATAGATACAATACAAGAAAACTTTAATATTAAACCATTCAAATTTGAAAGTAATAATCGACCTGAGCATATAGATCCAAATAAATCATCTAAATTTATCATTGAGAATGATGAAGTGGACCAAGCTAAACTCAATCTTGGTTATCGTTTCCCAACTTATTTTGGGAAAGAGAACTATTATGCATTCGTAGTTTTAAACATGATGTTTGGTGGCGACCCTTCTTCAGTGTTATTCAATGAAGTTCGAGAAAAGCAAAGTTTGGCCTATTCTATACATTCACAAATCGATGGAAAGAATGGATTTTTATTTGTTCTTAGTGGAGTTTCGGCTTCTAAATATGAGATTGCCAAAGATACTATTTTAGATGAATTTGAAAAATTAAAGAATGGTAATTTTGATGATGATAAATTAGAGTTGGCAAAGAAAATTATTATCTCTCATAGACATGAATCTACTGACAGACCTAAAAGTATTATCGAACTATTACATAATCAGGTGTTATTAGACAAACCTCAATCTGAAGAAGAATTCATCACTGCAATTAATGCTGTCACAAGAGAAGATGTTATAAAATTAGCTAATGAAGCCATGCTAGATACAATCTATGTTTTAACGAAAGGAGGTCAAAGTGAATAATGAAGCTACATAATTATGAATTGATAGATGAGAAAGTCTATGAACATGAACTTGATAATGGGCTTAAGCTGTTTATAATACCTAAACCAGGATTCCAAAAAACATTTGTGACTTATACGACACAATTTGGTTCTTTGGATAATCATTTCAAACCTATTGGAAGCCAACAATTTGTAAAAGTGCCAGATGGTGTAGCACATTTTTTAGAACATAAACTTTTTGAAAAAGAAGAAGAAGATTTATTTACAGCTTTTGCCGAGGAAAATGCACAAGCAAACGCATTTACAAGTTTTGACCGTACAAGTTATTTATTTAGTGCTACAAGCAATATTGAAAGTAATATTAAGCGTTTATTAGATATGGTTGAAACGCCTTATTTTACTGAGGAAACGGTTAATAAGGAAAAGGGTATCATTGCTGAAGAAATTAAAATGTATCAAGAACAACCTGGTTACAAATTAATGTTCAATACTTTGAGAGCGATGTATTCAAACCATCCTATTCGCGTCGATATTGCTGGTAGTGTGGAGAGTATTTACGATATCACTAAGGATGATTTATACCTTTGTTATGAAACTTTTTATCATCCATCAAATATGGTTTTATTTATTGTTGGTGACGTAAACCCTCAAAATATGATTGATTTAGTAGAACAACATGAGGCAAAGCGAAATAAGACCAACCAACCTAAGATTGAGCGTGCAGAAATTGATGAACCCATTGAAGTGAATCAACACAACGTTACAGAGCAGATGAAATTGCAATCTCCAAGGTTAATGTTAGGTTTTAAAAATCAACCACTTAAAGAAAGCTCGGAAAAATATGTACAAAGAGATTTAGAAATGACATTTTTCTATGAGTTGATTTTTGGAGAAGAAACGGATTTTTATCAAAACTTATTAAATAAAGATTTAATTGATGAAACTTTTGGATATCAATTTGTGCTTGAACCTAGCTATAGCTTTTCTATTATTACCAGTGCAACACAGCAACCGGATGAATTAAAAGAATTATTACTTAATGAATTGAAGAAGTACAGAGGACAATTAGTTGATCAAGAAGCTTTCGACTTATTAAAAAAACAATTTATCGGAGAGTTTATTTCAAGTTTAAATTCACCTGAGTACATTGCTAATCAATATGCGAAATTATATTTTGAAGGTGTAAGTGTTTTTGACATGTTAGAAATTGTTGAAAATATAACACTCGAAAGTGTTAATGAAACATCTGAACTATTTCTAAATTTTGAACAACTTGTCGATAGTCGTTTGGAGATGAAACCATAATGAAAGCACTCGTACTTGGTGGTTCAGGTACTATAGGTTCAGCGATTGTCAAGCAACTCTTAAACGAAGGGTATCACGTAATTGTTCACTATCATTCTTCTAAATTAGAAGCCTTGAAACAAAAATTTAATCATAACCAAAATGTAGAATTCATCCAATGTGATCTATCTCAAAATCTAAATTTAGAAGATTATTTTGGACATATTATTGATTTGGATTGTCTTATTTATACTAGCGGCACTGCATTATATGGCATGTTACAAGATATGAGCGATGATGATATCGATAAGAGTTACGTTCTTCACTTAAGACAATTTATACGTTTATCCAGATTTTTTGTAGATATTTTAAGAAGAAGTGAAAACGGCCGAATTGTAGTTATTTCTTCTATTTGGGGAGAAACAGGTGCAAGCATGGAAACTATTTACTCAGCTATGAAAAGTGCTCAAATAGGTTTCGTTAAAGCGCTTAGTCAAGAACTTGCGCTTACGTCAGTAACCGTAAATGCTATAACTCCAGGATTTGTTTCAGGTAATATGAGCAAGGTGTGGTCAGAAGAGGAAAGAGATTCAATACTTCAAGAATTACCTCAGAATAGAATGATTGAACCTGAAGAGGTGGCCCATGTCTGTGCGTATTTGTGTCACCCCATGTCTAGAAGTATTACAGGTACTGTTCAAAAGGTAAATGGAGCATGGTATTTATAAAAATTTAAAGTATTTTGTAAGTAATTTAGGTTTTGATTTTATATGAAAATAAATACAATTCCTAAGGGCGCGTTTCCTAATCGATGTTATAATGTTTTTAAATCATACTTTGAAAAAAGCTTTCAAGTGCGTGATTGAAAACAAGGGGTGGTTAAATCATGGCAGTAGCAGAAAGAAAAGAATGGTATCTTGAATATGAGATTACAATTAATCGTGCAGGATTACTTGGGGACATATCAAGTTTATTAGGTATGTTAGGAATTAGTATTGTTACAATTAATGGTGTTGATCAAGGCAAAAGGGGTTTACTTATCAAAACTGATAAACTAGAAAAAGTTGAACGTTTTGAACAAATAGTTAAAGAAATTAATGAAATTGACATTACCAAATTAAGAATACCAGAACTTAGAGATCGTCTTGCAGTTAGACATGGCAGATACATAGAACAAGATGCGGATGATAAAAAAACGTTTAAATTTGAGAGAGAAGATTTAGGTTTACTTGTAGACTTTTTGGCTGAACTTTTTAAAGAAGAAGGACATAAGTTAATAGGAATACGAGGTATGCCACGTGTAGGTAAGACAGAATCAATCGTGGCCGGAAGCGTATGTGCGCATAAAAGATGGCTGTTTATTAGTTCTACTTTAATTAAGCAGACAGTAAGAAGTTCTTTAATCAAAGGCGAATATGATTCAAATCATGTTTATATTATTGATGGCGCGGTGACGGCTCGTGAATCTAATCCTAAGCACCAAGATTTAGTTAGAGAAGTTATGACACTCCCTTCGATTAAAGTAGTTGAGCATCCAGATTTATTTGTAGAAGCGTGTAATTATAGTATGGAAGACTTTGACTATATCATTGAATTAAGAGAAAATGAAAATCAAGAAATACATTATGATGAAATGAAAAAACAGACGATTCAAAGTAAAAATAATTTAGATTTCGGTGATCCATTTGGTGGAGGATTTGGTTTCTTTGAATAGGTTTGAGGAGGGCTATGTGTGAAAACTGTTGGTGAAGCATTAAAAGGTAGACGTGAAAGATTAGGTATGACTTTAAATGAACTTGAGCAACGAACACAACTTAAGCGTCAAACTCTGATACATATAGAGAATAATGATTTTGATTTATTAGCCAAAAAGGATTACACAGAGGGATTTATTCGTAAATATGCTAATGTAGTCAACATTGAACCTAATCAACTTATTGAGGCTCATCGTGACGAAATACCAAATAATCAGAATCAAATTGATGAATTAATTGCTGCTTTCTCGAACGGTGAAGCTCCCTCGTATCGAAGTAAGTCAAAAGAAACGATGCAATTGATAATGCTAATTGGTTTTATAGTAATAGTTTCTTTAATACTTTGGATTCTTGCAGTGTTAATTATATAAATAAAGTTTAAGAAATGAGGATTTATTATGAATATACCGAATCAGATTACGGTATTTAGAGTTATATTGATACCCGTTTTCATACTATTTGCGTTAGTAGATTTCGGATTTGGAAAGGTATCTTTTTTAGGCGGGTATCACATTAGAATTGAAATTTTAATAAGTGCAATTATTTTTATTCTTGCATCGTTAAGTGACTTTGCAGATGGATATTTAGCACGTAAATGGCAACTTGTTACAAATATGGGTAAATTTTTAGATCCATTAGCTGATAAACTTTTAGTAGCGAGTGCTCTTATTGTAATGGTGCAATTAGGTTTTACGAATTCAGTTGTAGCTATAATAATTATTGCACGTGAATTTGCGGTTACAGGCTTACGTTTATTACAAATTGAACAAGGATTTGTAAGTGCGGCGGGTCAACTAGGTAAAATTAAAACAGCAGTCACAATGGTTGCGATTATTTGGATACTACTAGGTGATCCACTCGTTCATTATATTCATTTTCCACTCGGTGTGACATTACTTTATATAGGAGTGTTCTTCACTATCCTTTCTGGAATTGAGTATTTCTACAAAGGTAGAGATGTATTTAAACAATCTAAATAACATACGAATTTACAAGACTAGGCTTTATAAAAGTAAGATTATAAAGTTTAGTCTTTTTTTGAACGCTTTTTTTAGATTTATTAAATCAGAAAATATATAATGAATTTATTGCGAAAAAAGATGGTCAAAGGGGTGAAAGTTGATGAAAATATCTATAATTGCCGTAGGTTCTGAATTACTTTTAGGTCAAATAGCAAACACGAATGGTCAGTATTTATCCAAACTATTTAATAGTATTGGTAAAAACGTGGTTGAGCATACTGTAATTGGAGATAATCCGGAAAGATTGGAATACATTATCAGACAAGGATTTGAACGTTTTGATACTCTTGTGTTAACAGGTGGGTTAGGACCTACTAAAGACGATTTAACTAAACATACTGTAGCTAAAGTTTTAGGTAAAGAATTAGTTACTGACGAGGCTTCTTTAGAATATATTGAGAGTTATTTCAAAGAGCAAGGACAAGAAATGACACCTAATAATAAACAACAAGCATTGGTTATTGATGGTTGCAAAGTATTACCAAATAAAACTGGTATGGCGCCAGGAATGTTAATTGAAAAGAATGATAAAAAGGTTGTGCTTTTACCAGGGCCTCCTAGTGAAATGAAGCCCATGGCAAAGAATGAGCTATTACCTTACTTACTAGATGACGATAGCGTCATTTTTTCAGAGTTATTAAGATTTGCCGGAATAGGTGAATCTAAAGTTGAGACGATACTCATGGATCTTATAGAAAATCAAACTAATCCAACTATAGCTCCTTTAGCTGGAACACATGAAGTTTATATTAGAATTACTGCCAATTCTGATTCAAAGAATGATTGCAAAAATCTTATTGCCCCCGTCAAGAGAGAAATACTCGACCGTATAGGTGATTATTACTATGGATCTGATGACATTACTCTTGAAGAGGCTGTGATCTCTAAAATAAATGAAACGTTTGCTATATATGATGGAGTAACAAATGGTGCTTTATATACAAGACTTAAAAATGTAGATCAAAATAATGTACTTAATGGATTGTTACCACACAATGGTTTATTTATAGACACTACAGATAGTATCCACGACCAATTATTTAATGCAGCGCAATATGTAAAAGATTTATACCAAACTGATTTGGGTATTGTTTTATTACATGAAAATGAAGATGTCTACTTAGCTATGTACGATGGAGAAGTATTAAACGTTGATACTTTTAAAATGACTCAAAGTAGAAATTTATTAAGAAGCAGAAGTCAAAATTATGCGATGATTAAATTATTAAAATGGTTTGAAAATCGATGATTATTCTTTTACTGTTTTTAAAATAAGTACGTTTGTTCGATTTTATATCACTTATAATTATAATTATACGAACAAATATTCGTAAAATGCTTGTGTTTTGAATGGATAGCTTGTATAGTAAAGATAAGATATTAAAAAAGATTACTTTCGTAATTAGGAGGTCTCGCTTTGGATAACGAACGTCAAAAAGCTTTAGATACAGTTATAAAAAATATGGAGAAATCATTTGGTAAAGGTGCGGTTATGAAATTAGGCGACAATAAAGGTCGTAAAGTATCAAGCACATCAAGTGGTTCTGTAACAGTGGATAATGCCCTAGGTGTAGGTGGTTATCCTAAAGGAAGAATTATAGAAATTTATGGACCTGAGAGTTCAGGTAAAACAACAGTTGCTTTACATGCAATTGCAGAGGTTCAAAAAAACGGTGGAGTAGCTGCATTCATTGATGCTGAACACGCACTTGATCCTGTGTACGCTCAAGCTTTAGGCGTAGATATTGACAACCTATACTTATCTCAACCTGATCATGGGGAACAGGGACTTGAAATTGCTGAAGCATTTGTTCGAAGTGGTGCAGTTGACATCGTCGTGGTTGACTCAGTGGCAGCATTAACTCCTAAAGCTGAAATTGAAGGTGAAATGGGAGATACACATGTCGGTTTACAAGCAAGATTAATGTCTCAAGCTTTAAGAAAATTATCCGGTGCAATTTCTAAATCAAACACAACTGCAATCTTTATTAACCAAATTCGTGAAAAAGTTGGTGTGATGTTTGGTAACCCAGAAACTACACCAGGTGGACGTGCATTAAAATTCTATAGTTCTGTAAGATTAGAAGTAAGAAGAGCTGAACAATTAAAACAAGGACAAGATATCGTAGGTAACAGAACTAAAATTAAAGTTGTTAAAAATAAAGTAGCACCTCCATTCAGAGTAGCTGAAGTAGATATTATGTACGGTCAAGGTATTTCTAAAGAAGGCGAATTAATTGACTTAGGTGTTGAAAATGACATCGTTGATAAATCTGGTGCTTGGTACTCTTATAATGGTGATCGAATGGGTCAAGGTAAAGAAAACGTTAAAACTTATTTAAAAGAAAACCCTCAAATTAAAGAAGAAATTGATCGTAAATTACGAGAAAAATTAGGTATATTCGATGGAGACGTTGAAGAAACAGACGCTGAAGAAGAAGCACCTAAGACTTTATTTGATGAAGAATAATTTTTATTCAAAAGTATATATGTAAGTTTAAAATGGATGGCTTTTTGCTATCCATTTTTTTAGAGTAAACTTTCACAATAACTAAGGATTTTAAACGTAGGATAAGGAATTTCATACCTTGACACTTCTCTGTCGAAAAACGTACAATTAGTGTGTATGATTCTTATATAATTTCATATAATCATATTGATTTTGATATACAGAGCAAACCCTAGATAAAGGAGGTGTTTATGTGAATTTATTAAGCCTCCTACTCATTTTGCTGGGGATAATTCTAGGCGTTGTTGTAGGGTATGTCGTTGCCCGAAATTTATTACACCAAAAACAAGTTCAAGCAAGACAAACTGCCGAAGATATTGTCACTTATGCTAATAAAGAAGCTGACAATATTAAAAAAGAAAAGTTACTTGAGGCAAAAGAAGAGAACCAAATTTTAAGAGAACAAACAGAAAGTGAACTGCGTGAAAGACGTGGGGAACTTCAAAGACAAGAAACCCGACTTCTTCAAAAAGAAGAGAACTTGGATCGAAAATCTGATCTTTTAGATAAAAAAGATGAGATTTTAGAACAAAAAGAATCAAAAATTGAAGAAAGACAACAACAAGTAGATGCAAAAGAGAGTAGTGTTCAAACATTAATAATGAAGCATGAACAAGAATTAGAACGCATCTCCGGTCTCACTCAAGAAGAAGCTGTAAATGAACAACTTCAACGAGTTGAAGAAGAACTGTCACAAGATATTGCAATACTTGTTAAAGAAAAAGAAAAAGAAGCGAAAGAAAAAGTAGATAAAACAGCAAAAGAATTACTTGCTACTACAGTACAGAGATTAGCAGCCGATCATACAACTGAATCAACTGTATCAGTTGTTAATTTACCTAATGATGAAATGAAAGGTCGTATCATAGGTAGAGAAGGTCGAAATATTCGTACATTAGAAACGCTTACTGGTATAGACTTGATTATTGATGATACTCCAGAAGCGGTTATTTTATCAGGCTTTGACCCAATTCGACGAGAAATAGCTAGAACAGCATTAGTTAACTTAGTTTCAGATGGTCGTATTCATCCTGGTCGTATTGAAGATATGGTTGAGAAAGCTAGAAAAGAAGTTGACGATATTATTAGAGATGCAGGTGAACAAGCTACATTTGAAATTAATGTTCATAACATGCATCCTGATCTAGTTAAAATACTTGGTCGATTAAACTATCGTACTAGTTATGGCCAAAATGTGCTTAAACATTCTATTGAAGTGGCGCACCTTTCAGGTATGTTAGCTGCAGAGTTAGGCGAAGACGTTACTCTTGCTAAGCGTGCAGGTTTACTTCATGATGTTGGTAAAGCTATTGACCATGAGGTTGAGGGAAGTCACGTAGAAATAGGTGTTGAATTAGCTAAGAAATATGGTGAGAATGAAACAGTAACTAATGCTATTCACTCACATCATGGTGATGTAGAGCCAACTTCTATTATTTCTATTTTAGTTGCGGCTGCAGATGCTTTATCAGCAGCAAGACCGGGTGCTCGTAAAGAGACACTTGAAAACTATATTAGAAGATTAGAAAGATTAGAAGCTTTATCTGAGAGCTATGATGGAGTTGAAAAAGCATTTGCAATTCAAGCAGGTAGAGAAATTCGTGTAGTTGTCTCACCTGAAGAAATTGATGATTTAAAATCATACAGATTGGCTAGAGATATCAAAGATCAAATCGAAGAAGAATTACAATATCCTGGTCACATCAAAGTGACAGTTGTTCGAGAGACTAGAGCAGTAGAATATGCAAAATAATTTTAGAGCCACTTACCGAGAAATCGGTTAGTGGCTCTTATGCTTGAACGAAGATTCAAGTATGACAAAAAACTTACCGAGAAATCGGTTAGTGGCTCTTATGCTTGAATCAAAGATTCAAGTATGACAAAAAACTTACCGGTAAATCGGTTAGTGGCTCTTATGCTTGAATCAAAGATTCAAGTATGACAATGAAACTTACCGAGAAATCGGTTAGTGGCTCTTATGCTTGAAACGAAGATTCAAGTATGACGAAAGAGTTTGGCATAAAATAAAAATCAACATAATCAATTGATTATGTTGATTCCTAAAAACTTATTTTTTAATAATTAGTTTTTAAATTATTTTAATTGTAGGTCTGCATCATTGATTTCTTTAATGATTTCAGCTGTATCGTAACAATTAGTAGCAATGTTTGAATATTTTTCAGCTAAACGGTAAGCATTAATATAGAGTGTTAAGCTTTCTTTAGCAATATCTTCTGGTTCATCAGATTTTGCTGGATTCGCGTTTACTACTAATTCTGCAAATTTTTCAGGATCAATATTAATAGACATGTATGATTTACAACTCCTAGAATTTTGTTAACTTCATATTAACATATTAAATAAATACAAAAAAGAAAAGTCTTTTAATATTCAGAATAATTAATTTGTACTGGATACTTTAATTATATGACGGTATCTATTAAACTGTTTATGAGAGGATGAACGATTTATGAGAATATTGTTTATTGGAGATATCGTTGGAAAAATCGGTAGAAAAGCAATTTCTACATATTTACCAAAAATAAAACAAAGTTATCGCCCTACAGTTTCCATTGTAAATGCTGAAAATGCAGCACATGGCAAAGGGTTAACAGAGAAGATTTATAAACAATTATTAAGAGAAGGCGTAGATTTCATGACTATGGGTAACCATACTTATGGTCAAAGAGAAATTTATGACTTTATCGATGATGCACATCGCATGGTTCGTCCGGCTAATTTTCCAGAAGAAGCGCCAGGAGTTGGAATGCGTTATATTCAAATTAATGAAATAAAATTAGCTATTATTAACCTACAAGGACGTTCATTTATGCAAGATATTGATGACCCCTTTAAAAAGGCGGATCAATTGATAGAAGAAGCAAGAAAAGTCACTCCTTACATCTTCGTCGACTTTCATGCAGAAACAACTTCTGAGAAAAATGCTATGGGTTGGTATTTAGATGGTAGAGTGAGTGCAGTAGTTGGAACACATACTCACATTCAGACTTCTGATAATCGCGTCTTACCAAACGGGACTGGCTATATAACTGATGTGGGTATGACAGGATATTATGATGGAATTTTAGGTATCAATCGCGAAGAAGTGATTAATAGATTTATTACAAGTTTACCTCAAAGACACGTCGTACCAGATGAAGGGCGCAGTGTTTTATCTGGCGTCATTATTGATTTAGATAAAGAAGGTAAAACAACACAAATTGAAAGAATATTAATAAATGACGACAATCCTTTTCAGGGATAAACCCCTGTCTTAATAGTGTTTAAAGGTTATCGTCCATTAGTATGAATTTAATTTTGTACCACTGTTTACATAGTAAAACGGTGGTTTCTTTTGTTATTATTAAATATGAATTATATCCACAGGAGGCATGTGATATGAAATCACAACTATCATGGAAAGTGGGCGGACAACAAGGTGAAGGTATCGAATCTACTGGAGAAATCTTCGCTACTGCAATGAATAGGAAGGGATACTTTTTATATGGTTACAGACACTTTTCAAGTCGAATTAAAGGTGGTCATACTAACAATAAAATAAGAGTATCAACTACGCCTGTTCATGCCATTAGTGATGATTTAGATATCTTAATTGCATTTGATCAAGAAACGATTGAGTTAAATCATCATGAAATGAGAGAGGATAGTATTATAATTGCGGATTCTAAGGCTAAACCGACAAAACCAGAAGGCTGTAAAGCGCAACTTATAGATTTACCGTTTACAAGCACTGCTAAAGAACTTGGGACAGCACTGATGAAAAACATGGTGGCTATTGGAGCTACTTCAGCGCTTATGAATTTAGACACAACTACTTTTGAAGAATTAATTACGAACATGTTCTCTAAAAAGGGAGAAAAAGTAGTTGATATGAATATCGAAGCGCTTAACGAAGGTTATCGTTTAATGAAAGAACACCTAAGTTCTATTCAGGGAGACTTTGAATTAGAAGCAATTAATGAAGATCCATACTTGTATATGATAGGTAATGATGCAATTGGATTAGGAGCAATATCAGCAGGTTCTAAATTTATGGCTGCTTATCCTATTACTCCAGCATCTGAAATTATGGAGTATATGATTGCGAATCTTCCTAAAGTCGGTGGCACTGTTGTTCAAACGGAAGATGAAATTGCTGCAGCTACAATGGCTATAGGGTCTAACTATGCTGGTGTAAGAGGGTTTACAGCAAGTGCAGGTCCTGGTTTATCATTGATGATGGAATCAATTGGTTTATCAGGAATGACTGAAACACCATTCGTAGTCATCAACACTCAACGTGGCGGACCTTCAACAGGTTTACCTACTAAACAAGAACAATCAGATTTAATGCAAATGATATATGGTACACACGGTGATATTCCAAAAATTGTAGTTGCTCCAACTGATGCTGAAGATGCATTCTATCTTACAGTAGAGGCATTCAATTTAGCAGAGGAATATCAATGTCCTGTCATTATTTTAAGTGATCTACAACTTTCTTTAGGTAAACAAACAGTTAAGTCATTAGATTATAATAAGATTCAAATTAAACGTGGCGAATTACTTCAATCTGATATAGAACGTGAAGAAGATGATAAAGGCTACTTTAGAAGATATGCCTTAACAGGTAATGGAATTTCACCTCGTCCCATTCCGGGTGTAAAAGGTGGCATTCATCACATCACTGGTGTTGAACATAATGAAGAAGGTAAACCTAGTGAAGCGGCTTCTAATAGACAAGCACAAATGGAAAAACGTATGCGTAAAACAGAAAATCTAGTTATAGAAAAACCTATTGAATCTAATGAAAAATATGATGAGGCAGATTTATTATATATAGGTTTTATTTCTACCAAAGGTGCTATTAACGAAGGCGCAGAACGTTTGGAATCTCAAGGTATTAAAGTTAATACTATACAAATTCGTCAGTTACATCCATTCCCTAAAGATACGATTCAACATGCAATCGATAAAGCATCTAAAGTGATTGTAGCTGAACATAATTATCAAGGTCAGTTATCTAATATTTTAAAAATGAACACAAAAGTAGAAGAAAAATTAGTGAACCAAACTAAATATGATGGTACACCTTTCTTACCTCATGAAATTGAAGATAAAGGATTAGAGATAGTCAAGGAAATTAAGGAGTTGGTTTAATTGGCTACATTCAAAGATTTTAGAAATAATGTTAAGCCAAATTGGTGCCCAGGATGTGGAGATTTCTCAGTACAAGCGGCCATACAAAAAGCAGCTGCCAATGTAGGTTTGGAACCTGAAGAAGTTGCAATTATTACAGGCATTGGATGTTCTGGTAGATTATCAGGATACATTAATTCTTATGGTGTTCACGCTATACATGGACGTGCCTTACCTTTAGCACAGGGTGTTAAAATGGCGAACAAAGATTTAACTGTTATTGCTTCAGGTGGCGATGGAGACGGTTATGCAATCGGTATGGGGCATACGATTCATGCATTAAGAAGAAACATGAATATGACATACATTGTCATGGATAATCAGATTTACGGTTTAACTAAAGGTCAGACATCACCTTCTTCAGCAGTAGGTTTTGTAACTAAATCTACACCTAAAGGGAATATTGAGAAAAATGTAGCCCCATTAGAATTAGCACTTTCATCAGGTGCTACATTTGTAGCACAAGGTTTTTCAAGTGATATTAAAGCATTAACTAAAATGATTGAGGATGCGATTAATCATGATGGATTTTCATTTGTTAATGTATTCTCACCTTGTGTAACATATAACAAAGTTAACACTTATGATTGGTTTAAAGAGCATTTAACTAGCATTGATGATATTGACGATTATGATAATTCAGATAAACAGTTAGCTATGCGAACAGTTTTAGAGCACGAATCGCTAGTTAAAGGTATTGTCTATCAAGATACTGAAACGCCTTCATACGAATCTCAAATTAATGAACTTGAAGATGAGGCTCTAGCTAAAAAAGATGTTCATATTTCAGAAGATACGTTTAATGATTTGACAGCTCAATTTATATAAATTTTTGTTATCTGAGTGCCTACATGGGGTGCTCAGTTTTTTTATGATGAAAATCTATATTTTAATTCTTGATTAAAAATATTTAAATTGCGTAAATGACTTTTTAAATTATTTATTTTGGGAATATGCAAAATAAACAATTTTATTGGAGGTAGTCATGGATAGATTTAAATCAATGAAAGAATTAGAAAACGTAACTGTGGAAAATGAAGATTGGGAAATTGAAACAGATGATAAAGATAGTAATGTATCAATCTTAGCGATTCACGGTGGTGGTATTGAACCAGCTACGACTGAGTTAGCACAAGTGATTGCTGATAAAGGGAATTATAATTATTTTTCTTTTAAGGGACTACGTAGTAAAGGCAATAATGAATTGCATGTTACATCTACAAATTACGATGACCCACAAGCTATTAAAATTGTTGAAAAAAGTGAAAGAGCGATAGCATTGCATGGTTGTAAAGGCGAAGATAGTGTAGCTTATATTGGAGGCAATGATCAGCAACTTATTGATATATTAAGTGATACGTTATCAGATGTAGGTATAAAGGTACAAGAAGCACCGAATACGATGGCTGGGAAGCAAGATGAAAATATTATTAATTTAACTAAGAATAATGCTGGCGTTCAAATCGAGTTAACTTCAAGTCTTAGAAAAGAATTATTTGTGAATAACAAAAGTTCACGTAAAAGTCGTGAAGACCGAGATAACTGGGGTGACTTAATGTACGACTTTGCAGATGCAACAATTAAAGCACTACAACAAGTTTAGTCTTTAGCGTATACTTACTTTATGAATGTTAAAATATGAGTATATGATTGTATAAAAAAAGGAGTGATATTGTAGTGCAAGATACTTTAATGAGTATACAAATAATTCCTAGAACTCCAAACAATGAAGATGTGATTCCTTATGTTGATGAGGCAATTAAAATTATTGATGAATCAGGAATGCATTATAGAGTAGGGCCATTGGAAACAACTGTTCAAGGAGAAATGAGTGAGTGTCTTATTCTAATTCAAAAACTTAATGAGAGAATGGTTGAATTAGAATGTCCAAGTATTATTAGCCAAGTTAAATTTTATCACGTCCCGGAAGGAATTGATATTGAGACATTAACTGGCAAATATGATGAAGAATAAACTAATCATCACATAATAAACTAATGTTAAATTTTTTATAATAGGTTAGAGACAAATTAAGCTTAAAAGGTTTGATTTGTCTCTTTTTATATGTCATTTTTGAAAAATAAAACAAAACGTCTTTTTGCACTTTAACTTTAAATTTAATATAATGTAGTAATGATTATGGGCTTATAGAAAGGATTTTTCAAAGTGAATGAAGAACAAAGAAAAGCTGGTACGATAAACATTTTAGCTGAGCGTGATCGTAAAGCTGAAAAAGACTATAGCAAATACTTTGAACAAGTGTATCAACCACCTAGTTTAAAAGAAGCAAAAAAACGTGGGAAACAAGAAGTACAATATAATAGAGATTTTCATATTGATGAAAAGTATAAAAACATGGGTAACGGTCGTACTTTTTTAATTAAAACGTATGGTTGTCAAATGAATGCACATGATACTGAAGTTATGGCGGGGATATTAAAGGCTTTAGGTTATAGTGCGACAACTGATATTAATCAAGCAGATGTAATTTTAATTAATACTTGTGCTATTCGGGAAAATGCGGAAAACAAAGTTTTTAGTGAAATTGGAAATTTAAAACATCTTAAAAAAGAACGTCCTGATTGTCTAATCGGGGTATGTGGATGTATGTCTCAAGAAGAATCAGTAGTAAATAAAATTCTAAAATCTTATCAAAATGTAGATATGATATTTGGTACACATAACATCCATCACTTACCTGAAATTTTAGAAGAAGCGTATTTATCTAAAGCAATGGTAGTAGAAGTTTGGTCTAAAGAGGGAGATGTTATTGAAAATCTTCCTAAGGTAAGAGAAGGTAGTATCAAAGCTTGGGTTAATATCATGTATGGATGTGATAAATTCTGTACATATTGTATCGTACCTTTCACGAGAGGTAAGGAACGTAGCCGTCGCCCTGAAGATATTATTAATGAAGTAAGAGAATTAGCAAGAGAAGGCTATCAAGAAATTACTTTATTAGGTCAAAATGTAAATTCCTATGGTAAAGATATCGAAGATCTAGATTATGGACTTGGTGATTTACTAGAAGATATATCTAAGATTGATATACCAAGAGTAAGATTTACAACAAGTCACCCTTGGGACTTTACGGATCGTATGATTGAAGTTATAGCAAATGGTGGTAATATAGTTCCTCACATTCACCTACCAGTTCAATCAGGGAACAATGCCGTTTTAAAAATTATGGGTCGTAAATATACTCGTGAAAGCTATCTTGATTTAGTAAATAGAATAAAAACTGCAATTCCTAATATAGCGTTAACAACAGATATTATTGTAGGATATCCTAATGAAACTGAAGAACAATTTGAAGAAACGCTATCGTTATATGATGAAGTAGAATTTGAACATGCTTATACTTATCTATACTCTCAAAGAGATGGAACACCAGCTGCTAAAATGAAAGATAATGTGCCTACTGAAGTGAAAAAAGAACGATTACAAAGGTTAAATAAAAAAGTAGGTGAATACTCTCAAAAAGCTATGAGTAAGTATGAAGGTAAAATCGTTACAGTATTGTGTGAAGGAGCAAGTAAAAAGGATGACACAGTATTAGCTGGTTACACTGATAAAAATAAACTAGTCAACTTTAAAGCTCCTAAAGAAATGATTGGAAAACTTGTTGATGTTAAAATCGATGAAGCAAAACAATATTCATTAAATGGAACATTTGTGAAAGATCATCAAAAGGCAATGGTGGTTCATTAAACAATGTATTCAAAAGAGGATATCTTAAAACATGCAGATATACTAGCGCAACGCATTAATGACCTAGATGTTGTAAAAGATTACCAATCGATTGAACAGCAAATCCATAATAATAAAACAATTGAAAGTAAGATGAAAAGTCTAAAAAATCAACAAAAACAATCTGTCAACTTTCAAAATTATGGGAAAGATACTGCCTTCCGACAATCTGAAAATCAAATTCATCATATTGAAGATGAAATAAATAATTTACCAATAGTCGAAGAATTTCGTTCTGCACAATACGATGCGAATGATTTATTACAAATGATGATCAAAACAATGGAAGATAGACTTAATGAACATAACAAACGAGAGCATAAGGAATAAAAGCTAATTGAGGAGTAAATGCTATGAAAATAAGGAATTTGACTATAACTGCATTTTTAATCGCAATCAACGTTGTATTAAGTAGTCTTATTGTAATACCTTTAGGACCTATAAAAGCAGCGCCTGTTCAACATTTTATTAATGTTTTATGCGCTGTGTTTGTAGGACCGTGGTATGGATTAGCTCAAGCGCTTATTTCTTCAATTTTAAGAATTAGTTTTGGAATAGGTAGTCCTTTTGCTTTCCCGGGTAGTATGATTGGAGTTCTCTTGTCTAGTCTATTCTACATGTATAGAAAACATATTTTCATGGCATCAGTTGGAGAAGTTTTAGGAACTGGTGTCATAGGAAGTTTAATGTGTATACCTTTAGCATGGTTTATGGGAATGGAAGACTTCTTTGTAAAACCATTAATGATAGCGTTTATGGTTTCAAGTGTAATTGGTTCTCTAATTAGCTATATAATACTTATTATTTTAAAAAGACGCGGGTTATTAGATAAATTTAAAAAGAAATAATTAATTATCATGTACGCTTTATTATTAAGGGATTAAATAAATGGGGTAACTCTGTTTAATTCGTATAATAGAGCGTGCTTTTTTATTCACTTTTTGATTAAGCGAGTTACATATTTATATGTTAAAATGTATGAGTTAAAACAGTGCGTAAAAAATTTTAAAAATAGAAAAATTTTTATAAATAAGGGTTGTGAAAATAGAAATGGCGAATGTAACACCGATGATGCAACAATATTTAAAAATAAAATCAGAATATGATGATTGTTTATTATTTTTTAGACTCGGCGATTTCTATGAAATGTTCTTTGAAGATGCCAAAGAAGCCTCAAGAGTACTTGAAATCACCTTAACTAAAAGAGACGCTAAAAAAGAAAATCCAATCCCAATGTGTGGCGTACCTTATCATTCAGCAGATAGTTATATTGAAACCTTAATTAATAATGGGTATAAAGTAGCGATTTGTGAACAGATGGAAGACCCTAAACAAACAAAAGGCATGGTTAAAAGAGAAGTTGTAAGAATTGTCACTCCTGGTACAGTCATGGAACAAGGTGGCGTAGATGAAAAACAAAATAACTACATTCTTAGTTTTGTAAAAGATGAAGAAATAGCACTTAGTTATTGTGATGTTTCTACTGGAGAATTTAAGTCTACGCATTTTCAAGACGAAGCGACGTTATTAAATGAAATAACGACGATAAATCCTAATGAAATTGTTGTTAATGAAGCATTATCTGAAGAACTCAAACGCCAAATTAGTATGACTACAGAAACAATTACAGTACGTGAGACTCTATCAAATGAACAATACGAGACTAATAAGCTTACTCATAATCTAATGTATAAATCTGCACAATTATTACTAGATTATATTCATCATACTCAAAAGAGAGACTTATCTCATATAGAAGAAGTTGTACAATATGCGGCTGTTGATTTCATGAAGATGGACTTCTATGCCAAACGTAATCTAGAACTAACAGAGAGTATTAGACTCAAATCTAAAAAGGGTACTTTACTTTGGTTAATGGATGAAACAAAAACACCAATGGGTGCTAGAAGATTAAAACAATGGGTAGATAGACCTTTAATTAGTAAAGACCAAATTAATGATCGATTAAATATAGTTGAAGAATTCATTAATCGTTTTATCGAAAGAGATACCTTACGTAATTATTTAAATCAAGTTTATGATATTGAAAGATTGGTAGGTAGAGTCAGTTATGGCAATGTGAATGCCAGAGATTTAATTCAGCTCAAGCACTCAATATCAGAAATTCCACATATTAAAGAATTACTTAATGAATTAGATGCTCAAACTACTACTCAATTTAGTGAACTTGAGCCGTTAGATGATCTTTTAGAACTATTAGAAGAGAGTTTAGTAGAAGAACCTCCAATTTCAGTTAAAGATGGTGGATTATTCAAGACAGGTTTCAATGAACAACTAGATGAATACTTAGAAGCTTCTAAGAACGGTAAAAATTGGTTAGCAGAATTACAGGCTAAGGAACGTGAGCGTACAGGTATCAAGTCTCTTAAGATAAGTTTTAATAAGGTTTTTGGTTATTTTATTGAAATCACACGTGCTAATTTGCAAGGATTTGAACCTAGCGATTATGGCTACAATCGCAAACAAACATTATCCAATGCAGAGCGTTTTATTACAGATGAATTGAAAGAAAAAGAAGATATCATTTTAGGTGCCGAAGATAAAGCGATTGAATTAGAGTATCAATTATTCGTTAAATTGCGTGAGCACATTAAAACTTACACTGAAAGGTTACAACAACAAGCTAAAATTATTTCTGAATTAGATTGTCTACAGAGTTTTGCTGAAATTGCGCAAAAATATAATTATGTAAGACCTTCTTTCAGTGATGATAAAACCTTACATTTAGAGAATTCGAGACATCCAGTGGTAGAGAGAGTTATGGATCATAACGATTATGTGCCGAACGATTGTAGTTTAAACAATGATACATTTATTTATCTCATAACTGGGCCAAATATGTCTGGTAAGTCAACTTACATGAGACAAATAGCAATTATTAGCATTATGGCACAAATGGGAGCATACGTACCTTGTGATTCTGCTATATTACCTATATTTGATCAAATTTTTACTAGAATAGGTGCAGCTGACGACTTAGTTTCAGGTAAAAGTACATTTATGGTAGAGATGTTGGAAGCACAAAAAGCGTTAACTTATGCTACAGAAAATAGTTTAATTATTTTTGATGAAATTGGTAGAGGGACATCTACTTATGATGGACTTGCTTTAGCACAAGCCATGATTGAGTATGTAGCACAAACTTCTCATGCTAAAACATTATTTTCAACTCATTATCATGAATTAACTTCACTAGATCAAATGTTACCATGTTTAAAAAATGTACATGTAGCTGCTGATGAATATCAAGGAGAACTGATATTCTTGCATAAAGTTAAAGATGGAGCCGTCGATGATAGTTATGGTATACAAGTAGCTAAATTAGCTGATTTGCCAGAAGAAGTAATAAGTCGAGCTCAAGTAATACTAGATGAATTTGAACAAAAACCATCTAATCAAATTATGCCTAATGAATTACCAAATAATCATACAAATGATGAAAATGTAAAAATTGAGCATCACAATAGTGACGACAAATCAATGATCAAAGATTCATTTGAACAAGCTGCATTTGATTTATTTGATAATAGTGAAGAACAAAGTGAATTAGAATTAGAAATTAAAAATTTGAATTTATCCAATATGACGCCTATAGAAGCACTTGTGAAATTAAGTGAGTTACAGAATCAATTAAGATAGAGGTAGGTGTAAGAAATGGGAAAAATAAAAGAATTACAAACCTCATTAGCTAACAAAATTGCAGCCGGCGAAGTTGTAGAGAGACCCAGCTCTGTAGTTAAAGAATTATTGGAGAACGCAATTGATGCAAAATCCACCGAGATAAATATTGAAGTGGAACAATCAGGTATTTCTTCAATTAGAGTTGTTGATAACGGCACAGGTATTGAGCAAGATGATTTAAGTCTTGTCTTTCATAGACACGCAACAAGCAAATTAGATGTTGATGATGACTTATTCCATATTAGAACTTTAGGATTTCGTGGTGAGGCTTTAGCCAGTATTTCATCAGTATCTAAAGTGACATTAAAAACGTGTACAGATAATGAAAATGGCTTTGAAGTATATGCTGAAAATGGTGAGATCGTTAATCGTAAGCCAGCAAAAGCTAAAAAAGGTACAGACATATTAGTTGAATCCTTGTTCTATAATACACCAGCGCGCTTAAAATATATTAAAAGTCTTTATACAGAATTAGGGAAGATAACTGATATTGTTAATCGAATGGCGATGAGTCATCCTGATATTAGAATCTCTTTAGTGTCTGATGGCAAAACACTAATAAGCACGAACGGTTCAGGTCGCACGAATGAAGTGATGGCAGAGATATATGGAATGAGAGTTGCTAAAGATTTAGTACATATTTCAGGAGATACAAGTGATTATCATCTTGAAGGTTTCTTTGCAAAGCCTGAACATTCAAGAAGTAACAAGCATTATATTTCAATTTTTATTAATGGTAGATATATCAAGAATTTTATTCTTAACAAAGCTATTTTAGAAGGATACCATACATTATTAACTATAGGCAGATATCCAATTTGCTATATCAACATTGAAATGGATCCTATTTTAGTAGATGTTAATGTGCATCCAACTAAGTTAGAAGTTCGTTTATCAAAAGAGGACCAGTTATATGATTTAATAGTTGAAAAAATTAGAGAGGCCTTCAAAGATAGAATTCTAATACCTCAAAATGATTTAGACCGAACACCTAAAAAGAATAAAGTCCTTGAATCATTTGAACAACAAAAAATGGATTTCGAAAAACGAAATTCTGAAGTGACAAATGACGACTTAACAACCGCCCATCCTTCATCTAATAAGGACCATTACAATACTAATGAATCAGAAATTAGAGAAGGTATCAATAATTACCAAGATACAAATACTACTTTATCAAACCATGAAAATGAGCAAGGATTTACCTCTCATAATATACAACGTTCCGAAGAGGATAATTACTCTCAAGTTCAAAAAGACATACTTAATGATATGGAGGACGATTACCTTTTAAATACTGAATCAACCTCTAATAATGAAGAAGATATTAAAGGTACAGTGAGTCAAGATCCTAAGCGACGTGTACCATACATGGAAGTTGTGGGCCAAGTTCATGGAACATATATTATTGCTCAAAATGAAAATGGTATGTTTATGATAGATCAACATGCAGCGCAAGAGAGAATAAAGTATGAATATTTTAGAGATAAAATAGGAGAAGTATCTAACGAAGTTCAAAATTTACTTATACCTCTTACATTTCATTTCTCAAAAGATGAACAAATGATTATTGACCAGTATATAGATGAATTAGATAAAGTTGGAATACACCTAGAGCATTTTGGTGGTCATGATTATATTGTAAATAGTTATCCAGTATGGTTTCCAAAAGCTGAAGCACAGGAAATAATTAAAGATATGATTGAGTTAGTATTAGAAAATAAAAAAGTAGATGTGAAAAAGATAAGAGAAGATGCAGCGATTATGATGTCTTGTAAGAAATCTATTAAAGCTAATCATTATTTAAAAAATAATGAAATGTCAGATTTAATTGACCAACTAAGAGAAGCAGAAGATCCATTTACGTGTCCGCATGGTAGACCAATTATAATCAATTTTTCAAATTATGAATTAGAAAAACTATTTAAACGAGTGATGTAGAGGAGCTGTTATCTTGAAAGAAAATATTTTACCAGCTATTAGGAACATGAGAGATCTTGAAAGATTAACGAAGACGAACTATAAAGCTTGTGTATTGTTAGATATGCATATCGGCCATTTAAAAAGTATTATGGGGTTACTAAAGCAATACAATATAGAGTGTTATATTCATATCGATTTGATTAAAGGATTGAGCCATGATGAATTTGCTTGTGAATATATCATTCAACAATATCAACCAAAAGGTATCGTTTCTACAAAAACAAAAGTGATTAGGAAAGCTAAATCATTAAATACCTTAACGATATTTAGAGTGTTTATTATTGATAGCCAAGCACTTACTAGAAGTATAGAGTTAATTAAAAAAGTCGAACCAGATTTTGTCGAAGTATTACCAGGTATAGCTAGTAAAGCGATTAATCAAATTCAAAAAGAGACTACAACATCAGTCATTGCGGGCGGATTAATCAATGATGAAGCAGAAATTCAAGAAGCCATCTCTAGTGGAGCTAAATATGTTACTACAAGCTATCAAAAGCTCTGGTAGTTACAAATTATGAGTTGTTTAAAGAATGATTTTCTTCTTTGAGCAACTCTTTTTTTATAAAAAATTATCAATAAAACTAAAATATTTAATAAGTGTTTTGGTTATCAATAATATTTCATCACTATTTTTATAATTATAAATACTAATTATGACAATTATTTTACAAAGTTATTGACAACGCTTACAACACAATAGTAAAATTGTATCAAGTTTAATAGTTAATAATAGAACAGAGACTGGGAGATTTCTACGAGCTTAATATCGCTATGGTAGGGGTCTCTCTGTTTTTTGGGAGGAATTTATATGAATGCTTATTTAGCAGAATTTTTAGGAACTGCGATTCTAATCCTTTTCGGGGGTGGCGTATGTGCAAACGTCAACTTGAAGAGAAGTGCAGGCAACAACGCTGACTGGATTGTTATCGCAGCGGGTTGGGGACTTGCCGTGTCAATGGGTGCTTACGCTGTTGGTAAATTCTCAGGTGCACATTTAAACCCAGCTGTAACTATAGCTCTTGCCATGGATGGCGGATTCAGTTGGGCTCAAGTACCAGGATATATCATTTGCCAGATGTTAGGTGGTATCGTTGGTGGTGCACTCGTTTGGTTAATGTATCTTCCACATTGGAAAGTCACAGAAGAACCTGACGTTAAATTAGGCGTGTTCTCTACAGCACCTGGTATCAAAAATTATTTCGCCAACTTTTTAAGTGAGATAATCGGTACAATGGCTTTAACTTTAGGTATTTTATTTATTGGTGTGAATAAAATTGCTGACGGATTAAACCCGCTTATTGTTGGCGCTTTAATTGTAGCAATTGGTTTAAGTTTAGGAGGCCCTACTGGTTATGCAATTAACCCAGCTCGTGACTTAGGCCCACGTATTGCCCATGCAATATTGCCAATTGCAGGAAAGGGTAAATCTAATTGGTCATATGCTATAGTGCCTGTGTTAGGTCCTATTGCAGGTGGTATGCTTGGTGCAGTCATTTACGAAGTATTTTATAAACAAACGTTTAATGTAAGTTGTGCCGTTGGAATTTTAGTAGTAGTAATCACTCTAGTATTAGGGTTGATTTTAAATAAATCTTCCAAAAAAGGTGACATTGAATCAATTTACTAATAGTAACAATATATTAGATAATTATAATTATCGGGATTAAAATTTCTCAATTATGTGTATAGATATAATGGTTGATACTTTATAAATAGTTTTAAAATGTTAACTTTATAAAGCTTATTATTAATCACATCAAAAGGAGTCAAAACCTATGGAAAAATATATTTTATCAATCGATCAGGGAACAACAAGTTCACGTGCAATCTTATTTAATAAAGATGGAGAAATTAAAGGTGTTTCTCAACGTGAATTTAAACAACATTTTCCACATTCAGGTTGGGTAGAACATGATGCTAACGAAATTTGGACTTCAGTTCTTTCAGTAATGGCTGAAGTTATGAATGAAAATGATATTCAATCTGAACAAATTGAAGGTATCGGTATTACTAACCAACGTGAAACAACAGTGGTTTGGGATAAAAATACCGGACGACCAATTTATCACGCGATAGTTTGGCAATCACGTCAAACGCAAGATATTTGTACTGAATTAAAAGATCAAGGTTATGAAGAAACATTCAGAGATAAAACAGGTTTACTACTAGACCCTTATTTTGCAGGAACTAAAGTAAAATGGATTTTAGATAATGTTGATGGCGCAAGAGGGAAAGCAGAAAATGGAGACTTATTATTCGGAACTATTGATTCTTGGTTAGTTTGGAAGTTGTCAGGTAAAGCGGCTCATATCACTGACTATACGAATGCTAGTCGTACTTTAATGTTCAATATTCATGATTTAAAATGGGATGATGAACTATTAGACATTTTAGATGTTCCTAAACAAATGCTTCCTGAAGTTAAAGAATCAAGCGAAGTGTATGCTAAAACTATAGATTATCACTTCTTTGGTCAAGAAGTACCTATTGCCGGTATCGCTGGTGACCAACAAGCTGCATTATTTGGTCAAGCTTGTTTCGACCGTGGTGACGTTAAAAACACTTACGGTACAGGTGGCTTTATGTTAATGAACACTGGTGAAGAAGCGGTTAAATCAGAAAGTGGATTATTAACAACTATTGCATATGGTATTGACGGCAAAGTGAACTATGCGCTTGAAGGTTCAATCTTTGTTTCAGGTTCAGCTATCCAATGGTTACGTGATGGTTTGAGAATGATTAATTCTGCACCTCAAACTGAGAACTACGCTTCACGTGTGGACTCAACTGAAGGCGTTTATATGGTTCCAGCATTTGTAGGCTTAGGTACGCCTTATTGGGATTCTGATGCTAGAGGCGCATTCTTCGGATTAACTCGCGGTACTGAAAAGGAACACTTCATCCGTGCAACATTAGAATCACTATGCTATCAAACACGTGATGTTATGGAAGCAATGTCAAAAGATTCATCTATTGAAGTACAAAACTTACGTGTAGATGGTGGTGCAGTTAAAAATAACTTCCTAATGCAATTCCAAGCTGATATCGTTAATACAGCAGTTGAAAGACCTGAAATTCAAGAAACTACTGCTTTAGGTGCTGCATACTTAGCAGGTTTAGCTGTAGGATTCTGGGACGATAAAGAAGATATTAGAGAACGTTGGAAGCTTGAAACTGAATTTGAACCAAAAATGGAAGATGAACAACGCACTAAGTTATACAAAGGCTGGAAAAAAGCTGTTGAAGCAACTCAAGTATTCAAATTAGAAGATTAAGACAAATTTTTTAAAGGAAAAATGAGCAATAAATGGACTTGATTTTCTTAAATGTGATATACTTTATTTAAGTTAATAAGAAAATCGAGAAACGAGAGATCTGTTCGTACAAAACAATTAAATGTTGTTGTGGGATAGGTGTCTCGTTTTTTATTTATTTCTAGGAGGCGTTTAGATAATGGCATTATCTACATTGAAAAGAGATCATATCAAGAAAAATTTAAGAGAAAATGAATATGACGTTGTTATCGTCGGTGGTGGTATTACAGGTGCAGGTATTGCTCTTGACGCTAGTAACCGCGGTATGAAAGTAGCATTAGTTGAAATGCAAGATTTCGCACAAGGTACAAGTTCTAGATCTACTAAACTTGTTCATGGTGGTTTAAGATATTTAAAACAATTACAAGTTGGCGTTGTTGCTGAAACTGGTAAAGAACGTGCAATTGTTTATGAGAATGGTCCACATGTAACTACACCTGAATGGATGCTGTTACCAATGCATAAAGGTGGTACATTCGGTAAATTCTCAACAGCTATCGGTTTAACAATGTATGATAGACTAGCTGGTGTTAAAAAATCTGAACGTAAAAAAATGTTATCTAGACAAGATACACTAGATAAAGAACCATTAGTTAAACAAGAAGGCTTAAAAGGTGGCGGTTATTACGTTGAATACCGTACTGATGACGCTCGTTTAACTATTGAAGTTATGAAAAAAGCAGCTGAAAAAGGTGCAGAAATCATTAACTATACTCGTTCAGAACATTTCACTTATGATTCAAATAAAAAAGTTAATGGTATCGAAGTATTAGATATGATTGACGGAGAAACATACGGTATTAAAGCTAAAAAAGTAATTAATGCTTCTGGTCCATGGGTTGATGAAGTGAGAAGTGGTGACTATGCACGTAATAATAAACAACTACGTTTAACTAAAGGTGTGCACGTTGTTATCGACCAATCTAAATTCCCATTAGGCCAAGCAGTTTATTTCGACACTGAAAAAGATGGTCGTATGATTTTCGCTATACCTCGTGAAGGTAAAGCATATGTTGGTACAACTGATACTTTCTATGATAACGAAAAAGCAACACCATTAACTACACAAGAAGATAGAGATTATCTCATTGATGCGATTAATTACATGTTCCCAAGTGTTAATGTTAAAGATGAAGATATCGAATCAACTTGGGCAGGTGTTCGTCCATTAATCTTAGAAGAAGGTAAAGACCCATCTGAAATTTCTCGTAAAGATGAAGTTTGGGAAGGTGAATCAGGCCTACTTACTATTGCTGGTGGTAAGTTAACAGGTTATCGTCATATGGCACTAGATATTGTTGACTTATTAGCTAAACGTTTAAAACAAGAACATGGACTTAAATTTGAACCATGTGCAACTAAATATCTTAAAATTTCTGGCGGTGACGTAGGTGGTAGTAAAAACTATCAACACTTTGTTGACCAAAAAGTTGACGCAGCCAAAGGATTTGGTATTGAAGAAGATGTTGCACGTAGATTAGCTAGTAAATATGGTTCTAACGTAGATCATTTATTCAACATAGCTCAAACTGCTAAACAACAAGATAATCATTTACCATTAGAAATTTATGTGGAATTAGTTTACGGAATCCAACAAGAAATGGTTTACAAACCAACTGACTTCTTAGTACGTCGTTCAGGTAAATTATACTTCAATATTCAAGATGTTTTAGATTATAAAGATGCTGTTATTGACGTTATGGCTGATATGCTTAACTATTCAGATGCTCAAAAAGAGTCTTACACTAAAGAAGTAGAAGAAGCAATTGATCAAGCACGTACTGGAAATAATCAACCAGCAGTTAAAGAATAAACATGTTGAATTAAAACGTATGAATATCTAATAAACTACTTGTGAATGTTGGCTCTCGCTTTCATTCATAAGTAGTTTTTTAATTTGCAAATTTTGTGCCATCATTTTCTAAAAATACATGATTAATGAGGGTAATGTTAATATGCAAACGATTTGATTTCATCAATGTCTCACGGTATATTATTTATAAAATGGTTTTAATGAACGCATTGAATTAAACCTAAATTTGAAGTTAGAAAGATCGATCGGGGGCATATGATGTGAGTCAAAGTCAATTTAAAATTACTGTTGAAGATGGAACAATGATTGAAGTTAAAGTTGATAAAGCGAAGAAAAATACTATCGGTATTATTCATCTTTTTCATGGTATGGCTGAACATATGGACCGTTATGACGAGTTAGTAAATGCGTTGAATATACAAGGATACGATGTTTTAAGACACAATCATCGTGGTCATGGTAAAGATATTGATGAAGTTGAACGGGGTCACTTTGAGAGTATGTCTCAGATCGCTGATGATGCGTATGAGATAGTTGAAACACTATATGGTACTGAATTTAAAGTTCCTTACGTTGTCCTTGGACATTCTATGGGCTCTATTATTGCAAGATTATTTGTTATGAGATACCCAGAATTTGCAGATGGATTAATATTAACAGGTACTGGCATGTTCCCGAAATGGAAGGGTGTTCCGGCGACTTTCGCTTTGAAACTCATTACGATGATCTTAGGAAAACGCCGTCGAGTAAATTGGGTGAATAAATTAGTTAATAAATCATTTAACAAACGAATAGACAATCCCTTAACTGAAAGTGATTGGATATCTACAAGACGTGATGAGGTAGAGAAATTTGTTAAAGATGAATACTGTGGTTTCAAAGTATCTAATCAGTTAATTTATCAAACTGTAAAATTTATGATGCTAACAATAGAACCTAAATGTCTAGATAAACTTAACAAACAATTGCCAATTTTATTGATTTCAGGAAAAGAAGATCCATTTGGTGATTATGGAAAAGGAATCAAACAATTAGGTAAATTATATAAAAAATCAGGTATTAAGCACATTACTGTACAGCTATATAAAAATAAAAGACATGAAATTTTATTTGAGGACGATTATCAAACAACGTGGCAACATATGTTTGAATGGATAGAGAAACAAATTTTAAAGAAAAATAAAGTGAGTGAATAACGAAATGACGAATCAACATAAGCCATTTATTGTTGTTATTGTTGGACCAACAGCATCAGGTAAAACTGAATTAAGTATTGAAGTTGCAAAAAAATTTAATGGAGAAATCATTAGTGGCGATTCAATGCAAGTATATAAAAATATGGATATTGGAACAGCTAAAGTAACACAAGATGAAATGGATGGTATCACGCATCATATGATAGACATCTTAGAACCAGATGAGTCGTTTTCGGCATTTGAATTTAAAAAACGTGCAGAAGCATGTATTGAAGATATTACAAATAGAGGTAAATTACCTATTATCGCGGGTGGCACGGGCCTTTACATACAATCATTACTTTATAATTATGAATTTGAAGATGAAACTATTTCAGAAGAGCAAATGAAACGTGTTCAAGCACAACTTGAAGAATTAAAACACTATAATAATGGAGAATTGCATCAGTATCTAGCATCATTTGATAGTGACTCTGCAGAAGATATTCATCCAAATAATCGAAAAAGAGTACTTCGAGCGATAGAATACTATTTAAAAACAAAAAAACTTTTAAGTTCTCGCAAGAAAGTGCAACAATTTACTGAAAATTATGATACATTATTATTAGGGATTGAAATGTCGCGCGAAACATTATATTTTAAAATAAATAAACGTGTCGATATTATGTTGGGTCACGGATTATTTAAAGAAGTGCAAGACCTCGTAGAACAAGGTTTTGAATCAAGTCAAAGTATGCAAGCAATTGGATATAAAGAACTCGTACCTGTAGTAAAAGGTCATATACAGATGGATGATGCTGTTGAAAAACTTAAACAGCATTCACGTAAGTATGCGAAACGACAATTAACTTGGTTTAAAAATAAAATGGACGTTCGTTGGTTAGATAAAGAAAAAATGTCACTTCAGATGATGTTAGATGAGATTACAACCCAAATAAATAAAAGGAGTTCTAAACATGATTGCAAACGAAAACATCCAAGATCAAGCACTAGAGAACTTTAAAGCAGACAAAACTGAGGTCACTGTATTCTTTTTAAACGGCTTTCAAATGAAAGGTGTTATTGAAGACTTTGACAAATATGTCGTAAGTTTAAATTCTCAAGGCAAACAACATCTGATTTACAAACATGCGATCAGCACTTTCACAGTTGATAATGAAGCAGAAGAATCAACTGAAGAAAAAAGTGAAGAATAGAAGTTGTAATCAAAGTGCATTAATAACGCCATTTTGTTGAAAGTAAAATCTAATCGTTGGTTTTACTAATCAATGAAATACATTTAATTATTGAAGATAATGTTTTAAAACACTAAGCACTTTAGAACAAATCAAGGGAATGTTTGTAATAAAAAAATGCTTCATGCAATGTGTTATTGAAGTTCGTCTTAATTTCAATAATTACACATTACATGAAGCATTTTTCATTATAGTTACACTTTATATTACTCTTACTTATTAATTATAATAATTTTTCAATTTCACTTGCGATTTGGTCTGGTTTTTTCTGAGGAGAAAAGCGTTTAATAACATTACCCTCACGATCAACTAAGAATTTAGTGAAATTCCATTTGATTTTTTCATTTAACATACCTTTTGCAGCGTCAGTTAAATAACGGAATAAAGGATGTTGATTGTCGCCTTTAACGTCTACTTTCTCATGAATAGGGAAAGTAACGCCATAATTAATTTTACAATTTTGAGCGGCCTCTTCTCCTGAACCAGGTTCTTGTCCGCCAAATTGATTACAAGGGAAACCTAAGACGATAAAGCCTTTATCTTTATAGTTATCATATAACTTTTGTAATCCTTCAAATTGAGGAGTAAAACCACATTCACTAGCAGTGTTTACGATTAGCATTACGTCGCCTTTATACTGTTCTAATTTATAATTTTCACCATTATTTTTTTGTACTACGAAATCATAAATTGTTTCCATATCTATCACCCTTTCGATTTACTTTAAATTTAACATAATTTAATCGTATAGTCTTTGTTTATACTCTATGATAGAATGTTTTGAGTAACTTTTTAAAAGGAGATGTATATCATGGCACAGCAACCACATACGACTAAGAAGAAATTAGAGACTGCTGTTTTAATCGGTGTACATGCTCAAACGGATAATCAATTTAATTTTGATTCAACTATGGAAGAATTAGAAGCTTTATCTCAAACTTGCCGTTTAAATGTTAAGGGACAAATCACTCAAAATAGAGAACAATTTGATCATAAATATTATGTAGGTAAAGGTAAAATAGAGGAAATTAAAGCTTTCATCGAATTTCATGATATAGATGTTGTCGTTACAAATGATGAATTAACGACGGCTCAATCTAAAACATTAAATGATAATTTGGGCATAAAAATCATCGATAGAACCCAATTGATTTTAGAAATATTCGCATTAAGAGCAAGAAGTAGAGAAGGTAAATTACAAGTTGAACTTGCACAACTTGATTATCTTTTACCACGATTGCAAGGTCATGGAAAGAGTCTTTCTCGTTTAGGCGGTGGCATAGGTACAAGAGGTCCAGGTGAAACAAAACTTGAAATGGATCGACGTCATATTAGAACACGCATGAATGAAATCAAGCACCAACTACAATCAGTAGTTGAACATCGTGAAAGATATAGAAATAAACGAGAACAGAATCAAGTTTTCCAAGTTGCCTTAGTTGGTTATACGAATGCTGGAAAATCATCTTGGTTTAACGTTTTAGCGAATGAAGAAACCTACGAAAAGGATTTACTCTTTGCAACATTAGACCCAAAAACACGTCAAATACAAATAAATGAAGGGTTTAATCTTATTATTTCAGATACAGTAGGTTTCATTCAGAAATTACCTACAACACTTGTTGCTGCGTTCAAATCTACGCTTGAAGAAGCTAAAGATGCAGATTTACTATTACACGTTGTTGATGCGAGTCATCCTGAACATCGTACGCAATATGATACAGTTAATCAAATCATTGATGATTTAAATATGGATCAAATACCTCAGGCTGTCATTTTCAATAAAAAAGATTTATGCACAGAAGCTCAAGAGGCTCCAGTTGCTAAATCGCCATATGTATTTGTATCTAGTCGTGATGAAAATGATAAAGATAAAGTTAGAAACTTAATGATTGATGAAATAAAACATCATTTAGACTATTATGAAGAAACAGTTGATAGTACAGATGCAAATCGATTGTACTTCTTAAAGCAACACACACTAGTTGATGAACTTTATTTCAATGAAGACAATGAGACTTATAGTATTAAAGGTTATAAAAAATAAAGAAGGAAGAAAAATCATGGAAGAAATGACCAAATTAATTGAAGAAGTTGAAACGACTTTAGCACCATTCTTCAAAGATATTGAGAAAACTGCGTTAATCAATCAAGAAAAAGTATTAGACGCGTTTCACCATGTCAAAGCTACAGAGAGTGACTTGCAAGGATCTACCGGGTACGGTTATGACGATTTTGGTAGAGATCATTTAGAAGAAATTTACGCTCACACATTTAAAGCTGAAGATGCCCTTGTCAGACCACAAATCATTTCAGGTACCCATGCAATTACGCTAGCTCTGCAGAGTACTTTAAAATATGGTGACGAGTTGTTATATATCACTGGAAGTCCATATGACACTTTACTAGAAGTGATAGGTGTGAATGGAAATGGTATAGAAAGTTTAAAAGAACATGGTGTGCACTATAACGAGGTCAAATTGAATAATGGTAAAATTGATATTCCCTCTGTACTTAGTGCAATAAATGAGAAAACGAAAGTTGTCGCTATTCAACGTTCTAAAGGTTATGATCAACGCCCGTCAATTCCGGTGGATGAAATTGAAGAGACGATTGATACAATTAAAACACAGCATCCGAATGTCATTATATTCGTAGATAATTGCTATGGAGAATTTGTTGAAGATAAAGAACCTATTGAAGTAGGGGCTGACTTAATCGCGGGTTCACTCATTAAGAACCCTGGTGGTGGCCTAGCTAAGATAGGTGGGTATATAGCCGGTCGTAAAGATTTAATTGAGAGATGCGGTTATCGCTTAACTGCGCCAGGTATTGGTAAAGAAGCGGGAGCATCTTTAAATTCTTTACAAGAAATGTATCAAGGATTCTTTTTAGCGCCTCATGTAGTCAGTCAAAGTTTGAAAGGCGCATTGTTTACCAGTCTTCTTCTTGAAAAGTTAAACATGAAAACGACACCTAAATACAATGTGAAACGTACAGACTTAATCCAAACGGTACAATTTGAGACGAAAGAACAAATGATATCTTTCTGTCAAAGTATACAACATGCTTCTCCAATTAATGCACATTTTAGTCCAGAACCTAGTTATATGCCTGGATACGAAGATGATGTCATTATGGCAGCAGGTACCTTTGTACAAGGCTCCTCTATAGAATTATCAGCGGATGGTCCTATTAGACCACCATATGAGGCATACGTACAAGGTGGACTTACTTATGAACATGTTAAATTAGCTGTAATACGAGCAGTTACACAACTGCGAAAACAAAACTTGATATAAAGATTAATGTAACTCTCTAAATAAACTTGATTTAGAGAGTTTTGTATTTGTTTGAACTTTTTGTCAGAAAATTATAAAATTATTTTAGAAAGTATAAGTTGTTGCCTGAAATTAATTAAAAATTTTGAATGAATTTGGTAGTAGAAATATTGATATGACAGGTTTTTGATATTTTATGTTAGAAAACCTTACATACTTTTGTATTATCGATAAAACTATGCTAAATTAATGACAAGTTCAAAAGTAGAGGAGAGGTTCAAGTGCAGTCTAACGATTCAATCAGACGTAACATGGCCGTATTCTCTATGAGTGTAGTGAGTAAATTAACCGAACTAAGTCCAAGACAAATTCGATACTATGAGACACATGAACTCATTACACCTGAAAGAACTGAAGGTAACAAAAGGTTATTTTCAATGAATGATTTGGATAGACTTTTAGAAATTAAATCTTTAATTGAA
Source organism: Staphylococcus sp. TE8 (assembly GCF_000692055.1). NCBI lineage: Bacteria > Bacillati > Bacillota > Bacilli > Caryophanales > Staphylococcaceae > Staphylococcus > Staphylococcus sp. TE8. The sequence goes on from NZ_JMGB01000001.1 coordinate 714,492, forward strand.
AAGGGTTTTAACATTAAAGGTATTAAACAAATCATTTTTGATGATCAAGATCACTTATCGACAGACGAACAAGAGACTAGAAAAAGAATGATTGTAGATGCAACACAGAAACCGCGTAGCGAAACATTACCAATAAATCGTGGTGACTTATCAAGATTTATTAAATAAAATTTGGAGGATTAAAACCATGCCAAAACGTAGTTTTACAAAAGATGATATTCGTAAGTTTGCTGAAGAGGAAAACGTAAGATATTTAAGATTACAATTTACTGATATTTTAGGAACAATTAAAAACGTAGAGGTTCCTGTTAGCCAATTAGAAAAAGTTTTAGATAATGAAATGATGTTTGATGGTTCTTCAATCGAAGGATTTGTAAGAATTGAAGAATCTGATATGTATTTACATCCAGATTTAGATACTTGGGTAATTTTCCCATGGACTGCTGGACAAGGTAAAGTTGCACGTTTAATCTGTGATGTATTTAAAACAGATGGTACTCCATTTGAAGGTGACCCTCGTGCTAACTTAAAACGAGTTTTAAAAGAAATGGAAGATATGGGATTCACAGACTTCAACTTGGGGCCTGAACCAGAATTCTTCTTATTCAAATTAGATGAAAAAGGTGAACCAACATTAGAACTTAATGATGATGGTGGTTACTTCGACTTAGCACCTACAGACTTAGGTGAGAATTGCCGTCGTGATATCGTATTAGAATTAGAGGATATGGGCTTTGATATTGAAGCAAGTCACCATGAAGTTGCACCTGGTCAACATGAAATTGACTTTAAATATGCAGATGCTGTAACAGCATGTGATAATATTCAAACATTCAAACTTGTTGTAAAAACTATTGCTCGTAAACATAATTTACATGCGACATTTATGCCTAAACCACTATTTGGTGTTAACGGAAGCGGAATGCACTTTAACGTTTCACTATTCAAAGGTAAAGAAAATGCATTCTACGATCCAAATGGCGAAATGCAATTAACAGAAACAGCTTATCAATTTACAGCAGGTGTTCTTAAAAATGCACGTGGTTTCACTGCAGTATGTAACCCTCTAGTAAACTCTTATAAACGTTTAGTGCCAGGTTACGAAGCACCATGTTATATCGCTTGGAGTGGTAAAAACCGTTCTCCATTAGTACGTGTACCTTCTTCAAGAGGATTGTCAACTCGTATTGAAGTACGTTCAGTTGACCCTGCAGCTAACCCTTACATGGCTTTAGCAGCAATCCTTGAAGCAGGATTAGACGGAATTAAGAATAAACTAGAAGTACCAGAACCAGTAAATCAAAATATCTACGAAATGAATCGTGAAGAACGAGAAGCAGTTGGCATCCAAGACTTACCATCAACATTGTATACTGCGTTAAAATCAATGCGTGAAAATCCTTCAATCAAAAAAGCTTTAGGAAATCACATTTACAATCAATTTATTAACTCTAAATCAATTGAATGGGATTATTACCGTACTCAAGTTTCTGAATGGGAACGCGAGCAGTACATGAAACAATACTAAAGCGCTAAACAAAATAGGGGAACCACATTAGGGGTAAGAGCTGAGGCGAAACTGTCTCGGCTCTTTTTTGTGTTGTTAATAATAATTTTAAAGGTGTGAAATGGTCTAGAAGAGTATGGCAAGATATGGCTATAGTTCAAAAAGAAGTGGAAAGAACGACGAGTAATGTTACTTAGAGGGAGACATCCCAATGAGTATATAAAGGATTTTAAGAAACTAACTAACACTACTACTTATAATGCAAGTAGATTGTTAGTTACTGAATCTGCACGTGTTCAGGCTGAATCACAGATGCTAACTTATCTTAAAGATTTAGGTGAAGATGGCGAGTACAAGTATGTAGCAAAAATTGACAAGAAAACATCTAAAATATGTCACACATTAAATGGCAAAGTATTTAAAGTTAAAGATATGATACCTGGAGTTAATGCTCCACCTATGCACCCTTGGTGCAGAAGTACTACAGTACCGCATGTGGGAAACTGGCGGGATAAATTCTTTACTGAACGTAAAGATAAGTATCGGATACAGGACAATGTAATAGAAAAAGAAAAATTACAAGAAAAAGCGAAAAAAGAAATGCTTGATATGATACGTAGTGGTAAAATAAAAGTAGAAATTAATCCAGAAAAAACAAAATAGACATAATAAAGAACATGAGCTATTTAAGCAAAGTGTTGAAATGGCTAAAATAAATGGAGAAAAATTACCAAGTTATACAATTATTTCTAATGAGGAACTAAATAAATTAGTTAAATTAAGAGCCACTACTGGTGAATTTCTATTACTGAATGGTAAATTTAATCGTAAGGAAATTATTGATTTTAAGTTACCAATTGGAAAATCATATATCGATAACAAATATATTGAGAAAGTACATTATTCAAAAACTGGTACACATGTTATACCGTATATTAAAAAGTAGGTGATAATATTGCATATAAGAGATGCTTATGGGCATAAGGTAATGGTTGTTTTAACAAATCAAAAAAATTTAATTGGTAAAGTTACTGACTATGAAAACCCGTTAGAAACTGATACAGGAAATTACAATATGGAATTAGAGACAGATTTAGGAACATATTCATTTGATGAAACAGAAATTAAAGAAATAAGAATAATATCTTAATCGCATCCTTTCTACATAGAAAGAAAAAGAAATCGAGAATATCTTAAGAATTTACACCGAATAAATATGATTAAATACATTGTGAGGTGATTTAGATGTACACATACCAACTTGATGGACAAGGAACAGTTGATGAAATAATAAAAGATATTGAAAATGATATTAAATTAAAAGAAAAAAATTAGTAGCATCCTTTCTACCCATATAAATAGAAAGTGCTGCTATTTTTTATACACTTTTTTACCTTCTACGGAAGGTTATTTTTTATGTCCAAAACGTGCTAATGACGTTATAAAAGCAAGTATGGAATATTCAGTCGACAGACTATAAATGGAGGTATATCATATGGAGAACAATCAAAGTAATATTACTGAAGAAACGAAGCATAATGAGAATTTAGAAACAACTCATGAACAATCACAGCAAAAGGAGCACACATTCTCCCAAGCAGAAGTATCTCAAATGATTAAAGATCGTTTAGCTAGAGAAAAAATCTGATGAACGTATTAAGGATGTCATCTAGGAGGCTGAAAAACTGGCAAATCTGAATGGGAACGCGAGCAGTACATGAAACAATACTAAAGCGCTAAACAAAACAGGGGAACCACATTAGGGGTAAGAGCTGAGGCGAAACTGTCTCGGCTCTTTTTTGTGTTGTTAATAGTAATTTTAAAGGTGTGAAATGGTCTAGAAGAGTATGGCAACATAAGGCTATAGTTCAAAAAGAAGTGGAAAGAACGACGAGTAATGTTACTTAGAGGGAGACATCCTAATGAGTATGTATCTGAGTTTAAAAAGCAAACAAATTCCACAACTTATAATACAAGTAGATTGTTAGTTACTGAATCAGCACGTGTGCAGGCTGAATCACAGAAGCTAACTTATCTTAAAGAATTAGGTGAAGATGGCGAGTACAAGTATGTAGCAAAAATTGACAAGAAAACATCTAAAATATGTCACACATTAAATGGCAAAGTATTTAAAGTTAAAGACATGATACCAGGTGTGAATGCGCCACCGATGCATCCTTGGTGTAGAAGTACCACAGTGCCACATGTCGGCAGTTGGCGAGACAAGTTCTTTAAAGAGCGTGAAGGTAAGTATCGAGTAGAACAAAAAGAAGAAAATAACGAGCTTAAACAAGCTAAAGTGTTAGGTAAGAAAATTAATATTACTGATCAAGCGATTGATAAAGTAAGATATGTTGATATTCCAACACATACAAAAGAAGAAAATCATTTTATACAAGAACAACATAAAAAATTACTTAGAGATGCTAAAGAAAACAATGATAGTAATGAAGTTGCTTATTTGTTAAAAGATGGTAAAGTTACCAAGTTATATGGTAATCAAGATACAGTTTCATTTTATCCTGGAGAAAAGGGGACAGAGTTATTATTTAAAAGTAAACCTAATTCAATCATTATGTTACATAATCATCCAGGACAATCAGGTTTTTCATTGAATGATATTTCTTTATTTGTAAGGTTAAATTCTATCAAAAGTATAACAATAGTTACAAATTATGGAAAAACTAAATATCTGACAAAAGGTGAAAACTATTCAAAAGAAGCAGCATTAAGTTTGTATAAAGAATTGCTAATAGATGTAGGAAATCAAGTAGATAAAAAAATAGTTGATAAATTTTTAAAGAAAATATATAATTTTGGTATAATTAGTAGAAAGTAGTGAATTTTTATGGCTATATATCAGTTAGATGGAGAATGTAACATAAAAGAATTAATTAAAGATATTGAAAAAAGTCTTGAAGAAGAAAGAGCATACAAAAAAACGAAACAATTAGAAAAAGAACAGTCAAAATCACAAGATAAATAGCATCCTTTCTACACAAATATATAGAAAGTGGTGCTATTTTTATAAACTTTTTTAACCTTTTACGGAAGGTTATTTTTTATGTCCAAAACGTGCTGATGACGTTATAAAAGCAAGTATGGAATACTCAGTCGACAGACTATAAGCGGAGGTATATCTCATGGAAAACAACCAAAGTAATATTACTGAAGAAACAAAAAACAATGAGAATTTAGAAACACTTAATGAACAATCGCAACAAAAGGAGAAAACATTCTCCCAAGAAGAAGTATCTCAAATGATTAAAGATCGTTTAGCAAGAGAAAGAAGAAAATCTGATGAACGTATTAAGGATGCCATTCAAGAGGCTGAAAAACTGGCAAAAATGAATGGGAACGCGAGCAGTACATGAAACAATACTAAAGCGCTAAACAAAACAGGGGAACCACATTAGGGATAAGAGCTGAGGCGAAACTGTCTCGGCTCTTTTTTGTGTTGTTAATAGTAATTTTAAAGGTGTGAAATGGTCTAGAAGAGTATGGCAAGATAGTGCCGTAATTCAAAAAGTAGTGGAAAGAACGGCTAGTAATGTGTCACTTAGGGGAAGACATCAGCACGTGTTCAAGCTGAATCACAGAAGGTAACTTATCTTAAAGATTTAGGTGAAGATGGCGAGTACAAGTATGTAGCAAAAATTGACAAGAAAACATCTAAAATATGTCACTCTTTAAATGGCAAAGTATTTAAAGTTAAAGATATGATACCTGGAGTTAATGCTCCACCAATGCATCCATGGTGTAGAAGTACTAAAGTACCGCATTTGGGAAACTGCCGGGATAAATTCTTTAATGAACGTAAAGGTAAGTATCAGACTGAGAATAAAGAATCAGAAAAAGAAAAAATACAAGAAAAAGCAAAAAAAGAAATGCTTGATATGATACGTAGTGGTAAAATAAAAGTAGAAATTAATCCAGAAAAACAAAATAGACATTGTAAAAATCATAGACTTTTTGAAGAAAGTAAATCGAAAGCCATTAAAAATAATTATATGCTTCCAAGCTACACTACTATACCTAATCGAGAATTGAATAAATTACTTATGGAAAAATCAAATACTGGTATAATGTTATTAGTTAACAATAAATTTAATAAAAAAGAAATTATAGACTTTGGCGTTGTAATTGGAAAAGCTTTTGTAAATGGTCGTTATATTAATACTAAATTAGGGAAAGTACATTATTCTAAGACAGGTACACATGTAGTTCCTTATATTAAGAAGGAGATGAAAAAATGAGAATAGCTAGGTCTTACGGACATAAAGTAAACGTAGTTTTAAATGATGATAATAAACTTTTTGGAGATGTAATAAATTTTGAAAATCCATATGAAAGTGATTCAGGAAATTTTGTAATGGATTTAGAAACTGAATTAGGTATTTACTCTATTGATGACTCTGAAATTAAAGAAATAAGAATAATATCTTAATGGCATCCTTTCTACCCATATAAATAGAAAGTGGTGCTATTTTTATAAACTTTTTTAACCTTTTACGGAAGGTTATTTTTTATGTCCAAAACGTGCTGATGACGTTATAAAAGCAAGTATGGAATGAAAAGTCGACAGACTATAAACGGAGGTATATCTCATGGAAAACAACCAAAGTAATATTACTGAAGAAACAAAGAGCAATACGAATTTAGAAAATAATGATGAACAAGTACAACAAAATGAGAAAACATTTTCCCAAGAAGAAGTATCTCAAATGATTAAAGACCGTCTAGCTAGAGAAAGAAGAAAATCTGATGAGCGTATTAGAAATGTAATTAAAGAAGCTAAGAAACTGGCAAAAATGAAACCAGTTCAATGCTCAATGAGTCCGGTGTTCAAATTTTAATAAATTAACCATAATAAAAAGATCTCGTCGCATTCTCACAATAATCAATCATTAACCTTTTATTTCCAAAGTAAATTAAGAATAGACGAAATCTCTTCAAATTTAAATAGCAGTATATTAAATTAACTTCAACAACTGTTCTACATTTTCTTCAGTAGTTGCCCAACTAGTCGCAAATCTTACAACACGGTGATTATCATCATATTTTTCCCACACTGCGAATTTAACTTTCTTCTCTAATTCTTTTATTTTATCGTTACTGAGTACAAAGAATTGTTGGTTCGTGGGTGAATCAAAATAGACTTGATATCCTTTTTCTAAAAATCCGTTTTTAACTTTCTTAGCCATATCGATCGCATGTTTACTAATTTTAAAATATAAATCATCTGTAAATAACTCTAAGAATTGGATACCAGTTAATCGACCTTTAGCTAGTAAAGCGCCATGGTGTTTAATAATGGTTGTAAAGTTTTTTGGCTCATTGTTCTTAGTGAATACAATTGCCTCACCACATAGTGCACCTATTTTAGTACCACCAATATAAAAGATGTCACAGTATTTAGCTACATCTTCAATAGTGACGTCGGTATTTTCACTCATCAACCCGTAACCGAGTCTAGCGCCATCCATGAATAATGGTATCTCATGTTGACGACAAACTTTGGCTAAACTATTTAATTCCTCTTGTGAATATAGTGTGCCATATTCTGTGGGATGAGAAATATAAACCATCCCCGGAAATACCATATGTTCTTTTTTGAAGTCACTATAAAAAGTTTCTAAGTAAGCTTCAACACCTTTAGCGGATATTTTTCCTTCTTCTGATGGGATGGCTAAAACTTTATGGCCACTAAATTCAATCGCGCCACCTTCATGAACCGCCACATGTCCCGTATCTGCTGATATAACACCTTCGTAACTTTTCAACATAGAATTGATAACTACTTGGTTTGTTTGAGTTCCGCCAACTAAAAATCTTACAGTTGCCTCAGGACACTTGATAGTTTTTCTAATTTTATCAGCTGCTTGTGCTGAGAAGTCATCAAAGCCGTATCCAGCAGCTTGAACCATGTTTGTATCAATAAGTCGTTTGAGTACTTTCTCATGTGCACCTTCTAAGTAATCATTTTCAAATGAAATCATTAACTTTCCCTCCTAAGTTAAATCCAATCTTCAATATTATTCAATACATCTTGATGATTCACTTTTATTAGAAAAATAAATTCTCATTTTTAGGGGTAGTAAACAAGAAATGATTAACTAATAAAAATATCAAAAGATAGATAATTCTGAATATTCAATCGAATGTTGTTATTATACATCATGATAACTAAAATTAAAATATATTCCGAACAACCTATTTAAATAATTGGCAATTAAACAAATTGTTTCTGTAATAATTGAATTTTTATATGAAAAGTTCTATCATTTAATCAACATAAAGAAAGGGGAATGTACCTTATGCAACAAATTAAATTCAAAACATTTACAGAAGATTCTATTGAAAGATTGGAAAAAAGCGTTAATGATTTTCTTAAGTCAGATGAAGGTAGTGCATATAGCTTATTAAATATCACTATTAAACAAATTGAGGAGCGAAAGTTTCCAAATATAGAAGAAGATTATAACGCAATAGTAACTTTAGTTACTAAAGAATAATATAAGAGAAATATCCACTTGATATGATTCAGGTGGAAATACATATAGGAGTTAACATTCATGAATTTAGGATATTTTGGTACTATTTTAGCGATTTTATTAGTCCTAGGATTTATCATTAATTTGATACTTGCTTTTATTATCATTTTCTTGGAAAAGGACCGACGAAGTGCAAGTTCCACATGGGCATGGCTATTTGTCCTTTTCTTATTACCAATAGTAGGATTCATTCTTTACTTATTCCTAGGTCGAACTGTTTCTAAGAAAAAGCTAGAGAAAAATAACGGAAAAGAGTTGGATGCTTTCCAAGATTTAGTTAAAGCACAAGCAAATAGCTTTGAAAAATTAAATTTTAATTCTCCAAACGACCAAGTTACAAAACATCATGATTTAATCCGAATGTTATTGATGAAACAAGATGCTTTTTTAACAGAGAATAATAAAATTGAATTATTTACGGACGGTCATCAACTATTTGATAAAGTTATAGAGGATATCTATAACGCTAAAGATTATATTCATCTGGAGTATTATACATTTGAACTTGATGGCCTTGGAAATCGTATTATCGATGCGTTAGAAACTAAAATCAAAGAAGGCTTAGAAGTCAAATTATTATATGATGATGTAGGTTCGAAAAAAGTGAATATGGCTAAATTTAAAAAATTTAAGTCTCTAGGTGGAGAGGTTGAAGCCTTTTTTGCTTCTAAATTACCTATCATCAACTTTAGAATGAATAACCGAAATCACAGAAAAATTATTATCATAGATGGTCAAGTTGGCTATGTCGGTGGTTTTAATATAGGTGACGACTATTTAGGTCTAGGTAAATTAGGTTATTGGAGAGATACACACCTTCGTGTTCAAGGTGATAGTATTGACGCATTGCAACTAAGATTTATTCTGGATTGGAACTCACAAGCACATCGACCACAGTTCGAATATGACCAAAAATATTTCCCTAAAAAGATTGGGGAAAAAGGAGATAAAGCATTACAAATTGCATCGAGTGGACCAGCGTTCGATCTTCACCAAATTGAATATGGTTATACAAAAATGATAATGAGTGCAAGAAAATCAATTTATCTTCAAAGCCCTTACTTTATACCAGATCAATCTTATATTAACGCGCTGAAAATGGCTGCAAATAGTGGGGTAGACGTCAATTTGATGATTCCATGTAAACCTGATCATCCATTTGTATATTGGGCTACATTTTCAAATGCAGCTGATTTGTTAGATAGTGGTGTAAAAATTTATACTTATCAGAATGGATTTATACATTCTAAAATATTGATGATCGATGATGAAGTTTCATCTGTAGGTAGTGCGAACATGGACTTTAGAAGTTTCGAGTTAAACTTTGAAATTAATGCCTTTGTGTACGATAAAGAAATTGCACAACAATTACGTCATGCTTTCGAAGAAGACGTGAAGAAATCAAAACTTCTTACCAAAGAAAAATATGAGCAACGTCCACTTTCAATTAAGTTTAAAGAAGATTTAGCTAAGTTAATTTCACCAATTTTATAAACTAATAATTAAGTAGAATCCTCGTTCGAAAGAGCGAGGTTTTTTAGTCGCTAATAACTTTATTATGTAAACTAAAAATAAATGACAAATGTCACGTACTAATAATGACAAAATGAACTAAATTATGTACCTAGTAATTGATAAATTGTATATATCCTAAAGAAAAGGCGTGATTATTATGATAAAGATTAACAATTTATCTAAGTCCTTCAAGAAGACTAGTGTACTCAATGATATTAATTTAGAAATTAAGGAACATTCTTGTACAGCTTTGATTGGTAAAAATGGTGCAGGAAAGTCAACGCTTATAGATATATTAATTGGTAATATGCAAGGTGATAAGGGGGAGATTATCGATAAGTCTAGAATGATCAATCATCATAAAATGGCAATCTTATTTCAAAAAACTAATTTTCCTAAATTTTTCAAAGTAAAAGAATTATTTAAACTTCATCAGTCTTTTTACGCAAATTCGATATCATCATCACGTTTTTTAGATATTACTCAATTTAGTGAAACCCAAATGAATCAGATGGCATATCAGTTATCTGGAGGACAGAAACGTATTCTTGATTTTGCATTAACACTCGTTGGTCAACCTGAATTTTTAATACTAGACGAGCCTACAACTGCTATGGATATTGAAACAAGAGAACATTTCTGGAGAATGATTGAGGATCTCAAATCAAAGAATGTCACGATTCTTTATACTTCTCATTACATTGAGGAGGTTGAGCGAATGGCTGATCATGTCGTCTTACTAGATGAAGGTCGAATTCAATTAAGTGATTCTCCTGAACAGATTAAAAATCAACAGACTTATTCCACAGTAGTTTTACCACCAATTTGTAAAGATATGGTTGAAGAGTTAGAGAATGAGTTTGAAATTGCAAAGTATAAAAATAATTATGAAGTGAGAACGAATCACGTTGATACAGTTATACAAAAGTTAATTGATCATCACATTGATTTAAACCAAATTGAAATTCATAAAACTTCATTATTAGATATTATGTTTTCGAATAATAGTGATCAAGAAGGAGTGACTTTATAATGGTAGCCACATTTTTTAAAACTGAATTTAAAGTGATGTTTAGAAAGAAGCTATATTTATTCATGTCTATATTTCTACCATTAGCATTCTATCTTTTATTTACTTCGTTGTTGGATTTACCTGAAGAAGCTAAAGAACCGTTTTATAAGGAGTATATGTACAGTATGACTGTATTTAGTTTATTAAATTTTTGTATGTTGTCATTTCCTCTAGACATGATTGAGGAGAGAAACAATGGTTGGTATAAACATTTGATGTCTACTCCTTTAAAGCCATCACAATATTATTTAGTAAAAGTCTTAAAAACCATGTGCCAATTTTTAGGAACGATTATAGTTATTTTCACAGTGGCACACTTTTATAAAGATGTAAGTATGAATTTATCAGATTGGTTACTATCTGGAGTTACTTTATGGGTGGGAGCAAGTTTATTCTTAACTTTAGGACTGATTATTGCACAATTTAGTGATAGTCAAAAGGCGAGTAGTGTAGCAAATTTACTTAATATGACTATGGCTATAGTAGGTGGTTTATGGTTTCCGATTAATACTTTTCCAGATTGGTTACAGACCATTTCTAAAAAAATGCCTACCTATCACTTAAAGCAAATGTCGTTAGATTTAGGTAAAGATAAAGGTATCAATTATGAGTCACTTGGCTTTTTACTTGTGTATAGTATAATTTTCCTAAGTATTGCTTTACTGATTAATAAAAAGAAAGATGTGTCTTAAATGAGATCAAAGCGTGGTTTTGGAGTAAGGATGGGTGAAATTTCTTCACTTATATATTTAATATTTCCGATATTTGGATTATTTTATAGTGAACATCAATATAATATTTTGGTGTATAGTATTATTTTATCTATCTTTACTATCTCGTATCTAATCCTTGTCCTCTTTCACACTAAGATAAATAAAAATCACTTATATATCTTTTTGCTTATCCATTATCTCTGCATCATGTATTTTGTTTATGCTTATGAACCATTATTGAGTATGTTCTTTTTTTATAGTGCATTTGCTTTACCCTTCATTTTCGATGTGGGAGTGAAATCAAAAGAATTTATAAGTTTTATTACTACAATGATTATATGTGCCTTTTTAACCTATATTACGCATCATGATTATGTGTATACGATGATAATTTACTACATCGTCATCTTGATGATTGCGTTTGGTAATTTTCAAGTGCGTAAAGATCGTAGGGTGCGTAAAGAACTCGAAGAGAAGAATAAATATATTAACGTACTTATAGCAGAACAAGAACGAAATCGTATTGGTCAAGATCTTCATGATACTTTGGGTCATGTGTTTGCAAGTTTAACGTTAAAATCTGAACTTGCCACTAAACTCCTTGATACCGACAAAGAGGCAGCTAGAAATGAAATGCGAGCAATTAATGAGTTATCTAGAGAGACACTTAATAAAGTACGCACTATTATAGATGACTTGAAAGTCCAATCATTTGAAGAGGAAGTTTTATCAGTAGAATCTATTCTTCATGATGCAAATTTGAATTTTATTTTCAAAAATAAAAGTGCTGCGAGGTCATTAAACCCGGCCAAGCAATCCATACTATCGATGATATTAAGAGAAGCGATTAATAATGTAATTAAACATGCACATGCCACAGAAGTTGTAGGGAAAATTAAAGAAAAGCAACACGAAATCACATTGATTGTGAGTGATAACGGGGTAGGTATCGATGGCGAAGTCGCGAGTTCGCTGAAAAGTATTAGAGAACGTACCGCATATTTAAATGGAGAAGTTGAAGTTCAATCAAATGAAGGCACTACAATAATAGTCAGAATTCCTAGGAGTGAATTAATGTGATATCACTAATAATAGCTGAAGATCAATTAATGTTAAGACAAGCCATGGTACAACTTATTGAAATGCATGAGGATATGAAAGTTTTAAATGATGTCGAGAATGGTGAAGAAGCACTTCAATTAATTGAAAATAAAGAACCCGATGTAGCCATCTTAGATATAGAGATTCCTGGTATGACTGGGTTAGAAATTTTAGCTCAAATTCGAGCTAAAGGGATAAATACTCGTGTAATTATAGTGACAACATTTAAGCGACCTGGTTATTTTGAGAAAGCTGTAGCTAACGATGTAGATGCCTATGTGTTGAAAGAACGTTCTGTAGAAGATTTAGTCAATACTATTTATAAAGTTATGAATGGTGAAAAAGAATATAGTACCTCATTGATGACTACTTTATTTAGTGAGTCAAATCCATTAACGCATAAGGAACAAGTTGTATTAAAAGAAATAGGCAACGGTTTAAGTAGTAAAGAAATTGCTGAAAAATTGTACTTGTCTAATGGTACTGTTAGGAATTATACAAGTACGATTATTGATAAAATGTGCTCTGAAAATCGCTTTGATGCATGGAAAAAAGCGATTGCTAAAGGATGGATATAAACTTTGATAGAATATATTACTTTTTAATTATTAATTTCGGGCGGTCAGTTTTATCTACATAATTAGATAATAGTGATAAAATTTCTACAACTTTGTGTGTGGGTGTTTCAATACTCAAGGTGTGTTGAAATATTCTTCCTTTAGCTGTTTTTACTTTATACGTCACAGAGTTTGTGTCGATGATACAATCTAAAATTTCCATCGTTTCGTACCTCCAATCATAAGTGTTGTAAATATGTTAGTCTTAATAAATTGTTAATAAATTTAGACTTTATCTACTTACAACTTTTATGTCGGAGATACATTTATAAAAATTATTCTTCTATAAAATAAAGCTGAATAGTTTAGTTGTAAAAATAGATATTATATTATTTCTGTAACTATACCACTTTAGATAATTATTACTCCTAATTTGTAAAATATTTTAAATTTGGTTTTAGCTAAATATATTTTTGCAAAAGCCTTATTAATATAAAAAACCATACGCTTTGCGTATGGTTCGTAAAAATTCTATTATCATTAATTGAATTTTTTAATTTATAACGACTTCTCTTCCTTAGGATAGTCTAACTTAAGAGAAGCCATTTGAATTTTCCCCTTGAAGTTTAAATTTTCCTTAGACCATTTTACCTTCACTTTTTCCTTTTATTTAGTGTTGATTGAATAATGTATACAATGAAACCAACTAAAATGCCTAATAATAAGGCTACTACAACACTTACTATAATAGGTAATTTAAATACTATTTGTAATACTACGCCTATGATTATTGCTACAATAATTGCGATTAAAGATATTTTATTTTCATTAGATGAATCCATCTATTTCACTCCTAACATTACATATTATAGCATGAGCTTACATTTTGAAAAAATAACTATTAGAAGAAGCTTGTGCTTCATCAGTTTAAATTTCATGTTGACTACAAAGTGAATTTTATTTAACATAAATCAGAATATAACGTGAAGTAAGGTGACATCTATGAAATCAAAAAAAGGATTATCGCTAATTGTTGTTGCATTAATCGCAATAATAGTAATACTATTTCAATTTATTAACCATGATGGGCCATTCGGTGCTCATCAATCAACGGAAGAAAATCAAAGCGCAGATTTGAAAGGGAAGGACAAAGTCTACGTTGAGCGTGTAGTGGATGGAGATACTTTTCTTGCTAAGAAAGATGGTGAGCGCATTAAAGTTAGAATGATTGGTATGGACACGCCTGAAACGGTTAAACCTAATACTCCTGTTCAACCCTATGGTAAAGAAGCGTCAAATTATAGTAAGAAAGAGTTAACACATAAATATGTTTATTTAGAGTATGATAAAGAAAAAAATGATAGATATGGTCGAACTTTAGCTTACGTTTGGCTAAGTAAAAATAGGATGTTTAATAGAGAGCTAGTTGAGAAGGGGTTAGCTAGAGAGAAATACTATTCTCCAAATGGTAAGTACAGACAAATTCTTAAAAAAGCACAAGAAGAGGCGAAACAAAATAAAGTGAACTTATGGAGTTAATATATTTAAAGGCCAAGAGGATTTATTAGCAATCTTCTTGGCCTTTTTAATCTATGAAATGTTATTTAAAACTCTCAGATATATCTTGGACTTGTTCATCATTGAGAGGGTGCTTAGAAAGTTGTATAGCATCTTCTATGACCTTTTCAAGAGAAGATTGAGTAGATACTGTATCCACATATTTATCACTTTCATCTGAACCTTCAATAATATTTACGCTACCATCACTGAAATAAACAACGCCGATACTTTGTATCTTAAATCGATAATCTGATTCAATTTGATCTTTAAGTGCTTTAGCATTGTTTGCAGCTTGTTGGTATGGATCTTGATCATAAAACTCGTATATCACACGATTATCTTGTAAGATTTCTGTAAATGTATAGACACCTGTACGTGTCGTATTGAATTGGCTATGATATCTACTACTTACATAATGACCTACTATTTGATCAGTATCATAGGGTTGATTCTTTTCTTCAAAATGTTTATCTGGAACGTCGAAATGGTAGAAAGTTTTTTGATTCCAATTTTTTACGTCGACATTGATGAGTCCTACATCAGTGACAATAATAAAATCAAATGATCTTGCATATTCAAATAATGGGTGTTTCACAGCTAAATTATTTGTAGAAACAATTGAATATGTTTTTAATCGACCGTTGTTTTTAAAGCGATCCAAAATCTTTTGTAACTCACGCTTAGCATTTTTAAAAGCATGGTGTCCTACATCGTTATTAGAACTTAACATTTGATTCTTTAAAGCTAAATTTTCTTCGCTTAAAGTTGAATTTTTAGCAATTAATTGATTTCTAGCGTATTCTTCAGTCTCAACTCTATCTTTCATATATCTTTGATTTAAGACAATAGCTATAATCAAAATAATAATAATTACAGATAAAATGACCGTTACAGACATAAATATTCACCCAAATCTTAAGATTTTAAATTCTAATTTCAAAACAAATTATATACGTCTTAAAATTTGAGTTCAATCATTATGAGTACAAATAATGATTAAACTTTCTTGCGCTATATTTAATGTTTACAAAATTTTAAGAAATCGAAATCTTTACTCAATATCTAAAAGAACGTAATATAACTCTTTTTGTTTTTATGTATATATGAAAAGGCTATACTTTATAAATATATTAATTTTAATTTACTAAATGTTCACAATTCTGCGTTTGATAATTGTATATTTCGAATGTATAATTAAATTTATGAAAGCGCTTGCTTAAGGAGGTGTACGAATGAAACTTGAATCACAAAAACCAGTCGACCAAATAGTTAAGATATTAATGGATACATCTACTCATATTTTTAAATTTCATGGTGAAGTTGCGATGCAGTTGTTTTTGAATGATGAGTTTAAGTTACCTAATAAAGTAGATATTTGCGTTGAACGCAAAAAATTAATTGAAATCGTCAAAGTTATACCTAAGGATTTCACTATAGAATATTATGGTAAGGCAAATGGGGTTTCGAAGAATAAAAAACTTTCATTATCTGAAGTTGCCCATGTAGAAGTATTCAAAGATGGAAATATGGTTCTCAATATTTTCGTTTATGATGTAGTAAATGATCAGTGGATATTCAGATTAGATAATAAAATCCGTTTACCAAAAAATAATATTTATTTTCACTCATTAAACTGGAATGTAGATTATATAAAACCTGAAATAGTTTTAATGTATGATTTAATGGATAATCAAAATTATCATCAATTTTCAAATTATAAGGCTGTGATTGATTCACTAAGTTATTATCAATTTTATATTTTAAAATTAGTAGTAGGGAAAAAACGTATTGAAGAAGCGGTAATAAATAATAGAAAAATATCATAAAAAGATTTCTACGACATACACTTGATATAGACTAAAGTAGTATATGTATTGTAGAAATCTTTTTATCTTTTATGAACATAAATTTTTTAAACAAATACCATGGTAACAAAATTCATAAGTTGATAGGACAGCTTTTTCTGCATCTTCAACTCGTATACCGAACATCATTGATATTTCAGAAGCCCCTTGGTTAATCATTTTTAAGTTAATATTAGATTCTGAAAGTGCATGAGTGATTTTACTCGCTGTACCAACTACTTGATTCATTCCTTCTCCAACAATCATTAAAATTGCTAGGTCGTGGTCAACGCTAAGTTCATCTACTTCACACCGTTTTCTGATTTCATTTAAAACTTGACTTTCTTTACCTTTGATTTGATTCGTACGCATTATAATACTGATATTATCAATACCAGATGGCATATGATCAAATGAGATATTAAACTCCTCTAATACGGCTAGAATCTTTCGTGTAAATCCTACCTGTCTATTCATCAAATATTTCTTAATATTGATAACTGTAAAGCCTTTGTCGCAACTTATACCACTAATTACATTGTCCGAATTTACTTCTCTATCATGCCGAATATAGGTACCTTTATCATTTGGGCGATTCGTATTTTTTATTACAACAGGTATCCGATCCTTATATAAAGGTTGTAGCGCTTCATCATGAAAAACTCCAAACCCTGCATATGAAAGTTCTCGCATTTCTCTATAAGTAATCTCTTCAATTAACTCCGGCTTATCTATAATTGTTGGATTTGCTTTGAAAATACCTGACACATCAGTGAAGTTTTCATAAAGAGATGCTCTTACACCTCTAGCAATTATAGCACCCGTAATATCTGAACCGCCTCGGGGGAAGGTTACAATATAATTTTGTTTAGAAATTCCAAAGAAACCAGGGATAATAAGCTTTTCTTTATAATTACGTAATTTATAAATCTTTTCATATGAAGAATCTATAATTTGAGCTTGTTGAGGCAGATCCGTCACAGTGAGTCCAGCTTCTTTAGGAGAAACATACCGTGTAGGGATACCTTGGCTATTATTATAGCTTGCAATCAATTGCGCATTGAAATCTTCTCCACATGATAATAAAGCGTCGTATAAACGTGAAGGTTTATCATAAAGTTGGTTAATGTAAAGTTCTAACGTTTCATCAATGGTAGTTAATATTTCATCATCCATATCTAACTCTTTTACAATGTCAGCATAGCGCTGAATAATTTCTTTTTTCTTATTTTGATACTCTAAACCATTGAGTACTTTTTCATATAAACGAATGAGTAAATCAGTTGTTTTGGTATCATCATTACTCCTTTTACCTGGGGCAGAAACAATAATTATCTTGCGCTCAGGGTCTCCATTTACAATATCTAATACCTTTTTAATTTGTTTAGCATTGGAGACAGAACTACCTCCGAATTTAGCAACTTTCATGAGTTATCAACCTTTCTAAAAAATCAGAAAATTCTATTCAGTTTTCTGATTAAGCATGGTACTATAGATTTATATTTTCAATATTAAGAACTTTACAAAAATTAAGAATAATTTTATACTAAACCATTATTTAGTATTTTTCAACTGTACAATTGTTTTTCTCAAAAGCACAATAGGAGGTATGATACATGAAAGAATTGAATATTGCATTACTTGGTCTAGGAACTGTTGGATCAGGTGTTGTCAAAATTATTGAGGAGAATAGGCAACAAATTAAAGATACCATCAATAAAGATATTGTCATTAAGCATATTTTAGTACGTGATAAATCAAAAAAGCGTCCATTAAATATTAGCCAATATCATTTAACTGAAGATATTGATGAGATATTAGGGGATGAATCAATTGATATTGTTGTTGAGGTAATGGGAGGTATAGAACCTACAGTCGATTGGTTAAGAACTGCACTTAAAAATAAAAAACATGTGATAACTGCTAACAAAGATTTATTAGCAGTTCATTTAAAATTATTGGAAGATTTAGCAGAGAGTAATGGCGTAGCCTTAAAATTTGAAGCAAGTGTTGCGGGCGGTATTCCAATTGTCAATGCGATTAATAATGGTTTAAACGCTAATAATATTTCAAAATTTATGGGTATTTTGAACGGAACTTCTAATTTTATTCTTACAAAAATGACCCGAGAACAGACAAGTTTCGAGGATGCTCTAGATGAAGCTCAAAGATTAGGATTTGCCGAAGCGGATCCTACAGATGATGTGGAAGGTGTCGATGCTGCGCGTAAAGTTGTCATTACATCTTATCTATCATTTAACCAAGTAATTAAACTTAATGATGTGAAGTTAACTGGTATTAGTGGAACAACATTATCAGATATAAATGCTGCTGATCAATTAGGCTTTAAAATAAAACTAATTGGTAAAGGTACTTATGAAAATGGTCATGTTCACGCTTCAGTTGAGCCAACGCTCATTCATAAGTCACATCAACTTGCAGCTGTTGAGAATGAATATAACGCTATTTATGTTATAGGTGATGCTGTAGGAGACACAATGTTTTATGGTAAAGGCGCTGGTAGCTTAGCCACGGGAAGCGCTGTTGTAAGTGATTTACTCAATGTAGCTTTATTCTTTGAATCGAACCTTCACACGTTGCCACCTCATTTTGAATTAAAAACTGATGAAACGAGAGAGATGATGGATGGGGAAGAACCTGTTGTAATCCAAGAAAAGTTAAATTACTACATTGTTTTACAAAATAATCATTTAACATTTGATAAGATTGAAAATGATATCAAAGCACTGTTGCCATTCCATAAGTCACTTCAAATTGCTGAAAGAGATGAGAATACAGTAGCAGTGATAATTATAGGATTGGATCAATCTCCAGAGGATGTTCTTAATAAATCAGGATACGAAGTCGAAAAGATTTATCCTGTAGAAGGAGTTTAATAAATATGAAAAGATGGCAAGGATTAGTACAAGAATTTAAAGAGTATTTACCAGTTAATGAAGAGACACCACAAATTACTCTAAACGAGGGTAGTACGCCACTTATTTATTGTGAAAAGTTATCTGAAAAACTTGATATAGAATTGTATGTGAAATATGAAGGTGCCAACCCTACAGGATCATTTAAAGATCGTGGCATGGTTATGGCGGTCACTAAAGCTAAAGAACAGGGTAAAAAGATAGTGATATGTGCATCTACAGGAAATACATCAGCTTCAGCAGCGGCTTATGCAGCGCGAGCAGGTTTAAAAGCAATAGTAGTTATACCTGAAGGTAAGATTGCACTCGGAAAATTATCACAAGCTGTAATGTATGGTGCAGAAATTGTCTCAATTGAAGGCAACTTTGATGAAGCACTAGAGATTGTTAAAGAAATTGCTAAAGAGAACAGCGATATTGAATTAGTGAACTCAGTGAATCCTTTTAGAATTGAAGGACAGAAAACTGGGGGATTCGAAATCGTTGAACAATTAGAACAAGCTCCAGACGTATTGGCAATTCCTGTTGGTAATGCCGGAAATATTACTGCTTATTGGAAAGGTTTTAAAGAATATAATGAGAAAAAAGGTAGTCAATTACCTCAATTGTTTGGTTTCCAAGCAGCAGGTGCAGCGCCAATTGTTCAAAATAAAGTCATAAAAAATCCAGAAACAGTTGCTACAGCCATCCGTATCGGTAACCCAGCAAGTTGGCAGAAAGCAGTTAAAGCATTAGAGGAATCTAACGGATTAATAGATAGCGTAACAGATGATGAAATACTTGAAGCTTATCAATTAATGACTACAAATGAAGGTGTGTTTAGTGAACCAGCAAGTAACGCATCAATCGCAGGTTTAATTAAACTTCATAGAGCAGGTAAACTTCCAAAAGGTAAAAAAGTAGTGGCAGTTTTAACTGGTAATGGCTTAAAAGATCCAGATACAGCAATCTCCTTATTGGACAACCCAATTCAACCTTTACCTAATGACAAGGACAGTATCATAAAATACATTAAAGGGGCAATTTGATATGGAAGAAGTTTTAAAACTTAAGATTCCAGCTTCAACTGCTAATTTAGGCGTAGGTTTTGATTCTATAGGAATGGCATTAGATAAATATTTATACATGTCTATTAAAGAAATAAAAGGATATGCTTGGGAATTCTTGTATTATAGTCCTGAATTAGAAACGTTACCCAAAGATGAAAGTAATTATATATATAAAGTTGCACAAGAGGTTGCAGAAAAATATAAAGTAACATTACCATGTTTACAAATTGAAATGAGAAGTGATATCCCACTAGCTAGAGGATTAGGTTCCTCTGCTTCAGCGCTAGTGGGCGCTTTATATATTGCAAACTATTTTGGTAATATTCAATTATCACAATATGAGTTATTGCAATTAGCTACTGAAATTGAAGGTCACCCTGATAATGTTGCTCCAACTATATATGGGGGATTAATTTCTGGCTATTATAACCCAGAGACAAAAGTTACAGATGTCGCACGTATAGATGTTCCTAAGGTTGATATTATTCTAACGATTCCACCGTATGAATTACGTACAGAGGACTCTAGAAATGTTTTGCCTGAAACCTTTTCACATAAAAAAGCAGTACAAAATAGTGCGATTAGTAATACTATGATATGTGCCTTAATTCAACATAAATACGGCTTAGCTGGTAAAATGATGGAACAAGATGGGTTTCATGAACCGTTTAGACAACATCTTATTCCAGAGTTTGAGGAAGTACGCCAATTATCGCGAGAACACCAAGCATACGCAACTGTCATCAGTGGTGCAGGTCCTACAATTTTAACTTTGTGTCCTAGAGAACGTAGTGGCGAATTAGTAAGAGCATTAAGAGATCGAATCACTCATTGTACCTCTGAGCTTGCTACAATTAATGAGAAGGGCGTTATAGAAGAAGTTGTGTACCTAAAGTCCTAAACTATTGTAAAATATAGATAAGAATGATTTTTTGATTAAGTCACGGAAGGAGTTCTTTTGCTATATGAGTAAATTTAAAATGATAGTTTTGGATATGGATGATACTTTAATGAACAGTGACAATGAAGTGTCAGCCGAAACTAAATCCTATTTGATAGATATTCAAGATAAAGGATATAGCGTAGTTCTAGCATCTGGTAGACCTACGGAAGGGATGATACCCGTAGCTAGAGAATTACAGTTAAATCACAACGAGAGTTTTATAATTAGCTACAACGGTGGCAAAACAATTAAAATGTCTAATGAAGAAGTTGAAGTAAGTAAACCAGTTTCTAAAGACAATTTTGATTTAATTGTAGATTATTGTAGAGAAAGAGGATTTCTAGTTTTAACGTATGATAACGGTTATATCATACATGATAGTGATCACGAATATATGAATATTGAATCTGAATTGACGGGTTTACCAATGAAAAGAGTTGAAGATATTAAATCATATATTAATCATGATGTACCTAAAGTTATGGGTGTAGATTATGTAGGTAATATTACTGAAGCACGTGTAGATCTTAATGGTTTCTTCAATGAGGACATAGATGTAACGACTAGTAAACCATATTTCTTAGAATTTATGGCTAAAGATGTCTCTAAAGGAAATGCAATCAAAGCATTATGTAAGAAAGAAAATATTAATTTAGAAGAAGTAGTAGTGTTTGGAGATAGTTTAAACGATCAATCTATGTTTGACGTAGCTGGTTATTCAGTTGCGATGGGTAATGCTAGTGAAGAACTTAAAGAAAGCGCTGATGTAGTTACCTTAGATAACAATTCAGAGGGGATTCCTCATATGTTGAAGAAATTAATCTAACTTAAAATAAAATTACTAAAAATACAGTTTTTAACATATTTAAATGGACTGGGAAGAAGAGTTATTCATACCAGTCCATTTTTGCGTTATTCCATTTTGACAATAGCTTGAGTGTTTATTTTATTTAGCAGTATGTGTCCAATCATGTTTCCCTTTATATCTTTTTATGTGTGCATAGACTTGGTCAGCAGCATAATCAAGATTAGTATATACAGTAATAGTAAAAGCTGATTGATTGTCTTCGAAGGGTTCTTCTAAAAATACATCTTTGAGATGTGTAAATAAATCATTCATTTGATCATGTTTTAAGCTAGGGTATTCCCTTAGCGTGTGCTTTAATAAGTTGCCATTTTTTTCTTCAAGGGCTTGAACCACAATGACAAAACGTTCATCTTGTTTTATAACATCATCGAATAAGTTAGTTTGTCCAACCATGTTATCCACCTCTAAACCTTTTTATTACTTATATTATACATGATTACTTTTCAACATAAAATATTCAAAGCTGTCGTAAAAGAAGTTTATTTTAAAAAAAGAATAAAGTAAATTAATGAAAGTAATAAAATACAAAGACGACAATTCTTATTAGGAATCATCGTCTTTGTAATTAATTTTTATAATTATGTGGAGTTAAATCCATTTCTTCTAATTTAACAAAATGAGTGCGTTTAATTAATTTATGCACGAAATAAATAATTGAAAGGATAATGATAGGTGCAAAGTTTCTTAAAACGCTTAATAAATCTCCAGTATTAATACTACTGTAAGAATTACCTAATAATAAAAACAATAACGTAATAATTACAATTATTGGACCTACTGGATAAAATGGTGCTTTATAAGGGAGTAATTCATCAGGATTTTTACCTTGTCTTTTAATTGCCCTACGCAATCTAATCTGAGACCATATACTAGATCCCCATACTACAATAACCATTGAACCAATGATGTTTAATAGATTAAACACAGCATTTGCATTGAAATTTGCATATATTATAACAAGTATAATAAGGATGTAGGTTGTAACTAAAGCACGCATAGGTAATTTAGTTTGTTTGTTTAATTTGCCGAAAAATTTAGGAGCCTGACCATCGGCGCTTAGAGAAAATAGCATTCTACTCGTTGTATATATACCTGAATTTGCTGCTGATAATAATGAAGTCAAAATAACTGCATTAATAACTGATGCAGCAAATGCGATTCCAATTCTATCGAATACAATAGTAAATGGACTTTGTGAGACCGATTTATGCTCATTTAATAATAATGGATCAGTATAAGGTATAATTGCAGCTATAACTGCGATAGATAACACATAGAATAATAAAATTCTCCAGAATACTTGTTTTATAGCTTTTGGCATTGATTTTTGAGGATTATTTGATTCACCTGCAGTAACAGCGACGACTTCAGTACCGCCTACAGAGAAACCAGCTACAAGTAATACGCTTAATAATCCTGATATACCCCCAACAAATGGTGCTTGACCTTTAGTATAATTATCAAAGCCGTAAGAATGACCACCTAATATACCAAATATCATTAATATACCAACAATGATGAAAACAATGATTGTTATTACCTTGATGAGTGATAACCAAAATTCAGTTTCTCCAAAAGCTTTTACTGAAAATATATTAATCAAGAAAATAAAAGTTAAAAATATTAAACTCCATGCTAGGGGACTAAGTACTTTAAATACATCCCAAAATTGGAGGACATTCGATGCCACAATAATGTCTACACTTGTTACAAGTGACCACATTCCCCAATATAACCATCCCATCGTGAAACCTAGAGATGGATCTACAAAGCGAGTTGAATAAGAACTGAATGATCCTGATACTGGGTAAAAAGTTGCTAGTTCTCCAATAGATGACATTAAAAAGTAAAGCATAATTCCTATTAGAATATAAGCTAATATAGCGCCACCGGGACCTGCTTGCGAAATCACACTAGCAGTTGCAACGAATAAACCTGTTCCGATAGCGCCACCAATTGCAATCATGGATATGTGTCTCGATTTGAGTCCACGTTTCATATTGTTATCTTCCATAAGGTGTCTCCCATCTATTTAAATATATCCACCATTTTAATCTTTTTAGGTATAGTATTCAATAACTTTTTAGCACTTTAAAGCGGAAATATTTAAAAATTTTCTGAAATTTAAATTTAATTAGGAATTGGGTTTAATTACTACTTAAAACGGGTTTATTTAAAATATATATTAGATTATAATTATTACAAATTAGAATTTGTGAGGGGGAGCTAGCCATGTCTAAACAAGATGGTAGATTAACTGGTCTATTTGGTGCACCAGTATCAGATAGAGAAAATAGTATGACAGCAGGGCCACGAGGTCCATTATTAATGCAAGATGTTTATTATTTAGAACAAATGTCACATTTTGACAGAGAAGTAATTCCAGAGCGACGTATGCACGCTAAAGGTTCTGGCGCATTTGGTACTTTTACTGTCACAAATGACATTACTCAATACACAAATGCTAAAATTTTCTCTGAAGTTGGTAAACAAACAGAAATGTTTGCACGTTTCTCAACAGTTTCAGGTGAACGTGGTGCGGCTGACTTAGAAAGAGATATACGTGGATTTGCGTTGAAATTTTATACTGAAGACGGTAACTGGGATTTAGTTGGGAATAATACACCAGTGTTCTTCTTCAGAGATCCTAAATTATTTATTAGTTTAAATCGCGCTGTTAAAAGAGATCCACGTACTAACATGAGAAGCCCTCAAAACAACTGGGATTTTTGGACTGGCATTCCAGAATCTTTACATCAAGTAACAATTTTAATGTCAGATCGTGGTATGCCTAAAGGTTTCCGTAATATGCACGGTTTCGGCTCACATACTTATTCAATGTACAATGACGCAGGTGAACGTGTATGGGTGAAATATCATTTTAGAACGCAACAAGGTATCGAAAATTATACTGATGAAGAAGCTGCTGAAATCGTAGGTGGAGATAGAGATTCATCTCAAAGGGATTTATACAATGCCATCGAACGAGGGGATTATCCTAAATGGAAAATGTATATCCAAGTGATGACAGAAGAACAAGCAAAAAATCATCCACATAATCCATTTGATTTAACTAAAGTATGGTATAAAGATGATTATCCATTAATTGAAGTAGGCGAATTTGAATTAAATCGCAATCCTGAAAACTATTTCTTAGATGTAGAACAGGCTGCATTTGCACCAACTAATATAGTACCAGGGTTAGATTTTTCTCCGGATAAAGTGCTACAAGGGAGATTATTCTCTTATGGAGATGCTCAGAGATATCGTTTAGGTGTCAATCATTGGCAAATCCCTGTCAATCAACCTAAAGGTGTTGGCGTTGAAAACTTATGTCCATTTAGTCGCGATGGGCAAATGCGTTTCTTAGATAACAACCAAGGTGGCGGTCCTCACTATTATCCAAATAACCAAGGTGTATATGATTCACAACCTGAGTTTAAAAAACCATCATTCCCTGTAGATGGTGATGGATATGAATATAACTTCCGTCAAGATGATGATAACTACTTCGAACAACCTGGTAAGTTATTCAGACTACAATCAGATGATGCTAAAGAACGTATCTTTACTAACACAGCTAATGCAATGGATGGGGTGACTGAAGACGTTAAAGTACGCCACATTCGTCATTGTTATAAAGCTGATCCTGATTATGGTAAAGGAGTAGCAAAAGCTTTAGGTATCGATATTAATCAAATTGATTTAGAAACTGAAGAAGATGAAACATACGAAAACTTTAAATAATATAATTGTAAAAGATAAGATTGCATGTTGACATCAATTATGATAAAATTTTAAATCGTAAGAATTCCTAACAACATTAGAAAGGGTGTTTAACGTGCGCGTAAATATTACTTTAGCTTGCACAGAATGTGGCGATCGTAACTATATTACAACTAAAAATAAACGTAACAATCCAGAACGTATTGAAATGAAAAAATATTGTCCTAGATTAAACAAATATACGTTACATCGTGAAACTAAATAATTTCTTATCTTTCAAATACGACAATTTGAAATTTATAGTCTCTCCTTATAATGAAATAGGAGAGACTTTTTTTATTGAAAAGATATAAATCAGGTTTAGTAGCTTTAAAATTTTTCCTTGTATAAATTAAAATTTATGTTATTCTATAAAACGTAATAATTACGATTTGTGAAAAGAGGTTAAATTAAATGGCGAAAAAATCTAAAGTAGTTAAAGAACAAAAAAGAGAAGAACTTGTAAATAAATATTATGAATTACGTAAAGAACTAAAAGCAAAAGGTGATTATGAAGCGCTTAGAAAACTCCCTAGAGATTCTTCACCTACGAGATTAACTAGAAGATGTAAAGTAACAGGACGTCCAAGAGGCGTTTTACGTAAATTTGAAATGTCTCGAATTGCTTTCAGAGAACATGCACATAAAGGTCAAATTCCTGGTGTGAAAAAATCAAGTTGGTAAAAATGAATTTATGTCTTTTGTCCATTTACATTAGTAAAAAAACAATGTACAGTTAATAAGGATAAAGAATAACTGAATAATATGTGTAAATTTAATATAATTATTCGGTTTTAAAGCGTTATCCGATTAAAATTTTTAATTGTAAGGGGCAAATTACAAAAATGAAGATTTTTGACTATGAAGATATACAATTAATACCTAATAAATGCATTGTTAACAGCCGTTCTGAATGTGATACTTCAATTAAATTTGGACCACGCACATTCAAATTACCAGTAGTTCCGGCTAACATGCAGACAGTAATGAATGAAGAGCTTGCACAATGGTTCGCACAAAATGATTATTTTTATATTATGCATCGCTTTGATGAAGAAGCTAGAATTCCATTTATTAAAAAGATGCAAGATGAGGGGCTATTCGCTTCTATTTCTGTTGGAGTAAAAGAAAATGAATTTAAATTCATTGAAGAACTTGCTTCAAAATCTTTAGTTCCAGAATATATCACAATTGATATTGCGCATGGCCATTCAGACTCAGTCATCAATATGATTAAACATATTAAAAACCACATACCTAAAAGTTTTGTTATTGCAGGAAATGTTGGAACACCTGAAGGCGTTAGAGAGCTTGAAAATGCTGGTGCTGATGCAACAAAAGTTGGTATTGGTCCAGGTCGTGTATGTATAACTAAAATTAAAACAGGATTTGGTACTGGAGGTTGGCAATTAGCTGCACTTAACATTTGTAGTAAAGCAGCTCGAAAACCTATTATTGCTGATGGTGGTTTAAGAACTCATGGTGATATAGCTAAATCAATTCGTTTTGGTGCATCAATGGTAATGATTGGTTCGTTATTCGCTGCACATGAAGAGTCACCAGGAGAAACTGTTGAACTTGAAGGTAAAAAATATAAAGAATATTTTGGAAGTGCCTCAGAATTTCAAAAAGGTGAACATAAAAATGTTGAGGGTAAAAAAATGTTTGTTGAACATAAAGGTTCACTGAAAGATACTTTAATTGAAATGCAACAAGATTTACAAAGTTCAATATCTTATGCCGGTGGAAAAGATCTAAAATCACTAAGAACTGTAGACTATGTTATCGTGAGAAACTCAATTTTCAATGGTGATAGAGACTAAGTTTAAATAGTAGGTGTAAAAAATTAAAAGATTTCTATTATTCTTTGTAGTTTTATTATGTATCATTATTTTCACACCCATTAAAGAAGCTAAGCCATTAGTAGATTTTCAAAAAGAAGTTCGACAACAAGTTGATACATGGATTAACCACGATTCAAATGTAAACGATAAATCATTATCTGTTCCTAAAAAACAAGAATTTGCACTTAGTAATATCCAAATGAATATGTCTAAGCAAGCCGTTGAAAGTAAATTAGGTCATCCAAAACGTATGACTTCTAATGAATATGGAACTAAGTGGTACACATATTATAATAAAGATTATGATAACTTTATTATGATTAGTTATATTAAAAACCACGTTAATGCCATGTACTCAAATCAAAATATTATATCTTCAAAATCTAAAATTAAGTACGCTACTCCTAAACATACTGTAAGAGAACGGTTAGGTAATCCTATAGAATATATTAGTAAAGGGCGATATCGTTTTGAGGTAAAAAATAATGAATATGATGTTTTCCATAAAGATCACATTTATACAACAGTTTTTTACGACAAACATGAAAAAAATGGAGTGACTGCATTATTACAAGTAAGTGAAAATATGGGAAATCGCTTGCGTCAACAATATGGCGTGCCATCTAGAGAATTAGAAAAAAGCTTTGAATTACAAAATTATGATTTAGTTAACTCGGAAAGAAAGCAACATGGCTTAAATACACTAAATTATTCAAGTAAAATTTCTAATACTGCTAGAAAGCATAGTAAAAATATGTCTGAAAATAACTTTTTCGATCATTCAGATAATAAAGGGGATTCTCCTTTTGATAGATTGAAAAAAGATCGTATTGATTTCAATGCGGCAGGAGAAAATCTTGCTTATGGTCAAATCAATAGTATTTATGCTCATGAAGGATTAATGAATTCACTAGGTCATAGGAAGAACATACTAAATACGCATTATCGAAATTTAGGCGTAGGTGTAGATTTTAATAAAGAGAAGCAACCATTTTGGACTGAGAATTATACAGAATAAGAGTTTATCTTAAGTAGATAAGGGTAAATTTAATTCGTAAGGATGTAGATAAACATGAAAACGAATAAAGATAAACAACCCGATATACTTGATAAAATAAAAGATGTATTAAACAAAGATTCTAAACAGAAGACAAGGTAGTTCGATAAGAACTACCTTGTCTTTTAGTATTTATATGAGATTTTTATAGAGGTCTTGATATAGGAGGGCTTAAATAGAGAGAAATTGATAGTTACATTTCTCTGTATAACCCTATGACTTTACCAACAACAATAACATTATCTAAATAAATAGGATCCATAGTACTATTTTCAGGTTGTAATCGGTAACGGTTTTTCTCCTTATAGAAGCGTTTAACAGTAGCTTCTTCGTCTTCAGTCATTGCTACTATAATGTCGCCGTTTTCAGCTATCGTTTGGCTTCTTACAATCACTTTGTCACCGTCTAGAATACCAGCTTCAATCATACTTTCTCCTACTACATTTAATATGAAAATGTCACTATTATGTGTTGAAGTTAAATGTTCAGGTAGTGGGAAATACTCTTCAATGTTTTCAACAGCTGTAATAGGAACACCGGCAGTAACTTTACCTATTACTGGTACGTGAATCGTTTCTTCAACATTAACTTCCTCTAGTTGTTCACTAACAATTTCAATAGCTCTAGGTTTAGTAGGGTCTCTTCGAATATAACCTTTTTCTTCTAATCTTGATAAATGTCCATGTACGGTTGAACTAGATGCTAAGCCCACTGCTTCGCCAATTTCTCTAACACTAGGTGGATAACCCTTAGTTTGTACAATGTGTTTAATGTAATCATAAATCTCACTTTGACGTTTAGTTAATTCTCTCATATATAGGCACTCCCTAATTTTATTTAAGTACATTATAGCATTAATTATCTTCAAAAACAAACGTTTGTTCGTTTTAGTGTTGACACAGAACATTCGTTCTGATAAATTAAATATACAAACAAACGTTCTAGGAGTGAGATTAATGTTAATTAAGACAAAACAAAAGTTTTTAATATATATAGCTGTAGTACTCATCTCTTGCATGGTTTTCCTAACATTCTTTTTAAGTGTAAATCAAAGTGCGCATTCAGAACAAACGTACGAAATGACAGATCATGAAATTCATCAACAGGATAATAATAAATCAAACTATAAAGTTGAAGACAAACAAAATAGCGAACAAAATGACACTTCAGTGTTCGCTTTAGTTAATTAGTAATTTATTAAAAATATGATGAGTAAGTATTGTTAATGAGCGTAACTATTTGGTTACGTTCATTTTTTTGATATATTCTACACAAGAATTTAAAGTAGGAAATCATATATATTTTAAGAGTCTTACACATTTTGTTTTAAAATTAACAAGGAGCGTGACGATAATGTCTAAGGAAGATTTAAATATAGATAGAATCAATGAGCTAGCTAAAAAGAAAAAAGAAAAAGGTTTAACAGAAGAGGAAGCTAAGGAACAATCTAAATTAAGAAAGCAATATTTAGATTCATTTAGAAAAGGGTTCAAGCAACAGCTTGAAAATACTAAAGTAATAGATCCTGAAGGAAATGATGTTACACCTGAAAAGCTTAAAAAAATTCAATCTGAGAAAAACAATAAATAATGGAAGAAGGTTGTTCAAGGTAGTTCTTGAACAATTTGTATGAGCTGATTTATCAGATTTTTCTTTATCATTTTAATTTAAAATAAGTTATAATTATATTTAGATATTATTTAAGAAGGGAAGACACAACGATGTTTAACGAAAAAGACCAATTGGCTATCGATACAATACGTGCACTAAGTATTGATGCTATCGAAAAAGCAAATTCAGGACACCCTGGTTTACCAATGGGAGCTGCCCCTATGGCGTATACATTATGGACACGTCATCTTAATTTTAACCCCCAATCTAAAGATTATTTTAATAGAGATAGATTCATTCTTTCAGCAGGACATGGCTCTGCTTTACTATATAGTTTATTACATGTATCAGGTAGTTTAGAATTAGAAGAACTAAAACAATTTAGACAGTGGGGTTCTAAAACTCCAGGTCATCCAGAGTTTAGACATACAGATGGAGTAGAAGTAACAACTGGGCCACTAGGTCAAGGATTCGCAATGTCAGTGGGAATGGCACTTGCTGAAGATCACTTAGCCGGTAAATTTAATAAAGATAATTTTAATATGGTTGATCATTACACATACGTTTTAGCTTCAGATGGAGATTTAATGGAAGGTATTTCACATGAAGCTGCTTCATTTGCGGGCCATAATCAATTAGATAAGTTAATCGTTTTATACGACTCTAATGATATTTCACTTGACGGTGATTTAAATAAATCATTCTCAGAAAATACACAATCTAGATTTGAAGCATATGGTTGGAATTATATTTTAGTTAAAGATGGCAATGATTTAGAAGAAATTGATAATGCTATTAATAAAGCTAAATCACAACAAGGCCCAACTATTATTGAAGTTAAAACTGTTATCGGTTTTGGTTCCCCAAATAAAGCTGGTTCAAATGGAGTACATGGCGCTCCGCTAGGTGAAGATGAAAGAAAACTTACTTTTGAAGCTTATGGACTTGATCCTGAACAACGATTCAATGTACCTGAAGAGGTTTATGAAATCTTCCAAACTTCCATGTTAAAACGTGCTAACGAAAATGAAGATGCTTGGAAAGCTAAATTAGAAGATTATAGCAAAGAATATCCTGAATTAGCAGAAGAATTTAAGTTAGCAATTAGTGGTAAATTACCTCAAAACTATGAAAAAGAGTTACCTAAATATGATTTAGATCATAAAGGAGCATCTAGAGCAGATTCTGGAGAAATTATTCAAAAACTTAGTCAAACAGTACCATCATTCTTTGGGGGTTCTGCTGATTTAGCAGGGTCTAATAAATCTAATGTCAAAGAAGCTAAAGATTATGATAAAGAAACACCAGAAGGTAAAAATGTATGGTTTGGTGTACGTGAATTTGCGATGGGTGCAGCAGTGAACGGAATGGCTGCTCATGGCGGATTACATCCTTATGCAGCGACATTCTTCGTATTTAGTGATTACTTAAAACCTGCATTACGTTTATCAGCTATCATGGGTCTTAACTCAACATTTATCTTTACACATGATTCAATAGCTGTAGGTGAAGATGGTCCAACACACGAACCAATAGAACAATTAGCGGGCTTACGTGCTATTCCGAATATGAATGTTATTCGACCTGCAGATGGTAATGAAACACGTGTAGCATGGGAAGTAGCATTAGAATCAGAACAAACACCAACTTCTCTAGTTTTAACACGTCAAAACTTACCAACATTAGATATTGCTGAAGAAACGGTAGAAGCGGGAGTTCGTAAAGGAGCTTACGTAGTATTTGAATCAGAGAAAGATCCTGAATACTTATTATTAGCATCTGGTTCAGAAGTTAGTTTAGCAGTAGAAGCTGCCAAAGATTTAGACAAACAAGGTAAAGGTGTTAGAGTTGTATCAATGCCAAACTGGTTTGCATTTGATAAACAATCAGATGATTATAAAGAATCAGTATTACCATCCTCAATTACTAAGCGTGTAGCAATTGAAATGGCATCTCCATTAGGTTGGCATAAATATGTTGGAACAGAAGGCAAAGTCATTGGTATTGATGGCTTTGGCGCAAGCGCACCTGGTGATTTAGTAGTTGAAAAATATGGATTTACTAAAGAAAATATATTAAATCAAATTCGCACATTCTAATATCTTAAATTATTAATAATTAGAGAAGGGTTACTAGCTCAAGTTTATTAGCTAGTAGCCTTTTATTTTATATAAGTTTAATAGTCAATTTGTTAAGAAAAACAAATATTTGTTATCATTGCTAATGGTAGGTATTAGTTATCACTTTAAAGTGCCTCTTGAAATAACAAAGTGAATTTAGTAAAATTCAGTAGGATAAAGAAAGTGGGTGAAACAATGGCAACTTGGTTAGCAATAATTTTAATCATTTTAGCACTTATCGTAGGATTAATCGGTGGTTTCTTTTTAGCAAGAAAATATATGATGGATTACCTCAAAAAAAACCCACCTATCAATGAAGAAATGCTACGTATGATGATGATGCAAATGGGTCAAAAACCATCTCAAAAGAAAATCAATCAAATGATGACAATGATGAACAAAAATATGGACCAAAACATGAAAGGCAAATAAAGCCTATAAGTTCAGGCGTCACAGTGTTTACAATAACCACTGTGACGCTTTTTTATTACTTATTAAGATATGATGATTAATTTTATTTATGAATTAGTAATTTTTAAAGGCAAGTTTTGTAATGATTGATTAAAATATATTGTAAATCGTAACTTAAAAACAAAAGAGTATTAAAAAAGTTAAAATTATTAAGTTACATAGCAATAAGTTTGGTTTACTATTTAATTGGGGGCGGTAAATAATGACAAGTCGTAATAAGGAATTACTCAAATTAGGTTTTAATATAGTAAACTTAACTATCTATATCGTTTTAATCTATTTATTAATTAAATTATAGACGGTTTACTTATATATTAGTGATCAAACCTTTAATAGCTCATGCCTTAGCAAAAAATAATTTGCTAAGGCATTTTTAAAACTGTATGGAAACTTAAATTAGTTATTGATAAAACTGGTTTTTAAATCTTTAGAATTTTAGAAAGTTTAAAGTAGTCATTGATATAAGGATAGTGATATACTATCATATGATGAATTAAGAGTATTAAGTTTATGTCATAAGAAGGTGTCAAATTGGCTTATTTAATTTTCTCTATTGTCGTTGCTTTTTTAATGGGCGCAGTAGTAATTGTAATAAGAATGAAAGCACAAAAGTTTCCAGTTAATGAGAAAAAAATCATTTTACCTCCATTCTTTATGGCTACTGGGGCTTTAATGTATATTATTCCATATTTCAGATTAACAGGTATGGAAATGTTAGAATCACTAATTTTAGGTGTACTATTCTCAACTGTTTTAATTTTCACATCAAGATTTGAAGTCAAAGGCAGTGAAATTTACATGAAGCGTTCTAAGGCATTTCCAGTAATTTTAATTTCGTTATTAGTTATTAGAACTATTATTAAAATCTTTATTAGCAATGAAATTAACCCAGGTGAAATAGCTGGTATGTTTTTCTTACTAGCGTTTTGTATGATTGTACCTTGGAGATTAGCAATGTTTTATAAATATAAAAAGTTAAAAAAATCACTAGTTAAGTAGTGTATTGGCCACTTGTCATATTATTTGATGAGTGGCATTTTTTACTTGAAAGTTGATATTAAGAATAATAAAATATAAATACGAACAAATGTTCTTCTTAGGAGGATGATTATGAAAATTATACATACTGCTGATTGGCATCTTGGTAGAATCTTGAATGGTAAACAGTTATTAGATGATCAAAAATATGTATTAACTAAATTTATTAATCATATGGAAAAAGAAAAACCTGATGTCATAGTTATAGCAGGTGACTTATATGACACCTCTTATCCGAGTAAAGAAACTATGAGTTTACTTGAAAATACAATTGCAGAGTTAAATATAAGACTTCAAATACCTGTAATTATGATTAGTGGGAATCATGATGGAAAAGAAAGATTGAATTATGGGTCATCATGGTTTGAACATAATCATTTGTTTATAAGAACCAAACTTAAGGATATACATAAACCTATAGAAATAAACGGGGTGCAATTTTTTGCTTTACCTTTTGCGACAATAAGTGAAGTACAACACTTTTTCGAAGATAAAGAAATCAATACTCATCAACAGGCTTTAAATCGCTGCATAGAATATATGTCTCAAAATATAGATGAAAATAAAGTGAGTATTTTAATTGGTCATTTAACTATTAAAGGTGGTAAAACATCTGATTCAGAGCGACCTTTAACTATAGGAACTGTAGAGTCAGTTGAAAGACAGTCATTTGATCAATTTGAGTATGTTATGTTAGGGCATCTACATCATCCTTTTAGTGTAAATGAAAAAAACATTAAATATAGCGGCTCATTACTACAATATTCATTCTCTGAAGTGAATCAAGCAAAAGGTTATCGCATAGTTAATATCGATGAAGTTAATCATGTAGAAGATACATTTAAATCTATTGAACCTTTAAGAGAATTAGAGGTTATAGATGGGGATTATGATGATGTTATTGAAGAACGAGTTTCTGTGAAAAATAAAGATAATTATTTTCATTTTAAACTCACTAATATGTCACATATTAATGATCCAATGATGAAACTTAAACAAATTTATCCTAATACATTAGCATTAACTAATAATACATTCGAACATATTGAAGAGTTTAATAATGTAGAGATAAAGAAACAAGATGATCAATCTATAATTAAGTCGTTTTATGAATCAATGACTAAAGAGGAAATTAGCGAAACTCAATCTAATAAGATAGCTGAAATTTTAAATAATATTATGAGAAAGGAAGTCTAATAAATGAAACCATTAAATTTGAAGTTAAACAATTTTGGACCCTTTCTTAATGAGACAATAAATTTTAGTCAAATTGAAAATAATGAACTTTTTCTAATAAGTGGTAAAACCGGGTCTGGTAAGACAATGATTTTTGATGCTATTGTGTATTCATTATTTGGAGAAGCTTCAACTAAAAATAGAAAAGAGGGTGACTTAAGAAGTCATTTTGCTAGTGGTAAAGAACCTATGAGTGTGACATATGAATTTAAACTAAATAATCAAATATTTAAAATTCACAGGGAAGCTCCTTTTATTAAAGAAGGTAATACTACTAAAACTCAAGCAAAACTTGATATTTATGAGTTAATTGATGATGTTTATGAACTAAGAGAAAGTAGAGTCAATGCAGGTAACCAATTTATCACTCAAATTATGGGCGTGAACGCTGAACAATTTAGACAATTATTCATTTTGCCTCAAGGTGAATTTAAAAAGTTCCTACAATCAAATAGTAAAGAAAAACAATCTATTTTAAGAACGTTATTTAATAGTGAAAGATTTGAAGAAATACAAAAGTATTTAGTAGAAAGCGTTAAAAATGAAAAATTACAAATAGAAAATAGATATAATGAAATAGATTACTTATGGAATGAACTTGCTACGTTTGAAGATGATTATTTACTTAAAATAAAAAATATAGAGAGCTCGCAAACCGAGAAAATTTTAGAACGTTTACCAAAATTTATAAATCACGGTAAAAAAATATTATCTAACTATAAAAAGCGAAAAGATATGTTGGACCACGAAGTTGAAAAAGTTACAAATGAATATACATTTAGTAAAGAGTTGAACCAAAATATAAACTCTCTAGAAGAGAAAAAGAAATCATTCGAACTCCTCAAACAAAATCAAGATAGTATTGATCATCTTAAGGTTGAACTAAAGAAAATAAGAGAATCTAATGTTTTGATTAATTATTTCAAAAGGCAAAAAGTTGTTAATAAAGAGATTGAGGAATTAGAGACTGAAATCACTAAATCAAAATCTAAAGAAGAAGAATACGAAACTCAAATTAATAATGTAGAAAAGACTCTTAAATCTTTAGAATCAGAAGCACCAGAAGTTAACAAAGCTAACAAATATCTTGAACAAACTTATAATTTTTACAATAATCTTGATGATTATATTAAAGTCTTTGAGCAAAAGCCTATTTATCATGAGGAATTAAATAAGTTAGAAAAAAAGTATTCCGATTCAAAAGAGCAAAAAGAAAATCTTCTGAATCAAGCTAAAGGAAAATCAAGAAATTATGAAATAGTTGATCAATATATAGATGAGATAAATAAAATCAAAACTTTAATCGATGATACTGAAAGGTATTTGAAAAGTGAAGAACAAGTTCGGAAAATTAAACAAGAACAATCTGAAAATGTAAGACAAATTAAAGATTTAAAAGACAAATATGCAAACTTAGAGCATATCATTTCACAGGTTGATGCAACTAATATTGATTTAAACAATAAGGAGACATTTGTTAAAGAAATTCAAACGGCTCTTTCAATTGGAGATACATGTCCAGTTTGTGGTAACGAGATTCATTCACTTGGAGAACATATTAATTTTGATTTGATTGCTCAAAATAAAAAGCATTTAAAAGAGCTTGAGGATAGTAAAATCTCCATCAATGAGAATATCATTAGGTTAGAAAGTAAAAATGAAGAATTGACTAAACGAAAAGAGGACATCAATTTTAAAGATCAAGAAATTCAAGATTTAGATGAACTTAAATCGAAGTTAGAAGAGATAGAGAATGCTAAAAGGCTTCAACAAAAAGAAAATAAATTTTTAGAGTCAATTAATGAAGAAGAGAAGAATTTAAATCAAAATCTTCATACATTTGAGCTAGACCTAAATAATAAAAAAGCGCAACTTGAACAATTAGATATTAAATTAAATGATTTTAAGAGAAATACACAGTTTGAATCGTGTACATCATTTAAGCAGTACTACGAGAATAAAAAGCAAGAGACTCAAACTTTTAATGAGCGTAAAGAAACTATAAAAGACCAACTAAATGAACTTAAGAATAACTTAAATATAGAGTCAACTAATGTTAGGCATTACAATCAAAATTTAGAAGCTAGAGTTGAAGAAGAAAATCAGCTTACTATTAACATTAAAGATGAGATGAATCGAAATGGTTTCGAAACTTATGAAGAAATTGAAGAAGCAATAAGTTTAAGTGAAAATAAAAGTAATATTGAAGAAAAAATTAATGACTATAACAAACAGTATCAAACCTATGAGATTGAGATTAGCCAATTGGAAAAACTTGTTGACGGTAGAGAACTTACTAATTTAGAAGATATTGAAACGCATCTAAAAACAAAAAAACAAGCATTAGAGCAAATTAATTCAGAAGTTGCAACAATAGCATATAAGCAAGAAGCAAATATAAAAAATATTGATAAAATTGAAGACTTAATCAATACATTAAATGAAGAATTAAAAGAGCAAAAAGAGATATTTTTACTAACGGAAATTCTCTCAGGCAAAAATAGTCATAAACTAACACTAGAAAATTATGTGCTCATTTATTACTTAGAAAAAATTATCTTTCAAGCTAATCAACGTCTATTAACAATGAGTGGAAATAGGTATCAATTGATAAGAAGAGAAGCTATTTCTCAGGGCTTCAGTGGTCTTGAAATAGATGTATTTGATTTTCATTCTAATAAGTCTAGACATATTAGTTCTCTTTCTGGAGGGGAAACATTCCAAGCTTCTCTTGCATTAGCATTAGGTTTAAGTGAGATTGTTCAACAAGAATCTGGTGGCATTAATTTAGAATCAATGTTTGTTGATGAGGGATTTGGTACATTGGATCAAGAAACATTAGAAACTGCCCTTGATACTCTCATTAACTTGAAATCTTCCGGTAGAATGGTGGGAATTATTTCACATGTAAGTGAACTAAAACAGAGAATACCACTTATTTTAGAGGTATCTACTAACCAGTATCAAAGCCAAACTAGATTTAAAAGAAATTAGTAATATACAAAACAGCCGTTATGAGATAATCATAACGACTGTTTTTATAATATTATTAATTTTTCTCTCTAAGTAAATCTCTAATTTCAGTTAATAAAACTGTATTTTCTTCAACTTCTTCCTCTTCTTCTTCTTTTTTCATAATAGTGTTAGCTATTTTTACGAAAATGAAAAGGGCAAAAGCAACAATTATAAAATCAATAATAGATTGTATGAAAAGACCATACTTTATTCCCCAGAAAGACCAATCTTTAGCGAAATCTACTGAACCGAAAATTTTGCCAATTAATGGCATAATGATGAATTGAACTAATGATGTAACAATTTTATTAAAAGCCGCACCCATTACTACAGCGATAGCTAAATCTAATACATTTCCTTTAAGGGCAAAGTCTTTAAATTCTTTTAACATATACTTAATTCCTTTCTAATTAAAATATAAAATCAATTATACAACATATAAATATTTTAGCAAATACTATATTTAAGTAAATTTGATTATGAAAAAGACGTTTGTTATGCTAAAGAGGTGCATTAGTAAAATTAAATTTTTTAAGATAAAAAAAGAATTTTTTAATTTTACTACTTTGAAAATTTAATATTCGGATGAAGGGAGTAATTAATTATGAATTCTTCTTCTCAAGAGAAGAGAAACAAGAAGTTTTCATCAGTGTTTATCTATAGTTCAATCATTGTTGCAATTGTAGTAATCATTGGTGCCATTTGGCCTGATAAGTTCGACTACATTACTAACAATGCTAAAATATGGATTACTGATAAACTTGGATGGTATTACTTAATTTTAACTACTATTATTGTTTTCTTCTGTATCTTCCTAATTTTCAGTCCAATTGGGAAACTCAAACTAGGTAAACCTAATGACAAACCAGAATTTAATACTATTTCTTGGTTTGCAATGTTATTTAGTGCAGGTATGGGTATTGGATTAGTGTTCTATGGTGCAGCAGAGCCAATGGCTGACTTTGCCGCTCCACCTACAGCAGATCCTAAAACTACAGAAGCTTATACAGAAGCTCTTAGATCAACATTCTTCCACTGGGGATTTCATGCTTGGGCTATCTATGGTGTAGTAGCATTAGCTCTTGCTTATGCGCAATTCCGTAAAGGTGAGCCAGGTTTAATTTCAAGAACATTAAGACCTATTTTAGGTAATAAAGTTGAGGGACCTATAGGAACTTTAATTGATGTTCTTTCAGTATTTGCTACATTAGTAGGTGTAGCAGTTTCACTAGGTATGGGAGCCTTACAAATTAATGGTGGTTTAAACTATTTATTTAATGTTCCTAACAATACATTTGTACAAGGGATTATTATCGTAATTGTTACAATCTTGTTCATTGCAAGTGCATGGTCAGGTTTAAGTAAAGGTATTCAATATTTAAGTAACTTAAACATTAGCTTAGGTGCTATTTTAATGATTATCACTTTAATCATTGGCCCTACAGTTCTAATTTTAAACATGATGACTAGTTCAACAGGTAGTCTATTAAATACTTTCTTATTTAATAGCTTTGATACAGCAGCGCTTAATGGACAAAAACGAGATTGGATGTCAACTTGGACACTATACTATTGGGGCTGGTGGTTAAGTTGGAGTCCATTCGTAGGTGTATTCATTGCCCGTGTTTCAAAAGGGCGTTCAATTCGTGAATTCATTTCAGGTGTTTTACTTGTACCAGCACTTGTAAGTTTCGTTTGGTTCAGTGTATTTGGTGTGCTTGGTATTGAAACAGGAAAAAAACATCCTGAACTATTCAAAATGTCACCTGAAACACAATTATTCGGTGTATTCAATCACATACCTATGGGTATAGTATTATCAATTATTGCATTATTACTAATCGCATCATTCTTTATTACATCTGCAGACTCAGCAACTTTCGTATTAGGTATGCAAACAACATTTGGTTCACTTAACCCAAGTAGTATGGTTAAAGTGACATGGGGAGTTGCTCAAGCACTTATTGCATTTGTTCTATTATTAGCAGGTGGCGGTGATGGTTCTAAAGCCTTAAACGCTATTCAAAGTGCTGCAATTATTAGTGCCTTCCCATTCTCGTTTGTCGTCATAATGATGATGATTAGTTTCTATAAAGATGCAAACCAAGAACGTAAATTCTTAGGATTAACATTAACTCCTAACAAACATCGTTTACAAGACTATGTGAGATATCAACAAGAAGATTATGAATCAGATATTCTTGAAAAAAGAGAATCTAGAAGAAATAAAGAAAAAGAAGAATAATTCGTAATTAACTTTAAAGCCTATAAGTGTGAATTGACTTTCATACTTATAGGTTTTTTTATTAATAAATTTAAATGGGATTGATAACCATTCTCAATTAATAATATTTACTTATTGCACCATAAGCTAATGATAACTTTTTCTTATATAACCTGATTAAAAATGCGAAATGAAAATAAAGCGTTTTCTAATGGTACACAGTTGTTTTGATAAACATATAATAATACAATTTAATTAACGGCATATAAATATATAGAAATATCAAGGGGGATAACAAATGGCTTCTAATATTAAAGAACAAGCAAAGAAACAATTCCAATTAAATGGCCAATCATACACTTACTATGATCTGAAGACATTAGAAGAACAAGGTTTAACTAAAATTTCTAAATTACCTTACTCAATTCGTGTTTTACTAGAGTCTGTATTACGACAAGAAGATGATTTTGTAATTACTGATGATCACATTAAAGCGTTAAGTGAATTTGGTAAAGATGGTAATGAAGGTGAAGTACCATTCAAACCATCACGAGTTATTTTACAAGACTTCACAGGTGTACCTGCAGTGGTAGACTTAGCATCATTACGTAAAGCAATGAATGATGTAGGCGGAGACATCAATAAAATCAACCCTGAAGTGCCAGTTGATTTAGTCATTGACCACTCAGTTCAAGTAGATAGCTATGCGAATCCTGATGCATTAGAACGAAATATGAAATTAGAATTTGAACGTAACTATGAACGTTACCAATTCTTAAACTGGGCTACTAAAGCTTTTGACAACTATAACGCTGTACCTCCAGCAACTGGTATCGTACACCAAGTTAACTTAGAGTACTTAGCAAATGTTGTACATGTTCGCGACGTTGATGGTGAACAAACTGCTTTCCCAGATACTTTAGTAGGTACTGACTCTCACACTACTATGATTAATGGTATTGGTGTATTAGGCTGGGGTGTAGGTGGTATCGAAGCTGAAGCTGGAATGTTAGGTCAACCATCTTATTTCCCAATTCCAGAAGTTATCGGTGTCCGTTTAACTAACTCATTACCTCAAGGTTCAACAGCAACTGACCTCGCTTTACGTGTAACTGAAGAATTACGTAAAAAAGGTGTTGTTGGTAAATTCGTAGAATTCTTTGGTCCAGGTGTTCAACACTTACCTTTAGCTGACCGTGCTACAATCGCGAATATGGCTCCAGAATATGGTGCAACTTGTGGTTTCTTCCCTGTTGATGAAGAATCACTTAAATACATGAAATTAACTGGACGTAAAGATGATCATATTGCACTTGTAAAAGAATACTTACAACAAAACAATATGTTCTTCGACGTTGAAAAAGAAGATCCAGAATATACTGATGTTATTGACTTAGATTTATCTACAGTTGAAGCTTCATTATCTGGTCCAAAACGTCCTCAAGACTTAATTTTCTTAAGTGATATGAAAACTGAATTTGAAAAATCAGTTACAGCACCAGCTGGTAACCAAGGCCACGGTCTTGATAAGAGCGAATTTGATAAAAAAGCTGAAATTAAGTTTAATGATGGCTCTACATCTACTATGAAAACTGGTGACATTGCTATCGCTGCGATTACATCTTGTACTAACACATCTAACCCTTACGTTATGTTAGGTGCAGGTTTAGTTGCTAAGAAAGCGGTTGAAAAAGGACTTAAAGTTCCTGAGTTTGTTAAAACTTCATTAGCTCCAGGTTCTAAAGTTGTAACAGGTTATTTAAGAGACTCTGGTTTGCAAGAATACTTAGATGACTTAGGATTTAACTTAGTAGGTTATGGTTGTACAACTTGTATCGGTAACTCTGGTCCATTATTACCTGAAATTGAAAAAGCAGTTGCTGATGAAGATTTATTAGTTACTTCAGTTCTATCTGGTAACCGTAACTTTGAAGGTCGTATTCATCCATTAGTTAAAGCTAACTACTTAGCTTCACCACAAT
Source organism: Staphylococcus sp. TE8 (assembly GCF_000692055.1). NCBI lineage: Bacteria > Bacillati > Bacillota > Bacilli > Caryophanales > Staphylococcaceae > Staphylococcus > Staphylococcus sp. TE8. The sequence continues at coordinate 757,074 of NZ_JMGB01000001.1, forward strand.
TAGTTGTTGCTTATGCATTAGCTGGTACTGTAGATATTGATTTACAAAACGAACCTATCGGAAAAGGTAAAGATGGTGAAGATGTATATCTACAAGATATTTGGCCTTCAATTAAAGAAGTTTCAGATACTGTTGATAGTGTTGTAACACCAGAATTATTCTTAGAAGAATATAAAAATGTTTACAACAATAATGAAATGTGGAATGAAATCGACGTTACTGATGAACCTTTATATGATTTCGATCCAAACTCAACATATATTCAAAACCCAACATTCTTCCAAGGTTTATCTAAAGAGCCTGGAACTATTGAACCACTTAAAGATTTACGCGTAATGGGTAAATTCGGTGATTCAGTAACAACTGACCATATCTCTCCAGCAGGTGCTATTGGTAAAGATACACCAGCAGGTAAATATTTATTAGATCATAATGTTCCAATCCGTGACTTTAACTCTTATGGATCTCGTCGTGGTAACCATGAAGTAATGGTACGTGGTACATTTGCTAATATTCGTATTAAAAACCAATTAGCTCCAGGAACTGAAGGTGGCTTCACTACTTATTGGCCAACTGAAGAAATCATGCCAATTTATGATGCTGCTATGAAATATAAAGAAGATGGCACAGGATTAGCTGTTTTAGCTGGTAATGACTATGGTATGGGATCATCTCGTGACTGGGCAGCAAAAGGTACAAACTTATTAGGAGTTAAAACTGTTATCGCTCAAAGTTATGAACGTATTCACCGCTCTAACTTAGTAATGATGGGTGTACTACCATTACAATTCCAACAAGGTGATTCTGCAGAGTCATTAGGTTTAGATGGTAAAGAAGAAATCTCAGTTGAAATTTCTGAAGATGTTCAACCACATGATTTAGTTAAAGTTAAAGCTAAAAAAGAAAATGGCGAAGTAGTAGAATTTGAAGTAATTGTACGTTTCGACTCATTAGTTGAATTAGATTACTATCGTCATGGTGGTATCTTACAAATGGTATTAAGAAATAAATTAGCTCAATAATCATTTAATGCTAACTAGCGTTAAAGTTAAATTAAGTTAAACAATTGCCGTGCTAACATTTGTGTTGGCACGGCTTCTTTGTGTTATCCTTAAGTTAAAAACAGAAATGATGAGTTGAAAGAAGGACTAAAGTTTATGATTTATAGTTTGACAGAAATAGAAGCAAGATATCAGGAAACAGATAAAATGGGAGTTATATATCATGGGAATTATGCCACATGGTTTGAAGTCGCGCGTACTGATTACATAAGAAAACTTGGTTTTAGTTATGCTGATATGGAGAAGACAGGTATTATATCACCAGTTACTGATTTAAATATTAAATATAAGAAGTCAATTTTTTATCCTGAAAAAGTAACTATCAAAACTTGGGTTGAGAAATACTCAAGATTACGTTCGTTATATTGTTATGAGGTTTATAACGAAAAAGGGGAATTAGCCACAACTGGTTCAACAGAATTAATATGTATGAAAGCTGATAACTTTCGACCTATACGTTTAGATCGTTACTTCCCTGATTGGCATGCTACTTATAGCAGAGTTGCTGAACTGAATAAAGAAGGAAAAGAAGCTGAAGTAACAGACGGCATTAACAACCTATAAATGACTTAAAATAACCCGCTTCTGACTCAGTCAAAAGCGGGTTATTTTATTTTTTAGTATATGAGATTTCATCTTCATGATCGACGACATCTACTAGTATTACATCATCTTTGAAGTACCATAAATCCTTTTCCGCTACGACAATATTTAAACCATCATAGCTTTGTTCAAAGCCTATTTCTACATCATCTCTTCTATCTACACTGAAAGCGGGGCTAAAGCCTTGTTTAAGTTGAAATTCGCCACCATATCTTACATAAAATTGAAGTACTTTATTTTCTTCAGGTAAATCAAGTTCATCCTTGAACCATTCAACTGCCTCTTTAGTTAGCTCGATATCCATTTTTATACCTCCAATTTTAATTAGCATTTAAAGTTTATTGCTATGTTAAAGGTATACGCATTATAGCACAATTAATATAACCGCTACATTTATACTGATTCACTTTAATCAGAGTTGATAAATTGATTATAAAAAAACACTAGAAGTCATTAACTTCTAGCGTAAAAATTAATTTTAAGTTACATCCATTTAATTTTAGGCTCTTCACCTTTGAAAATTCTAACAATGTTAGTTCTATGACGAATGATTAGTATGATTGATACTAGTGCACTCATTCCCAATAATATATAGTCATGAATAATGACCGAGCCTATGACGCAACAAATTGCAGCAATTATACTTGATAAAGAAACATATTTAAATATCTTTAATATTCCAAAGAATATAATTGCTAAAACGAGTAGTAGTAAAGGATTTACACCTAATACGACACCTGCACTTGTAGCAACTGCCTTCCCACCATTAAATTTAAGATAAATAGGATATACATGTCCCAAAATTGCAAATAATCCTACTATCAATCCATTCGTAAAGAATGTACTGATTATGCCATCAGCATAAACAGGGAACCATAGCGGGAAAAAGACCGTTATAAATCCTTTGAAGATATCTAAAAATGTAACTACGAAACCAGCTGGCCTCCCTAAAACACGAAAGCTATTTGTTGCTCCAGTATTGCCACTGCCATACTGTCTAATATCTTTTTTAAAAAATAATTTACCAATGACTAATCCACTTGGAAATGCGCCAATAAGATAACTTAAAACTAACATGACGACAATCATCATAAAAACTTACACATCCTTTAGTGACTTAGCTTCATTCTACCATATTCATATTCGATTAGAACATTCATAATTCAAATTATTGGAATAAAGCAATCAAAACAATTTGATTGTATAAATGATACTTGCAATTTAAGTCAATTTATATAAGAATAACTATTGTATAGTTTTAAAAACGAACGTACGTTTGTAGGAGGGCGAAATCATTGGCAGTGAATAAACAAAATACTTATTCAGATGATTCTATTCAGGTACTTGAAGGCCTTGAAGCTGTTAGAAAAAGACCTGGGATGTACATAGGGTCAACTGATAAACGCGGATTACATCATCTCGTATATGAAGTTGTCGATAACTCCGTCGATGAAGTTTTAAACGGTTATGGTGATGAAATCACTGTAACAATTAATCAAGATGACAGTATTTCAATTGAAGATAACGGTCGAGGTATGCCAACGGGTATCCATGCGTCTGGTAAACCAACTGTTGAAGTGATTTTCACAGTATTACATGCCGGTGGGAAATTTGGCCAAGGTGGTTATAAAACTTCTGGAGGGCTTCATGGTGTTGGTGCATCTGTAGTTAATGCATTAAGTGAATGGTTAGAAGTTGAGATACATAGAGATGGTAATATTTACACTCAAAGTTTTAAAGACGGTGGTATACCAGCAACAGGACTTAATAAAAAAGGGAAAACTAAAAAGACAGGTACTAAAGTTACATTTAAACCTGACCCTGAAATTTTTAAGGCCACAACGTCCTTTAACTTTGATGTTTTAAGTGAACGCTTACAAGAATCGGCTTTCTTATTGAAGAATTTAAAAATTACGCTTAATGATTTGCGTAGTGGTAAAGAGCGTGAAGAAGTTTACCATTATGAAGAAGGTATTAAAGAATTTGTAAGCTATGTTAACGAAGGTAAGGAAGTACTTCATGATGTTACTACATTTTCAGGGTTAGCGAATAGTATCGAAGTTGAAGTGGCTTTCCAATATAATGATCAATATTCTGAAAGTATTTTAAGTTTTGTAAATAACGTTCGTACTAAAGATGGCGGTACACACGAAGTAGGTTTTAAAACTGCTATGACTCGTGTGTTTAACGATTATGCGCGTAGAATTAATGAATTAAAAGATAAAGACAAAAATTTAGATGGTAATGATATTAGAGAAGGACTCACTGCAATTATTTCTGTTCGTATCCCAGAGGAGTTACTTCAATTTGAAGGGCAAACTAAATCTAAACTAGGTACTTCTGAAGCGAGAAGTGCTGTTGATTCAGTAGTTTCTGAAAAGTTGCCTTTCTATTTAGAAGAAAAAGGCCAATTATCTAAATCTTTAGTTAAAAAAGCAATTAAAGCTCAACAAGCTCGTGAAGCAGCACGCAAAGCTCGTGAAGATGCGCGCTCTGGTAAAAAGAATAAACGTAAAGATACTTTGTTATCAGGTAAATTAACTCCTGCACAAAGTAAAAATACAGATAAAAATGAACTATATCTTGTGGAGGGTGACTCAGCAGGTGGATCTGCCAAACTAGGTCGTGATCGTAAATTCCAAGCAATCTTACCACTTCGAGGTAAAGTTATTAATACTGAAAAAGCACGTCTAGAAGATATCTTTAAAAATGAAGAAATCAACACAATTATTCATACTATTGGAGCAGGTGTTGGTAACGACTTCAAAATAGAAGATAGTAACTATAATCGTGTGATTATAATGACCGATGCCGATACTGATGGTGCGCACATTCAAGTATTATTATTAACGTTCTTCTTTAAATATATGAAACCATTAGTACAAGCTGGTCGTGTCTTTATCGCTTTACCTCCCCTCTATAAATTAGAAAAAGGCAAAGGTAAAACTAAGAAAGTTGAATATGCATGGACAGATGATGAATTAGAAAAATTACAAAAGCAACTTGGTAAAGGATTTACGTTACAACGTTATAAAGGTTTAGGTGAAATGAATCCTGAGCAATTATGGGAGACAACGATGAATCCTGAGACTCGTACATTAATTCGTGTTCAAGTTGAAGATGAAGTACGTTCTTCTAAACGTGTAACTACACTAATGGGTGATAAAGTTGCACCACGTCGTGAATGGATCGAAAGCCATGTTGAATTTGGTATGCAAGAAGATCAAAGCATTTTAGATAATAAAGAAGTTCAAGTTCTTGAAAACGAAGAATATATTGAGGAGGAAACGAATTGAGTGAGATAATTCAAGACCTATCCCTTGAAGATGTTATCGGTGACCGCTTCGGACGTTATAGTAAGTACATCATTCAAGAACGTGCATTACCAGATGTACGTGACGGATTAAAACCAGTACAACGAAGAATTTTATTCGCTATGTATTCAAGCGGTAATACATTTGAAAAGAATTTCCGTAAAAGTGCTAAAACAGTCGGTGACGTTATTGGACAATATCATCCTCATGGTGATTCTTCCGTATATGATGCTATGGTGCGTCTAAGTCAAGATTGGAAACTTCGACACGTACTTATCGAGATGCACGGTAATAATGGTAGTATTGATAATGATCCACCAGCTGCTATGCGTTATACAGAGGCTAAGTTAAGTCAATTGTCTGAAGAGTTATTAAGAGATATAAATAAGGAAACAGTAGCCTTCATACCAAACTATGATGACACTACTTTAGAGCCAATGGTTTTACCGTCAAGATTCCCTAATCTTTTAGTAAATGGTTCTACAGGTATATCTTCAGGATATGCGACTGATATTCCACCACATAACTTAGCAGAAGTTATTCAAGCTACTTTAAAATACATCGATAACCCTGATATTACTGTAAATCAGTTAATGAAACATATTAAAGGACCTGATTTTCCTACTGGGGGAATTATTCAAGGTATCGATGGTATAAAGAAAGCTTACGAAACTGGTAAAGGTAAAATAGTCGTACGTTCAAGAGTGGATGAAGAAGAATTAAGAAGTGGTCGTAAGCAACTTATCATTACAGAAATTCCATATGAAGTGAATAAAAGTAGTTTAGTTAAACGTATTGATGAATTACGAGCTGACAAAAAAGTTGATGGCATCGTGGAAGTACGTGATGAGACAGATAGAACTGGTTTGCGTATCGCAATTGAACTAAAGAAAGATGTTAATAGTGAATCAATTAAGAATTATTTATACAAAAATTCTGATCTTCAAATTTCTTATAATTTTAACATGGTTGCTATTAGCGATGGTCGACCTAAATTAATGGGATTACGTGAAATTATTGAAAGCTATTTAAACCACCAAATTGAAGTCGTAACTAATAGAACACGTTATGATTTAGATCATGCGGAAAAACGTATGCATATTGTTGAAGGTTTAATGAAAGCACTATCTATCTTAGATGAAGTCATAACTTTAATCCGTAATTCAAAAAATAAAAAAGATGCAAAAGATAACTTAGTTGCTGAATTTGATTTCACTGAAGCACAAGCTGAAGCTATTGTAATGTTACAACTGTATAGATTAACAAATACTGATATTGTAGCATTAGAAGAAGAACACGCTGAATTAGAAGCTTTAATTAAAAAATTAAGAAATATTTTAGATGATCATGATGCACTATTAAGTGTGATTAAAGACGAACTTAATGAAATTAAGAAAAAATTTAAAGTGGATCGTTTATCAACAATTGAAGCTGAAATTTCTGAAATAAAAATTGATAAAGAAGTCATGGTTCCTAGTGAGGAAGTGATTTTAAGTGTTTCACATCATGGCTATATCAAACGCACATCTACGCGTAGTTTCAATGCTAGCGGTGTTACTGAAATTGGCTTAAAAGATGGAGATCGTTTATTAAAATATCAAGAAGTGAATACTCAAGATACTGTCTTAGTGTTTACTAATAAAGGGCGCTACCTGTTTATTCCAGTACATAAGTTAGCAGATATACGTTGGAAGGAACTCGGTCAACACGTTTCACAGATTGTTCCTATAGATGAGGATGAACAAGTGGTTGATGTTTATAATGAAAAAGACTTTAACTCTGATGCATTCTATGTCATGGCAACTAAAAACGGTATGATTAAGAAAAGTAGTGTTAGTCAATTTAAAACTACAAGATTCAATAAGCCACTTGTAGGTATGAAAGTAAAAGACCATGATGAAATTGTCAACGTGATACGATTAGAATCTGATCAATTAGTAACAGTACTTACACATAAAGGTATGTCGCTTACTTACTCAACTAGTGAGTTATCTGATACAGGTTTAAGAGCTGCAGGAGTTAAATCAATTAACCTTAAAGATGAAGATTATGTTGTAATGACAGAGAGCGTTTCTGACTCAGATTCTATCTTAATGATAACGCAACGTGGTGCTATTAAACGTATTAGTTATAAAGTTTTACAAGTCGCTAAACGTGCACAACGTGGTATTACCTTATTGAAAGAACTTAAGAAAAACCCACATCGTATTGTTGATGCTGCAGTGGTTAAAGAAGGACAAGAAACTTATACGGTTTTCTCTAACAATCACGAAGAATCTGGTAATATTAATGAAGTGCATCTCTCAGAACAATACACAAATGGTTCATTTATTATAGATGTCGATGATTTTGGTCAAGTAGTAAGCATGACCTTAGAGTAAATTAAGTATATGCAACCATAGCATTAAATGATAAAATAAAGTTTAATAATATTAACTAAAGTAAGCACAAGGGATTTATGTCTATTTAAAAGAATCAAAACGGGACTTAATGATTTAAATTAGTATATTTATTAAGTTTTTAGATTCTAAATGGGAACATAAATCTCTTGATGCGTTAAAGAGAATAAATTTATTAAGATGAGAGGGATTCAATTTGCAAGATTTCGATAATTTGATTCCTGGCTGGTTTAAATCTTTTGTTCAGGTCGGGAATGATTTGATTTGGTCGCAATATCTAATTGGACTTTTATTAACTGCAGGCTTTTTCTTTACTATAAGTTCTAAATTTGTTCAATTAAGAATGTTACCTGAAATGTTTAGAGCGCTCACTGAGAAACCTGAAACGCTAAGTAGTGGTAAAAAAGGTATTTCGCCTTTCCAAGCATTTGCTATTAGTGCTGGATCTCGTGTAGGTACTGGTAATATTGCCGGAGTAGCTACAGCTATTGTATTAGGTGGACCTGGTGCAGTATTTTGGATGTGGATTATAGCTTTTATTGGTGCGGCTAGTGCATTTATGGAAGCAACATTAGCTCAAGTATATAAAGTGCATGATAAAGAAGGTGGTTTCCGTGGGGGACCAGCATACTATATTACTAAGGGTCTCAACCAGAAATGGTTAGGTATCGTATTCGCAACATTAATCACCATCACATTTGCATTTGTATTTAATACTGTTCAATCTAATACAATTGCAGAGTCATTAAACACACAATATCATGTTAGCCCAGTTATAACTGGTATTATATTAGCTGTAATTACTGCAATTATTATTTTTGGTGGCGTAAGAAGCATCGCAACATTATCCTCACTTATAGTACCTATTATGGCAATCATTTACATAGGAATGGTTTTAGTTATCTTGTTATTAAATATAGATCAAATAGTTCCAATGATTGGTACTATCATTAAAAGTGCTTTCGGTTTACAACAAGTGACTGGTGGTGCTGTTGGTGCAGCGATACTTCAAGGTATTAAACGTGGATTATTCTCAAATGAAGCAGGAATGGGTTCAGCACCTAATGCTGCAGCCACTGCTGCTGTCCCACACCCTGTTAAACAAGGTTTAATACAGTCACTAGGAGTATTCTTTGATACTATGTTAGTTTGTACAGCAACAGCTATCATGATTCTTCTATACTCTGGATTAAAATTTGGTGAAAGTGCACCTCAAGGTGTAGCTGTAACTCAATCAGCTTTAAATGAACATTTAGGTTCAGCAGGTGGTATTTTCTTAACAGTGGCTATAACTTTATTTGCTTTTTCATCAGTTGTAGGTAACTATTATTACGGACAATCAAATATTGAGTTCTTATCTAAAAACAAAGCCATTTTGTTTGTATTTAGATGTTTAGTAGTTGTGTTAGTATTCATTGGAGCAGTTGCAAAAACTGAAACAGTTTGGAGTACTGCTGACTTATTTATGGGCCTAATGGCCATAGTTAATATTATATCTATTATAGGATTGTCCAATATCGCTTTTGCTGTAATGAAAGATTATCAACAGCAACGTAAAGAAGGTAAGAAACCTGTATTTAAACCTGAAAATCTAGAAATTAATTTATTTGGTATTGAATCTTGGGGATCTCAAGCTAAAATACCACGTAATGATAAATAATTTAGTTAGAGTAACGACTTGACGCATAATTGCCTCTCAAGTCGTCTTTTTTTAAATTACATGATTTATATTCTTTAGTATGAATGTAAATATCAACACTTTAGTAACTCGCTTTTCATTTTTAAAAAATAGAATTATAATCTTACTAATGATAAGAGAAAGGTGATTATAATGGGGAATTACGAAATAACGAAAACACTAAATAACAACGTCCTCATATGTAAAAGTAATAATCATGAAGTTGTGTTAATTGGCAAGGGTATTGGTTTTAATAAAAAAGTGGGAATGATGCTTGATGAGAATGCTTCAATTGAGAAAGTATATAAATTAGAACAGCAACAGCAGAAAGAACATTATAAAACGTTGGTCGAGATGGGGGAAGACCATGTTGTCCAAGCTGTTATCGAATCGGTCAATATGATTTCTGAGACCTCGATTCGAACTGATGATAAAAGCTTAGTTGTTGCTCTTACAGATCACATTATCTTTGCATATAAAAGACTTAAGCAGAATCAAGTTATTTCTAACCCATTTGCAATAGAGACGCAACATCTATACAGTGATGCATATCAAATTGCTAAGCGTGTCATTGATAAATTGAATCAGACGTTAGATGTTCGATTCCCTGAAGATGAAATTGGTTTTATAGCTTTACATATTGCTTCTAATTCTGAAGATTTATCAATACATGATATATCAGTTATCAATAAATTAATTAATAAAAGTATGACGATTATTGAAACAGATCTTAATCATGAAATTGATAAAACAACAACGCAATACCAACGTTTTATCAGACATATACAGTTTTTAATATATAGATTAACTAAAGGGGAAAATGTGGATGCGCAAGACAATTTTATTTTAATGGTTAAAAATCTTTATCCACAATGTTTTAATACGGCTTATAAAATTTTAAAAATGATACAACGTCAGTTTGATGTGATTATCAATGAGTCCGAAATTGTATATCTTGCGATACATATACACCATTTTGAAGCTCAAATTAAAATCGAATAATATGTAACGTTTATTATTCGATTGTGTTTGGGTAAAAATGATTAACTTTATTCATTTTGTGTTATCATAAATATTGTATTTTTAAATATTTTGTTTATGAGTCTAAATTATTTTAAATCATAATTTTATTTGATTTATAAATGTGAGGTATGGTGATCTTGATGTCAAACGAAAATAAATCTAGTGAAAAGAAAAAACATATATTTAGTTTTTCTGAAACAAGATTTATGAGATTTTTAGGTGGCAATGATCTTATATATGGTTTAGTTGCACTTGTTTTATTAGGTATTGTAATCTTTATTTTCGATAAAGTTTCCTATGTATTTGAACCATTTATTATTATATTTAATACAATTGCTGCACCTATTATTGTTTCATTAATCTTATTCTATCTATTTAATCCATTAGTTAACTTAATGGAGCGTTATCGAATTCCTAGACTGTTAGGTATTACAATTATTTATGTAGCAGTTGTGGGAATCATTACATTAATTGTTAATTTACTTATTCCTATCATTGGTTCACAAATTGAAGGATTAATTAAAAACTCTCCGCATTATTTAAATAAAATTACTCAATCAATTGAGAAGATAACTACTAACTCTTTCTTATCTAGTTATATGAGTCAAGTTAATGACTGGTTAGAATCAGCTCAGAAAAAAATTCCTTCAATGTTATCAGAGTACTTTGATGGATTTGGGCCTAAGCTTGCATCTTTCGCTGAAGCCGTTTCAAATGTTGGTGTTGTCATAGTAACGACGCCATTCATATTATTCTTTATGCTAAAAGATGGTCATCGTTTTAAAGATTATACAACAAAAATTATGCCACCTAAATTTAGAAAGGATTTTCATGATTTACTTGAAAAAATGAGTGTTCAAGTAGGTTCTTACATTCAAGGTCAAATCATCGTTTCTTTCTGTATAGGTGTATTACTATTAATTGGATATTCAATTATCGGTCTTAAATATCCTTTAGTATTAGCGAGTATTGCAGCAGTCACAAGTGTTGTTCCATACTTAGGACCAACGATTGCAATTTCACCAGCTATTGTAATTGCGATTATCACATCACCTTGGATGTTACTTAAATTAGTTATCGTTTGGACACTTGTTCAGTTCTTTGAAGGGCACTTTATTTCTCCAAACGTTATGGGTAAAACACTCAAAATACATCCATTAACAATTATCTTCATTTTGCTATGTGCTGGTAATTTAATGAATGTCGTGGGTGTAATTATTGGTATTCCATTATATGCGGTACTTAAAGTACTAGTATCTCATATATTCTTACTATTTAAACGAAGATATAATCGTTACTATGGTGAAGATGCTGGAGATTATAGTATTAAACAAGAAGAAGAAATTACAGATTAATATTTATAGAATCCCCTTGAATAGGGGATTTTTTATGAATAATTTTGTTTTAAGTTAATATTCAATAAATAGCTCTCATTTATGCTTACATTTTCCATAAATGAGAGCTAAAATTATGTGTCTAAGCCAGAGAAATAATTTTAGCATTACAATAATGTTAGGTACTTATCTATCAATATATATTCTATAAAACCTTTCTTTATGATATATTTTTGTCATGTAATAGATTTAAATTAGAATTGAAGTGAAAAAATGACGCAAGAAGTGAAAAGTAAATTATTATCTATTTTGAAATTTATCTTTGCCACAGCGTTATTTATTTTTGTCATTTTCACATTGTATCGTGAATTAGCTCATATTAATTTTAAAGACACTTTGATGCAATTTGGCAAAATAAATAGATTGTGGCTTGTTTTATTATTTGCAGGTGGGGGAGCATCGCTCATTCTTTTGTCACTATATGACATTATTTTAGTGAAATCGTTAAAGCTTAACATGTCAGTGACTAAAGTATTAAGAGTTAGTTATATTATCAATGCTCTCAATGCTATCGTAGGTTTTGGTGGCTTTATCGGTGCAGGAGTCAGAGCCTTCGTTTATAAAAACTATACAGATGATATTAAGAAACTCGTACATTATATTTCGATTATCTTGATTTCAATGCTCACTGGACTTAGTCTCTTGTCCATATTAGTTGTTCTACACGTTTTTAACGCTTCTCATATGATGGATAAAATTACATGGGTACGCTGGATTTTATATGTTGTAGCACTATTTTTACCTGTATTTATCATTTATACTATCGCTAAACCAGCGGATAAATCTAATCGTTATATGGGTGTGTATTGTACACTTGTATCTTGTATCGAGTGGATGGCAGCAGCTACTGTTCTTTACTTTGCTGCACTTATCGTAGGTATTCATGTATCATTTATGACATTTATCGGCATCTTCGTGATCGCGGCGTTATCAGGATTAGTTAGTTTTATTCCTGGTGGTTTTGGTGCCTTCGATTTAGTTGTTTTACTAGGACTTAAATCTTTAGATGTTTCAGAAGAAAAAATATTATTAGCATTACTTCTATATCGATTTGCATATTACTTTGTTCCAGTCATTATTGCACTTATACTATCTACATTTGAGTTTGGAACAACTGCTAAAAAATATCTTGAAGGTTCGAAATATTATGTTCCTGCTAAGGACTTTACGTCATTCTTGATGTCCTATCAAAAAGACATTTTAGCTAAAATACCTTCATTTTCACTCGCAATATTAATATTTTTAACTAGCATCATTTTCTTCATTAATAATTTAACGATTGTTTATGATGGACTATATGATGGAAATCACTTTGCTTATTATTTAACTTTATCTATCCATACGAGTGCTTGTTTATTATTAATTTTGAATGTGAGAGGTATTTTTAAACAGAGTCGTCGTGCGATTATTTATGCGATGATTTCTATTATTTTAATTGCGGGAGCTACAATTTATACTTACGCATCTTTCTTATTGTTAACTTGGCTTGTAGTCATGTTTATTTTATTAGTTTTAGCTTATCGTCGTGCTCAAGTGCTTAAGCGTCCGTTCCGTTTTAGAAAATTAGTTCTCATGCTTATACTCAGCGTGATTGTTTTATATCTAAATCATATTTTAATTGCGGAAACATTATACGCATTAGATATTTATCACATTGAAGTAGATACTTCATTATTAAGATATTACTTCTGGGTTACTATTTTAATTGTGATTATTCTGGTTGGTCTCATTGCGTGGTTATTTGATTACAAATTTGACCGTCCTCATCAAATTACAGATTTATCAATATGTGAAGCTATTATTCATGAATATGGTGGTAATTACTTGAGCCATCTTGTTTATAGTGGTGATAAAGATTGTTTTATCCATGAAAATGAAAAATCATTCCTCATGTATCGTTATAAATCTAATGCCTTAGTTGTATTAGGAGATCCTATAGGCGATGCAAATACGTTTGAATCATTGTTAGAATCATTCTATCAATATGCAGAATATAGAGGATACGACATTATTTTCTATCAAGTTAGTGATAATTATATGCCTTTATATCATCATTTCGGGAATCAATTTTTCAAACTAGGTGAGGAAGCTATTATTGATTTAACATCATTCACTACTTCAGGTAAAAAGCGTCGAGGCTTTAGAGCTACACTCAATAAATTTAATGATTTAAATATTTCTTTTGAAATTATTGAACCACCATTTTCACAAGATTTCTTTAACGAACTCAAATATGTTAGTGATAGATGGTTAGATGGTAGAAATGAAATGCACTTCTCTGTAGGTCAATTTACACAACCATATCTTTCTAAAGCGCCTATAGGTGTAATGAGAGATGAACATGGTAAGATGATTGCATTCTGTAGTTTAATGCCTACGCACTTTAATGATGCAATTTCTGTCGATTTAATTCGATGGTTACCAGAGCTCGATCTACCTTTAATGGATGGACTGTATTTACACATGTTGTTATGGGGTCAGGAAAAAGAATATAAAGCCTTTAACATGGGAATGGCCACCCTCTCTAATGTTGGTACTTTACATTACTCTTATTTAAGAGAACGTTTAGCAGGGCGAGTCTTTGAACATTTTAATGGATTATATCGTTTCCAAGGTTTAAGACGTTATAAAGAAAAGTATAGTCCTAACTGGGAACCAAGATTTTTAGTTTATCGTAAAGATAGCTCTCTATGGGAAAGTATGTTGAAAGTGATGAGAGTCATTCGACATAAATAAAAATAATAGCGATAGTACTGAATTGCAACATTCAGCACTATCGCTATTTTTTGTCCATTATTTATAATAATTCGCTCTATCTTGTTGTTCTTTAGCGTAACGTTCGGGATTCTTTTTATAGAAATCTTGATGGTATTCTTCAGCTTCAAAGAAAGTTGAAGCGGGTAAGACTTTTGTAGCTATTGCTTTGTCTGCATTTAAAGTATCTTGAAGTGCTTCGATATATGATTCGGCAGATTTCTTTTGATCTTCATTAGAGTAAAAAATGGCTGTTTGATATTGGGAACCTCTATCTTGAAATTGTCCATCTTCATCTAGTGGGTCGATTACTGAAAAAAATATTTCCAATAGTTTATGATATGAAAAAAGTGCTACATCATATTCAATTTTTACTGTTTCATAATGACCAGTGTTACCACTTTTAACATCTTCATACGTTGGATTCTCTGTATGTCCACCCATGTAACCAGAAGTTACTTTTTCGATACCGTCAAATGTATCAAAAGGTTTGGTCATACACCAAAAACAACCACCGGCAAAGTATGCCGTATTAATATTCATTCATGACATCCTTTCATTGGACCTTAGTACCATTTATTAAAAAACTCTTGCAATTTGAATACTTTTTATATAACGTTAATACATATTAATTATAGTATATAGATATGTAATTTTGAAGATATAAGGTAGGTAAATATGACAGAACAGAAGGAACATAGAGAAACAGAGTATCGACGTCACACTGGCACAACATCGACACCTTCTAGGCGACGAAATAAAAAAAGACTACGCAAATTACCTTTTATCATTTTAATCATTCTCATCATTCTTATTTCAATAATTGTCTATATCACTCATCAATATAATAGTGGTATGAAGTATGCGAAAGAGCATGCTAAAGATGTAAAGATGCATCAATTTAATGG
Source organism: Staphylococcus sp. TE8 (assembly GCF_000692055.1). Lineage (NCBI taxonomy): Bacteria > Bacillati > Bacillota > Bacilli > Caryophanales > Staphylococcaceae > Staphylococcus > Staphylococcus sp. TE8. The sequence goes on from NZ_JMGB01000001.1 coordinate 772,208, forward strand.
AGCCGTTAAAAATGATGGCAAAATATCTGTATTAGTACTTGGAGCAGATAAAGCTCAAAGCGGTAAATCTCGTACAGACTCAATTATGGTTGTACAATACGACTATATTAATAAAAAAATGAAAATGATGTCTGTAATGAGAGATATTTACGCAGATATCCCTGGTTATGATAAATACAAAATTAATGCAGCTTATTCACTTGGTGGACCTGAGTTACTAAGAAAGACACTTAATAAAAATTTAGGTATCAATCCTGAATATTATGCGGTAGTAGATTTCACTGGATTTGAGAAAATGGTTGATGAACTTGAACCTAATGGTGTACCTATAGACGTAGAGAAGGACATGTCTGAAAATATAGGTGTTTCATTGAAAAAAGGTCATCATAGATTAAATGGTAAAGAGCTATTAGGTTATGCGAGATTCCGTCACGATGCTGAAGGAGATTTCGGGCGTGTTCGCCGTCAACAACAAGTTATGCAAACTTTAAAACAAGAGTTAGTAAATTTTAATACCGTTGCAAAACTTCCGAAAGTTGCAGGTATTTTAAGAGGATACGTTAATACTGATATGCCTAATTCAGCTATTTTCCAAACTGGATTAAGCTTTGGTATTCGTGGTGATAAAGATGTTAAATCACTAACTGTACCTGTTAAAAACACGTATCAAGATATTAATACTAATAATGATGGTAGTGCGCTTCAAATTGATAAAGAAAAAAATAAAAAAGCAATTCAAGACTTTTTCGATGATTAAAACTAAGATGATTAGAAAAAATAAGTGATAAAATAATTGAATCCCTGAGATGATAGCTTCTATGGTAAATAGCTTTCATTTCAGGGATTTTGCGTTTTATTGATCTGATTTTCTTACTCCACCAACGGCGTAATGGCTCTTTTTCATTTCTTCGATTACGACGTGGATGGCCTCTTTGTTTGCTCCAGTAGTTTTTTCTACTGCATTTGTAACCTCATTCACTAAATCTTTTAATTGATCATCTGTACGTCCTTCTAATAACTTTACATTTACGATTGGCATATCATGCATCCTCCTTAATTAATTAGAAATGTCTTCTTTAGTATATCACGAAATTAACGATAGAGATTCAAATTAAATAGAACATTCGTTCTTGTTTGTATTGAATAAGAACACGTGTTCGTATATAATAGATTTCGTAAGGGAGGCATAGTTATGTATGACTATAATCTATTAGAGGATAGAGATGTATTATGCATTGATCAGAAGAGCTTTTTTGCGAGTGTGTCATGTATGGAGAAGGGCTTGGATCCTTTAGAAACCAAGTTAGCAGTAGTAGCTGATACGAAAAGGCAGGGGTCAGTAGTGTTGGCTGCTACACCGAAATTGAAAGAAATAGGTATAAAAACGGGATCTAGACTTTTTGAAATACCACATCGAAATGATATTTATATCATTAACCCAAGTATGAGAAAGTATTTAAATGTTTCTGTTGCTATTTCAAAAATTGCACTACGTTATGTACCACCTGAAGACTTACATCAATATAGTATTGATGAATTTTTTATGGATGTCACAGATAGTTATCATAGGTTTAGTTCTACAGTTTATGCGTTTTGCGAACGATTAAAAAAAGAGATACTGGAAGAGACAGGTATCCATTGCACTGTTGGTATAGGTTCTAATATGTTATTAAGCAAAATAGCAATGGATATAGAAGCAAAGCATACCGAAGATGGAATTGCAGAATGGCGTTATCAAGATGTACCTGATAAGTTATGGCCTATTCAACCGTTAAGAGATTTCTGGGGTATTAATAAACGTACTGAAGCGAAATTAAATAAGAGAGGGATATTTACAATTGGCGATTTAGCACAATATCCTTATCGCTATTTAAAGAGAGATTTTGGTATTTTAGGTGTAGATATGCATTTACATGCTAACGGTATTGATCAAAGTAAAGTAAGAGAAAAATACAAAGTAACAAATCCTTCAATATGTAAAAGTCAAATTTTGATGAGAGATTATCGATTTGAGGAATCAAAAGTAGTCATGCAAGAACTCATTGAAGATGTAGCAAGTAGATTAAGAGCACAGAAAAAATTAGCGCGTACGATACATTTTTCATTTGGTTATGCTGATGATGGAGGTGTACACAAGCAGTATACTTTAGAAGATCCTACAAATTTAGAAAGAGATATTTTTAAAGTGATTAATTATTTTGCGAATCGATTATGTGATAAAAATGCTTTGTATAGGACGCTAAGTGTATCTTTAACACAGTTTGTAGATGAACAAGATCGACAGTTAAATTTATTTATTGATGAGTATGAGCGTAAACGAGATGAAAAACTAGCTAAAACAATTGACCATTTACACCTAAAATATGGTAGAGGTATCGTTTCTAAAGCGACATCTTATACTGAAGCAGGGACTAAGCATGGTCGATTAGGACTTATGGCTGGCCACAAAATGTAGGTGATTAACGTTAAAAATTTAGAAATAATCCCCTAAAGCGATGATTGATATGTTATTCATCACACTTTAGGGGACTTATATTATTCAATATAGGTATCGAAATTTTTTAAAGCTTTGATACCACGTTCTCGATCTTCAGGATTTTTAAAGCTTATTTGCAATGCGCCATAGATATCTTCGCGGACTTCTAAAATTTTAAGGTTGCTTATAGAAATATTATGTAAACTTAAGATATGTGTAACTTTGCTTATCATACCCGGTTTATCCGGAATGTCTACATATAGATCATACGCCACAGATAGGGCACCTCGTTGTTTAGCGGGTAGACGATCACGATAATTTTTAGCTTTAGCAAAGAACTCGTAAATGTTTTCATCATTGTTAGAATTTATCATCTTTTCAAATGCTGTAATTTGATTTTTTAGTTCGTTTAACAAAGACAAAATATGCGTTTGGTTATTTAAAGTGATATCTTTCCACATTTGAGCATTACTACTGGCAATTCGTGTAATATCTCTAAAACCTCCAGCAGCTAATTTTTCTACTAATTCATGTTGATCTACATGATTGGCACTTAAGTGTACTAAGCTAGATGCGATAATATGAGGGACATGACTAACTACACCAGTTACAAAATCATGTTCATTAGCATTCGTTGTAATAAACTTAGCTAAAGTATGCTTGAATAAATTTTGTAAATATTGAGCTGCTTCTTGATTTTCTTTTTCATTAAATACAAGAATGTAGTAGGCGTTTTCAAATAAATGCTTTTTAGAGTTTAATACTCCAGATTTATGACTTCCTGCCATAGGATGACCACCGACTAAATGAATATTGTTATCTAGTAGTTGTTGTTCAAAAGTTTGAATAGTAGATTTAGTGCTTCCGGTATCGGTCACTATCAAATGAGGCTTGGTTTTATAATTGGGAAGTTCTGATAAATACTTAATTGTTTGTTCTACAGGCGTTGCATAAACAATGACATCAGCTTTTTCAACTGCGGTTTTGTAATCAGTTATTTTTTTATCAATAATACCAATGGACAATGCTTTATCTAACTGTGTTTCATTAGCGTCATAAGCCATAATTTGTACGTCGGAATTATAATATTTTAAATTACTAGCTAAACTACCACCAATAAGACCAAGGCCAACAAATAATATGTGTTGCATAAACAATCACCTTATTTCAAAATTTTCAGAATAGTATTATTGTAAATGAGAGAAGAAAAGTAAGCAATACTCTAAAATAGTAATCTATAATTGTTAGAGTATGAAGGTGGTTTAGTTTAAAATAAAAAGTGATTTAAGAAAAAAGGGGGATAATATGAGCGGAATTTTAGAAACTATAAAAACATTAACTGAAATCAATAGCCCATCTGGTAATGCTGACGAAGCGATTAATTATGTCAAAAACTATGTTGAAGATCTAGGTTATCATACAAAAGTTACTAATAAAGGCGGACTCCTTATTACTGTTGATGGTACAAATGAAAATAAACAGCGGTGTATAACAGCACATGTTGATACATTAGGGGCAATGGTTAAAGAGATTAAAGAAAATGGCAGATTAGCTTTAGACTTAATAGGTGGATTTCACTTCAATGCTATAGAAGGTGAGTATTGTGAAATTCAAACCCAAAACGGTCAAACATTTTCAGGAACAATTTGTCTACATGAAACGAGCGTACATGTTTACAAAGATAACCACAATATTCCAAGAGATAAAGAGCATATGGAAGTAAGAATTGATGAAATAACTCATAATGCTCAAGAAACAAAAGATTTAGGCATAGAAGTGGGTGATTTCATATCATTTGATCCTAGAACAGTTATCACTCAATCAGGATTTATTAAGTCTAGACATCTAGATGATAAAGCGAGTGTCGGAATGATTCTAGAACTTTTGAAAAAGCTCAAAAACGAAGGTACAAAATTACCGCATACAACACAATTTTATATTTCTAACAACGAAGAAATAGGGTATGGTGCAAATTCAAGCATTTCAGAAGATATTGTCGAATTTATAGCTTTAGATATGGGAGCGCTAGGGGATGGTCAATCTTCTAATGAATATACTGTTTCAATTTGCGCAAAAGATGGATCTGGTCCATACCATAAAGCACTAAAAAATCATCTAATTAACCTTTGTAAAATTAATGACATACCATACAAAGTAGATATTTATCCATATTATAGTTCAGATGCTTCAGCAGCTCTAAAAGCAGGATCTGATATTCGTCATGGTTTATTCGGAGCAGGTATTGAATCCTCACATGCAATGGAGAGAACACACTTAGATTCGATTAATGCCACTCAAGAATTACTTTATGCTTATTGTTTGTCGCCCATCAATGAATAAAAATACAAGTTTATATTGACAAAGTTAACATTAATATGTATGATACTGAATAATTAGAAAAATCAGATAATTTGAATGAATAAGTAGTTACTGCATGTTGTAGCACTAAGAAAGCTAATGGTTGATGTAAATTAGCACAATGCAGTAAACGAATTGGGCTTTCAAATTACAATTAAATAATTTAAAAGTGAACAAATAAAATTGTTAACTAAGGTGGCACCACGGTAACGCGTCCTTATTGCGAGATAAGCGTTATTGTGGTGTTTTTTTAAGCAAAATGTAGTATTTAAAGAATAGGTAGCAACAGAAAGTTAGTGGTTGATGTAAACTAACACCTACTTTGAAGAAATTGGGTTTTGTGAAATAAAAAATAAATACAAAGAGTGAGTTTTGAATATTACGAATATTCGGCTAATTAAGGTGGTACCACGCGTCAGCGCCCTTATTCATAAGGAGGCTGATTTTTTAATGGAAAGGAGAAGAAATATGGATGTAGTTTATAGAAAGTTAAATGCGCTAATGACGCCAGAAGCTTTAGCACAATTAGGAGAAGCAAAAATTATATTTGAAAGTACAAATCAAGATAAATTAAAAGGAAGATACTCCATCGTTGTCTTAGAAGACTATGGTTCAGTTACTCTTGATAATAATCAATTAATTATTAATACAAGAGAAAAAATAAAAGTGGTGAATGAACATCCGTATGATTATTTAAAAAGTTTAGTCAATCAGTACTACGCGAATATTGCAGATGATCAATTGAAGCATTTACCTTTTATTTCAGGTTTTATAGGGACATGTAGTTTTGATCTTGTAAGGCATGAGTTTCCTAAACTTCAAGAAATTGAATTAGATGATCATCGGGATCATGACGTTAAATTTTATCTGGTAGAAGATACTTATGTTTTTGATCACTATAAAGATGAGTTGTATGTGATTTCAACAAATTTATTCTCAAATACTTCTAAATCTCAGTTGGAAGCAAAAGTTAAACAAAGAATTGATGATTTAAAAAACATCAATTTAGCTCATGAAAGAATAAAGTTGAAACAACCTGAACAACAAATTGAGACAAATATAGGAGAACAAGAATTTTTAAAAATAATAACAGAATTAAAAAAGAAAATCGCAGAAGGGGATATGTTCCAAGTTGTGCCTTCAAGAATTTATTATTACAAGCATAACTTTGTAACTCATTTGCATCAATTAAGTTTTCAACTTTATCAAAAATTAAAGAGACAAAATCCTAGTCCATATATGTATTATATGAATAAAGATATTCCTATAGTCGTAGGCAGTTCACCTGAAAGTTTCGTTAGAGTTAAAGATGGATTGGTTTATACCAATCCAATAGCTGGAACTACTAAACGAGGTGCTAATAAAGATGAAGATAAGAAAAATAGTCACGCTTTACTTAAGGACGAAAAAGAGATAAGTGAACATAGTATGCTTGTAGATTTAGGTAGAAATGATATTCATAGAATTAGTAAAGTAGGAACTTCTAAAATCACGAAGTTAATGGAAATTGAGAAATATGAACATGTCATGCACATAGTGAGTGAAGTCGTAGGTGAATTAAAGGAGAATTTATCTCCAATGAGTGTCATTGCAAGTTTATTACCCACAGGTACAGTATCGGGGGCACCAAAATTAAGGGCCATTCAAAGGATTTATGAAGCTTATCCGTTTAAACGAGGGATTTATAGTGGGGGAGTTGGCTACATCAATTGTAATCATAATTTAGATTTTGCGCTTGCTATACGTACTATGCTCATAGACGACAAACAAGTAAACATTGAAGCAGGTTGTGGTGTAGTTTATGATTCCATACCTGAGAAAGAACTCGAAGAAACTAAACTGAAAGCAAAGAGTTTACTGGAGGTGACTCCATGATTTTAATTATAGATAACTATGATTCTTTTACTTATAATCTCGTAGATATAGTATCAAAACAAGCAGATGTGATTGTTAAATATCCTGATGACAGTGAAATTTATGAACTCAAAAATATTTCAGCAGTTATTATTTCTCCAGGTCCAGGGCATCCATTAGATAATAATTTTTTGATTGAATTAATTGAATATTTCGAAAACAAACCGATACTAGGTGTCTGCCTAGGATCACAAGCATTGACTTGTTATTACGGTGGAGAAGTTATTCAAGGACTAAGAATTATGCATGGTAAAGTGGATGATTTAGAAATAGTGAAATCAACACCTTTGTACCAAGGTTTACCTTATCATTTTAAAATAATGCGATATCACTCATTAATAAGTAATCCTAAAACATTTCCATCCGCTTTAGAAATTACTGGTCAAACGATAGATTGCATACAGTCATTTCAACATAAATACAAAAAACATTATGGAATCCAATATCATCCTGAATCCTTTGCAACAGAACATGGAGAAAAAATAATTAACAACTTTGTAAGACTAGCAATGAAAGGTAGTTAAAAAATGAAATTATTAAAAGATATTGAAGAAAATAGACAGTTAACGGAAGAACATATGAAGGAATTTATCGATATTCTTCTTAGTCCAAATGTGAAGGAAGACAATAAACTTAAGTTATTAAAGTCTTACACTAAAAAGGAAATGCAACAAATTGAACTAACCTATTTAGTTAAACATCTTATAAGCACAATGTATTCAGTTCAACCCTATTATGATGGAGCGATGTGCGTTTGTGGTACTGGAGGAGATGGTTCAAACAGTTTCAATATATCAACAACAGTAGCATTCATAGTAGCAAGTGCCGGCGTACCGGTAGTTAAACATGGCAATAAAAGTATCACATCGCATTCAGGTAGTACTGATGTTCTTCAAGCAATGGGGATTCAAACAAGTGAAGTAGCTAGTGTGATAAAACAATTAGATACAAAAGGTCTCTCTTTCATTAGTGCCACTGATTCTTATCCAATTATGAAATACATCCAACCCATTAGGAAGCAGATAAAGTCTCCTACAATATTTAATTTAGTAGGGCCTCTTATCAACCCATTCAAACTTACTTATCAAGTGATGGGTGTCTATGATGTTACACAACTAGGTAAGATTGCTCAAACTATCAAAGATTTAGGTAGGAAGAGAGCTATTGTCGTTCATGGTGCGAATGGTATGGATGAGGCAACGCTATCGGGAGACAATATTATTTATGAAATTAACCAAAATGAGCCAATTAAACAGTATACAATTAATGCTAAAGATTATGGTTTAACTATTGCTGACAATGACGCACTCATAGGGGGAACACCTGAAGAAAATAAAAATATAGCCATAAATATATTAAATGGAAACGATCAATCGAGTAAAAGAGATGTCGTTATACTCAATGCAGCAATTGCTTTATACGTGGCTGAAAAAGCAAAAGATATTCACTCTGGTATTAAACTAGTTCGTCATCTTATAGACAGTGGTCAGGCTATGAAACAGTATTTAAAGATGGGGGTGTGATGATGACGATACTTCATGAAATAGTTAATTATAAAAAGTCACTACTTAAGGAAGGATATTATCAACAAAAATTAGAAGAATTAGAGTATGTTGGTGTTTCTAGTAAGAAGAAATTAATAAATGCATTGAAAAATGAAAAAAAGTTATCGGTTATTGCTGAGATAAAGTCTAAAAGTCCAACGCTAAAACAATTACCTCATAGAAACTTAATAGATCAAGTAAAAGAATATGAATTATATGGTGCGAATGCTATTTCAATCTTAACAGATGAAAAATACTTTGGTGGTAGTTTCGAAAGATTGAGTGAACTGACCGTTGAAACATCTTTACCAGTACTGTGTAAAGATTTTATAGTAGATAAAATTCAAATTGACGTAGCTAAAAAAGCAGGTGCTTCTATTGTTTTGCTTATTGTTAACATTCTCACAGATAAAGAGTTAAAAACTTTATATGATTATGCAACAGAACTTAACTTAGAAGTTTTAGTTGAGGTACATGATAGAAATGAATTAAATAGAGCACATCAATTATCGCCAAAAATAATTGGAGTTAATAATCGAGATTTGAAACGGTTTGTTACTAACGTGGAACATACGAACCAAATTTTAAAATTTAAAAAGAAAGGATTTCATTATATTTCAGAAAGCGGTATTCATAGTACTCATGATGTTGAGCACATTTTACAGTCAGGTATAGATGGCCTACTAGTGGGTGAATCATTAATGAAATGCAACGACTTAAGTCAATTTCTACCAAGGTTAAAAATGGAGAAGATTCATCAATGATTTTAAAATTTTGCGGGTTTAAAAGTGAAGAAGATATCGAAAAGGTTAAAAATCTAAATGTTGATGCAATAGGGTTTATCCATTTTCCTAGAAGTAAACGACACGTGAGTATGAATCAATTAAAATTACTGTCTAAACGAGTTCCAGACCATATTCATCGCGTGGTAGTCTTGGTAAATCCAACATTAGACTTAGTTAAGCAAGTCTTCAATGAAACTAATATCAACGTAATACAACTTCATGGAGATGAGTCTATTCAATTAATAAAAGCAATTAGAAAGTTAAGTCCTACGGTTAAAATTTTTAAAGCAATTCCTGCTGATAAATATTTAAATAGAAATATTGAAAAATATGAGAAAACCGTTGATTTATTTATTATTGATACACCATCTCAAAATTATGGTGGAACAGGTGATACATATGATTGGAATGTGCTTAGTAATATTCGGAAATCACGTTTTTTAATAGCTGGCGGGTTAGATATAAATCATATTAGTAAACTAAAATACCTTAAATTAGGTCAGTGTGGTTACGATATTGCTAGTGGGATTGAGACAGATAATATTAAAGATTTAGCAAAAATGACGCAAATTATAAAAATAATTAAAGGAGATGAAAGAAATGAACATACAAACAGAAGCTGACGAGCTAGGGTTTTTTGGAGAATATGGTGGCCAGTATGTCCCTGAAACACTGATGCCTGCAATCATAGAACTCAAAAAAGCTTATCAACAGGCTAAACAAGACGAATCATTCCAAGAGGAGCTCGCAAGTTATTTAAAAGACTATGTCGGAAGAGAAACACCACTTACTTACGCTAAATCATTTACCGAAGATTTAGGAGGAGCCAAAATATATTTAAAACGTGAAGACTTAAATCATACTGGGGCACATAAAATTAATAACGCTTTAGGTCAAGCATTGTTGGCGAAGCGTATGGGAAAAACAAAATTAGTTGCTGAAACAGGTGCTGGGCAACATGGTGTGGCGAGTGCCACAGTAGCTGCTTTATTCGATATGGAGCTCATCGTTTTTATGGGAAAAGAAGATGTTAAAAGACAACAATTGAATGTATTTAGAATGGAACTTCTAGGCGCAAAAGTTGTTTCAGTAGAAGAAGGACAAGGAACATTGTCTGATGCTGTCAATAGAGCTTTAAAATATTGGGTAAGCCATGTAGAGGACACACATTATTTATTAGGTTCAGCCTTAGGACCTGATCCTTTTCCTACAATGGTTAGAGATTTCCAAAGTGTGATTGGAAACGAAATAAAAAGACAAATTAATCAAAAAGAAGGGCGTTTACCAGAGGCTATAGTTGCATGTGTAGGTGGGGGTTCTAATGCGATAGGGACCTTCCATCCATTTATTAATGATGACGTAAAACTTTACGGGGTTGAAGCTGCAGGTAAAGGAGTTAACTCAAATAAACATGCATTAGCTATAGGAAAGGGAAAACCTGGTGTTCTACATGGATCTAAAATGTATCTTATTCAAGATGAGGATGGACAGATAGAGTTAGCCCATTCAATATCTGCAGGACTAGATTACCCAGGAATAGGTCCGGAACATTCATATTATAATGATATAGGTAGAGTGAAATATGTAAATGCCTCTGATGAAGAAGCCATGGAAGCTCTAATAAGATTCTCTAGAGCTGAAGGTATTATTCCTGCAATTGAAAGTGCCCATGCGATTAGTTATGTTGAAAAGTTAGCTCCAAGAATGAGAAAAGATGAAATTATTGTTATTACTGTCTCTGGTAGAGGGGATAAGGACATGGAAACAATTAGGAATTATACTGAAAGTCGTGGTGATATAGATGAGTAAGTTATTTATTTCTTATATAATGGGAAATTTAAAGTTTATTGAGAACTTAAAGATACTAAGTGAAGCAGGTGCTGATATTATAGAAATTGGTGTTCCTTTTTCAGATCCAGTAGCGGACGGTTCAACAATCATGAGCGCTGGAGCAAAAGCCATTGAAGAAGGCGTGAATATTAATTTTATATTTGAACAGCTAATTAAAAATAAAGAGACTATAACTTCTAAATATATTTTAATGACCTATTATAATATTATCTCATCATTTGGGGAGAATGAATTTTTGAATAAATGTGAGGAAGCAGGTGTATATGGTTTAATCATTCCAGATTTGCCGTTTGAACTAACCCAAAAGTTTAAAAAAGATTTACCTAATGAGAAAGTTAAATTAATCTCACTTATAGCAATGACTACTTCTGAGGAAAGAATTAAAAATATTGCTAAAAAGGCAGAAGGTTTTATTTACACGGTTACGATGAATGCTACTACTGGAGAAAATGGTCAATTTTACCCTGAATTAAAAAGAAAAATCGAATTAATTAAAGGTGTCACAGATGTACCTGTGGTTGCTGGATTCGGTATTAGAAATCAAGAACATGTGAAAGATATTGGAAGTATAGCAGATGGCGTTGTCATCGGCAGTGAAATTGTAAAAAGATTCGCTGAGAGTGATCCTAGTGAGATGTTTCAATTTTTAAAAAGCATAAGAAAGACACTCGATCAAATTTAAAATGGCAGTTAATAGGTTGGGATAAATGGGTGTTCCAACCTTTTTTTAATTTTGAGGGGATAGCTATATTAAATTTATATTTGAATATTTCATAGCTAATCAGGGTAAATTAATTTTATAACAAGTTAAAGAGGTGAAAGTGAATGAGTAAAAAAGTATTATTTGTTCTAACTAGTACGAGTCAGTATCCTGATGGTACGGAAACTGGTTCATGGTTAGAAGAAGCCGGAGAACCTTATGATATTCTTATAAATGAAGGGATTGATGTTGATATAGCGTCAATCAAAGGTGGTAAGGTTAACTTAGACCCTAACTCCACTTCAGATGAGTTATTAAACAAATATACTTCATTTACTTCGCATTTAAATCATACACCAAGTATTGAAGACATTGATGTTGATGAGTATGAAGCAATTTATTTACCAGGTGGCCATGGCACAGTTTTTGATTTTGCTAATAATGAAAAATTGGCAAATATTTTAGTACATTTTAGAGACCATGATAAAATTATTTCATCAGTTTGTCACGGGCCAAGTGCATTTGTTGGTGTTAAAACAAGTAATGGTAAATATCTTGTTGATGGTATACGCTTAACCGCTTTTACTGATAGTGAAGAAAAAGCAATGGGACTGGAAGATAAAGTACCATTTTTAACGCAATCTAAATTAGAAGAACAAGGTGCTCATTTCGTTACAAGTGATGATTTTACTTCACATTTAGAAGAGGATCGTAAGTTTATTACTGGTCAAAATCCTCAATCAAGCGAAGTCATTGGTAAAGCACTTGTAAATGCATTAAAATAAAACTGGTTACAAAATAATATGGGCTCAAACCTTTGTTTAGTCCATATTATTTTTTACATAATTATTCAAATCTAAAGTTGATTACCAATTTAGTGCAATTTTTAAATTAGTTAATATTTTAGTTTTGGGTTTAACTATTGTATACTTGTTAAGATTAGAAGTATAGATAACATATATAATCATAAAGTTACATATAATGTATATTTAACAACAATCTATCATACTTAATGTTAAATAAAGAGAGTTATAAAGAGATTAATAGGAGTTATGATAATGAAGTTTACGAATTTAACAGCCAAAGAATTTAGTGACTTTACTGATCAAATGCCTTATAGCCATTTTACTCAGATGGAAGGTAATTATGAACTTAAAGTTGCTGAAGGAACGGATTCACATCTTGTAGGAATTAAAAATAATGACAATCAAGTGATTGCTGCATGTTTATTAACTGCTGTACCTGTAATGAAAATTTTTAAATATTTTTATTCAAATCGCGGGCCAGTAATTGATTATGATAATAAAGAACTTGTTCACTTTTTCTTTAATGAACTAAGTAAATACGTAAAAAAGTATAACTGTCTTTATCTAAGAGTTGACCCTTATCTTCCATACCAATACTTAAATCATGATGGTGAAATTATTGGAAATGCTGGCCATGATTGGTTTTTCAATAAAATGGAAGAATTAGGATTTGAACATGAAGGCTTTCATAAAGGCTTCCATCCTATATTACAAGTAAGATACCATTCTGTTTTAGATTTAAAAGATAAAACATCTAAAGATATTCTTAAAGGAATGGATAGTTTAAGAAAGCGAAATACTAAGAAAGTACAAAAAAATGGTGTTAAAGTTCGTTTCCTATCCGAAGATGAATTACCTATTTTCAGATCATTTATGGAAGATACTACTGAAACGAAAGAATTCGCTGATAGAGATGATAGTTTCTATTATAATAGATTCAAACATTTCAAAGACAGAGTGTTAGTACCATTAGCATATATTGATTTCGATGAATATATCGAGGAACTTAATAATGAAAGAGATGTTCTCAATAAGGATTTAAATAAAGCGCTTAAAGATATTGAGAAGAGACCTGACAATAAGAAAGCTTATAACAAAAAGGATAATCTTCAACAACAATTAGATGCAAATCAACAAAAAATTGATGAAGCTAAAAATTTACAACAAGAACATGGTAATGAATTACCTATTTCAGCAGGATACTTTTTCATTAATCCTTTTGAGGTTGTATATTACGCCGGTGGTACTTCAAATCGTTATCGTCATTATGCTGGTAGTTATGCAATTCAATGGAAAATGATAAACTATGCTTTAGAACATGGTATTGATCGTTATAATTTTTATGGAGTTAGTGGGGACTTCAGTGAAGACGCTGAAGATGTAGGAGTAATTAAGTTCAAAAAAGGCTATAACGCTGATGTTATTGAATATGTAGGTGATTTTATAAAACCAATCAATAAACCTATGTATGCAATCTATAACGCACTTAAAAAGTTAAAGAAATAGATTTTTTAGGAAGGGAATTATCTAATTATGAAATTTACAGAGTTAACAGTTAAAGAATTCGAAAACTTTGTACAAAATCCATCATTAGAAAGCCATTATTTTCAGGTGAAGGAAAATATTGCTACGCGTGAAGCAGATGGATTCCAAGTTGTATTATTAGGTGTTAAAGATGATGACAATAGAGTAATTGCAGCAAGTCTTTTCTCTAAAATTCCTACAATGGGAAGTTATGTATATTATTCAAATCGTGGTCCAGTTATGGATTATTCAGATTTAGGTTTAGTTGATTTTTATTTAAGAGAATTGGAAAATTATCTACACCAACATCAATGTTTATACGTAAAATTAGATCCTTATTGGATATATCAAGTTCATGATAAAGATATCAATCCTTTAACTGAGAAGAACGATGCTTTAGTTAACCTCTTTAAATCACATGGTTATGACCACCATGGTTTCACAACTGAATATGATACTTCTAGCCAAGTAAGATGGATGGGCGTTTTAGATTTAGAAGGTAAGACACCTTCTTCACTGAAAAAGGAATTTGATAGTCAACGTAAAAGAAATATTAATAAAGCGATAAACTATGGAATTAAAGTAAGATTTCTTGAGAGAGATGAATTTGATAAATTCTTAGATTTATATCGCGAAACTGAAGCTAGAACAGGCTTTGTATCTAAAACAGATCAATATTTCTATAACTTCATTGATCACTATGGCGATAAAGTTCTTTTACCATTAGCCTATATAGACTTAGATGAATACATAGAAAAAGTTCAACATTCTTTAAATGATAAAGAGAATCGTCGTGATGATATGATGGCTAAAGAAAATAAAAATGATAAGCAATTAAGAAAAATTGCCGAATTAGATAAACAAATTGAGCATGACAAAAAAGAATTACTAAATGCTAGTGAGATTCGCCAAACTGAAGGATCCATTCTAAACTTAGCAGCAGGTGTATACTTCGCTAATGCATATGAAGTCAATTATTTCTCAGGAGGTTCTTCAGAAAAGTTCAACCAATATATGGGACCTTATGCAATGCATTGGCATATGATAAATTATTGCTTCGATAATGGTTATGCAAGATATAACTTTTATGGTTTATCTGGTGACTTTACTGAAGATAGTGAAGATTATGGCGTTTATCGCTTCAAGAGAGGATTTAATGTTCAAATTGAAGAATTAATTGGCGATTTTTATAAACCAATTAATAAAGTGAAATATTGGTTATTCACGACATTAGATCGTATACGTAGTAAGGTTAAAAAATAAATATCTATATTTGAGAGCATATTGGGATAGAGCCAATATGCTCTTTTACCATATTAGAGAAGGGTTGGAAAACTCTAACTGGTTAGTGTAGGTAGAATATAAATCTTAGTTGTCGAAATCATGTTGTTCCCTACACATTTAATAATAGCATATTATTTTTATTGCACAATAATGCTCTTAGATTAATTTTAAATAAAGTTTTTATATCTATAAGAGTTACTATTATTATAATCGTTTAAATAAAGAGAGAATGACAAATTTGAATGATGAAGTTTTTATAAAAAGCTAAAAATGAAGATTATACAACTGATATTTTCTAAATTTTTTGGAAGTTTGTTAATTTAATCGACAGTATACTAAAGATATTTAAAGCGAAGTATAGTATATAGGTGATTATAAAAGTATTATGTAAACTAAGGGTATATATTTGCTTTTAAAAACAATTAATTAAGGAGGTTTCATCTAATCTAAAGCACCTTATAACAAGTGATTGAGAGGCAATTTGGGCCATTTATCAATTAAAAAAATAATAATAAAGTTTGTTTTAATCAAATATAGCAAATCTATGGTGATTATTATCCAACAATGGCTTGTAATATAGCAAATTAAGTATATAAACAAACGCTTTTGGCAGATATTTACGCCTTAACTCTATAGCGATAAGTTATAATAAGCTCGTACGATTGCATAGCGCATAATAATCTTGGAGATTTAGTGGCTGTGTTAGAAGAAATAATTCAAATTGATTCAGCACACATTTAAAATACTAATAATAACCATAATTATAATAATCAGTTGTATATATGCGCGCTTGGATGTTTTTAATCTTTTAGTTTACATAATATATATTATAGGAAGTTATGTATATTTGTTCAGGGGGCCTTACCTGTTGTCTATAAAATATTACTTACTCGCGTTATTTGTTGTTTAACTATTTGTGTTATTTCTCTATTGTCTTACATTATTAATAAGCTAGATTACTATCATTACTCTATGATGTTAGTTAATAAAAATTGCAACTATATATTTATTCACACTTATAAATCTAATAAGTAGCTATAGTTAATCATTTTGATGTATTTTGTATGCTATACTGAATTCATTATTACTAAATTTGGAGTGACTCGATAATGAATTTTATTTTTGATATAGATGGTACAATTTGTTTTGATGGTCATCATGTTGACCAATCTATTAAACATCGGCTTGTAAAACTCAAAAATGCTCACAATAATGTAATATTCGCATCTGCACGTCCTATAAGAGATTTGCTACCAGTAATTCCTGAATTTGCGGATTATACTTTAATTGGTGGAAATGGAGCTATTATTTCTCAAAACGGACAAATCGAAATTATTTCGGAAATAGACGTTCATGATATTACGCTTATCAAACAAATCATTAAGCAATACAATTTAACGTATATCATTGATGATAAATTCAATTACTCGACAAATCTAAATGCTGATACTGAATTATATCAGCGTATAGACCCTAATCGTACGGCACAAGCTTTACATATGGATGCTATAAAGGATCCGATTAAGGCTATACTTTTAAATATTAAATCTGAAGAATTTGCTACTATTGCTAATACTTTAGAAACTGAATCTAATGGAGTTGAGCTTATACACCATTACAATGAGTCATATATTGACGTTACTGCTCAAGGTATAGATAAACATACGACGATTCAGTACATATTAGGTGCTGATGCGGATTATATCGCATTCGGCAATGATCATAATGATATACATATGTTAAATAATGCTTCTCATGGTTATTTCGTCTCAAATGCTAATGTAGAGTATCAATCTTTTTTAAAGAACCCTAATATAGAAGTTATAAATAATACTAATGAAGCAATTTGTAATGTATTAGACAAATATCTTTAAGAGGTATTAATCGTAGAACATAAAAATCAATATAAAACTCCCCACTCAATATCAAGCATGTATTATGTGGGGAGTTTCTATTATTCAAATGTTTCAATTAATAATTTAGTGTACTCATTACGTTCAGAATCAAATAATTCATTTGTTTTGAAATCATCAACAATTAATCCATCTTTTAAAACGATAATTCGATTTGTTAAACGTTGCAACACTGATAAATCGTGTGATATAACAATCATCGTTTGAGGTATGTCAATTTCGGATTTCAATAAGAAATCAATTACCTTTTGTTCTGCGATAACATCAAGATTTGATGTTATTTCATCGCATATCAAGATGTCTGGTTGAGCTAGTAAAGTTCTTATAATATTTAATCTCTGCAATTGACCGCCGCTTACCTCATTAGGATACTTTTGTAACAATTGATGAGATAAGTGAAAAGCATCTAAATGATTTAAAATTTGTTCTTTTATAAATGAAGCTTTAACTTTTTTGTAATAAATAAGGGGCTCCTCTAATGATTGTTGAATTGTATAGTGTCTATCAAAACTTTCAAATGCATGTTGATATATAGGCAATACACGTTTGGAATCTACATTAACTTTACCTCTTATAGATTTGATTTCATTTAATATTAGTTTAACTAGGGTAGTTTTACCTGCCCCGCTCTCACCTAGAATACCTACCTTTTCATTTTCTTTAATGTCTAAATTAATACCATTAAGTACTGGATGATTTTTACTATATTCATAATAGACGTTTTGTAATCTTATCATTATTCATTTATCTCCCTTTGACTCAAGGTATTTCTGTTTTCTAATAATTGTTTTGTATAGGAATGAGATACTCTATTTTCTAAGAGGTTGCCAACTTCACCAGTCTCTACCACTTCCCCACGTTTCATAACAGTAAAATAATCTCCATAACGAAGGACATGATTCATATTATGTGTAATAAGGAGTACCGTATTATGATGATCTTTAACAATGTGTTGAAGCAGTTGCATTATTTTATGACCATTAACCACATCTAATGAAGCTACAGGTTCATCTGCGATAATAAGTTTAGGATCTAGCATTAGTACACTAGCAATATATACGCGTTCTAGCTGACCACCTGAAAGTTCAAAGCTATATTTTTTTATAATATTAGAATCATCTAAATTCACCCATTTTAATGCATTCTTTATCTTTTCTAATGCTTCAGAACGACTTGCATCATAGTGAGTACGGTATATTGCGATGAGTTGTTTTTCTAAACGTGTATGTTCGTTAAAGCTTTGAGCATAATTTTGAGAAATATAACCAATGTCCTTACCTAAAAATTTTTTTATGTCACGAGCCTCATTATTCTCAAATTGATATTCCGTAAAACTCATATCAAGACCTTTAGGTAAATAATTTAACAGTGCTCTAGCTGTGAGACTTTTACCTGCCCCACTTTCTCCAATAATTACATTTAAGATTCCTTTGCGGACATCTAAGTTTAGGTTTTTAATTAAACTTGTACCATTTAGATCGCTAATGTTAAGATTTTTAATTTTTAAAAGAGTCAAACTCGGCACCTCTCTTCTCTAATAAGCGGTCTCGAATTGCATCACCAGTAAGATTGAATAACAATATTGTGATTGAAATAAGTGTGGCTGGTGCAATAATCATAATAGGATGAGACGTGATGAAATTTCGTCCTGCTTGAAGCATAGCTCCCCATTCAGGAGAAGGCGGTTGTGCCCCTAATCCTAAGAATGATAGCGAACTAATGTATAATATAATTTTACCGAAATCAACTACCATAATGACCAAAATAGATGGTATGACCTTTGGTAATAAATGTTTAAATAGAATATTGAAAGTTGAAACATTGAATAGTTTAGCCATTTTGATATAGGAATAATTCATTTCAGAATTAACAATCCCTCTCGTTACACTTGTATAATTCATCCATTTAATAAGTGTAATCGCAATGACTAAATTCCATATACTTGGATGAAAAAAGCTTGCTAAAGCAATCATTATGACAAACTCTGGAATACTTAAACCGATATCGATAATCCTCATAATGATTGAATCAATAATCCCTTTTTTATAGCCTGCCAAAAGACCCAATGGCACACCTATTAAAATAGTAAAAAGTAACGTAAGTAATGTAATAAATAAAGTTGTACGAGCGCCTATGATAAGACGGCTAAACAAATCGCGACCATAATCGTCAGTACCTAATAAATGTTTGAAGCTTATAGGTTTAAACGTCTCTGATAAATGAACATTGAAAGCTGCGTCTGGACTTACAAATAATTGTAAGGCAATGATTATAAAGATATAAATTCCAAACACATAAAAAATATAATTGCGGTTGGCTAGTTTACGCTTCATGACGATCACCTTCTTGTCTATGCTGGCTTTGGCGAGAGGATTTGAAAATATTTATTCCGTCTTTAGAGTTATAACGTTGTTTAGGATCCATCATCAAACTTAAAATATCTGCAATCGTATTGATAATCACTACGAAACAGCCTATAAATAAAACGCAACCTTGTATTAAAGGATAGTCTCTTGATTTGATGCTATCTACTAAAATGTAACCTAAACCTGGAATATCGAATAAGTTTTCAATGACTACAGTGCCCCCTATTAAACTACCTACTGATAAACCTAATAATGGGATAATGGGAAGTAATGAAGGTTTAAAGATGTCGTTAAATAAAATATAACGTTCTGACATGCC
Source organism: Staphylococcus sp. TE8 (assembly GCF_000692055.1). NCBI lineage: Bacteria > Bacillati > Bacillota > Bacilli > Caryophanales > Staphylococcaceae > Staphylococcus > Staphylococcus sp. TE8. The sequence continues at coordinate 792,048 of NZ_JMGB01000001.1, forward strand.
TCGTAACCTAGAAGCTTCCACAATTGGACTTTGGTATTGTTCTAATAAATTAGATCGAATGAGTCGAATATAATATGCACACATTCCAATGCTCATTGTAAGTATAGGTAATACATATATGGCTATAGACCCCTCCTCCGATGTTGGTAAGAGATTGAGTTTTTGATTAAAAATAAATAATAAAATTAATCCAATAAAAAATGAAGGTAAGCTTACCGAAAGAGAAGTAAAAATACGTATCAAATGATCTAAAGTTTTGTGATAGTTTAATGCCGCAAAAATACCTAATGGTATAGAAATAATCATAGAAACAATTAGAGTGCCAAAGGTAATAATCAATGTTGGGCCAATATAACCTGCGATTTCTTGTGTTACTGGTTCATTAGTTTGAAAACTTGTACCTAAATTGAAGTGTAATAAATGACTCATCCAGTGCCACCATTGAACAAATATAGAGTCATTTAAACCTAATTTCTGTTCTGTTGCTTGAATTTGGGATTGAGAAACCTGAGTTGTATCAAGATGAAGGATTTTATTAACAGGATTACCTGGTGATAATTTCATCAGAATGAATGTGAGCGTTGTGATTACAAACAGAACAATCATCATTTGCAATATTTTGGAAATGATTGTTTTAAACATCATAGAAGCATCCTTCCACTTTAAATGAATTAAATATTTATATAATAAAATTTAACATTAAATTGTTTTTGTTATCATCTTTCTATTATAGTAGTGATTTTAAAAAAATAATAGTAAGAGCGTTAAATAAAAAAGACTCAACACTTTCGAATTACCAAATGTGCGGAGTCTTTAAAAAATTTTATTTACGAAAACGATGTCTCGACTTTTTAAAATCGTCATCATCTTCATATTTACGAATTTCTTTCTCAAGTTTATTTTTCTTACGCTCACGTCGCCATTTACGAGTAAAGAACCACAATAAGAAACTTATGATTAAACTCATTATAGCTAAAAAGGCAGCATAACCTAATAAAGGTTGATAAGAAATATCATGGAAATTTGGAATAAAGAATGCTAATAATGCTAAAACTACAAACGTGATGATTGCGGCCGAAAACCATTTATGTAAAACAAGAGTACAGAATACTGTTAACAAAATCATTGCTAAGATAGTAATCCATAAATAATTAGGCATATCAAAAATTGTCATTTTACTATCTCCTCGTTCTCTAATTAATAATAATTTTATTATACTATTGATGTGCATTAAACTACTCAGGCTCAAGTAGGAAAGTTTTATAAATCACGCTTAATTCTTACCTATTCATGATACAAGATTAAATATTTAATTCCCTGCTTATATATTAGATAAACAAACAATTAGATAACCACATGAAATGTTATTCTGAATTGAGTTTTGTATAATATATAAGTAATTCTAATTTAAGGAGTGTGTGACTGATGACACAAGGTCTACCTTTAAGAAAAGATGTTCCAAAGCAAGAAACATGGGACCTCAAAGATCTTTTTATTAATGATGAAGCATTTTATGAAACTTTAAATCAAGTATTTAAGTCTTCTAAAGAGTTTAATTCTAAATATAAAAATCAACTTACTAACATTGAGAATGTCGAACGAGCGTTGAAAGATTATGAGGACATTCTAATTCAATTAGATCGCCTATATAATTATCCTGAATTAAGAGTTAGTGTTGATACTTCTAATGAAGAGGCGCAAAAAGTAAATGCTAAACTTAATACGATGTCTGGAAAAATTGCTGGTTTATTATCATTTGTAGATTCAGAAATCTTGGCATTATCCGAGGAAACGTTAAATGAATTACAAGAAAAAACTAATTATCCTCACTTTATTAAGAGATTACATGATAGAAAGCCGTATCAATTATCAACTGAAGTAGAACAAGTACTTGCCACATTAACACCTACCTTAAGAAGTCCGTTTGAATTATATGGCACTACTAAAAGTTTGGATATAGACTTCGAGACATTTGAACATAATGGTGTTACCTATCCATTGGATTACGCTACTTTTGAAAATGAATACGAAGATCATCCAGATGCTGAATTTAGAAGAAAGAGTTTTAAAACATTTAGTGATGCTATACGTAAATATCAAAATACAACGGCAGCTACATATAACATGCAAGTGCAACAAGAGAAAATTGAAGCGGATTTACGTGGGTATGACTCCGTAATAGATTATTTACTTCAAGAACAAGAAGTTACGCGTGATATGTTTGACCGTCAAATTGATGTCATTATGAGTGATTTAGCTCCTGTAATGCAGAAATATGCTAAACTCATTCAACGTGTACATGGTCTTGATAAAATGCGCTTTGAAGATTTGAAAATATCTATTGACCCAAGTTATGAACCTGATATATCTATTGAAACTTCAAAAGAATATATTTATGGAGCGCTTAACGTTTTAGGTGATGATTATGTAAATATGTTAGAAACTGCTTACAACAATCGTTGGATTGATTTCGCACAAAATAAAGGTAAAGAGACAGGCGCTTATTGTGCGAGCCCTTACTTTACGCACTCTTATGTGTTTATCTCTTGGACAGGCAAAATGGCTGAAACTTTCGTTCTTGCTCATGAGTTAGGTCATGCAGGACATTTTAAATTAGCACAAGACCATCAAAATTTACTGGAATCTGAGGCATCAATGTACTTTGTTGAAGCGCCTTCTACAATGAATGAAATGTTAATGGCTAACTACCTATTTAACAGTAGTAATGATCCTAAATTCAAACGTTGGGTGATTGGTTCAATTCTATCAAGAACTTATTACCACAATATGGTAACGCATTTATTAGAAGCTGCATATCAACGTAAAGTATATCAATTAGTAGATGAAGGAGAATCACTTACAGCTCCGATCCTAAATAAAATTATGCTAGATGTGTACGAAACATTCTTCGGTAATGTGGTTGAAATGACTGATGGTGTTGAACTAACATGGATGCGTCAACCACATTATTATATGGGATTATATTCATACACGTACTCTGCTGGTTTAACTATTGGTACAGTTGTATCTCAAAAAATTAAAAATGAAGGTCAACCAGCTGTAGATAACTGGTTAAATACATTAAAAGCTGGCGGTAGTATGTCTCCAGTTGAATTAGCTCAAACTGCCGGTGTTGATATCACTACTGAAGCTCCATTAAAAGCTACAATAAAATATATCTCAGAGTTGGTGGATGAATTAGAGAGATTAACAGATGAAATTGAAGCTGAATAAAGAATAATTGAATATGAAAAATCGCCCCTACAGGATATAATTTATCCTATAAGGGCGATTTTTTTATTAGTCAAATGTATCGTAATGCTCTCCGGTTAAATAATAATAGACACTTTCGGCAATATTACTAATATGATCTCCAATGCGTTCTAAGTGTCGAGCAGCTAAATGTGCTTGACCTGCAACGAATGGATCATTATCAATTAAGTATGTTGTGTTAACGATATTAATGTATAAATCATCAATGTCTTTATCTCTTTCAATAATTTCCTTAATTAATGTTAAATCCTCGGTTTTAACTGCTGTATTTAAGTCTTCTAGCATAAGCATTGCTAACTTACCCATCGTCTTTAAACGTGTAAACACATAATCGTCGTTAATCTTCACTCTTAGACGTATATGTGCGATGCTTGCAGCATTGTCCCCCATTCTTTCAAAGTCAGTAGAAATTTTTAATGCTGCCATCATCATGCGTAAATCAGTAGCAATAGGTTGCTGTTTAGTGATTAACATAATGACTTTTTCATTAATCTCATAATCTAATTGATTAATTTCCTTATCTTTCTCAATGGTTTCTCTAGCAAACGTTCTTTTTTCTTCACTTAACGACACTAATGCATTTTTGATATTAAAATAAACACGAAGGCCAAGACGACGTAAATCTTTGATTAACTCATCTAGCTGACCTTCGTATTTATGTCTAATGATTGCCATATATAATTATCCGAAACGTCCTGAAATATAATCTTCTGTTTGTTTATCAGAAGGATTAGAGAAGATTTTATCAGTGTCGTCGTATTCGTTTACATAACCATTAAGGAAGAATGCTGTTTTATCAGATACACGTGCAGCTTGTTGCATGTTATGTGTAACCATAATAATTGAATAATTTTGTTTTAAGTCTTGTACTAATTCTTCAACTCTTAAAGTTGAAATTGGGTCTAATGCTGATGTTGGCTCATCCATTAAAATAACATCCGGTTCAATTGCTAGGCATCTAGCGATACAAACACGTTGTTGTTGCCCCCCTGATAAGCCATAAGCATTAGTGTGTAATCTATCTTTCAATTCATCCCATATTGCAGCGCCACGTAATGATTTCTCTACAATTTCGTCTAAAACTTTTTTATTTTTAATACCATGTGTTTTAGGACCGTAAGTAATATTATCGTAAATTGATTTAGGGAATGGGTTCGGTTGTTGGAAGACCATTCCTACATTAGTTCTTAGTTTCTCTTTAGAATATTTAGCATCAAAGATGTTTTGATCGCGATATAAGATTTTACCAGCTGTCTTAACAGAAGGTACAAGCTCAACCATACGATTTAAAGTTTTGATGTAAGTTGATTTACCACAACCTGATGGTCCGATAATTGCTGTTACATTATTTTCTAAAATATCTAAGTTAATGTTTTGTAACGCATGATTTTCACCGTACCACAAATCTAAATTTTGAGTAGAATATACGATGTTTTTTTGACTATCAGGTGTCTTGTCTTTTTTATCATTTTCAGTAGTAATAATCGTAGACACAGAGCCATTATTTTTCTCTGTTTGCTCATTTAATTTATTTTTTTCTGCGACTTGTGAATTAGCCATAATTAAAAACTCCTTCTATATATAGTCGAGGCTTTATACGTATCACCCTCGACTATTTGAATAACTATTTCCCTATAAGTTTAATTAATATTTTTTACTGAATTTATTACGTAAAAGAATTGCTACTGCATTCATTGCTAATAAAATAATTAGTAAGACGATAATTCCTGCTGATGCAACATTCTGGAATTCAGCTTGAGGCATTTTAGCCCAAGTGTAAATTTGAGTTGGAAGTGCAGAGAATTGATCTAATAAGCCAGAAGGTGTAGCTAAAAGAATAGTTGGGATACCAATAACAACTAATGGTGCAGTTTCACCTAATGCACGAGATAACGATAAGATAAACCCAGTTAAGATACCAGGTAATGCTGCAGGTAATACGACTCTTCTAATCGTTTGCCATTTATTAGCACCTAATCCAAATGACGCTTCTCTCACCGAACCAGGTACAGCTCTAATAGCCTCTTGACTTGAAACGATGATAACTGGAAGAATCAATAATGACATTGCCAATGCAGCTGCTAAGACACTATTACCCATACCTGCTGCTCCAACGAAAAGTGTGTAACCTAATAAACCGAATACGATTGAAGGTACACCAGCTAAGTTTGAAATACTTATTTTTACAATACTTGTAAAAATATTGTCCTTTGCATATTCTTCAAGATAAATCGCTGTACCAATTCCAAGAATGATAGTAATTGGAATAATAGTAACAATTAACCAAATGGATCCAACCAATGCACCTTTAATACCGGCATCTGCAGGTGTTGAAGATGAGAAATTCGTAAAGAATTCAGGTGTTAAATGTCCTGCCCCTTTAATAATTGTTTGTGCTAGTAAAGCAACTAATACTACGAGACCGATGACTGTGCATAGAAAAAATAATCCTTTAAATATTTTATTCTTAGTACCACGAGTAGAAATGTTTTTATCTACCTTATTTTTATCTATTAACGCTTTATTAGTAGGATTTGTTGTTGAACTCATATTAATACTCCTCTCTGAATCGTTTTGAAATCCATTGTGAAAGTAAATTCATTATTATAGTGAAGATAAATAGAGTAAATCCTACCGCATAAATACTGTAGTAGATATCTGAGCCAAATGGCGCGTCACCAGTTGCAACTTCAACAATATAACCAGTCATTGTTTGAATGGAACTAGTTAGACTTAATGAAGATGTAGGTGTACTACCAGCTGCTAATGAAACAATCATAGTTTCACCAATCGCTCTTGAAACACCCAATACTATTGATGCGACAACACCTGAAGTGGCTGCAGGTAAGACAACTTTAGTAGCAACTTCAAATTTAGTTGCACCAAGACCATAAGCGCCTTCACGTATTTTATTAGGTACAGAAGACATTGCATCTTCACTCAAACTTGTAATAATAGGCACGATCATAATACCAACTACTATACCGGGACTTATAGAGTTGAACTCGCCTAAACCAGGAATAATACTTCTTAAAATTGGTGTTACAAAAGTTAAGGCAAAGAAACCGAATACTATCGTAGGTATACCTGCTAATATTTCTAGGATTGGTTTGATGATACGACGTGTTCTATCACTTGCATATTCATTAAGATAAATTGCAGCGCCTAGTCCAATTGGAACTGATACGATAGTTGCAATGAAAGTAATTTTTAATGTACCTATAATCAATGCCCAAATGCCATATTCAGGATTTGAACCTGTAGGATTCCACGTTCCTGTTAAAAAGAATTTAGAAAATGGTACACGTGTAAAGAAAGTGATTGTCTCAGTGAGTAAAGTAAATAAAATAGCAATAGTGGTTAAGATTGAAATAGCTGAAATAATACCCAAAATGATAGGAACGATTTTATCACTTGCTCCACCCTTTTTAGCATTATTCTTGGCTATCATTTCTCTAACATTTGTTTGTGAAGCCATGTAAATCCCTCTTTCTAATTTCTCCCAAAATAATTTAAAAAAGATTGGGAATTACTTTAGGGAATGATGAGTTCAAATGAATCAATTGTTTATAAAAACTCAATAATCTTCCCTGAAGAAAAAAGTACAGACAAAGTGGTTGTTCTCCACTTTGTCTTATACTTTTGCAAATTCCCAACCCTTTTATATTAAGTACACTAATTTTTATTTTTTTTCGTCTGATTTTTTATCAGATTTCTTGTCAGATTTTTTATCAGATTTTTGATGTTTATCTAAAAACTTATTTAACTCTTTTAATTGAGATTTATAAGTTTTCTTAGGAGCAGCTACTTCATCTTTAGCTTCAGCAGATTTACCTTCATCTTTAAGAACGAATTTCATGAATTCAGACATTACTTTGTTATCTTTTAATGATTTATCTTTAACGTAGATGAATAATGGTCTACTTAAAGCATATGAACCATTTTTGATTGTTTTCTTAGTTGGTTCAGTTAATTTGCCGTTATCATCTTTGATCTTAACTTCTTTTAATTTGTCTTTATTTTGTTCGTAGAACGCATAACCGAAGTAACCAATACCTTCTTTGTTTTTAGTTACAGAGCTAACTAATTGGTTAGTATCAGCATTTTTCTCAGCCTTGATATCTTGTTTGTTCATTACTTCCTCTTCGAAGAAGTCGTATGTACCATGACTTGAGTTAGGTGATACAGCATTGATTTTTTTGTTTGGCCATTTAGAATTTACATCTTTCCAAGTTTTAGCTTTTCCAGAATAAATATCTTTTAATTGAGATTTAGTTAATGATTTTACGAATTTATTATCTTTATTTACTGCGATAGTAACAGCATCTTGTGCAATTTTAAATTCGTGGTATTTAATACCTTTATCTTCTAATTTTTTCTTTTCTTCGTCTTTAATAGGTCTTGAAGCGTCTGAGAAATCAGTTTCGCCAGCAATGAATTTTTGGAATCCAGCACCTGTACCAGCTTGTCCAGAAGAAATTTTAGCGTCTTTGTGATTTTTCGCCCATTTTTCATTTAATTTTTCGACGATAGGAGCTACAGTAGATGAACCTTCACCTTTTGCAGAACCTTTAAGATCACTTCCGCTACCAGAACCTCCATTATTACCACCGCAAGCGCCAAGTAAGAATGAAGCACCTAATACAGTAGTACCGACTAATTGCCACTTTTTCATTGAAACATCCTCCTAGTATAAATAACCCTAATGTTATATGTATTTCTTACAGCTTTTATAATACATACCTTTTGTTAATTAAAAATAGAGTAATTGTAAATCTTTTGTTAAGAATGTTTAAAGGTTGGTATAACGCGCTTTATAGAGGTATAGATGAAGTTTATATTTTTGAAAAATTACTTTAACTCATAAATACAATAGTTGTTAAATAGAAAACATACAGGTGTGAGTGTGTATAGTGGCAATATCACAAATTAAAAATTGTACTTAGATAGTCAGACAGATCACAAGCCCCCGCTTATTAAAGATGTTTTATACTTAATTCTCTATTTAAAATAATTCGATAAAAAAAGCTTATTCCTAGAATTTTAGGAATAAGCCTTTGCATTAGATTTGAATTTTTCTAATTCTATTCTTAAATTAACTACATTAAAGTATGTTGTACATCAATCATTACTTACTAATATATACTTCTTATTCTTCTACTCTACTCCAACCTTTTTTAGTAAGCGTGATTTTACCAGTTTCAATATTAATTATATTCTTCTTATATAAATGACCAATAGCACGTTTGAATGAGCCTTTACTCATATTGAACACTTCTTTAATGGTTTCAGGACTGGATTTATCCCAAAATGGTAATTCGCCATCATATTCTACGAGTAAATCGAAAATAACTTGTCCATCATCGTCTAAACGTTCATGAGCTAGCGGTAAGAATGAACCATTGAGTTCACCTTTATCATTATGTCCGATGATACGCACTTCAACTTTCTCTCCTAAACGAGGTTCTTGCTTACGTTCAGATTCATGGACGAAAATTTTGTAGCCATCTTCACTCAATAAGAAACTTCCTACTCTTAATAAGCGATATGCTCGTGCTTCAATCATTTCATTTTGTTTACTATCATCCATTACTGGTGTGAACATACCTTCAACAATTGTTTCACTAGCGAGGCGTCCAAACATTTGATTATTACTATCAATTCTTAGAGTAACAAGTAGGTAATCTCCAGCTTGAGGCCATAATTCTTTAATTTTTGGTAGGTCTTCCCATGGAACTAACACTTCACGAGGAAGCCCTACATCAATACGTGCGCCGTCACGGTCAGTTTTTAAAACTTTTGCAAAATCATATTTATCTTTGGTGATATCAGGCATGTTTTGAGTTGCAAACAGTTCACCTGAACGGTTTGGATAAACAAAGAAACTATACTCTTCCCCTATTTCAAATTCGTCTTCATCGGCTACCTCTGATTGATTAAGTTTAACTTGTTCCCCATTGGGTCCCTTTAATAAATAAGTTGAGCCTTGTAAGCCCTCAACTTCTAAAAATTCTATTGAACCTACGATATCTTTATCTAATGCCATTATTTTCTCCTTATACTAATGTGATTTCTAAATTTCATTATTGTTTCTTCTATATAAATAGTTATTTTCAAAATTAAAATAAATGATTCATTACGGTGAAAATCCTTTTAATTATAACATGAGTCACTTATTCTATCATTACTATGTCAACGTGGTCGAAACTCCTACTATTATATGATATAATTTCTCCGTTAGAATAACGATAAAGGAGCAAATGCATGTTACAAGTAACTGATGTAAGTTTACGTTTCGGAGATCGTAAACTATTTGAAGATGTAAATATAAAATTTACTGAAGGTAATTGTTATGGCTTAATTGGTGCTAATGGTGCTGGTAAATCAACATTTCTTAAAATTTTATCTGGCGAAATTGATTCGCAAACAGGTCATGTTTCATTAGGAAAAGATGAACGTCTAGCAGTATTAAAGCAAGATCACTTCGCATATGAAGATGAACGCGTATTAGATGTCGTAATTAAAGGACATGAGCGTTTATATGAAGTTATGAAAGAAAAAGATGAGATTTATATGAAGCCAGATTTTAGTGACGAAGATGGTATTCGTGCTGCAGAACTTGAAGGTGAATTTGCAGAAATGAATGGCTGGAACGCAGAAGCCGATGCTGCTAACCTACTTTCTGGTTTAGGTATTCAAGCAGATTTACATGACAGAAAAATGTCTGAACTTGAAAACAATCAAAAAGTAAAAGTATTATTAGCGCAAAGTTTATTTGGCGATCCTGATGTACTTCTACTAGACGAGCCTACTAACGGTTTAGATATCCCTGCAATTAGCTGGTTAGAAGATTTCTTAATTAACTTTGAAAATACAGTTATCGTTGTATCCCACGACCGTCACTTCTTAAATAACGTATGTACGCACATTGCTGACTTAGACTACGGTAAGATTAAACTATATGTAGGTAATTATGATTTCTGGTATCAATCAAGTCAGTTAGCCCAAAAAATGGCTCAAGAACAAAATAAGAAAAAAGAAGAAAAAATTAAGGAATTACAAGATTTCATTGCACGATTCTCTGCGAATGCTTCTAAATCAAAACAAGCTACAAGTCGTAAGAAACAATTAGAAAAAATTGAATTAGATGATATTCAACCATCTTCAAGAAGATATCCATATGTTAAATTTACTCCTGAACGTGAAATTGGAAATGATTTATTAACTGTTGAAAATCTATCTAAAACAATTGACGGCGAAAAAGTATTAGATAATGTTTCATTCACAATGAATCCTAACGATAAAGCTATTTTAATTGGTGATAGTGAGATTGCCAAAACGACATTGCTTAAAATTTTAGCTGGTGAAATGGAACCAGATGAAGGAACATTTAAATGGGGTGTCACTACTTCCCTTAGCTACTTCCCTAAAGATAATTCAGAGTTCTTTGATGGTGTCGACATGAACTTAGTTGATTGGTTAAGACAATATGCGCCTGAAGATGAACAAACTGAAACATTTTTACGTGGTTTCTTAGGTCGTATGCTATTTAGCGGAGAAGAAGTTAAGAAGAAGGCAAGTGTTCTATCCGGTGGCGAAAAAGTTCGTTGTATGTTAAGTAAAATGATGTTATCAAGTGCTAACGTTTTATTACTAGACGAACCTACAAACCATTTAGACTTAGAAAGTATCACTGCAGTTAATGATGGATTGAAATCATTTAAAGGTTCTATCATCTTTACTTCATATGACTTCGAGTTCATCAATACAATTGCAAACCGTGTTATTGATTTAAATCAACCAGGTGGTTTATCTAAAGAAGTTCCTTATGAAGAATATCTTCAAGAAATTGGTGTTTTACAAAATAGTTAATAAATTTTCTTTAACTCTAGAGCATCTTCATGATTCTCTAGAGTTTTTCTTTTGGAAATTGATATTTAAGCAATCAATATTAAAGTTTTATTTATAATAAATCACAAATTGTGTTATCTTACTCTTAAATTGTCAGTATATTTTTAAAAATCTAACATATTGGTTTACAGAGATATACACTCTATGTATAATTAACTCATATCAATTGAATAAGATTTTGATGAGGAGCATCAATCATGATTAAATTTTAGTATTTTGTCTGCTAACAACTAATTTTGAAAGGGTGCGATGCCGAAACAATTCATAATAGCAGTTATGAGTCGTTGGACTTTTTGGTTAAGAGCTGAAAGTTTGTCATTATTACTAAATAATGGAGTGCATCACTTGTACATAAATGTAGAGCAAGTTCGCGCATTCCGAACTTGTTCTTTTTTTATATCGTGTGAGCCTCCCCAAATTTTAGGAGGACTGAAATTGAACAGAAGTGTTTTGAAATTTGGCGGGTCTTCCGTCAGTGATTTTACAAAGATAAAAAATATTGCTGAAATGCTTAAAACACGAGTTGAACAGGGAGAAGAATTAATCGTTGTAGTTAGTGCAATGGGTAAAACAACTGATCAATTAATGGAAAATGTGTCAACGTTGACATCTACACCTAAAGATCAAGAACTTGCCCTACTACTTACTACGGGTGAACAACAGACAGTCTCCTATCTTTCAATGGTACTTAATGATATTGGTGTAAAAGCCAAAGCAATGACTGGATACCAAGCTGGTATTAAAACGATTGGTCATCATTTGAAAAGTAAAATTGCAGAGATTAATCCAGATACATTTAATCAAGCATTTGAAAATAACGATGTACTGGTAGTAGCTGGTTTCCAAGGTATAAATGATGAGTTTGAGCTTACTACTTTAGGTCGTGGAGGTTCTGATACTACTGCAGTGGCTCTAGCAGCAAGTAACCAAATCCCTTGTGAGATTTATACTGACGTTGATGGAGTTTATGCAACAGATCCAAGAATATTAAGCCATGCTAAGCGTTTAGAATACGTGTCTTATGAAGAAATGATGGAAATGAGTGCGCTTGGTGCTGGAGTACTTGAAACTAGAAGTGTTGAACTTGCTAAAAACTATGAAATCCCCCTTTATTTAGGGAGAACTTTATCAAATGTGAAAGGAACGTGGATTATGTCTAGATCAGATTTATTAGAGAAAAAAGCTGTTACAGGAGTAGCTTTAGATACGCATATGATGCACGTCACAATTAGTTATCCCCTACCTGACAATCGCTTATTAACTCAGTTATTTACTGAGTTAGAGGAAGGTTCTGTCAATGTCGATATGATTTCGCAAATCGTTAATCTCGAAGGATTACAGCTATCATTTTCGATTAAAGATAGTGACGTTAATCAAATTTCATCTATATTGGAAAATCTATCCACTCACTTTGAAGCCTTAGATTATAAAATCAATGAAGAATACGTCAAAATTTCGTTAATTGGATCAGGTATGAGAGATATGTCTGGAGTAGCATCTAAAGCATTTATCACTTTAATCAATTCTGAAATTCCATTCTATCAAACAACGACTTCAGAAATTAGTATTTCTTATGTTATTGATGCAGAAAATGGTCAAAGAGCGGTAGAAGAATTATATAACGCATTCGATATCTAAAATTGATATGATATATTTATAAAGAATTTTCTTAAAATTAACAATATTACAAATGGAGTGACTTTATTATGACAAGATTAGCAGTAGCCGGAGCAACAGGACTAGTAGGAACAAAAATGTTAGAAACATTGGATCGTAAGAATATTCCTTTCGATGAATTAGTACTCTTTTCATCAGCGCGTTCAGCAGGTAAGGAAGTAGAATTCCAAGGACAAACATATACTGTTCAAGAGTTAACAGATGAAGCAGCAAGTGAACACTTCGACTACGTGTTAATGAGTGCTGGTGGAGGTACAAGTGAACATTTCGCCCCACTATTTGAACAAGCAGGTGCTATCGTCATTGATAACTCTAGTCAATGGAGAATGACCGAGGATGTAGATTTAATTGTTCCCGAAGTGAATGAACCTAAATTAACTCGAGGCATTATTGCTAATCCTAACTGTTCAACAATTCAATCCGTAGTGCCACTTAAAATTTTACAAGATGCATATGGCTTAAAACGTGTTGCTTATACAACATATCAAGCGGTTTCAGGCTCAGGTATCAAGGGTAAAAGAGATTTATCTGAGGGGCCTAATGGAAAAGCTCCTGAAGCGTACCCTCACCCTATTTATAATAATGTGTTACCACATATTGATGTTTTTCTTGAAAATGGCTACACCAAAGAAGAGCAAAAGATGATTGATGAAACAAGAAAAATTTTAAACGATAAAGACCTGAAAGTTACTGCTACTTGTGTACGTGTACCCGTGCAAGACAGTCACAGCATTGAAATTGACGTTACTTTAGATAGAGAAGCTAACGTTAAAGATATCCAAAACCTTTTCGACCAAGATAGCAGAGTTGTACTTGTAGATAATCCTGAAAACAATGAATACCCATTAGCAATTCACTCTACAGGTAAAGACGAAGTCTTTGTAGGCCGTATTCGTAGAGATGATTCATTAGATAACACTTTCCATGTATGGTGTACATCAGACAACTTACTTAAAGGTGCGGCATTAAACGCAGTTCAAGTATTAGAGCAAGTTTTAACTATGAAAGGAGAACGATAATATGACACACATGTTTGAAGGCGTTGGCGTAGCTCTAGCTACACCATTTACTAATAATGAAATTGATTTTGACGCATTAGAAAGACATGTAAAATTTTTATTAGAAAATAACACACAAGCGATTATAGTTAATGGAACAACAGCTGAAAGCCCTACTTTAACAGATCAAGAAAAAGAACAAGTACTTGAAACTGTAATTAAATTAGTTGATAAACGTGTACCTATCATTGCTGGAACTGGTACGAATAATACTCAGAAATCAATTGAAGCCTCTAAAAGAGCTAAAGAAATTGGTGCTGATGCAGTGATGCTTATTACGCCCTATTATAATAAAACAAACCAACGAGGATTAATTAAACACTTTGAGACTATCGCAAATGAAGTAAAATTACCGGTTGTACTTTATAACGTACCATCACGGACGAATATGATGATTGAAGCAGAAACTGTTGAAACATTAAGTCACAACCCATACATTGTTGCACTTAAAGATGCGACGAATGACTTTGATTATATGGAAGAAGTTAAAAAACGCATTAATGAAGATGAATTTGTATTATATAGTGGCAATGATGACAATGTTGTTGAATTCTATCAACGTGGAGGTAAAGGTGTTATCTCAGTTATTGCAAATGTTATCCCTCAAGAATTTCAAGATTTATACGATGCTAAACAAAGTGGAGAAAATATTTCAAGTCAATTTGAACCTATTGGGCAATTATTAGACTCATTATCTGTGGATGTTAACCCTATTCCTATTAAGGCACTAACGGCACATTTAGGTTTTGGTAATTATGAATTAAGATTACCACTTATCCCATTAGATGACGCAGAGCGTAATGTATTAGAGCAAGCTTATGACCAGTTTAAAGCAGGTGAACATTAATGAAGATTTTACTTATAGGCTATGGAGCGATGAATCAACGAGTTGCTAGACTAGCTGAAGAAAAAAATCATGAGATTGTAGGAGTCATAGATAGAACTCCTAAAGATTCAACACCATACAAGCATTACAATAGTATAGCTGAAGCTCAAGACGTTGCTGATGTAGTGATTGACTTTTCAAACCCTGAATTATTAATACCATTACTAGATGAGTCATTCAATTTACCGTTAGTTATTGCTACAACTGGTGAGAAAGATACGCTCATTCAAAAGCTACAAACATTAGGTCAACATATGCCTGTATTCTTTAGTGCAAATATGAGTTATGGTATACACGCCCTTACTAAGATTTTAGAAACTGCCGTACCCCTACTACAAGATTTTGACATTGAATTAACTGAGGCTCATCACAATAAGAAAGTAGATGCTCCTAGTGGTACATTAGTTAAATTGTATGATGTGATCAAAGAACTTAGAGACCAAGTAACGCCAGTATATGATCGTCATGAGAATACTGAGAAACGTACGAAAGATGAAATTGGTATTCATGCTGTGCGTGGAGGAACAATCGTTGGTGAACATGATATTTTATTCGCTGGCACAGATGAGACAATCACTATTTCTCATAAAGCACAATCTAAAGACATTTTTGCAAATGGTGCCATTGGTGCCGCTGAAAAGTTAATTCATAAAGAAAATGGATATTATACTTTTGATAATTTATAAAAGTAAACAAAGGAGAGGTTTAAACTATGGTACAACATTTATCAGCTCAAGAGATTATTCAATATATCAGTGATGCAAAAAAATCTACACCTTTAAAAGTTTATGCGAATGGTAATTTTGAAGGCGTAACTTTCCCAGAAAGTTTTAAAGTATTTGGATCAGAACATTCTAAAGTTATCTTTTGTGAAGCGGATGACTGGAAACCCTTCTATGAAGAAAATCAAACAAAAATTGAAGATTTAGAAATTGAAATGGATCGACGTAATTCAGCGATTCCGCTTAAAGACTTAACAAACACAAACGCACGTATTGAACCAGGTGCATTCATTCGTGAACAAGCGATTATTGAAGATGGTGCTGTAGTTATGATGGGCGCAACAATAAATATTGGTGCGGTAGTTGGTGAAGGTACAATGGTTGATATGAACGCAACGCTTGGTGGTCGTGCAACAACTGGTAAGAATGTACATGTTGGTGCAGGTGCTGTATTAGCTGGAGTAATTGAGCCCCCTAGCGCCTCTCCAGTGATAATCGAAGATAATGTCTTAATTGGTGCTAATGCAGTTATTCTTGAAGGCGTTCGCGTTGGCGAAGGTGCTATTGTTGCTGCGGGTGCTATTGTAACTCAAGATGTTCCAGCTGGTGCTGTTGTAGCAGGTACCCCTGCTAAAGTAATTAAACAAACATCTGAAGTTGAAGACTCTAAACGTGAAATTGTCTCAGCTTTAAGAAAGTTAAATGATTAATAGCTTGTATGTTTTAATCATTTTCATATAAATGAATGTTAAAGGTTGAAGCAAATGATGATGTTGAACACTCTTATATGTAGGTTCGCACGTTTGTTTCACCTTTTTATTATAACTAAGTAAAAAGGCGTCATCATTACATAATAAATTAAAACAATTTCATATAAGGGATGATTAATATGAGTGAATTAGAATTTGTAACAAAACATAGAAGACATTTACATCAATATCCAGAATTAAGTTTACATGAGTTCGAAACAACGAAGTATATTAAAGAATTTCTTGATAAATTAGGCGTTGAATATGATTGCCCACTTGAAACCGGAGCAATAGCGTATTTAGAAGGTCAAAGTAATCATACGATAGCATTTCGTGCTGATATCGATGCTTTACCAATATTTGAGGAAAATGATATCGACTATCGAAGTAAAACGGACAATGTGATGCATGCATGTGGTCATGATGGTCATACAACAGCATTAATGTTATTTGTAAAACGTTGCAAAGCGATGGCGGATAAAGGTGAACTTCCCCACAATGTTGTGTTTATCTTTCAGCCTGCTGAAGAAACTGGTGGTGGTGCTAATCGCTTAATTAAAGCAGGCGCCTTTGAAAAGTACCCTATCGAAGCAGTATTTGGTATTCATGTGAACCCGTTCGCTGAAGAAGGCAAAGTAGTGATTCGGGATGAAGAAATCACTGCAAGTGCGACTGAGTATCGCTTTTATTTAAATGGTTTATCAAGTCATGTGGCTGATAAAGAACAAGGTCATTCATGTGGTGAAGCGTTACAACATGTCTTAGCACAAGTAGGACAAATACAACAGTACCATCTTAATGGTTTAAAACGTAATATAGTTCATATGGGACATTTTGAAGCTGGTGAAGCTATAAATACAGTACCGAGTCATGGTTATCTTGAAGGTACAATACGCACGTATGATGTAGATGACTTAACTGTGGTTAAACAACAAATGTATAAAATAGCAGAAAGTGTCCAATTACTATTTAATGTAGATTGCCAAGTAAAATTTGAAGAAGGCTATCCTCCTACTATGAATAGTCCTGAACTTCGGGAAAGTGTAGAACAAGCCTTAAATAAGGCTAATCTAGAAGTCATTGATAAACCTACCCCATTCTTATTTGGAGAAGATTTTAGTTTTTATGGACAACAATTAGCTCCTGCATATTTTGTATTTGTAGGCACTCAGAATAAAGCTAAAGGTTATGTTACAGGTTTGCATACCTCTCATTTAAATTTTGATGAAAAGATTTTAATTGATGTAGCGAATTATTATGAACAATTATTAAGAAATTACAAAGAGGTGTAAGTCAATTGACAGCAATTTGGTCAGTAGATACAGAAGTGTTTTATCAGAATGCTGTAAAAGTTAGAAAAGAACAATCAATAATGGCAGTAGTGAAAAATAACGCTTATCATTATGGATTAGAATTTTCAGTTAAAGAGTTTTTAAAAGCAGGCATTCAAACATTTAGTACAACATCATTAAAAGAAGCTATCCGTGTGAGAGAAATCGCACCTCATGCAACTATATTTCTAATGAATGCTGTGTATGAATTTGATACATTAAGAGAGTATGAAATTCATATGACACTACCCTCTTTAACTTATTATTATGAACACAAAGAGGATTTAAGAAATATACATGTGCATTTAGAATTTGAAAATCTTTTACATCGCTCAGGTTTCAAAGATTTAGAAGAGTTGCATGAAGTTTTAAAAGATCATGCTCAAAATAAAAGTGATAACAAAATGATTATTTCTGGTATATGGACTCACTTTGGATATGCTGATGAGTTCGATGTTCCAGAGTATGATATTGAGAGACAGGCATGGTTAAATGTTCTAAATACTTTGTTGGATGAAGGTTACTCATTTGATATGATACACGCACAAAATAGTGCAAGTTTTTATCGTGAAGGTCAAGTAGTCCTTCCTCACCATACCCATGCACGTGTAGGTATTGCACTTTATGGTTCTAGACCTTATAGCAAATTAAAAGAATCTGAAATTCAACAATCCTTGACAGTTAAAGGTAATGTGATTCAAGTTCGTGAAGTTAATGCTGGAGATTATTGCGGATATAGCTTCGCTTATGAAGCTACTAAGAATCAAACACAATTGGCAGTGGTTGATATTGGGTATGGAGATGGCATCCTCAAATCCAGAGCTCAACATGAGGCGATTATTAATGGTAAACGTTATCCGATTAGAGCGCTAATGATGAGTCATATGTTTGTTGAAGTGGATGATGAAGTTCATGCACAAGATGAAGTAGTATTATATAATAACGATATACGCATCGATGAATTTACTTTTAAAGGTGTGGGCGCAAACTCTGAACAATTAAGCGCTATGAATCATGATTCTCTAATAAAGGAGTACATATAAATGGTAGTCAAATATAATGAGTATGGCGAATTAACAATGGGAGGTACAAGTTTAAAGACTGTAGCTCAAAGCTTTGGTACCCCTACTATCGTATATGATGAAGATCAAATTCGTAATCAAATGCGCAGATATCATAGTGCATTTGAGAAAAGTGGTTTAAAATATAATATTTCTTATGCTTCTAAAGCATTTACTTGTATTCAAATGGTTAAATTAGTGCAAGAAGAAAATTTACAATTAGATGTGGTGTCTGAAGGAGAACTTTATACTGCTCTAGAAGCTGGTTTTGATGCAAATCGTATTCACTTTCACGGTAATAATAAAACTAAGCGAGAAATTCAATACGCATTAGAAAATAATATCGGGTACTTTGTTATAGATGCATTAGAAGAAATTGATTTAATTGATAAATATGCAAGTGATAAAGTGAATATCGTATTACGTGTTAATCCTGGCGTGGAAGCACATACACACGAATTTATACAAACTGGTCAAGAAGATAGTAAGTTTGGTCTATCAATTAAACATGGATTAGCTTTAGAAGCGATTAATAAAGTAAAAGCTTCTAAACACTTACAATTAAAAGGAGTTCACTTCCATGTAGGGTCTCAGATTGAAGGTACCGAAGCTATGATAGAAACTGCTAAGCTTGTGCTTCATTGGTTATCTGAAAATGAAATCAAAGTAGAATTACTTAATTTAGGTGGCGGTTTCGGTATCAAATATGTTGAAGGTGATGAAAGTTTCCCTATTGAAGAAGGCATTGCAGAAATTACTGATGCAATTAAAGAAACTGCTCATTCACTTAATTATGAAGTGCCTGAAATTGGTATAGAGCCTGGTCGTTCAATTGTTGGTGAAGCAGGAATTACTTTATATGAGGTCGGTACTATAAAGGAAATACCTGAAGTGAATAAATATGTTTCAGTTGATGGAGGTATGAGCGATCATATCCGTACAGCCTTATATGATGCTAAATATCAAGCGTTATTAGTTAATCGTAATGAGGAAGCAGATGATACTGTGACGATTGCAGGTAAACTATGTGAATCCGGTGATATTATCATTAAAAAAGCTAAGTTACCCTCCTCTATTAAGCGTGGAGACTATTTAGCAATTTTATCAACTGGTGCATATCATTATTCAATGGCATCAAATTATAATCAAATGCAGAAGCCATCAGTATTCTTCTTAAAAGATGGAAAAGCACGTGAAGTGATAAAGCGTCAGTCACTAAGACAATTAATAATTAATGATACGAAATGATAGTAAAAATGAGCAAGCGAAACTCACCTACTATAATATAATTTTAATTTAATGAAAGATGAATTTTAAAACGCCTTGTATAGATGTTGTCTCAACATTTCCAAGGCGTTTTAAGTTCTATTGAAATGAACAAGATTTAAAATTGAATTTTCCTGAATATCGTAATTGCTAAAACATAAAAAATAATTATATAAACAACAGTAATAGTGCTCATTGCTAATAAGCTGAAAATGAAATCTTTATCGGTATTTAAATTTGTAAAATAAGATTCACCATTAAATGAAACGACCACGGTAACCAAAATAAAAACGACCAATTGAAACTTGTAATAATTTAAAAGGATTTGGCATAATATTGTTTTCTTTCTCCTACTTATCACTTAAATTATAAAAAAATTGATTAATAAATCAATAAAAATTATATTGCAGACTATATTATTGTAAAGATGTTTTGTTTCTTTTTGTGCATAAAAAAAGAAAGAAATTAACATCAATTTCTTTCTGAGCTACTGTATGTATTGATATAAAAAACACCCTACATCTTGGTAAGGTGTTAGTTAAAGTCAATAATTATAATCTATTTATTATAGTTTAACAACGTTTGCAGCTTGAGGACCGCGATCGCCTTCAACTACTTCAAATTCAACTGATTGACCTTCTTCTAATGATTTGTAACCATCTTGGTTGATTGCTGAGAAATGTACGAATACGTCGTTTTCTCCTTCAACTTCGATGAAGCCGAAACCTTTTTCAGCGTTAAACCATTTAACTGTACCTTGTTTCATATTTCTGAAACCTCCAAGACTAAATTCTTTCAATATGCGTTATTCGCATATTACAAAAAATACGTGTGCTTATATGTATGATAAATCCAAATATTCTTTGCAATATGGAATAAAACAATTGCTTAATAATCATTATAGTTTAGTCATAGCTAAATTGCAATACAATTATAGAAAATTATCATTTAATCAATTTTTGGAAGATTAAAATAAACCTCATTATTTTTTAAAATAATAAAACTATAAAATATTTGTAAATCTTCATCGCAATCTTCGCAAAAATTTAAGTCACAGTTGTTATAGAAAGCATAAATGTTATGTTTACCTACTACATAATTATCGAAACAATCCTTACAGTCTTGAAGAAGTTTTGAGTATTTTTCAAGCATTTCTTCATATGTGTTGAAGTTTAGTGTTTCGATAACTCTTTCAGGCCAATCACTAAATAGCCACCAACCTTCGTAGTCAGCTCTCATTTTTGCAACTGTCCACATGTTTAAAATCCCCTTCCACGGTTAAACCTTTAAACTTAATTGTAACTTTTCAGAATTCAAAATCAAGTTTCAAGACTCATACTTTTGGCCGATAAATCATATAGCAAATATTAGTTTTTTACAACTAAAGTACGTATAATGAAGTTATGAGGTGATATTATGGAACGTAAACATATTCAAGTTTTTGGAACTGTTCAAGGTGTGGGCTTCAGATATTATACTGAACGCATTGCTAACCAATATCACATTAAAGGTACAGTCCAAAATGTTGACGATTATGTAGAAATATATGCTCAAGGTGAAGATAAAGAATTAGAACAATTTATTCAATCTGTAATTAAAGGTGCTTCACCTGCGTCATCAGTAACCGATTATAATATTAAAAATCTAGATATTGATGACTCATTAACAGAATTTAAAACTATATAGACTTTAATATAAAGGAAGATGACATTTGAGATATAACATTTCACGTTTATTTGGAGTGTTAGTAGGCATACCAGTAGCATTTATTGTTTGGATGGTTACTTTTTTCGCATGGGATTTATCATTCCTGATTGATGCTATCGTTGGTGCAGGTGGTTTTCTATTATCGTACTTCCCTACTCAAAGGCTTACTTCACGCAAATATCTTAATGAAATCGGATTGTCACGTAGAGATTATAGATATGTTAGAACTCAGCTTAATCAAGCCCAATTAAAAATTAGAACTATTTTAAAATCATTTATGAACATCAGATCTATAAAAGATTTTAGACAAGTCAATGATATTTACCGTATATCACGTTCTATATATACAAGTATCAAACAACGTCCTGGTATGTTTTTCAAAGTAGAGGGTTTCTTCTATTCTCATCTAGATAATGCTCTGAATCTAGTAGATTCTTATACTCGCCTTTCAAGGATGCCACGTAAATCAAAAGAAGAAAAACAAAAGCTTGAACAGACGCGTATTACTCTAGATGAAGTTAAACGTACACTAATTGCTGATTTAAAAAGATTAAATGAAGAAGATTATGAACGATTAGATGTTGAAATGGAATTAAACAAATTAGAACAAGAACGTCGCAAAGATGTATAAGAGAAATGGAGAGATGAATGAGATGACGCATGAAATTAATAGCAATCAATCACATCCACTCGATCAATATATTGAAGATAATACAAATACTAATCCTACAGTAGCTCAAGACTTCAACCCTCAATTTAGTGATGAGGACAAGAAAAAAATAGAAACAATTAGTCAACAAATAAAGCCTTTAGACCATGATGGCTTATTACAGTTTGGTACTAACTTACAACAAAGTATGTCTCAATTTTCACATCAAATGCTAGATGAAGTTCAATCTAAAGATATGGGGCCTGTTGGAGATTCATTAAGTCAATTAATGGGCAAATTAAAGTCAGTTAATCCTAATGATTTAGATCCAAATAAACAATCTAAACTTAAACGTATATTTAGAAGAACAAAAGCTTCAATTAATGAAGTCTTTTCAAGAATGCAATCAGTAAGCTCTCAAATTGATCGTATTACGATTCAACTAGACAAACATAAAGGGAATCTAACTAAAGATGTTGAATTATTAGACGGTTTATATGATCAAAATAAAAAATACTTTGACGATGTAACTTTATATATTGCTGCTGCACAACGTAAGAAACAACAGATTCAATCTGAAACAATACCTGAACTACAAGAGAAAGCTCATAACTCAGGAAATCAAATGGATATTCAAGCTGTGGCGGATATGGAACAATTTGTAGATCGTTTAGATAAACGTATTTATGACTTACAATTGTCTAGACAAATTGCTATTCAAACAGCTCCACAAATTCGTATGATTCAAAACGTGAATCAAGCATTAGCTGAAAAAATTCAAAGTTCAATTCTCACAAGTATTCCTCTATGGAAAAATCAAATGGCAATTGCCTTAACCTTAATGAGACAACGTAATGCAGTTTCAGCTCAGCGTGCCGTAACAGATACTACAAATGATTTACTCACTCAAAATGCTTCAATGTTAAAGCAAAACGCTATTGAAACTGCCACTGAAAATGAGCGTGGCATCGTTGATATTGAGACTTTGAAAACAACTCAAAATGACATTATAGAAACAATTGAACAGACATTACAAATCCAACAAGATGGTCGCCAAAAGCGACAAGCAGCTGAAAAAGAGCTTAATGGCTTAGAAAACGACTTGAAGCAACATCTATTGTCAATGAGAAAAGAATAATAATTGAAAAAGGCACTCGTATTCTTTAGTGATGGTTAAAATCACTTATGGTACGAGTGCCTTTATATATATTTAAGTTTTAGTTGTTATTATCTTCTTTTTGATAAACTATAAAATCTTGTTTAACGAAATATGAAATAATATAACCCAAGATGGTTGCAATTACCGCAATTGGAAACCATTCAAGTGAATGTTGTTTAAGTGGTAAATGGTCTATAAATGAAATTTTAAACCATCCTTGAGTAGTAATAAGACTTAATATAGATTCTATTGCAACAATAAGCAATGGAATTTGTTGTGCAATTGGTTTCGTCGGTATAAATCGAGCCACTAATATTAGTAAAAC
Organism: Staphylococcus sp. TE8; assembly: GCF_000692055.1. Classification (NCBI taxonomy): domain Bacteria; kingdom Bacillati; phylum Bacillota; class Bacilli; order Caryophanales; family Staphylococcaceae; genus Staphylococcus; species Staphylococcus sp. TE8. Next base: position 815,822 of record NZ_JMGB01000001.1, read on the forward strand.
AACTGTTATAGCTATTGGATATACAATACTTAATACAGGTACTGACATAGATATAACTGAATTTAATCCTTGATTGGCTATGATAAAGCTTATTAATGTAAATAATATTACATAAACTTTATAAGAAATTTTAGGGAAAACTCTGTGGAAATATTGACTTACTGAAACAATAAGACCACAAGCTGTAGTGATACAAGCTAATGCAACGATAATTCCTAATAAATATTTACCGAAGGTACCAAATCCCTTTGCAGCCATAGTAGTTAGTAAGTATGTACCAACATTTTGATCATTAGCAGTGAGTTCTTTCATCTTTCCTGAAGTAATATGCATATGATTTCCAATAAATCCTAATGAAATATATATAAAGATTAAAGCTGTAGCAGCAATAAGTCCTGCAATCACTGTTTGCTTAAATATTTTATCAGAATGTTTAATTCCGGTAGCTTTAATAGCGTTAACAACAATCATTGAAAATGCAATTGCAGCGATTGCATCCATTGTTAAATAACCTTGAGTAAACCCTTGCGAAAAACCGGAAAAACTTGAATGGAATAATTTTGTATTACCTTCTCCGGGAGCATTACTTCCAAAGTCTATAAATCCTTTTATAATCATAGCTAATATAGTTATTAATAACAATGGAGTTAAAAATGAACCAATGCGATCTATCATTTTATTAGGATTAAGACATAAATAAAGCACAATTAAGAAGTAAATAATAGTGAAAATTAATAATGCTATATTCCCATTAGTGTTAGCGATTGGCGTGACAGTCATTTCAAATGAAGTCGAAGCTGTACGCGGAATCGCGAACAAAGGTCCTATTGTTAAATAGATAACAATTAAAAAGATTAAAGAGAATTTTGGTGAAATTTTATTAAAAGCACCGATATATCCTTGATGATCTAGTGCCCCAACAACGACACCTAGTAATGGTAAACCAATACCAGTTAGTGCGAATGCGAGTATAGCTGGCCAAAGGAAATGTCCACTATCAAGGCCTAGATTCGTTGGAAAAATAAGGTTCCCTGCGCCAAAAAACATAGCGAACAAAGTAAAACCTATAATCCAAGTGTTTTTATTCATAATGCTGCTCCTTTTTATCTAATAATGCAACATTAAACATTCTATCATAATCAGGAATTATAAGTCTATATAATTTCAGAAAATTTAAAAACTTATACAAATTTAATTAGTAATTATTTAAAATATATGGTTGAATGCCATTTATCAACTATTAAATACATACAATTAATTTTGATGTTAAATTAGTGTGATTATTAAAATGATTTAAGTAAAAGTTTCTTCAATAATGGAGATAATAGACTTGGTAAGTGTTCAACGCCTTCTACAAATATTGAGAATTGTCCATAAATATTATGAATCGTTTGTTCAATATCTTCAGTAATAGCTTCTTGACTCAGAAATACATTAAAGACTTCAATACCAAATTTACGAGCAGTTTCTACGGCTTCATACGTATCTATAATGCCATCTTGGCTATAGTTAAATGCAGATGGTTCTCCATCCGAAAATACAATTAAAAAACGTTGTTGATGACTACGTTGTAGTAGTCTTTCACTAGCTATCCGAATAGCTACACCATCACGATTATCATCTTGAGGTTCTAAAGACATGATACGTGGGCCTTCTTTTTCAAAAATTGAATAATTATAATTGATAATTTCATCTATAATATTTGGTTGTTCACGATCATCTGCTTCGAATGCATCCTCATTAAAAGCTAAAATTTCGTGTTTAATGTTTAACGATTTCAAAGTTTCATGGAATAGGACAACGCCCTTAATGGTCTCATCCATTTTATCGTGCATGCTTGCAGACGCATCAACTAACAATGTGAACGTTGCATCAAATGTTTTACTTAAATCCTGCTTTTTATAAAATAATTTATATTGATCATCGATAAACCAATTGATTAAATCTTTTTGAAGACGCCCTTTAGTTAGATTATGACGTTCATCTTGATGCTCTCTATCGATTGTCTTTTTAATGATTTGAATAAGATCCTTGATTTCAAATTGAACATCATTTTTAGAATGTTGATAGTCTAAAATATGTTGCGGTTGGATGTTTGGAACCTTCCATTCAACTTTTACATTTTTATTAATTCCTTCTAGTGCAAATGCTTGATTCTGACCTATGAAACCACCTTCATCATGGTCTAAAGTATTCTGAGAGCCCTTGCCTTTCTTAGTCATCATATCTGTCATATCGTCTGTGGAATCCCCTTCACGAGCAGTATCATTATCAGCTATCACTTCGCTGTTTTCTCCTTCGTGAAGTTCCATCTCTAAGTAGGCGCCACCTTTAGTTTCACTATCCGCTGCTTTAGTTTCAGCTTCAGCTGTTTCAGCATCTTCTTCAGATTGATGTTTATCGTAACCATCTGTATTACTCGCGTCAGTTCTTTTCAAGTCCTCAAAGGTGGTTGCTTGAATGTCTTCATACAGTTTTTGAGGTAAATAATAATATTCATTTAACATATCTTCTTTAAGCAAATCATCTACCTGATACATCATACGTTCAGCCAGATACATGTTATCTTCTGAGGTTTTGTTTTGGAAAATATTTGGCAAATACTGATACATATTCACTAGTACATCATCAAATGTCGGATGAATTGATGGTACGTCATAGAAGTTTTGACTAAGAAAAGCACGTTCTAAATTGAGAAATAGCAAATCTGTGAATACAGTTTTAGTTTTATAAACATTGATTTGTGAATCAGTAAAAGCTAACCGAGTATCCAAGCGTAGATCTATATACTTAGCAGTGCTAGGACGTTCTTTTCGAATAAGTTCGAGAATACGTACATCTTCAAGTAACTTAAATAATTGATGGAAAAATTTAGTATGATGAAAATCATCATTATGTAAAACATGATTAACAATGTCTATATCCATATGTTGATATCCATATGCAGCGAGTAAAACATCAGTTTTTAAGCCGGCTTGCTCAATATGATGCGGACGGTGTGACCAGAACCAACTTGTGATTAGGGTATTGCTGAAAGGATTGTAAAAAGGAAACTTTTGTATTTTCACTTGTGTTTGTTCATCTTTTAATAATAGACGAGCTAAGTCTTGTAACATCATTACCTGCTTAGCATCTAACTGTTCATCGTTGAATTTTATAAAACGATCACTCATAAGTATCCCTCTTTAAAAATTTAACTCAATCGCATTAATAATTGCTTGTTGTTCACGCTCATCTTCTAATTTATCGATAATTGTTCTTTTAATTGCACGTTCGATTGGAATCACTGTAGCTAAATCACTTAAATCTATGAGGGCACGAATACTAGCAGCTTCCTCAGAAATTTGTCCTTGTTTAGTCATTGTTCTTAAGTCCTCATTAAATTTAATGATTTTTTCAATTACTTTGTCATCCTGTAATCGACTTTGTTCTTTTATAACAGTCTTTAAAATATCTCCATCTATATAATCTACTTCTATAACGATAAAACGGTTTTTAAGTGCCTCATTCATTGGTAATGTGCCTACGTAACCTTCATTAATTGCTGCTATCACATTGAAACCAGGTGCAGCTTTAATGACCTCGCCTGTATATGGATTAGTAATTTGACGGCGATAGTCTAAGACACCATTAAGAATCGGAAGCGTTTCTGGTTTAGCCATATTAATTTCATCGATATATAAAATGTGTCCTTGTTTCATAGCTTTAATTACAGGCCCATCAATGAAGACAATTTCTTGTTGCCCCTCTTCGTTAGTTTGAATTGTCTTAAATCCAAGCAAACTTTCGGTATCTAAATCGACAGAACAGTTAACCTGATGCATTGGACGTCTTACTTCATCGCTTAACGTTTCAGCAAGTTTTGTTTTTCCTGAACCTGTAGGTCCCTTAAGTAAAATATTTTTATTTAATTCAAATAGAACTTTCGCATCTTTAAATACTGATTCATCAGAATTTTTATAAATTGATTTAGTCATAATTTCCCGTCCTTTATGTATAAAAAGAGACTAAGACAATTAAGTCATTATTGACCTGTCTTAGTCTTATTAATAATTAAATACACGTACTGTTACTTTACGTAATAAAACTTAAACTTCTTTGAAGTAATCTTTATAATAGCCACCTACTAAACCAGAATTATCAACGATTTGATAATACTCTTCGGTTTCATTAACAACATCATATTGTTTGCCTACAGTCAGCATATCAGAAACTGTAAATTTCTTCGCATCTGTATTCGTAACTTCTACCTTTTTAATAGGTGTACGTTCTTTCCAAGTTTCATGTAACATTGTATAACCTTCCTTTATTTAAAAATGATTTACTTTTCAAGGGTGAAAATAAATGAAATACCACTACTTTCGGTGATTCTTAACGATTCAGATTCCTCTTGTTCCAAAGTTTGATATGGTATTCCTATTTCATCTAATTGTTCTTTGGCTTGAACAAATTCATTTCGGTGATGTGTAGAAAATTCAACTTGTTCAACTGGTCCATACTCTGAAAGTTGTATTTCCTCATGTGCTTGGTATAGGTGTAATTCTCCGCCTAAGCCACCTTCTCCAATTTTGAAAACTTGGATATTTTCATTAGCATCTTCACTTGGTAAATATTCAGCAAATAAATCTAATCCAAATACTCTCGTTAAAATTGATGTAGTGATTGATAATTCATTGACTTTAAGAATAACTGGTCCTAAACCTTGAATTTGGTGAAGAGGATTTACAGAACTATCAAAAGATGGCATACCTAGCCCGACTCCAGTATTGTGTTCATTGGAGTAGATATCATAAGTTTGATGATTATCATCTTCAAAACTAAAATGTTTATTGCCATTGAGTTCAGTAAATGAGCTATAATTAATATTATGATTTGAAAGTATGTTTTGATACTCATCTAGCCCTAAATCAGATGGTGTACGTAGTCCTATGCTATCAATATGTTGATTGCTATAGTCCTTATTAGGTATTTCAACAAAGTGAATGCGAGTACCTGGACTTAAGTTAGCATCTCCAAATCTTAAAGCATTTTCATTTTTATCGGAATATTGTAATCCTATAATATTTCCAAAAAGTTCTTTCGTTTTAGACAGGTCACTTGTTCCTATAGTGACACTTCTAAGTCCGCTCATAAACTGACACCCCTAGTTTTTGTCTTTACAATCCTTATTATAACGTATTTTAATGTGAATGAATATGATGAACCCTCATTCTATTTGAGTTAATTTATGATTCAGTGTTGTCATTAATTTGAAAGTTATCATTTCGCATTGGATAAAATATTTGTATATATTAAAATATAATAAAAGACATGTATAAGGAGGCGTACATATGTCTAATTTGTGGATAATATTTGCGATTACAGTTTTAATAGCTGTTTATTCAGGTATACAGGTATTTACTAATTTAAATAATAAGCAGAAGTCTAGTTTTAAATATTTCACAATTGCATTTATTGTTTGTGTCATTCTTGCAATTATTGAAATCATATTCCTAGCTCGATAATTAATAATAGCGTCCTAACCTATTTGGTTAGGACGTTTGTTTTTGATCTAATTTAGAAAAGATGATGAGATTGAGTATGAATAAAATGATAATGTATATTAACGTCCATAAAGTTAGTAATAAAAGCACATCATAATTGGGGTTGTCAGAATGATACAACTTTATTAAATCACCTATTGGTGGTATGAGCCATAAAATATATTTAATAAATGGATAAGATTGTATTAAAATCGGGCGTAATATACTTACCACTCCAATTAGACTAATAAGCAACCACATGTATTTTTTAGAAATCACATTAAGATTTTTAATTAAAGTGGAAATTAAAATACATATCATACATACAATAAGATGCAAAAGTATGGCTAATACACCCTGTTTAAAAGAAATGTGATTTTTGAAACTACCTAATAGTAACGGATATATTATTGAAAATACAATTAATACACAATTAATTAAAAATATAAATAACCATTTAGCTATGAGATACTTGAGTTTAGATTCTAGTTGTATTAATAATAAGTATTTTTCATTTAATGACTCTAAATTTAATATATTTAATGTTAACCAACATGTAATGATAAATAATCCTAAACAGCTAGATGCATAGCTAGATAATATAGGTTGTTCATTATATAAATATTGAAGAATAATCCAAATCACAAAAATCATCATTGGAGGTATAAATTGGTATGAGCGCAAGTAATTTTTAAACTGATATTGTATAAAAGCAATCAAAAGTGGTTCACATCCTTAATTTCAATGATCTCGCACTGATGAGTAATTAATTGCATTAGCAATTCATTTAAATGTTGCTGATGCGTTTTTATATACACCTTATTGTTTTCAGTATAGATGTTTGTGATATTTTTATAATTAGTTAAGCCTTTAGTAATATTTGAGTCATAGTTAATGACTATAACTTTAGCAGCAGTATTAGAAAGATTATTTTCTACTTTGAGATTACGAAATTTACCGGTCTCAATATTCAACGTATGAGTGATGATATGGTTGTGATGATGAAATTCATGAGAAGTCATGATAACAGTAGCAGATAATTTTAACTCAGCTAAATATTTTAATAGAAAATCTGTTGTCTCTTGATCTAATCCAGAAAATGGTTCATCTAATATATATGTCTGCACTTTTAGTGAGGCATTGTATAATATTTACTTTCTGCTTAGTACCTTTAGAACAATCTTTTAATTTACGATTTAAAAATGGAGTAAGATTTAAATGTTCGATAAAATAATGAACTTGCTTTCTTGACTGTTTATATGAGTTGAATTTTGATAAGAATTTCAAATATTCCCTGATAGTTAAATTTAAGTTTCCAGGAAAAACATCTATTGCATAACTGACAATTCCCGAAATGAATAATGATCCTTCATAAGGATTAATTAATCCAGAAATTATTTTTAAAGTGATACTTTTTCCAGAACCATTATGTCCCTCGATTAAAGTTATTGAATTCTTAGGAATATTGAAATTAATATTATGGATAATCATATGATTATTTATCTTCTTAGTTATATGATGCCCTTCTATTATGTTATAAGACATATTAAACTCCCAATAATTGTGACTTATCTTTATTTCTATATATCTTAGCATTAATCATAATAAACTTAATCATACTTAAGTTATATTCAAGTAAAAAATACAACGACGTTTAACGACGTTGTACAACCAAAACAAAGTATGCAATTTAATTAGAAATATGCCTCAATGGCTTTATACATTACAGGACGTTCCCCTATTTTTTCAACAATATTTACAAAAATTAAATCATTTAATAACTTTCTTGTTGTTTGACTCGTAGTATTTAAATATTTTGAAAGCTCTTGTACCGTTATATAATCCTCTAAAGAAAAATATTGAATTTGAGCAAGAATGAACATTATAATTTTATGTTTTTCAGATAAAGTTGTTAGTTTAGAGTCTCCATTAATTTTTTTGTTAGCGTAGTCTAATTGAGTTTTTTTAATTTCTAAATCTTCAATTAAATTTTCTTGCCCCTCTTTTATAAAGCTTAAAAAGTTGTTAATAAAGTAATTGAGTTCGCCTTTATTTATTACACTATTCGTTTTGTCAAACATATCATAGTATGTTTTTTTATTATTTTCTATCATGCTTGATAGTGAAATTGCTGTTAACTCATCATATTCTTTGCTTAAGTACAAACTATTCATAAAGCGTGATGTACGTCCATTTCCATCGTAAAACGGATGAATATAACCAAAATAATAATGTGATATAGCAATTTTTATAATAGGAATGATTCTATTAGGCATATTTAAGAAATTTAATAATGATTGCATGTGATTTACAATTTTACTATGCGGAGTAATACCTTCATGAATAACTTTATTTGTAGAGGTAACAACACTCACTGAATTATTTCTAAATAACTCGCCATCGGGTTTATTTTTAGGATCAACTTCTTCATCTGCAATCATCTCATAAATTGTCTTAATATCTTTTGGTACTTCAGGAAGGTTATTTTTCCCATGTAGTATACCAAAATAAGAATTTAACATATTTTTAAACCTTATATCTTTTTTAGGATTTGCCTTAAATTCTCTCATACTTCGCACAATTTCTTGTTTATTACTTTTAATACCTTCTATTTGATTAGTGGAATACAATTCATTAACGATGATATCTCGATGTAGTGACTCAGTAGCTACATTCGGTAAAGTGTTAAGTAAATTAGTGAAATTCGAGTTATTCTTTTCAATCGAAGAAACTAAATTTATTATTTCTGATGTAGGAACATAATATAAATTAAAGTATTCATTAAGTTTATAGGGCTTAATTTTAAGATCTAAAACTTCCAAATTAGGTGATTCTAATCTTTTCTGATATTCGTTCTCATGATCTTTAGGAAACTTATAAAAATATTTATACATTAACTCCAAAATGATCACCTCATAAGTTATAGTTTCATATAATTCTATCGCTTAAATTAGTCTGATACTATAATTATATTTTGAAATGCTAAACTTTTATTCTATGTTGAAGTAAAACTCGAAATGAAATATAAAATAGCTAAAAAAAATACAACGGTGTCAAACACCGTTGTATGAGTATTAATAGATTGTATTAAGTTCAGAATTATGATTCTAGTAGTAAATCTTCTGGATTTAGATAGAATATATATTCTAATGTTATACATGATAAAACACTGAACTGAAGCGGTTTTTAAGCAACCGCTTCATAAATAAATGCGTATGAATATTCATGATTAATGTGTTCTATGGGGGAAATTTGGGGGAATTTATGATTCAAAATCCCAAATAAATTTCTTCTTATAACGCGTAAGTTGATGATATTCAAGATGTTTATCTTTTTGGAGCCTTCCTATTACAATGGTTCTTTCAATATGATTTTCACGTGCGAAATTATCAATGTTTTTAATTGTGTATGAGCTATTTTCTATGAATTGCTTATAATTGCTTTCTGGAATTAAAATTTCACTAGCGAAACTGTCGGCTTCCTTTTCTCTTTTTGCTAAGGAGCTGTCATCAAAATCAATGAAATCCATTTGAGGATGCAATAAAATATGTCCTAACTCATGGAAAAATGTGAACCAAAATATATCAGAATACTTCCCTTTGTTACTCATAGCTAAAGTTACTTGGTCATGCTTCCACATTACCATTCCTTTAGGTTTCGCGTTCTTAAAACTAGGCATTAATATGAAATGAATGCCACAATCATTTAATATATTTTTGATTTTCGGAATGAATTGTTTGGGTTCTAATAGTGTAAGTTCTCTTAAATTGTCAATTGATTCTTTTAGTTTTTCTTTATTAAGTTTAAATAGAGGTTCTTTCTCCATACTTCTCGAGACTAATTCAATCCATATATTTGAATTGATTATTTCTCTTTCTTTTTGAATTGGAGCAGAACGAAAGTCTATAGCAAAATTAGCATCAGTTAAAGTTTTAAGAGAATTAGTTTTTAATAGTGTGCATAATTTTCTTACCTTATTCTCTCTTTTCCTAGTGTATTCAAGATACCCTCTTTTTACTAAGGAACTATAATCAATACAATCTAAAATACTCAATTGCTCATTTATATTATCAAGTTCTTTTAATTCCTCTCTTGCAACACTGTATTCATTTTGTAAGTTTAACCATGTACCTGAACTTACATTTGTAACATTCTCCAATTTCCTAGCCATATTAACTGTTATATCAATTTTGCCATTGAATAATTCGCTTAAATTTTTTTCTGAAGTCTCTAATCTTTTTGCGAATTCTGACCTTGTTATTCCCATATCTTCAAATGCATCCTTTACAAAGCTTGCAGGATGGAATACTAATCTATCATTTACTTCTAAATATATATTATTGTTATTATCCATGATCTTTCACCTCACTAACCTTTATATGTATTATTTCATCTTTTTTATTATTATAATCATTTATTAAAGAAACATAGTTCTCATCGATTGGTATTATGTACAATCGCCATTTTGATTTCCTACCTTCGATATCAATGCTACAGTATTCCTTCAAATCAGCTTGTAGCCTGTGAAAATTAAAAGGAGAGTGATTTATAATATCATTAAGAGACTCAGCATTATTTATAAATTGTATACACTTCATTAAAGATAACGCAGTACTATTACCGTATTTTTTAGAAGCTTTTTTGAAATTTGTACAAACAGTTTTTACTCTACTGTTTTGATAAATTATTTGCATGTCAGTCACCAATCTCTTACCTAGTAGGTAATTCTTTTTTATAGTATAGCATTAAAATATATGAATTAGTAGAGGTACGCTTATATTTCAAAGGAGTTATTTAGATAAATATATTATTTGTTAGCAATAAACATATAAAAGCCCCACAACTTAATGTGAGGCGCTGTATCAATATATCTATATTTTTAATCGATTCTTTGTATTCCTCAAACTTTTCAAATGTATATAGCGCAGAGGCAATCCAAAACTCTTCTTTATTCGACTTTTCTCCATTAAAGTGTTTGTTTATGCCCTCCTTTAAATACTCTTCTACTTTAATTATACTTTGATTTTTCTTATTTCTTCTGGTACTAAGTTGTAGATTTGATTTGTCTGAAAAATTAACTCATCTATATTCTTTATTCTATTTTTGATATTTTCTATATCTGAATCCTCAAGCATTTCTAACTTAGAAAATAAAAAACTGCTATATTCATCTCTTATACCTTGTATCTTTTCAACAAAGTTATTATTTTCTAAATGACTAATTGTAAACGCCATAGTTTCATAATTATCATTTATAAATGTTTTCTCCTTATCCTCTTTAAAAGGTTTGATTTTAAATATGTTCAAGGACATATATATTATATTTAATCTTTCTTTTTTGTCTTTAATAATAGTATTTATTATGCTTATCGATTTTTTACTTTTGCGTCGTTCTTCAAAAAGTCTATATACAAAAATGATCCTAAATGTTAATAAGCTAATTACGCCATCTCTTTTACCTATTGGTTAATTCTCATAACCTGCTAATTTTTTTAATTCCGCTTCTGATAAATTTGCATAATGATTTACATTGTTTTCAATACTTCCGCCATGCTCTATATTTTGTTTATCTCTCCATATGTTAGGCTTACGATTTTTCAACCAAAATATTTGAGCGGTTGTATTTGGTTTATGGTATTTGCTCACTTGCACAATTTCACCAGTATCAGTGAGTTGTTCTTCTGTATAGTGGAAGCCGACAGCATTTTTAAACAATGCGTTCTCTACTTCTCTATCAACAACTTCTTTACCTCTTTTTAAGGCGTTGTCAATGTCGGTTACCTTTTTTTGCCATTTATGGAGTGTTGCTCGGTGCACTCCCATATTGTGTGCTATTTGCTCATTGGTAAGTCCATCTTTCGACCAACCCTCAATGAGTAATAGCTTTTCTTCACTTGTCCAATCAGATAGTTTAACTCTTACGATAGTATCACCTCCCCTTTATCAGTTTTATAAATATTGTCTAGTACATTTGTAATAACCGCTTCGCTACTTGGATATAGATGTCCATATATGTTAGCGGTAGTTTGTATACTTTTGTGTCCTAAATGACGTGATACAACATAAAGTGATACGCCATTATTAATTAATAGACTTGCATGTGAATGCCTAAAGTAATGTACACGAATACGTGGTAATTCTGATTTAGCAGTAATTTTTTTCAGTTGCACATTTACGTTTGTCGGCGACATTGGAACTGTTGGATTACGCACTGAAAACAAGAAAGTACTTTGTTTAACTGACCCATAACAAAATTTATGATAATTGATTAATTCACTGAGTTTATTACATAAATGGTCTGGTATACCTATACGACGCTCTGAAGCGGTTGTTTTAACAGATGTTATATCAGTACCATTCCAACTATTCTCAACATATATCGTCTTGTTATCAAAGTCTATGTCGCATACACGTAATGCCAACATTTCACCTTTTCTTAATCCAGTCCAGAATAATACATTGAACATCGTTTTATATAAAATGTCATCAACATAACTAACAAAAGTATTAAATTGTTCCACAGTCCAATATTTTAAATGCCTCTCTTCCTGTTTTTTAGGAAGAGAAACAATATTTGCTGGGTTTTTAGGTAAATTATAAAATGAAATACCGTAATTTAATATTGCTGACAATCTAGTTTTTATATTTTTCATGGTGGCATTTGAATATTTCGGCAATATCTCACGATAAAATGTATCTATATCAACTGGCTTAATATCTTTGACTTTATAATTCTTGAAATATGGAATAAGCACGGTATTTATTAAACTATTTTGATTTGTAATGCTACGCTGCTTCTTGTGTCCGATAGAGTAATCCATATAAAGTTGTGCTAATTTTTCGAATGTTAAATCTATATATGGGTTTTTGTATTCTTCAATGAGTTTGTTTTCGGCATTTAGAGCGTCTTTTTTGCGCTGGAATCCTCGACGCTTAAGTTGTACCCGCTTCCCGTTTAAATCCTTATATGAGGTCTGTAAATACCATGTGCCACGTTGTTCATCTTTATACACCGCCATTATATCGCCCCCTTAAATCAATACTCATCTAAATCAAATTTGTCTGATATTTGCTCTCTAATAACTTCTAAAGTATGCTTTAAATACTCAGTTTTATTCATTTCTTTTCTGCTAGTTAATTCGTCATTGTTATTAAAAATTTCTAAAGTTGTAATTGATTCACTGTCTGTTGCTAGTGCATCATCAATTTGCTCTAATATGTCATTTAATATCCATTGTGTACCTAAGCTAACTGATTCTTTACTCATGACGATTACCTCCTAAATTACTATGTTCATTGGAATCACCGTCTAAATCAATGTTGCCACCCATATAATCAATAGCCCACTCAATTGTTGACTGTAAGTGTTGCTCACGGTATTCAAAGTGTAAATTGCTCTCACCATTTCCTTTATCTATAGTTACTGGATATAATACGCGTTTGTCATTGATTGCACCGTCTAAAGTATCGATCACTTCGTTAATTACTTTCCTTGCTTCGTCACTTACATTGTAAAAATCATTATTCATGTTATTACCTCCTATATTTGAATTCCCTACGCACTCACTTCGTTCGATTGTTGGCGTCCAGTTGTTAAGCGACATAAAGGAACGCTTAAAACATGTACGCATATAATTGGTTGGTTAATTTACAATTACTTATTCACTTACTTAATAACGCTTTATTCCAATTCCTCTATTTGCCGACGATTCTGCGCTCCTTAATAATCCTAAAGCTAAGCAGTCGGTCGATTTGATAGCTTGACGCTATCTGACCGCTGCCGCTTTTAGTCTAATTAAGGGCTCTCATCACCAAATAGATTTTCTCGGCATAAATGCTAGTAGTAACAGAGTATCAACTAAGTAACAGTTAAAATTACGTGTTTGAACGTTGATATGAAAAGGTTTATAAACAAAATATCAAGGTAACAAGAAATCTTCAGAAAACCTCTATATATTTACTTATTATTTCTTATATACTTTTATATTTAGATGTTACCAGTTACTAAAGTAGTTAAAGCCTTTATATATCAGTGTTTGAGTAGGTAACATTTATACTGTTACTCGCTGTATTTGTGTTACTCTATATTTTTTATGAATTTACCATTATCGTTATAAATTGCCGTTGTTTCATTGTCCTTGATGTATACTCTCTTGTTTTGATTTATTACTGGCATTTTGAATTGTTTAGACATATAACCGATTTGTTTGAGTTGTTTGCCAAATTTATTACTATTTACTGCCTTGAATCCATTTTCAAGACACCAATTTTTATAATTTTGATATGCCTTTGTTGTTGTTCTACCTAGAAAAAGTGATATATCTTGTTCTTCTGAATGAGCTACAAACTGTCTTATCGGGCTATTATCTGTACGGTATTGTGCTTTGTACTCTTTTGATATTTCGGGTTCAGTTATACCTTTATTATTGATAGCCTCCAATAATCCATTCAAAGCCTTATTAAGCAATGCTGACTTAGCTTCATCTGTGTTGAGCTTATCTAATATAAATGGGTCTTTAATATTGCTTATATTGTCAAAGGTGCGTGTCATTGGAACGATAATAAGACGACGGAAGAATCCGTAACTATCGTCTGACGTTGAAAATAAGTCGTTACCAGCTAAGATAAATTTAGTTCTTGGCACAAAATCAAATGGAGAACCATATTTAAGTTGTGCATTAATTCGTTCACCAGTAATCAATGACTTCAAGATACCTGTATTATTGATAATGGCGTCTGTATCGACATCATCAGTTAAGTTCAAGTGTGAACCGTATAAATGTGCTTTGCTGAATTTGTCTGTAAGCTCTTTGATTGAGAGTGACGTTGTGTGTTCTTCGCCTACCAAACCGTTAATAACGTGCATCAAACTACTTTTGCCGTTCGAGCCGTTAGAATATAAGTAGAAAGCTACGCCGAATTTATTATTTGAATACAATGTATAACCGACCATTTGATATAATAGTGTTTCAATGTCTTTGTTATCATCTGATATTTCACGTATAAACGATTCTAATAGGTCGCTTTGAGCATTAGGGTCGTAATTGGTATTAATAGTCGAAGTAATCACTAAATGCTCTGAAAATGGCTCTAATTGCTTCGTTTCAAGATTGAACACTCCATTTTTAACACCAACGTATTTTGAGCCCGCTTCATCTTTTGCATTTCGGCTACATAAGGCTTTCAGTTTATGGAATACTTCATTATTTTGCTTTATACTTAAATTAGGAAGTTCCACTAATGTAATTTGATTCAAGGTGCTTATATCTAATAGTTGATAATATTCACCGTTAAAATAGTGAGGCTGCCCGTTAATCTGACAGCCTTTATATTTTTTGTATAAGTAAGTGGCAAAGTCATAAAATAAAAACTTGTTACCACTAAAATATTTCTTTTCGTTAATGCTAATTGTGTTGGTGGACAATTAAGCGACCCCCTTTCTGTAAATGTATTTATCGTATATTGTCTTGCTGATAGATATGTCCAGGTTGAACTTTTGAGCAGTAATAATGAGTTGTACGGTATCATTTAAGATAATTTGTCGTAGTTGCTTCATTTCTCCAGTCATGATGCCTTTGTTAATCATTTTGTCATAGCCGTATATTGTTGAAACTGCCTTATTGGCAATAGTATTTGCTTTCATAAAAACTTTGTCTGAAATATCTTCATAGTTATTATTGAGCAAATCCATAACGCCAATTTGATGTTGCTTATCTAACATGTCGAAGGCATTATATGGTTGTAAGCCTGCACCTTGTCTCAGTCCAACGAGCATGTCGCAAATCCAATCTTGGAAGTCTAATGCTTCTGGTTTGTTTGATCTCATGGCTAAGCGGTAAATGCCTTTTTCATTAATGACTGTATAGTCTTGATATTTTCTAGCTTTAGTTTTTTCTGATGTGGTACGCCCTTTAAGAGTACCTCTTACATGTGTAGGTAAATATCTAACGGCAGTATGCGCGTCTCTGAAACCTAAAATTTTAGCTACATCACTTGCCACTGCCCAATACTCACCGTTTTTATTTATAAATCTGATTTTATAATCAGAATATTGTTTTACAATCACGAAATCACTCCTGTGGTTTAATACTTAAGATAAAACCCGCCTATTATTAGTAGTAAACAACTTTTAAAATCGCTTTGTAACTGCTAATATGAGAAGCGGGTTATTAATTTAATCTTTGCGTAACGCTATTGCTTTGGTCGGCTTCTAGCGTTGCGCTTTTTTTATTGCTTCTGATACCATTTCATCGAATTTCTGTTCTAACTGCTCGCTATTGTTTCTTAATACCTCAGCTTCTAATTCTGTTTCTGCTTGTAGATATACTGTGCTACCTTTGTCATAAATTTTCATTTTAATTCCTCCATTATTTACTTATTTTTTGAAAACTTTTCTTTTGTCGTGCTTCAAGAAATGATTTGAAACCCTTGATTTCTACTATGCATATCGAAGGTGACGGGCGTTTGACTATATACTCAAAGTCGTTGCTTGCTTCTGCTTCTTTAACGTATTTGTTCACTGTGCTTTGACTGAGTGCATATATTTTACTTAATTGCGCTACTCTTGCATAAATAGGCTCAATCGTCGGTACTTGTTTGTCACTTATAATTGTATTGTCTCTGTGAGGCACGATATTTATTGTTTGATTCATTTATTTCACCTCCTCTATTATTTGAAAAGCCTCTTTTATAGGTGTTTCGAAATAATCTGCAATCTTTTTAGCTAATTTAGGACTAATAGGTCTTTGTTCATTAAGGATATAACTCAGATGACTATAGCTACAGTTTATAATTGATGATAAATCATGTAGATTTATCCCTTTATAAAACATAAGTTCACGGATTAAATTTCCCTTAGCATACAATTTCATTTTCATCCTCCTTTATCATAGTGATACACAATATAGTTTTCACTGTGATAAATAAATGATATAACACAGTGAAAAAAATAGCAAGGTTTTTATATATTTTTGATTGAAATTATGGTAATAATGTATATGAGGTGATTAGATGAAAGATTTAGGAGATTTTATCAAAAAGACAAGACAAAAATATAATTTATCAGCGACAAAACTAGAACAATTATCACATGTTAGTAAATCTTATATATATAAAATAGAAAATGGATTAAAAACAGAACCAAAAGATGAAATATTGGTTAAGTTAGCATTTGGATTTGGAAGAGCTGGTGCCAATTCAAAATCTGTTTTAGAAGAAATGGTGTCTAAAAGTAACAATATAAGTCAAGATATGCTAAAAGAGTTAAATGATATTTTGTTAACGATTGAATATGAGTTTGCTAAAAGTAAGAAAAGTATAGATAACTTAAGCTATATGTTAGCTGATAAAAAGAATAATTTAGAATACACAATCAATATTTATAATCAAACATACACAGTTGAATTGAATAATAATATTAAATCGAGTATTAAGTCTGTATTAGATGAAATTGTAAAAATGCATATTTTTAATAATCCCGAATTGTTGAAAAATAATACGCTCACAAATGAAAAAGTGGATTATAGTTACGGAATAAATAAATTAAAAATTATGGAAGATAGAGCTTTTAAGGATAACGAGGATAGTGATAACTAATGTATGTAAAAGAAAAAGTGAGTAAATCTGGAGTTAAACGTTACGAGTTCTTTGAGAAGTATAATGACCCACTCACAAACAAATGGCGCGAAGTTTCTGTAACTATGAACAAAGATACTAAACCATATCAAAATGAAGCTAGAAAGCTATTACAAAACAAAATAGAGATGAAGCTCAAGGATAGAAACACAAAAGAATTAAAGAATCTTACGCTACATGACGCCATGAGCGATTGGTTAGAACGCGCTATTAAATCAGATAACTTAAAACAAAGCACCGTGAACTCATATAAGTATGAAATTGAATCTATGAAGCATGATATTGAAAAGGATATTAAAATTGTTAATGTGCATTACCAGTATATGCAAGATTTAATTGATACATGGGCTAAAAGTGTTAGCTATTCACGAGTGAAGTCACATAAGAATAGATTGATGTCTGTATTTAAGTACGTGCGTGATGTGTATGGTATGAATGATATAACAGCTATTGAGCGTGTGAAGTTGCCTAGCAATAAGAAAACCTATGAACAAACAATTGAAGAGCGTGAGAACTATCTAAATGAGCTGGAACAGCACCAGTTACTTAATGCTTTACAGAAAATGTATGACAAAAATTACAAATATGCATGGGCTAAAACATATTATTCAGCATATAAAGCACTAGAAATACAATTGCTTACTGGTATGCGTATTGGTGAAGTATTGGCGTTACAGTTTAAAGATATTAATTTCGCGAAGCGGTTTATTGATGTAAATGGTACATTAGTAGACAGAAAAGACCCCATTACAGAAAGATATGGCGTGAAAGATATTACAAAAACGGGTTCAAGTATGCGTAAGATTGGTATTACAGCACGAGCAGTTGAAATTTTTGAGGAATTATACGAGTACAAGCAATTCAATGAATTAGACCCCGAATTTTTAGAACGTGATTTCATATTCACAAATAAAAAAGGTAATCCCCTTTCAACTAATAAGATAAATTATATCTTAAAAGAAGCGCTAGAGATTACCAATATCACAAAGCGTGTCACAACACACACAATGCGTCATACTCATGTATCTATCTTAGCACAGCATGCAATCCCCTTAAAAGCTATTCAAGAGCGTGTAGGTCATTCTGATAGTAATATGACATTAAGGATATATACACATGTAACTGATAACATGGCACAAAACTTGATTAATGAGCTAGAGGCATATGACAAAGACTTTAAAAATAATATTAATCAAAAAGAAAAATTAAGGTTAGTTCAATAATTACACTGAAAGTACCTATATTGATTAGGTGCTTTTTATTTTGATTATGAATAGTGTAGCCTGCTTCTAAAAATAATGACGCTATGGGGGAAATTTGGGGGAAATTCTCAGAAATGCATAAATACATAAAAATACAACGACGATAAACGCCGTTGTATTGGGGTTTGTAAACTATTTTGTGTTAGATTTAAGATTCTAATAGTAAATCTTCTGGATTTTCAATTAATTCTTTGATTGTTTTTAAGAATCCAACTGCTTCTTTACCATCAATGATTCTGTGGTCATAGCTTAACGCTAAGTACATCATTGGACGATTTTCGATAGTATCTTTGTCAATTGCAATTGGTCGAGTAATGATTGAGTGCATACCTAAGATAGCAGCTTGGCTACCGTTGATAATTGGTGTACTCATCATTGAACCGAAGATTCCACCATTAGTGATAGTAAATGAACCATTAACCATATCGTCTAGGCCTAATTTTTTATCACGTGCTTTAACTGCTAAGTTCGCAATTTCTTGTTCAATTTCAGCAAAGTTTTTCTTATCACAATCTCTAACGAATGGTACTAATAAACCATCATCAGTAGATACGGCAATACCGATATCATAGAATTGTTTTGTAATCATATCTTCGCCGTCAATTTCAGCGTTAACTTCTGGATATTTCTTAAGCGCTGCGACTGCTGCTTTAGTGAAGAATGACATGAAACCAAGTTTAGTACCGTCATGATCCTTCATAAATTGTTCTTTTTTACGTTTACGTAATTCCATAACATTAGTCATGTCAACTTCATTGAATGTAGTTAACATTGCTGTTTGGTTAGACACTTCTAATAATTTTTTAGCAGCAGTTTTCTTACGACGAGACATTTTCTCACGTATTACTGGTTTAGACGGATTATCGTTAGATTTTTTAGAGCCACTATCTTGTGATTTGCTTTCGCTTTGAGATGGTTGGCTAGCTTGTTTTTGACTGTTATCAACGTCGTCTTTTCTTAAAACGTCATTTCCTTTACCAGAAACTTCGCTTAAATTAACACCGTTTTCGCGTGCATGACGACGAGCAGAAGGTGTAGCATTTACACGTTGATTACTGCTATCTTGATCGTCTTGTTTATTATCTGAAGATGATTGTGATTTATCTTGAGATTCACTAGCATCTTTAGATTCTTCTTTTTGTGGAGTTTCATTTGAAGAACCACTTGATGCGTTACCACTGCCTTCACCAACTACGGCTACAGCTTGACCTACTTCAACTGTATCTCCTTCTTCAGCTAATTGTTCAGATAGTACGCCTGCTTCCTCTGAAACTACTTCAACGTTAACTTTATCTGTTTCTAATTCTAAGATAGCTTCACCTTTATCGACGCTATCTCCAACGTTTTTTAACCATTCTGCAATGGTACCTTCTGTGATTGATTCAGCTAATTCTGGAACTTTTACCTCTGGCATACTTTATTTCCCCCTAGTTAATTATTAATGCTACTTTCAATAATTCTGTTTTGAACAAGTTTATGAATTTCTCCATCACCTTCAGCAGGTGCTGCCCTTTGTATTCTACCATGATAGCTAAGGTCATATCTATCAGCAACAAGTGCTCTAAGATAAGGATAAACGAATAACCATGCACCTTGGTTTTTAGGCTCTTCTTGAACCCATGATACTTCTTCAAGATTTGGTAATGATTCAAGTACTTCTTGAATTTCTTCTTCAGGGAATGGATATAATCTCTCAACTGCAACAATTAAAGTAGATTCGTCTGGATTTTTCTCTAAATGTTCTTTTAAGTCTATAAACATTTTACCTGAAGCTAAAATCACTTTCTTAACTTTTTCTGCATCATGTTCTTCGGTGATAATAGGTTTGAAACCACCAGAAGTAAATTCATCGATAGGTTTAGCAACAGTTTTATTACGCAATAAACTTTTCGGTGACATGACGATTAATGGTCTCATTTCTTGAGAATCAAGACTTGCTGCTTGAGCACGTAATAAGTGGAAGTAGTTACTTGAGCTAGATAAGTTCACTACTGTGCTATTATTTTCAGCGGCAAGTTGTAAGAATCTCTCTAAACGAGCTGAAGAGTGTTCAGCACCTTGACCTTCATATGAATGAGGTAAGAATAATGTTAAGCCTGAACGTTCTCCCCATTTGGCACGAGAACTAGATAAGAAGTTATCAAAAATCATTTGTGCCATGTTAGAGAAGTCGCCGTATTGTGCTTCCCAAATGTTAAAGCTATTTTTATTTTCAACATTATAGCCATATTCGAACCCAACAACTGCTGCTTCAGAAAGCGGTGAGTTGTGAATATCAAACGTCGCTTGCTGATTTGGGACATGATGTAATGGAGTGTATGTGTCGCCATTCTCTTCATCATGCAACACAGCGTGTCTATGACTGAAAGTACCACGTTCACTATCTTGACCAGTTAAACGAATTGAAGTGCCATCTTGTAAAATAGTTGCAAAGGCAAGTTGTTCTGCTTGAGCCCAATCAACTAAGCCGCCTTCTTTTTCAAATGGTTCTCTACGTTTTTCAAGTACTTTGTTCAATTTTTTAAGAACGTGGAAATCTTCAGGATAAGTTAGCATAGCGTCATTAATTTCTTTTAAGTGATCAAATGAGAAGTCTTTGTCATCACTTTGCAATGGCAATTGAAGTGACTCAGGTTTTTCCATGTCTGGATTATCCATCTTATCAGACTTATCAATTTTATCATGCGCTGCACGCATTTCTTTTTGAACACTATCAATAACGTCATTCATTTCGTCTTCAGAAATGATGCCGTCTTCAACTAACTTTTTACCATAAAGCAATTCAACTGATTCATGTTTACGAATATTATGGTAAGGAACTGGGTTTGTAATTGAAGGCTCATCCATTTCATTATGACCATAACGACGATAACCAACTAAATCGATAACAACATCTTTATGGAACTCTTTACGGAATTCCATTGCGATATCTATCGCTTCGATTGTTGCTTCAACATCATCAGCATTAACGTGCAAGATTGGAACATCGTACCCTTTTGCAACGTCAGTAGAATATGTTGTTGAACGGCCGTCAGTAGGTTCAGTTGTGAAGCCAATTCTATTATTAGTAATAATGTGTAATGAACCACCAGTAGTATACCCTTTTAAGCTACCTAAGTTCATTGTTTCAAAGTTAATACCTTGTCCTGGGTAAGCAGCATCACCATGAATGATAATTGGCATGGCTTTATGGAAATCAGTTGAAGGAGAACCTGCTTGATACGTCTCATCTTGTGCAGCACGTGTTCTACCTTCAACAACTGGAGCAACAATTTCCAAGTGACTTGGGTTGTTAGCTAAAGAAATACGTTGTTCAGTGCCATAAGAATCTGTTGTCTTCACGCCACCTAAGTGATATTTTACGTCTCCAGTCCAACCTGAAGTAAGTTCTAAGCTACCGTCTTCTGGTAAGAATTTCATCGGATCTGTATGCATGAATTCTGAAATCATCATTTCGTATGGTTTCTCAAGTACGTGAGTTAATACGTTTAAACGACCACGGTGAGCCATACCGATTTGTATATTTTTAATTCCCTCGTTACCCGCTAAAGTAATTGTATGCTGAAGCATTGGTACTAACGTGTCTACCCCTTCAATTGAGAAACGTTTTGCACCTACAAAGTTTTTGTGTAAGTATTTTTCAAATCCTTCAACATGTGCTAATTTTTTGAAAAGTTCTTTTTTCTGATTATTGTTTAAATTCGCTTTATAAGGCGTTTCGATACGTCTTTTCAACCAAACTCGCTCTTTGTTGTTATTAATGTGAGTGTACTCAAAAGCAATTGGCCCTTTATAGCGTTTTTCCATACGAACTATCGCTTCATAGGCATTGTCATAAATATCTTCAAAGTGTTCTGATACAATACCAGCTGATATTTGTTCCAAAGTTTGTTGATCTAAATCAAAATCTTCAATTCCTAATTTAGGGACATGTTTACGCTCTGGAGGATTAACTGGATATATGCCTGCTTTTAAATGTCCGTATTGTCGAATGTTATCAATTAAGCGCATTACACGTTTAATAGTGCTATCTCCCGCTTGTGAACCACTTCCTCCAGTGGCCGGTTTAGCCTCGACATGAGCTTCACCTGTTTTAATTGTACTAAATAAGACTTGTAAATCTTCTGGAACTGATGATGGATCTTGTAGGTAATCATCATACAAATCTAGCATTAAACCGAGATTTGCACCGAAGTTTACAGGTGCCTCTGTAACTTCTTTTTTGTCCTTAGTCATTTTTACACCCTCCACAAAAATGTTGAAACGCTTACAAGATAATAATAGCATTATTTCAAATTTTGTTAAAGTGCATTTACCTATTAATATACAAAAAGCAGAACCAAATATAGATCGGTTCTGCGTTATTTTGAAAATTGCATTGAGTTGCGTATTTGAAGTTGTATTTTATACCAATTTTTAGCAATCTAAATTCTCTAGTTTCTTTTGAATTCAAACGGTTCTAACCTTACTTTATAAAGGGAAATTAATCTTAAATGTCGTAAATTTTTGAACTTCACTTTCTACCTGGATCGAACCACCATTTAATTGCACAATTTTCTCAGCGATTGATAAACCTAAACCATTTCCCCCCTGACTACGGGCACGAGATTTATCAACTCTGTAAAATCTATCGAAAATGAAATCTAAATCTTGTTTAGGAATACCCATGCCGTGGTCTGTAATTTCGATACTGATGACTTTGTTCTTTAGAGAGGTATTGATCATTATATATTTATTATCAGTATCATACTTCATTGCATTATCTAGGAAAATAAGTAATAATTGTTCAAATTGATGTCTATTCATTTTCATTTGTATTGGCTTATTGGACAAGTGCGTTTCAAATTGGTAATCAGGATGTAAATGTCTTAATGACTTCACGCGTGATTGAATCTCATTGTTAATGTCTACATTTTCAGCTTCAAGAACATGACTATTCACACTATCTTTAGTCAATAAGAGTAATTCTTCGACAAGTTTAGTGATTCGATTGACTTCCTCTATAGAAATATCTAGAGATTCTTCAAGAATTTCTGGGTCTTTCTTCCCCCACCTCTGAATTAAGTTGAGATGACCTTGAATGATTTGTAAAGGTGTTCTTAATTCGTGAGAAGCGTCTTCAACAAATTGTCGTTGCTGATTAAATGATTCTTCAATTTGGTACATCATGTCGTTAAATGTAACGATAAGATTATCTGTCTCTTCGTAATTAGTTGTTAATTCTAGTTTCTTTTGGAAACCATCGCGCCTAATTTGATTCATCTTGTTCGACATAGTCACAATGGGTTTTGTGATTTGAGATGAGAAGATATAACTAATTCCAGCAGTTATCACAGTAGCGATTAAACCGAATGCTAAAGCTACTATATATAGTGACCGTACAAGATTGTCATAATTTTGTAGAGAATGTACTAGTACACTGTATCCATTAAAATCTTTCGAATGAATGGGTTCAGTGATTACTAAGTAATTAATGCCATGACTATTATAGATGTTTATACGTTCTGGATGGTTCATATCAAATTTCTTATTGTAATTAACGATATTGTCATTTGATGTTTGAATTAACTTCTTCCCTTTTTCATCATATATAATGACTTCTTGAAAGTTTTCTAATGAAGCATTTAAATCAAGTGCTGATATTTGAGCCAAAGATTTAGAATGAAATAAATTCGCAATATCAGTAGAACTTCTTTCAGCTTCATCAAGTTCGCTATTTCTAAGAGTATCTTTTAAGAAAAAGATAATAATTAAGCAAAATAGTAATATAGTGGTAAACGTAATGAGTGTCGTTATGATCATCCATTTATATTTTAATTTACGACGTTTGATCATCTAATCACGTATCCTACGCCACGTACAGTTTCGATAGATTTCTCCTTATTAAAAGGCTTTAATTTATTGCGTAAATATCGAATGTAAACATCAACAACATTTGTTTCTACTTCGCTGTTAAATCCCCATACGTGGTCTAAAATTTGCTCACGCTGCATCACGTGATTTCTATTTTCAGCTAAAACATATAACAAATCGTACTCCGTCTTCGTCAATTCTAATTGAGTACCATCTACAGTCACCTTGAAGGCATCTTTATCAATAATAATGCCGTTAATATCGATGACATTTTTCTGAGGTTGTCTACGTAAAATAGCTCTTATACGAGCGAGCAACTCTTCAATATCGAATGGTTTGACGATGTAATCATCTGCACCATAATCTAACCCGGCTACTTTATCATACGTTTCACCTTTAGCAGTAATAATGATGATAGGTGTTGATTGTTCTTGGCGAATTTGTCTACAAATTTCTAAGCCATTAATATTAGGTAACATTAAATCCAATATAATAAGATCATATGATTTATTAAGTGCTTTATCTAAACCCGTGCGTCCGTCATATTCTATATCAACGTTGTAATCTTCATGTTTAAGTTCAAGTTCAATAAATCGAGCAAGATTCTGCTCATCTTCTACGATTAAAATATTTGTCATATTTGCACCTCATGCTACATCTTAACTAATCCAGTATGAATGAAAAAGATGTAATCCCTAATTGTTATGAATTGTTAATAATTAATCTATATTTACTTGATTCATTTTACCACATATCAATTGTAATTGATGAAACATTATAATGAGGTTATTGCTGAAAATGATAGCTTTTCAACGTTGTTATGACAAGGATTTTATACATTTATAGGGAATTTATAGAAAAAGTTTATGTTTCTAATTGACAATGATTCTCAATCATGTATAATACTAGTTGAAAATGATTATCAATACCGAATAGAACATTCCCCCCACATATATTTCGTTCTTATTGGATTGGTCATTTTCAATTATCCCCTTTTATATGCCCGTAAAAGACTAACGTTGAGAAACAACGTTTCAATAAAGCAGTAAACCTTTGACACTTGAGGTTTACTGCTTTTTAGTGCCACTGCAACCAATGTAACTGGTTGCTAGTGGCACTTATACTTGAGCGAAGCTTCAAGTGTTACAAAAAATATTATCGCTTTAGCGATAAGCTTAACTAATATTTTAAATTTGTAACCATGATTTATGATTAAAATGCTCCATATCCTGTGGCTTAGCGTAATCAGAAATCATATAATCAATCTCACTAAATTCACTAATACGATACGATGCACGAGCATCTCGTTTACTACTATCTGCTAATAAATAACTTAATTGACTTTGTTGAATCATAATTTGACTGACGTGTGCTTCCTCTAAATCGAATTCATAACAATCGTTCTTATCAAATGAACCACATGAAATAAAGGCTTTATCAAATTTGAAACGTTGCAATAATTCGTTTGTTAAATGTCCCTTTACTACATCTTGCTCAGTATTTGTCTTACCTGCGAGCATAATAATTTCGCCTTGAATACGTTGCTCCTCTATTGCACGATTCAATTCATTTGCAATCTTTAGGGAATTAGTGATTATAGTAGTTTGTATAATATCATTTAAATACTGAGGAATTCGACCTGTTGTCGTCCCACCATCTATAACCACGATTTCTCCAGATTGAATTTGTGAAGCTGCTTTTTTTGCTATTCTTTCTTTCACATTTGATTGTTTCTGCCATTTATTCGCGTATGATTTCTCCTTGTTAATATGATTATATTTAACTGCCCCACCGTGCGTGCGAGTAATAAGTTTGTCATATTCTAATGTTTCTAAGTCTTTTCTCACAGTTTCAGGTGTGACTTGTAAAAATAATGCTAAATCTTTAACAGCAACCTCACCGTACTGATCAACACGTTTACGTATAAGGTTTAATCGTTCTTTTCTCTTGTACATTGTTATCTATACTCCTATCTGCTTCATGCGTGCGCGCCATTTATCATTTCGCCATCTGAAATACATGATAATAAATCGCAGCGCTTCATCTGCAATACTCACTAGAATAATACCGGTGTAACCAAACCCCAAATGAATGCCTAATAGAAAGCTTCCAGGCAACAGTAACAACCAAGTAGTTATGATATTGACTGTAACAGGAAAACGCACATCCCCAGCTACATTTAATAAATCTACGATTAAATTATTAATTGCACGAATCGGTTCCAATCCTATAAGAATAACTAGATAGTAGATAATTAAATGGTATGTTTGAACATCATGTGTAAGCCATCTACCGACAGCGACGAAACCTACTAAAACGCATACCATGATAATTAAGGATTGAATCACATTAAACCATATACTTCTTAACACAGTTTTCTTTAGTACACTATAGCGATGTCTAGCTATAAAATGGCCTAAATAAATTTGGCATGCAGCGCTAAATGCCATCGCACAACTGAAAGATAAGCCACTTAACACAGTTGCAACAGATTTAGCTGCAATAACTTGTGTTCCTAACATTGCTATAAATGCTGTCGTAAATGTTTGTGCAAAGTTATATGAAATTTGCTCGCCAGCACTAGGTATACCTAATGTTGAAACTTGATAAAGTATTTTAAAATTAATTTTAAAGTAATGCAGTTTCGGTCTGTAAATTTTTAAAAGTGCTATGAATGCCAAGAGACATCCAAGCAGACGGCTAATGGCTGTAGCATAAGCAACTGCTAATACAGGATTACCTACCAAATCTGGAATTATAAAAAGTACGAAAGCATTTAGAATGATATTAGTCAAATTACTAATTACTGTGATGCGTGTAGCAATCGCAGCATAATTCATAACACGAAGTACGGTTCCTATATACATTTGAGTTGAGGTCAAAGTTAAGACACTCAATATAACTAAACCAAATTGATAAGTTAGATTAAATATGTCCTTAGGTACTTGAAAAAGATGTAATAACGGTGAAAACACCATACCTACAACTAATGTAAATACAATCGAAACGATGATATTGAAAAGAAGATTGTGATAAATTTCTTTTGGAATCATTGATGTTTGGTGTGCTTTTAAATGAACAATACGAATATTAGTTCCCACGTGAATGATTGTAATAAGAAACGTAATGAGCATTAATATTTGACTCGTCATTCCGGATGCTGCAACAGCATTCGTACTATAACTGTTGAGCATTAATGTGTCAGCTTGCCCCATGAGAAGTATGAACAGTTGTTCAATAAGTATAGGTACATATAAGGATCTAAATGCCCCTTTAGTAACGATCATCAAATTCTAATACTTTCGATTTAAATATTTCATGAGGTTGTAATTCTATTAATCGTGCACCACGTTGTAAGTCACCATAAGTGTTATAGCCGCCGACGCGACCAAAACTTAGACGAATTCCATATAAGTTAATAGTGAAATCATTATCATGATCGTGACCACAGAACATCCCTTCAATATCTCCATTTAATAGCATTTGACTAAATAATCCAGAATTAATTTTAGAGCAAGCAATAGGTTCATTAAATATGCCATGGAATTCCTTGATATTCTCTACTTCTCGATATTCCTGTAGAGGAATGTGTGTAAATAGTAAATTATGTTGAAAGCTACGTTTGTATTGTGACTGATACGCTTCATAAGTCTCTTTAAGCCAGTTAACGTGCTCAGGTCTGATAAAGTCGTAATCACCTATGCCAAATGGGTTATAATCCCCTCCGTCAATCACATAAAGAACGTGTGTAAGTGTATCTTGAGAGCTTACTTCAATAGTATAAGCTTCTTTATCATCAATAATTAAACTATGATGTTTTTGGACATAATTTTTAGAATATTTTTCTTCTATGGCGCGTAAATCACCCCGTTTAAGATGTCCTTCAGTGTCATGATTACCAAATGTTGTTGCAATTTGAGTATCGAATTGATTTAAATATTCGATAAGTTCTTTATAAACTCGACCAGAATCAATGACTCCTTCAGACCATATTTGATCACCAGTTAATACAGTGATATCGGGACGATAATGTGTCATCATATGTTGAATCAAATCATATGTTTTTTGATCTTTGGCGTCATTATGTGGTCCAATGTGTAAATCACTTAATTGTAAGATTTTCGTCATTTTTTAAATCTCCTTTACTCCTTAGTTGAACCTATATTGATTCCTTTTACAAAATGTTTTTGAACAAATGGGAACAAGAATAATACTGGAATTGTTAACAACACTATCATTGCCATTTGCATAGAATCACCAGTAATTGTTACTTTATCCAACATTGCATAAGAACCTGATTTCTGTTTAAGTGCTTCAGCTATTGCGGCTTGCTTAGTGAGCATATCCTGTAATACTGTTGCTAAAGGTTTTAAATTTGGATTGCGTACGAAGAATGCGCCTGTAAACCAGTCGTTCCATTGACTCACAGCATTAAATAAAGTAATTGATGCGACTACCGGTTTACTCATTGGAAGGACTATTTTCCAAAAGATTTGAAAGTCATTACATCCATCTACCCTCGCAGCTTCGATAACACTTGTTGGTAACTGATTAAAAAATGTACGCATGATTAAAATGTTATAAACACTATAGAGTGAAGGTAAAATATAGACCCAGAAAGTGTCTGTTAAATGTAATTGATTTAATAAAATGTATAGTGGAACAACTCCAGCACTAAATAACATCGTAAATACTAAGAAGAATGAAATTATTCTTCGGAATGGCAGTGTTTTTATTGTTAAGACGTACGCTGCCATGGCGGTTAATATCACGCTTAAGATTGTTCCTATGACAGTTTTAGCTACACTAATAAACAATGCATTCAATAATGTTCCTTGTTTAAATATTTCTTTAAAATTATCTAGCGAAAACTTACGAGGAAAGAATGTGATACCACCTTTTTGCGCATCGACACCGGAATTAAATGCTAAGGCAAAGATATTAATTAGTGGCAATATAATAGTAATAACTAAACCTATTATGATAATTAATGAAATGATGCGAATGACAATAGCACTTTTATCTTGGGATATTTTCATTGTCTAATACACCTCTTAGTAAATAATTTGCGTTCCTTTTTTATCTCTTTGATTTTCCACATAACGTTCAAACTGATTTAAACCAGCTTCGTTCAAGCGTTGTTTCGCACTATCGATTATTTGCTTGGCTTCTTTGTCAGTTCTTGAATAATAAGCGCGTTTAATTGCGTCGCTATAATCATCAAGTGCTACCTCTAAATCTTCACCATACTCATATTTAGATAAGAAAGATTTTACTGTTAGACCATTAACAATTTTTGCGTGCTTTTGGCGTTCGTCATAATGCCACATATCAGCAATCTTTTCAGGTGTGGTTTTGCTTGTTTTAGTATTATCGCCGTATTCGATTTCACCAAAGTCAGCTTTATTATCTATATCTGTATAACCAAGATGATCAGCCCAGTATGAACCTGCGCCTCTGAAACCACGTTTTTTCGCTTTGTCAGGGTCGTTTTTGACTTCTTTTAATACTTCTGGTTTGACGTGTGGGTTGCCTTTTTTATCTAATGTGTAATCACGACCTTTAATGCCATATTGTCCTAATAATTTACCTTCACGACTAGCTAAGAAATCAGCAAGTTTAACTACGTCCTCTGGATGTTCAGTCGTACTTGGAACAGCCCATCCGTTTGCACCAGATTTATAAGGTTTCTCAACTCTAAATTTACCTTTGACTGTATTAAGTGGGCCAAGGGGTACATATTTCATGTTTTGATTTTCAGTGACATAATTATGTAAATCTGAAACTATGCCCCATGAACCATTAACAAGTCCTTCTTTCGCTTTGTTCTCTTCCATTGTGTAAAATTCTTTCGTCATGAGTCCTTTTTGCATTAATTCTTTGACATATCTCACTCTTTTAAGTGGATAATCAGTTTGAGATTCGTGAACAATCTTTTTCCCTTTGTTTAAAAATTTCTCATCTGACTGTCCAGTCCATACGAGGTCGTTGTAGAATTTAGTGCGATCGTCGCCTCCCCAAGCTGTAGGACCAATTGGTGTAATTTCTTTACCATTACCATCTTTAAAGTGATGATCCTTCATTTTTTGTGCTAGCTTTTCTACATCTTTGGAAGTTTTAATTGATGAAGGCTTTATATGAAGTTTATCCATAATATCTTTACGAACATAGGGACCTCCTACTGTGCGACGTTCTTCTTGACCTGGATGACGATTGATACCCATGTGTACAAGGTAAGTGCCGTCCATTTCTTTATTGAACATAATATTATCTTTCGTATCTTTAGGAAGGTAGCCTTTCTTAAAATATTTACTATAGATTTTTGTGTTTTTAAGCATCTTTGTAAGATCTGTGAGTCGACCTTGTTTAGCTGCTTTATTTAGAACTTTCATTTCAGGGCGTCCACTATCGTCTAAGTAATAAACGATGAAGTCAGGTAAATCACCAGAAGCGAGACCTGATGTTAGTGCTTCAGTCGAATCTTCATTTGAAACTGTCTGTAATTCTAAAGTGATTCCGGTTTTTTTCTTTAGTTCTTTAGCAACCTCTTTATTCACCTTCGGAGAGGCGTCATTATCACTTTGGAAGACTAAACCTTTTAATTTTCTATCAGCAATCCATGTATCTGGCTTCCCTTTGGCATCTGCTTTTCTCTTTGCTTCATCTTGTGATTTATCTTTGCCACACGCCAATGTGAGTATCATTACCGCAATTAGTAAGATGAGTATTGATTTTCTAAACATGTACATTCTCCTTAATATAATGAAGTATCCAGTTTTTTATCGGCAAATCTATTGATAATGACGACCGCGATAAGACCAATAACACCTTGTAAAAGTCCTATAGCTATGGCGTAACTGAAGTCTCCCTGTTCGATTCCCGTGCGTATTACAAAGGTGTCTAATATTTCTGATACACTCGCATTTCCAGGTGTCTTGAGTAAATAGATTTGATCAAAGCCAGCTTTTAAAATATCTCCTAATGAAATAATAAATAGAATAACTATTGTAGGCGTGAGCATTGGTAAAGTAATATGTATAATTTGTTTGAAGCGGTTCGCCCCATCTATTGCTGCTGATTCGTAAATTTCAGGGTTGATGCTCATGATTGCAGCAAAATAAATGATGGAGTCCCAGCCGACATTTTTCCAAATATAACTAGAAAACATGATGGTATGGAAATATTCAGGGTTCATCATAAAATAAGTTGAGCCATCACCACCGAATTTGTGAATAAGTTGATTCATTAAACCATCATCTGGTGCGAGTAACTTCTTGAATATACCTATCACAACGACCCACGATAAAAAGTGAGGTATATATAATATTCCTTGGAATAGTCCTCTCATTTTACCTAATTTAGAATCTTTAATTTCATTAAACATAATGGCTAAAATGATAGGAAAAGGAAGAGCTAGAATGAGCTTCATTCCACTGATAACAAGTGTATTTATAATGATTTGTACACATCTTGAATCAGTGAAAAATCTTTGGAAGTAGTGTAGCCCTTTCCAATCACCACCAATAATACCCGTATCAAAACGGAAATCTTTAAACGCTAAAATTAGACTTGTCATAGGTATATAATTGAAAATAAGGAAAAAAAGTAAGCAAGGTAAAATCATAAGATATAAAACTTTATGTTCCCACATTCTTTTGAGCAAAGATTTTTGATGAGTGGATTGAATTCCATGTTGCTTGATTTTACTCACGATACAACCTCCTCTTTCATTCGTTCACCTGACTCAGAATGGAAATAATGTGCATCTTTCGAATGAATGCCGAAAGATACGTTTTGTCCTAATTCAAAATTAAGGTTACTATCTACAGCGGCTACAATTTTATGATCGTCATGATGACAATGGAGTAATTTGTAAGAGCCCGTCAATTCGACTAAATCTATTTTTAAATTTGTGAGTTGAATAGGATATGCACGAGAATCATTGTTAGTAATGAGATGCAAATCTTCAGGACGAATACCAAGTCTACATTGTGAATGTGACGAAAGTTGTACTACAGATTGATCAGCAACTTTTTGAGCGTCGAAATACCATGCGTCCATATGGTAAGTTAACGGGATAATATTCATCGAAGGGCTACCTATAAATGTTGCAACAAATTCATTGACTGGGTGACGGTAGATTTCTTCTGGCGTGCCAATTTGTTGAATTTCACCTTGATTTAGTATCACAATGCGTGAGGCCATCGTCATTGCTTCCGTTTGATCATGTGTGACATAGATTGTTGTTGCATTCATTTCTTTATGTATTTTAATGATTTCGCTTCTCATATTACTTCTTAATTTGGCATCTAAATTTGAAAGTGGCTCATCCATTAAAAAGATTTGTGCGTCTCTCACTATTGCTCGTCCTAACGCTACACGTTGACGTTGGCCTCCGGATAATGCTTTAGGTTTACGTTGAAGAAGATTTTCTATTTCTAATATTTTGGCAGCATCTTGAATTTTCTTATCATAAACTCTCTTCTTAATACCACGCATTTTTAATCCAAATGCTAAGTTTTTATAAACAGTCATATGAGGATAAAGTGCATAATTTTGAAACACCATAGCTATATTACGATCTTTAGGTTGTAAATCATTAATCACTTTATCGTCGATGCTAATTGTTCCCTTACTAATATCTTCTAGACCTGCTATCATACGTAAGGTCGTAGACTTCCCACATCCCGATGGTCCAACAAATACAACAAATTCGTTGTCATGAATATCTAGATTAAAATCTT
Source organism: Staphylococcus sp. TE8 (assembly GCF_000692055.1). Lineage (NCBI taxonomy): Bacteria > Bacillati > Bacillota > Bacilli > Caryophanales > Staphylococcaceae > Staphylococcus > Staphylococcus sp. TE8. The sequence goes on from NZ_JMGB01000001.1 coordinate 848,836, forward strand.
TAACTGCGTGACTACCATTTTCATAAACTTTGTTTAAATCCTTGATTTGTATCATGTCTTTGCTCCTTTGAAGATGTAATCGCAAATTCAGTATAAGAGTTTTCTATTAAAGGAAGCTTTTTTCAAAATTAAGTTTTCGTAAATCAAAAATTTTTGTTTATTATTTTTCAAAAACAAAAAGACTATAAACACTTATCTAAAAGCATTTATAGTCTATATTGATTCAAAAATAAAACAAAGATATTTATATTAGATAAATATTATTTACATTAAAATTACATTCAAGAAGGCATTAATAAATTCTCATTAAAACACAAAAAACCACTGAAATCTTCTTTTAAGAATCGTTTCAGTGGTTAGGTTATTATTTGTCGTGCAAAGTTTATATGGCGAGTTGTTTCTTTAGGATAAGTGTCGATAGTACAATACAAAAGGCGCCACCAATAATACCTGCAATAATATCAGTAGGATAATGAACGCCTAAATAGACTCTTGATGTTGAAATTAATAATATGAATAATGCACTTAATCCTATTAACACACCTTTAGAAATACCTGAATCATGGCGATTTAAAATGTAAATGATGCTTCCAAAGTAAGAGGTTGCGCCCATTGCGTGTCCACTAGGAAAGCTAAATCCAGAAATATCAATTAAACGTAGGAGTGTTGGACGTTCTCTGTCGAAAATATTTTTAAGGACAGGATTAAGTATGCTTGAAAGACCCATTGCTATAGCAAAGAATAATGTTTCAATTTGATAACGTTTTAACATTAAATATGCTACAAGTGTGAGTGATAGACATAACATGGCCCAAACTTCACCAATTTTAGTCGCACCTAGCATAATTGATGTAGTGATAAAACTCTCTGATGCATAAATAAAATCATAAACCTCATTATCAATCCACTTTCCTAGACGAGATTCATGGAAAAATGCGATTATCCCAAAAATGAGTGTGAAAACAATGAGTAATGAAATGCGCGTCCAATGGTTCATGCTTGGTGCCCCCTACTTATTTAATGCATCATGTACAATTTTATCAAATAAATCTTCTTTAGTATAACTTTCTTTATATGTTTTCATTTGTTTAATAATATCTTCACGATTTGTTTCAATATCATTTAACTCTTGTAATAAACCTACTTGAGTTAGTTCATCTTCAAGTGTATATCGGCCATAGCCTTTCGATGAAAAGTTTTTAGCGTTATCAATTTGGTCTCCACGAGATTGATCTAAACCTAATGGGATTAATAACATAGGTATTCTTAATGTTAAGAATTCATAAATAGCATTTGCACCGGCACGACTTACTACTATATCTGTTATAGCTAATAAATCAGTTAAATCATCTTTAACAAACTCATATTGAACATAACCTTTTTTATCAATAGTGTTATCAACTAGTCCTTTACCAGTTAAATGGATAATTTGATAATCATGTAATAAGGCCTCAAGATTTTCACGAATTGTTTCATTGAGTTTCTTACTACCAAGACTACCACCCATGACGAGTAAGACCTTTTTATCTGTGTTAAAACCGGTTAATTGATAACCACGTTCTTTATTACCTTGTTTCAAATCCTCACGAACGGTTGCGCCAACAAAGTCAGCTTTATCTGTAGGAAGATATTGAAGTGTATCTTCAAATGTCGTATAAATTTTTTTAGCGAATTTAAGTGCGATTTTATTCGCAAGTCCTGGTGTTAGATCAGATTCGTGGATGATTGTAGGTATTTTTAGTGAGCGGGCTGCAATGACCACAGGAACGCTTACGAATCCGCCCTTTGAAAATAATAAATCAGGTTTATGTTTTTTTAGAATTTTACGTGCATCTAATACGCCTTTTAATACTTTGAAAACGTCTTTAGCATTTTCAAATGATAAATAACGACGTAATTTACCACTAGAAATAGGATAGTATTTTATATCTGGTAGTTGAGATTCAATCATCTCTCTTTCAATTCCTTGTTTAGAACCGATATAAAACGCTTCATGACCTTTTTCCACAGCAGTAGGAATAAGACTCAAGTTAACAGATACGTGTCCTACTGTTCCTCCACCGGTAAATGCAATTTTCGACATAGTTACAACCTCTATTCCTATATTTTTTTATAATAAGCGTAAAATGGTGCGCCTCTATCGAAAGGATGATAATCCATTTCTGCTTCTCCAGATTTAGTAAATCCAAATTTCTCAAAAAGATTTTGCGCGGGTTTATTTAGCGCAAACGTGTCAGTAAGAATAACATGTATGCCATGTTCCTCTGTTAAATCTACCGCAAATTGGAAAAGTTCAGTTGCTGCACCTTTATAATCTTTTGATCCAGCTAATCTATGGATAACATAAGCACCTTCACGATTAACTGGCCATTCAATGTCATCATACCACTCTGATTGTGTTTGGTCGATAACAATAAAACCGTAAATTTTACTATCTACATCCAATACATAAAGTGTTTCGGTTTCGATGTCTTTCTCAAAATGTTCGGTTACAGGGTATTTATCGTCCCATTGATTATTATTAAATTCTTTCATTTTTTCTTTTGCTTCATCAACGAGTTTTTCAATTACAGGTAAATCATTTTTTGTTGCTGTTCTAATCATCTTGCCAAAACACCTCTTTTTTATAGTATTAAAAAAATGATACGCCCCATTTCTTATATAATTTAACAAATGAGGCGTATTTTAAACTTATATAACTAAAGTCGCTAACTATTATATAGATTGTATTAAATAAATGAGCGATACATTCTCTCTAATAGTACTTTAAGTCATATAAATAAGATTTAATCAAACCTATATTTACTTTTCAAACAATATCTTACTTAAGTTTTTTAAGTAATTTGTCTAATACAGTATCATGTTTATTTGACTTTTCAACTAATTCTTGAGTGAATTTATCATTTGTCTTTTTATCAAATTTTCCGGTTACTTCCAAATGATTGTCTTTCTGGAAGGATTTAATTGCAGATTCTAATTCTGAATCAAATTGGTTAGACTCATTATTCACTTTATAACCTAAGGCTGTGAGTCCAATTTTCATCGTTTTAACATTCTTATTCTCGTCACCTAAATGATAAGTTTTATTATTAGGTATAACGTTAAGAGATTGATATTTAGGTGTAGCTATTTTACTGTCCGGTTGAATACCTTTACCATGAATATAATGACCATCAGGTGTTAACCATTTCATTTCAGTATATTTTAGTAATGAACCATCACCGAATTCACGTGTAGTTTGTACAATTCCTTTACCAAATGTTTTAGAGCCATAAACCTTAGCTTTATGATAATCTTTCATAGCACCTGTAAAGACTTCTGATGCACTTGCTGAACCATCATTTACTAAGATAGAAACATCCATATCTTTTGCTTGTTTCAACGAATCATTTGATGTTTTCAATTGCTCCTTATCATCGCCTTTTTCTAATTGAACAACTGTTTTTCCTTTATCGATAAAGATGTTCGCCATTTTAACAGCTTCGTCTAGAAGACCACCAGGATTGTTACGTAAATCTAATACTATTTTACGTACACCTTGTTTGTGTGCCTTGATAATTGCAGATTTTAATTCTCCAGATGTATTACTTTGGAATTTATTAATAGTAAAGACACCAACGTTGCCTTTTTTCTCGTATTCGACACTCTTAACATGAATCGTATCACGTTTAATCTTAATGTCTTTTTCTTGAGAACCTCGTTTGATAGTTAAAGTTACTTTAGTACCTTTTTTACCTCTGACTAGTTTTACGACTTGGTCTAATGGTTTGCCTTCAACAGATTTACCATTAACTTTCGTTACGACATCTTTCGGTTGTATTCCTGCTTTTTCAGCTGGTGAGTCTTTCATTGGACTGGTAATACTAATTTGATCATTTTTCTTCTGCATTTCTGCGCCAATACCAACGAAATCTCCTGACACACCTTCATTGAATTGTTTAGTTTCCTCAGAAGTCATATATTCTGAATATGGATCCATTAATTCTTTAACCATTCCATCAATTGCTGATTGTGTTAATTTATCTGAATCTTGCTTTTTATAATAATCTTTATTTAGCGTCTTATATACATATTCTATCTTTTTTAAATCTGCACGTTGATCTTTATTGAGTCCGCTCATCTTATGACTAATCAATATCGTCGCGGCCACAGTGATTCCTGCTGTTATTAAAATAACTCCAAGAAGAATCAACAGAAACTGCCAAATTTTAAATCTTACTTGTTTGTTTTTATTTTGAGAATTTGATTGACTTTCGTCGTCTTGTTGTTGTGCATCATTACGTTCTGAATCATTACTCACTTTATCACATCCCTTGTACTTGCTAAATTTATATTAATCATTATGTATATGCTCTTAGTTCTCCCTTTTTTATGAAAATGAAGTTAGAAAATATATAAAATAGACAACTTCTCCAACTGTGAAGCAAATTAAGCGAGGACTACTCTTCATTATTATATAACTATGTTTCATATACATGAGTCGTAAGATGTATCTTAAATTAATTTGAAAAATTGAGAATCATGCTAACATATGTAAATGATGGCTTTAATTTATATACAAAATCAAACAAAAATGTGGGAGTGAAATAGTATTCAACTTTAATCGTTTGAACACAAAGTTCACTCCCTTTTTTTATTAGTAAAAACTTTGTTTAATTTTAAAATTTTAACCATTCAGTATACTCTTCGTATAAATCATCAAAGACATACATGGGTACAGTAAACTCACTTTGAGTTTCAATGTACTCTGAAAGGATGTTGAAGTCATCTTCATGTTTAGGAAATGCAAGGTCATCAAAGATTTGCTCAGCTAATTCCCCTTTATCGTCTTTACGACCACGAACAGTCATAACAAATTGATAGAATGAGTAATTTTTAACCATTAGCTTACAGTCACATCAATAACTTGAGTCTCGCCTTTAACAACTGCTTCTACATCTTCTAAATGAATAGACTCAGTTTGGTCAGAATTTGTGATAATAATTGGTGAAATGACTGATTTAGCATTATTTTTAATATATTCTAAATCAAAACGAATAAGTGGGTCGCCTACCTTCACAGTGTCACCACTTTCGACTAATACTTCAAAGCCTTCACCATCAAGTTGAACAGTATCTAGACCAATGTGTACGAGTAGTTCTAATCCATTGTCTGCTTTAAGTCCGACAGCGTGCTTAGTTGGGAAGACATTGTCGACCTTGCCTTCGATTGGTGCAACGACTTCACCTTCTGTAGGATTTATACCAAAACCCTCACCCATCATTTTTTGTGCAAATACAGGGTCAGGAATATCTTCAATTTTCACATATTCACCTGTTAACGGTGCGTATATTTTAATATCTTTATAGATTTCTTTGCCTTTTCCGAATAATTTTTTAAACATTGTTGTTCACTCCTATTTTTCAAAGTGTGGAATTAAATCACCATATCCAAGTTCTTCTAACTTTTCATATGGAATAAATTGAATAGCTGCTGAATTAATACAATAGCGTAGACCACCGGTTTCCTTCGGACCGTCATTGAATACATGTCCTAAATGACTATTAGCATCTTCAGAACGTACTTCAGTTCTTATCATACCAAAAGATTTATCAACGAGTTCAATGATTTCATCATCATTTAATGCTTTGGAGAAACTTGGCCAACCACAGTTAGATTCAAATTTTTCCTCTGATGTGAATAAAGGTTTACCAGATAATTTATCAACATAAATACCCTTATCAAAATGATTCCAATATTCATTTTGGAATGGTGGTTCTGTGCCATTTTCTTGAGTGACAAGATATTCCATTTCATTCAATTCATCTTTATTTTTCTTAATCATTTTGAGACCCCCAATGTGATTCTATAAATGCTTTTCTGCCAGATCCACGTTGGTATTGCTCATAATGCAATGGATTTTTCTCATAATAGTCTTGGTGATAATCTTCAGCAGGGTAGAAGTTTTTATAAGGTTTGATTGGTGTGATGACAGGTTTATTAAATATACCTTGCTCTTCAATTTGTTGTTTTTTCAATTCAGCTGCCTTTTTCTGATTATCATCATGATAAAAGATTACTGGCTGATAACTTTCACCTCTATCGAAGAACTGACCACCATCATCTGTGGGGTCGAATGTTTTAAAGTAAACATCTAATATATTTTCGAAGGAAGTAATTTCAGGATCGTATTCAATTTGTACAGCTTCAACGTGACCAGTTTGATTCGTACAGACTTGTTCATAAGTGGGATTCTCAACGTGACCACCACTATATCCTGAAACGACAGATTTTATTCCTGGGTAAGAAGTAAATGGTTTTACCATACACCAGAAACAACCTCCTGCAAGCGTTGCATATGCCATAGTAGTACCTCCTTAAGTTGTCTCTTTTTTAATAATTTACGCTAAACACCATGTAATTTAAAGTATTTTACTCAACATTAAATAGCTAGAGTTTATCCTAAAGAATTAATCTCTAAGTACAACTAGACCAATAGCACCTTGACCTGTGTGAGTTGAAATAACTGGAGTTGTGACGTTGACATCAAATTGATCAAAATGAAAAGCATCGCTAAATGACTTTTTGAGTTTATCAACAAATTCAATCACATTCGCATGAGCAACACCTATTGATTTAACATTATGATTTTCAATAAATTCAGTTATTTCTTTCTTTAAATATTGAATGCTAGATTTTTGAGTTCTAGCATTATGAACAAGTTCTAATTTTCCCTCATTTAATGTACCTATGGGTTTAATCTTCATAATATTCCCTATTAAACCTTTAGTTTTACTAATACGTCCGCCCTTAATAAGTTGATTCAATTGCCCTATGACTACGAAAAGTTGAATATTATCGCGTAGTTTGTCGACACTTTCAACAATGTCAGTTGTAGGTGTTCCCTTTGCAACTAAATCAACGATGTGCTCAATTTGATAACCTAAGCCATATGAGATTGATTTAGAATCGATAACAGTAATTTTATCGCCTACCATTTGACTAGCTTGAACGGCAGTATTATAAGTACCACTCAGACCTGAAGATAGATGTATGCTAATAATCTCTACATCTTCTTTAATTAACTCTTCATATTTTTCTATAAATTTACCGATGGGCGGTTGACTCGTTTTGACGTCTGCATCTGCCTCGATATATTCAATATATTCTTTAGAAGAAATGTCTTCTTGATCAGTATAAGAATTACCATCAATAGTGATACTTAAAGGAATAACGTGAATATCATGTTTCTTTAAGTATTCATGTGATAAATCAGAGGTGGAATCCGTGACGATAACTTGTTTAGTCATAAATAGCCTCCTATTGGTCATTTCTGCGCACTAAATGTAAAAATGTATGCGGAATAGTATTTTTTTCGTCTAATTGTCCTTCAACAGAACTCTCAACTTCCCAATCTTCAAATGTATAAGGAGGGAAGAATGTATCTCCTTGGAACTTACCGTCGACAACAGTGATATACATGTCATCAACTTTATCTATCATTTCTTCGAAAAGTGTTTGTCCACCAAAAATAAATACTTGTCCAGGAATATCATTAATTTCTTCAATAGAATGAATGACATCGACACCTTCGTGTTTAAATGAAGGATTATTTGTTAATACAACATTTCGTCTATTTGGTAAAGGTTTCCCAATAGATTCGAAAGTTTTTCTACCCATTACCAATGTGTGACCAGTTGATAATTGTTTAACGTGTTTTAAATCATTTGGAAGGTCCCAAGGTAATTGATTTTGATATCCGATAACTCTTTGTTTATCATGTGCGACGAGGATGGATAAAGTCATCGTCTTCCCCCTTTCTTATGGTAAATATGATTAGATTTCTATATTTTTATTTATAAAGTAAGTCAATCTATACCGCTATAGGTGCTTTGATAGCAGGGTGTGATTCATAATCCACAATTTCTAAATCTTCATAGTTGATATCGAAAATGGATTTGTCTGAATTTATCTGTAAAGTCGGTGCTTTGTAACTCTCACGAGAAAGTTGAGTTTCAATAGCTGACATATGGTTTGAATAAATATGTGCATCTCCGAAGGTATGAACAAATTCACCTACTTCAAGTTCACATTCTTTTGCGATGAGATGAGTAAGTAAGGCGTAGCTCGCAATATTGAAAGGTACACCTAAGAAAATGTCAGCACTACGTTGATAAAGTTGGCAACTTAACTTACCATCTTGAACGTAAAATTGGAACATAGTGTGACATGGTGGTAGCGCCATGGTCTCAATCTCTGTAGGATTCCACGCAGACACAATATGACGGCGAGAATTAGGATTTGTTTTAATTTGCTCAATTACTGTTTTTAGCTGATCGAAGTGATTACCATCTTTATCTTCCCAGTCTCTCCACTGTTTACCGTAAACATTACCTAAATCACCATATTGGCGAGCGAATTCATCATCATTTAGAATACGTTCTTTAAATTTTTTCATCTCTTCTTTATATTGCTCATTAAATTTTGGATCTTCTTGAGAACGATGTCCAAAGTTAGTCATGTCAGGTCCTTGATAGTCTTCAGAATTAACGTAATTTTCGAAGGCCCACTCGTTCCATATATTATTATTATATTTAAGTAAATATTGTATGTTTGTATCACCTTTAATAAACCACAACAATTCTGTAGCTACTAATTTAAATGAAACTTTTTTAGTTGTTAATAAAGGGAACCCCTTTGATAAATCAAATCTTAATTGATGACCAAACTTAGAAATTGTACCAGTATGAGTACGATCATCACGTTGATTACCTATTTCTAATACCTCTTCGCATAAGCTATGATACGCTTTGTCGAATGGATTATACATATGTACAGCTCCTTTAAGTAAATCACTTTATTTTAGTTATTATTAATAAATTATATTACTGAATATTATACTAGAAATCATTAACTGTTGATAGGGAGAGCTATTTAAGATGACAAATTTCTTTTTTTGGATAAAAAAACCGAGTTACATTGTGAAATGCTGTAACTCGGGTAGTACAATTAAAAAATTATTGGCAATGGTCATCAAAAGCATCTTTTAAATCCATTGCGATATCGTTAATATCTCTGCCTTCAATATGTTCACGAGGGATAAAGTGAACTAAGTTTTGCCCTTTAAACAAGGCATATGAAGGACTAGAAGGCACTTGTTGGATGTATTCACGCATTGTTTGTGTTGCTTCTTTATCCTGACCTGCAAAAACAGTTACTTTATTTGTGGGTTTCACTTCGTTTTGTTCAGCAACCGCTACAGCAGCTGGTCTAGCTAATCCTGCTGCACAACCACATGTTGAATTAATAACAACGAATGTTGTTTCATCATCTTTTAAGTCATTCATGTAATCCTTCACATCGTCACTAGTTTCTAAACTTTTGAAACCATTTTCAGTAAGTTCAGAACGCATTTGTTGCGCTAATTCTCTCATATAAGACTCATAGCCGTTCATATTAACACTCCTTGATACTTCTTTTGTCATTTATTATTAAACATTAAATAAGTTATCTTTTCCGATTAGCAATTTGTTTCCAAACTGAACCTAAAGCCTCATCTCCATTTTCTATTCTGGAGATAGCCATTTCTATTTGAAGTTTGACTTCATACGCTGAATCATCTGCATGTGCTTTTAGTGATGCCAATTGTTCCTCATTACCCTCATCAAAAATAAACATCGCTGCACGCCATCTTACGATTTTTTGAGGGTCATCAAGTGCTTTTTCCATTTCTGGTAAAGCTTCTTTGAAACCTAAGTCACTAAGGCAATCGCCAGCAGTTCTTCTTACAGCTGGACTTTTGTCGTGAAGACCTTGATAAATATAAGGTAAAATCTTAGGATCTTCAATCATCCCTAGTAGCACAACAGCTTCACGTCTTAGAGGGATTTTCTCTTCATTAAGTGCTGTTTCTAACAACGGGATATCATCAAATGTAGGTGTTGGAAATGCCTTAAGCATTCTGAGACGTGCTTTCCAATCTTGTGCTGAATCATACTCATCCAATGTGACATGTTGATAATGTTGTTCTGGAACTATAATATCAGTTTCAAGTGCTTCTTTAACTAGCGAATCAAGGCGTTCTTCGGGATAAAGTGCGATAACTTCTTCATAAACGCTCTCCATTACTTCTTCCATATTACCATATCGAATGCCGAAATTTTCCCATTTTCTCAAGAATACTACATTATCATTTTCTTTTTGGGCTTCTAGCATTTTATCGATATAAATTTCTGGTAATTGTTTACGTTGTTCATCTTTATTTGTTGTAATCTTAAGTTGATAAGGTATCCCTTTAAACATTAGAACTTCCGCACGAACTTCACCATAATGTTCGTCTGGTTGAGGTTCTTGATTATAGCTTGATTCATTATTAAGTGTTGAAGTGATTTGAGGTAAGACGTCTTCCCAATTGGCCTTTGGTTGTTTGTCTATTGCTAGGAAATCCATCACATAAAAGATGGATTTTACGCCTTCAAGTTTGAGAAGATCGTTAATAAATTGTGGTTGATTTTCTCTTACTTCAGTATAAGTATTGGATTGATTATCTTCTCTTTTTTCAGATAATACAATTTTCATTGTATTAGGACTAGGAGTAGGTTCTACACGAACAATCTCCATTTTTTAGCCCCCCTTTTAAATAAAACGTTTATATTAATGATTAAAAGCTGCTTGAATTTGTGGTAATAAATCATCCCAGTTTGCGTCATCTTCTTTGTCAACTGAGATGAAGTCCATCACATAAAAAATAGATTTGACGCCATCGATATCGAATAATCGATTAATAAATTCTGGTTGCCCTTCTTTAGCAGAAGTATAAGTTGTTGAAGAATTATCTTGACGTGGTTCACTTAAAGAAATTTTCATAGTGTTGTGATTTGGTGTTTCTGAAATTGCTACGATTTCCATATTGGTGTCCTCCTATTGTAGCTCGTTCCCTATTTGTTTGATTTGTTTACCTACTGAACACTCATTAATGCAAAAATGATGCGCTTGTGTTTTTCCTTGCGTTTTTCTGTTGTGCGCTTTTAGTGGGCATTGGTAACAATAAGTGTTCATGAGCTCGTCGATTTTATTAATCGCTTTTTGTTCTGAATAAGTGAGTATAGCCTCCACTTCCTTTAGCTATATACTTTTTTAATGTTACATCTCTTATTTCACATGTTTGTATTATAGCATTGTTAGGGAGGTATTTTGAAATAATCAATTTATATTTAATTATTGGAAGTTTGTTGCAAATGATACTGAGAAAGAATGTTGATTGAGTGGTATGTATTATGTAAATTTTAGTAACGCTATTGCATATTTTTGTTTTTTAAAGTAAACTAATTAGGTTGTTTTTTCGCGGTTTCTAAACACCCGCTTTAACAAAATTTAGGAGGATGTAAGATGTTTAATGAGATTTTTGGTGTAGCTTCGTTTATAGTTACATTTATTTTAATGGTTCTCATGTATCGCTTTTTTGGGAAGCATGGTTTAATTGCATGGGTAGCAATGGGAACAATTATAGCTAATATTCAAGTCATAAAGACAGTTCATATATTTGGCATTTCGGCGACATTAGGGAATGTTATGTTCGCCTCTATCTATCTTGCTACTGACATATTGAATGATATTTACGGCAGAAAAGTAGCAAAACGTGCCGTTTGGTTAGGTTTTTCTTCAACATTAGTAATGATTATTGTAATGCAAATGTCTTTACACTTTATACCTGCACCTGAAGATACTGCTCAAGGTGCGCTTAAAACAATCTTTGATTTAGTGCCTAGAATTGCTTTAGGTTCAATCGTTGCATATATTATCGGGCAACATGTAGATGTGTTTATCTTTTCAGTGATTAAAAAGATTTTTAGCTCAGATAAAACGTTCATTATACGTGCTTATGGTAGTACGATTTTAAGTTCAATTATAGATACAGCATTATTTGTTATCATTGCATTCGCAGGTACTTTACCTAATATGGCTGTGTTCGAAATATTTATAACAACTTACCTACTAAAACTTATTTCAACTATATTCAATGTGCCTTTCGGTTACATTGCTAAATCTTTCTATCGCAAAGGTAAGATTCAAAAACTTGATGAAGGCTATTAATTCTTAGTCGACCTATTAAAGGACTAAGTTAATTGAGACTGTCGATAAAGTCTAAGGACTTTGTTGACAGTTTTTTATGTGCGCGTTTTTTCAGGATCTTGTCTCAATATACAGGTATAAAACAAGTCTTTAAAGGTAATTATTTTCAAGAAAAAGTCAGGAAAGAAATGATTTGACCTGTCTATTTATAAATTTGCTACAATATAGTCAAACTTACAAACGAAGGTGTATATGAGATGGCAAAAATATACTTTGATGCGGCAACTAAAGGTAATCCGGGTAGAAGTGCATGTGCAGTTGTAATTAAAGAAGAATCTGAACGTCACGTGTTTACTCATGATTTAGGAGAGTTAGATAATCATAGTGCGGAATGGGCAGCAATGATTTATGCGTTAGAACATGCAAGAGAGCTGAATGTTAGAAACGCCCTACTTCATACTGATTCAAAATTAATTGAAGATAGTGTTAATAGTGGTCGTGTAAAAAATGCTAAATTTAAACCTTATTATGATAATATGGAAATTCTCGAACAAAGTTTTGATTTAATGTTTGTTAAATGGGTTCCTAGAGATCAAAATAAAGAAGCAAACCAGCATGCGCAACAAGCTTTATATAAATTGATTAAATAAAAAAAGAACAGGCTATAGGATTTCCTATAACCTGTTCTTACTTTAGAAGCGGTTATTTATTTTTTACTTTTTTGAGCGCTTTTTGTTTTTAGTAGTACCCTTTTTTGACTTAGTGTTTGAAGAAGGACGTTGAGTTTTATTTGTTTTTGCTTTTTTCGAAGAACATGTCTCTCTTCCTATCTGTTTGTTCTCCTCTTTTTCTCTTTTATTTTTCACTACAGGAATTGCTTTTTTATTGTCTTCTTCAATAACAGTTTCTTCTTTATCTTTTTTTCGTTTAGCTATAATCAATGGTTCTACTTTTTTAGAATCGGAAATATGAAGATCCTTCTTATCATTCAGTTTTTCTTCTTCCTCTTCTTTTTTACGTCTTTTAGCAAGCGCTAGCCAGAATCCTGAAAGTAAACCAGTTAGTGTGATGAAGCCTACTGCTTTGCCAAAGTCATCGATAACTCGATTGATGAAATTATTATCATGATGTTTAACATGTTTAGGATCATCTTCTTTGTGTTTATTCTTACCTGATTTAATACCTGAGTGACTTAATACTTCTTTGTAAGATTCTGTTTGACCTATATGACTTTTTACATCATTTTCTCTTAGACGGACGTCTTGTTTATAAGCGTTGTTAGCAGCGCGTTGTTGATTGGAAATTGAATCAAATGAACCTTCTAAACCTACTTCCATGATTCTACGAATACCATTCAGTAACGCGTCTTGGACTTCTTTGATTGTTTTAGCACGATGAATTGCATTCATAGTATCTAATTCTATTTGTCTAATACGATTGATTGCTAATTGTCTTTGGTATTGACTTGCTGACATATCATTAATAATTTGTTGAGTTCTATTATTAACAACGTTATTGAGTCTACGTTCAGCTTTATGTTTTTCACCGAGTAAATGAGCTTGTGCAATGATGTGATCGCGTTGCGCTTTGAAATCTTTGAGAATGCGTTTGAGTTCGTCTAGATCTTTTGCATTTTTAATCATGTTATTAACTTTAGATTCAAGATCTTTTAGTTGATGATTGAATTGAGCTTGTTCTTCAGGTGATAAATCAGAAATATGTTTAATTTCTTGTACACCTTCTTGTGTAAGTTTATTAACTTCAGCTTTATTAGCTTCTTTAGCTTTGTCCAATGTAAATTGTCTAGGATCAAAATGATTAATATCATTTAAATCTTTATTTTGATTATTTTCAACATCTTTTACATTAGTTGAATTGTTAATTTTATCAATAGCTTGATCTTTAAGTTTTTGAACTTCAGCTTTAGCTTGTTCTTTTTGCTGTTCGGTTAAAATTTTATCTTTATCAATTTCATCTAACTTTTGTTTAGTAGCTTGATCAATTTGTTGTGATGCTTCATCTTTTGCAACTTGAAGTTCTTTTTCAATAACATCTACAGGGACATCGACAATAACTGATGTATCGTTCGCAAGAGTCACTTCAACTTTCGCAGTTAGGTTATCTGCAACTTTACCTGTGTTAGGTAATGAAATGATTCTAACTTTAAGACCATCAGCTAAAGTCATGGCACTTTCAATTTCACTAAGTGTAATCGTAGCACCTCTATGCACGATGACTTTTCCTGTAACTAACGCATCTTGTAAGCTTAAATCAGGACGATGAAGTATTGATGGCTGTTGATCAGTATCCCATATTACAATTTTCGCAATGTGGTTAAGACTATCATCTTTAACTTTGTTAATTTGATCTACAGAATTAGAGTTCTCTATTTGTTTAATAGCCTCTTTTTCCGCTTTATTGATTTCAGCAAGTGCGTTTGCTTTTTGCTGGTCAGTCAAATCAGGATTGTTATTGATTGCATCTCGCTTACGTTGTGCTAAATCTTTAATTGATTGTTTAGCTTGTTCTTTTGCAGATATGATATCTTGAGTACCTTTCATTAATTGATCTGCTTTAGCTTTTTCATCTGCAACAGCTTGTTTATTAGTAGCACGATCAATCTCGTTTTTAATGTTCTCGATTGCATGATTTAAATCATCTTTGAGTTTCTCTTTTTCTTGATTAGATAAATTAGGGTTTTGATCAATATTATTCAATAAACCTTTTAATTTTTGATCGATATCATTATTAGCATCAATTTTAGCTTTTGGTAATTCATCAGCATGCGTATGTTTAATAGCTGTTGTTCCTTCATTTTCAGCGTTATAAACGCCTGTATTAGAACTTGCATGATCAATATCAGCATTAGCATGTTTAGCTGCATTCTCTACAGATTTAATAGCTTGTGCTTTTGATTCATCTGTAGCATTAGCATGATTGATTTCATCAAGTTGATGTTTAAGTGCATCGTCAATAGCTTTATGTGCAGCTTGTTGAGCATTTTTAAGGCGTTGTTCACCATTAAGTGCGTCTTTAGCATCTTTAATCGCTTGAGTCATACCTTCAATAACAGTGATATCTAAGTTGTCGCCATCTTTTTTGTTTAAAACATTATTAGCTATATTTATCGCATTATCAAATTGTAATTTTAAATCTTCGTCTGCATTTTGATAATTAATACTATCTTTAGTAGATTGGTTTAATTGTGCAACGGTATCTCTAAGGTCTTTCATTGCATCATTTAGACTTGAAGCATTATCTACTATGTTTGTTATATCTTTAATATTATCAGATTTATTAATCTCATTTGTTAAATAATTGTTTTGAGCATTATTAAGAGTATCAAGTTGTTTTATAAATTGTTTAGATTTCTCTTTAGCTTCGGCAAGACGTTGTTCACCATTTAATGCATCTTTAGTGCTATCAATTGCTTGAGATAATCCTTGAATATCTCTTTCGTTGAGGTTGGCGCCTTTAGTTTTACTTAATGCTTCTCTAGCGTCTTTAATTGCTTTATTAAATTGACGTTTTAAATCATAGTCGGCATTAATGTAATTGATGCTTGATTTAACAGGATTAACTGTTTCTTTTAATTTGGCTTTTAATTCTGACATAGAATTATTTAAATCTGATGCAGTAGAAACGATTTGCGATAAATCTTTTAGATTATCAGTATCATTTGCTTGTTTAATTGAGTCTACACGTTGAGCATTATTTAAATCTTTTAATTGATTAATAAATATCTCAGCTTTAAATTTAGCTTTAGCAAGACGTTGATCACCATTTAATGCTTCTTTAGTATCTTTAATAGACTGAATTAAGCCTTGAACTTCTTCAATTGAAGCAGGTTTACCTGTAGCTTTAGACAATGTATTTCTTGCTTGTTGAAGCGCTTGATCAAATTGATTTTGTAAATCCTCGTCTGCATTGATGTAGTTAACACTCGCATGAACAGGTGTTGCATTACTTATTAAAGCATTGTGTAAATCTTCCATAGCTTGATTTAATTCAGTAACTTTCGAGATTGATTCAGCTAGTGAATTAAGATCTTCTGAATTAGTGATACTATTTTCAGCAACTTTACGTTGAGCATTATTTAAATTTGATAATGTTTGAACGTATTCTTGTGCTTTAGCTTTCGCTTTAGCAAGACGTTCTTCCCCGTTGAGAGCATCTTTCGTATCTATAATTGCTTGTTTTAAACCGTCTACTTGATTTTCGTCTAAGTCTTTACCTGTTGATTTGGCTAGGGCTTTTCTAGCGTTATTTAATGCTTCATCAAATTGATTTTTAAGATCGTTATCAGCATTAATATAATTTGAGCTCGCTTGAACAGGTGCAGCATTATTGATTAAGCTATCTTTTAATGCTTTCATAGCGTTGTCTAAGTTCATAGATTTGTTAATTAGACGAGATAATTTAGTTAATGAATCTGTACTTGCTACATCTTTGAGTGCATGAGTTAATTGAGCTTTATTAATGTGATTTAAACCTTCTATAAATTTATCTGCTTTCAGTTTTGCAGCTTTCAAACGTTCAATACCATTTAAAGCGTCTTTAGTTTCTGAAATTGCATCTATAAGTGCGTCAACAGCTTCGAAATCTAGGTTTTGACCTTTAGTTTTATTAAGAACATTTCTAGCATTGTTAATCGCTTGTTTAAAGTTATCTCTTAATTGTGTATCTGCATTAATATAGTTGATGCTCGCCTTAGTTGGTGCATAGTTATCGATAATTGATTGAGCTAACTCGTGCATGATGTCATTTAAGTTTGTTCCATCATCAACGATGTGATTAATTTCAATCAAATCATGAGATTGATTGATCTTATCTACTAAAGCGGTTCTTTGAGCATCATTAATTTTATCTAATGAATTAATGTAAGCTAAAGCTTTAGGTCTAGCCTCCACTAATCTAGCGATACCATTTAAGTCATTTTTAGCGTGGCTAATTTGATGAATTGCTTCTTCTATTTCTTGTTGTGTTGCATTTGTTTTAATTACGTTTTGAGCGTGCTCTAAAGCATCATCATATGCTGTGATTCTATCATCATCTGCTTGACGATAATTATCTCCATGCTCAACAGAATCAGCATCATCGATAAATTGTTTTAATTGTCCCATTGCTTTATTTAGAGCTTGGGCATTTGCTTTAGCAGTTGCTATTTCATCAAGTTTAGTAGCATGTTGAACGTTATCTTTGGCTGTTTGTTGTTGACTCGCATTTAAATATTTAAGTTGATCGATAGTATTATTTGCGTCAGTTTTAGCTTCTTGCACACGTTGATCACCATTAAGGTTTTCAGAAGCTTGATTAAGTTGATTTAGAACTTGCTCTACTTGTTCTTTATTAGCATCTGTACCATTAGTTTTATTAATTATAGCTTCTGCATTATTAAGTGATTGATTAAGTGTTTCTTTTCTATCATCTGAAGACTCAGTATAGTTAGGTGACGCTTTATCTATAATCACTTGTTGGGTTTTATCCTTAAGAGCTTTCATGTCGTTATCAAGATCTTTAGCTTGTTGGAGCAATTGTTTTACTTCTGTTCTTAAAGGCGCATTTTTAATCGCTTTAACAATTGATTGTTTTTGTGCGTCATTAAGGTTTTTCATATCATCAATGTCATATTGTGCTTTAGCTTTATCGTAGGCTAATTTTTCAGCGCCAAGTAGATTGTTCTCAGCAGCCAATACTCTATTTTTTATAATATCAACTTTATTAGGTTCTAATGTTGGATTAGTAGTTTGATTAATCAAATCTTTAGCTTCTGTTACTTTTTGATCATACTGGTCTTGGAATTTAGAATCCTCGTTTAAGTACTTACTACTATTTTTCACATTATTACTTTCAGCTACGACATTTTCTAAAGATTTCATTGCTTGATCAAGTGCTTGCGCGTTATTTAAGTTTTCTGCTACTTCACTACGAGTTTTAGAATTAGTATTTTTGTTGATGATTTGTTCGCGTTGTGCTGTATTAAGATGAGTTAAACCATTAATTGTGTTTGCAGCATCTTGTTTTGCTTGGGCAAGTTTTTGATCACCGTGTAGGTTGCTTTGAGCAGCTTCAAGTCCATGCGTTAAGTTATTTATTACAGTTGGATCCATTTCAGGGTTATCCTGTCTATAAATAACTTTTTCTATGTTTTGAAGTGCTTGTTTATAAGCATCTTGTTCAGGTTGATCTTCATTAATAAATTGGCTACTATTCAAGACATTTGTACTTTGATCGAAGACATTGTTAAGTGCATTCATAGCTTTATTTAATGCTTGCGCTTTATCTAGAGCTTGAGTCACTTCAGCTCTTGTATCTGCGCCATAGATTTGTTTAGCAATGTCGCCACTTTGAGGTGAAGTTAAACTTGATAATTTACGTAATTGTTTAGCAGCTTCGTCTTTGGCAATGTTAAGTTTATTTAAGCCATGAAGGTTATTTTTCGCATTTCGAACATTATCAATGGCACTTTGGATGTCGCTAACAGACATTGTTGGTTGAGTCGTTTGATGCAATATATTCTCTACGTTTGTGACAGCATTATCATACGCCTGTTGTTCGGCAGGGTCTTCATTAATATAATCACTAGAATTTTTAACTTGATCTTTATCTTTGATACTATTTTCCAAAGCTTTCATCATGTTATTTAAAACATCTGCTTGTCCTATGATTTGTTGAACCTCAGCTCTAGTTGGTGCATTGTCAATTTGTTCATTAAATGCTTGTTGTTGAGCTGTGTTTAAATGATTCAATGTAGAAATAGTTTGATGAGCAGTTTGTTTATCTCCGTTTAGTAATTTTACACCATTTAAGGCATCTTTAGCCTGATTAACTTGTTGAGTCAACTGTTCAATTGTGTCTTTATTTAATGTTGGATTGTGCTCATTGATAACACTTTCTGCATCAGTTACTGCATGATTATAAGCTTGTTGTTTATCTTCGTTTTCATTGATGTATCTACTTTCTTGTCTTACAGTCGCTTGATCTTGAATACTGTTTCTTAGTTTACCCATTGCATCATTAAGTTCTTGTGCAATATGCATTTGCTGAGTAACGTTATCTCTGGTTGTAGCTTTATTAATAAGTGCTTTTTCAGCAATTTTCTGAGGAGTGTTTAAATTACTTAAGCTATCGATAACGTTATTGGCATTTTCTTTAGCTACTTGTAATTTATGTTCTCCCTCAAGAGCAGTAACTTTTTGTTTTATTTTATTAATCGTATTTTCGATTTCGTCATTTGACATAGTAGGTTGTGTCGTTTGATCAATGATTGCTTGGCCCTGTGCAATAGCATCGTTATACGCTTGTTGCGCTGTACTATCTTCATTAACATAATTGCTAGTTTTTCTTACGCTATCTTGTTGTCCCACAATGTCTTTAAGTTTTTGCATTTCGGAATCTAAAGCTCTAGCTTTGTTGTAGACATTATTAACATCAGAAACTCTAGTTGCTTGTTGTATTTCATGTGTTAAAGCTTCTTTTTGAGCTTGGTTAAGATTATCTAAATGATTTACTGCATATGTTTGTGTGCGTTTATCATCATTAAGTACACGTTCGCCGTGAAGGTTATTCTTAGTTGTTTGAACATTTGAAGTATCACGCTCTATTACTAAAGGATCCATAGTTGGATTAGAAGTTTGATTAATAATTTGTTGAGCATGATCTACAGCATTGTCATAAGCATTTTGAATACTTGGTACTTCATTGATGTAATTGCTTGTTTGTTTAATATCATTAGCATCAGCAATACTGTCTCTTAATTTTTTCATTGCTGTATCTAATGGTTTAGCTTTATTAACTGTAGCAACGATGTCTGGTCGTGTTTGGGCTTGTTGAATTTCATGATTTAGCTCGTCTTTTTGAGCTTGGTTCAAGCTCTTCATTTGATTAATACGTTCAGTTGCTTGTTGTTTATCTTGTTCTAATTTTTGTTCTCCATGAAGATCATTTTTAGCAGCGTCTAGTTTTTGAGTAACTTCATTAATATTTTCTGGAGACATATTAGGGTTATCTTGTTGATCTACAATTTGTTTAGCTTGGTTTACATAGTTATCATAGTTTCCTTTTTGAGCTGTATCTTCATTAATGTAATTACTAGTTTGTTTTACAGTTTCATTGCCAGCTAATGCGTCTTCTAATTTTTTCATCGCATCGTTAAGTTGGTTGGCTAATTTAGCTACACTTTGAACACCAGGTCTCGTAGTTGCATCACGAATTTCTTCCTCAAGTTCTTGTCTTTGCGCATGGTTTAAATGCGTTAAATGATCTAAAGTATCTTTTGCATTTGTCTTATCAGTCGCAAGTTTTTGATCTCCATGTAAATTGTCTTTAGCTTGAGTAACTTCATTTACAATATTTTGAACATCACTATTGGATAATGTAGGGTCAGGATTGTCGTTGATAATGTTCTTAGCTTTTGTTACCGCTTGATTATAAGCAGCTTGTTGTTCAGGGTCTTCATTAATATATTTGCTACTATGAAGAACTTGTTCATTATCAGCAATTGAATCTCTCAGTGCTTTCATTGTGTTGTTAAGTTGTTTTGCATTTTCCAATACTTGAGCAACTTGAGTTTTAGTCGGTGCATTGAAAATGTCATCAACTAGCTTGCCATGTTGACCGTTAGTCAAATTGTTAAAGTTGTTTAATTGTGATGAGGCCTCTTTTTGGGCTTCAAGCAATTTATCGCTACCATGTAAATTATTAAGTGCTTGATTAACATTTGCTAAAGCTTTATCTATTTCTCCTTTGTCCATAGTAGGAGGTTGAGCATTGATTAAATCTTTAGCAGCTTGAATTGCTTTATCGTAGGCATTTTTTTGAGTAGGATCTTCATTAATATAATCACTACTTTGTTTAACGTTACTAGCGTTGTTGATAGCTTGTTGCAATTGTTTCATTGAGTCATTTAATTGATTAGCGTCATTAATGATGTTATTCACTTGTGCTTTAGTTGACGCTTGATTAATCAATTCACGTTCTTTATTCTTTTGAGCCTCTGTTAGTCCATCTAATTTATCAATAGCTTGATTACCAGTTGTTTTAGCTTCAGTTAACTTAGCTTCCCCATTTAAGTTGTTTTGAGCATTAATGATAGTCTGAGTCGTTTTATTAATTACATCTTTGTTAAGCTCTGGTGGTTGTGACGTTGTAATAATTTGAGTACCTTGGTTGATGGCAGAATCATAGTTAACTTGATTAGTGTGATCAGCATTAATGTATTTACTTTCTGTTTTGACTTGATTTTCTTTATCTACTTCAGCTCTAAGAGATTTCATGGCTTCATTAAGTTCTTTTGCTTTTTGAAGTGCCTCTTGAACACCAGATATAGTTTGAGATTGATTAACTAATGTTTTTTCTGCTAATACTTGTCCAGGATTAAGTGATTCTAATCGATCAATTTGACTATTAGCTTGATCTTTCGATTCTTGTAGTTTTTGTTCACCATGTAAAGCTTCACTTGCACTTTGTAATTGATTTAATGCTTGCTCAATTGTAGTTTTATCTAAAGTTTTATCAGGTACTGCATTAATGATATTCTTCGCTTTTTGTAAAGCATCATTATAAGCATTTTGAGAGGCTGGGTCTTCATTAATATAGTTACTTGATTGTTTAATGCTATTCTCTAGATGAACTTCGTTCTCTAACTGATGCATCGCTTCATTTAATGCTTTAGCGTTATTTAAATCACTTTGAACTTCTGTTCTTGAAGGTGCACTATTAATTTCTTTGTGCTCTGCTTGTCTTTGAGGGTCATTCAAGTTTCTTAATTGATCTATTTCGTTATTAGCATCTTGTTGAGCTTTTTGTAATTTTTGTTCTCCATGAAGATCGCCTTTTGCTAGTTCTATATTTTGAATAGCATTACTAATATCATTTTTACTTAATACATCAGTAGTATTTCCACTGATGATGTCTTGTCCGCTTTGAATAGCTTTATCATATATTCTTTGAATTTCAGGGTCTTCATTCAAATAATTGCTTTGCTTATGAACGCTAGGTTGTTGTTCAACTAATGATTTGAGTTTGCCCATTTCGCTATTAAGTTCATTTGCTTGGTTAACAATTTCTGCTACTTTTTGTTTAGTTGTAGCTTGATTAATTAAATTATTTAGAGCTTGTTTTTGTTTATCATTTAAGTTCGGTAAATGATTTATAGTTTCATTAGATTCATTTTGGCTTTGAGTTAATTTATCTGCACCATGTAATGCATCTTTAGTTTCTTTTACTTTTTGAGCAGCAGCATTAATTTCTCTTGGATCCATCGTTGGATCATTTTGTTGATTTAACAAATGTTCAGCATTACTCAAAGCATTATCATAAGCTATTTTCTTATCTGGATCTTCGTTAATGTAGTTACTAGAGTTAAGCGTATCGTTTTTGTCGGCAATACTTTGTTTCAATTCTTTCATTGCTTGATTTAAAACTTTAGCTTGTTCTAATTGATGTTCCACAGCTGTTCTAGTTTCAGATGCTTGAATATCCTGAACTTCTTTGGCAGTTTGAGCACGATTTAAGTTATTCAAACCATAAACATCATTTATTGCGTTGTTTTTGGCTTGTTGTAATTTTTGTTCTCCATGTAATCCATGTTCAGCGCTATTAATTTGTTGAATAACATTACTAATGTCACTTCCATTCATTGTTGGATCGTTATGTGCATCAATAATTGCTTGTCCTTTTTTAATAGCATTATCATAAGCTTCTTTTTGAGGTGTATCCTCGTTGATATAGTCACTAGTTTGTCTAATATTAGAAGCTTTTGCGACAGCTGCTTTTAATTCTTCCATTTCATTATTAAGGAATTTAGCTTCTTTTAATTTTTTACTTATCTCAGTTCTATGTGTTAACTGATCTATAGCTTTATCTAAGGCGTGTTTTTGAGAATCAGTTAAACCTGTTAAGTTTCCAATTTCTTGTTTAGCATTATTTTTATCGTCTTGAAGTTTTTGAGCTCCATTTAAAGCATGTTTTGCGTTCTCTAATGCTTGAGTAGCTTGATTAACACTTTGAGGATCCATAGTCGCATTAGTTTCAGTAATAATATTGTTGATATTATTAACAGCATCATCATAAGCGTGTTGTTGAGTAGAATCTGCATTTGTATAATCACTACTTTGTCGTACTTGATCTTGATCCTTAATACTAACTCTCATAGCCTTCATAGCGTTATTAAGCTCTTTAGCTTTTTGTAATTCTTGAGATAATCCATCTAATGTCGTTGCATTGTTTAAATTATCTTCAAGTTTTTTACGTTGCGGTTGATTAAGGCTATTTAATGTACCAAGTTCTTTGAGTGCCTCTTTTTGAGCAGCGTCAAATCTTGATTGACCATTTAATGCGTTTTGAGCATCATCAATTTTATTAATCAATTTTTGAAGTTTAAGATGATCTAATGTATCAGGATGATTATCTATTAATTCTTTAGCTTCTTTAATAGCATTATCATAAGCCTGTTTAGTAGCATCGTCAGCATTAACATAATTACCTGATTGGTGTACTATGCTTTGTTTTGCAATTTGATCTTTAATGTCTGACATATCACTATTTAATTGTTTAGCAATATCTAGTTGTTTTTTAACTTCGGCTCTAGTATCAGCGTTATCAATTAATGGTTTAAAGTGAGCTTTTTGTTCATTAGTTAAATCATTTAAATGATTTAATTGATCATTTGCTTCTTGTTTAGCTTGTTCTAATTTTTGCTCGCCGTGTAAATGATTAACAGCATTCTGGATGTTGTGTAGCGCATCATCAATTTTATTTTTATCTAATGTTGGATTAGAAGTTTGATTGATAATATCTTTAGCAGCGTTTATAGCGTTGTTATATGCTTTTTGTTGTTCTGTATCTTCATTCTCAAACTTACTACTAGATGTAATTGCTGGATCTTGATTAACTTGATCTTCAAGTTGTTTCATGGCATTATCCAGTGCTTTCGCTTCTTTAAGTTTTTCTGCTACTTGCTCTCTAGTTGTAGCGCCATCGATAGCTTGTTTTAAAGCATCTTTTTGTGGTTGATTAAGATGCGTCATATGATTAATTGAATTATTAGAAGTGTCTTTTTCATTTTGTAGACGTTGCTCACCATGTAAATTATCTGTTGCTGTTTTAATATTATTTAATGCTTTAATGATATCTTGTGGATTGATATTTGGATTATTAGTATTTTTGATAATGTCTTCAGCATGTTTAATCGCGTCGTCATATGCTTGTTTTTGAGCAGAATCTTCATTGAAATAGTTACTACTTGAATGAACGCTATCCTTAAGGGCAACTTGATTTTTAAGTTGTTCCATTGAGTTGTTAAGTTGCTTAGCTTGTTCAAGTTCTTGTTTGATATCATCTCTACTATCAGAATGGTTAATTAATTCTTTAAGTTTCTCACGTTGGGCATCTGTTAAGTTAGTCAAATTATTTAGCTCTTTTGAAGCAGTAGTTTTATCTTGATTTAATTTTTCTACTCCATGAAGGGCTTGTTCAGCATTTTGTACAGCCTGAGTAGCTTGTTCTATAGTGCCTTTATTGAGTTCTGGATTTTGAGTCGCATTAATAATATCTTCAGCACGTTGAACAGCTTGATTATAATTTGCTTTTACAGTTGGATCTTCATTTAAATATTTGCTTTCGGATTTAACTTGATCTTGGTTAGCGATACTTTGTCTTAAAGCTCCCATAGCACGATCTAAATCTTGAGCAGTTTGCAAGATTTGTTGAACTTGCTCAAGTGTAGGTGATTGATTAACTAATTGTTTCTCAGCAGTTTTTTGAGCGTTATTTAAATTAGTTAAGTTAGTTATGGTTTGATTCGCAGTATTTTGAGCTTCTTCTAATCTATGATCACCATCTAATGCAACTTTGGTATTATTTACTGTTTGTGTTGCTCTTGAAACATCGTCTTTATTAATAGTTGGTTGATTTGTACCATTAATGATGTCTTTAGCATGCTGAACAGCTTGATCATATGCTTGTTTTTTTGTTGGTTCAGCATTAATGTAGTTACCATTTGAAATAATTGTGGCATTATCTTTAATACTCTCTTTTAAAGTACCCATTAAACCATTTAATTCTTGAGCTGCTGTTACATCTTGATTTACATTCGTACGTGTATCTTGACTATCTATTATTGAATCTTCCATGTGTTTCTGAGCATCATTGAGATTTGGTAATTGAGAGATAGCTTGTTTAGCACGATCTTTATCTTGTTGTAACTTAGTATCACCATGCAAATTCGACTCAGCTCGTGTAACGGCGTTAGTTAAATTATTAATAGCGTTTGTATCTAATGTTGCTTGAGTTTCATCGATAACCTGTTGTGCATTGGTAACAGCGTTATCATATGCTTGTTGTTCAGATTGATCTTCGTTTATATACTTACTACT
Source organism: Staphylococcus sp. TE8 (assembly GCF_000692055.1). Taxonomy (NCBI): domain Bacteria; kingdom Bacillati; phylum Bacillota; class Bacilli; order Caryophanales; family Staphylococcaceae; genus Staphylococcus; species Staphylococcus sp. TE8. The sequence continues at coordinate 874,263 of NZ_JMGB01000001.1, forward strand.
ATTTTTAATCTCTGCTTTATCTTTTATGCTTTCTCTTAAACCATGCATAGCAGTATTTAAAGTTTTTGAAGATTCAAGTAATTGATTAACCTCTGTACGAGTTGTTGCAGCTTTAACTTTTGCAATTTCCGCAGTTTTTTGTGGGTCATTAAGACTCGTTAAACCACTTATCTCAGTTTCTGCTGATTGTTGCTCTTTTTTGAGTTTTTGAATACCGTGTAAAGCATTTTCCGTATTACTAACAGTGTGAGTTAATTGTTCTATTTCTGCTTTATCTAAGACTGGATGAGTATTGTTATTAATAGTACTTTCAGCATTATTAACTGCATTATTATAATCACGTTGTTGAGTTGGATCTTCATTGATATAATTACTACCTTGTTTGACTTGGTTTGTATTTTGAATGCTATCTCTTAAAGCTTTCATCGCAGTATTTAATCCATTAGCTTGAGTTAATAGTTCTTGAACTTTAGGTCGAGTTTCTGCATTAGAAATGAGTTTATTTATTTCGCGTTTTTGACCATCGTTAAGACTAGTTAAACCATTTACATCCTGAGTTGCAGATTGTTTAGCTGAAGCTAATTGACTTACACCATCGAGTGCTTGTTGAGTTTGTTGAACACGTGTTAACGCTTGTTGAATTTTATCTTTATTTAATTCAACTTGAGGTGCGGCGTTAATGATGTTTTCAGCATTTTGTAGAGCTTGGTCGTAGGCGGAGATCTTTGTAGGATCAGCATTGATATAAGCACTACTATGTCTTACTTCATCTTTATTGTTAATACCATCTCTTAAGGCTTTCATTGCATCATTTAACGCTTTAGCAGATGCTAAATCTTGTGCAACGTCAGTTCTTGTTGTTGCTTGATTTACTTGATTCTTTTCAGCACTTATTTGTTGAGGATTTAAGCTCGTTAATCCCTCTATCTCCCTATTAGCATTTTGTTGATCAGTGTGTAATTTATTTTCACCATCTAATGCATTTTTAGTTGTGTTGATTTGGTTAGTTGCTTGTTCAATTTCACTTTTATTCATTACTGGATCGTGTGTTTTATTAATAATGTTTTGTCCAGCTCGAATAGCTGCATCGTAATTATTTTTAGGTTGTTGATCTTCATTGAAATAGTTACTTTGTTGATGAACTTGATTTTGTTGATTAACAGCATCTCTTAACAATTTCATAGCATTATTTAATTCTTTATCAGTAGTTAATTGTTGGTTAACATCTGGAATTGTGGTTTGTGCTTGAATATTTTGGATTGCTTTTTGACGTTGTGCATCGTTTAATCCTGAGAGTTTATTAATTTCACTAATAGCATTATTTTTAGCATTGTCAAGAAGACGTGCTCCATGTAATGCATTTTGAGCATTAGTTAAGTTTTGAACTTTTTGTTCAATTACTGTTTTATCTAAAGTAGGCTTACTACTTTCATTAATGATTGATTGTGCTTGTTGAAGCGCTTGATCGTATGCGCTTTTATGTTCAGGAGTCTCATTAATATAATCACTACTTTGTTTTACTCTAGTACTTTCGGCAACTTTATCTCTCAACTGTTTCATTGAGTTATTCAAAGCTTTAGCTTCGTTAAGTTGATTTGCAACGTCAGTTCTAGTAGTTGAACTATTTACAAGAGCCTCTTCTCCAGTTTTTTGAGGATCATTTAAATAACCTAATTGATTGATAGTTTGATTAGCTTCATTTTTAGCTTGTTGTAATTTATTAGCACCATGTAAAGCATTTTTAGCGTTATTGATTTGATTAATAGCTTGGTCAATTGTTGTTTTATTCATAATTGGATTTTGTTGACCGCTAATAATGTCTTCGCCATTATCAATTGCATTATTATAAGCATTTTGTTGAGCTGTATCTTCATTAATATAGTCACTTGAATGGTGAACTTGATCCTTAGCGTTGACCAAATTACGCAAAGTTTTCATAGATTGATCTAATGCTTGAGCTTCACTTAAAGTGCTAGAAACTTGGTCTCTAGTTTTAGCTGAACTTATAGTGTTATTTTCATTGGATTTTTGGGCATTAGTTAAACCATTGAGATTGTTAATTGTTGCTTGAGCATCTTGTTTAGCTTTAGCTAATTTAGTTTCTCCATTTAAGTTATTAATCGCTGAATTAATTTGATTAATAGCTTGTTGAATTGAATTTTTATCTAATTCAGGGTGCTGAGTTTTATCTTTAATTGCTTCAGCATTCGCTATGGCAGAAGTATAAGCGTTTTGTTGAGCTGTATCTTCATTTATATACTTACTACTACTTAAAACATTATTCTTATCATTTATAAGATTATTAAGTTGTTCCATCACTTTATTAAGTTCTTTAGCTTTACTTAATTGTGATGCAACTTCTGGTCTTGTTTGAACTCCATTAATCAATTCTTTTTCTTTAGTTCTCTGAGCATTTGTAAGTTGATTTAATGAATTTATCGTATTATCCGCATCTTCTTTAGCTTTACGAAGCTGAGCTTCACCATCTAAGGCATTTTTGGTAGTTATAATAGCTTGTGCTTTTTGATTAATAATATTTGGATCTAAAGTCGCTTGTTTTTCATCAATAATACCTTTAGCTGTATTAATAGCATCTGTATAAGCTTGTTGTTTATCTGGTTCAGCATTAATGTAATTACTTTGAGTCGGTACATTAGCGTTATCAGTAATGTTTTGTCTTAGCGTATGCATTGCATTGTTAATAGTTTTAGCTTTTTCCAACTCTGATGATATCTTAGTTCGTGTATTAGAGCTATCTATTACGCCTTTAATAGCCTCTTTTTGAGGTGTGTTTAAATTAGATAATTTATTTAAAGAATTATTTGCACTAGTTTTATCAGCTTCTAATTTTTGTTCACCATGAAGTTCTGATTTCTTAGTATTAATATTATTTATTGCTTGTATAACAGTATTGTTATTTAATATTGGATCAGAAGTTTTATCAATGATAGTTTGTCCCTCAGTAATAGCGTTGTTATAGGCAGTTTTCTGAGGTTGATCTTCATTAATATAGTTACTTGTTGATTGAACTTGACTTTGATCATTAACTAATGATTTTAAAGAGCCCATTGAACTATCTAAAGTTTTAGCATCATCAAGTTGTGTTTGAACTTCTGTGCGAGTGTTTTTGTTATTGATTAATGCTTTTTCAGCTGATTTTTGTGCTGGTGTTAAGTGAGTTAAATTATCTATTTCAGTGTCTGCATTATGTTGTGCTTCTTGTAATTTTTGTTGACCATGTAAATTATTTTGAGCTGTAGTCACAGCTTGAGCTTTTTCATTTACAGTGTTTACGCTCATAACAGGATTGCTTGATGCATTTATTAATGTCTGAGCATTTGTTACAGCTTGGTTATATGCTTCTTTAGGTTCATTATCTTCGTTGATATAATTACTACTTGCTTTAATATGATTAACATTATTTACGCTCTCGCGTAACGATTTCATAGCATTATTCAAGTTAGCGTAGTCTTGTAATTGGCTAGTAATATTTGATCTAGTAGTAGCATGCTCAACATTCTCTTTAGCTTTAGCACGTTGTGCATCATTCAAATATGTTAAACCATCAATTGCATTCTTAGCATTAGTTTTAGCTTCAGCTAGTTTATTATTACCGTTCAAATCATTTTTAGTTGAGTTAACTTTTTCAGTAATTTTACTTATCTCACTAGGGTTTAGTTGAGCATTAATTTTATTGGATTCATTAATGATTTGTTTAGCTTGATTAACTGCACTATTATAAGCGTCTTGTTTATCTTTATCCGCATTTATATAGTTGCCTTGTTGAATTTCACTATCGTTGTCTGCGACACTTTGTTTTAATCCAGTCATTGCTGTATTAACGGCATTTGCATTGCCTTTAATTTGATTAACTGATGTTATGTTATCTGAATGATTAATTTGATCAGTTAAAGCTTGGCGTTGAGCATTATTCAAATCATGTAAATCACTTAGATGATTAATAGCTTGTTCTTTAGCTTCAGCTAATCTTTGTTGACCGTCTAACGCGTCTTTAGTTTGTTGTACCATTTGAGCTTTTTGATTTACTACATCACTACTCATTGTTGGGTTATGAGTTTGATTTAAAATCTCATTAGCTGAATTAACAGCGTCATCATAAGCTAGACGTTTATCATTTGATGCATCGATATAATTTTCAGTTTGTTTAACATTTTGATAATTAGAAATGCTGTCAGCTAAAGTTTTCATAGCTTGATTTAATATGTCAGCGTTATTTTGAATAGCTTTTAAGTCACGATAATTACCAGCGCTATTAATTTGTTGAATAAAGTCCTCTTTTTGTGGTGAGTTAAGATTTCCTTCACCATTGATATGTGTAATAAATGGCTGTCTATCTAAAACTAATTGGGATCTTGCGTTATCTAAAGCCTGTTGAATTTTACTTGTCTCACGTGCGGCTGCTCTAATCTCTGCTACTGTAGGGCTTCCGCTTAATATACCTTTATCTTTATTTAATTCTTGTTTAGCGGCTTCTAATTTTTCATTATAGTTTTGTAAAGATTGTGTAGTCATGCCCTCTGTATCAGTTTGCTGAGTGATGCTATTTTCAAGTGCTTGCTTAGCTATTTCGAGTGGATCTTTGTCAGGTATTAAAGAATCGCGAGCGTGATTTAGATTCTTAATGACTTGATTAGCATCTGCCACTGCTTGGTTGACTTGTTCTACTGTTAGAGTATCTGGGTGTCTTGTTAATTTATTGATTTTTGTTTTTTCACTAAGTGCTTCACTCAACGAATCATTAAAATCTTCAACTGAGTCGGATGTCATACCGTCAGTGTTAGTACCTGCGTCAATTGCTGTTTGAATATTTTTCATAGCTGTTTTTAAAGGTTGTATATCAACTTTGAGCGCTTGTTTAGCTTGAGTTAATTCATTATTAATTCGCTCTGCGGTCGCTTTATTAGTATTAATAGCTTCAACATTAGGGTTGTTAGCAAGTACGTTATTAATAGTATTGATTTCATCTTTAGCCGCTTGCAGTTTTTGATTGTAGACTTGAACAGACTGCTTTGTCATACCCACAGTACTAGGGGCAGAATCGATATTGTTTTGTAATTGTTGTTTTGCTGATTCTAGAGGTTCTTTATTAACAGTTAAACCATTTATCGCTGATGATAAATTATCAAGTTTTTGGTTTACTTTTTCTATTTCTGTTGAAATCTCTTGATCAGTAGCATTACCATTATTAATTAAAGCTTGAGCTAAATTTGACTCAGTTTGAGCTTCTTGTTTGGCATGTTGATAAGCATTTACAGACTGTTGCGTCATACCTTCCGTATGAATAATTTCATTTATTTTATCTTCAAGTTGAGTTCTCGCTACTTTCAGTGCTTCATTATTTGCTAAAGGTTGAAGTTTATTAATCGCTTCAGTTAATTGTTGGTTAACTTGATTTACTTCTTGTAAAGCTTGATCCACTTCATTTACAGTGCGAATAGCCTTTTGAATTACTGTATTTGCATTATTTTTAGCAGCAGTAATTTGAGATTGTAATGCTTGCATCGCTTTATTATAAGATTCAATACTATTTGGTTTTTTATTGTTAGTATCACCTGTTCTATTCAATCCATTCAATGCATTTTGTAATTTACTTGTATCAGCAGTTAAATGTTGCTTAGCATCATTAAGTGCTTGCAATGCTTGATTAACTTTAGATTTTTCATCCGCAATTTGTTGAGCAGTAGCATCGCCATTATCAATTATTGAGTTTGCTAGGTTGATGGCACTTTGTGCATCAGCTTTTTTAGCATTGTAATTTGTAATTGTTTGAGGAGTCATACCATGTGTTGGATCAGGTTGATTTAAAGCTGCTTGTAATTGATTTTTAGCAGTAACTAATTCGTTATTGTTAGCCTTGTTTTCTAATAAATGAATTGCACTGTCTAACTTGGGTTGAACAGCTTTAATGTTGTTTAATGCGTTATTAACTTGCGAAACGGTTGGGTTACTGTTATCTAAAATTTGTTTAGCTTCATTTTGAGCTGCATTAATCTGATTTTGAATCTTAGCTTTAGCGTCTTGATACTTTTTAATGCTTGCAGGCGTTTTACCCTCAGTACTAACTTGTTCAGTTAATGTATTGTAAGCGGTTTGAAGTTCTGACTTATCAGCTCTCAAATCATTTTTAGCACTATTCAATGCTTGTAAAGCTTGTTCAACTTTATCCTTTTCAGCTGAAATTTGTTGAGCAGTAGCATCACCGTTAGTAATTACTTGCTCAGCTGTTTGAAGTTCAGCTTGTGCCGCTTGTTTTTTGGCATTGTAATTTTGAACAGATTGTTGAGTCATTCCAGTAGTTGAAGGAGTTGAATCAAGAGCTTGTTGTAATCGTTGTTTAGCGTTAACTAGTTCGCTATTGTCTGCTTTTTGATGTAATAAGTTGACTGCTTTAGTAACTTCAGGTTGAATAGCTTGGATTTTTCTAAGAGCTTCCTTGACAGTATTAACTGTAGGGTTATCATTCTGAAGTACTGAATTAGCTTCACTTTTAGCATTGTTTATTTGTGAATTAATTTGTGCTATCGCTTTATTATATTCTTTAATACTAGCTGGTGTTTTATCAGAAGTATTAACAGGTTTTGTTAATTCATTATAAGCAGCTTGTAATTGAGATTTATCAGCTCTCAAATCATTTTTGGCTTTATTTAAAGCTGTAGTAGCCTCTTCAACTTTTGTTTTTTCATTAGAAATTTCACTGGCTGATGCATCGCCGTTTGCAATTACTTGATCAGCTTTTTGAAGTTCAGTTTGTGCCGCTTGTTTTTTGGCATTGTAATTAGCTATTGACTGCTCAGTCATACCTTCTGTTGAAGGGACTTGGTTTATAGCGTTTTCTAGTAGTTGTTTTGCATTTACAAGTGCAGAATTATTTTCTTTAGGTTGCAATAAAGCTTCAGCTTGATTTACTTTTGTTTGGACTGCATTAACCTTATTAAGTGCATTTCTAACTTGTTCAACTGAAGGATTATTATTATTAATTACACTATTTGCCTCAGCTTTAGCACTGTCTAGTTCATTTTTAAAGCTATTTAATTCTCGTTCATATCTTTCAACTGACGATGGTTTTTTATCTGTTAAGTTAACTGATTGATTTAAATGATTATAAGCATTTTCTAATTGAGTTTTATCTGCTCTTAAATTATTTTTAGCTTCTGTATACTCTCTTTCGGCTTGGTTAACTCTATTTTTAGCTTCAGTAATTTGTTGAGCAGTAGCATCCCCATTATTAATAACATTAGTGGCATTTTGAATCGCTTGTTCAGCTGCTTGATGTTTATTAATGAAGTTTTGAGTACTTTGTGCTGTCATACCATCAGTTGATACAGTTGTTTGTAATGTTCGTTGTAGTTGATTTTTAGCAGAAACTAATTCACTATTATCTGCTTTATTTTCTAGCAAGTTATTGGCACTAGTTATTTTAGGTTGAACAGCTTTAATTTTATTTAAAGCATCATTAACTTGCGAAACTGTTGGGTTACTGCTATCTAATACTTGTTTTGCCTCATTTTTAGCAGAATCAATTTGTGATCGAATTTTAGCAATAGCATCATTGTATTTATGAATACTAGCTGGTGTTTTACCCTCTGTGCTAATATGTTCAGTTAATTTGTTGTAAGCAGTTTGCAATTGAGATTTATCGGCTCTTAAACCATCTTTTGCATTATTTAAAGCTTGTAACGCTTGATCGACTTTAGTTTTTTCTGCAGCAATTTGTTGAGCACTAGCATTACCATCATCTATTACATGTTGAGCATTATTGAGTTCTGAACGAGCTGCTGCTTGTTTAGCGTTATAAATGTCTACAGTTTGTTGAGTCATTCCTGTAGTTGAAGGAACTTGATTTACGGCATTTTGTAATTGCTGTTTAGCTTGAACTAATGCAGTATTGTTTTCTTTATTTTGTAATAAAGCTTTTGCTTCATTAACTTTAGTTTGCATTTCTCTAACTTTACTTAATGCGTTTCTTACATCTGCTACGCTTGGGTTACTAGCTTTGAGAACATTATCTGCCTGTGCTTTTACATTATTATATTCATTTTTAAACTGATTAAATTTATTATTATAAGCTTCTATTGAAGCAGGTTTTTTATTATTAGTATCTGCCGGTTGAATTAATTGATTATAAGCGCTTTGTAATTCTTCTTTATTAGCTCTCAAACCACTTTTAGCGTCGTTTAGAGCTTGTAAAGCCTGCTCGACTTTAGTTTTTTCTGCAGTAATTTGTTGAGCAGTAGCATCGCCATTATTAATTACATTCTGAGCTTCTTGTATTTCGTTTTGAGCAGCTTGTTGTTTTGCTCTATATACATTAATACTTTCTTGAGTCATTCCTGTAGTAGAAGGAACTTGATTTACGGCATTTTGCAATTGTTGTTTAGCATTTACAAGTGCAGAATTATTCTCTTTATTTTGTAATAAAGCTTCAGCTTGATTAACTTTTGTTTGAACAGCATTAACTTTATCCAAAGCGTTTTTAACTTGTGAGACTGTAGGATTGTTATTGTTAAGTACACCACTAGCTTCAGATTTTGCAGCGTTTAATTCATTTTTAAAACCTTCTAAGGCTTGTTTATATCTTGTAACAGAAGACGGTGTTTTATCTGTTAAGTTTACTTGTTGATTTAAGTGATTATAAGCTGTTTCTAATTGAGTTTTATCTGCTCTTAAATTATTTTTAGCTTCTGTATACTCTCTTTCGGCTTGGTCAACTCTATTTTTAGCTTCAGTAATTTGTTGTGCAGTTGCATCCCCATTATTAATTACATTAGCAGCATTTTGGATCGCTTGTTCAGCTGCTTGACGTTTAGCATTATAATTTTGAGCACTTTGTTGAGTCATTCCATTCGTAGAGGCAGCTGGTTGTAAAACTTGTTGTAAATGATCTTGAGCTCTTACTAATTGACTATTATCAGCTCTATTTTGTAGTAAACTTTTAGCTTCATTAATCTTTGCTTGTGCTGCTTTAACTTGGCTCAAAGCGTTATTTACTTGTTGAGGTGTTGCAAATTCTGTATTAATAACTTTATCAGCTTCATTTTTAGCTTGATTAATTTGAGCTTGAGCTCGAGCCATAGCTTGGTCAAAGTTTCTAATACTAGCCGGTGTTTTATTTTCTTTACTGATAGTATCATCTAAGTGATTACGAGCATTAATTAATTCAGTTTTATTAACTTTTGTTCTAATAGTTTCTGTGATCTCTTGCGTACTACCATCATTATAGTTAATGGTTACAGGTATTTGAGTTGTACTTCCTCCTGCAAGGTGAGTGGGAAGTGTTGCACCCCTTTTAATTACTGCATTACGTTTATTGGCTACTTGAACAGCATTATTCACATCCTCATTACTTACATTTTGACCTTGTTCTTTAATGATTTCATTAATAACTACGGTGTGAAGTGGAGGTGCAGCTACTGTGTTAGTACTGCTGCTCTCAGTGTTTCCGCTTCCTGCTCTAGAGATAATTGTTACTTGTGATTCAGGTTTAATGCTATTAGCATTGAAAATAATTATTCCGTTGCTTTGATTGAAGGAAACATAGCTAGGTTTGTTAGTAATTGACCAAGTGCCATTATTATTATGAGTAACTGTAAATGATTTAGATAACTCATGGCTATTTTCTAATTTTTCTGTATAAGTAACTTCTACTTTAGCAGTTGAATTATTAGAATGAGCTCTATTATCTGGTGTTATTTCAAATGTACCGTTTTCCCATACTTTAGCACTTGCTTGCTCTGGCTGAGGAGCTTTTACAGTGAATAACCCGCTCTCTGCTATTGGACTAATAGTTTCCCCAGATCCTTCAGTAGCTAATGCTTGAAGTGTGTCTCCTGTCGCGATAGCAGGTCTATTTATTAATATTGAACTACCATTATCGCTAGCCAATACTCCTCTTACATTTGGCTCACCATTTTGAACAATCCATCGACCTTCATTATTTTTAATAAATGTTGTTAGTTTGTGGCCGTTTTTATTAATTACAATCTTATCTGCAATCGATTGAGTGTGAGAAGTTGTGCCTTCAATTGGTACTTCTCTCACTGCACCTGGAGTTATGGTAACTTCTCCTGAATTAGATTCAGTGATAATTGCATTGTTAGGCTGAGCACTCGTTACTATGAATGTACCAGGTTGTGATTCTTGCCAAGGGTAACCATTAGCATCTAATACATCGTAAGTACCTGTCTTTACAAACGTTTGACTAGTATAAGCTAAACTTTGCCATTGTGAAGTATTTGAACCTGTAGTTTTAGGGTTCCAGTAATATAAAAAGCCGTTTGTAGGTAAGTCGTCTCCATTTTCTAAATGTACATATTTTTTAACCCAAGTACCTCCAGGGAAGGTTTGGCCGATTTGAATTTTATATACTGAATTAGCAAAGTCAAATTTATACACCCATACTTTTACTGGTACTTCTACTGGTGTGTCAATACCTGGATAATGAATTAAAGCAGTTAAGTTTTGTATACCTGCAACATTTTTGTCTGGTTGGCGATTATCCTTCCAAGATGTTGTTGCTCCATATCTATTATTACCTTCAAAAGTTATATAGTTGTTTACATCAGTTCCTCGACTTAAATCAATGCCAAATTTATCTCTATTTGGTGTAACAGCAGATACTGTTGGATAAACCATTACTGGAATATTAACTGTTCGTGTACCTTGATGATTAGGTAAAGTGACATTTATAACTTTTTCTGATTCTCCGATAGTATTTTTCCAAGTGTCAGGACTGTCGACCCAAGAGAACTGTGAACCTGATGGAGCATTACTTATAAAGTTATTAAAGTTATTAAAATTGAAATTAGAACCTTTTACAAATTTAATACCACCATTTTTAGCATGCATACCTTCTGTAACATTAACAGGATTACTAGCATCAGAGGTAACAGTAATATTCTCAGTCACATTATTTACACCATTACTAGTGACTTTTGCGTAAGTTAAATTATTTTCAGTAATTGAGACTTTTGCTGTTATATTACCTGTAGGTAATATGCCTTGAATAGTTACAGTAGCCACACCATTAGAATCTACTGTTTGCGTTGTATTTTGAATAATTGAACCATTAGATTGGTATAGAGATACATTAGCATTATTTGGTACGTTTCTAACTAAAATTTGCTGATGAGTTAATCCGCCTCTATAAATAACGCTATTACTATCTATGACTGGTTTGTTAGGTTTAACTTCGTAAAGTACATTCACATTTTCTCTTTCGCCATTAGGATAAATGACTGTTGCAACTCGAGTAAATGCCCCAGGAGTTCTTGAACTTGGTGTTCCTAGGTTGTCTCCCCATTCAAAGTTCATACCTTGTGTCCATGAATGATTGAATGGTTGCACATATGAACCAGCATAATCAGCATTATCTGGACGAAAAACAAATTGTCCATTTATTGTTGTTTCAAAAATCCTTTTAGGTTGAGATTTGACTATTTTATAGGAAGTACTTTTACGTATTGGCGTAGATTCTCCGTCAAATAAAATATCTGCTTCTAAATTTTGTTCGACGCCAATTTGATTACTATTAATATTTGGACCTCTATTATTAACCCAAGTTACTCTAGCTTCTATAGGACTACCATTTTTTAGTTTAAAGAAGTCTTTAGGGTTAGCACCTTTTCCTTCAGGGAAATTTTGGCCCTGTACAGTGTATCTAGGTTCTGAAAATATTTCCGGTATGATTTGTTTAACTAATACATTTATTTGAGAAGTCGTATTATCTGCATAAGTAATTGTAACTGTAACACTTGAATTATTATTTGTATTTGTGACGTTACTGACTTCTTTAGAACGAATTTCATTTTTTGGAGCTGTGACATAAGTTCTATTAGGTTCATTGTTAGTAATTGTTAATGAATTAATTACAGTATTCTTTTCAGTTTGAGTTAAAGTGGTACCATTTCGTATACTACTAATTCTAATAGGGTTCTGAATTGTTGAACTACTAGTAACATGATATTTATCTTTTAAAGGTTTAATAAGCACATTAAATGATTGTTCTGTCTGATTATTACTTTTATCAGTGGCAATAACTTTTACTGCCTTAGTAGTTTGACTCGTTACATTAGGAGCTGTGCCTGTTATTTCTGTATTGCTGTTATTTTTTGACACTGCGATATCGCTAGTTTGCGGAATTGAGACTGATTGTACTCCATAATTATCTGTTACAGTCATATTATTTCTAAATGTTTCACCAGAAAAAACGACGTGGTTATTATAATTACCAAAGCTTATTACAGGTTTGACGTTATCACTTGGCACGAAATAAACATCTATTACATTATTAGTGACCTCCATGAGATTAGCAGAGTCATCTGTTGAATCTGTAATGTTATCAATATATTGTTTAGCTCCATATGGCGTTAGGACAAGTTGAGCTTTGTATATAACACCCATAACTCCATTGTTAGACCCATTAGCTTTAATAACTTTGTCGACATTGAATGCTTGAGCACCATTAGCAGCAGGTACTTCCCCACTTGAAACTTGAGAGTTTCTTTCATTATAAATGCGATTAGAGTGACTTACTTCAGCATTTTCAATTCCAGTACTAGCCTGAACTAAATCTAATACCTGTATTACTTGCCCATCTTTAGTGTAAAAACGTAAGTTATCTAAAGTATTGAGTTTAGTTGAGAAACCAGTGGTTTTATATTTAGGTGTCCCTCCAGCAATTGCTAAAGCCTTATCGTCACCTGATATGTCGTTTCTCAATGAAGGTATGCTTGTGCGAGCAGTTAATAAAGGCAATATTTGATTTAAAGTAATTGATGATCCTTTAGTTACATCGTATCTATAAATAATCGATTTATGATCTGGAGACCATGATAAACCTCCATCTGTATCACGGTGAGCTATTTTATCATTCGACCATGAGATAGTATAATCATCTCGAATATTTGTCCAACGTAAAAAGTTCATATCACCTGGATGTGATGTAAAAGTTTTATTATATTTATCTTTTCGAACTACAACATTTACAGTACTTGCACCACCACTAGTTGGGTTATTTACAGTAATATCACTAAGTTGGATGTCTAATCTTCGATTGGCTTCAACAAAAGCTTGTTTAACCTTGTTAACCTCTTCATCACTTAGTGTTGATGGATTTAATCGATAAACTCGTAAATTACCAGATGGCGCTATAACATCCACAGCTTTAACACGCAATGTAAGTGTTGTTGCATTTTGATTATATGCATTGACCGCTGTAATACTATAACTATGCGTTTCATTTCCAAAGTGAGATATCTGATCGCCTGTTGGTAATGTGTCATTAGGGTACATAACTGTAAATGTCGTATTTGTTGGAATATCTTGACCATTACTCAATGAGAAGTACTTTCTTAAATCTCGTCCTATTTCATATCTTGAGCCTTTAGGTACGAATATTGTTGCAATTTTAGGGTCAGTGACATCTGTATCAGCATATATGTCTTTACGAATTGGATCATATGTGTAGATGTTACCAGCATTCACTGTCCCTTGAGACCCATCTTTATAATTCACAAGAATGTTACCGTTATCTTGAGGAACTAAAGCATTTGAGCTTGCTAAGTAAGTCGATTTGTTAGTATTTAGTCTTTGTACTTTATCTTTACCTTGATTTTTTTCTTGTGTAGTAAAATTAGTAGGATTTACTACAAGAATTCTATTACCAGCAGACAAAGGAGTAAGTGGATAGTCAGTCGCTAAGCTCCCAACATTTACATTGATAGTTTTAGTTTGTTGGTTATTATCATTATCAGTAGCTGTTAATCTAAGAGAAATAACACTATTTAGAGCTTGACTACGACTGATAGTACCTGAAACTGTTAAAGTACCAGTTTCGTTATTAGAATTTTTAACAAAGGTCTGAGTCCATCCAGATGGTAATCCTTCTACACGTACTTGATTAAGTCCAGAACCTCCGTGATTTTCAGTTACAGGTATAGAGAATGAGACATGATTATCTCTATAATATTTTGCGTTTAATCCTACAGGTTCTCCAAATGTCGGAGGCGTGCTATCACTTGATAAAGTAATGATATTACTAAAGTTAGATTGAACATTCTCGTTAAAATAAGTGATAGCTTTTAATTCAGCAGCTCTTGGAAGACCTTGTATATAATCGCTAGCTGTAAAAGTAACCGTTCCAGTAGGCGTAGCATCTGCACTTGCTATCACTGTATAGTTCTCAGGTTTAGTATAAGGATCTGAGAAAGGATCAGTTGAACCGTTTTGTCCTCCAACAACAAGTAAAACTTTAGCATTAGTTTCGTGTGGCACATTTGTAACTATAATTTCTGGTTTTTGACCTGCTTTGCCTCTAAGTTGCATTTCAGTTGTTTCAATTATTGGAGGATTAGGTTTAGCACGTACTTCGAATTGTTCTTCTCTATCTCCTAATCTTACTGTAATAAAATAATCTCCAGGTGCTAATGTACCAACTAAAGAGAAGTTTTTCTCGTTGGCGTTATTAGTTTGACCTTTAGATTCTTCTAATCTCAATGTATTTGGGTAGCCATATACCGACCAAGTATTATCTCTAATAGGTTCATTACTCGTTAGTTGAACACGTATATCTTGTTGTTTAGGCGAATTATTATGCATATCTCCAGCCATAATTTCATATACTGGATGACCAGCTTTTTTAGATTCTGAATAACTTTCAATACTTTGTCCTTCATTGTTATGCCAATAAGAAATCTTTTGTTTAAGAGCTGGTTTAACATACAAATTTACTGGAACTAGAGTTTCTGGGTTATGGTGACGATCTCGCGCGTTAAATCCAATCATTAGCTTAATTGGATTTCCTGTGCGAGCAGCTTCCTCCAGATTATTCTTTGAGAATGTACTCTCGATTTCAACTGGATTTAATTCATCTGCACCGAAAATGCGGACTTGGTCGTAAGCATCATTATATCGCATAAAGCCAAAGATAGATCTACTTATATGTTTTACATAACTTAAAGGATCGTCGGCATAATCAATAGTATGATCTCCATCAGAGTCCAATATAGCTCGATCGGTATTTTTACCTATAGATGGATCATATACATACTTAGTATTACCTAAATGCATAGTACGATTTTTAACTTCTACGAAAGATTGAATACGATTTTGATATTCTTTCATCGGTTCAACATATAATTGGTTGTAATTAAATAATTGTCTAAATTCTAGTGCACGACCACCTGCTGCATAATAAAGACGTTCTGTTGGAAGACCACTAGTTTTAAAGGAAATTCTATAACTTACATCTCCTTTACCAATAAAGCTATATATTGAATCTAAACCTTGTCCTAGTTCAGGTCTCTCACCATTTAAAAAAGCAAAGTTTTCGTCACCATAATAACGCGCTGTAGATGATGCACCATTTCGATTGAAATAAGAATTACGATCATATTCGTTGCTACCTCGAGCAAAATCCCAAAAGTTATTTATTTGAACGGTAGGCGTATTATAAAATGGATAACCATGAGCGGAACCATGTCTAAAATATCTAGCTACAGCGGGATCAATGCCTTCAGCAGTTTGCCAAAATTTAGGTAAAGGTGCGCCTGAACCTGAGCCCACACCACCATATGCTGAGCTTGTTCCATTTTTGTTTATGATAGAAAATGTCACTTGACCTACCGGTGTTTGATCACGTGGGATTCCAAACCAATAAATCATATTCTCATGATTTGAGTGTCCTTTGTTAAATAATATATCCCACTCGTAACCATCTTTAACCCTTTTAGTAGTTATATAAGCGATACCTTTTACATCTGATGCATGTAATGTGTTATAGGGTGTTGATGGTAATTGATAAGGAGCCCCTTTATTAGAAGCGTGTAAAAATGTTCCTATTGGATATCCGGAACCATCATCATCACTTGATACATAATATTCAGTCCATGCATCTAAATAAGCTGAATTAGATTTACTACTAGCCCGATCTTTATTAACGCTTCTAGTAGAACGGTTGTTTTTATTTATTTTAGTTGTACGCATTGGCAGCGTACGAGCTAATTCAATCGCTTGTTCTAATTGTTGGTACATCAAATCAAGCTGTTTTGATTCAGAATTTTCACTATTACCAAGAAAATCATTAATTTTGTCAAAAGTAGCTTTAACTTTATTATATTCAATTGTATTAGCTTTATCAGTATCTATCATTCTGTAATCATGGTATGACGCATCATATAAAGCTTGTAGTCTAGTCTTATCTAAAGGCGGTTGAACAAGTTTTGGTTTGTTAGTATCTTCAACTTTTTTATTATTTGAATCTTCTTTAGTAGATTGTTTATTGATAATTGATTTTTCTTTTAAATTATCTTTTTGTTTTTCTTTATCATCTGTTAAAGATTTTACAGCGTGTGTTTTTATCTTAAGACTGTTTTTATCATTAGGATAGTTAGATGGTGAGTTCTTAGTATTTTCTCCCGTGCTCTCTTTAATTTCATCACTATTACTATTAGATGTTTGTACATTTGATAAAAGTTCAGTCTCGTTTTCAGGTACTGTATAGACATCATTTTTATTTTGGTCAATTTTAGAGTTAGTTTGTTGTTTTGCAGTGGAGTCTTCTTCATCTTCATTTAGTGCAGTTTTTTTAACTATTGTAGCAGGTTGATCTGATTCATTTGCTTGAGCTTGACCTGTATTAAAACCTATAAATACCAGGGTTGCGATTACAGTCGAAAATGTTCCAATGGCATATTTTCTGATACTAAATTTCTGTAATTTATCTCGATTATTCAAAGCTATTGTTCACTCCTATTCTAGATGTTATGTCTTTGTTGTTTGATGTGATTTAATATATCGTGTGCTTAAAATTGACCATAATGACGATATTTAAAATGAAAAGAATACCATTCAAAATGAGTTTAATAAAATTTAGAGCTAATGTCGTTTTATCAAAATCATAATTTGAATGCGGCATGCTCACTTATCTATCACAATAGAGTTTCGAACAATATTTTATTTGTTCTAAACAATAATATCACTTTATATAAAGAAAGTGAAATTAATTCACAATATTTATATAAAATAAATTTTATGTTGCGTAGATGATGGGTATAAAATAAACCAAATGGCTTTACGAATTAATTTCGATAAGTCCATTTGGTTTAATGGTTAAAAGTTGCTTGCTAGATATTTTCCTGAAACATACAACTCATGTTCGTTACAAATTGAAAGTATTTCATTTAGTTCATGTGCGTATGCCATTTCATTAAAGATCTGTTCTGATTCAAGTGGCACTTGAGTGTGAATTTCAGCTAATGATTTTGATAAATGTAAATTGTTAATGTTATCGTTAATTTTCTTTTGCTGCGCTGGTGTCAATGTAGATATATTTCGGATTACGTTTTCAACGCTATGATGATTTTGAATTAATTTGATAGCTGTTTTCTCGCCGATACCTTTTACTCCAGGATAACCATCTGCCGTATCTCCCATAAATGCTTTAACATCTATTAATTGTTTGGGTTCTAATCCGTATTCATCTTTAAATCGATCTAGAGTATAGCGATTATAAATAGTAAATCCTTTTTTAGTAAGCCAAACTTCTACATTCTCGTTTATACATTGGAGAATATCTCTATCTCCTGTAATGATAAAAACTTCATTGTTATCAGAATAAGTTTGAGCGAGGCTCCCAATCACATCATCAGCTTCATAATTAGTTACACCAATATTTACAAATCCAAATTGTTGTGAGATTTCTTTAACGTAATCAAATTGTGGTATAAGTTCTGCTGGTGGTTCTGGCCGATTTTGTTTATACCCTTCAAACATTTCGTTACGAAATGTTTGTTGCCCCATATCCCAACATACTGCAACATGTGTAGGATTAATTTCTTTAATTGCACTGAAGATATGTCTTACAAAGCCTTGAACGCCATTTGTAGGAATACCTTTAGAGTTATACATAAATTGATTGTGTAGACTCGTTGCATAAAAATGTCTAAATAGTAGAGCCATTCCGTCCACGAGTAATACTCTATTTGTCATGATAGCGTCCTTCTTTCTTCTTAAATGATTTCATCAAGTTGTTTAGATTTAGTTTCCAGCTGTTGGATGAGCGTATCATCTAA
Source organism: Staphylococcus sp. TE8 (assembly GCF_000692055.1). Classification (NCBI taxonomy): domain Bacteria; kingdom Bacillati; phylum Bacillota; class Bacilli; order Caryophanales; family Staphylococcaceae; genus Staphylococcus; species Staphylococcus sp. TE8. The sequence goes on from NZ_JMGB01000001.1 coordinate 892,352, forward strand.
TTTGAATGATAGTAATTCATCAATTTGTTCTTGAATTTGTTGCTCTAGTTGTTTGAATTGCGTCTCAGCTTGACGTGACATCTGCTGCACATAGTCGTTCAGTTCTTGTTTTAATTCACTCAAACCATCTTGTAACAATTCTAATGTTACATTTGCAATTTGTTCTTGGATATCACGTTGTGAATTAGGATTTAGTATTTTACGTTTTGTTAATTGCTTCGGTAAGGCTGCAATCATATCATTTAAATCTATTTTTAAAAATGGTGTTTCCTTTACATCAGGTTCTACATCAAATTGAGCTTTAACTAGTACGTGTATGTGATTTAACTTCTTGATAATTGGTGCAATTTGCTCTTCTAATTGTGAATTAAAATACTTTTTGATTCTTTCAGTAATTAATGATTGTTCTAAATATAATCGTTGATGAATTTGATCAAGATAAGTTTTAGTAGAAATCTTTTTCTCTTCATTAAAATCACTATTTTGAGTCATTTGACTGTTATAAACTGATTTCACTTCGTCTAATAATTGAAGATTGAGTCTATTGTTTAAATGATAGATTTGTTCATCAACTTCGTTATTAGTATGTTGCGATGTAGTATTGATCAATTGGCTATTAAGTCTATCTTGGTCTTTAATGTTTAATAATTTTTCTTGTCTAGCTTGTATTTGTTCCTTATTATTATGGAACTCTTCAATCATTTCTTTATAGGAATCATTCATTTGTTGAATTTGATGAACCATCTGTTGTTCTAAAATGGTTTTAGATTCGACATCAGCAAATCGCTGAATGCTATCGTGCAATTGATCTATACCTTGATCGCCCTCTTTTAAGCTTTTACGACTTGAAACGCTGAATATCTCAGAATGAAGGTTAACTTGTCCAAGTGCATCTGCAACATAATCACGCACTGCGTTGAGGTCGTCTTCGTTTTCAGCTAAATCTACTGCATTAATAACCATCTTGAATGCTTGATTCTCATTTAATTGATTCATCGCTTTCATGTGCTCGATAAACGCTTTATCGTTATCCGTGAATGAATGGTTAAAATAACTTACGTATAAGATTAAATCTGAAGAAGTAAGAATCTGCTCAGTTTCATTAGTGTGTCGTTGATTATTAGAGTGAAGACCTAATGAATCGACGATAATTTTACCTTTTAACCATTCAAGTGGAAGGTTGAGATGCACGGTCTTAACGAATGTAGCGTATTCATCTTCTGCGCTCCATTTTTTAACGTCTTCTTGAGAGACGGTATGGACTTCTCCCTCGTTTAACATGTCTAGATACATATCATAATGTTTCTCAATGGCATCAATAAATGCGAGTTGATTCTTTTCAAGTTGTGTCTTAAGTTTCTTCAAATCACTGTTAATAAATGATTCTAATGAATCATATGACGCATTGTAATATTCAAGAACGTTGTTGACCTCATCTAATAATTGCTCAGATGATTTTAAGGTAATTTGGCTTTCTTCGCCGTATGATAATTCAGTTGTCGCTGCTGTTGTAGGATTTGGTGAACTTACTAAATATTGACCGCCTAATAAAGCATTGATTAAACTACTTTTTCCTGCACTGAAAGTTCCGAATACACCAATTTTAGTGATTTGATTATTGAGGCGATGCATTGTGTCTTTGATGTCCTTTTTCGTACGATCAAATAGAGGGACATCTTCGACTACTTGAAGTGCATTCTGAATATCAACTTGATTTGCTGTTTCTACTTCATCTTGGTTGACCTGTTCATGTTTGTGGTGGTAAGCCGTTGAATTTTCCTCTTTAAGTTCGAAATTTGCTTCAGTTCTTCCGATTAATTTATCCAGTGAATCATCTAAATGGATGTAATAATGTTGATAATTATGAGTAGTTAACGATTCTCTTAAATTTTTCAACTCAATGAATTTTTCATATTCCTGTTTATCCTCATTATCTTCTGTTGTTAACTCGCTTGCTTGAGCGTGATTCACAGCATCTTTGAAGATAGGGTTTGATTCATGTTCAATATGTTTATTTAAAGCTTTCACTACTTCATCTGAGAATGTAAGAACATACGTATTGCTAATACTTGTCTGAGGTTGATATAAATCAGAAATTAATGATGGCTTTATAAGGTAATCTTGGTTTAGGATTTGATTATTAACTTCACTGTCATTTATAAAGCGTGTTAAGAATGACATGTCTTCTCGAAGTGGCTGACGTATTTGTTGGTTCACTTTATCTTGTAACGCGTCAGTAGCTTGATTCAGTCGTTGTTCCTGTTCTTCTTCTTTTTTCTTTTTCTTATTGAAAAGCCCGCCTACTTTAAAGTCTTCAGATTTACTTTCAAGATAAGATCTTAACTGTTCTCGCATATCATGTGTCATGATATAAGCGTTATCTAAAATATCTTTACGTTTCTGCTTTAAATAATTGAGTAATTTATCAGAGTCGTTTAATAGTTGAGCTTCTTCGCTTACTTCTTGATTTTGTTGAAACTTCATGTAAGCTTGCTCAAAGTCTTCCTCTTCGATATCAAGTGTATCGAGGATGTCTTGGATTTCATTTTGGATATAAGCAAGTTGTGCTTCAGTAATAAAATCGATAGTACGATTCACGTAATCTTCGACAGATTCTCGGTGATTATCCATTTGAACGAGGTAATCAGATAATTCATTAATTTGGTTCTCTGGATGCTCAAATTTAGATACATAATAAGTATCTGTTAATTCAATATCCCAATCTTTAATTGATTTCTCTACGCGTGATTTAAATGTATCAAATGATATTTCGTCCTCATTATGTTTATCGATTTGATTAATGACAAACACGATAGGAATACCTACTTCATTAATACGTCGCATGAATTTAAAGTTTAATGCAGATTGTACGTGATTATAATCTACAGTATAGAAGAGAATGTTGCTCGTATACATAAATTGTTCAGTACTAGACTGGTGTGTGGCAACATTTGAGTCTACGCCAGGTGTATCTTGTAGTGTGAAACCGTTGTTGAATTTATTTGATGGGAAGTTAATTTCTACTGATTCAACATCCACATTTTGACGATTCATTTGTTTCACATCATCATAAGTTTTTAATTTAGTGTATTGTTGGTGAGGTAAATTCGCGATGATTCCTGGTTCTTCAGCGACTGACACGACTGCAGTATTACTTGTTGTAGGTACTGGTGAGCTAGGTAAAATATTTTGTTCAAGTAATAGATTAATTAACGTTGATTTCCCAGCTGAAAAGTTACCTACGAAAGAAGCGGTAAATTGATTGAGATATACTTTTTTTATAACTTGGTTAATAGTGTTAACTAAGGCATAGTTGTTCGATTTCTCAACTTCCTTTTTCAACTTATATAAAATATCTAATTGTTCAGTGTTATCCATGTGTTTTGAATCCCCTTTAGCTCCCTCGATATGTAATAGAGGTTTTTACTCTGATTATTATCAAAAGTGTAAGAAATTTATGTATATCAACTTCAAAAAAATTAAAAAAATTAGGTTAGTCTAGAAGACAAACCCTAATTTTCAAAAGTTATGATATTTTAAATTTTATCACATAGACAAAGTAAAACCTATGTTAAAATGGCATATTTATTAATCAAACCATGCAGGTTTATCGCCTTCTGTTCCAGGTTTATTAACACCAATATTTTCTTTAGAATGTAGCTCTGGATTTTTAGCGATTTGAACAGCTAATGAAGCAACACTTTTACGTGAAACTTCTGTACCTTTGAATGTCTCATCTTTAGTAGTAACTTCAAAAACATTTTCATTTTTATCAGTTAACCAACCTGGACGGATGATAGTATAATCTAAATTTGAATTTTCAATAATGTCAGATGCTTTGCGATATAGATTTAATTTATCTCCAAATTGTTCTTTATTCCATTCGTTAAATTGTTCAGGTAATTCATTATAGATACCAGGTGCTGCCACAAATATTAAACGTTTAACATTCTTATTAGCCATAGCTTCAACAATTGTCTTAGCTTGTCTATCAAGTGATCCAGATAAACTTGCAAAGACTACATCAACTTCATCTAATGCTTTCTCAAGATCTTCTAAGTTTTTTGCATCGCCTTCATATACTGTTACACGGTTAGAAGCATAGTCAGGGATACGGTGCGCATTTCTTAAGAATAAATCTACATTAAAACTAGAGTTTTCAAGGAAAATTTTAGTTGCTTCGATAGACACTCTACCGTTAGCTCCGATGATTAATACTGTTTTCATATTTATAATCCCCTTTCTAAACATCTTCAATATTTTATTTTTTAGTATTTTTAAAATTAAAACACTCCTATTCAACTGTACTATAGTCGAGATAAGAGTGCGAATGAATTGAATATTTAGGTTGCTACTATTACACGGAAATAATAAAAAGTAAACCTTAATTTTTAAAATCGGGTTTTTTACCCCAATATTGATAATACGTACATTCGATATAACCATTGAATAATTTACGACGTTTAGTTGCTTTACGGTTAACTAAATACTCAAATTCCTTATTACTAGTTAAAATATATGTTGATAAATAAGGATGTTGCTTCATTAGTGAACCAATATAGCGATACATTTCTTCTACTTCTTCGCGATCACCTATACGTTCACCATATGGCGGATTTCCTACTAATGCTACTGGTCCTTCTGAATCAATAGTTAAAGTATTAACGTCTTTAACATTAAATTGAATAATATCGCCCAGTCCAACTTCTTCAGCATTACGTTTAGCAATTTCTACCATTTCAGGGTCAATATCAGATGCGTAAACTTCAATTTCTTTATCATAATCTGCCATTCTATCTGCTTCATCACGCAATTCATCATAAATATTTGGAGGCATGATATTCCATTCTTCAGATACGAAATCTCTATTAAATCCAGGGGCAATGTTTTGTGCAATTAAACATGCTTCAATCGCAATCGTACCAGAACCACAGAATGGATCAATTAGTGGAGAATCACCTTTCCAATTTGCTAAACGAATTAAACTAGCAGCTAATGTTTCCTTGATTGGTGCTTCCCCTTGTGCTAGACGATAACCACGTTTGTTTAATCCTGAACCTGATGTATCAATAGTTAATAAAACATTATCTTTGTGTATTGCAACTTCTACAGGATATTTGGCACCAGTCTCATTTAACCAACCTTTTTCATCGTATGCCTTTTTAAGTCTCTCGACGATGGCTTTTTTAGTAATTGCTTGGCAATCAGGTACACTGTGCAATGTAGATTTTACGCTTCGACCTTGAACGGGGAAATTACCTTCTTTATCAATAATTGTTTCCCAAGGTAGAGCTTTCGTTTGTTCGAATAAATCATCAAATGTTTTAGCATCAAAGCGCCCCATTACTATCTTAATGCGGTCAGCTGTACGTAACCATAAGTTGCATTTAACGATGGCTGCTTCATCACCTTCAAAGAAGATGCGCCCATTTTCAACCTGTGTTTCATAACCAAGTTCTTGTATTTCTTTAGCCACGACTGCTTCCAGTCCCATTGGACAGACTGCTAATAATTGAAACATTTCATTGCTCCTTTATTTGTATTGTGTTTATTTTATCAAATTCATCATCTTTTTTTAATATAAGGATAAACTCATTTTTATTTTTTGAAAATGATTAAACAAATAGCTTTCATGAGAGCATTTGCGCCCATAAATATAAACAATAAAAAAGCTCTCCATATATAAGGGAGAGCTAAACTAGTCGTAATATTTCTGTAAGCCATGTTCTGTACCGTTGTACTCATCACGTGTACTAGTTACACTGGTACGTCGGTGGTAACCATCTGTCTACATACTTTCACGCTCGTGTGAAAGTCGTCTCGTTTATACGTTGAATTCCGCTAAACAAGTGCTCCTACCAAATTTGGATTGCTCACTCGAGGGGTTTACCGCGTTCCACCTTTTATATTTCTATAAAAGCTACGTCACTGTGGCACTTTCAAACTATTCTAACCATATCATGTGACTTAGGTTATTTCGTTGCCGTCAAATTAATGCCTTGATTTATTGTTTCATCAAGCACGAACACTACAATCATCTCAGACTGTGTGAGCATGGACTTTCCTCTATATTGCTATAGCGATTACCCGAAATATCACTTTTGCGATTATAACACAATTTCATGTGAATAAGTAACAAAAATTTTTATTACTTACCGAAAACTGCTTTTTCTAAATTAGAAATACGTTTTAAAATATCTACATTGTTTGATGAGTTGTTGCCATTATTAGAAGAAAAGTTTTTATTTTCCTGTGGTCTTGTTGTAGCAACGCGAAGTCTTAACTCTTCAAGTTCTTTTTTTAATTTATTATTTTCTTCTGATAGCTTAACAACTTCATTATTCATGTCCGCCATTTTTTGATAATCTGTAATAATATCGTCTAAAAAAGCGTCTACTTCTTCTCTTCTATAGCCACGAGCCATAGTTTTTTCGAAATCTTTCTCATAAATATCTTTTGCTGATAATTTTAATGAAACATCTGACATCTTTTATCCACCTCATTCGAAACTTTGATCTTGAGACCACTGCAAGTCGTTGATGAAGTCAGTGAGTTCATCAAACGTCACAATATCACAAGTATAGTTTGTTTTATCCATAAATTCAACTAACATAGTCTTGAAGAATTTAGGGCTTGCCTCTTGTTCTTCATCATAAATTAGAATGGTATATTCGGTATGATCTAGCATGAATTGATCTGCTTGTTTAAACTGAAAAGGCCCTTGATAATCAGTATGATGAATACTCTCCGTAAAATCTGCTTGTTGAGCGATTGAAGCGTATTTAGCTTGGTTCTGTTCATTCCAACGTTGCGTATGACCTAAGAAAGGTGTTATAATCCCTAACTTTAATTCTGGATAATCTTTCTTTAAGTCTAAAACAACCTCAGCTGTCCATAACTCAATACCCATTTGACCTTGAATCAGCACCCATTCTAGACCTTCATCTAATAATTGTTCTAATTTATGAGATATAAACTTCTTTAAATATGAAACTTCTGGTGCATCATCTTTGAATATATTTAATTCAAAAGATTTGTATCCAGTAACATATACAGTTTTAACCATATTCTCCCTCATTAAACATGATACGTTAAAATATTTTTTAAATCATACTGTACGCTTTTTATTTTTTCTGTGAAAAGCTTTCTACTCGTACGTTTAAAATGACATTCTACAGATAGCGATTGAATGTTTGATATAAGTAAATTAAATTTTAATGGTGTCATATACGGCGTATTAATGATTTGATGATAATAATTGTTTAATTCATTAAGTTTTGAATCAATCGAATGTGCATAAGGTTTTACTACCTTATAAAAGTCATAATCAACTTCTGAAGATTTTACTCTTTCAAAACGATGATTCATTTCATCAATATCCGAGATAAGTTGTTCTATTAGTTTTCGCATTAGGATGCCTCCTACAAAGTTAATTTAACACAATAAGAAAGCTTAAGTCATGCAAAGTATCATTCTTTCATTGATTAGACATGATTGGATTTACAAAGATTTTGTTATCGGCGAATTTGTTTTGAAAGATTTATGTTACTTTTATCATTTAAGTCTCGTTTAAATAACTATAATTTTAATAAATAATAAATTATAGATTACGTTTATCTTTCATTTATGAAAGAAATCGTGACAGAATAGGCTAATCACGTTAAAATAATGAATGATGTATGTTTGTTAAATAACATATACATTCAAATACTAGAGTTTGATTGAGTTTTTTCATTTACATATCTAAAGTTTTCTCATCAAACTTGTGTGGTGAATATTATGAATTATCCTAATGGTAAGCCATACTCAAAAAATAAGTCTTCGGACGGACGAAAGCCTTCACCCTTTTCAAGTAACATTGAATATGGTGGACGCGGAATGTCGCTTGAAAAAGATATAGAACAATCCAATACGTTCTATTTAAAAAGTGGCATAGCAGTCATTCACAAGAAGCCTACTCCCGTTCAGATAGTCAATGTTCACTATCCTAAACGTAGTAAGGCTGTGATTAATGAAGCTTATTTTCGTACACCTTCAACTACCGATTATAACGGCGTTTATAATGGGTATTATATCGATTTCGAGGCAAAGGAAACGAAGAATAAAACTTCTTTTCCCCTTAATAATATACATGCACATCAAGTTGAACATATGAAAAATACATATCTTCAAAAGGGAATTGTTTTTCTTATGATACGTTTCAAAACACTTGATGAAGTCTATATATTGCCATATTCTAAGTTTGAATTTTTCTGGGAAAGATATACTCAAGAAATCAAAAAATCGATTACAGTTGAAGAAATTCGGAAAAATGGTTACCATATTCCTTATCAATATCAACCAAGATTGAATTACCTCAAGGCAGTTGATAAGTTGATATTAGATGAAAGTGAGGACCGCGTATGACGGAAAATAAAGGGTCTTCCCAACCTAAAAAAAATAATAGTAAAAATGGTGGGAAGTCCGACGAACAAAAGAATAGGAATGTTAAGAGAACGATTATCAAGATAATCGGCTTTATGATTATCGCCTTTTTCGTTCTGTTGTTACTTGGTATCTTGTTGTTTGCTTACTATGCATGGAAAGCGCCAGCATTTACTGAGTCGAAACTAGAAGACCCAATTCCGGCTAAGATTTATGATAAGAATGGGGATCTAGTTAAAACGTTAGATAACGGTCAACGTCATGAACACGTCAACATTAAAGACGTACCAAAACACATGAAATATGCCGTTTTAGCAACAGAGGATAATCGATTCTATCATCACGGTGCGCTAGACTATAAGCGCTTATTTGGTGCTATTGGGAAGAACTTAACTGGTGGATTTGGTGCTCAGGGTGCGTCAACTTTAACACAACAAGTTGTTAAAGATTCATTCTTAACACAACAAAAATCTATCGGTCGTAAAGCTCAAGAAGCTTACCTTTCATACCGTCTTGAACAAGAATATAGTAAAGATGAAATATTCCAAGTTTACTTGAATAAAATTTACTATTCTGATGGTGTTACTGGTGTCAAAGCTGCAGCTAAATATTACTTCAACAAGGACTTGAAGGACTTAAACTTAGCTGAAGAAGCTTATCTTGCAGGTTTACCACAGGTTCCTAACTTATATAACATCTACAATAACCCTAAAGAAGCGAATAGCCGTAAAGACACAGTGCTCTATTTAATGCATAAACATCACAGAATTACTGATAAAGAATATGCTGATGCTAAGAAACTTGATCTAAAAGCGAACTTAGTAGAACGCTCTAAGAAAGATCGTCAAGTGAACGCTAATAATAATGATTCAGAGTATGATTCTTACGTTAACTTCGTTGAATCAGAATTAATGAATAATAAATACTTCAAAGACAAGAACTTAGGCAACGTCCTACAAAGTGGTATTAAAATTTACACTAACATGGACAAAGACGTTCAGAAAACGCTTCAAGATCGTGTTAATAATGGTGGTTCTAACTACTATAAAAATGATGACCAACAAGTTGGTGCTACGATCTTAGATAGTAAAACTGGTGGTCTTGTAGCTATTTCAGGCGGACGTGACTACAAAAATGTCGTAGAACGTAACCAAGCTACAGATGCTCACCCTACTGGTTCATCATTAAAACCATTCTTAGCTTATGGTCCAGCTATTGAAAATATGCAATGGGCTACTAACCACGCAATCCAAGACGAATCTTCATATTGGGTTGATGGTTCAGAATTCAAAAACTATGACACTAAAAGTCATGGTAAAGTTTCTGCTTATGATGCTTTACGTCAAAGTTTCAATATTCCTGCTCTTAAAACTTGGCAACAAGTTAAGAAACAAGCAGGTAACGATGCGCCTAAGAAATTCGCTTCTAAAGTTGGCTTAGATTACAACAGTAAAATAGGTCCATCTGAAGTACTTGGTGGTTCATCTTCTGAATTCTCACCTACTCAATTAGCTTCAGCATTTGCTGCAATTGCTAATGGTGGAACTTATAACAATGCTCACTCTATTCAAAAAGTAGTCACTAATGATGGTGACACTATTGAATATGATCATACTAGTCACAAAGCGATGAAAGATTATACAGCTTATATGTTAGCTGAAATCTTGAAAGGCACATTCAAAGCATACGGTTCAGCTTATGGAAACGGTGTTTCAGGAGTTAATATGGGTGCTAAAACTGGTACTGGTACTTATGGTTCTGAAATTTATCAAAAATATAACTTACCAGACAGTGCAGCCAAAGACGTATGGATTAACGGATTCAGCCCTCAATATTCAATGTCAATTTGGATGGGCTTCAATAAAGTTAAACAATACGGTACTAACTCATTTGTAGGACATACTGAGCAAGAATATCCACAACATTTATTCGAAGATGTAATGTCTGATATCTCTTCTAAAGATGGTGAAGACTTCAAGAAACCTAATGATGTTAATGGTAGTGATGCGGATAACTTATCTGTTAAAGGTCACCCAGACAACGACACTACTAACCGTAGTGTTCACGGAGATAGTGATTCGTCATCAGGCAATAGCTCATCTTCAAACTCAGGTAATAGTTCTAGCAATAACAGTAGCTCTTCTCAAAGTAGCTCTGGTAACGCACTAACTCGTTTATTTAACTTAAATGCTATATTTGATAACAAAGCATCATAATTGATATAGCAAAGGTCCCAATTTCATGTTTTGAAATTGGGACTCTTTTTATATATTAAAAGAGTCAAATTGCATTGTTTGGAGGAACATCTTCCCTTTCATAACAATACAATTTGACTCTTAAATTTTTAAATAGGCTTACTTAACGATTGCGCTTCTTCCTTATTTGATAAGAGGCATTCATTTTAATTAACTCACTTTTTAACGTTTTCATTTGTCTATATCCCATAAAATGATATTTTCTAGCAATCATATAATGATACCGTTCATCAAAATTCATAGGTACTACAGGATACTCATTTAAGTGATCAAAATTGATTTCACTGATTTCATTAATTTGTTTAAAGTAATTAAGTATCATCTCAAAATAATCATCAATAATAGGTTTAGCCTCTTGAGATTTTAACTTCTTCTTACTCGCTAACTTATCGAGTAGTGTTTCTAATTGTTCGAAATCATCTTTCTTAATCACTATAAATCACGCTTCCTTCAAACTAGCTTTATAACGTTTCTGACCTTCTCTACAATCATCTAATAAAGGACATATATCACATTTAGGTTTTCTAGCTAAACAATGATATCTTCCAAAGAAAATAAGTTGATGATGACTTCTATTCCATCTTTCACGTGGGATGATATCACAAAGACGATCCTCAACTTGTCTAACATTGTCTTTCCATCGATTAATACCTAAACGTTTAGAAACTCTTTCAACATGCGTGTCCACAGCTAAAGAAGGTTCTCCAAATGCTACACTCATCACCACATTTGCAGTTTTTCGTCCGACACCTGCTAAACTTTCTAATTCTTTGTGAGTCTCTGGTATACGTCCATCAAATTGATCGAGTAATGAACGACATAATTTTTTTATATTTTTCGCTTTATTACGATATAGTCCTATTGAACGTATATCATTTTGAAGCTCTTCATCGCTAACATTAAGGTAATCTTCCGGTGTTTTATACTTTTCAAAGAGTGAACGTGTCACACGGTTGACTAAATTATCCGTACATTGAGCTGACAGTAATACAGCAATAGTGAGTTCGAATGCATTATCATGCTTTAATTCACACTCTGCGTCTGGAAACATATTCGCAATGACATCTATCATTTCTAATGCTTTCTTTTTACTTATCATCTGGTTTCTCTCCATTTAACCAATCAAATTTGGGAACTTGTTTAACTACATGTTTCATTTTAGGTTGCTTCTGATTAAATTGTTCTCTTATTTTTTTGGAGTCATCTACTGTTTTAACATTGTTCTTCTTCCAATTTAACAGTATGCGATCTATATATTTAAAACTTAATTTGTTTTGACTCAGTGCTTCGTCTAATGCTGCTTGAATGACGGATAGATCATGTTGATCCACATCTATCCATTGGTTTAATGTTTCTATTTCGTAGGGTGAAAGTGGTCTCCCAAAGGATTGTTCCATCAATTGAAATAGCTGTTTAAATTGCTCTTTACTATCTTGCTCTTGGTTATTTAAATTTTGTTTCTTTAGTATTAGGCTTAATTTCTCATAAAAAGGGTCTAAATTCATATACTCAGTGAATTTACCTTCTTCGTCTTTACTCACATTTAATTCTAATAATTCGTGTTGTATTAAATTTTGAATGACGGCAGTGATTTCACGAGGTTGCATATGAGACCCTTTTTGAAGCAATTCTATAGAGGGCTGCTTATTAGATGTTTCTGATGCGTAAATCAATTTAATCAGAATCACTAAATCTTGTTCATCTATACCTAATTCCGCATAATGATCTAATAATTCTCTTCGAATTACGACAGGACGTGTTTTAAGTTGAAACAAATCCAAGTGTTTTCCCCTCCTATTTAAAATGAACGCCCAGCCGTATCAATTGACTGGACGTTTTGGCATCATTTTGAAAATGAAGTTCTTATTTCACCTCTATTATGGGTATAAACGATTTAATAAACGTGGGAATGGTGAAGTTTCACGCACGTGTTCTACTCCTGAAATCCACGCAACTGTTCTTTCTAAACCAAGACCAAAACCACTATGTGGTACACTGCCATAACGACGAAGATCTAAATAATAACTATAACTTTCTTCATCTAATTCATGTTCTTTAATACGTTGTTCTAATAAATCTAAATCATTAATACGTTCAGAACCGCCAATGATTTCGCCATAGCCTTCTGGAGCAATTAAATCAGCACATAATACTGTATCTTCATTGTCAGGATTAGGTTGCATATAGAACGGCTTAATTTGAGTTGGGTAATTAGTTATAAACACTGGTAAATCATAATGATTAGCGATTGCAGTTTCATGAGGTGCTCCGAAATCTTCGCCCCACTCAATATCATCAAAGCCTTGTTCTTTTAAGAATTCAATCGCATCATCATATGAAATTCTTGGGAATGGTGTTGCTACTTTTTCTAACTTAGTCGTATCACGGTCAAGGGCTTTAAGTTCTAATTCACAATTTTTAAGTACTGATTGTACAACGTGAGTGACATATTGTTCTTGTACCTCTAAACTCTCAGCATGATTTGTAAATGCCATTTCTGGTTCAATCATCCAAAATTCAATTAAATGGCGACGTGTTTTAGATTTTTCAGCACGGAACGTTGGACCGAAAGAAAATACGCGACCATGTGCCATAGCTGCAGCTTCCATATATAATTGGCCACTTTGAGATAAGAATGCATCTTGGTCGAAGTATTTAGTATGGAATAACTCACTTGTACCTTCAGGTGCACTTGCAGTTAAAATTGGTGGATCAATTTTAGTAAAGCCATTGTCGTTAAAGAATTCATATGTTGCACGAATAATTTCATTTCTAATTTTCATCACGGCATGTTGTTTCTTAGAACGTAACCATAAATGACGGTGATCCATTAAGAATTCAGTACCGTGATTCTTAGGTGTGATTGGGTAATCATGCGCTTCATGAATGACTTCAATTGATTTTACTTGCATTTCATAGCCTAAATCAGAACGATTATCTTCAGTGATTGTTCCTGTTACATATAATGAAGATTCTTGAGTAATCTCTTTAGCTAATTGGAAGGTCTCTTCATCAACTTCTGATTTCACTACAACCCCTTGCATAAATCCAGTACCATCACGTAATTGTAAGAACGCGATTTTACCGCTAGAACGTTTATTTGTTAACCAAGCACCAATAGTTACTTCTTGGTTTAGATGTTGTTTCGCTTGTTTAATCGTAGTCTTCATAACCAAACTCCTATTTTTCTATTCTTTTAATACTTATTTATTTTAACAAAATCTTCTATTAACTTCTACATGTTGACTTCTGTGATTGCTTTCTTGAAAATGACTTCGCTACGTCAAATTAAACTCTATTTTCCTTTTTTAATTGATTTCTGAATGTGCCCTAGTAATTTATTGAATTGTTGAATATCCCCTTTTTTCTGGCGATAATTTTCCAAGGTTTGAGCAAAGAAATTCTTAAAATTACTATTGACTAAGCGATCATCGAACGACACTATAAGCCCTTTATCATCCTCATTACGTATTAATCGACCTAAACCTTGTCTAAAGCGAGTGACAGCGTCTGGAAGGACGTAATCTTTGAATGTTGACGTAAATTCAGTGTCCATAAGCCAATATTTCGTATTGTGTTTATTCATAAATGGTAGCTTAGCTATCATGACACACTTAATACCATCAGCTTGAAAGTCGAAGCCTTCAAAGAATGTTGATGTACCTAACAAGATAGATTTTTCAAAGTTATTAAATTGTTGAACAATTTTATAATTTTGATTCTGTTGTTGAGTGAGTATCACGTAGTCCTCAAATGGTGGTAATTCGTTTAACATATCTTGAACCATATGCATCATCTTGTAACTTGTAAATAAGACGAGACATTTTGATTGAGTCATAGTGACATATTCGACAAGATAATCCACAATTGATGCCACATAGTCTTCAATATTCTTATAATTATAAGAAGCTACATCAGTAGGAATAAAAACGCTCGTATTTTTAGAGGCTTTCATCGATGTCGATACTTCAAATGTATTAAATTCGGTATGATTGTTAAACCAATTCTTAAAGTTATCAAATGAATGATTGAAAGTTAACGTACCGGAAATAAAAGTGAGCGAATCAAATTTATCAAGAACTTGAGTTGTCAAAATATCTTTTACTGCAAAGTCTTTAACAAGCAAACGAATTGTAGACTTTTGAGTTAGATTTTTGATTGAAATATAACTTGTATGATTATCTTTTAAACTTTGCTCTATTTGTTTAAATCTATCGTTGAGATAAAGTAACTGTTTACGAATCGATTTAATTGTTTTATGGCTAATGCCATTAAAAATTTCCAACGTTTTATTTAGTTTATCAATGATAGCGTGTAAATCTTTTAATATATTATCAGTCTCAAATTGGTAAACATAATGATACTTATGAACTTCATCGTCATAGACTTCAGATGACTGAATAATTTCATAAATCGTTGTAAATAAACGCTCATTCAAGTCATGGATGTCATTGATGTTTGATTTAAGTCCGAATACATCAATAGGTGCTATATCTAATTTCTCAAGAATACGTTGTTGTTCTAATTTGTCTATAGCTTTGAGTAGTTTTTCATTTTCGTTTCTACCGATTAAGCCTAATTGATATTTAATATCAGAATAGTTCAATTCATTAGTGACTTGATTTAGGGCATAATCTGGTAATCGGTGTGCTTCATCAATGATACAATCGTCGAATAATTGATATATTGAATTTTCTGCATCCGAATGAATTAAATGTGCGTGATTCGTAATACCGATTTGAATATTTTGAGCGTTACGTTTTATAAAATTGTAGTAATGGATGTCATGACGTACAGGAACGTAAGTTTCAATCTTTTGATCGAAATACATTTTCTGTCCGCCTTTTAAGTTTAATTCTTGGATATCACCTGTAGTTGTTTCTGTAATCCAAATTAATAATTGCATTTTTAGAATGCTAACTTCATAGTTATTAGTATCATCTTTTAAGATTTGACTAATCAAACCAAGTGAAATGTAATCATTTTTACTTTTGATTAGAGATGCGTTGATTTTAAATTTTAATGCCTCGTTTAATGCGGGAATATCTTTTTCAAGTAACTGACTCTGCAGTATTTTAGTATTTGTAGATATCATCACGTGTCGCCCAGTCTCAATATTGTACATGAGTGCTGCAAGTAAATATGCAAGGGACTTACCACTTCCTAGAGGCGCTTCAATCATTGCTTTATCACTATGCATCAGTTGATCAAGAATAATTTCTGAAAGATAAAGTTGTTGAGGACGATAAGTCATATTTAGAGCTTTCGTAGCTTTTTTATAAAGCGTTTTAAGAGAACCTTCAAACTTTGTTTGTGGACCTTTTAAATCTACTTGTTTACGATATATGATTTGTTCGAATTGGCCAAATTGGTCATCCAAGGGTTTCGATTGATTTGTTCTTACCATTTCGAAAAGGATATTGTATAAATCATATTTAAGATTTTTACTTAAATAATAAAGTTGCTTTTGCGTATCTAAAGGTAAACTTTCAAACTTTTTGAAGGCCTTAATCATTAACTTTGCAGTCGTTGTAGCATCTTCATCGGCACGATGTGCTTTGTCTAAGGGTATATCATGTGCTTGAGCGAGCTCGCTTAACTGGTAACTTTTATCTGTTGGGAACGCGATTTTAAACAATTCAAGTGTATCCATCACTTTCTTAGGTTTGAATTGAATGTCACAGTTATTGAAAGCATTTTTAATGAAATTAAGATCAAAAGAAATATTATGTGCCACGAAAATGCAATCTTTAATTTGGTCGTAAATATCCTCAGCAACTTCATTGAAATAAGGTGCTTGAGCGAGCATATCCTCTTCAATAGATGTCAAAGCTTGAATAAATGGAGGAATTTCTAAATCAGTGCGAATCATTGAATGATAAGTATCAATAATTTTATGATTGCGTACGAAAGTAATGCCTATTTGAATAATTTCATCATAATCTAGTTGATTACCAGTTGTTTCTAAATCAACAACTGCATAGGTTGCAATTCCCATAACGCCCTCTCTCCTTGTCTTCAGTGTTTATAAATCTATATCTGCACTCATTAGTCGATGTAAATTCCCTTCATCATCTTTCACAAGTAAGAAACCATCTTGGTCGATATCAAATGCCTCACCTATAAATTGGTGACCATTCTCGGTAAATCTTAATTGACGATTCCACATATTTGTTGCTGCAATATATTCTTCTCGAATCGTCTCAAATGGTTGCTCTAAGAATTGTTTATAACGTTTATTAATCTCATAGAGTAGTATTTTTAGAAAATCATAACGATTTATTTTATCATCAGCATGCAACCTCATACTTGTTGCAATGTGACGTATTTCATCATTAAAGTCGTCCTCAACATGATTCATATTAATACCTATACCACATATAATCGCTTCTATAGCATCATAATTAGCTACCATTTCAGTTAAAAAACCACAAATTTTCTTTTTCCCAATGTAAATATCATTAGGCCATTTAATTGCTACACGATCATTAGAGAATTGTTGAATGGCATCCCTAATTCCCAATGCGATAAATAAATTAAATTTAGGAATCATTGCAAATGGAACATTTGGTCTTAATACTAGAGACATCCACAGACCTTTACCCTTAGATGAACTCCAATTGCGATTAAAGCGTCCTCGTCCTTCTGTTTGTTCATCACTTAAAATTAAAAATGATGATTTGTTGCCTACTAATGCTTTTTTAGCTTTAGTTTGTGTTGAATCAACTGAGTTATAAACTTCTATCTGATCAATTGAATCAAAATCTTTTACGATGGGTTGAACAATGCCACTGTACCATTGATCGGGGAGTGCATTGAGCTGATGACCTTTATGATTGACGGATTCGATGTCACAACCATCGTTTTTTAATTGATAGATAATTTTTTTAACGCCTGCTCGTGATATATTAAGTTGATCAGCTATAAATTGCCCTGAGATGTAATTTGGTTGATTCTCATATAACATTCTTACTACGTCTTGACTATACTTTGACATTCGCATCCACCCATTCTAGTATTTCAACTTTAGTATTCTTAATTTGTTGTGTGATAATTGCCACTTCTATTTGTCTTAACACATCTTTTAACCACGGTCCTGATTTCGTATTAAGGTGTTGGATAATATCACCACCATTGATAGCCATTTCCTTTCGATGATGGATAGGTAACTGGTTATATACTTCTTCAATAGAACGTTCATTTAAGATTAAAGGATTAGGTGTGTTAAGATTGTTTTTCTTGATTGTTTCCTTAGTAGCTAATACATTTTTAATATTTTTTATGTCATTATCATAAATCACAATAATTAAATCCTGCTTAGATTGTACCTGTGGTAATGTTTTAATTAAATTCGCTAAGGTGTGAATATTAGAATTTTCGTTATTGCTTATCTTTAGTAATTTAAGTGTATCAGTCATCGGTTGCTGAGCTAGCATGATAGCGATCCACATTTCAAATTCTAATGGTTCATCGATATGAACGCGTTGCATATTAAATGAATTAAAGAATGGAATGTGCTTAAAGGCATCTATCTCTTTCATTTGATTAAAACTTTGAGCAACATTGATACCCTTAATGAGTTTCTTTAGTTCAACAACAATGCGTTCTATAGATAGGTATTGAATATCAGCAATCTGCTTGCGCATCGCATCAAATGTATTGTCTACAATCTTAAAATCGAGTTGAGCTTGAAAACGTAGTCCTCGAATGATACGTAACGCATCCTCTTCAAATCGTTCACGAGGTTCACCTACTGTACGAATCAGCCGTTCTTTTAAATCGCGTTCACCCTCAAAATAATCATATGTTTTATAATTAGAATCCATTGCAATGGCATTTACAGTGAAATCTCGACGTTGTACGTCTTGGTATAAATCACGTACGAAGTGCACTTCGCTCGGTCTACGATGATCCACATAATCTTCTTCAGCACGAAATGTTGTTACTTCATAATTTTCATGATGATAAACGACATTGATAGTACCATGTTCCTTACCTATTGGAATGGTCTTCTCAAAAATATCTTCAATTTCATTAGGCGTTGCACTGGTAGTAATATCAATATCATGGATGTCTCGTCCCATGAGATAATCACGAACTGAACCCCCAACGAAGTATGCTTCAAATCCATGATGCTGAATATGATCTAATATTGGTTTGGCACGTTCAAATAACTCGTTACTCATCTTAATTTTCACCTTGTTCTAACATTTTTTTATAATAATGTTCATACTGATCAGTAATCAATTCTGAAGAAAAGCGATCACGAATATCTTCAAGCATTTTTGATTGCATTTGTTTATATAAATTGGGATTTTCTAAGAGCTGAATCGCATATTGCGCTGCTTGTTCACTGTCACCAATATTTACTATAAAGCCCGTCTCTTCATGCTTAATTACCTCTTTGATACCTCCAGCATTTGTACCAATTGGTAATACACCCGTCTTCATTGCCTCTAATAAAGTTAAACCAAAACTTTCTTTTTCACTTAAAAGTAGCACGAGATCTGATAGTTGATAAAATGCACTTACATCATTTTGTTTACCTAAAAATAGTACATGCTCTTCTACATTGAGTTCGCGAGCTTTTTGGCGCATATCTAGTAATTCTGGGCCGTCTCCAAGTAATATTAGTTTACTAGGAATTCGTTCATGTACTTTGGCGAATGTTTCAATGATTGTATCAATACGTTTTACTCTTCGGAAGTTTGATACATGAATGAGTACCTTCTCTTCAGGTAATATGCCGTAACAATCCTTTAATTCTTCATTATGTCGTGTTGGGAATTCATTTTCACGAACAAAATTATAAATAGGTACAATTTCTTTATTTGTATCAATAATTTCATATGTTTGTTGTGCAAGAGAATGACTCACACTGGTAACAATGTCACTCTGTTCGATACCAAATTTAATAGCATTCTTAAGCGAATGATCATAACCAAGCACTGTAATATCTGTGCCGTGAAGTGTAGTCATGATCTTTACATCTTTGCCGGACATTTGCTTTGCTAAAATGCCACAAACCGCGTGTGGTACGGCGTAATGCATATGTAAAACGTCTAAATCGTATTCTTTAATGACGTCAGATATTTTAGTACTTAATGTGATATCATATGGCGGATATTGAAATACTGCATATTGATTCACTTCAACTTGATGGAAAGTAATATTCGGTAAAGGTTTACGTATTCTAAAAGGAATATTCGAGGTAATAAAATGAACGTCGTGTCCGCGTTCAGCCATCTTTATACCAAGCTCTGTTGCAATGATTCCAGAGCCGCCCATGGACGGGTAACAAGTAATACCGATTTTCATCTGTGCCCATCCTTTCTATATATTATTTTCTTTCGAAACGATCTTTATCTCGTGTATTAAATTTCTCCATCGTTTCATTAAAACTTTCAGTCATATCTATATCTAGTGAATTAGCGATACATAATAATACAAATAAGTTATCTCCTAATTCAGCTTTGATGGTATTGTCAGCTTCAGAATCTTTTTTCTTCTTTTCGCCATAATGATGATTAATTTCTCTTGCTAACTCTCCTACTTCTTCAGTCATTCTAGCGAGATTTGCTAGTGGTGAGAAGTAGCCTGCTTTGAATTGACCAATATATTCGTCAACTTCTTTTTGCATTTGTTCCATCGATTTCATTTTATGGTATTCTCCTTTAATGCGTTTCTCATATAGTATATTACAATTTGTTAGTTGATGCATTTCAAGTGCAATAATAGAAACTGTAGATTTATGTTGAAAATAAAAAACCTGGTAAGTATTACATCTACATGTAATCTTAACCAGGTTTATAAAAAGTATTTATTATATTATTCGCTTGATCTTGCAAGTAAAATGATACGTGCAAGTTCAGCTAATGCTACTGCTGTTGAAGCAACATAAGTCATTGCTGCTGCAGATAACACTTTCTTAGCGTGTTTGTATTCTTTCTCATTTACGATATTTAAAGCAGTGATTTGCTTCATTGCTCTTGAACTAGCATTAAACTCAACAGGTAATGTCACAATTGAGAATAATACTGCAAGTGACATTAATCCAGCACCAATCCATAATGCAGTTGAACCAAATGCACTTCCGAAAGCAGTTAACACGATACCTAACATGATAACCATGTAACTTAAAGAACTACCGATATTAGCAAGTGGTACAAGTGCACTTCTAAATCTTAATGGTGCATAACCTTGTTGGTGTTGAATTGCGTGCCCAACTTCATGGGCTGCAATTGCTGTACCAGCAACTGAAGGTCTATCGTAGTTTGCAGGAGATAAACAAACAACTTTTTTACTAGGGTCATAGTGGTCTGTTAAGAATCCGTCACCTTTAACGACATCAACATCGTAAATACCATTTGCATGTAGTATTTCTTCAGCAACTTCTCTACCTGTTTTACCACTAGTGGATCTCACTTGTGAATACTTTTCATAATTAGATTTAACTTTATGTTGAGCCCACATTGGGATGACCATTAATATTACGAAATATATAATCATAGATATTAAAGACATTAAACTCACTCTCCTCTAGTATTATTTTACTGACAAAATAGTGTTTAATCAAATGTTTTAACTTTCATAAAACGTTGTAAAACTAAGTATAAAATTAAGGCGCTTATACTCAGACATACTGATAATACTCCGATTTGAAATGTATGTGAAGCAATAAAGTCATAATAAGGAAATTGACCGAAACCATAATCGATTATGTCATTAATCAATACCCATATTAAAGCGACTAAGAACCCAGTCATTGTTACTTTAAAGCGTGGATAAAAATAGATAGCTTCAACGGCCATAATACCGTGGGATACAATTAACATAATACCGTTAATTGTCACTTCACCCTGCTCAACAAACATAAGAATATTCATGATAACTGCCCACACAACATACTTAATTAAAGTTACAAAGGCTAGAGCATTTAAAATTGCGGAACGTTTGTTAAACAACATGAGCATGATAGATAAACTTAGAAAAAGTGATGCTGTGGGGCTATCAGGTACAAATGGTTTAAAATAACGTGGAGTAATATAAAGTTGTCCACTATACCAATCATAGCCATATATCGTTCCTGCCACATTACATATAAGTAAGAAAATAAGCACCCATTTCCTATAAAGAGTCATTTCCCATATCCATTTATAGTCACTCATTGTTCTTCCTCGTGTATAGCATCAACGTCTTTCATTTTCAATGCATTTAAAATTTGTGTAAGTTGATAAAATCTTTCAGGTTCATTCATTTGTAAACTTAAATCAATATTTTCTTGTAAATTTTCAATCAAAGAAGATTGCTTTCTTTGATTCATTGAAATCGCATATAAATCTTGTACGTATGCGGAGTAACTTGGTGAATGAATCAATTGTGCCAAGATTAAATCGTCGTAGCGAGGTTCATACTTATGATTATCCGCAAAATGTATTTGAATATCTAGACGAATTGTATTATTAGCGATATATTCAAAGATTTCATTCGTGTTAATGTATGTTTGATCGTCTTTAGTAAATTGAATTGCAGAAGCATGTGCGTTTACTTCTGCAATTTCTAAAGTATGATGTTGTTTAATTTTTCCACTTACGAAATGAACAAGGTTCAGTTTGTCATGATTTGCTTTTAAGTAATTAAGTACCCAAACGGTAATGCGTGATTTGAAACGGTATTGAAATAGTAAATACTCTAAAAAGCTTTGTTTCATTCGTATGAGCGATTCATTCATTAGTATTCACCCACTTAAGATTGGATTCTCATAGCTTCATCATGCCAAGTTTCATTACTAGGATCAATTTCTAATAATTTATCTAAAATTGATTTTGCTTTGTCTTTATGTCCAATTTCTAATAGATAGAAATAATAATCGCTTAAAAATTCAGACTGTGTGTTTAAAGTCGGGTATGCTAATTCGAAGAAATGTTGAGCTTCTTTATCGCGTTCTTCATGACCATAAGCATATGCTAAATGCCACATAAACACAGGGTCTAAGTCTTCCTCATCTACAAAGGTAAGAAGTTGAATAATTGCTTCATAATCTTCTTCATTTCGGTATAAGTCACTTAATATTAGCAATGGTTCATGATAGGCATTGTCGACTTCAAGTGCTTGTTTTAATAATTCAACACCTTCATTCGCATCGCCATGCTCTATTTCTAAGCTACCTGTAGACACCATAAGCTCTTTGTAGAACTGACTTAGTCTAAGCCCTTCTTTACCTGTTTCAATCGCATCTGGGTAGTTCTTTTCATTTTCATATAATGATTGTAAGTAGAAATAACCTTGAATAAAGTCAGGATCTTTAGACAATAATGTTTTCATGATTTTTATCGCTTCTTGCGTTAAATCGTTCTTTTCATAAGCAATAGCCTTTTTGAAATAATCCTCAGAGTTCATTTCATCTTCACTAATTTCATCAAATAATCCAATAGAATCTGTATAGTTACCACTTTGTAAACTACAGTCGGCCATTCTTGAAAATAAATTAACGCCATTCACTTGGTATTCGCCTGTCTCTAGTACTGTCTCATACTCAGTTGTAGCGCGTAAATATTGTCCATCAAAGTATAGTAATTCAGCTAAAGCGAAATGTATAATTGGGTCGTTAGGTTCAATTTCTAACGCTTCTTGAAGCTTATCAATGGCAACTTCCAACATATTAATTTGTTGATATAAATCAGCTTCTAGCATTAACTTTTCAGTTGATGTTTCAACTTCAGCTAAATATTCTAATGCTTCATCAGTTTGATTCTCAGACATTAATCCTTCAATAAAGTAAATAAGTAATTCACTTTCATCAGGATATTTATGATATAACGTTCTAAACACTTCTAAACCTTGAGGTGTTAAACCGAAATTATATAATGTTTCGCCTAAGATAAATAACGCGTCATCGTTATTTGAACTTAATGCTTCGTTTACACGAGAGTCTAAATTCTCTAATTTTTGTAGATTGATATCGTCTATTAATTTATAGATATCTTCCATAATTTATTTTCCCTCATTTTCTAAAAGCTTTAATTTTGGTAAGAAACCTGGGAAAGATACATTAACTGCGTCAAATTGCTCTATTGTTAAAGGTTCAGAACTTAGTAACGAAGCTACAGCTAACATCATACCTATACGATGATCCGTTTGACTATCTACTGTCGCACTCGCTTTAAATTCGGAAGGATGTATAATCAATCCATCGTTTGTTGGTTGTAGGCTGAAACCTAGCATATTGAGCATATCAGCAGTTGTATCTATTCGATTCGTTTCTTTTACCTTTAATTCTTCTGCATCTTTGATAATACAAGTACCTGAAGCTTGAGTGCATAATAATGCGACCACAGGAAGTTCGTCAATCGCTTTAGGTACTATATCACCTTCAATAGTAATTGGCTTTAAAGTTGGGGTGTATTTAACTCGAATAGAAGCTGTAGGTTCAGCGTCGTGAGTCACGTTGTTTAATTCAATATTACCCCCCATAAGTTCAACGATGTCTATGATACCTGAACGTGTCGGGTTAATGCCAACATTATGAATTGTAATATCGCTTCCAGGTGTAATTAGCGCGGCTACAATAAAGAACGCTGCTGACGAAATATCTCCAGGCACATGGAAATCCTGTGCTTTGATGTGTTGAATTGCATGAGGTGAAGTTCGAATCGTCTTACCCTCAATCTCTATTGGAATATTAAAATGTTCAAACATTGTCTCTGTATGATTTCTACTCACATCAATTTCAGTGACGGTTGTTGCTTCCTCTGAAAAGATACTCGCAAATAAAATTGCACTTTTTACTTGAGCACTAGCAACCTCCATTTGATATTCTATACCTTTAATAATAGATGGCTTAATAATTAAAGGGGTATAATTTCCTTCAATACCTGAAATATGAGCATTCATTTGTAACAATGGCTTTAGGACACGATCCATAGGTCTTTTACCAATAGAAACATCACCAGATAGTACACTTTCAATTCCTAAACCACTAAGTAGTCCCGCTAATAAACGTGTTGTTGTTCCAGAATTCCCCGTATACAACACTTGGTGTGGTGTCTTAAATTGTTGATAACCAGGTGAGTCAATAATGATTGTCTCTTCATGTTCAGTTATTTTAACACCTAATAACTCAAATATTTCCATAGTACGGCGACAATCTTCTCCAAGTAAAGGCTTATAAATTGTAGTTTGACCTGTCGCTAGAGATGCAAGCATGATTGCTCGGTGTGTCATGGACTTGTCTCCCGGAACTTCTATTTCACCCTTTAAAGGGCCATTGATGTCGATAACTTCACTATTAGTCATGTTTATCACCTACCTAAAATATGACTGTAATTGATTAAATGCTTTAAGATGTCTCGTTTTATCAACATGAAGTACAATAGGACTACCCCAATCTTGAAGTAAGACCATTTGAATACCTTCACTGTTATTTTTCTTATCAAGTAACATAAATTGATATGTGTCTTCAAAATTAAGCTTAGGGATAATCTCTAAAGGATAATTTAAACATTGGAGATAATTAATGAAATGTTGAATATCATATTCGGTATGCAACATTTGATTAGCTACAATAAATTGATAGAGTATGCCTATCATTACTGCATGACCATGTGGTATTTTATGTTCATATTCCACAGCATGACCAAAAGTGTGACCTAAGTTAAGAAATTTTCTCATACCTTTTTCTTTTTCGTCTTCAACAACGATGTGCAATTTCGTTTCTATGCCTTTAAATAAGTAATAGTCTAGTTGATCTAAAGATTTTAACTGTTTATCAGAACTAAAATGTGCCTCTATATTTTGCGTAGCTTCCTTACCATTCAATAATGCATGTTTATAGACCTCAGCATAACCACTCAAAACTTCAGTATAAGGTAGCGTTTCTAAGAAATTTAAATCATAGATGACAGCTTTAGGTCGATAAAAGGCACCGATAAGATTTTTACCATGCTTTGAATTAATACCTACTTTTCCGCCAACACTTGAATCATGTGCGAGAATCGTAGTAGGAACTTGGATAAATCCTACACCTCTTAATAGAGTTGCAGCAATGAAGCCGGCGAAATCACCCGTTGCCCCTCCACCTAAAGCGATAATACATGTTTGTCGTGTTAATTGATGACTTAATAATGATTCCATTGTTTGATTGTATTGGCCAAATGTTTTAGTTTGTTCGCCAGCAGGAATGATAATTTTCTGCGCATGATGCTTTTTAGTTAAGGTATCTATTTTCTCTGAAAATTGGTAATACACATTAGCGTCAATAATGAAGAATACTTTGTCATAATCTTTGGTAAAAGAATCCAAGTATTCAATTGCATCGTGCTCCACAATAATTGGATAGTTGTTATTTTCATAAGTTGTTTCAAGTTTCATCTTATCACCTCTTAAGGATGGTGTATTTAAAATTCAATGTTTAACTGACGACGTTCTTCGATTTGTGATTTTAATTGATCGATGTGATTAGATTGGAATTCTTCCAGTAATGCTTTTGCCAATTCAAAAGCTACAACATGTTCACATACCACACTTGCAGCAGGAACCGCGCAACTATCAGAACGTTCAATCGTCGCTTTGAAGTCCTCTTTAGTATTGATATCTACTGAGTTTAAAGGTTTATAGAGTGTTGGAATAGGTTTCATTACTCCATGTACAATGATTGGCATCCCATTACTCATACCACCCTCAAATCCTCCAAGGTGATTCGTAGCTCTATAATAACCGCTATCGCTATCGTAATGAATTTCATCTTGAATCTCACTACCTGGTTTTTCAGCGGCTTTAAATCCTTCGCCAAAACTAACACCTTTAAAAGCATTAATACTTACAACGCCTTGCGCGATGCGACCATCTAATTTACGATCATAGTGAACATAACTCCCTACGCCAACAGGCATATTCTCTGCCATAACTTGAACTACACCACCAATTGAGTCGCCTTCTTTTTTTGCTTCATCAATTTTATCACGCATTTGTTGTGCGATATCTTCATTAATTACACGTACATCGTTTTTGTCAATATTGGCTTTGAAAGTTTCAGTATCATAAAGGCCTTCATCTTTAACGCCACCTATTTCAACCACACGACTGTACATATGAATATCTAGTTGTTCTAAGAGTATTTTAGAGACAGCCCCTACAGCGACGCGTGCTGCGGTTTCTCTAGCAGATGAACGCTCTAATACATTTCTTAAATCACGATGATTATATTTCATTCCTCCAACCAAATCAGCATGTCCAGGTCTAGGTTTTGTAATGGTACGCTTCATGTTTTCTCTTTCTTCATCGCTTATTGGTGCTACGCCCATAATTTTTCTCCAATGCGTAAAGTCATCGTTAGTCACGACTAAAGTAATTGGACTCCCAAGCGTATAACCATTTCTTACTCCAGAAACAATTTCAATTGCATCCTTCTCGATTTGCATACGACGTCCTCGACCATATCCGCCTTGACGTTTAAACATTTCCTTATTAATATCTTCAGCTTTAATTTCTAAATTAGCTGGTACACCTTCAATGATGACTGTAAGTTGTGGACCATGTGATTCACCTGAAGTGAGGTATCTCATGAGCGCACACTCCTTTCTCTTCTTTAATGCATTAAATTGTAATATGTTTAATATATTATCATATTCATACACACAACATAAGTCTTGAACTTTAGCGTCATGTAACTTCATTGGTGAAAATAAAGAGAACCGATTTAACTTTCGCTAAATCGGTTCTTAGTGGATAAAATGAAATTCATTTATTTATATTTTTTATTCGTATAACCAGTCTTCTCTTGGTGATGTATAATCAGCAATTTCATTGCTATTAAACCATAAACTAATTTCACGTTGCGCTGATTCTACAGAGTCAGAACCATGAATAATGTTTCTTCCAACTGTTAAACCAAGATCGCCTCTAATCGTACCAGGTGCGGCTTCAGAAGGATTAGTACTACCGATAATGTGACGAGATACTGCGACAGCATCTTCTCCTTCTACAACCATCGCAAAAACAGGAGCTGAAGTTATAAATGAAATTAATTTTTCATAGAAAGGTTTACCTTCATGTTCGCTGTAATGTTTCTCAGCTAATTCAGTAGGTACTTGCATCAATTTACCACCAATAAGTTTTAACCCTTTGTTTTCAATTCTTGAAATAATTTCTCCAATTAAATTTCTTTGTACTGCATCTGGTTTGATCATTAAAAATGTACGTTCCACTTTGCGTGTCCCCCCGTAAGTTGTGTTTCATTCATTTACCGAAATATGTATAGGCTTATTTCCTATCGAACAAGATAAGCTTTTATCCTGCCACCATTTCATAGTAACAGGATAGTGAAGCGCTTTCAATACTTTTCACAGAACTTACTTATTTCTACTGCCCATTTTTTTAATGAGTTTTTTAAATAAAGTTTTATTAGGTCCCTCTTCTAATTCCTCAATTAAAGCAATTGCTTTATTTAAATACTTCTCACTTATTGCTTTAGATTCTTCAATGTTATCGGATTTTCGAATAGTTTGAATACATGTATCGAAATCAGATTGAGGACTTTGAGCATTTAAGTTAGTGATTTTTTGTTTGAAATCCTTATTCTTTCTCATTTCTAAAAGTACTGGCAAAGTAATATGACCGTTCATCAAATCGCTACCTACAGGTTTGCCCAATTTCTTTTCTGAGCTTGTGAAATCCAAAACATCATCAATGATTTGGAAACTCATTCCAATATAATGACCAATAAGTTTCAATTTGCGTATAGTTTCTTTAGAAGCACCAGAAGTAATTGCACCTACTTCAGTAGCTAATTGAATCAGTAAAGCAGTTTTACGATTAATACGACGCAAATAATTTGTAATATTTTGTTCGCTATTAAATTGATCTTGAAATTGAAATAACTCTCCCCTACATACGTCTACAATAGAGTTAGAAATAATAGAGTGAACGCGAGCATCTTTAATCTCAGATAGATGTTGAAGACCTAATGCAAGTAGGAAGTTTCCTGTTAATATAGCAGTGGTTTGATCCCATTTTTTAGAAATTGTGGGACGTCCTCGACGCTTGTCACTCTTATCAATAACATCATCATGGACGAGTGTAGCCATATGAATGAGTTCTAGTGCTACAGCCACACGATAGGTATCTTCTGAAGTACCTTCACTTGTGCCAAACTGACTGCTTAAAATTACAAAAACAGGACGTACTCTTTTACCACCTGAAGATAATAAGTGGAAAGAAGCCTCTTCTAGAGTTTGATCCGTACTTTGAATCGCACGTTCCAAACGTTCTTCAACTTTTTTTATTTCATTATTAATGTTTAACTTTGCCACGTTAATCACCTTTGGTAGAATCTTTTTCTTTATAGCCAAGGTGCATTGCAGCAACGCCACCTGTGAAGCTACGTACTGTTATATCATTAAATCCTGCTTCAAAGAATAAACGTTTTAACGTTTGCTTATCAGGAAAATTAAATGTTGATTGCTGTAACCATTCATACTCTTCTTTAGACTTAGCGAACATTTTACCGAATATAGGCATCACAAACTTGAAGTATAGGCTATAAACTTGTTTGAATAATGGTAAAGTAGGTTGACTTGTTTCAAGGCATACTACCATACCACCTGGTTTTAGTACACGGTGCATTTCTTGTAATGCAACAAGATAATCTGGTACATTTCTAAGTCCAAATCCAACTGTCACATAATCAAATGTATTATCATCAAATGGTAAGTTCATAGCATCACCATGAACAAGTTTCACATTGTTTAATGAAGATGTTTTTTCTTTTCCAACTTCTAGCATGTTCTCGCTAAAATCTAATCCAGTCACATGTCCCTTGTTGCCGACTGCTTTACTTAATGCGATTGTCCAGTCAGCAGTACCACAACAAACATCTAATGCTTGACTACCTTCTTTAACACGCATGTGTTTCATCACGTGTTTTCTCCAAACTTTGTGTTGTTCAAAGCTAATAATATTATTTAATCGATCATATTTTTGAGAAATATTTTGGAATACTGTATGTACTTGTTCTTTTTTTGCTTGATTTTCACCCATGTTAATTACCTCTTCTTTTTATATAGCTTTGATTAATTGTATTGAAATATTGGTCGATTGCTTGTTCATCATATTGATTTAAATATGAAGGATAATAGCCATCATCATTTTTAGTTAATTCATAGAATAAAGCGTACTTATCAACTTTCTTTCCAAAATGAGCAAGCGTAATATAAGGGAAAAGTACTTCAATATCAATGATAGCTTCACTTATCTCGTATTCTGACAATGTTTGCTGATGAAGTGAAGATTTTAATTCGTTTACTTTTACAATAGCTTCACTCATTGATAATTGATAAGAAAGATCATTAATTTCTGCTAATAACGTATAATAATGAGCACTTAGCAAATCTCCAATTAAAATTCCATTTTTAGATAAGTTATTCTTAGCAATATCATCTAGATGACTCATTGAAGTGTCAATAGTGAGGCAAGCAAGCTTAGCTTTTTCAGGAATAGAATATGAATCAAGTAAATTTCCTAATGAAGAATTAATATGAATCGATTCGTAATCGTTTATACCTTTAAGCCTTTGTTCTATTTGTTTATTTAGTTTGCTTATTGTCGTTTCCATGTTCACACCTCACGATATTATCATAATAATATTAACATTATATGTATGAAATTAAAATCTATAGGAGTTGTTCTTTTATGTAAAACTCCATTTGTTTAAAAGTGTTGATGTAAATATTACTCTTAATGTTATATATGTAAAAAAATGGGAGTAGAATAAAAAACTAATTCCTCTGTTAGCTTCATTACCCCACTCCTATTTAGTCAATTTATTTTATTTAAAAAGAAAATTAAGTATGTAAAAAAGAATACCTACTATTAAAT
The DNA here is from genome assembly GCF_000692055.1 of Staphylococcus sp. TE8. Classification (NCBI taxonomy): domain Bacteria; kingdom Bacillati; phylum Bacillota; class Bacilli; order Caryophanales; family Staphylococcaceae; genus Staphylococcus; species Staphylococcus sp. TE8. Next base: position 922,903 of record NZ_JMGB01000001.1, read on the forward strand.
AATATAAGGAATACATTAGTCTTCGACTAATGCATAAAACCAACTAATAACAACACAGTTGTAAAATGAACGCCTTAGTCTTTGACTAATGCATAAGAACACCTATTTATTTATTAATAAAAAAAGGTGTTCTAAAAAATAAAAAAAGCCCCTGTGGGGCTTTTTGTAAGTAAAATTATTTAACAGCATCTTTTAATGCTTTACCAGCCTTGAATGCTGGTACTTTACTTGCAGGAATGTCAATTTCTTTACCTGTTTGAGGGTTACGACCTTTACGAGCAGCACGTTCACGTACTTCGAAGTTACCGAAACCGATTAATTGTACTTTTTCACCTTTAGCAAGTGATTTTTGGATTGATTCGAATACAGCGTCAACTGCTGAACCAGCTTCTTTTTTAGTTAAGTCTGCTTGTTCTGCAACTGCATTGATTAAATCTGTCTTATTCATTATGAATTCACCTCCTGAGGTTTTATAATGATATATTAAATATCATTATGTTTAGACTTTAACACACTGATTACTGTCATCGCAACGATTTATGCGTTAGAAACATTGATTTTACGCGTTTCATGATGAATTTTTTGAATATTCCTTCTAAAAGTGTAATTATACACTTGTCATTCAGCTTTTTTACCTCTACCCATAAGCTCTTTAACGCTTTCATTAACAGGTACATCTTCAAATAGTACACGATATAATGCACTTGTAATAGGCATATCTACATGTTCTTTTTTAGCTAAATGATAAACAGATTTAGTCGTATAAACACCTTCAACTACCATTTTCATTTCTTGTAAAGCTTCATCCATTGTTTTACCTTGTCCTAATTTAAAGCCAAGCGTATAGTTTCTTGAATGTGTTGAGGTACATGTCACGATCAAATCACCAATACCTCCTAATCCTAAGAAAGTCATTGGATCAGCACCTAATTTTTCTCCTAGACGACTAATTTCTGCTAAACCGCGCGTCATTAGCGCAGCTTTAGCATTATCACCAAAGCCCATACCCGCTACAATACCGCTAGCAACGGCTATAATATTTTTGAGTGCGCCTCCAAGTTCAACACCCACCAAGTCATTATTAGTATAAACACGTAAATAATCATTCATAAATAGATCTTGGATTAAAGCACTGATTTTCTCATCCTTAGAAGATGCTGCTACAGTAGTGGGTTGTTTAATAACTACTTCTTCTGCATGACTTGGACCTGAAAGAACACCAATACCCGCATTGTGTTCTGATGAAATAGAATCATCTATCATTTCAGACACACGTTTAAATGTACCATTTTCAATTCCCTTAGCAACATGTATAAATGTTTTTTTAGAAGTAAGCAGTTTATCAATATTAGTAGCTACTTCTCTCATTGCTTTCGTAGGTAGAGCCATTAGATAAACATCTGCATGCTGTGTTGCTTCTTCAAGTTGAGTTGTTGCTTGAATCGTTTCATCTAATTTGGCATCTTTTAAATAATTTTTATTCATATGGTGCGTATTTAATTCGTTAACACTATCGTTGTTTTTTCCCCACATTAATACGTCGTGACCATTTTGGGCTAAAACATTAGCAAGTGCAGTACCGAAACTACCCATGCCAAAAACTGTTATTTTTGTCATAATTAAATCCCCTTTTTTAATTAATTTCTCTTTCTAGGAATAATATGGATTGGCGTTCCTTCGAAACCAAACGCATTTCTAATTTGATTCTCTAGATAACGTTTATATGAGAAGTGCATTAATTCTACATCATTAACAAAAACTACAAAGGTAGGTGGTTCTATTGCAACTTGTGTTGTATAGAATACATTTAATCTTCGCCCTTTGTCTGTTGGTGTTGGATTCATTGAAATTGCATCCGTTACGACTTCATTAAGTGTTGAGCTTTGAACACGTTTTTTATGATTTTCACTTGCCTCAGTTATGTATGGGAAAAGTGTTCTTAAACGTAAGCTCTCTTTAGCTGATACAAATGCAATTTGAGCATAATCCAAGAATTGAAATTCATTTCTAACATCTTCAGTGAACTTTTTCATTGTTTTGCTATCTTTTTCAACGGTGTCCCATTTATTTACAACAATAACAATAGCTTTACCTTCTTCATGAGCATATCCAGCTACACGTTTATCTTGTTCAATAATACCTTGTTCAGCATCGATGACGACAAGTACGACATTTGAACGTTCGATTGCTTTTAAAGCGCGTAATACTGAATACTTTTCAGTGGATTCATAGACTTTCCCCTTTTTACGCATACCTGCAGTATCTATAAGAACATAATCCTGTCCTTCATATGAATATTCAGTATCCACAGCATCTCTAGTTGTACCTGCAACATTTGAAACAATAACACGCTCTTCCCCTAGAATTGCATTAACTAGACTAGATTTACCAACATTTGGTCTACCTATAATAGAAAGTCTAATTGTATCTTCATCATAAGGATCTTCGGTTTCTTCACCAAAGTTCTCAACTACGGCATCAAGTAAATCCCCAAGTCCTAAGCCATGTGACCCAGATATTGGATAAGGATCCCCAAAACCTAATGAATAGAAATCATAAATATCATTACGCATTTCAGGATTATCTACTTTATTTACTGCTAATACAACAGGTTTCTTAGATTTATATAACATTTGTGCAACCATTTCATCACTTTGTGTAAGTCCTTCTCTTACATTTACCATGAAAATGATAACATCTGCTTCATCGATAGCAATTTCTGCTTGTGCACGTATTTGAGTTTGGAAAGGTGCATCCCCAATTTCAATACCACCCGTATCAATGATATTAAATGCATGAGTTAACCATTCACCAGAAGAATAGATACGGTCACGTGTTACGCCTGGGGTATCTTCAACAATCGATACACGTTCGCCCACTACTCTATTAAAAATTGTAGATTTACCAACATTAGGTTTGCCTACAATTGCAACTATCGGTTTAGTCATAAGGTAACTTCCTCTCTTTCTTAATCTCTATAATTTTATCACATGAATGCGCTTATTCAAAACTTCATTAGATGTTTATCGTCATGTATAAAGGGCTTTTTACAATTTTCATAGAAAAATAAAACTCCAATTAATGTTCTAAGAACTACTTAAAGTTCTAAGACTTAATTGGAGTTTATAATATAAAATATACAAGAAAATTAATCGATAATATTAAAATTTAAGGTCTTTAAATTTATCTCCGAAAACATCCCCTAAAGTTGGGTTATCTTCATCATTATCATTTTCTAAATAAGATTGTGTTGTAGATTCATCACTTTCGATAACATCTTCTTTAGGTAATGTAGCTTTAATTGATAAAGAAATTCTTTCATTTTCTTCATCTATTCCTAAGATTTTAACGTTAACTTGTTGACCAGGTTCTAATTTTTCACTAGGTGAACCAATATGTTTATGGTCGATTTCAGAAATATGAACTAAACCTTGTACGGCAGGAGCAATTTCTACAAATGCACCGAAGTTAGCTAAACGTACAACTGTACCTTCAATAACGTCATCTTCGTGGAATTTACCTTTGATATTTTCGAAAGGTGTTGGTAAAGTGTCTTTAATTGATAATGAGATACGCTCAGAATCTTTTTCGACTGATTTGACTTTGACTTTTACATTATCACCTACAGATACAACTTGTTCAGGTGATTCAACATGTTCGTGTGATAGTTCTGAAACGTGAACTAAACCATCTACACCACCGATATCAATGAAAGCACCAAAGTTAGTTAAGCGAGCTACTTTACCGTCAATAACGTCACCTTCGCTTAATGAATCTAATAATGATGCTTTTTTAACATCATTTTCAGCTTGTTCTACAGCTTTACGGCTTAAAATGACTCTATTGTTTTCAGGATCTAACTCTTCCACTTTAATGCGGATAGTTTGTCCATCAAATACAGAGAAATCTTCAATGAAATCAGTTGAAATTAGTGAAGCTGGTACGAATCCTCTTTGACCAACATCTACGACTAATCCACCTTTTACTACTTCAGTAACTTCAGCTTCAATCACTTCATCATTATCAAGTTTTTCTTGTAAGTATTCATATGATTTTTCAGTTTCAAGCTGTCTCTTAGATAAAATATACGCGCCTGAGTCGTTTTCTTCATCGAACTCAATTTTAGTGACATAAGCTTCAACCTCATCACCGACTTTAACTACTTCACTTGGATTTTCGATGTGGTGAGTAGAAAGTTGGCTGATTGGGATGATACCATTAAATTTACCACCGTTGATGTGCACAACAACTTGTTTATCTTCAACTTGTTGAACCTCACCAGTGACTTTGTCACCTTCTTTAATATCATTAATCATTGATTCATTGAATTCTTCAGTCATCTTGTTTGCCTCCTTATACACTACATAATTATAACATCTTATAAACTGACAGAATTGTCAAGAAATTCTACTTTAAATATACTTTCTTATTCAAGTTAATCACTTAAGAAAGTTGACTGTCAGTCATAAGCCAACCACTTCATTTAATATTATGGCTTAGATTATGATTTAAATCTTTTAAATGCATCCATCAATTCCTTAATATTATTTCAATGATATCTACTTATTAAGATATGTTAAATTATTAATTTGAAAAAATATAGTTTGTAACTATTCACGGATGCAAATCTTATTTTCCAAGTTAATTATATAGAACATTAATACTTAGTTAAACTGATATGCTTAATAAAAAGACTATAATCATATACCAAGTGGTACATCAATTATAGTCTTTAATAACTTATACTTATTTAAGATGATCTACCATAGATAAAATTTCGTTAGTTACTACTTCAATAGACTTTCCAGTTGTATCTAATGTGATTGCATCGTCAGCTTTCTTTAATGGTGAAATCTCTCTATTCATGTCGTAGTTATCACGATCTTCAATTTCTTGTTTTAATTGCTCTAGATTAGATTCAATACCACGTAATTCATTTTCCTTTTGACGACGTTCTGCTCTCTCTTCAACGGAAGCAATCATGTAAACTTTAAGTTCAGCATTAGGCAATACAACCGTACCTATATCTCTTCCATCCATAACAATCCCTTTTTTGGCTGCTAAATCTTTTTGAATTTGTACTGCAAATGAACGAACAGGTTCTTTTGAAGCAACGTAAGAAACATGATTAGTGACGTCATTTTCTCTCAAATAATCAGTCACATCTTTCCCATCTAAAATAATTCTTTGTCCTTTTTCTTTATCATAAGTTAATTCTAACTCAGTACTTTGAATTAACTCGTCAAAATTACTCGGTTTGCCATTTTGTAAGTATTTATATGTTATGGCACGATACATTGCTCCTGTATCAACATATATCATAGTTAAACGGCTAGCAACTTGCTTAGCAATGGTACTTTTTCCTGCAGCTGCTGGACCGTCTAATGCAATATTGATTGAACTCATTATTCATTAACCTTCCTTGTTGTTTTGTAAATATTATTTTATCATAAAAAAGTAAAAGATTAATAGGAGGAAAGACAATGAAAAAACTCCTTGTTATACATACTGGTGGCACTATTAGTATGTCACAAGATGCTTCAAATAAAGTTGTAACCAATGATGATAATCCTATATCAAAACATCAAGATATCATTGGTCAATACGCTCAAGTGGAAGAAACACATTTATTTAATGTTCCTTCTCCCCACATGACTATAGAAAAAGTTACTCAACTTCAACATAAAATTATTCAATGCGTTGAAATAAGTGAATATGATGGTTATGTTATTACTCATGGAACTGATACTTTGGAAGAAACAGCATTTCTACTCGACTTATTACTTGAAATTGAAGAACCTGTTGTTATTACTGGAGCCATGAGATCCTCTAATGAAATTGGTTCTGACGGTTTATATAATTTCATTTCTGCAATAAGAGTTGCTTCTTCTAATGATGCCTCAGGAAAAGGCGTAATGGTGGTCTTTAATGATGAAATACATACCGCTCGAAATGTAACCAAAACCCACACTTCTAATATCAATACATTTCAAAGCCCTAACCATGGACCTCTTGGGGTTTTAACAAAAGATAGAGTACAATTTCATCATCATCCCTATCGTCAATCTTCTTTTAAGATGATAAACCATCAATTGTATGTGCCTCTTATAAAGTCTTATATGGGAATGGGTAGTGACCTTTTAGAGTTTTATGCGAACCAAGGTGTCGACGGTATAGTCGTAGAAGCTCTCGGGCAAGGTAACTTACCCACTACATGTTTACATGGACTTAAGCAAATCCTTGATAATGGCATCCCTATCGTTCTTGTTTCAAGATCGTTTAACGGTATTGTAAGTCCTGTCTATGCTTATGAAGGTGGCGGTGCTGATTTGTTTGAAAAGGGTGTTATATTTTCAAATGGATTAAATGGACCTAAAGCAAGACTTAAATTATTAGTTGGTCTAAGTCAAAATATGAATCATCAAAAATTAAAAAATTATTTTGAAGAATAATTTATAAAAAACGAGTTGTATGCCTCTAAGCCAAGGTATACAACTCGTTTATTTTATTATGACTCAAGTGGTGTTTGTTTTTTACTAAGTATACTTTGTGTAATAATGCCACCGTGGTATTTACCGTTTTCAATGAAGATAGTATTAGCATCATTACCCGCGGCAATGACTCCTGCGATATAGCAATTTTCAACGTTTGTTTCATACGTTTCACGATTGTAAACAGGTGCTGTACCATATTCATTAGTATTGATTTCTATACCAATAGATTCTAGGAAATTGTAATCAGGATGGTAACCAATCATTGCGAACACGTAATCATTTGCAATCTCAATTGTACGTCCATCCTTTTCATAAGTGACTGTATCTTCAGTAATTTGTGTTACATTAGCGTTAAATTCCATATTTATTTTTTCATGGTTAACGAGTGATTCAAAATTTGGTAATATCCATGGTTTAATCGCTTTTGGATATCTTTCACCACGATAAATGACTGTTACATTTGCTCCAGCTTTTTCTAACTCTAAAGCTGCGTCTACTGCAGAATTTTTACCACCAATAATTACCACATTTTGATTGAAGTATGGGTGTGCTTCTTTAAAGTAATGAAATACTTTAGGTAATTCAGCGCCCTCAACCTCTAATTTATTATGTTGGCCGTAATAACCTGTCGCGACAGTTAAAAATTTGCATTCATAAACATCTTTAGTTGTTGTAATGGTAAACTTATTATCAATTTTTTTAACTGTTAAAACTTCTTCAAATGGATGTATGTTTAATTGATGATGTTTAACAACTTCTCTGTAATAGACGAGCGCTTGATTTCGTCTCGGTTTACTTTCTTCGACAATAAATGGAATATCTCCGATACTCAACTTATCACTTGATGAAAAGAAAGTTTGATGAGTTGGATAATTGTAAATTGATTCTACAACATTCCCTTTTTCTATTACTAAAGTTTCAATCCCTTTTTTCTTCTGCTCTATAGCAGCGCTTAAACCGCATGGGCCACCACCAATTATAATGCTTTCAACTCTTTGCATGATTTGCCCTCCTTTAATCACCAAATTATTATATCAGTTATTAATGATTTTAGCTAAGCATGAAAAGAATAAAATTAAAAAAATTGAGTATATTCATGTGAATATAAATATAAAAGAATGAAGTTAAATTAAAAAACGTTCTCTTGGCAATTGCCGAGAGAACGTTTTTTATAGTGTGCTTTATGGTTTCTATTGAGGAATAACTAACGTTTGACCGTTATGAATGTCATTACTACTTAAACCATTAGCACGTTTGATTTTATCAACATTTTGCTGAGTACCCTCACCGTAATACTGGATTGCGATACGGTATAGGTTTTCTTTACCGTTTACAGTATGAGATTGTTGACCTTGGGTATTTTGTTGATTGTTATTGTTACCTTGTGTAGAGTTACCATTATTTTGTTGATTATTTTGTGTACCTTGGTTTTGGTTGTTAGCAGTACCGTTTTGATTAGATGAATTATCTGTGCTATTTGCATTTTGATCTGAACCAGCAGCACCACCGTTAGCACTATTACCATTTTCATCTGAATTTGAAGCGCTATTATTTGAAGAAGCTTTATCTTTGTCGCTGTCTTTATTGCCATCTTTATTTTTATCTTTGTCTTTGTCTGAAGAAGCTTTATCTTTATCATTTGCCTTTTTATCAGAATCTTTCTTACTTTGGTCAGAAACTTTATTATCATCGTTTTTACTATTATTATGATTGTTTAATGCCATTCCACCAAAGATAGCAATTGCACCAAGTATAAGCACTGCAGCAATCAGTGGTAATAATATCTTCATTATTCCACCTTTTTTCTTATTGTCACGGTTATCATTTCTACGGTCATAATTGCGGTCGTCTCTATTGTTGTTTCTATCGTCTCTACGCCCTTGGTCATGTTGATTGCGATTATCTTTATGTTTGTCATGTTCATGTTTTGCTAATCCAGCAGCTCCAGCGGCACCTGCAGCGCCAGTTCCAACAGCAGCAGCTTTTTTACCTTTACCAGATTTCTTATCATGATCTTTATTATCTTTGTTACGTCGTTCATGATCGAAATCTTTGTCATGTTTGTTATTGCGTTTGTCATTAGTGTCATGATGTTGATCATGACTAGCATGTTTGTCTTCATGATTTTTATTTTTCTCATCATGGTGATGTTTAGCAACACCGGCAGCACCCGCAGCGCCAGCAACACCTGCACCTGCGGCAGCAGCTTTTTTACCTTTACCAGATTTCTTATCATGACGTTCTCTATCTTCATCAAAGTCTCGCTCTTCGTGGTCTTGTTGACGACGATGATTGTCTTCAGTTAGATCATTATTATGACCTTCATTAACTTTAGGTCCAGGACGAGCACCTGCTTTTTTATTAGATTGTTGAGCAGCGTTACCAGTAGCTCCAGCACCTGCAGCTCCACCAGCTATAGTTGCATCTTTTCCGCTACCTAATCTATCATCTTGTGCACCTTGGTCTTCACGCACGTTATTACTTGAACGGTTTAAATTTTCATCATGATCGTGTTGACCGTGGTCTGTGCGAGATGCTGTGTCGTAATTATCGTTTTCACCATTATGTAATGATGCTTCATCATAGCGATCATCTAGTGAATTATTTTCATTCGAGTTGTCGTTACGTTCATCTTGTTGTTTATTATGATTAGTAGCAACATCACGACGTCTCTTACGACGTTGTGCGTTTCTAGGAGGAAATTGTTGATTTGATTTATCCTCAATATTTTCTTTTGATTCATCTTGCTGTTCATCGTTTACACGATTGTTGTGTTCTTCTGGATCAATAGATTGACGATTTTTTTCAAAATCATCTTTGAAACTATTATTAGACACAAACATCATCCTTTCTTTGTTTAAGTGAATTTAATAACGTTACATTTAATATACCCACGTATAAGTGTGAATATGTATGAAATTTAAAAATATTTAATACATTTAAATAAGTCTTACATTTTAATTATAGCTTGATAAAATTCTTTAAGTAAAGCGATAGCTAGCCTGAGAATGAAGATTGCCAATTTAGTCAGAAATAAATGATGCTTCATAATCATTTTAATTAGATATAATTATCTGAAGTTAATCTTCAAATAAGTTTTGCAATTTTTCTTTATAATTCATTTTCCTTTTTACTTTTTTGCGATTAAAAGTTTTTATTTCTTCCAATTCAGTATCATTGTCGCAACATCTTACAGGTTTATCCGGATGTTCACCAAAAAACTCGAGTAAATAATTACGGCGACATTGATCTAAATTTTTATAGCCTAGTATGCGCATGTATCCTAAACGTTTACGTTGAAATGATTTTTTAAATATTGATTTAAGGTCATTAATTGTAAACTGACGATATAACGTATCTAGAATATCCTTTTTAACGGGTGGTAAAAATTCACCTAATTCAAACATAGAGATATCCTCTTCAGTCATCATATCTGCAAACAATAAGGTTTCTAAAATGAAACTATCATCGGGTTGATACAAGCTAATGGCTTGACTCGGTTTACCATCTCTTCCTGCGCGACTAATTTCTTGTAAATAATTGGAAGGACTTGAAGATAAATGAAAGTGAATGACAGTTCGGATATCTTTTTTATTTATTCCCATCCCAAAAGCACTGGTGGCTACGATAATAGGTATATCATTATTTAAAAATTGTTGTTGAACAGTTTGACGTTCTTGATAACTTAAATCACCATGATAAATGCCCGTTAAGAATCCCGCCTCATAAATTAATTTAGCTAATTCTAGACATCTTTTCTTAGAGGAAATATAAATAATCGTGGGTCCTGAATAGCTTAAAAAAGGTATGAGCCACTTTATTTTCTCATCATCATCGTTAAAATTCTTATGTTGTAAAGAAATGTTATCTCTATTCATACTCGTTTTAATGACATTTAAATCAATACTAAGAATATGTGATAAATCTTCTTCTAAATGTGGTGGAGCTGTCGCAGTTAACGCAAGTATACGCGCATTTTTGAAGTGAGAAGTGATTTGTCCAATAAGGGCATAATGTGGTCTAAAGTCATAACCCCATTCTGATAGACAATGAGCTTCATCTAGAACTATTAAACCAAAGTCTAAATGTGATATTAACTTGAAATTCTGTGGCTGTAATAAAAATTCGGGACTTAAATAAATGAATCGACTTTGTGAAATTTGATTAATATGGTTTCTCTTTTCGATTTCATCCATACCTGAATGTATATATGAGACGTGAGATTCACCATTAAGTTTCATTTGCATCACTTGATCATCCATTAAAGAAATTAACGGTGATATGACTAACGTTGGTTTCTCAATTAAATATGTAGGAAGTTGGTAACATAAACTTTTCCCGCTTCCTGTAGGTAAAATACCTAAGGTGTGTTTACCTGCTAATATGCTTTCAATAATCTCCTTTTGGCCACGTTTGAAAGTCTCAAATCCAAACCATTCTTTAAGTTTATCTTCTAACACGTAAGTCACCTCGCTCAATACCTACGATGATTAATTTTATTTGAAAATAAGTTAAGTCTTCAAATGCTTGTTTGTATTCTCTTAATCTTAGGCCTATGTGATGATCATAATATTGAATAAATTGATCAATTTCATTTTGATTGACATAAGTGTTGTAATCATTCTGATAACCTTTAATAAATATTTCCAGTACATGATCTTCAATAGTATTTATTTTAACGTTTTGATGTTCTGCTATTTCTTTCATATTCATACCGTGTAGTAATTTTTGATAACTTAGAAAAGTTTGATTTAACAACTGAGGTAAGATAATTGTTTGAGATAGTATAGGATAATTAGATTCGTCTTCAATCTCATCTAATAAATCTATCAGTTGATTCATCTCTAATTCAAATAGTTCAGATTGCTTTATATCCTCTATCAAACTAATTTTCTGACGAGTATACATAGGTTCCTCATACCCTTGTAGATAGTAATGTAGCACATTCTTATTATTGTGACGTTCTATTGCGTCGAATAGTGAATATATTTCTGATATAAATGACGCTTCCAATTGAGATAGTTTGATATGATTATATAGCTGTTTCACTTTCTGTTGTACGTAAGTATTTTGAACTACTGGAATAAATTTAAAAGAATCTTTGCGAGTATTCGATAATGTTTGGATAAGTAGTTGTATACAACTAAATGTTCGGGTTAAACTATCATATGTATATCGAGGATGCGTTTTGATATCTAATTCATGATTAAAATCATCCTTTTGTAGTATAAATCGCTCAAAAGTAGGATATTTTAAATTGGGTAAACTATGATATAATGACAAAAGTTGTTGGCTCGAAGCGTCAAAAAAAGTTTGATGAGACTTCTTGCCTATTAAAATATTATAAATACTTTTATTTGTTTTGTAGTTAAATGCATGATCAATAGCATAAGATAATATATCGTACAAATTAAACCCTCACTCTATAAAACGAATATATTGAAATGAAAAATGTCGATGTCTACAATTGTATTAGTAATACTAGTGTAGCATTTTTATCAAAGGAGGCGAATGAAAATGGCTAAATATACAATCGTTGATATGGATACTTGTATAGCATGCGGTGCATGTGGTGCAGCAGCTCCAGATATTTATGATTACGACGACGAAGGTATTGCTTTCGTAATCCTTGATGATAACCAAGGTACTGCTGAAGTGCCTGAAGAGTTATACGAAGATATGGAAGATGCACTAGAAGGTTGTCCTACTGATTCAATTAAAATTGAAGACGAACCATTTGATGGTGACGCGCTTAAATTTGAATAATAAATTGACTCGAATTCTTAATTATAATTGTTAGGAATTCGAGTTTTTATTTTTGATTACTACTTGCCTCATTTTTATTTAAGAATGATATCAAAAACGCTCTTGATACTAAGATATTTTGAGATAACTTAGTATCAAGAGCATTTATTTATTTTAAAATATTTTTTAGTCTTTTATATAGTAAAACAAAGATAATTGAAATGATGATACCTTTGATAATATTAAACGGTATTACACCGGAGACAATTACAATTTTAAGATTCTTAACGACATCTCCTAAATTAAATATCATTCCATATAATGGAAGTAATACAAAGTAATTTAAGATACTAAGTACAATAGTCATTACAATCGTACCAACTATTAGACCATAAATTAAAGTGCGTGTTGAGCGTTTGTTTTTATATACATAATAAGCTGATAATAAGAAACTTGCCCCGGCTAAAAAGTTTGCTACAGGCCCAACAGGGTCTCCCATGTTAAATAAAAAGTTTAAGATATTTTTAATGAATGCGACAATAATACCTGCAATGGGACCTAATAAAAAAGTAGCAAGTAACGTTGGCACATCACTAAAATCTAACGTTAAGTATGGTGGTAAGAATGGTAGCGGAAACTTTATAAATGTTAATACAAACGCAACCGCACTTAACATACTTATAGTTATAAGACGTTTATTTTGTTGCATATTTAATTTTCTCCTTCCATTCATCTTGCTTAGAAAAGGAGGAAATTTGCACAACAAAAAACCTCCATCTTCTCCCATCCAGACTATACTGTCGGCTTCAGAATCTCACTGAATCAAGAAATAATATGACAACTACGTGTGTTATCGAATTATTTCGTCGCAGGCTTAAATTTACTGCCGGTTGGGAATTGCACCCGACCCCGAAGATGAATATTGATAATGTTTTTATTTAATTTTTATATTACACGATAAAGGTGATAAACTCAATGACTCTGCTTTCTTATTAAAAAATAAAATCGTTAGTATAAAGTACTTAGTTATTTATTATCAAAAAGATATTCGATCAATATAAAAGTGCTTCCTTTCATCAAATCATTCAATTGACCTAATTTTCTATAAACCGAAGATGAAACTTTATCATTGATGTGAAGTTAGAACATATTAGAAACACAAAAATGCACCCCAAAAGTTAGAGTAAATCTCCAACTTAATGAGATGCACATCGAATTTGTATTTTAAAATTTTGTTTACTCTGCTACATTATTTTTAGGTTGAGGGAGCTTAATTATAAATGTGGTACCTTTACCGAGCTCACTTTTTACTTCAATTTGTCCACCATGCTCTTCAATAATCATCTTACAAATAAAGAGACCTAAACCAGTTCCCTGCTTACCACGTTTACGTGAGGCATCCACTTTATAGAAGCGGTCAAACACTTGTTGTAAATGTTCTGGAGCAATACCTGTACCTGTATCGCTAATATATAAAATATTATATTGCTCATCTTTACTTGCAGTTACTGCAATTGTGTCACCTGGTTGTGTATATCTTGATGCATTATCAATGAGATTAGTTAAAACTTGATCCATTCGATCCATGTCATAATCCCATAGAAGATGATCATTGCCAGAGTTAAATTCCATCGTTAATCCTAAATCGTCTGCTTGCATACGGTATTTAGCTTTCATTTTATCTAAAAGATTTTTTATTGGTTGTACTTCTTTCTCAACCGATAGACCTTCAGCATCCATTCGTGCAACATTTAATAATTCATTAACTAGACGATTTAATCGCTTAGATTCATCTAATACAACACCAAGCGAATCACGAATTTCATCTGGTTCAGTGACTATACCATCAACAATTGATTCTGTATAACCTTGTAATAAGGAAATGGGTGTGCGTAATTCATGGGATACATTGGCGATAAAGTCTTTTTTCATTTGATCTAAATTATGTTCATTTGTCATATCACGAATAATCACTACAATACCACTTCTGCCATTCGGCTGAATACGATTGATATAACTTGTGATAAAGACGTAATAACGCGTACTAATTTCTATTTCGAGAAATTCAGTTCCTTTGGATTCAAAAGTTTTTTCGATTTGTTGTTCAATTGATTCTTTTGAAAAATCATCAATAAAATGGATGATATCATCAGCCATTTTATTAGAAAAGATAACGACTCTTTGATCGTTTATACCTAATACACCTTCGACCATGGAGTTTAATAAACTGTCACGAATACTTTTAGATGATGATAAAGCGTCAATATGTTCTTGAATCTCGTAATTCATATTATTGAAAGCTCTTGATAAGTCGCCAATTTCATCTTTAGTAGATACGGAAGATATTTGACTATAATCACCTTCAGAAACTTTTTGTGCTTGTGTCTTTAATTGTCTCAAGGGTTTCGTAATTCTGTTCGATAAGAAGAATGCAAATACTGTACTAGCTGCTATAACTATAATTGCAGTAATCAAAATGATAATAGTTATAGCATTATTTGTATCTTCAATAGATTTTAAGTCTTTATAAATAAACACGCCACTATGCTTACTACTAGCATCTTCTTGTGGTTTCATTGGATAACCTAATAGTATATATGATTGTGTATTACCGTTATTTTTAATTGTGACGTTTTGAGTTTCAAATTCGCCGTTATTGAAGACTCTTTTAAATTTAGGGCTCTTTTTAATTTCATTGAGCATTTGAGTTTTCGTATTATTATATGATGCGTGTGGTTTATCATTAAAATTATTCATAATGATTAAACCACCAGGACCATCTACAAGTTTTTGGCTGTTTTGGATAGCAAGTGATTTATTGTGAGATTTCTCAACGAGTGAACTAATTCTTTTGGCATCTTCTTTAATAGAATTTTCAGTTTCTTGCGTAAAATAATATTGAATAAAGGTAATTAAGGATACACTTAATAAAATTAAAACTGTCGCTACTATTAAAATAATAGTTAACCACAGTTTTATAACTACGCTATTTAGTCGGTTCATCACTGGCTTTGACCTCGAACTTATAGCCTACACCCCAAACAGTTTGAATCATTTGAGCTGCATCGTTAGATACACGATTTAATTTCTCTCTTAAACGTTTTACATGTGTATCTACTGTTCGCAAGTCGCCATAAAATTCATAATGCCATACTTCTTTAAGTAATTGTTCACGATCGAACACCTTATTAGGTGTCTTAGCTAGATATATGAGTAATTCATATTCTTTAGGTGTTAAATTCACTTGCTCGTTATCTGCAAGTACTCTATGTGCATCATTATCAATCACTAAATGATTGAATTCAATAATATCACGTGCATGTGGTTCGCTTTGTTCTGAGTTTGCAGATTGAGTACGTCTTAATAAAGCTTTAACTCTTAATACAACTTCTCTAGGTGAAAAAGGCTTAACAATATAGTCATCGGCACCGGATTCAAATCCTTCAACTCGGTTAGTTTCTTCTCCTTTTGCCGTAAGCATAATAATAGGTGTATCTTTGTGTTCTCTTAGTTTAGATGCGACTTCTATACCATCCATTTCTGGTAGCATTAAATCTAAAAGAATGCACGCATAGTTATTATCCATCGCAAGCTGATAAGCTTCCTTACCATCACTAGCTTCATGGATTTCAAAAGATTCTCTTTCTAAGTATAATTTAAGCAATCTTCTGATTCTGTCTTCATCATCAACGATTAAAATTTCGTTAGCCATATTACTTTTTACCTCCTACACATGCTGTTCAAATTCATTTGTTATTATAGCACAGGTTGAACATATTAAGTGACTGATAGTTAAAACTATGTGAAAAAAATCTCAATCTTATTGGTAAAAACATATTTTTTGTGTTTATTTACCATTTTCTGCTAAATGTCTTAACGTTTTCACCTCATGAGGGGTCAACACACGACCTTCTCCGGCATTTAAACCTTTCAAGTCTAAAGGACCAAATTGAATACGTGTTAATTTATTCACTTCATGACCAAAATATTCAAACATACGGCGCACTTGACGATTTCTACCTTCACTAATAGTAATTTCGACTAATGTAGTGTTTTTCTCTTTATCTTGTCTTTTTATTTTTACTTGAGCCGGTTGAGTAAAACCATCTTCTAATTCAATGCCTTGTTCTAATTCTTTAACTTGTTCTCTCATTAAATAGCCTTTTAATTTAGCAACATATTTCTTTTTAATGTGATAACGTGGATGAGTCATTAAGTTAGTGAATTCTCCGTCGTTTGTTAACAATAAAACACCTGATGTATCATAATCTAAACGTCCAACTGGATATATACGAGTTTCAATATCTTCAAAATAATCTGTCACAACTTTACGACCACGATCATCAGATACACTCGTAATAACTTGAGTAGGTTTATAAAATAAGATATACATTTTATCTTCTTGTTCTATTTTAATGCCCTCTACTTCAACTGTGTCTGAGTGAGACACTTTTGTTCCTAATTCAGTCACAACTTGTCCATTTACTTTGACTTTTCCTTCGGTTATGAGTGTTTCAGCTTTGCGTCGTGATGTATAACCACTATTCGCAATTCTTTTTTGTAGTCTCTCTAATTCTTTACTCATTTGAATCTCCTTTTTGATTAACTAAATTACTAAAGAATTCATCCATTTCAGCATCATCCTCTTCAGTCGTTGGTAATGACTCAAGACTTTCTATACCAAATACATTTAAAAATAAATCGGTAGTTATTAAATGATGACTTCTAGAATGATCGACCTCTTTAGCTTCTACTAAACCTCTAGCTATAAGTGTTTTAACAGCGCCATCGGAATTAATCCCTCTTATCATTTCTATATCGCTACGAGTGAGTGGTTGATTATAAGCGATAATAGAAAGTGTCTCCATAGCTGCCTGAGATAACTTCATTTTAGATTTTTGTTCAATAAGCTGTTCAATATAAGACGATGCGTCTTTTTTCGTTGTTAAAACATATGTTGTACCAAATTTTTGGATAACCAAACCAGGAGATTGATAGGTATCGATTAACTGGTCGAGTTCATTTTCATTCAACTCCAAAATTTCCAATAATTGCTTCTGCTCTAATCCTTCATCACCAGAAGTATATAATAAAGCCTCTAATATTCCTTGGTTATCCAATGTTGTAATTCACTCCTCTAATAATATCGATGTCCTCAAATTGATTGTTTTGATTAATATTGACGATACCAGATTTAGACATTTCTAATATAGCTAGAAAATGTGTTACTACTTGTTCTACTGGTTCGTGGAAAGTAAATAAACTAAAGAAATTAAATGATTCGTGCTCTTTTAGACGATTTGTAACTTGTTCGGTTGCTTGTTGTATTGTAAATGTCTCTTTTTTAATTTCTACAGATTTAGGAGTATTGAGTTCTACTCTATTTTTAACTCTTTGATAAGCTACGATGAGTTCTGTTAAATCTATAGTCTGATTTGGATCCCATGATTCATCAGTTTCCAAATGCGATAAATCAGTAGGATACTTCGTATAATAAAGTTCTCGTTGATCTTTCATATCATTAAGTATTTCAGTATATTCTTTATAGTTTTGATATTCGATTAAACGCCCTACTAAATCTTCACGGGGATCTTCTTCAATGTCATCTTCTACACTCGTTTGAGGTAGCAATAATTTACTTTTAATCATTAAAAGTTCAGAAGCCATGACTAAATATTCACTAGCGATATTAATTTCAAGTTGATTCATCGCATGAACATATTGCATATATTGCTCAGTTAAAGCTTTCATGGGAATATCATAAATATCTATTTCAAATTTCTGTATTAAATGCAATAACAAGTCTAATGGTCCGTTAAACGCATCTAGTTTTACTTCATACATCCTATCTACCTCAATCTCGTGTTGCATCTTTAGTGCATATTTCACACAAATATTATAGCATGAATACATATAACTTTTAAATTTTGGGTGGATTGCCATGGATGACGCGTTAATTCATTTCTATTATCAATTTCATAAGCATCAACATTATTTTTTATGTCATGATATTTTAGAAGAAGCTTGGAAATTAAATCCCTCTTTCTCTAAAAGTGACGCGGTAGTGAGTTTAATACTATTTGCCACAGCTTGTTATCATTACCGACGTGATAATATTAAAGGTGCTTTAAAATCATATAAAAAGTCACTGTCTGTTATTAAACAAGCAAAAGATAAAACTCAATTACATTTAAATATAGATGAGTATCAAAGCATGATTTTACATCAAATAAATTCTATTAAAGATCATCATGCATTTGTACCTGTCAAACTACCTATACACACATCATTTGAGAAAGTTATTAAACGTGTATATCAAGATTACAGTTTTACTCAATTTGTAATATCAGAGCCTTACATTGTTCATCATCATATAAAACGTGATCGAACAGAAGTTATACAAGCCCGTGAAGAAGCAAGACAATTACGTCGTTCACATACTCAACGTCCTTATAATACATTAAAAGACCAATAAACGTATGATAGCTACATTAAATCACTACGTTTATTGGTCTTTTAAATTACAATTAAGCTCTAGGATGAAATTGATTATACATTTTTCGAATTTGAGATTTTGATACATGTGTATATAATTGTGTCGTAGATATATCAGAATGGCCTAACATTTCCTGGACAGCCCTTAAATCAGCGCCATTTTCAAGTAGATGTGTAGCAAAGGAATGTCTTAACGTGTGAGGTGTTAATGTCTTATTAATGTTCGCTTTAATACCATTCTGTTTAATCATCTTCCATATACCTTGTCGTGATAAAGGTTTGCCATGCATATTAAGAAATAATACATGTGTGACAGTTTGTTTTAATAATTGAGGGCGAACTGTTTCAATGTATGTAGTTAAATACTCAATAACAGCATCACCTAAAGGAACAATACGTTCTTTATTTCCTTTACCAAAAACTCTGACAAACCCCATCATTAAATTGACATCTTCGACTTCTAATTGAATAATTTCAGAAACGCGCATACCTGTAGCATATAAAAGCTCTAACATCGTCCGATCACGATAACCATTATTCTTACTCAAATCTGGTGTTTCTAATAAATCCAAAACTTCCTGAACCTCTAATACGTCAGGTAGTTTCTTTTCGTATTTTGGCGTTTCAATTAACACTGTCGGATCTTTCGCTGCATATCTTTCTCTTAATGCGAACTGATGAAAGCTTCTAATTGTAGATATAAAACGTGCAAGTGATTTTGAGGATTGACCCAAATCTATTAAATGACCTAGGCACTCTTGAATCACTTGACGATCCACGAAATCAATATGGGAAATTTTTCTTTCTTCAAGATATTCTTCATATTTTTTTAGATCCCTACGATAAGCGCCAATGGTATTACTACTCAAACCCTTCTCGATTTGAATAAAATTCAAATATTCTTCAATGATTGTATTCATATAAGCACCTCTATTGAAGCGGTGGCTTCTTTAAACTTATTAGATTGCGTTAGAATTTTTAAGTATATTTGTGAAAATAAACCCCAAATTAGCCTTTACCTTTCGCTTGGCAATCAGAACAAACGCCATGGAAAGTTAAACGATGGTCAAGTATTTTAAAGTTAAATTCATTTTCAACACGATTTTCAACTTCAGGTAGTAAATCTTCATCAATTTCATCTACCTTACCACATTCCATGCATACAAGATGATGATGGAAATGTTTAGCCCCTTCTTTACGTAAATCGAAACGAGCTACTCCGTCACCAAAGTTTATTTTATCAACGACTTTGAGTTCAGCTAACAACTCTAAGGTTCTGTATACCGTAGCTAAACCAATTTCAGGCGCTTTATCTTTCACTTTTAAATACACATCTTCAGCACTAAGATGATCTTTTTCATTCTCTATTAAAACTCTAACTGTAGCCTCTCGTTGTGGAGTTAATTTATAAGATGATTGTTGTAATTGTTGCTTCACGCGATTGAGACGTTCTTCCACGGAAGCCTCACTCCTCTACTAAGAATTATAATCATTTTAATTTAATCTATGATTCACTAAATAAAATATCAATATTCTCAATAAAAAGCAAGAGTTTACGCTAGTTATTTAGAATGATTATAATTTAATAATAGGTGCTGTAGAGCGATAATTGTTTTAGCATCCTCGAGTTCCTTATTTTCTAACATAGATTTTACATTCTCAATAGATACCTTATGTAGTTCTACAAATTCGTCATCATCTAAATTCATTTCACCTTCAGACAACTGATCTGTAAAATAAATTGATAATTTCTCACTTGAAAAACCTGGAGATCCATACATATCTGTTACAAATTCTAGATTTGAAGCAATATATCCTGTCTCCTCTTGTAATTCACGTTTCGCAGCTTCTTCACGCTCTTCACCTTTTTCAAGTTTGCCTGCTGGTATTTCAAGCAAAGGTTTTTCAGCTGGCTTTCTAAATTGTTTAACTAATAGGACTTCGTCTTCAGGTGTTACTGCACACACTGCTACGGCACCATTATGATAAACTAATTCACGTTTAGATGTACTGCCGTCGGGTAATTCAACATCATGTAGTTCTAGGTCAATAATTTTTCCATTGTAAATGACTGTGCGGTCAATCGTTTTTTCGTTTAATCTCATATGTAAACACGTCCCTTTTATTTATATTTATAAATTGATAAACTGAATGCGTCAGTTAAAGTGTATCGAAAGGAGAATGGACATGCAAAAAAATATTTTAAAAAGTGGCATCGAAATTTCTGAACTTGGTTTGGGGTGCATGAGTTTAGGTACAGATTTTAATAAAGCGCAACCTATCATTGAAAGTGCAATCGAACAGGGTATTACATATTTTGATACTGCAGATATGTATGATCAAGGAATTAATGAGGAAATTGTAGGAAAAGCTTTAAAGAAATATCAAAATCGTGATGACATCGTAATCGGTACGAAAGTCGGCAATCGACTAACTGACGATGGAAACGTAACATGGGATCCCTCTAAAAAACACATTAAAGAAGGTGTGAAAGGATCTTTAAAACGTTTAGGACTAGACCATTTAGATTTATATCAATTGCATGGTGGAACAATTGATGATCCACTAGATGAAACTATCGGTGCTTTTGATGAATTAAAACAAGAAGGTATTATTAGAGCTTATGGTATTTCATCCATCCGTCCAAACGTTATTGATTACTATTTAAAACATAGTCAAATCGAAACTTTAATGTCTCAATTTAATTTAATAGATAATAGACCTGAAAGTCTTTTAGATACTATTCATGAGCAACAAGTTAAAGTGTTAGCGCGTGGACCAGTGTTTAAGGGATTATTAACCTCTAATAGTGTCGATGCATTAGATAAAAAGTTTGAAGATGGTATTTTTGAATATACTCGTGATGAGTTAGGTGAAACCATTGCATCAGTTAAAGAAATTGAAAGTAATTTAAGTGCCCTTTCATTTAAATATTTAACTTCTCATGATGCTCTTGGTTCAATCATCGTCGGCGCAAGTAGTGTAGAACAAATAGAAGAAAATGTGCGTAACTATTATAAGGATGTAAGTTTAGATCAAATTAAATCTGCGCGTGAACGTGTGAAGAATTTAGAATATACTCAACATCTAAAATAATGTATAAGAGAGTTTAAAATATAAAAGCTTTAAGATGATTTCAACATACTTGAAATGGTCTTAAAGCTTATTTTTGTTTACTCTGAAGCGAAAGTAGTATGAGTAGTCTCATTATAGATTTCTTGAAACCAATAAACATGTTCTTAATAAAAAGCCACCCATCTCAAAATAAGTTTCGGTGATTAAAATTGTTTGATGTAAACATGGTTCTTTTGAGTCGTCTTCGCATTCACTTCTATTCCAAGAATCTGATGTTGAATTACAAGTTGATAAAATTTTGCCTCAATATATTCAATTTCAGCATCACTGAGCGTGTTATAAAATTCAGTACCAACTAAATATTCTAAAGTAAAAATCTTATTAATTGGTAGTCGTTTAGAATTAGCGATTGCTTTATTAATAATACCATCGATGCTACATATCATTTTTAGACCACCCTTTTAAAAGGACTTATAGCAAGCCTGCTTCATAATTAATTACTATTCTTTGTTTTTAAATAAATTCGGTAAACATTTTTCCAGTGTTCTAGGTGCAAGTTGATATAATTTTAAAATATTATGCATCCAACCAGGTTGATTGATTTCTTTTTTATTCTTTAAAATTCCTAAAATGATGCGCTCGGCAAGTTGCTCAGCATCAATCATTATAAGTTTATATTTATTAAAAAAAGCAAGTGACGGGTCTGCCTTTTTATGAAATGGTGTATCGATAGGTCCAGGATGTACTGCCATAATATGAAATTCAGGTTCTTCTAATCTTAATGCGTTAAGAACGGCAGTCAATGCAGCTTTTGAAGCGCCATAGTGTGCCGCGTTAGCTTGCGTAACAAAGGCCGCTTGACTTGAAATGCCGATAATATGTGCATGTTTTACTAACTTTGGTCGTAGAATTTGGTACATTAAATTAAAACTTACGAGATTAACGTCATATGTTTCAATGACTTCGTCTAAAGTATGGTTATTAATGGATTTAAAATAACCTAAACCTGAACTGTATATGAAACCATTGACTGGCGCTTTTATTTTTTCTGAGAGTTGGTAAATATCTTCTCGTTGTTGTAAGTCACATTGAATGACATTTATATTTTTAGAATGACTTCTGAAATCAATTTGATTAAATTTAGAAATGTTTCTAGCTAAAACAGTGACATGAGCGCCTCTTTTAAGAAGTTGGTGAACGAGGGATAATCCAAGACCACTTGTTCCTCCTGTCACGATATAATGTTGTCCTATCATATTTAACATCCTTTTTGTACTAACAATGCATTTTATAAGGAAAATGAAGCAATATCATGCGTTTATACGAGTTATATTACTTCTTATAGATATGTGTTACTATGTATTTATAATCTTAAGGCAATATAAATGATTAATCAAAAGAGATGAAGGTGATGTGGTTAAAATGAAACTTGTATTCTATGGTGCAGGTAATATGGCACAAGCTATTTTTACAGGAATTATTAATTCTAATAATTTAGATCCCAATGACATTTATTTAACAAATAAATCAAATGAACAAGCTCTGAAAGATTTCGCGGAAAGATTGGGAGTTAATTATAGTTATGACGATAAAGAATTATTGAAAAATGCTGACTACGTTTTTCTTGGAACGAAGCCACATGATTTTGAAGCATTAGCAGAAAGAATTAAAGATGATATTACTGATGATAATCGCTTTATTTCTATTATGGCTGGCCTATCGATTGATTATATTAGACAGCAATTAGATACGAATAACCCATTAGCACGTATTATGCCAAATACTAATGCGCAAGTGGGACATTCTGTAACAGGAATTAGCTTTTCAAATAATTTTGGACCTAAATCTAAAGATGAAGTTAATGAATTAATTAACGCATTTGGATCGGTTATAGAGGTTTCTGAAGATCATTTACATCAAGTGACTGCGATTACAGGTAGTGGTCCTGCATTTTTATATCATGTATTTGAGCAGTATGTTAAGGCAGGTACTGAACTAGGATTAGAAAGAGATCAAGTAGAAGAATCTATTCGTAATTTAATTATCGGGACAAGCAAGATGATAGAACGCTCTGATTTAAGTATGGAACAATTAAGAAAGAATATTACTTCTAAAGGTGGAACTACTCAAGCAGGCTTAGATGCCCTATCTCAATATGATATTGTATCAATGTTTGAAGACTGTTTAAGTTCTGCTGTTAATCGTAGTGTAGAATTATCAAATAAAGAATCTGAATAAATAAGCTAAAACGCTTTTTCCCTTTCCCGGCTTGAAGGGTAAGGAAAAAAGCGTTTTTTATATTTTATATGTCTCGAAATCTTTAACGAAATAAAATTGTGGAATCTGAGATTGATTGTTAATTTCTTTATAAATAGATTCTACATCTTCTAAGTTGTATCGATTGCTAATATGAGTAATAAGACTTTTACCAACATTAGCGTTCTTAATCAATTGAAAAACATCATCTATGTGGCTGTGATGATAATTGTTGGCAAGTGTCTTTTCCCCTTCTATATAAGTAGCTTCGTGTACCATGACATCTGCATTTTTAGCTAATACATATTCATTATCACAAGGTTTCGTATCTCCAAATATAGCAATGATTGGGCCAGGTTTCGCTTCTCCTTTAAAGTCATCAGATTGGTATATCAAACCATTATGTTCAAATGTATCTTGTATTTTTACTTCTTGATATTTTGGACCAGGTTCTAACCCAATGGCTTTTAGAGCTTCAACATTAATTGTTCCTGGTGTGGTTGGTGCTTCTATACGATAGCCATAAGATGTAATACCATGATTTAACACTTCTGCTTGTACCGTAAAACCCTCATGATGATATGTAAATTGTTGATTAATTTCGATATATGTAATTGGGTAATTAAGATGTGATTCCGATAACTTTAAAGACGTTTCAATATAATTTTGAATTCCTTTAGGACCAATTAGAGTTAAAGGTTTATTCTCTCCACCTTGGAAAGAGCGACTTGTAAGTAATCCAGGAAGACCAAATATATGATCGCCATGCATATGAGTAATAAAGATGTGATCAACTTTTCCTAACTTTATTGAATGATGTAGGATTTGGTGTTGCGTTCCCTCTCCAACGTCAAATAACCATACTGAATTTGAATATGGTTCTAAATTTAAAGCGATGGATTGTGTGTTTCTCTCTTTAGTCGGTAACCCTGCACTCGTACCGAAAAATGTAACTTCCATGCATGATCCTCCTCTTCTTTCATATATTCTATCATATGTCATCATATTTTCTATATGAAGAAATAAAATATAATCAATACATTGTGTTTAATCCTTATACTTGCTAATCACTTATATGTATTTGTATGGTAAAGATATATGGTTAAATAGGATATAATCATGATATGATTTTGTTAACATTAAAACAATGTACTTCATAGTGTTAGTGCTATTGGAATAATCATTTTCGAAAAAATAAATTGTGCTTAATTTCAAGCATATTTGATGACCATAAGTAATGATTATCATATAATATAATAATCTAGTATAATGATATATTTATTAAAAATGAAAGCATTGATACTAATATAAATCGGTGAGTCAATTGATATTCATCATATATCTATTTAAGAATTGAGGTTTTGATCTTGAGTACTAAAAGTAAACACATCCCTTGTTTAATAACAATATTCGGTGCCACTGGTGACCTTAGTCACAGAAAGCTATTCCCTTCTATATTTCATTTGTTCCAACAAGATAATTTAGATGAGCATATTGCTATCATTGGTATAGGTCGTCGTGATTATTCAAATGAGGAGTTTCGTGATCAAGTTAAATCATCAATTCAGAAACATGTTAAAGACACGAATAGAATTGATGAATTTATGAATCATGTCTTCTATCATAAGACGGATGTAAGTGATGAAAGAAGTTATGAATCCTTACTACAATTTAGCAATCAATTGGATAAAGAATTAGGTTTACAAGGTAATCGTTTATTCTATTTAGCGATGGCACCTCAATTCTTTGGAGTTATCTCTGATTTCTTAAAATCATCTGGCCTTACTAATACAAAAGGTTTTAAACGATTAGTGATTGAGAAACCATTTGGTAGTGATTTAAAATCAGCGGAATCATTGAATAACCAAATTAGACGTTCATTTAAAGAAGAAGAAATTTATCGTATTGATCATTATTTAGGTAAAGATATGGTGCAAAATATTGAAGTACTACGCTTTGCGAATGCCATGTTCGAACCCCTATGGAACAACAAATACATTTCTAATATTCAAGTAACGTCTTCAGAAATTTTAGGTGTTGAAGATCGTGGTGGTTATTATGAATCAAGCGGTGCTTTAAAAGATATGGTGCAAAATCACATGCTACAAATGGTTGCCTTATTAGCGATGGAAGCACCTATTAGCTTGAACAGTGAAGATATTCGTGCTGAAAAAGTTAAAGTTCTTAAATCATTACGTCAATTTAAACCTGAAGAAGTTAGAAAGAACTTCGTACGAGGTCAATATGGTAAAGGAACTATAGAAGGTAAAGAAGTTAAGTCTTATCGTGAAGAAGATCGTGTGGCCGAGGATTCTAATACACCTACATTTGTATCAGGAAAATTAACAATTGATAACTTTAGATGGGCTGGTGTCCCTTTCTACATTAGAACTGGTAAACGCATGAAATCGAAATCGATTCAAGTTGTTGTTGAATTTAAAGAGGTTCCTATGAACTTGTATTATGAAACAGATAAATTATTAGATTCCAATTTACTAGTCATTAATATTCAACCTAATGAAGGCGTTTCGTTACATTTAAACGCTAAGAAAAATATTCAAGGCATCGATACTGAACCAGTTCAATTATCTTATGCTATGAGTGCACAAGATAAAATGAATACGGTTGATGCATATGAGAACTTGTTATTTGATTGTCTTAAAGGTGATGCTACTAACTTTACGCATTGGGAAGAATTGAAATCAACTTGGAAATTTGTAGACGCTATTCAAGATGAGTGGACTATGGTTGAACCATGCTTCCCTAACTATGAAGCGGGTACTAATGGCCCTCTTGAAAGTGATTTATTATTAAGTCGTGATGGAAATCACTGGTGGGACGATATTCATTAATTTACTGTGATAACGTAATAGATTTTTAATGATTGTTTAGAAAATAATTTAAATTTAAGTGAATGATAGCGAACTTATTTATAGTATTGCATATAAGGTGTTCTTATCTAATGAATACCTAGCAAGCTATACTTCAAGTCCGTTATTGTTCACTTTTTTGATTTTAATTTTAAAATACTAGGGCTTTCAGATGTATCTTAGGCCAAAATAATGTACAATAATGATTATGATTCAAAGTAATTGGAGTGAAAGTTTTGGACGTTATCAAGCAAATACAACAGGCAATCGTATACATTGAAGATCGTCTATTAGAGCCTTTTAATTTGCAAGAACTCAGTGATTACGTTGGTCTTTCGCCATATCATTTGGAACAATCATTCAAAATGATTGTTGGTCAATCGCCAGAACAATATGCTCGCGCTCGTAGAATGACGATTGCAGCAACAGACGTCATGCACGGCGCAAGTCGTTTAATGGATGTAGCTAAAAAGTATAGATATGCTAATTCTAATGAATTTGCTAATGACTTTAGTGATTTTCATGGCATTTCACCTATCCAAGCCTCAACAAAAAAAGATGAACTTAAATTTCAAGAAAGATTATATATAAAATTGTCAACGACAGAAAGAGCTCCGTATACATACAGGCTTCAAGAAACAGAGGATATTTCACTTGTTGGATACTCTAGGTTCATCCCTACTAAGGACTTATCTAATCCTTTTAATGTCCCTGATTTTTTAGAGGATTTATTGGTTGAGGGCCTTATTAAAGAACTTAGACGATATAATGATGTGAGTCCATATGAATTATTTGTCGTTAGTTGTCCGCTTGACCAAGGTTTAGAACTTTTCGTTGGTGTTCCTAGCGAACGTTATCCAGCTCACTTAGAAAGTAGATTCTTACCAGGACGGCACTATGCGACATTTAATTTACAAGGCGAAATTGATTACGCTACGAATGAAGCGTGGTACTATATTGAATCGAGCTTACAACTCACGTTACCTTATGAACGAAATAGTTTGTATGTTGAGGTTTATCCATTCGATATTTCATTTGACGACCCATTCACTAAAATACAATTATGGTTGCCTATTAAACAAGAAGCTTACGATTTTGATGAACTAGATTAAATTTGAAAATGACAAAAGGTAAAGTGATGTAAACTTTGAATAATACATCACTTTACCTTTTCTTTATGTGGAAGACTGTTGTTATTCGTCTTCTCACGTGGTGTTTAGACTTTAATGACAAACGCTTCATATGGCTGTATTTTGTCAAAGTCTATAACATGGCTACTATAGTTGTGAAGCATGACTTGCTGTTCATTTTCAATGAGATAAGGGACATTGAGTTTTGAAACTTGATCAGTAAGATTTCCTACTACAAGTACCTTCTTGCTATTCAATGTACGAGTATATGCAAAGAGATTAGGATTGTCTTCATCCACTAAATTAAACTGTCCATATGTGTATATTTCATCAGATTTTTTTAATTGAATTAAATCTTTATAGAATTGTAGTATTGATTGAGGATCATGGATTTGTTGTTCAACATTGATTGTTTTATAGTTAGGATTGACCGGGAACCACGGTGTGCCATTGGTAAAACCTCCGTTCGTTGATTGATCCCATTGCATAGGTGTTCTTGAATTATCACGATTTTCCATTTTATATTTATTTAAAAGCGCATTAACATCGCCACCCTGAGCTTTAACGATGTTGTATTCGTTTTTTACTGCAACGTCATTGAAGGTTTCTATACTATCAAATGGATAATTAGTCATACCTATTTCTTGCCCTTGATATATAAATGGTGTGCCTTGTTGTAAAAAGTATGTTACAGCATGACTAGTAGCAGATTCGTACCAATACTGTTTGTCATCTCCCCATGTTGATACACGACGTGGTTGGTCATGGTTTTCGATAAATAATGCATTCCAACCAACATCTTCTAAGCTTTTTTGCCAACGATTTAAAATAGTTTTGTAAGATTTTACATCAAATTTTGAATCTCCTGTACTCCATAAACCTAAGTGTTCGAATTGAAAAATCATATTAAATTTGCCTTCTTCTTCGCCAACCCATTCTTTAGCGTTATCAGGGTTTACACCATTAGCTTCACCTACTGTCATAATATCGTATTGACTTAGTGATTTGTCCTTCATTTCTTGAAGCCATGGTTGGATACCAGGTTGATTCATATCAACATCAAAGGCTGGCGCATATGATTTTCCCTTTGGCAAAGGTAAATCTCCAGCTTCAAGTGTCTTTTTGATATGAGTGATTGCATCAACTCTAAAGCCATCAATACCTTTATCAAACCACCAGTTCATCATTTCAAATACAGCATTGCGTACTTCTGGATTATCCCAATTCAAGTCGGGTTGTTTTTTACTAAATAAGTGGAAATAGTATTGGTGTGTTAATTCATCATATTCCCAAGCTGATCCATTGAAGATACTCTCCCAATTGTTAGGCTCAGAACCATCCTCTTTAGGATCTTTCCAAATGTACCACTCTCTTTTAGGGTTATCCGTACTTGATTTAGACTCTATAAACCACGGATGTTCATCTGATGTATGATTTACAACTAAATCTAAGATTAATCTCATACCTTTATGATGGACTTCTTTAAGTAAACGATCAAAATCTTCCATGGTGCCAAATTCGTCCATGATAGCTCTATAGTCGCTAATATCATAACCATTATCATCATTAGGAGATTGATACATCGGGCTTAACCAAATCACGTCGATACCTAAATCTTTAAGGTAATCTAATTTTTCGATAACACCAGGCAAATCACCGATACCATCATTGTTACTATCATTGAAACTCCTAGGATAAACTTGGTAAGCTACTGCTTCTTTCCACCATTTTCTGTTCATTTGGTTCACTCCTCATTCGTTATTGTCGTTTGTCACTCTATAAAGTGTGTTAAATTGATACTCTCTTAATATACATTTGTAGTTTAACAATTTTATAATTCTTTGTGTGCATTTATGCAAGCGCTTGCATAGATATTGTAAATAGAGCCTCACTCCTTAAAATTAAAGTTTTGAGTGAGGCTAGTATCTTTATTTATTCAATATTGATAATTATTCTTCAACCCATTGTGTGTGGAATACACCTTCACGATCTTTACGTTCATAAGTATGTGCACCGAAGTAGTCACGTTGAGCTTGAATTAAATTTGCAGGTAAGTCTTCTGAACGATAACTATCGTAGTAGTTAATACTTGCTGAGAAACCAGGTGTAGGAACGCCATTTTGAACACCTGTTGCAACAACATCACGTAGTGCATCTTGATATTCAGTTACAATATTTTTGAAGTAAGGATCTAGTAATAAGTTTTGTAATTCTGAGTTATTATCATAAGCGTCTTTAATTTTTTGTAAGAATTGAGCACGAATGATACAACCCTCTCTCCATATCATAGCTAATTCGCCCAGTTTTAAATTCCATTCATGATCTTCACTTGCTTTACGCATTTGAGCAAAACCTTGTGCATATGAACAAATTTTACTCATATATAATGCTTTGCGAATCTTTTCTAAGAATTCTTCTTTATTACCTTCAAAAGAAGCTGTAGGACCATTCAATGTTTTAGAAGCATTAACACGTTCTTGTTTAATTGATGAAATAAAACGTGCAAATACTGATTCTGTAATAATTGTCAACGGTATACCTAATTCAAGTGCATTGATTGAAGTCCACTTACCAGTACCTTTTTGCCCTGCAGTATCAAGAATTTTTTCAACTAGTGCTTCCTTATCATCGTCTAATTTTGTGAAAATATCACCAGTGATTTCGATTAGATAACTTTCTAATTCACCAGCATTCCATTCTTTAAAGGTATTAGAAATTTCTTCATGAGACATTCCTAATAAGTCTTTCATCATCGCGTAGCTCTCTGCGATAAGTTGCATGTCAGCATATTCAATTCCATTATGAACCATTTTGACGTAATGTCCTGCGCCATTTGGCCCAATATAAGTCACACATGATGCACCATCTTTAGCTTTTGCAGCGATTGCATCAAGAATATCACTTACTTTATTATATGCGTCTTCTTGGCCACCTGGCATTAATGAAGGTCCAGTTAATGCACCTACTTCTCCACCAGATACTCCCATTCCGATGAAATTAACGCCACTTTCAGCAAGTGCTTTATTACGACGGATTGTGTCTTGATAGTTTGTGTTGCCTCCGTCGATTAATATATCATCATCATCTAGTAAAGGTAATAAGCCATCAATTGTTGCATCAGTAGCAGGTCCAGCTTTGACCATTAGTAAAATTTTACGGGGCTTTTCGAGTGAATTAACAAATTCTTCTAAAGAGTAAGTTGGGTGAATTTGTTTACCTTGTGATTCTTCAATCATTTCATCTGTTTTTTGTCTTGAGCGGTTATATACTGAAACACTATATCCTCGAGATTCAATGTTCCAAGCAAGGTTTTTACCCATTACAGCTAAACCTACTACTCCTATTTGTTGTGTCATATTACTTACCTCTCTTGTTCAAAATTTTCAATAATATTGTAACATAAAACGCATATTAACAATTACTAAAAGACTGTATTATTCGCTAACAAGTTCTATAATTTTTAAAATTTGACTTGCTAACATACATAATTCTTTAGTAGCGATACGTTCAGATGTTGTGTGGATATTTTCATAACCTACTCCTAAAATAACTGAAGGAATTCCATATCTATTCATTATATTTCCATCAGAACCACCGCCAGCAATACAAGTATCACCTTTAAGTCCTAAAGCAACTGCACTTGCTATTGCATATTTAGTCACGTCTTCATGATCTTCCACCTTAAATCCTGGATAACTTGTTTCTATTTCTACATGAGCTTCACCACCAAATTCTTTAGCAGTGCTCTCAAAGGTATCTTTCATATGTTGAACTTGTACTTCAATACTTTGGTCATTGTGAGATCGTGCTTCAGCTTCAAGAACAACTTCATCAGCAACAATATTCGTTGCAGAGCCACCATGGAATTTACCAATATTTGCAGTTGTTAAATCATCGATTTGGCCTAAATTCATTCTACTAATCGCTTTAGCAGCGATATTAATCGCACTAATACCTTTAGTTGGGGTACTCGCGTGGGCCGTTTTACCTTTAATGGTAGTATAAATCTTCATTTGTGTAGGGGCACCGACAACAGTTGTACCTACCTCTTTACTTGCATCAACGGCATAACCAAAGTCTGCATCTAGTAATTGCGTATCTAATGCCTTAGCTCCCAATAAACCTGATTCTTCACCAACTGTAATGACAAATTGAATTTGTCCATGAGGTAAATTATGCTCATTTATCTGTTCGATTGTTTCGAGTATAACAGCTAAGCCTGCTTTATCATCTGCGCCTAGAATAGTTGTACCATCAGAGTAAATGTAACCATCGTCTTTCACTTGAGGTCGTATATTTACACCAGGTACTACTGTATCCATATGACTAGTGAAATAAAGCTTTGGTATCTGTTTGTTTGATAAATTACTAGGTAAAGTACATATTAGGTTGTTAGCGCCTAATCCTTCTTGTTCTGAAGCGTTATCCTCCTTGACGATTAGCCCTAGATTTTCAAATTTTTCTTTAAGTATAGGTTGAATAGTTTTTTCATAACCTGTTTCTGAATTAATTTTTACTAATTCTAGAAAAGTATTCAATATACGTTCTTTGTTAATCATGAGTGCAAGTCCCCTTTCGTATATAAATATATTTTAACTGACTTTCAAGTTTATCAAAAATAAATTGATTGCTTTTTAGAATTAAATCATATAAGGTTACGATATATAGACGTATTTAAGTCGTTGTTAAACGATTTATATAAATATACGGAGGAATTAAGAATTGAATAATAAAGTTTTACGTATCATTATTATTGTTATGCTTGTAGCCGTAGTACTTGCATTACTACTTACAAGCTTGGCACCAGTTATGAACTAATAAACAAACCGTTACATCGAACTTTTTTCAAAATAAGTTTAATGTAACGGTTTATTTTTCATATTTCACTATGCAATTTTAACGAACCAAATTGTGATTTGATATTTAAGTATTCTTCTAATTCATTTAATATCTGTATAACATTTGCTCGTGAATTTAATGCTTGATGTGTAGTTGGTAACGGTAATTGATCTAAGGATAGTCGAATCTCATAAAGAGAGTGAAGTCGCAATGCTGTATAATCGTTACTATTAACGTTGCTGCCTATTTCTGACATTAATTGAGATATTTTTTCAAGGATAGGGTCATCAGTAGAAATACTTTCTATAAGATGCGTCATTCTTTTTAATAACTCTACTTGTTCTTCTCTCATATCAAAGTAGTGATAGTAGGAGTTTTCATTTCTGACAAAATGATTTTTAACATCCCTAAAAGCTAAGGACTTTGCTTTCTTGATGTTTAATAGTAGTGCGTCGAATTTAATATCTAGTTGATCTTTGCGCATTGTACAAGCATGACTAAAAATAGTGAAAATATCTGTAATTTGATGTTCAATATCATTTTTATAACGTTTTAAATTTTTGTCTAAACTTGGCATCATGAGATTCATAATAAAGGCAATACCTAAACCTACTGTTAAAAGTAGTATTTCATTGATCATCAAGTGCCCATTGATTTCTTTAGCATTAAAAACATGTAATAAAATGACGCAACTCGTTATTACGCCTTCTTGAGCATTGAGAACAACTGTTAAAGGAATAAATAAAAGGACAATTAAACCTAAAACTAATGCATGTTGACCTAATAAACTAAAAATAGCTGAGCCTAAAAACAAAATTAATAAACATGAGACTAGGCGTGAAACAATAGCTTGTACAGAATGCATTTTAGTATGCTTGATACATAATACGACTAAAATCGCACTAGAAGCATAATTATCTAAACCTAGTAACTTACAAATTATGACTCCTAGCGTCATTCCTACTGCAGTTTTGAGAGTTCTAAATCCAATCTTATAAGGATTTAACTTTAACATGTGTTTTAGGCCTCTTATCTTTCTTCACAATATTTTTCGAATAAGCCTTGTAATTGGTTGATTACATCCATAACATCATGACCTTCAATTTGATGACGTTCTATCATTTCAGTAATTTTACCGTCTTTAATTAATGCAAAAGAAGGACTTGAAGGTGCATATCCTTCAAAATAATCTCTTGCTTGTTGAGTTGCTTCTTTATCTTGTCCTGCAAAAACTGTGACTAGTCGATCTGGTAATTTATCATAGTGTAATGCGTGAGAGGCTGCTGGACGTGCAATACCACCAGCACAACCACAAACTGAATTGACCATAACTAAAGAAGTGCCATCTTGTTTTAAAACACTATCTACTTCATCAGCAGTTGTTAATTGTTCATAACCTGCTTCTTCAATTTCATTACGTGCTTGTTCAACAACCCCGTTCATATATAAATCGAAATTTAAATCCATATTAGGTCACCTTTCATTTCATTGTTAATTTTAACTTCTTTTATTCTACTAATTAAAAGTATATTGTTCAACAAGCTTGATTAAGTATTCTCACTCATTTTCAAATAAAATAAACTGTCGACAATATCAATGAAGTTGTCGACAGTAATATATGGATATGTGAGATTGAAATCTTAATAGATATTTGTATTCTCAATAGAATATCGTTCAATACGTTTTTTAATATGATTCATAAATTGACCTGTTTGTAGTCCGTCAAGGATACGATGATCGATCGAAATACATAAATTAACCATACTTCTAATTGCAATCATATCATCTATAACAACAGGCTTTTTAACCACAGATTCCACTTGTAATATTGCGGCTTGAGGATGGTTAATAATTCCCATTGAAGACACTGAGCCAAATGAACCAGTATTATTTACTGTAAATGTGCCACCCTCCATATCTGCTTGAGTGAGTTGGCCATTGCGAGCTTTTGTAGCTAAGTCATTGATTTCTCTAGCAATACCCTTGATAGATTTTTCATCAGCATGTTTAATGACCGGCACATATAATTTATCTTTATCAGCTACAGCAATTGAAATATTAATATCTTTATGAATAACTATTTCATCACCTTGCCATGTGCTATTTAGTAAAGGATGTGCTTTTAAGGCATCAGCTACAGCTTTTACAAAGAATGCAAAGAATGTCAGATTATAACCTTCGTTTTGTTTAAATGTGTTTTTGTGATGATTTCTTGTTTTAACTAAATTCGTTGCATCAGCTTCTATCATCATCCAACCATGAGGAATTTCAGTAACACTTGTCACCATATTTTGAGCAATTGCTTTACGAACCCCTTTAACAGGAATTGTACTTCCTTGATTGTATGTTATATCGGACTCAGATTGACTTTGAGATTGTAAAGTTTGTTGAGATGATTGGTTGTTTTGACTCTGATTACTAGTGGAATTGCTAGTTGTATTTTCAATCATTTCAGGATTATTAATTACTTTTTCAATATCTTTTTTAGTGACACGTCCACTGAAACCTGTACCCACTACTTGAGTTAAATCGATGTTGTTTTCAGAAGCTAATTTGAAGACAACAGGTGAAAAACGACCATTATTTTTAGGTTGTAAAGATGAATCATTAGTATTTTCATTTATTTTAGATTGAGACAAATCATTTTTATGACTAGAAGATTGTTCTTCATAAGAATGATTTGCTTCTGTCTCACTATCTATATCATCTCTTTCTTCCCCTGTATCGATTTTACAAATTACTGCATCAACGCTTACTGTTTCTCCTTCATTAACTATAAGTTCGGTAACTTTACCTGAAACTGTAGAAGGTACTTCAGCGGTAACTTTATCTGTAATTACTTCACATAAAGGTTCATATTCTCCTACCTCATCGCCTACAGCAACTAACCATTGTTCTATTGAACCTTCATGAACACTTTCACCTAATTTAGGCATTTTAATTTCCAATTGATACCCTCCTTAGAATTCCGCTAATTCGCGCATTTTTTCTTGTATCTTTTCAGGACTCATCATTATTTCATTTTCTAAGACAGGTGAAAATGGCATAGATGGAACGTCGGGTGCAGCTAAACGCATAATCGGTGCATCTAGTTCAAATAAGCAATGTTCTGCTATAATTGCCGAAACCTCTGACATAACGCTACCTTCTAAATTATCTTCTGTAACGAGTAAAACCTTGCCGGTTTGTTTAGCACGATCAATAATAGTTTCTTTATCTAATGGATATACCGTTCTTAAGTCTACAACTTCAACATTAATACCGTCTTCAGCTAAAATATCAGCTGCTTGTAAACAATAATTAACCATTAAACCATAAGTGAAAACAGTGATATCATCGCCTTCTCTTTTTACATCTGCTTTGCCTAAAGGTACTGTATAGTAATCTTCTGGAACTTCTTCTTTTAAAAATCGATAAGCTTTTTTGTGTTCAAAGAATAAAACTGGATCATTAGATTCAATTGATGATAATAATAATCCTTTTGCATCATAAGGTGAAGAAGGAATTACTATTTTTAATCCTGGGGTTGAAGCGAAAATGCTTTCAATACTTTGTGAGTGATACAAACCACCATGAACACCTCCACCAAAAGGTGCTCTAATAGTTATAGGACAGCCCCAATCATTGTTAGAACGGTATCTCATCTTAGCAGCTTCACTTATTATTTGATTAGTCGCTGGTAGAATGAAATCCGCGAATTGAATTTCTGCGATAGGGCGTTTACCCATCATTGCTGCGCCTATTGCAGTTCCTATAATATTTGACTCTGCAAGTGGGGTATCAATTACACGTTCTTTTCCATATTTTTCTTGTAAGCCTTGTGTAACGCCAAATACGCCACCCTTTTTACCTACATCTTCACCTAAGATGAAAGTATTTTTATTTTTTTCAAGTGCTAAATCATGAGCTTGGCGAATTGCTTCTAAATAGGATAATTTAGTCATTTTCTTGGCCTCCTTCATCATAAACGTGTGCATATGCTTCTTCGATTGAAGGATATGGAGCCTCTTCAGCGGCCTTCGTCGCTTTATTAATTAATTCTTTGTGTTCTTGTTCTAAATCAGAAAGCCATTGTTCATCTATAATCTCATTTTCAAGTAAGAAGGATTTAAATTTAATATTACAGTCTCCTTCTTTAAGACTATCACGTTCTTCTTGAGTACGATATTTATCATCGTCATCTGAAGAATGTGGTGTCATTCGAGAAGTAACAGCTTCTATTAAAGTAGCGCCTTCTCCATTTAAAGCACGATTTCGTGCTTCTTTCATAGCTTTATAAACAGCAATAGGATCATTTCCATCTACTTGTTCACCATACATACCATAACCTAAAGCACGATCAGATAGTTTTTCAGCAGCATATTGTAATGAATCTGGTACTGATATAGCATATTTATTATTAATAATCACGCAGACAAAAGGTAAATCGTGCACAC
Source organism: Staphylococcus sp. TE8 (assembly GCF_000692055.1). Lineage (NCBI taxonomy): Bacteria > Bacillati > Bacillota > Bacilli > Caryophanales > Staphylococcaceae > Staphylococcus > Staphylococcus sp. TE8. The sequence continues at coordinate 960,243 of NZ_JMGB01000001.1, forward strand.
CTGCAAAGTTAAGACCTTCATGGAAGTCGCCTTGATTTGAACTTCCTTCCCCAACAGTTGCGGTAGCAATATTTTGTTTATTATCCATTTTTAATGCAAGGGCAGCACCTACTGAATGCGGAATCTGAGTTGCTACTGGAGAACTCTGAGATAAGATGCCTTTATCTTTATGACTAAAGTGAGATGGCATCTGTTTACCGCCGGAATTGATATCATCTCTTTTACCGAAAGCAGATAACATCGTGTCTAAGGGTGTTATTCCCATATATGTAACAAATGCTAAGTCACGATAATATGGAGAAGAAATATCCCCTTCTTCCATAGCGTATGCCATACCAATTTGAGTGGCTTCCTGTCCTTGACCACTTACAACGAAAGGAATTTTACCTGCGCGGTTAAGAAGCCATAATCTCTCGTCTACCTTTCTTCCTAAGTCCATCCATTTATACATCATCTTGAGGTCTTCTTCAGTAAGGCCTGCTGACTTATAATCAATCATTATTTTACCTCCTACTATACGTGAATCGCTCTACCTTCAACTTTTAATCCTAATTCCATCAAAACTTCAGATAAAGATGGATGAGCATGGGTAGTTAATCCAAGTTCTAAAGATGAGCCATTCATAAATTGCAATAATGAAACTTCATTAATCAATTCAGTTACATGAGGTCCAATCATGTTAAGACCAATGATTTCATCATTTTCTTTATTAATAATCACTTCGCAAAAACCATTTTGCTCACCAATATCATCAATCATCGCTTTCCCAATTGCTTTAAATGATACTTTATAAGCACGCGCTTTAATGTTTTGAGCTTTGGCTTCTTCAATATTTTTACCAATTGAAGCAATTTCTGGATATGTGTAAACACATTTTGGTACCAGGTCATAATTAACGGGTATAGGACGCCCATCAAACATGTGTTCAACTGCAACTAAACCTTCTTTTGAACCTACATGAGCAAGCTGAAGTTTACCTATGCAATCTCCTGCAGCATAAATATGCTTATCTTCAGTTTGTTGATATTCATTAGTGATAATATGTCCTGCTTTATTTGTTTTGATTTTTGTATTATTAAGACCAATATCTTGTGTATTTGGTGTTCTACCAACAGATATTAAAACTTTATCTACTTTAATTGCATTATTTTCAAAATAAATTGTAACACTATCATCATCTTTTTTAATACTATTTTCATCTAATTGGATATTCTCGTAGAAAGTTACACCTCTATGAGATAATTCTTTTTTTAATGATGAAGCGATTTGAGTACTTTCAGTTGGTAAAATACGGTCATTTGCTTCGATAACAGTAACTGAAGTTCCTAGGTCATTCATTAGTGAAGCAAATTCTAATCCGATGACACCACCACCTATAATCGCCAAATGTTCTGGTAAAGACTCAATTGAAAGGATATCGTCACTTGATAAAATACGTTCATGATCAAATTCAATAAATGGTAATGATTTCGGTGTAGAGCCAGTAGCAATTAATACAAATTGATTTGGTATTAAATCAGACTCACCATCTTCGTATTCCACTGAAATCGTACCACTTTGAGGTGAAAATATAGATGTTCCTAATATTCTACCAGTTCCATTATATATATCTATGTGATGGTGTTGCATTAACTGGTTTACACCTGTATGCATTTGATTCACAATATCATTTTTACGTTTTAAAATATTTTCAAAATTAACATTAAAATTACTTACATCAATACCAAAAGTACTAGCATTTTTAATAGTATGATGTATTTCAGCAGATTTTAATAAAGATTTAGTAGGTATACACCCTTTATGTAAACATGTGCCACCTAATAAAGATTTTTCAACTATTGCTACTTTCTTACCTAATTGCGAAGCTCTGATAGCAGCTACATAACCAGCAGTTCCTCCACCAAGGACGACTAAATCATATTGTTTTTCTGACATGGTCTTACTCCTTAAATATTTAGAAGACTAAATATGTCTGACATATATAATCAAGACATCTTAGTCCTCTAATAAAATTACTTATTTTAATATTGAATTACATATTGAACTAAAGGTGATGTAATTCAAGATGTTCTTATAAATTAATACTTTCCTATTTTACATCAATTCGGATAGTTATTAAATTTAAAAATTAATGACAAATTTTTAAGAATCGATTCATTATACTCTTTTTGAGAAAAATTTTGAATGTGCTACTACTAAAATGAATAAAGATTAATCTCTGTGATTTTGAGCAATCATTTCTTTAGCGTTTTCTCTTGTTAAATCAGTAACACTAGCTCCGGAAATCATTCGCGCTACCTCATTAATTCTATCGTCATCTAATAACTCTTTAACTTGAGTAGTTGTCCTGTCATCTTGTGAGGCTTTACTTATTAGAAGATGATGATCACTCATTGAAGCAACTTGAGGTAAATGAGAAATACATATGACTTGTATGAATTGAGCTATGTCTCTCATTTTTTCGGCCATTTTCTGTGCTGCTTGTCCAGAAACACCTGAATCCACTTCATCAAATAGAATTGCTGTTTGGCCACGTGATTTAACAAATATGCTTTTCAATGCAAGCATTATTCGAGATAATTCTCCTCCTGAAGCAATTTTATTCAAGCTTTTTAAAGGCTCTCCTTTATTAGGGCTAATTAAAAATTCTACAAATTCGATTCCTTCGTAGTTAGGTTCATCAAGAGGTTTGAAAGATATTTCTAAATTTGCATCTTTCATTTGTAAATTTTGAATTTCAGAAACAATATGGTCACGTAATTCCCTAGCGACGCGTCGCCGTTCTTTTGATAATGCTTTACCTATATCAATTACTTCTTGATAAAGTTGGTTAATTTCTTCTCTTAATTGTGATGAACTTTGTTCATAGTTTTCAATTTTATTAATCTCATTCTCTAACTTACTTTGATAAGCAATGAGTTCAGGAACATCTTTTCCATATTTTCGTTTTAGGTTATTTAAAAGATTCATCCTTGATTCAAGTTCATTTAATACTTGTTCATCAAATTCGGTGTTTGCCATTTCATCATATATATCATGTTTTGCGTCTTCAAGAACATAGTAGAATTGGTCAATATCTTCTTTCAATTTTTCGTATTTTTCAGGAACAATATCATTGATAGATTGAAGATGATTACTTAATTCGTATAATCGATCCGGAATAGCATTCTCATCTGTTAGTACTTGATGCGCATTATTCAATGCTAGGCTCAATTTTTCAGAATTCTGAATACGTTTAATATCAACTTCTAGTTGTTCTACTTCATCTTCTTTTAAAGAAGCTTCTGTAAGTTCTTCGAATTGAAATTTCATCAAATCAAGACGCTGTAGCAATGCTTGATCGGCTGATTCCAAATCTTCTAATTCTTTTCTTTTATCTTTATATTGATTGAAAATATTTTTATATTGTTGTAGCAAATCAGAATATTGATTTTCTGCATAATCATCGAGTAATTGAAGATGATATTTTTGCTTGAGTAATGATTGAGTTTCATGTTGGCCATGAATATCTAATAATTCTTGCATCACTTTTCTTAAATCTTGAAGTGTGACAATTTGATTATTGATACGACAAATGCTTTTACCAGAACTAAAGATTTCTCTCTTAACTAATAAAAAGTCTTCATCAATATCAATGGATAAATCCTCTAGAATAGATATTGCATCTTTGCTTTCATCTATATCGAATATACCTTCAATGATAGCTTTTTTCTCGCCATGACGCACATAATCAGAAGAAGCGCGCATTCCTATTAGCTGTCCAATTGCATCAATGATGATAGATTTACCTGAGCCTGTTTCGCCACTTAGGACTGTTAATCCATCTGAAAATTGTATTTCAAGTTTATCAATGATAGCAAACTGTTTTATTGATAAGGTTTGTAACATAAATTCATCGCATCCTTATAATAAATTAAAAATTCTAGTTTTTATCTCTTCACTTGCTTCTTCATTTCTACAAATAAGTAGACATGTATCATCGCCACAAATGGTACCAAGTACTTCATCCCAATCAATTTGATCAAGTATCGCTCCAATTGATTGTGCGTTACCTGGAAGTGTTTTAAGTACAAGTAAGTTTCCAGTTCCCTCTATATTTACAAAAGAATCCATTAAATATCGTCCTAATTTTTCTAAAGGATGATATTTTCTATCATTCGGTAAACTATAAACATATTGACCTGAAGGTGCGGGAACTTTAATTAATTGTAATTCTTTTATATCTCTTGAAACTGTTGCTTGTGTCACGTTTAAATCATATTCATTTAATCGTTTTACCAATTCATCTTGTGTCTCTATTTGTTCGTTCGAAATAATTTCTCTAATTTTTATATGTCTAACTGATTTTTTTGGCACAATAAACACCTCTAGTTACGAATATTTATACAATGATTTTAACACAAGCGACTCGTAACTACTACTAAACACTATTTAAATTTAACATTATTATTTTTTATCTTTGGCATGATAAAGGCATTTATTATAAAAATCCAAACTTTAACATGATAAATTAATTAATTGAATAAAAATTAGAGAATGAATATTTTTTGTATATGGAAAACAAAATATATATTAAATAATAAGGATTTGTATCTAAGATTTCAAAATGAAAATATAATAGCTAAAACAAATCTAAAATTTAGCCTATAAATGAACTAGAACTCATCCATTTATAGGCTATAAATTAAAATCTAAATATCTTTATTAAATTTAATGATCTCTATTGTAAAATAAATCAACAATTTTTATTAATTCTGAAGTTTGATATTGTGAAGATATATTATTCAGACATTCCAAAGCTTGATTCTTATGATATTCCAGTTTGTCTTCAGCACCCTCTTTGCCTAATAAGGAAACATAAGTACTTTTATTATTCAATTCATCACTACCTACCGCTTTACCTATTTTTTTCTCATCGCCATAAACATCTAATAAATCGTCTTTAATCTGAAACATAAGTCCTAAATGTTCGCTGAATTCATTTAGATTGTGAGACGTCTTCTGATCTACTTGTGCAATATCTACAGCAGCCATTACTGCAAAAGTAAGAAGAGCGCCTGTCTTTGCTTTATGAATAGACTCTAAAGTTTTTAAATCAACTGTTTGATTTTCGCTTTGCATATCTAATGTTTGTCCGCCAACCATACCGATATGTCCGCTTGCTTTAGATAATCGTTGTAAGACTTTTACTTTAACATTATCTTCAATTAAATCGTCATTTGAGACTAATTCAAATGCCTTTGTTAAAAGTGCATCTCCAGCTAATATTGCTTTCCATTCACCATAGACTTTGTGATTAGTTAGTTTACCGCGACGGTAATCGTCATCATCCATTGCAGGTAAATCGTCATGAATGAGTGAGTATGTATGAATCATTTCTAAAGCTAAAGCACTTTGAAGTCCTTTATGATAGTCTTCATTTAGCATATTTAATGTAAGTAATAATAATACAGGTCGAATTCTTTTTCCGCCGGCCTGAAGTGAGTACATCATGCTCTCTTCTAAATCGGTATTTAGATGAGATTCGGGAATTGCCTGCTTAAGATTATTATTAACTTCTTCGATTAAATTACTCATTGTTAGCTTCTTCATTTTCTTGTTCCTCAGCTTCTTCTTGCATTAATTTGTTCACTTTTTTCTCTGCATCTTTTAGTGTTGTATCACAAGCAGTTGATAATTTCATTCCTCTTTGATATAAGTCTAGTGATTCCTCTAATGAAACTGTTTCATTATCTAATTTTTGAACGATATTTTCTAGTTCTTGCATCATTTCTTCAAAGCTTTGCTTTTCTTTACTCATCATTACACCTTACTTTCTTTACAGTAGCATCAACGTTGCCATCTTTCATTGTTAAAGTGATTGTATCATTCTCAGTAATATCATGTGTACTTGTAACTACTTTATCATCCTTATTTACAATTGCATAGCCACGTAACATTGTATTAGTAGGACTCAAATTATTTAGATTTTCAATTTTATTTTTTAAATCTGTTTGTAATTTTGATAATTCATTTGTTATTGCTTGAGTCATACGTTCACGATATTGGGACACATGCATTTTATCTTGAGAAATGTTGTTATTGAGTGTTTTTAAATTGAAATGTTGTTTCAATAGCTTGAGGTTTTGAGTATGCTTTTCAAGATATGTCGACATCAATTGCTTAAGTTGTTTTTCAAGGTCATCACGCTTTTGAATTTGTTGATCATACAATAGTGAAGGTTGCTTAAATTTATAATAAGAATTTAGATGACTTAATTGTTTCTTCTGTTGTTCGACATATTGTTTAATAAACCTAGTTAATGAAAATTGATATTGTTTAATTTGTTGCATTAATTCATATTGGTCGGGTGTTGCGATTACAGCAGCTTGTGTAGGAGTAGCTGCTCTAACATCAGCTACAAAATCACTTAAAGTAAAGTCAGTTTCGTGTCCCACAGCTGAAATAATTGGTGTATTACAACTATATATTGCTTTAACTACTTCTTCCTCATTAAAGTTCCATAAATCTTCAATAGAACCACCACCACGCCCAACTATAATGGTGTCTACATCAAGTGTGTCAGCATGTTCAATTTTCTCTATAATATCTTGTTTTGCTTGCGTACCTTGTACCAATGTACTGATGTGTATTTGTTCAACTAAAGGATATCGACTGTTAATTGTTGAATGAATATCTCTAATTGCAGCACCAGTACTAGCTGTTAGGACCGCAATTCTTTTGGGGAATTTGGGTATAGGTTTCTTAACGCTGCTATCGAAATAACCTTCTTTTGTAAGTTTTTTCTTAAGTTCTTCTAACTTTTGATATAAATTTCCAATTCCGTCAAGTTGCATCTTATTTACATAAATTTGATAGTTGCCCCTTCTTTCATAAACGGAGACACGAGCTTCGAGTAGAACTTCATCACCTTCTTTAGGTTCAAAGCCTAATTTAGAAGCATTACCTTTAAACATCATAGCGCTAATCACACTCTCTTTATCTTTAACGTTAAAGTATAAGTGTCCACTTGAATGTTTCTTAAAGTTTGATAATTCTCCCTTTATTAAAACAGATTGCAAATGAGGATCTTGATCAAATTTATATTTAATGTATTTAGTTAAAGTAGTAACACTTAAATATTCAGTCATACATATCACTCATTTTAATTATTTATATTACTTAAAACACCATTAATAAATTTATAGTGACCATCATCACTAAATTGTTTAGTAAGATCAACAGCTTCATTGATGATAACTTTTTTAGGAGTGTCACTGTGTAACATTTCAAATGTAGCCATTCTTAAGATAATACGGTCAGATTTTAGTAAACGTTCAATTGACCAATCTTTTAAATATGGTTTAAACTTCTCATCTAATACAGCTTCATGATCTTTTACTCCTGTAACTAACCAGTTAATAAAATCAAAGTCTAAATCTGGATAATCATCTTTTATAAAGTTGATTGCTTCAGTGATACTTAAATCAGATTCTTTCATTTCTAATTGAAATAAAGTTTGAAAAGCTTGAATTCTTGATTCTTTACGACTCATATTTTACTCCTTCAAACGTATTTATATAATTAATGAGGCTGAAACATAAAACATTGTCTCAGCCATAATTAGCATATTGGTGAAAATGACTGAATTAAAATTTTTTTAATTTTTTTAATTCAAATCAGTCTAACCAGTAGGAATATCATAGAATGTACTACATTTATAAGTGACGCTTTATTTTGAATTAGAATTCTAATAAATGCTACTTCTATAATACCTCTACTTTATATTATTTATTTTTCTACTATAATTTGTGTAATATGAATGTTAATTTGTTTTGGTTCAATTGCTGTCATAGTTGTTATTGAATTAAAAATTGCAGATTGAATATTATTGGCTGTTTTAGAAATATTTACTCCGTGCTTTAAAGCACAATAAATATCAATGTATATACCATCATCTTTAGCCTCAATTTTTACATCTCTATAGAGGTTTTTTCGACTAATTTTCTCTAAATTCGTCTTGCTTAATTCAGCAAAATGGCCTGTGATTCCATCGATTTCTGACGTGGCAATACTAGCAATAACAGATAAAACTTCTGGCGCAATTTCAATTTTACCTAAATTCGATTGAGAATAATCTGCTACATTGACCATCCGATAACCTCCTATTGATCATCATCCATAATATTGTATTTTTCTAAGAATTTTGTATTAAATTCACCACTTCTAAAGATTTCATTATTTAGTAGTCTAAGGTGGAACGGAATAGTAGTATCTATTCCTAATACAAGATACTCACTTAGTGAACGAATACCAGTCATAATGGCTTCATCCCTAGTAGGTTCATGTACAATAAGTTTAGCTACCATAGAATCATAATATGGAGGGATTGTATAGTTAGTATAACATGCTGATTCTATTCTCACTCCAAAACCACCTGGTGCTAAATATTGAGTAATCTTACCTGGTGAAGGCATAAAGTCTTTATATGGATTCTCAGCATTTATACGGAATTCTATAGCATGGCCATTAATTGAAATATCCTCTTGTTTGAATGGTAAAGCTTCACCCATAGCTACTTTAAGTTGTAATTTAACTAAATCCACACCAGTGACCATTTCAGTAACAGGATGTTCTACTTGAATACGAGTGTTCATTTCCATGAAATAGAAATTATCATCATCAAGATCGTAAATGAATTCTATCGTACCAGCGTTCTCATAGTTAACTGCTTTAGCTGCTCTAACAGCCGCATTTCCCATTTCTTGACGTTTTTCTTCACTTAAAATGGGAGAAGGCGCTTCCTCAACTAATTTTTGCATTCTACGTTGAATCGTACAATCACGCTCACCTAAATGTATGACATTACCATAACTATCTCCGACAATTTGAATCTCAATATGTCTAAAGTTCTCAATAAACTTCTCTAGGTATAAACCACCGTTACCAAAGGCAGTTTCTGCTTCTTGTTGAGTCATACGAATACCTGTTTCAAGCTCTTTCTCGTCACGTGCAACACGAATACCTTTTCCGCCACCACCTGCAGTAGCTTTAATTATTACAGGATAACCAATTTTTTTAGCTACTTTCTTAGCATCATCGATACTTTGGATAAGTCCTTCACTACCAGGTACGACAGGTACATTAGCTTTAATCATTTCTGCTTTAGCTACGTCTTTAATTCCCATTTTTTGAATAGATTCATAACTTGGACCAATGAATTTAAGTTGACATGCTTCACATAATTCTGCAAAGTCGCCATTTTCAGCTAAAAATCCATAACCAGGATGTACTCCGTCACAACCAGTAGAAGTCGCAATAGATAATATATTAGGTATGTTCAAATAAGAGTCCTTAGATAAAGTTGGACCGACGCAATATGCTTCATCAGCAATTTGAGTATGTAATGCATCTTTGTCCCCTTCAGAATAAATAGCTACTGTTTGGATACCTAAATCGTGAGCAGCTCTGATTATTCTAACAGCTATCTCCCCACGGTTTGCGATTAATATCTTATTCATTATTTCACCTTAAATAACGGCTGGCCATACTCTACCATTTGTCCGTCTTCTACTAAGATTTCCACGATCTCACCTGATGTTTCAGCTTGTATCTCATTAAATAATTTCATTGCTTCAAGAATACATACAGTTGTGTCGTTTGAAACTTTATCCCCTACTTGAACATAAGCATCTTCCTCTGGCGAAGGTGATTTATAGAATGTACCAACCATTGGCGCATTAATCGTTTCGTAATTATCACTAGCAGATTCTTGAGTTTCTTCCCCTGATTGAGTAGTTGATTGAGGTTGTGGCGCTGCTTGTGGTTGAGAAATCTGTTGTGCAGGTTGTTGAGCTACTTGAGGTGTAATGATTTCAGTTTCTTTCTCTTTTTTAAGATTAACAACGCTACCTTTGTTATCCTCAATGTTAATTTCAGTTAAATTAGATTGATCAAGAATTTCAATTAATTCTTTTATTTCTTTAAAGTTCATTTCGTACTGACTCCTTAGGTTTGTTTTCATCTACCCGTCTATTTTACTTGAGTCATTCACTCAATTCAAGCATGTTCATATGATGAAACATAGATAACAGGCTTAGTAACTAATAATTTAAAAAACAAAAATTGCAACAAACGGGTTTAGTAATAATTATTAATTAAATCAAGAAAAATACTCAAATATAGATGCCATTATATTTTCTAGTAAGTTTTGTAGCGATAATGATGCGAAGACGTTTGAATGCTTATCAAAATGATTCTGAGGTTGGGTAAATAGTGGTTCAGATTAATAATTCTAAGTTAAATTAAACTACTACATGAATTAAAATGTTCAGTGGTGGATAAATTTTGATTTTATGTTACTTTTATTGAAGTAAAAGTCCAAAAAATATTACCCCCCTTAAGAATGCACACCAATTTCAATGTACACTTTAAGGGGGGATAGTTAATAAGTATAATTTGTCTAGCCTCTAGAAATGTAACTTCCGTCGCCAGTATTAATTACTAAAATATCTCCTTCATTAACGAATAAAGGCACATTTAAAGTATATCCAGTTTCTACAGTAGCAGATTTTGTTGCGCCTGTTGCTGTATCACCTTTAATACCTGGTTCAGTTTCAGTTACTTCTAATTCAACTGTTTTAGGTAATTCAACTCCAATAATTTCTCCTTCATATGATTGAACTTGAACTTCCATATTTGCTTTTAAATAGTTTAATTCATCTTTTAAATAATCACCAGGCAATTCGATTTGATCGAAAGTTTCATTATCCATGAAAATATGATTATCTCCATCAGCATATAAATATTGCATGCGACGGTTTTCAATCATCGCCTGTTCAACTTTCTCTCCTGCTCGGAATGTTTTTTCTTGGATAGCACCTGTTCTTAAGTTTCTTAATTTAGAACGAACAAATGCAGAACCTTTTCCTGGTTTAACGTGTTGGAAATCAATAACTTTCCAAATTCCATTATCTACAGAAATTGTTAAGCCTGTTTTAAAATCATTTACTGAAATCATTCAGTCTCCTCCTCAATTATACGCGCTTACTCTAAAATAATAAGGTCTTTTGTGCATTTAGTAAAGACATCACAGCCATTTTCTGTGATTAATATATCGTCTTCTATTCTAACACCACCAAGTCCATCGACATATATACCTGGTTCAATTGTTACACAATTATTAACTTTCAATTCACCTTCGCTATTCTTAGATAGCAATGGTCCTTCATGAATATCTAAACCTATACCATGTCCAAGAGAATGACCAAATTCCTTTCCATAACCATGAGACTCGATATAATCTCTTGATAAAGCGTCAGCTTGTTGAACAGTCATACCAGGTTTTATTTCTTCGATTGCCTTAATTTGAGATTGTAGCACGATTTCATATATTTCTTTCATCTTTGGATCAGGTTCACCTATAGCGAAAGTACGCGTTATATCGGAACAATAACCACGATAGTACGCTCCAAAATCTAAAGTAATCATATCACCTTTTTCGATGCGTTTGTCACTAGCTACTCCGTGAGGTAATGCGCCTCTATAACCTGATGCTACAATTGTATCAAAAGATGGACCATCGGCACCTAATTCTAACATTTTACTTTCTAGGCGCGCTTTGATTTCTCTTTCACTCATACCCACTTTTGCTATTGATAAAATATATTCATATGTTTTATCCACAATTTCTGCTGCTTTTTTTATAAGTTGAATTTCTTCTTTATTTTTCACTTCTCTTATCTTATCAATAGAATCCCTTATACTAATCAAAGTAATTATACCTTTATTAAGTTCAACATATGTATCATAACTAATTAAGTGTCCTTCAAAACCGACATTCGTTAACTTTTTACTTTCTAATATTTGTTTTATTTCTGAAATTAACCCACTTTGACGATTAATAATTTCAAATTCAGTTGCTTGATTAGTCGCTTGTTCAATATATCTAAAATCAGTTACAAGATAATTTTTATCAGGGGTTATTATCAAAGCGCCACTTGTTCCCGTGAATCCTGAAAGATATCTTCGATTAAAATCAGATAGAACAATAAGTGCATCCAAACGTTTATGCTCCAAGATTTCATGAACTTGTTTTAATTTATTCATTTGCATCACTCCTAATGATAACGTTTGTACATTTTTATTTTATACATTAAAATGATAGCATAATTAATAACGATTATAATAGTTTTTGGTTTAGGGAGAATACAATGAAAAAATTTATATTAGTGCTAGGAGCATCTTGTTTGTTAGCAGGTTGTGGAAGTCAAAACTTGGCTCCATTAGAGGATAAGACTACTAAATTACGAGATGATAATCACCAACTTAAGTTAGATATACAGCAACTTAATCAAGATATAAGTAACCAAAAATCAAAAATTGCTGGATTAAAACAAGATAAAGAAAATAGTAAAAAGACATCCTCTAACAAATTGAAAATCAAAAATTTAAAAGCATCGTCCAATTATTATGATAAAGTAGCTGAGGCTATAGGAGATTATAAGAATATAGAGGCAGATGTTACAAAGAACAAAGGTAAAAAAGATATTCAAGATAAGTTAGATAAAATTACGAATAAAATTAATGAAGCTTTTTCAACTTATAAAAGTTCGGTTGACAATGATTCTAATTCTGAAGAAGATAAACAGAAAAGAAAAGAGATTAGCAAATTTGATAAAGATTTATCAGGTGCAATGAATAAAATTAGAAACGGCTATCAATCAAAAGACGCTAAACAAATTAAAAAAGGTCAACAAAAACTTACTACCGTAAGTTCAAATATTAGTAGTTAATAGGAGTTTTTAGATGCGTTATATCATCTTTTATATTATATTGGCTATTGCTGCTTTTGGATTAATAATGAATTTAGATGAATTTCTTTTTTCAATAATTAAGACTTTAATAAGTTTTGCAGTAGTAGCTTTAATCATTTATCTCATTTATTATTTCTTTTTCTTAACTGAAGATCAAAGGAAGTATAAGAGAGCTGCTCGAAAGTACAAACGAAAAAATAGAAAGCATTAAACAAAAATAGCATTGAAGTATGCGAATTAAACTTGACTTCAATGCTATTTTTATATTATTTACGAAACATCCAATCGTCAGAACGATATTTTTCTTCAAGTTCTTTTACCTCAGCAAGCTGTTGTTCTGATAATTCTAAAGGTTTGAACTCAATATTTAATCCAGTCTTGAACCCTTCTTCAAAGGCTTTTTCCATTTCACTTAAAGTAATATGAGTGTCAGAAATGTCATTAATTGCCACTGCTTTTTCAACGAAAGCTTCCTTCATTTTAGCTTTAAGTCTATCATTTTTGAAAATAAACATATCAAATAGTTCATCAATATCAATATCTTGTAAAATTGAACCATGTTGTAAAATGACGCCTTTTTGTCTTGTTTGAGCACTTCCTGCTATCTTTCTACCTTCAACGACTAATTCATACCAACTCGGAGCATCAAAACATACTGAACTTCTAGGTTGTTTTAACTTTTCTCGCTCTTCCTTTGAACGAGGAACGGCAAAGTATGTCTCAAACCCTAAATTTTTAAACCCTTCTAATAAACCTTGAGAAATTACTCTATAGGCTTCTGTAATCGTTGAAGGCATATTTGGGTGGGACTCAGGAACTATCACGCTATAAGTTAATTCTTTATCATGTAAGACGCCTCTCCCCCCTGTTTGACGTCGAACTAAACCGAATCCTTTTTCATTAACCTTTTCAATATCTATCTCTTTTTGTAATCTTTGAAAATATCCAATTGAAAGTGTCGCAGGATTCCAAGTATAAAATCTTATAACAGGATCAATCTCTCCTCTAGAAACAAAATTAAGTAATGCTTCATCCATAGCCATATTATAGTACGGATCTTGACTTCCTGTATTAATAAAGTTCCAAGTTTCAGTCATAAAAAAACCCCTAACAAAATGTTTAAAGACTTAACTATTAAGTATATTTGTATATATCTAGTTTATATGATTTAAACATAAACTAACCCGAAAAAAATATTTTGATAAATTGTCCTAACAGTCTTATAATTATAATATCGGTTAATTAGGGAGGATGCAAGATGGGTATCTCTTTGTACATTGCAATTGGAATCATCGTGATTATCATTGCGTATATGGTCATCCAACAAATTCTTAATAAACGAGCTGTTAAAGAATTAGACCAAAATGAATTCCACAAAGGCTTGAGAAAAGCTCAAGTTATAGATGTAAGAGAAAAAGTGGATTATGATTATGGTCATATTAATGGTGCGCGTAACATTCCAATCACAATTTTTAAACAACGTTACCAAGGTTTAAGAAAAGACCAACCAATTTATTTGTGTGATGCTAATGGAATAGCGAGTTATCGTGCTGCTCGTATATTAAGAAAAAATGGCTATAAAGATTTATACATGCTTAAAGGCGGATATAAAAAATGGACAGGTAAAATTAAATCTAAGAAATAATTTTACGACCATATCGTTTCGCCTAGTATTTTTCACCCTTGAAATGTTGTAATTTGAATTATAACTTTTTAAGGGTATTTATTATTGCAGTAAAAAATAATATTTAGGCTTTAAAGATAATCTTTTGAAAAATAAGTTATTTAGATTAATAAGAGAAAAAAGCTCAATGATGTATTATAGCTTAAACATCATTGAGCTTTACTATTTTAAGTATAATTAATTTTCAATATTAATGTTCAATTGTTTTTTCTTGTTTTAAATCTTCGAATTTAAGAATTGGCTTACGTGCTGCAGTTGTTTCGTCTAATCTATCTATAATGGTTGTGTGCGGTGCTTCAAGCACTACATCAGGATTATCTTTCGCTTCATTAGAAATTTGTATTAGTGAATCTACAAAATGATCTAATGTTTCTTTAGATTCAGTTTCTGTAGGTTCGATCATCATTCCCTCTTCAACATTAAGTGGGAAATAAATAGTCGGAGGATGAACTCCAAAATCTAAAAGTCTTTTTGCCATATCTAATGTACGGACGCCAAATTGTTTTTGTTTCGTTCCGCTCAAAACAAACTCATGTTTACAATATTGGTCATATGGGATTTCGAAATGGTCTTTTAGACGTGCTTTAATATAATTAGCATTCAGCACAGCAGCCTCTGAAACTTCTTTAAGTCCTTCAGCACCCATAGTTCTAATATACGTATAGGCTCTTAAATAAATACCAAAGTTACCATAGAATGGTTTAACTCTTCCAATTGAGTTTTCAATGTTATTATCATACTTATAGAACTCGCCATCTTTAATGACCATCGGCTTAGGTAAGTAGCTAGATAACTCTTTTACCACACCTACTGGTCCTGAACCAGGGCCACCGCCACCATGAGGTCCAGTAAACGTTTTGTGTAAGTTCAGATGAACTGCATCAAAGCCCATGTCTCCAGGTCTAACTTTATCCATTATTGCGTTTAAATTTGCGCCATCGTAATAAAGTAGACCACCAGCTTCATGAACGATTTCTCTAATTTCCATAATATTCTTCTCAAATATACCTAATGTATTTGGATTAGTTAGCATGATAGCAGCTGTATTCTCATTTACAACTCTTCTTAAATCATCAATATCTACTTCTCCGCGCTCATTAGATTTAACAGTGACTGATTTAAATCCGGCAAATGAGGCTGAAGCAGGGTTTGTACCGTGAGCAGAATCAGGTACAATAACCTCATCTCTATGTCCTTGTCCATTATTCTCATGATAAGCTTTGAAAATCATGAGAGCTGTCCATTCACCGTGCGCGCCTGCTGCTGGTTGAAGTGTTACTTCATCCATACCTGTAATTTCTTTTAGCTCTTCTTGCAAACTATAAATAATTTCAAGTGAACCTTGAATGTGTTCTTCCTCTTGCAATGGATGAGATTCACTAAATCCAGGTATTCTAGCAACTTTTTCATTAACTTTAGGATTATATTTCATCGTGCATGATCCCAATGGATAAAAACCAGTGTCTACACCAAAATTTTTATTGGAGAGTTCCGTGTAATGTCGAACTAAATCTAGTTCAGCTACCTCAGGAAACTCGGCTTTATCTTTACGAATATATTTGTCATCTAATACAGAGGAAATTGTAATGTCCTCAATATCACTTTGAGGTAAAGAATACGCATATCTACCTTTTTTGGATCTTTCAAAGATTAATGGACTTGATTTACTAACCATTTAATTCACCAGCTTTCTGAACAAAATTATCAATTTCTTCTTTAGTTCTTAATTCAGTTACGGCAACTAGCATATGATTGTTGAAGTCATCAGAAACTTCACTTAAATCAAAACCACCAATAATACCTTGGTCAGCTAATTTTAAATTTACTTCTTTAATAGGTTCATCAAATTTAACTACAAATTCATTAAATGAATTACCATCTAATACCTCAAAGCCTTTATGTTTAAATAGTTGTTTAGCATAATTAGCATGTTTTAAATTTTGAACAGCAATATCATATATACCTTGTTTACCAAGAGCTGACATAGCAATTGAAGATGCAAGTGCATTAAGTGCTTGGTTAGAACATATATTTGAAGTCGCTTTATCTCTTCTAATATGCTGCTCTCTAGCTTGTAAAGTTAGTACAAATCCACGATTGCCTTCATCATCCTGAGTTTGACCTACTAAACGTCCAGGTACTTTACGCATTAACTTTTTAGTTGTAGCAAAATAGCCGCAATGAGGTCCACCAAATTGTGTAGGTATACCGAACGGTTGAGTATCTCCAACAACTATATCCGCTCCAAAAGTACCTGGTGGTGTTAAAAGACCTAAAGCTAGAGGGTTAGCATATACTATAAATAATGCTTTTTTATCTGCAATAAAACTATTTATTTTTTCAAGATCTTCAATTGAACCATAAAAATTTGGATATTGTACTGCAACTGCGGCAGTATCATCATCAATTGCTTGTTCTAATTTTTGTAAATCAGTTATTGTTCCATTTAAATCGATTTCAACTACTTCAAACTCTTTACGTGTTTTAGCGTAAGTATGTAAAACTTGTAAAGCTTGATAGTGTAAACCTTTTGAAACAACAACTTTATTCTTTTTAGTCTGACTGAAAGCTAAAATACAAGCTTCAGCAAAACTAGTCATACCATCATACATAGATGAATTTGCAACATCCATATCTGTTAGTTCACAGATTAAAGTTTGAAATTCAAAAATTGCTTGTAACTCACCTTGAGAAATCTCAGGTTGATAAGGTGTGTACGCAGTATAAAATTCTGATCTAGAAATCATGGCATCTACAACTGCAGGAGCATAATGATCATATACACCAGCACCTAAAAATGAAGCGTGAGTTTCTTTTGTGATATTTCTATTGGCAAGAAGATTAAGTCTTCTTACTAAACTAGTTTCTGCCTCTCCCTTAGCAATATTTAAATTTCGATCTAATAAAATATCGGCTGGGACATCACCAAATAATTCTGAAATTGATTTTGCTCCAATAGTATCTAGCATTTCTTGTTTATCTTGATCTGTTAAAGGTATATAACGATGACTCACTATTTACACCCCTCCGTATTATTTAGTAATTTGATTTTTCTTAACAATTTTTGCTTTAACTTGGCGCTTACGAACTTGTATAAGCACTTCTTTACCCATTTCGAATGCATCTCTATTTATAATAGCTAGTGCGATAGATTTACCTGAAGAGGGAGATTGAGTTCCGGATGTTACCTCTCCAATGTGGTTACCTTCTAAATCAAATACTTCGTAACCTGTTCTAGCAATACCTTTACCTATTATCTCTAATCCAACAGTTCTTTTAGTGGAACCATTTTCTTTTTGATCTTTAAGAACAGATTTGCCAATAAATTCTTCTTCAATAAGAGGTTTAGCAGCAAAAGCAATACCTCCTTCATAAGGAGTAATAGATTCTGTTAAATCTTGACCATGTAGAGGTAAACCTGCCTCAAGGCGTAAAGTATCACGAGCACCTAAACCACAAGGAACAACGTCATATTCTAATAATTGATTCCAAATGTCTACTGTGTCTTCAGATTTACAATAGATTTCGAAACCATCTTCCCCTGTATAGCCTGATTGTGAAAGAATGATATTTTTATCAAAAAACTTCACATCTTGTTTAAATTCAAACATACTCATGTCACTAACATCCACATCAGTATGTTCATTCACAAGATGTCTAGCTTTTGGTCCTTGAATAGCAAGTTGACCATATATATTTGAAGAATTATTCACATTAACATCAAAATTGCTACTTTGCTTAGAAATCCAATTAAAATCTTTATCAGTATTTGCCGCATTTACTATTAATAAAAAGTGGTTTTCTGCTAACTTGTATGTAACTAAGTCATCTATAATACCACCTTCTTCATTACATAAAGCTGTATACATTGCTTTAGTATCTGTAAGATTGTTAGCATCATTTGATAAAATATACTGAACAAAGTTAAATGCTTCATTACCAGTAATTTCTATCTCTCCCATGTGGCTTACATCAAAAAGACCAATTTCATATCTCACAGCGTTATGTTCTTCTTTAATACTAGTGAATTGAACAGGCATAGCCCATCCACCGAATTCAACTATTTTCGCACCATTATCAACGTAGTTTTGATATAAAGGTGTCTTTTTAAGTTCAGTTGTCATTAGAAAACCCCCTATTTTTAATAAAAAACAGGATAGCATAGAGCTACCCTGTTAAAATAATTCATCCAGGAACGCGTTACAGTATTATCCTTTTGCCTGAGAGTTTCGTTAAATAACTTGCACCTTCGGCGATAAAGCTAAATATTTACAATATTCTTAAATTAATTATTATGTAGATATGTTTTAGCTTTATTCTCTCTAATACTGATCAATCGCAAAATAAATTTTGTAAAATCTTTTCATATATTTCAGAAACAGTGAGTGCGCTATTCACCTTCATGAATGCGGTTTCATTATATCTTGAAACCCTTGAACAATACAAGGTATTTAATTGTTCTAGAGATTTATCTTTAGCATTGGGTCTATGAGGATCACTAACTATACGTCGATAAATAACATTGATATCACAATCAAGCCATATAACATTCTTTTCATTTTTAAGTAGTTTCAAAGAATCTTTATTTTCGATTATTCCTCCACCAGTAGATATAATTTCGAATGTATTCAAACACTCTTTTAAATATTTAAATTCTAAACCACGGAATTTTTGTTCTCCATGTTCCTGAAATATATCGGGAATTGATTTGTTTTCATTTCTTTCGATATATTCATCTAAGTCTACATAACTTAAATTTTGTAAATCAGAAAGATATCGTCCAATCGTCGTTTTACCAGTACCCATGAAGCCAACAAATATAATAGGTGCTTTACTTTTAATCAATCTAATCTACCTCTTTTTTAATGTTTTAGCAATAACATCATCATAGTAAATATCTAAGTTATGTAATGTCTTTAATTTTAAACCATATTGAGTAATATAAAAAGATATAATTGATAAATAAAATGAAAAAATTACTACTAAATATAAACTAATGAACGCTTTTTGACTATAAATAGAGGTTTTTCTCTTTATAATAGTTCGTATCTCCTTGCCTTATTTTTATTTTTAAAATATTATTGTTCGTCTTTATTATTTTGAAAGAAACTACATTGTTTAATAGAGTGATGTTACCTCTCTGATTGATATTTTTATATATTTTTTTATTATTATAGATATATCTAATTTCCTCATCCTTTTTTCTAATTTTGATTGTTGAATCATTATCTTTACTTGGCGAATACTTGGAAGTTTGTACATCTTTAAGAATATCTCTACAAAAAAATTCAAAGTCTAAATCATCATTATTTTTAGCTAAATGTAGGTAGTAAGAAGTGAGATTAATAATATTAGGTGTTAAAGAAAGACATAATGAGGTTACTGATAATGCGAAGAGTATTTCAACGAAAGTAAAGGCTTTAATTTTCAAATGAAACACATGTTTTAATGTTAAAGTCTCTATCTTTTCCACATATTTTCTTTTGATATAGTTGTATTTCATATTGATCCATTACAACTCCTTGTTTAAGTTGTTCCTTACTAAATTTATTCAAGCTGGTAATAATAGACTTTTTAATTTCTATGGTTTTTAAATAATTATTATAGTTATTATTCATTGTGGAGAGTGTTGGTATCAAAATAAGTGTGATTAATCCGATGATTAGTAAACCTAATAAACTATCGAGTAATAATGAAGCTCTTAGTTTAAATTTTGACATATCTAATACGTCCTTTTTCAATATGTAAAATAATTTTATAGGTAGCTTTATTCATTGCAATTGTTAGAGAACCAAAACGGTTAATATTTCCTTCTCTATTGAAATTCAACGTATTAATTCTAGCAATATTAGTGATTTTCCCGTGAGGGACTTTAAATTTATATTTGCTCCCTTTTTCTTCTACAATTTGGATAACATTTGAATTATTTGTAAAAACTAAGGCTATCGATCTTTGAGATGCAATTGCTTTAGATTTAAAGTAATTAAGTCTAGTAATGAATTGCTTAATTTCATGTTCTTCATTAATTATTTGTACATTCATAAAACTTCTTGACCATAAAGTTGTCATTAATAATACGCTAATGGTAAATAAGACCAACATCATTTCAACTAGAGTGAATGCACTATATTGTTTAGTTCGCAACAGCCTCACCATTCGAAATACTAATAGTTTGTCCGGATTTACAATTTTTCTGTCCTTCTTTTATAAAACCTTCAGCAATTAATTCTTCAATATTATTAGGGTTACGATTATGCTTTAATGTATATGCTTCAATTTGACTATTTACCATTTTTACTTGAGCATCACAACCAGTAGATTGGATATGTGCTGTTTGTTTGGCAATATTAGGTATAATTAAAATAAGTAATAAACTAATAATTAATAAAACAAGTAACATTTCAATTAAAGTGAAAGCTTTAGATTTTTTTAGTTTTTTTAATATTTTCATTAAGAGTCCTCCCTATTTGATGGTTTGCATTAGTTCAAACATAGGTAACATGATTACAAGATATAAAGAAACTATAAATAGACCTAATATAAAGAAAATGACTGGTTGAATAAATTTAGTTTGCTTGAGAACTTTATCTTCAAAATGATGCAATAACATTTGGCTATATAATTTTAATTCAATATCTAGTTTTCCGCTTTTTTCCCCTTGCTCAATAAATTTGATTAAATCAAGTTGAAAGCATTGTAAGCTTTTTAATATAGCCGGTAGTGACATCCCTTTATCAATACTTTCTAATAAGTAGTTACCTAAATATTTAAAAAATTCATTGTTTTGCTCATTTCTATATATATGGACAATATGTTGAAGGCTTATACCATTTTTATAAAAAAGAGAGAGTTCATTAGATATTTGATAAGTTCTGAATATTTTATAGTAAGAATTGACAAAGGGGATTTTAACTATATATTTTATTTTTTTATTTATGGGAATTTTGTTTAGGAGTTTATAAAAAATTATATATATATATCACAATTGAACAAAATGTAAGCAATAATACAAAAGCAGGCAACTTTGTAATGAAAACGGTAAGTATATTTTGTAAAGTAGATAGTTGAACATTCATAGTCGCGTATAATTGTTGAAATTGAGGTATAACAGTCATATTTAGCACGATTAACATGATTAGAAATATACTTATCAGCACTATTGGATATTGAATAGTTTTTAGAAATGCCTTTTTAGCCTTCAAGTTTCTTCTCATATATTCAATGGCGTCTGCCATTGAAATTTCTAAATTTCCATACTGTTCTGCAAATTTTACTTGAGTAAGTATAATTTCGGGGTAACCAATCATCTTCAATACTTCATAACATGTTCCACCTGCTTGAATAGATTCTATTATTATTTTACTAATGTTTTTATCTCTATATATAAAGTGTAAATTTAGAAATTGAAAGCTTTCATACAATGTGAATCCATGTTCAAATAAATGTTTTAGTCGTTGAAGTAGTTCAATGGATTGAGCTTCGGTAAGATTCTTTTTTCTGTTAGGTTTAAGTATACTTATTAACAACCTCTTCACAAATTACCCCTTCCTTAGATAGATTAGTTAGATGTGTAGCCAGCTTAGTGAAGCTATTTGGTAGTTCATGATTGTGTTCAAAAAAGTATTCTACTTGATTTTGGTTCATTACTTCACAAACTAATTCACGCGTATTAGTTTGTGTGGTGATAAGTCTTTGATTAGATATTAAATTTATAGATTGACATAATTCTTGCACTGTAACACCCATTTCTAGTAGACGAAGTAAAGCCCCTTTACAATCATTAGCATGTAAAGTTGTAAGCACTAAATGACCACTTAGACTTGCTTGTATAACACATTTAGCAATATAAGCATCACGAATTTCTCCAATCAAAATGACATCAGGGTCACATCTAAGTATGGCTTTAAAAGAGTTAGTATAATTTATCCCGGCCTTTTCATTAACTGAAATTTGAGTTATCCCATCTAATAATTGCTCAACAGGATCTTCAATTGAAATAACATTTAAATTTAAATTTTGATGGGCATGCATTACCATTTGATACATTAAAGTGCTTTTCCCAGAGCCAGTTGGACCACTAAAAAGTAATAATCCTTGTTTTTTATTCATTAAGTGCTTAAAATCTTTAAATTCATATGAGTCACGTCTTTGTTGGAAATATTGAGGTACGATTCTTATAACGCAACTTTCATTTCCTAAAGATAAAGGTAGCGTAGAGATTCTTAAGTAATACATATTTTGCAATTTATAAGTATATCTTCCACTTTGGGCTAGCTGTTGGGTCGAAACATCTAAGCCTGATTTGAACTTCATATAAACAAGTAACTTTTTGTAAATAGCATGTGCCAGTGTATCGTAATTAATAAGTTGATCGTTGATTCTTAGTTTAATTAAAGTATGGTGCTCCGTAGGAATAAAATGTATATCACTTGCAGCATGCTCTATAGCATAATTAACTATCTCTTGAAATAACATTTTCATAAAAAAATCACCTCCTACATATATCAACGTAGGAGGTGAAATAATTACTTTATTTAATTAACCATTTAAAAAAGGGTTTAATTGTTCATCATCAACAGTAGTATATGGACCGTGACCAGGGAATAACGGTAAATCGCCTTCAAGTTCAAATATCTTATCTTTAATAGAATCAACTAATGTTTCGTAGTCCCCTCTATAAAGATCAGTTCTACCAATGCCATTATTAAATAAAGTGTCACCCACTACAGCAAATTCATCAAAAACGTAAGTTAAACTACCTGGAGAATGTCCTGGAGTGTGTAATACGTCAAATTTGAAGCCCTCAATCTCTTTTGATCCTTCTTCTAATTTTGAAGGTTTAGCATAACTTATAACTTGAGGCATACCATATTGTTTAAATTTAGATGCACCATTTTTTTCTGGATCTTGTAAAAAATCAAATTCCTCTTGATGCATATAAACAGGAACGTCGTATTTAGAAATAATGTCATCTAAAGCACCAATGTGATCGTAGTGAGCATGAGTTAATAGAATCGCTTTCAATGGCTTATTAATTTGATTTAATTTTTTAATGATTTTATCACTTTCACTTGAAGGATCTATTAATATAACACTTTCTTCATTTTCAATGAAATATGCGTTTGTATCCACTAAACCTAAAGTTAAATTTGAAATTCTCATTATTGTTCACCACTATTATTTAAATGTTTTTGAACAGATTTGAGTTTATCATTCATCTTTCTTGATTTATCGCGACGATCATCAATTCGAATATTTGTACATACTCTGTCTAACCCTTTGTTGAAAGGTAATTCATGTATTGCTTGAATGACTTCGAATAGGTCCTTTAGATCACCTTCGATAAGTGTGTTCATTGGTGTTAGTTGGTAATCAATTTTACCTTCTTCTTTAAATTCATTAAGTTTAGTTTGTATTTCTGCTATATATTTGCTTACGCTAGGACCTTCTGTTCCTACTGGAATAACTACGACATCTACAATTGCCATTACTTAACACCCTCTTTATCTAGTACATATGTTTTAATTAATCCTGCGGCACCTGTGATTCCAGCATCATTCCCAAGTTGTGCTTGTACAATTTCTGTTTCAAATTGAGCTGGAGTAAATGTTAAATTGCGATATTCAGTTTTAATATTTTCAATTAGAATTGGTCCAGCTGTAGACATGCCACCACCTAGTACAATATATTTAGGATTACTAGTAACACTTATAATGCTACATAAATAACCAATATAATTTGCAACTTTTTCTGTGATAAAAATACAGAATTGATCACCAGCTTTAGCAGCATCAAAAACAGCTTTAGCCGTTACTTTATTATCTTTTATTAATTGTAGAATTGAAGATTTAAAAGTAAGTTTAGGATAATAGAAATTTACTAAATTAACTACCCCAGTTGCGGATGCTACAGTTTCTATACAACCAGCTTTACCACAATTACAATTAAAACGTTGATCAAAATCTGCACGCATGTGGCCGATTTCAGCTCCTGATCCATTGTGACCATGTACAATTTCTCCATTTGAAATGATGCCGCCACCTAGTCCAGTACCTAATGTAATAGCAACAACATCATCTGAACCTTCGCCAGCACCTTTATGCTTTTCGCCTAACGCTGCAACATTTGCATCATTATCAACATAGACTGGGCAATCTACATATTTTTGGAATATTTCTCTAACATTAACGTTTCCTGTCCAATGCAAGTTTACTGCACCATTCACTACTCCAGTTTCGAAATTAACTGGTCCGGGCACCCCAATTCCTACTCCTTGAACATTAGTAAAATCATAGTTAAATTCTTTTACTTTCTCTACAAAAGAATCATAAATATTTTTCAGCAATAATTCACCTGTATGATCACTAGTATCTGTATGAATTGACCATTTATGTAATTGTTCTAGATGAGTATCAAAAATTCCCAATTTACAAGTTGTTCCGCCAATATCGGCCGCTAAAATAATATTTGTCATTTATGTTCATTCCTTCTCTGATTAATTATCAAAATACATTTTAGATATTCATCTTTAGATAATAGTTGAAAGTTATATAAAGATTTTACCTCTTGTAACATCATTTCATACATATCTTCTGGATCTTTAAAGTAAATGATGAAACCATATTTTTTTAGTAACTGTAAAACATCATAAAAGTTATTTATCTTTCGAGTCACTTGATTCACTCAACTCTTTTTGTAAATTTTTATAATTTGTATTACTAGGATCGCTCTTTGCAGCTTTTTTAGCATATTTCAATGCTTTTTTGTCATCACTTAATGAGCGATTTGCGATGGCTAATTCATAATTGAGTATACCAGAATTAGGATATTTTTTTATTCCTCTTTCCCATTCTGCGATAGCCTCAGATTGTGAGTCTTCAGTTGCTGTAATTAAACCGCTCAAATAATAGGTTTCATCATCAGCATAATTTTTATTTAATGTTTGGTTAACCACGTTTCTCGCTTCTCCGTAGTGACCACCTAGCATTTGATCTTTAATAAGTTTGTCATAAATATTGTCTTCTTTAATAGTAAATATTCTGATTTGTAATATAACAAATATCAATAGTAAAACAATTAATAATATCCAAAACAAATTACGATTTACATTAAAGTAATATCCTATAAGTGTAATTAAAAGGCCACCAATAAATCCACCTAAGTGAGCCATAATATTAATATTAGACATGAAAAGTGATAAACATATTAAAATTAGTAAGGCTATAAGTAATTGGCCAATAACTTTTCTATCAAAAGTCTTACTTAAGTACATTATTGCGAAAATTGAACCTATTAATCCAAATATTGCCCCACTCGCTCCTACTGAAATTGTGGAGGTATTAAATGATAAGGATACAAAATTACCAAATAATCCTGACACAAAATATATAACTAACATTCTCCAAGAACCCACTATAGATTCAACAATCTTCCCAAAAATGAATAAGGAAAGCATATTCATCAATATGTGTTCAAAATTAAAATGTAAAAACATCGAAGAAATAAGCCTATACCATTCACCATGAACAACATTAAAATGTACAAGCCCACCTACTTCTAGTAATTTAACATCTGAGAATCGATTAAGATATAAAATCATACATAACCATATGATTACATTTGTGATAATTAAGACATATGTAGCCGGTGTAAATCTTTGCATGTGTCTATCAAGAGGATTATTGGTTAAAACTTTTCTTTTATAGTGAGAATAAGTCTTTTTATCCTCGTTGTTTATAAGCATTTTGTAAAGTACAAAATGTGGGGTAATTGCTTTTATATCTTTAACATTTCTAATAATGTGAAATTGAATTTTTATAGGATGACTCTCATTATTTTTTTCTTCTAGAAAGTCTTTATCAGTGAAATAATAAAAATTGAATGACTTTGGTTTAAAACCTATAGTTTGTTCTAATTGGTTAAAATTCTCTTTAACTTTAGACTTATCAAATCTGATTTCTTGTGAGGTAGTAACATCTCTTCTAAAAACCACTACAGATTTTTTTCTTTTATGTACTAGCCAAATTTCATTATTTTCCTTTTCACTGCTTAACAAATCATAATTTAAAAATCTAATCCAGTAGTATAAGGTTTTCCAATAAAGTTTATCGATAATCATTTATTCCTCCACTACATTATTGTTATATATAATTAGTTGATCAACGGGTTGATCGAATGATTCTTTATCAAATGTAGTAAGTTGAAAATCATATAGCAAGCTAACAGTTCGAGTTTTAAATTGAGTTAAAAATTTATCGTAGTAACCGCCACCGTAACCGATACGATAGCCATTCTCTTCAAAGGCAACACCTGGGACTACTAATAAATCCATGTCATTAGTATGTTCAGTATTTGAAACAGCATGATAGATTCCTTTTTCATCTTTTTCAATATCATTAAGAGATAATAAGCGTTTGAATGACATACGCTTATTTTTATAATCTGTCTCAGGTACGTAGACTTTCTTATCATTCATTATAGAGGACTCTATTAAGTGATAAGTGTCGACCTCATGTGGCATTGATAACACAAAACCTATCGATTTAGCATCTTGATAAGCTTGTGTATTAAATAATTCATTAGCTAACCATTGATCTGCGATACTTTTTTTATCTTTATTAAAACCTTTAAGTTTTTCTATTGTTGCTCGTCTTATATGTTTTTTACTCAACATTTTCACCCACTTTGTTCACCTCATATTATAACGTTAATCAATTATGATGTCATTAAGTTGAGATGTATTCTCAGCTATAAAAAAAGAAACCTCATAATTGAGGTTTCTTGATTAGTTAGATTAAGTTTACTTTAGATAAACCTAATTATTTAGTTTCACGGTGTAAAGTTTGTTTATTATCACGTGCACAGTATTTTTTCATTTCAATACGTTCAGGGTTGTTTCTTTTGTTTTTAGTTGAGATGTAGTTTCTATCTCCACATTCAGTACAAGCTAATGTAACGTTTACGCGCATGATTATTCCTCCTTACCTTTTCTAAATACGACCTTATCATTATACCAATTACATAAGTAATTGCAAAGAAGATTTTATTAATAATTTATTATCAAATCTAATTATCATTGTTATCAGCGTTACTATTTTCATTAGTGCTTTCGTTTTGTTGTTTATTGTCAGAGTGAGATTCATCTTTATCATCTTTTTTGTCTCTGTCTCTGAAATAATAGTTGATAACATCTCGGCCTAAGTCTCCGCCATTTAACCAAGGCGGTGGTACAGGTTGGTTAGTATAAACAATAGAGAATGATAATTTAGGATCTTTAATAGGGGCATAACCAATATATGTTGAGTTAACTCTAGATTCTCCGTTTTGGAATACCTCTGCTGTACCTGTTTTACCTGCCGAAGGAACCACAGTATTTTTGAAACTAGCGTAACCAGTACCGTCTTTCTCATTAAACGCCATTTTAAATCCATCTTGTACTTCTTTAATTTCGTTTTCGGAGTTGTTAACTTTATTTAAGACGTTTCCTTTAATTTTTCGTTTTAATGGACCTAAATCATCTTTATTTGTAGATTCATGTATTGCAAGACCGATATGTGGTTGAATTCTATACCCATTATTAGCAATCGTTGATACGTATTGTGATAGTTGTAATGGCGTATATGTGTCATATTGTCCAATAGACAAGTCTAGGTAATTACCTGGATTATTAGTCAATGGTTCGATTTGTCCGGGGGTCTCGTTAGGTAAATCAACACCTGTTTTAACACCTAAGCCCACTTGATTTAATCCTTTACGCAATTTTTGTCCAGCTATCGCTATATCATTAGGTAGTGGCATACCTGAGAAATAAGGGTCTCCAGCTAATTTTAATGCTGTTTTAAACATATATACGTTAGAAGAGTGCATTAGGGCTTCTTTATCATTTATTGTGACTCTGCCATTTTTATTAAAGTATGAACGCTTAGTAAGACCTCCTTGGAATTTTAAAGGTTCATCAACCATTGTTTCTCCAACTTTAATTGCATGGTTTTGGTAGCCAGCTAATAATGTTCCACCTTTAACTGAGGAGCCTACTGCATACTGAGCTGTAAAGTTACCAATATCAAAATCTTTTAACTTACCTTGTTTATTAATTTGTTTACCAGCCATCGCTAATATATCACCATTCTTAGGATTTTGAACCACTATAAGTGCATTATCCATATCTTTAGCGCCTTGGCTTCTTAATGTTGAAATTTCTTTTTCAAGTAAAGATTCAACTTTCTTCTGTAAATCGATATCAATAGTTAATTGTAAGTCATGACCTCTTGAACCTGGATTAATGACCTCTGAGTTTATAACTTTACCTGATTTATCTGTCGTATATTTCATTTGTTTTTTAGTGCCTTTTAGAACATCTTCATATTGATATTCTAAATATGATTTACCTACTCTATCATTTCTTGAATATCCTTTAGATAAATACTGTTCTGTTAGTTCTTTAGGGATACCTTCTGTTGAAGTAGATACATCACCAAAAATTCCTCTTAGTGAGTCTCCATATGGATATTTTCTATCCCAATCCATTGAAGTATTTACCCCAGGTAATTTTGAAAGTTGCTGGGATACAGCAGCATATTCCTTTTCTGTAACGTCTTCATTTTTTATAGTTTGTGGATCTAAAGTAGATCCTGCGTTCATTTCACGATAAATGGCTAAAACTTGTAAATCTTTTTTACTAAGTTCATCTAATTGTTTTTTACCAATTTTGTCTCTTTGTTGATTATCATATTGTTCTTGAGTGATATTACCACTCTCTAACAATGACTGTTCTTTCTTCATTAATCGTTTTGCTTTCTCAGGATGTATTTGTACCCAGAAATCTTTTTTATCTCGTTCAGTAATTTTATCTGTATCCATTTTAATAAGGTCAGATAATTTTTTAGCAGTATCTAACATTTCTTGTTGAGTTGTTTTTCGATTTCGAGTATATGTAATTGCCATTTTTGAAGCATTGTCTACAAGGACTTTGCCATTTCTATCTAATATGCGGCCCCTCGGCACTGATTCGTTAACAGTTATGTTTTCATCATTCTTAATTAATTGTTTATAATGTGATCCTTGTGCTATTTGCAAATAACCTAACCTTAACACTAAAATTGCGAAGATTAACACGATAAAACCGAATACGAAATTAATCCTCTTATTCATGGTGTTTCTGGTTCTCTCATCATTTGATTTTTCTTTTAATCTTTTCAGCAAAACAACCTACCTCTATTCAACGTGTCTCATACAAATGATATATTATATTAGATTATTTTTCTATCATTTTGACAAAAAAATAACGGTCTCTAGATGAGACCGTAAACAAATGTGCAAAATTATTTTGCTGCTTTGTATAATTCGTCAACTTTTTCCCAGTTAACAACGTTCCAGAATGCACTAATATAATCTGGACGTTTATTTTGATATTTAAGGTAATAAGCATGTTCCCAAACATCTAAACCTAAGATTGGAGTTTTACCTTCAGTTAATGGGTTATCTTGGTTTGGAGTAGTAACGATTTCTAATTGACCGTTATTTACTACTAACCATGCCCAACCAGATCCAAAGCGTGCAGCAGCTTTATCTGCAAATTCTTTTTTGAATTCATCTAAAGAACCCCATTGTTCTTTAATTTTGTCTACTACTTCACCTTTTTCTTCAGAATTTGGTGATAATAATTCCCAGAATAATGAGTGGTTTAAGTGACCGCCACCATTATTACGTACTGCAGTTTGAATATCTGAAGGTACGCTATCTAAATTAGCAACAATTTCTTCGATTGATTTAGCTTCTAAATCTGTTCCTTCAACTGCTGAGTTTAATTTAGTTACATATGTGTTATGATGTTTGTCATGGTGAATTTCCATAGTTTGTTTATCAATGTGTGGTTCTAATGCATCATATGCATAAGGTAATTTTGGTAATTCAAAAGCCATAAATAATCATCCTCCTAAATTGTCTGTACAATTATCATAACAAGTAGCTTTAATAGCAACAATGAATATGCTTACATAGTAATTATTATATATAGCTACTAATTATTTTGTTACATCATTAGTATATCTCAGTTTAAAGCCATTTAAACATGAAAATTCTTAGAAACTAATTTTTCAGACCATTGGCCTATGTTTTAATAATCAAGTTTTTGAAAATAAAAAAGCAACCCCTCTAAGGTTGCTGTGATATTTAAATTATAATTTACTCTATATTTAAGCATTTTTTTGACATGATTCACATACACCATACACTTCTAATTTGTGGGTATGAATTGCCACATTAGGTAAATATTGCTTTATTTGTTCAATTGGACAAAAGTCTATGACTTTAGTATCTCCACAATTTTCACAAATAAAATGATGATGGTGGTGGTTTGTGCAAGCTATTCTAAACTTCATTTCACCTTCTAATTCAGTACTCTCTATAATACCTAAATCTTTAAAAAGATGAAGATTACGGTATACAGTATCAAAAGATATACCTGGATAATCTTTATCCATTTTTTGTTGAATGTGCTTAGCGTTAAGATACTTATCCTCTTCAACGAATATATCTAACATATCTTTACGTTTATCTGTATATTTTAATCCATTATCTTTTAAAATTTTAATAGCATCATTTGTATTCATTTGAAATTGCTCCCTTTTTAAACTTAACTTTTAACTTTTGGTAAGCCATCGTGATTATAAGCATGATTACTAATAATACTACAATAACACCACCAGGTGAAATGTTCATATAAAATGCAAGAACTAATCCCATTATTACGGATAACTCACCTAGCGCAACACTTAGTGCTATGAGCTGTTTAAAACCTTTAGTTATTCTCATTGAGATTGCTATAGGCAAAGTAATCAGTGCACTAACTAGCAGAATTCCTACAACTCTCATTGAAGCAGAGATAACCATTGCAACAATAATAATAAATAAGAATTGTATCCATTTTGGAATACCAATGACTTTACTATATTCTTCATCGAAAGATAAGATAAATAATTCTTTATAAAATAATATTATAAAAAATACAACTATAATTGCGATTATGATAATGGTATTTAAATCACTTAAATTAACAGCGCTAATTGATCCAAAAAGTAATCCGACAATTTCTTGATTAAATCCATCTGCTAATGAAATAAAGATGGCACTCAGTGCGATGCCGGCACTCATAATAATAGGTATTGCTATTTCTTGATAATTTGAAAAAGATGTTCTTAGCTTTTCAATTAAAAGTGCACCTATAACAGCAAAAAGTATTCCAAACCACATGGGATTAACAAATGAAAGTGTAGGTAATATTGTAAGTAAAAACATACCAAAGGATATACCGCCTAAAGTGACATGGCTTAAAGCGTCAGCAATAAGAGATAGTCTTCTAACAACAATAAAAGCGCCAATTAAAGGTGCGATAAAGCCAATTAAAATACCGCTAATAAGAGAATATCTCATAAAATCAAAATTTAATAACGCATCTATCACAAGTTACACTCCTCAATAAATATTATATTTTTATCCAGTTTCAATATTTTCATTACAACAATCACGATTGTGTTGATGATCAACAAATTGTATTGGATGACCATATATTTTTGAAATTTCAACTTCATCTAAAGATTTAAAATCTTCAGTTGTACCATGGAAATGAAGATGTTTGTTTAAGCAAGCAACTTCAGTAGCAGTATCAGCTACAACTCCGATATCATGCGTTACTAAAATAATAGTAATACCCTCTTTTTTTAGCGTATCTAATGTAGCATAAAACTCACTAACATGTTTGGCATCAATGCCATTTGTCGGTTCGTCTAAAACTAATACACTTGGATTAGATATTAATGCTCTAGCAATTAAAACACGCTGTTGTTGGCCACCTGATAACTCTGCAATGTTTTTGTTAATTAAATGTGCAATATTTAATTTTTTCAGCACTTGTTCAACTTTCTTATTATCTTCTTTATTAAATCTTTGAAACAGTCTTTTAGTCTTTGTTAGTCCGCTCAGAACAACCTCTTTCACACTTGCTGGGAACCCCGCATTAAAAGCTGTTGCTTTTTGAGAAACATAACTAATTTTTAATGAAGTTTTATTCCCTTTATACATTTTTCCTTCAACAAAAATCTCGCCTTTTTGTAAAGGTAATAGTCCAAGTATTACTTTCAATAAGGTGGATTTTCCCGCTCCATTAGGACCAACGATGGCTAGAAACTCACCTTTGTTGATTTTAATATTAATATTTTCAAGTACATGTTTATTATCAAAATAGTAATTTATATTTCGTAATTCGAAAACTGGCGTTGTCATGTTTTCACCTCGCATAATACTATACAACTTCGTGAAAGTTATGTAAATAGTAATGTTTACGACTAAATAAAAGAAACGAGACAAAAATCATTCCAATTAATAGATGATTTTGTCTCGCCCTATTTATTTTTACCTAAAAGGTAAAAACGATTTATTGATTTAAAATTTTATTCTTAAGATCTGAATCAAATTTTTGTGCTTTTAACATTTCAATTTCGAATTTATACGGTGGTTTTTTATTTTTCTTATCCTCACCTACATATGGTGTTTCTAAAATTTTAGGTATATCTTTAAATGCGTCATGGTGGACAACATAATTTAGCGCATCGAATCCAATATGACCAAATCCTATATTTTCATGACGGTCTTTATGTGCACCGATTTCATTTTTACTATCATTCACATGTACAACTTTAATACGGTCTACACCAATAACTTTATCAAATTCATTTAACACACCATCGAAGTCTTCTTTGACATTATAACCAGCGTCATGGGTATGACATGTGTCAAAACAAATTGATAAACGATCATTATGTGTAACGCCATCAATAATTTGAGCGATTTCCTCGAACGAACGGCCTACTTCTGAACCCTTACCAGCCATCGTTTCAAGGGCAATTCGTACATCATTGTCATGAGTTAATACTTCATTAAGTCCTTCAATAATCTTTTTAATACCTACGTCGGCACCAGCTCCAACATGAGAACCAGGATGAAGAACAATATCTTTTGCGCCAATTGCTTGCGTGCGTTCAATTTCGTTTTGTAAAAAATCGACACCTAAGTTGAATACTTCAGGTTTAGTCGTATTTGCGATGTTGATAATATAGGGTGCATGAACAATGATATTAGATAAACCATATTCTTTCATGGCCTCGTGTCCTTTTTCTATATTTAAATCTTCGATGCTTTTTCTTCTCGTATTCTGAGGAGCTCCTGTGTATATCATAAACGTAGATTCTCCAAATTTATGGGCTTCTTCTGCAGAGCCTTGTAACATCTTCTTACCACTCATTGAAACATGAGAACCTAATAGCATGTCATTCACCTATCCTTTATTGTTTTTACGTTTTTGTTTATTTTGTCTCTTACTATAAATCTTTCTTTCTTGGCGTTTCATTTTTTCTACTTCTTGCTTAAACTTTTTCTTATATCCTGGTTTAACTTTTCTTTTCGATTTACTTCGAACTTTATGTTTAACTTCATTTGTTAAGTGATCATCTTTACGTTGTCTAGTGCGTCTAGTGTCGTGTGCTTTAATCGGTTTAAGCTCGCCATTTTTAATGTCCACATTTTCAAAGTGATAGCCTTTATCTTCGATTAATGAAATATTGTGCTCTTCATCAGGGCTATAAAGAGTGATTGCTACCCCTTTATAATTACCCCTTCCTGTACGACCTACACGATGTGTAAAGAAATCAATATCATTAGGTACGTCGAAATTTATGACGTGACTTACCCCTTCAATATCGATACCTCTCGAAGCGAGATCACTTGCAATAACATATTGGAAGTCTAAGTTTCTAATACGTTTCATTTGTTGTTTACGTTCTCTAGGTGTCAAACCACCGTGAATCATACCTACTTTAATACCTTCATTATTTAGAGAATCTGCAAGTTCGTTTGCATTTTCTCTACTATTACAGAA
Organism: Staphylococcus sp. TE8; assembly: GCF_000692055.1. NCBI lineage: Bacteria > Bacillati > Bacillota > Bacilli > Caryophanales > Staphylococcaceae > Staphylococcus > Staphylococcus sp. TE8. The sequence goes on from NZ_JMGB01000001.1 coordinate 994,651, forward strand.
GATAATACAAAGATATGGATTCAAAATATCTATTAGATTTAGCGTTTTATCTACTTTAGCAGTCCCTTTTGTAGGTATTAAATAAAATTCAATGTTCTTTTTATTTTGAGACTTATGATCAACCTCAACGAATTCAGGTTGGCTTAAATATTTATTTAAAAATGGTTGCAATGATTTAGGAATCGTTGCACTAAATACAGCAATGTGCGCTTCATCGTTTAATCTAGCTGCTATATAATCTACATCCTCAATTAATCCTAAATCAATCATTAAGTCAGCCTCATCAACAATTAAATTGCTGGCAAGGTGTGCGTGAAGATGTCCGCCTTGAGCAAGGTCATTAATACGTGTAGGTGTACCAATAATTAATTGAGGTTGTCTATTACAGCGTTGTTTGTCTTTTTCAATATCTGTACCACCTATAAACAATTTAACGTTCACTTCTTGTTTAAATTTGCACAGGTGACTCGCTGCTTGGAATAATTGTTGAGCGAGCTCTCGTGTTGGTGCAACTACAATGTCTTGGGGTTCTTGAAGATTAACATCAATCATTTGTATTAAAGGTAATAAGAAAGAATGCGTCTTTCCTGTACCAGTTTGTGATTGACCTATTAAGTTAGTGCCTTTTAATATTCTTGGGATAATTCTATTTTGTATTTCTGTAGGTTTTTCAAAATTAAGATCTTGAACCGCTTTAATTAAACTTTCGTCTAAATTAAAATGCTCAAATGGATGTTTTGCCATGTTATGGCCTCCTTTAAAGTCTAATAAGCAATTTGTTATTTATAAGTAAAAGGATCAGTATCAATATTTGAGGCTTCGATAGGGAACATATCTTTATACTCAAATAACCAATCTTCTAGTAACAATTTTAACCCTTGCTTCATTACATATTCGCTATAGTGGTTGATATCAAGTAGATTGACTCCTTGTATTTTAGCGTCTAATGCATCGTGATGTTTGATATCTCCAGTAACAAATACATCTGCACCATTACTGTGAGCTTCATACTCGAAACCTATACCTGAACCACCAATCATTGCAACTTTATTAATCACCGCGTCAGAATTACCAGTATATCTTAAACTATTAATATTTAATTTCTCTTTAGCGTAACTAGAAAACTCATCTAAAGTCATTGTATGAGGAAGTTCACCTATAATACCTAATCCAAATTCGCTTTGTTTTTGTAGTTTAATAAAATCATAAACAGGTGTTTCATAAGGATGATAGTTTATAATTGCTTGTTCTGTAATTTGCTTTTCATTTTCAGAAATCATAAATTCAAGTTTAATCTCATCTACATATTCTATACTATCAAGTTGACCAAGGTAAGGGTTAGCTTCTCCAACAGGTTTGAACTGTCCCTTTCCAGCACTTTCAAAGAAACAATATTCGTAATTCCCTTCTTTAGCTAAGCCGAGTTGGTTTAATTGGTCTTTAAAGTTTTCAACATTTTCTTTAGGAATAAAAGTTTGAACCTTATAATATGTCGTGTAACGTTGGTTAATCTGGTTAACGTTATTTAAATCAAGTGTATCTGCCAACATTTTATTGACGCCACTAGGATTTACATCTAAATTTGTATGCATTGCGATAAGATTAATATCATTTTGAATCAATTTGCGTATAATTTTGCCATAACCAGTTTGAACAATATTTTTTATACCTTTAAAGATGAGTGGATGATGTGCAATGATTGTATTGATATTTTTATCTATCGCTTGATTGACAACCTCTTCAGTACAATCTAAAGCGGTTAATATACCATTTACTTGTTGATTCTCATCACCGATTAATAATCCGACATTATCCCATGATTCTGCAGTGGAAAATGGGACATGATAATCTAAAATGGACATGAGTTTACTCAATTTCATTATCTAACACCTCTTGTATGAGATTTATTTCACTGTCAATTTCTTTTAGTCTCTCATGATGCGTTGATGAATTCAATTGTGACTTAATGTGATAAAGTGCTTCAAGTTCTCTATTCCATTTCTTGTAGAAATGTTCATTTTTTTCCTCTAACAAATACGGGCCAAATTTTTCTTCTTTTGTAGAAAGTGGCATTATAGATTGGTTAAATTCAGCAACTACAATTTCATAAATATGCCCTTTTTCTTCAAGGATAACCTCGTTTATAACTTCATAATTCAGTGAAGTTAATACATTTCTTAAAACTTGCGTTTGGATGTTGCTCTGTAAAATAAGTCTTGGGTGATGTGCTAATTTTTCTTGACCTTCTTTTAAAATTTTAGCAATGAGAGGTCCTCCCATGCCACAAATCGTTATATTATCAATTTCATCATCATGATTGATAACTGCTAAACCGTCTCCTAAGCGAACTTCAATCGAATCACCTAAGTTATTTTCAGCTACATTATTTAGCGCAGCTTTGTACGGTCCTTTGATGACTTCTCCAGCAATTGCACTGTTACATATCTTATTTTGGATGGCATAAATAGGTAGATATGCGTGGTCCGAACCAATATCAGCTAGCGTTCCTTCTTTTAAAAATGAACACACACGCAATAATCTTTGGTTTAAATTAATCATTTTTAAACTCCTCATATGTATTAAAAAAGAGCGGGATTGAATTCAGTATATTAAAAGTTGAATTCATTATCCCACCCTCTCAAGTGTGATGATTCAATTGGGCGAGGTAAAATTAATATGCATTAATTCATAGCTACTTCCCCAACATTATTATTTTAATCCATGAAATCTTTAAGTCTCTTACTACGACTAGGATGTCTTAATTTTCTTAAAGCTTTAGCTTCGATTTGACGTATACGTTCACGTGTTACGCCAAATACTTTACCTACTTCTTCAAGTGTTCTTGTACGTCCATCATCTAAACCAAATCTTAAACGTAATACATTTTCTTCTCTATCAGTTAATGTGTCAAGAACATCTTCAAGTTGTTCTTTTAACAATTCGTAAGCTGCATGGTCTGATGGGCTTTGAGCTTCTTGGTCTTCAATGAAGTCACCTAAATGACTGTCATCTTCTTCACCAATTGGCGTTTCAAGAGATACAGGCTCTTGAGCAATTTTCAAGATTTCACGTACTTTTTCAGGTGGTAAATCCATTTCTTCACCAATTTCTTCTGGTGCAGGATCTCGGCCTAAGTCTTGTAAAAGTTGGCGTTGAACACGTATTAATTTATTAATTGTTTCAACCATATGCACAGGAATACGGATAGTACGTGCTTGGTCAGCAATAGCTCTAGTGATTGCTTGTCTAATCCACCAAGTCGCATATGTTGAAAATTTAAACCCTTTACTAAAGTCAAATTTTTCTACAGCTTTAATCAAGCCCATGTTACCCTCTTGAATTAAATCAAGGAATAACATACCTCTTCCTACATATCTTTTAGCAATACTAACAACAAGACGTAAGTTGGCTTCAGCTAGACGAGATTTTGCTACTTCATCGCCTTGTTCAATTTTTTTAGCTAACTCTATTTCTTCTTGAGCGCTTAATAAGTTAACTCTACCAATCTCTTTAAGATACATACGAACTGGGTCGTTAATTTTGACACCAGGAGGGGCACTTAAATCATTTGGATTTAATTTCTCATCTGTATCTGAACTATCTTTTTCATTAACAAGCGTTATATCATTATCATTTAGTTGATCGAAGAAATCATCCATCTGGTCAGAATCCATTTCGAAATTCTGAAGCTTCTCAGCAATTTCTTCATGACTTAAATGACCTTCTTTTTTACCCTTGTCAATTAATTGTTTTTTAACATCTTCTAATGTTAAAGTCGGATCAATTGTTTGCTTTTTAATTTTCACTTGGTTATCAGACATGAAAAGGCCTCCCGATTTTGATAAATACTGATAATCTCTCAATAACTATATATTATATCAATTAAATATGATTTGTATATTGTAAATTTTAAATTTATCACTTTCAATTAAGTCATTTAAACACTTTCAATAATGTGTAGTTATATTATTATTTTAATCTAAGTTTACTATTAAAGTTGTGACAATAATTTTCTACCCGTTCAACCTCTCTAGTAACCATTAGTTCAAATCTAATCATTAATTGTAAAAGTCTGACCTACTAAATTCTAATTAATAGATTTAGCTTAAAATTACATTCTATTTTTGTTTTTATCGACAATAAGTTGTAAGTAATACTTTTGTAATTCAACATCTCCAATGCGCGATGCTTCCCTTAGTTTGTGATTTAATGATTCAATTGACTCATCATCATTATTATTAATAATTAGTATGTAGTCCTCTATTTCATTCTCGTAAGGTTCATCATTGAGGGTATATTGTTCAAGTTCAATAAATGCCTCTCTAAGCTCATTGGAATCAATGTATTGCATAACATCACTGATACTATAATTATCATGTTCTGAAAAATAGTCATGCAAAATATTAAATATACTCTTAAAATATTTATTTGTAAAGTCTTCATCACTAATTTTTTGATAATAATTTATAAAGGTATCCTTATCTTTCATAAAATGCTTCAATAGAGCTCTTTCAGCTTTTTCATGTTTAGTTAAATTATTAAACAATTGTGAACCAGATTGCGGAGAATATCCATATTCTGCTGGTGCCACTTGTGGCATATTGTTAGAACCAACTTCATGATAGATCATTTCTGGGCTCATATTGAATATATTAGCAACATCTTGAATTAACTTATTACGTAAAATTGTTGATTGAACTTGAGCGATGTCATGAGTTGCTTCTCTAAAATGTCTTTCATAAGCTAAATCATTATTATTAATTTCATCTTGATGTGACTCCACTTTAAACAGCACAAATGCCTTTTTATCCTTAGCAACAAAGTTTAAAAAAGCCTCATTTCCATATTTGCCAATGTATTCATCAGGATCCATACCGGATGGTAATTGAATCACATATACATTCAGACCTTGTTGTAATAAAGCTTGACCCGTTTTTAAAGTAGCCTCTCTACCAGCGTAATCTCCATCAAACATTAATGTAATGTTATTTGTTAATTTTTTTAGAAACGTCATATGTTCTTGGGACAACTGTGTACCCATACTCGCTACAACCTGTTTTAAACCAGCGTAATCTGATTTAATAACATCCATAAATCCTTCTAATAATACAATTTCGTCGTTTTGGCGAATCGATTTACGTGCTTTATCTAAATTATATAAGAGTCTACGTTTTTGAAAGATGGGTGTTTCAGGGCTATTCAAATATTTAGGTTCTTGGTTCGTATATGTTCTTCCAGAATATCCAACTATTCTACCTTGAGCATTCTTCAAAGGAAACATGATTCGGTTTCTAAATCTATCATAGTAACTAAAATTTTCTTCATTTCGAGACAATAGACCCGCTTCGTAAGCTAATTCTATGTCATATCCTTTCTTCTCAAGAAAATCATGACAAAAATGAGAGCTATCTGGCGCATATCCAATTTGTCTCTGCTTGATGAGTTCGTCAGTAAAACCACGCTGACGTAGGTAGTTTAATGCCTCTTCACCCTCAACAGTTTTCATCAAGGCATAGTGATAGTAATCTTGAATTAACTCATGCATTTCTATCATTTTTAAATCGTCTGAGGCCATTTGAGATTGTTGATTATATTGAGTTTGCCCCACATCAACTTTAATATTTACACGTTCGCCAAGTTCTTTAACAGCTTCTACGAAAGGTATATCTTTAATCTCCTGTGTAAATTGAAAGACATTGCCACCTTTTTTACAACCAAAACAGTGACAAATTTGTTTATCTTCAGATACTGTGAACGAAGGTGTCTTTTCATCATGAAAAGGACACAAGCCGATATAATTGCGTCCTCTTTTTTCTAATTTTACATATTCGCTTACTAAATCTAATATATCTGTTTTATCTTTAATTTCATTAATGACCGATTGATCTATACGCAAATGGAATCACCTATCAAATATTAGTCATATAATTATATCTTTTTTCTACGGAAAATGAAATCATTTCGATTTACTTTCTTCAATTAAATGTATGATATCATTCGCTGTTTCTTCAATAGCTTTGTCAGTAACATCTATGACCGGACAACCTACTTTATTAACTAATTCATCAAAATAATTCAATTCTTCTTGAATACGTGCCTCTGTGGCATACCTAGCCTTATCTCCTAAACCTAATTGTTTTAATCTTTCTTTACGTATGCGATTTAGTTTCTCTTCACTTATTTTTAAAGCAATACATTTAGAGGTATCAATATCAAATAATGCATCAGGTGGAGTTACTTCAGGAACTATAGGTATATTCATCACTTTATAACTTTTATGTGCTAAATACTGAGATAATGGCGTTTTAGAAGTTCTAGAAATACCTAACAGAACGATGTCGGCTTTTGGTAATCCTTTTGGATCTTTTCCGTCATCATATTTCACAGCAAATTCAATTGCATCAATTTTTTTAAAATACGCATCGTCTAGCCTGTGAACTATTCCTGGTTCATAATATGGTGTTTCATCAATCGAATCCGATAACAAATCCATTAGAGGTCCCATAATATCGACAGATTTTAATGAAAATTCTTCGACTTTTGCAAGCATATATTTTTTAATTTCTGGTTTAACCAAAGTGTATACAATAATTGCATTGGTATCTCTAGCAACTTGAATAACTTCATCTACATGTTCAAATGATTCAATATAAGGATATCGAAGAAATTCATGTTTACATTGTTTAGGGTTAAATTGAGATACTCCTGCTCTTGCTACTAACTCTGCAGTTTCACCAATTGAATCTGAGGCTACAATTATCTTTATAATGTCCATGTATTTACCACCTATTCTTTGAATAATGATACGAATAATTTAGTTATAGTTGTTTTAGAGATTCGACCAATTACCTCGTATTTTTTATTGTCTTTCTTCCTTACAATTGGTAGTGAGTCAATCTCGTTATCTATCATTTGATTGGCAGCGTATATCACAAGTTCTTCCTCTTCTAAATATGTCACATGTGGCATTCTAGTCATATTTACACTGATAGGCATTGTATGTATATCCTCACCAATCATAGATGCTCTTAATAAATCTTTTCTAGAACATACGCCTACGAAGTCATTGTCATTATTAGTTATAAATAATGTCCCTGCATCTTCTAAAAATATAGTACATATTGCATCATAAACTGACATTTCTTCCTTAATGACAACTGGTTGAGACATATAATCTTTAACCACATATTGTCTCAATTGTTCATTAATAATTTTATTTTTCGATTTACCTGAATAGTAATAACCTACTCTAGGTCTCGCTTCTATAAAACCAGACATAGTAAGTATAGCTAAGTCCGGTCTTAACGTAGCTCTTGTTAAATTTAATTTTTCAGCGATATGCTCACCTGTGATCGGTCCTTTGGATTTGACAATCTCAATTATTAGTTCCTGTCTTTTACTAAGTTCTATAGGTCTTCACCCCTCTTGAATACTTTCTATTATAACTTTTATTATAAATTGCTACAAATACATATAAATACTTGCTATTAAAAATTCTTTCAATTAGAATAAAGTTAAAGCGAGTTAAGGATGGTGCGAGCTTAACAACTTATATTGGCGAATGACTTATTAATGAAATAAAAGCGAGTGTCTGCACTAATTTGGGTGGAACCGCGGGTTAAAAATTGTAAGTAACCATATTGTATTATAACAATACATATGATTAAAAATACTTTTTAAAACTCGTCCCAAGATAATAATACATTACTAATATGTATATATTGTCTTGGGGCGTTTTTTATGTCTAAGGAGAGTTAATTTATGGCAAAAGATATGGAAACAATTGTTCAATTAGCAAAACATAGAGGGTTCGTCTTCCCCGGTAGTGATATTTACGGTGGTTTATCAAATACATGGGATTACGGACCATTAGGCGTTGAACTTAAAAATAATATTAAAAAAGCTTGGTGGCAAAAGTTCATCACACAATCTCCATATAATGTGGGTATTGATGCAGCTATTTTAATGAATCCAAAAACTTGGGAAGCTTCAGGTCACTTAGGCAACTTTAATGACCCTATGATTGATAATAAAGATAGTAAAATTCGTTATCGTGCGGATAAATTAATTGAAGATTACATGCAAAAAGAAAAAGGTGATGAAAACTTCATCGCTGATGGATTAAGCTTTGATGAAATGAAACAAATTATTGATGATGAAGGTATTGTATGTCCTGTAAGTGGCACTGCAAATTGGACTGATATTCGTCAATTTAATTTAATGTTTAAAACTTTCCAAGGTGTAACTGAAGATTCCACTAACGAATTGTTCTTACGTCCTGAAACAGCTCAAGGTATTTTCGTTAACTATAAAAATGTACAACGTTCAATGCGTAAAAAATTACCGTTCGGTATTGGTCAAATCGGTAAATCTTTCCGTAACGAGATTACACCTGGTAATTTCATTTTCAGAACAAGAGAATTTGAACAAATGGAGTTAGAATTCTTCTGCAAACCTGGTGAAGAAATTGAATGGCAAAACTTCTGGAAAACATTTGCAGGTCAATGGTTAAAAGATTTAAATATTAATGAAGAAAATATGCGTTTAAGAGACCATGATGCAGATGAGTTATCTCACTACTCTAACGCTACAACTGATATTGAATACAAATTCCCATTTGGTTGGGGCGAATTATGGGGTATCGCAAGCCGTACAGACTTCGATTTACAAAAGCATAGCGAACACTCTGGTGAAGACTTTAAATATCACGATCCAGAAACAAATGAAAAATATGTTCCGTATTGTATCGAACCTTCATTAGGTGCTGATCGTGTAACGTTAGCATTCTTATGTGACGCATATGAAGAAGAAGGTGTTGAAGGAAGTAAAGATGCACGTACTGTAATGCATTTCCACCCTGCCTTAGCACCATATAAAGCTGCGGTATTACCTTTAAGTAAAAAATTATCAAGCGAAGCGATTAAAATCTTTGAACAATTAAGTCAAAGCTTCTCTATTGATTTCGACGAATCACAATCAATTGGTAAACGTTACCGTAGACAAGACGAAATCGGTACACCATATTGTATTACATTCGACTTTGATTCATTAGAAGATAATCAAGTAACTGTACGTGACAGAGATTCAATGGAACAAGTACGTATGCCAATTTCAGAATTAGAAACATTCTTAGCAGAGAAAGTTAAATTTTAATAACTTATTACCTAATAATACTCTTACTTTGACACAATAAGTGTTTAGGTAAGAGTATTTTTATTACATAAAAAATCCACACTATTCCGTTTATCGAAATAAAACGGTTTAGTGTGGATCACTTTCTAATCTTTTAAGTTGATTAATTAATTTTTGACTCTTAAAAAACATACCAGCATATTCTCTATAGAGCATGATAATAAGTTCTGACATCTCATCTAAGATTTCTTTATGAATACTCAGTGAATTCATTTTATTGATAGGTAGTTTTTGTAGTATATCTAATAGATAAAGCGAGCGATTTGTTAATTTGAAAGCGTGTGGATCTTGATATAATACTTCTTCAGAGATTGCTCCATCGAATTTGAAACTATAACCTACTAATTTAGATTGATCTTCATTTCCAGTAATCACACACTGATTAAATGAAGCTGTAAATCCAAATTTAGACATACACTTCAATAGTACTACGATAGACATGAGTTGTGCTGATGTGCCCTCTGCTATCTTAGTAAGTACAAAATATAGTAAGTCATAATTGTACTTCGAAACTTCATTTTCTTCCATAGATCTTTCAATAGTCTCTGTGCATAACGATGCATAACTACTTTCAAATAAATCAAGCTGTAATTCATAATGTTGATCAATCACATCTACAGAATTGAGTGTTCCCATGCCACGCCATTTATTATAAATAAATAAGCCATACACAAACATTTGTGTATGAGCTTGTAATCCAGATTTAACTTTTTTCGCACGTCGAGCCATCAAAGGTATTTTAGCGCCATATTCATTTAAAATTGTGATGATTTTATCAGACTCACCATAATCTACTGATTTGATTATGATGCCTTTTTGTTTCATTAACATGACTCATTCACCGACTCTCTATCAATCAATCTTGGTCTTCTACATAACCAATTTGTCGTATAAAGTTTACTTTATTTCTCCAATCACGTTGTACCTTTACCCAGAGCTCTAAGTAAACTTTAGATCCTAATAGCATCTCTATATCATGACGTGCACGTTTACCTACCTCTTTAAGTTTTTTACCACCTTTACCGATGACTATACCCTTTTGAGAATCACGCTCAACGTAAATCGTTGCTTCAACTCTAACTCTGTCTTCATCTTCTTTAATCATTCTATCAACATTAACGCCTATTGCGTGAGGTATCTCTTCACTTGTTAAATGTAATATCTTTTCACGGATAATTTCGCTAACAACAAATTGCTCTGGGTGATCAGAAATTTGGTCGTCAGGATAGTATTTCGGACCTACAGGTAAATAAGATTTCAACACATCTATAAAGTGATCTACATTCAATCCCTCAAGTGCTGAAATTGGTATAATTTCTGTGAAGTCCATATATTCTTTATATTTTTCAATTCTAGGCATCAAAGCATCCGGATGCACAAGGTCAATCTTATTTAATACCAAAAAGATAGGCGTTTTAACATTTTTAAGCATTTCCATGATATATTCATCGCCACGACCAATATCTTCGTTTACGTTAACCATAAACATAATTGCATCTATTTCTGATAGTGTATTCTTGGCAACTCTCATCATATAATCACCAAGTTTATGTTTAGGTTTGTGAATACCTGGCGTATCAATGAAGATGATTTGTGCACCGTCTCTTGTCATGACGCCTTGAATTTTATTACGTGTTGTCTGTGCTTTATCTGACATAATCGCAATTTTATGCCCTATTACTCTATTTACAAATGTAGATTTACCAACATTAGGTCGACCAATGATGGATACAAATCCTGATTTATGTTCTTCTGTCATTAATTTAAATCCTTTCCTGAAAATCCTAATGGTAATAATTCGTTTACAGTAGACTTAATCATTTCACCTTTATGATTAGTCATATACACAGGCATATCATCATCGCAAAGTTCTTTAAGTACTTGTCTACAAGCCCCGCATGGTGAGGAGGGTTTATCCGAATCAACAGTAACGGTTATCGATTCAAAATCCCCTGGTTTATATCCTTCTGAGATTGCTGCAACAAGACTTGAACGTTCAGCACAAATTGCCATGGAATATGCAGCATTTTCTACATTTGCTCCATGAAAAGTACGTCCGTCCTTAGTTCTTAAATAGGCACCAACTTTGAAGCGACTATATGGAGCATAAGCTTTACTTTGTGCCTCCCTAACTTCCTTAAAGTAATGCGATTGATAACTCATTTATTTTCCTCCCAAAAATAAACTTAAAATATGTGGTACAAAAACTATTAATCCAATACATAATGCTAAAACAGACACAATTACAACACTAAAAGCAGCGATATCTTTAGCGTGTTTAGCATATTCATGATAATCGGTTGTTACCAAATCAACCACAAATTCAATTGATGTATTGATAGCTTCTAGACTCAATACTAAAGCTATTGAGAATAATATAAACATCCACTCAGATCGATTGATATGAAAAATAAACCCCATAATAATAGCGATAATTCCTGCTAATATGTGAAGTAAGAAATTTTGGTCTTTTTTCAAAATGGCTGTGAAGCCATCATAAGCGTATTTAAAACGTCTCATTATTATGATTCTCTTGTTAAACCGTATGCATTAAGAATTGCATCTTGTCGACCAAACATTTCTTTTTCATCTTCATCTGTCATATGATCATATCCCAATAAATGTAAAAAACCATGTAAAGCTAAGAAACCTAATTCACGTTCAAAAGAATGTCCGTAATTTTCAGCTTGTTCATGTGCTACATCTGTACATATAATAATATCGCCTAAAACTCGAGGTATATCAAGTTCATTCATATCGATTTCTGGCTCGTCTTCTTCTAAAGCGAATGAGATGACGTCAGTGACTTTATCTTTATCTCTATACATTTTATTGATATTTTGAATTTCATCTTTATCTACAAATGTTACTGAAAGTTCAGCCTCACTATCAATATGTTCTTGTTTTTTAGCAAAGGTAAGTAATGAATCTATTTGTTCATACCATTCATTCTTTACTAAATCGGTATGGTCACTAAAGTCAATTGTAAACATTTACTCAACTCCTTCATAACGATCTATAATTTTACTTACAAGTGGATGTCTTACAACGTCACTTTGATCTAATTTCATAATACTAATTCCATTGACTCCATATAATTTTTTAATTGCTTCTTTTAAGCCACTTTTTACGCCTTTTGGTAGGTCAATTTGAGTTTGGTCACCTGTAACTACCATTTTTGAACCAAAACCTAAACGAGTTAGGAACATTTTCATTTGTGCGTGCGTTGTATTTTGAGCTTCATCTAAAATAACAAACGCATCATCTAATGTTCTACCTCTCATATAAGCAAGTGGCGCAATCTCAATAATACCCCTCTCGATGAATCTTTCAGTTTGCTCTCTACCTAAAACTGTATTTAAGCCATCATATAGAGGACGTAAATATGGATCTACTTTTTCTTTTAGGTCACCTGGTAAGAAACCTAAAGATTCTCCTGCTTCAACGGCTGGCCTAGTCAATACGATACGTTTAACTGAACCTTTACGTAATTGTTTAGCTGCATATACAACTGCTAAAAAAGTTTTACCTGTACCAGCAGGACCTATTCCAAATACTAAGTCATTTCTCTTCATAGCATTGATATACATACGTTGTCCCATTGTTTTAGCACGAATCGTTTTACCAAATGCATCTTTAGTAATCTCTTCATCATACAAATCAAGTAAATGTTGAATTGTATCATTGTCTGCCATTTTAATAGCAGCCTCTACGTCTTTAAGTGTAATTGTATTACCTAATTCTATAACTTTAAGTAAATTGGTGAGAACTAATTCTGCTTTTTCAACATGCTCTAATTTTTCGCCTTTAACAGCTATTTCTTGACCTCTAGCATGTATCACGACATCAAAATTATCTTCAATAGTTTTTAAATGCTCATCATTATTTCCCATTAAAGCTTGTGATTGATTAATGTCGTCAATTTGAATTATTCCTGGCATAAACGCGCTCCTTTACAAGTTACAATAATAAGTTTTATTAGCTAAAAATTTTAGACTAATTTGTTATTTTTAATAAAAACAATATCCAAACACATTATATCATTCTTATTCATCTTAATGATGTGATTATGCTTTGCTTCAAAATTATTGAACAAATACTACTGAATATATATATTATTTCTTACTAAAATTTTACTAAACTCATACTAATTAGACAAACTAAAAAGAGAGTAAAACAGTATTCAATATTTAAGCATGAATACATAGTTTTACCCTCTAACGTTAATACAATAGCTAATTCTTTAATTTTTAATTAAGAAATTTAAAGTTGCTTTGGCTTACTTAAAACTTCTGACCAAATCAGACCATTTATTACTTCATCTTTATCAAATTGAAAAGCAGAATGAGACATATTACGTTCAATGTTTTGAGAATTAAGTAATTGTTTTAAGCGATAACGTTTAGTTCTCTCTGATAAATACTTATCCTCAATAATGTCTCTTGCTTTTTTCTCAATCAATTCGAGTTGTTTTTCTTTTTCTTTATCAATTTCGTTGCGAACATTTTTTAAATCCTGAGTCAAATTGGACTCGAGTTCTTTTCTTAATTTTTCTGCACTTTCATCTCGTGAAGTTGAAGTAACAGGTTGAGGTCTAGGATTATCCTGGTTATATGGTGTTGGGTCAGGTTTAGGATGATTTTTGACTTCCGGTTGTTTATGAGTTTCTTTAGACGATTTATTTTCTGTTTGAGAGTTAGCATCTTCATCTTCAAGGTTTTTACTTAAAGGTGGAAGCGTCTCTTCAAATTCTCTTCGTTGCTTTTTCTCGGGTTCATCATTTAATTCATCGTTAATTTCTTTAAATGTTTTTTCTAATTCTTCAAAGAAACCACCTTTTTTAGGTTGATTATCACTTTGCGTATTTTGAGGTGGCTTTTGATTTTGTCTGCTTTCATGACTTTTATCACGTAGCGCGCTAATACCGGTTACAATAACAGATATTATAAATATGATAATACCGATATTCATTTAATCACCTCATTATTTATTGTTCTGGTGATTCGTCATCATTCTGATCAGTACGTTTGTTAATAGCATTTCTCATGCCAGTATCTGCTTCAATATTTTTAAGATTATAATAATCTTTAACTCCAATATTACCTGATCTAAGAGCTTCAGCCATTGCTAATGGTACTTCTGATTCAGCTTCAACTACTTTCGCTCTCATTTCTTGTACTCGAGCTTTCATTTCCTGTTCAGAAGCTACTGCCATAGCACGGCGCTCTTCAGCTTTCGCTTGAGCAATATTTTTATCTGCAAGAGCTTGCTCAGTTTGTAAATCAGCACCGATATTTTTGCTAATATCTACATCTGCAATATCAATAGATAAAATTTCAAAAGCAGTACCTGAATCTAAACCTTTACTTAACACAGTTTTAGAAATATTGTCTGGATTTTCTAGAACCTCAGTGTGATGCTCACTTGAACCAATTGTAGAGACAATACCTTCGCCTACACGGGCAATAATTGTTTCCTCTCCAGCACCACCGACTAATCTTGCTATATTTGCGCGAACAGTAATACGAGCTTTTGCTTTAACTTCAATACCGTTCATCGCTACACCAGCAATAAATGGTGTTTCAATAACTTTAGGGTTAACTGACATTTGAACTGCTTCGAGTACATCACGACCAGCTAAATCAATTGCCGCTCCTCGTTCAAATGGTAAATCAATATCTGCACGTTGTGCTGCGATATTTGCATCAACAACTCTATCAACATTACCACCAGCTAGGTAGTGTGACTCCAATTGATTTGTTGTTAATTTTAAACCTGCTTTATGTGCTTTAATTAAAGGTGCAATGACCTTTCTTGGTGAAACTCTTCTTAAACGCATACCTACAAGGGTACCAATACCTACGTGAACGCCTGCTGCTATAGCAGAAATCCATAATCCTATAGGTACAAAAGAAAATAGTATGAGTAAAGCTACTACAATAATTACAGCAATGATTATAAAACCAATACCAAACATTAAATCGCTCCTTAATTTTATTCTATTTCTCTCACAACTACACGCGTACCTTCAACCTCAAGAATTTTTACTTGTCTATTTCTTAAAATAAATGTGCCGTCTGAAACTGCATCTATTCTTTCATCGTCACAAGTAATAATCCCAGCAGGTCTAAGGTCAGTGATTGTTTGAGCAGTTTTACCTACAAGGTGAGAGCGGTCGTCATGTGAACGATAACCAGCCTCTGAATTTGTTGAATCTTTTAAGATCACTTTATCAAAAAATGGTATTTTCTTGTTGAAAATTTTCACTAATATCACCCATTCAATTATTGATAAAATTAACGCAACTATTACATTACCGAGCATGAGTATAATATTATTTCCTAGCATGATGATACTGAGAGTTATGAGTAGCATACCAATAATACCTATCACGGCACCAATGATAAACAGTTCTATAATAACTAGTATGACACCAATAGTAAACAATAATACTGATAAAACATTTACATCTCCATTGATAAGGAATCCTAAAAATAAAAGTAATAATGCTAGTGAAGCAATAATTCCAATCAAGTTAATGCGTTTTGAATATAATTGATACAAAAAGCCTAGGAAGATTATACACGTAAGAATTAGTGAAATAAAAGGTTGCGTAATAAAACTTGATAGATTATCAGCCCAACTATTTTCACTAGTGAATCTTGTAAAAAGCAACGTATGTATTAGATAGGAGTAATTCACTATTTCACCTCGCCCTCACATTAATTATACATGAAAACGCACCCATTATATAGTATTTCACTAATATATAAATTGGTAATTTGTAGCTTAACAATTTAATTTTATTAATTTTAATAATATTTATTTATTTATCTGAAAAATGAAAAAGATTTAATTAATTGAGCAATACGTTTAAATAATTTTACGAGAATAATTAAAGTAGTTAGCATAGTATAAAAAAATACCCTAGTTCTAATAACTAGGGTATCTATTATATATAATTAACATTCGTGTTGAGGGAGTCAACAGAGCTATTAATTATTTGAATTTACGTTTACGTGCAGCTTCTGATTTCTTTTTACGTTTAACGCTTGGTTTTTCGTAAAATTCACGTTTACGTACTTCTTGAATTGTTCCACTTTTTGATACTGAACGTTTAAATCTACGTAAAGCATCTTCTAGTGATTCGTTTTTACGTACTACTGTTTTAGACATCTGTATTTCCCTCCCTCCAAATATCAACGGAACTTTATAGTCATCACATAGTAAAAACTATGCAACTATTAGTATAATATAACTCAAATAGGTGGTCAATTAGTAAAATTTACATTTTTTAAATATTTAGACAAGTACTTCTTCTTCAGATTTATTCGTAGCATGCTCAACTACTCTAATGGCTTTACCATCATTTAGAGGATAGTCAGCTTTAAGAATTTTTACTTTAACAATTTGTCCAATTAGTGATTCATCACCTTCAAATTGAACTTTCATATAGTTATCTGCATAACCTACCAATGTATTCGGTTCTTCGCCTTTTTCTTCAGGTATTACTTCAAGCACTTCATTTTCAAATTTAGAGGCATACTCTTTAGCAAGTTGGTCACTTAAAGCAATCAATTTATGCACACGTTCATTCTTAACTGATTCATCGATTTGATCATCCATTCGAGCTGCTGGTGTACCAATTCTTGGTGAATATGGGAACACATGTAATTCAGAGAATTGATGTTTAACAATAAAATCGTACGTTTCTTGAAATTCTTCTTCAGTTTCTCCAGGGAATCCTACTATTACATCACTTGTTACAGCTAAGTCAGGCAATGCTTTGTGTAATTCTGTTAATCTCTCAGAGAAATGTTCCATAGAATATTTACGTCTCATACGTTTTAAAACTGAATCTGAACCAGATTGTAACGGAACATGTAAATGTCTTACTACTTTGTTTGAATTGCCAATAACCTCTATTACTTCATCGGTTAATTGGCTCGCTTCGATAGATGAGATTCGGATACGCTCTAAGCCTTCAATTTCATCTAAATCTCTTAACAATTGCGCTAGATTATAATTTTTTAAATCTTGACCATAACCACCAGTATGAATACCAGTTAAAACAATCTCTTTATAGCCAGAGTTTACTAATTGTGAAGCTTGTTCTACAACTTTCTCAGGATCACGTGATCTCATCAAGCCGCGTGCCCAAGGTATAATACAAAACGTACAAAAATTGTTGCATCCTTCTTGGATTTTTAAAGAGGCTCTAGTTCTATCGGTAAAGTAAGGAACTTCTAGCTCCTCATATGTACGATTCTTCATTATATTACCAACACCGTTAATTGGTTGTCTCTCTTCTTGGAATTGATCAATATAATCTAATAATTTATGACGGTCTTGAGTACCGACAACTACATCCACGCCAGGAATTTCCATAATTTCAGCTGATGATGTTTGAGCATAACAACCTGTAACACATACAACTGCTTCAGGATTTTGTCTGATCGCACGTCTAATAATTTGTCTACTTTTTTTATCTCCAGTATTCGTAACAGTACAAGTATTGATAACAAATACATCTGCATTTGTTTCAAAATCTACTCTATCGTAATCTGCTTCTTTAAATAATTGCCATATTGCTTCGGTTTCATAGTGATTGACTTTACAACCTAATGTATGAAATGCAACTGTTGACATCGTCTTCACCCCAATAATTCTTTTTCAAAACTCACTGCACTTAAAGCATATAGAGGTGCAGTTTCTGCCCGTAAAATACGTGGACCTAAGCCTACTAAAGTACTATTTTCATTGAATAAAGACACTTCTTTATCAGATAAACCGCCTTCAGGTCCAAATATCATTAAAACACGATCTTGTGTTTTAAATTGCTTTATAATTTGTTTAAAATGACTTAAATCACCATGTTTAGCCTGTTCTTCATATGCTATAAGAACATAGTCATAATGACTTATAATATCATAAATTTCCTGTAAATTCGACTTAAAATAAATATTAGGAATTGTTAAACGATAACTTTGTTCTGCAGCTTCTTTAATAATTTTTTGCCATCTTTCTAACTTTTTAGCAACTTTAGATTCATTTAATTTAACTACTGAACGGTCCATACCAACTGCAATAAATTCATTAGCGCCCATTTCAGTTGCTTTTTGAATCATCCATTCATACTTATCAGCCTTAATCAATCCGCTACAAATAGTGATATGTTGTGGTAATTCTGTATCAATGTTTTGTTTATCTTTTAACTCTAGTTCAACATAATTATCGTTTAAAGCATTTATTTGACACTTGTACACGGTTTGATCTAGAAATGTAACGATAACTGAATCACCTTCACTATAACGCATGACATTTTTTATATGATGAATATCTTCTTTATTTTCAATAAAAAAGCGCTGAAGTTTATCAGCGCTTTGATTAATAAAATATCTTTGCAAATTAATCACTCACTTTCTGACCAACGATGCAGACCCAACCGTTGTCATGTTCTACAGAAATGATATTAAAACCAACACGCTTCATATGAGATTCTATCTCTTCATATTTTTCTTCTATAATACCTGAAGTAATAAAATATCCTTCTTCAAATAATGTATTATAAGCATCTTCTATCATTTCTTCAATAATGTGAGCAAGAATATTTGCAATAACGATATTATATTTCTCTTTTTCTTCTTTTAATAAATTACCGGGAACAGCTTCAATTGCGTCTTCACAACGATTCTTTTTGAAGTTCTCCTTAGCAACATTTACTGCCATTTCATCAATGTCTAATGCTTTAATTCTTTTAACACCAACGAGATGACTTGCAATACTTAATATACCTGAACCTGTTCCAACATCAATAATAGAATCAGTTGGTTGAACATATTCTTCAATAGCTTTTAAACACATACTAGTAGTTGGGTGGTCCCCTGTACCGAAAGCCATACCAGGATCGAGTTCAATACATAACTCATCACTGTTTTCTTTTGTGTAAGTTTCCCAACTTGGAACTATGGTAAATCGATTAGAAGCTTTAAAGGGATGGAAATAATTTTTCCATTCATTCGCCCAATCCTTCTCCGCAATTTCCTTTTCTGAAAATGTAAGTACTTCTTTATCTAAATTTGATACATTTAAAATATTATTCTTAATACTCTTTCTGAGTTCATCATTGAATGTAAGTTCATTAAAATAAGCTTTTAAACGAACACCACTACTAGGATAATCCTCAGGGTTTAATTCATAAATCTCACCAAATTTATCTGATGGTGGTGTTTCTAAGTCTCTTGAATCTTCAATGACTACACCATTAGAACCATGATCTTCAAGTATATCAGTTACTTCAAATTCAACATCGTGATTAACTACAATTGAGAGTTCCGTCCAATTCATTCTCTATTCTCCTTTGAAGAATCTTTTTGCTCTATCTTTAAAATTAGAAGGTTGTTCACTCACGTCTTCGCCATTAATTTCAGCAAATTCTTTCATAATTTCTTTTTGTCTATCGTTCATTTTAGTTGGAGTAACTACTTTAATATTAACGAATAAATCTCCATAACCATAACCGTGAACGTTCTTAATACCTTTATCTTTAAGACGGAATTGCTTTCCTGTTTGTGTACCTGCAGGTATTGTTAGCACTACATTACTATTTAAAGTTGGTATTTTGATTTCATCGCCTAAGGCAGCTTGAGGGAAGCTCACATTTAAATTGTAGTAAATGTCATCTCCATCACGTTCAAATGTATCGGAAGGTTGAACTCTAAACACTACATATAAATCACCGTGAGGACCACCGTTTACACCTGGTGAACCTTCACCAGCTAAACGAATTTGTTGTTCAGTATCTACACCTTCTGGAACTGTAACTTCTAATTTAACAGTTTTATTTTCAGTTCCTTTATCGTGACAAGTAGGACATGGCTCTTCAAATTCTTGACCACTACCTTCACATTTAGGACAAACTTGTTCAGTTCTGACTCTACCTAAAATAGTATTTTGTTCGACGGAAACATGACCAGCTCCATTACAATAGCTACAAGTTTTTTTACTTGTTCCGGGTTTCGCGCCTTCACCATCGCACGTATGACATGTTACATCTTTTCTAATAGAAATTTCTTTTTTAGTACCAAAAACAGCTTCTTCAAAGGTAACAGTCATAGTATATTGTAAATCATCACCTTTACGTGGCGCATTAGGATCACGTTGTCTTGAACCACCACCGAAGAATGAACTGAAAATGTCTTCAAATCCACCTCCGCTAAATCCGCCAAAGTCTCCGCCACCGAAACCTTGACTACCGAATCCTCCTTGTGGGCCTTCATGTCCAAACTGGTCATAATTTGCACGTTTATTATCATCACTTAAAACTTCATAAGCTTCGGAGATTTCTTTGAATTTTTCGTCTGCGCCTTCTTCTTTATTAATGTCTGGATGATATTTTTTTGATAATTTACGATAAGCTTTTTTAATTTCGTCCTTAGAAGCGCTTTTACTTACGCCTAAGACTTCATAATAGTCTCTTTTGGCCACAACTATCTCTCCTTTTATACGTTTAACAAGATTAGTTTATCTGATTAATTCTTACTATCCAAATAAAAAGCCAAAGCCAATGTTCAATTGACTTTGACTTTTTTGGCTTAGTCATAAATTAAACTTATATACTAACTCAACCTAGAATTATTTTTTATCTTCGTCATCTTTTACTTCTTTAAAGTCCGCATCTTCTACAGTGCTGTCTTGAGAACCTTGTTCTCCTTGAGCTTGTTGCTGTGCTTGTTGAGCTTGTTCGTATACTTTAGCTGATAAATCTTGAACAACTTTTTCAAGTTCTTCTTTTTTAGATTTGATGTCTTCCATATCTTCGCCTTCAAGTGCAGATTTAAGCGCATCTTTTTTCTCTTCAGCATTTTTCTTATCATCTTCACTAATATTGTCGCCTAAATCAGTGATAGTTTTTTCAACTTGGAATACTAAGCTATCAGCTTCGTTACGTAAGTCCACTTCTTCGCGACGTTTTTTATCTGCTTCAGCGTTTTCTTCGGCATCTTTAACCATGCGATCAATTTCTTCATCAGATAATGCTGAGCTTGATTGAATAGTGATATTTTGTTCTTTGTTAGTTCCTAAATCTTTAGCAGTTACATTAACGATACCATTTTTATCAATATCAAATGTTACTTCGATTTGAGGTACACCACGTGGAGCAGGTGGAATATCAGTTAATTGGAAACGACCAAGAGTTTTGTTATCTGAAGCCATTGGACGTTCACCTTGTAACACGTGAATATCAACTGCTGGTTGGTTATCAGCTGCTGTTGAATAAACTTGTGATTTAGATGTTGGAATAGTAGTGTTACGTTCAATTAATGTGTTCATGCGTCCACCCATGATTTCAATACCTAGTGATAATGGTGTTACGTCTAGTAATACTACGTCTTTAACATCACCAGTGATGACACCACCTTGGATTGCAGCACCCATAGCTACTACTTCATCAGGGTTCACACCTTTATGAGGGTCTTTACCTACTTCTTTTTTAACAGCTTCTTGTACTGCTGGAATACGAGTAGAACCACCAACAAGGATAACTTCATCAATATCAGAAGTTGATAAGCCAGCATCTTTTAGTGCTTGACGAGTTGGTTCCATTGTTTTTCTAATTAATGAATCTGCTAATTCTTCAAATTTAGAACGAGTTAAGCTAATTTCTAAATGTAATGGACCACTTTCTCCAGCTGAAATAAATGGAAGTGAAATTTGAGTTTGAGATACACCTGATAAGTCTTTTTTAGCTTTTTCAGCAGCGTCTTTTAATCTTTGTAGTGCCATTTTATCTTGAGATAAATCTACGCCATTTTCTTTTTTAAATTCTGAAACTAAGTAATCAATAATTACTTGGTCGAAATCGTCACCACCAAGTTTATTGTCACCTGCAGTAGATAATACTTCAAATACTCCGTCACCTAATTCAAGGATTGACACGTCGAAAGTACCGCCACCTAAGTCAAATACAAGAACTTTTTGATCTTGTTCAGTTTTGTCTAAACCGTAAGCTAAAGCAGCTGCAGTAGGTTCGTTGATAATACGTTCAACTTCTAGTCCAGCGATTTTACCAGCATCTTTAGTAGCTTGACGTTCAGCATCATTGAAGTAAGCTGGAACAGTGATAACTGCTTTATCAACTGTATCTCCTAAATAACTTTCAGCAGTACTTTTTAAGTTTTGTAAAATCATAGCTGAAATCTCTTGTGGAGTGTATGATTTATCTTCGATATCTACTTTGTAGTCTGTACCCATATGACGTTTAATTGATTGAACTGTATTAGGGTTAGTGATTGCTTGACGTTTAGCAACTTCACCTACTTGAGTTTCACCATTTTTAAAAGCAACTACTGAAGGAGTAGTGCGTGCGCCTTCTGGATTTTGAATTACTTTTGGTTCGTCACCTTCTAATACGGCAACGCAAGAGTTTGTTGTACCTAAGTCGATTCCGATTACTTTACTCATAATAAAATTCCTCCAATGTCATTTTGTAATTTTATACAATGTTTTTTCAATCAGTTTATTGATTTACTTTTACCATTGATGGTCTCAAGACGCGATCTTTTAGTTTGTAACCTTTTTGAAGTTCTTGAGTGATTTCCCCCGATTTAAAATCAGGATTATCATCTTGAACCACCGCTTGATGAAGATTAGGGTCAAATTCTTGACCTTCAGCTTCAATTTCTTCAAGACCATTATCTTTTAAAGCTCTAAGTAAACTTTCATGAACCATTTGGACACCTTTTTGTAGTGATTTAAATGATTCATCATCACCTTCAATTTGTAATGCACGTTCAATATTATCTATTGACGGAAGGATGTCAGTTAAAACACCTTGAGCTTGATAAGTTTTGTTAATTTGATTTTCATTTTGAATTCGACGCTTATAATTTTCAAATTCAGCGTACAATCTTAAATATTTCTCTTCATTATCATTTGCTAGCTTTTCTAATTCTTGAATTTTCTCATCTTTAGGATCTACATCCTCAGTTTGAACTTCTTCCTGAGAATCTTCTTGCAAATGATCTTCATTTACTTCACTATTGTCAGTATTTTCAACTGAGTCTTGAGAATTATCAACATTTTGAGTTTCTACATTCTCTTCTGAATTAACTTCTTCCTCAGTATTATTCACTGATTGATCTTTTTCTGTCATTTTCTGACCTCCAATACAATTCTAATTACTACCATATTTGGTTAAGTAATTGAATTACATTTTGATAATGCATCGCAGTTGGTCCTATGACCGCAATTTGTCCTTTAAGTGATTCATCAACATGATACTGACTAGTAACTATGGAGATATCACTTAAGCTCTCATCAATTTCCTTTCCTATTCGAACATTGATTTGAGAAGTAGAAATATCATCTAAAAGTTCAGTTATTCTATTTGATTCAATGTACTGCAATATAGGTTGAATCGATGATACGTTAGTTTCGTTTAACGCATCAATAAGTTTAACCTTTCCACCCATGTAAATGCTATTACTTTGATTATTAATATGAATATTAATTAATTCAATCATCTCATTTACTAACTCTTGTTCATCACTAGAATTAACAAAACTTTTAATCTCGTGTTGAATATCTTGGTTATGTTTATTGAAATGGACAGTTAAAAAGTTAGCTATTCTGTTTAGATTGAGATGATTAAGTTGTATTTGAGTTACAACATGAATATTTTCGACATGTCCGGATGAAAAGACCATAACTAATATAACCAAATGACTATTGGCTTGAATCAAATGAATATTATTAATAATATCTTGATTGTGATTTGGACGTACAACCAACGTTGCATATTGAGATTTCATAGATAGTTCATTAGCAAAGTATGTCAATGCTGTAGAAATATCATAGTGATTCTCAATCAATAATTGATTTAAACGTTGAATTTTGTTTTGATTTTGATGAGATGTTTGTTCTAATAAACGATTGACATAGTATCTAAAACCTAATTCTGAGGGAGTCCTGCCAGATGAAGTATGCGTCTTCTCAATGAAGTTCATATCTTCAAGCTGTTTCATTTCATTTCTAATAGTTGCTGGGCTTACCTCTAAATTATGTCGGTGAATTAATGTTTTAGAACCAATCGGTTGTCCAAAATCAACATAATCTTCAACAATTGCATTAAGAATGCTTAATTGTCTTTCTGTAATCATGTTTTCACCTCATTAGCACTCTTTTCTCTCAAGTGCTAATTATAATTTATCAAAAAGGTCAAAGTAAGTCAATGTTAAAGCATTAAAATATCAAATTTTTTATACGTTGAGTAAAAAAGCCTCGAAAACCTCATTCCCAATGACTTTACCACGTTCAGTTAATGATATATAACCGCATTTATTTTCTAATAAATTTCGACTTATTAAATCCGTAATTGTTTGACCAAATACTTCTTCAATATTTATACCAAATTTTCTCTTAAATCTTGATATGCTAACACCTTGGTTCATTCTTAAGCCAAGAAACATCTCCTCTTCCATTCTCTCTTCAAAAGTTGGGGTGTTCTTTGTAAGTATAGGTTCCTCATTGTTATAAATAGCTTTAATATAATGATTAACTGGATTGAGATTGGTATATCTTACACCATCCACATAACCACTTGCTCCTGCACCAAAACCATAATATTCTTCATTAAGCCAATAGACTTTGTTATGAGTTGATTCGTGACCTTTTTTCCCGAAATTAGAAATCTCATACTGATTTAAATTAGAATCCTCTAATCGTTTCATCAAATATTGGTACATATCTGCCCCTAAATCCTCATTAGGAAGCTTTAAATGTCCTTTTCTATACATGTTGTAAAATTGAGTTTTTGGTTCAAGAATAAGACCATAGCTCGAAATATGATCAATATCCATTTCTAAAGCTAATTCTAAACTTTGTTTAAAATCTTCTAATGATTGCTGTGGTAAATGATACATTAAATCAAGGCTAATTGAATTAATACCTGCCTTGCGAGCGTTGTTTACAGCGCTATAGATATCATTAGTTTTATGAGTTCGTCCAAGAATTTCTAACAACTCCGGCTTAAACGTTTGTACTCCCATCGAAATTCTATTAACACCATATTTTTTTAAAAGTGCTACTTTCTCATAAGTTAATTCATCGGGATTAGCTTCAAATGAATATTCTCCATGAATAGTAAACGTGGTATTAATAGCTTTTAGTAGTTTTTCAAGTTGTACAATATTCAATGCAGTGGGTGTCCCTCCGCCAACATACATTGTCTCAAGCTTTCTATTATTTACAACTTGCATTTCTTTAATGAGCGCATCTAAATATTCATCTACTGGCTGCTTATCTATAAAATACTTATTAAAATCACAATAAGTACAGATTCTTACACAAAAAGGTATATGTATATAAGCACTTTTAACTGTCAAAAAATCCCCCCCATTCACTAACGTAAAAAGAGCGGAAGTGAAATCAATTTCTTTATACAACGATTTCAACATCCCGCTTCAATGTTATTTAAATTATTATAAACTATTCATCTTCCATTTTAAGCACGGCTAGGAAAGCATCTTGAGGAATTTCAACATTTCCTACAGCTTTCATTTTTGCTTTACCAGCTTTTTGTTTTTCTAAAAGCTTACGTTTACGACTAATATCGCCACCATAACATTTAGATAAAACATTTTTACCCATAGATTTAATATTTGTACGGGCTATAATTTTTTGACCTATAGCTGCTTGAACAGGTACTTCGAACTGTTGTCTAGGTATAAGTGTTTTTAATTTTTCAACAAGTGCTTTACCTCTTTCATATGCAAAGTCTCTATGGACGATGAAACTTAAGGCATCCACTTTATCTCCATTAAGTAAGATATCCATTTTAACTAGATTACTTTCTTTATTTTCAATGAATTCATAATCAAATGAAGCATAACCTTTAGTATTAGACTTAAGTTGGTCAAAGAAGTCAAACACAACTTCAGATAATGGAATTTCATAAACAATGTTTACTCTTATATCATCTAAATAATCCATATTTACAAATTGACCTCGCTTACGTTGGCATAGTTCCATCACTGCACCAACATAATCATTAGGTACCATCATTGTAGCTCTTACAAATGGTTCATAAATATGTTCTATTTTGTCTCTTTCTGGCATCTGAGCTGGATTGTCAACAGTAACTTCAGTTCCATCCTTTAAAATACATTCGTATATAACTGAAGGAGCCGTTGCAATTAATTCAATACCGAACTCTCTCTCAATTCTTTCTTGAATAATTTCCATATGCAACATGCCTAAGAAACCAGTTCTATATCCGAACCCTAATGCTTGTGAAGACTCAGGCTCAAAATCGAGTGAAGCATCATTGAGTTGTAATTTTTCTAACGCTTCACGTAAATCATTGTAATCTTTATTGTCTATTGGGAATAGACCACAATAAACCATTGGATTCATTTTTTTATAACCTTTGAGTGGCTTATCTGCAGGACGATTAGCTAATGTGATAGTATCACCTACACGTGAATCATCTACATTTTTAATACTTGCAATGATATATCCTACGTCTCCTACTGTTAATTCTTCAACAGGAAGTTGTTTAGGTGTATTAATGCCTACTTCTGTCACTTCAAATTCTTTACCTGTAGCCATCATTTTAATCTTATCCCCGGCTTTAACTACACCATCAATGATTCTAATAGATGAGATAACGCCTCTATAAGGATCATACTCTGAATCAAATATTAGAGCTTTTAAAGGTGCATCAGGATCTCCATCAGGAGCTGGTACAACTTCTACTATTTTTTCTAAAATTTCTTCTATACCGATATTTGATTTGGCACTAGCAAGTACTACATCATCTTGGTCTAAACCAATAACATCCTCTAATTCTTGTTTAACTCTTTCAGGTTCAGCTGCAGGTAAATCAATTTTGTTAACAACTGGTAATAACTCTAAGTCATTATCAAGAGCTAAATATACATTTGCTAAAGTTTGAGCTTCAATACCTTGAGCGGCATCTACAACTAAAATTGCGCCTTCACATGCAGCTAATGAACGCGACACTTCATATGTAAAGTCTACATGTCCTGGTGTATCTATAAGATGGAAAGTATATGTTTGACCATCTTTAGCATCATATTTCAAACGAACAGCATTTAACTTTATAGTAATACCGCGTTCTCTTTCAAGGTCCATGGAATCAAGTAGTTGATCTTGCATTTCACGTGTTTCAACTGATTTTGTATTTTCAAGGATTCTATCCGCTAACGTTGATTTCCCATGATCTATGTGTGCAATGATAGAGAAATTTCTGATATTTTCTCTTCTATTATAGCGTTCTTGCTTATCCATCTTATCCTTCTCACTTTCATAATATTAACCCGATATATGTATACATCTTTGATATGATAACGTTTTTAAAGGGTAATTGCAAACACTCTATCAAAGAGGTTAAGTTTTCATTTTCTATCAATTCTTATTTACCCTAACAATTTTAATTATATAGAGTTAAAACACACTTTCCAATAGTTAAAGTTACTAAACATGATTATTATTACGCATAAATAAATGATTGCACAAAGGTAAGACATTTGATAAAATATTTCTTGTTGTAATCAAATAAATTTTGATAAGTTAAGCTCACTTTTAGGAGGTGACAGAAATGCCAAACATTAAATCTGCAGTTAAACGTGTTAGAACAACTGAAACAGCTGAAGCACGTAATATCTCTAAAAAGAATGCAATGCGTACAGCAGTTAAACGCGCTAAAACAGCAATCTCTACTGATGCTGAAAACAAAAATGAATTATTAAGTTTTGCAATTAAACAAGTTGATAAAGCTGCTCAAAGCAACTTAATTCACTCAAACAAAGCTGATCGTATTAAATCTCAACTTATGACAGCTAACAAATAATTCAGTTTATTAAAAAAGATCAAGCATAGTGCTTGATCTTTTTTGTTTAATCATTAATCTATAAAGATAAAATTAATAATTCTAAAATTAACTGTTTGTCCATATAAGAAGATTTTAATTTATAATCGGTTTCTGCACATGAATCAATAATGTTTAATAAATCATTTAATTGATAGTATCGTGCTTGGTTTAGAGCAAGTTTCACTCTATACGGATGCGCACTAACTGTCTTCGCAATCTGCTGGCCACTGTACCCTTTTTGTTCTAAAATCTTAGATTGATAATATAATCTATAATTACTAGTTATTAAAGCTAAAAGTTTTATAGGTTCCTCTTTCATAGTAATTAAGTCATTCAATAATTGTATAGCCTTATCCTTTTTTCCTTTTTGAATATATTCAGTTAAAAGAAAAACGTTTTGCTCTAAGCTTCTATTTATAATTTGATTAACATCATCTTTATTAACTGTAGGTCTATCTCCTATATACAGCATAAGTTTCGAAAGCTCCTGTGAAACAATGTTGAAATTAATACCTGTTAGTTCAATAAATAGATTTAAAGCATCTTGTTTAATATCTTTATAATTTTCGTGTAATTTATTTTGAATCCATTTTTTTATTTCTTCTTCAGACATTTGTTCAACTTTTTTGAGTTGCGCATTTTTTTTAAGTGATTTTGTTAATTTTTTACGTTCATCTAACTTATTTTGATAAACCTCAAAAAGAATCAGATTATCCCCGTCATATTTTTCTATAAATTCCATTAACTGCTCTGGATTATGATTGAGTTCCTTTGCACCTTTTTCACCTGTAAATATGTATGCATTTTTTACTACAATTGCTTTTTTATCAGAAAAAAAAGGCATAGTTAATGTTTCTTCAATGATGGGCGTTAGATCATTTTCATACATATTAAATTTAACGTAGTTAAAATCATCTTTTTCTTGCCCGAGATAATTATTAACTATTTCTGAACTTTTCTTCTCGACAAGCTCAGGTACTTCGCCATAGATAGTTACGATATTGTCGCTCATAAGTGCATCCTTCCTCTATATCTCATACTTTTAAATTATATCATTTTATTGAGTGACTTCTCTAGCGATAGTTTTTAGATGATCTTTAACATTCATCACATTTAAATGGTGTTTATCTAAATTAATCGTCATTTCACCGTTTTGTTGCGTGTCATACACTAAGCTTCCATATCTCTTTAAACGTTCAATAACTTCGTCATTAGGTAATTTATATTTATTATGTTTTCCACTTGAAATCAAACTTAACCTTGGTTGAATTTTCTTAATAAATTCTTCAGAGCTACTTGTTCGACTACCATGATGTCCTACTTTTAAAATATCTATTGTAGGCAAATGATATTTCTTCAATAAAATATCCTCATTGTTTTTAGTGGCATCACCCATGAGTAAAATATTTCTATTGTTATATTTTATTAATGTAATGATTGAATACTCATTTTTATCGGAACTTGAGGATATAAATGTATCGTAAATTTCTAATTCAGTATCATCAATCTTTATTTGAGGTATATTTTTAGCTTCAATTATATTTATCCTTTTTTTCTTGCATTCGTTGTGAACTTGATTTAATAAATGCTTAGGAAAACCATCACTGTTTAATATTAAATTTTTAATTTTAACATGGTCTATGATATAAGGAAGTTCCCCCATATGATCCGCATGTGGATGAGTAATAATTAAATAATCAATCGTAGTAATACCTCTTCGCTTCAAACTTGGGAGAATTTTGTATTTAGCAATATTATGATGTTTAAATTCAAAGTTTTCTTCTCCTTTCCCTCCAGTATCTATTAATACAGTTTTATTTGTATTACTTTTGAAAAGTATGCTATCCCCCTGGCCTACATCAAAAATTGTTAACTCTGCGTTTGAAGGTTTACTCAATGTAGATATTATTATTAAGGTAATTAAAAAGTATATTAGGGATTTAAAAATCTTTTTGTACACTAATAAATAATAAGCAATCAATATATTTATTAACAATATTAGTAGATAAATTTCGCTTAAAGAAGGTATAAACCACTTATAATTATTAAATTTCAAAAAGAAGTGGAGTAATAAATCATGTATTTCATAAATTTTATTCATGTAAACATTTAGAATTTCAAAATTTGATACAATGTGAGTCATAATAAAAAAGCAAATTATTGAAGGAAAAAGTATGAAACTGTAGAAAGGCACAAAAACTAAATTCGAGAGGAAACCAATCCATTGAAATTGATTAAAATGATATGTACTTATAATAATAGAACTATATTGAGCTATACATGTAATGGCTAATATGCTTTGAAATGAAGTTAATTTTTTTAAATAAGGTTGTGATAGTAAAATAAAAAAGCAAATTAAGAAAGAAAATTGAAAACCTATATTATAAACATAACCTGGATTGCTTATAAACATCATAATAAATATGATAGAAAGCAAATCAATAGAAGATTTTCTGAATCTTTTAGGAAGGATTAAAACTAATATTGCGATTGAAATTGCTCTTACTGCGCTAGGAACAAAGTCAGTATAAACAGCGTATAGTACTAAAACATTAATAATCATTGTTTTAATAATGACAAGTGGCGTGTTAAATCTCACTAAAAGTTGATGAATGAGAAGTATAATTGCTGCTACATGAGTCCCACTCACTGCTAGTAAATGATATATACCTATATCCTTCACTTTATCTCTATAATCAGCATTGATTAATAATGGATTACCTGTAATCAGTGCTAAAATTCGATTTGGATATTTTACACCTGAATGTTGAATCTTATCGATTATATAGTCTTGATGGAAATAAATGAATTTAAACCTATCATTATAAGTACATGAATTAGTGTGGATTTCATTCAGTGTAATTGATGGAGGAACTTTATCAAACTTGAATTCCCCATTTATACTACAAGTGTGATGTTTGAGGGAGGTAATGTTTGTCTTATTATTGTTATTATAAAAGAAATTATAATTTTTACCTTTATAAACTAATATTCCAGTAATAAAATTATTTTGAACTTTAAGTGTTTTAAATTTTACGTAATCATTAACTTTGGGATTATACATTAGTATGCGTTGTTCATGGTCAACACGTTGGTTATATGTTTGTGTAATATAATTTGAAAAGAAAGGACACACAACAATAAGTAAGATTATTGGAAGTTTAAGTTTTTTGATGAAGATTAATAAGATTAAAAGGAAAAATAAAGAGATAGAGATAACTTTGAAATTCATCCAAAGTATCCCTACTAAAAATGATAGTGCTATGTATATCATTGATTACCACTGTGTTAAATATTGAGCTACATATTCCGGTGTAAATGGAATTTTTTTATATTCAATACCAGATTGATTTAGTAACTTAATCGCATAATTATGATTGTGGTAATCTTCAGCATAATAAATTGTTTTAATCCCTGCTTGAATAATAGATTTAGTACAATTTAAACAAGGGAAATGTGTAACATATATTGTCGCTCCCTCTGTTGAAACGCCTTGTTTAGCACACTGAAGTAATGCATTCATTTCTGCATGAATTGTTCTGATACAATGTCCATCTTCTATTAGGCAACCTTCATCTATGCAGTGAACTTCACCGGCAACTGAACCATTGTAGCCTCCTGCTATAATTCGATTATCTTTAACAATAGTAGCTCCTACAGATAGTCTCTGACATGTTGATCTCAAAGCAAGTAAATGACTTTGAGCCATAAAATATTCTTCCCATTTAATTCGTTCCATGTAAAGGTGCCTCCTTATCTTGAATAACAATCAACATTTATAGCTTAATCATTTATAATTATAAATGCAATCATTGACCAGTTAAACAACAAGATGTTCTTTAAGTTTCTCAAATGTTTTTTCGCCAAATCCTTTAATTTTTTTCAAATCTTCTATATTCTTGAACCCTCCATTTTGCTCTCTATAATTAATTATTTCTCTTGCTTTAGAAGGCCCGACGCCTGGAATGCTTTTTAAATCCGTTTCAGTGGCATTATTCAAATTAATTTGTTTATTTCCCTCGTTTTGATTGATATTATTATTTGAAATATTATTTACCGTATTATATTGACTGTGTTCTCCCTTTTTGGGAACATAAATTAGCTTTTGATCTATTAACCTTTCAGATAAGTTTATTTGTGATAAGTCTGCATCCTTATAAGGTTTAGCTTTATTAATTGCATCTATGACTCTTTCAGTGTTTGTCATCTGATAAACATTTGGATGTTCTACTGCGCCTTTAATATCTATAAAAATTTTTTCATTGTTGTTTCCTCTTTGAGATTGTCTTTCTTTTTCATTATTATCTTTGTTAGTTGAACTATATCTCTTAGAATTAACCTGCTTGCTATTAATCTCTTTGTTAAATTCATCCTCTTTGCTATTGTCTTCATAATGATTAAATAGACTTAAAACTACCATTGCTAAAACTACTAGACCTATAATTAAATAAATTTTCCATTTAATAATAAATTCAATATACTTATTACCTTTGTTAAACAAAAAAATCACCCCTTCACACTTAATAACGTATGAACGAGTGATTTTACTTCTATTTATTTCATAATCTATTTTTTTACAACGAAAAATAATCGATCAGCATCTTCTTCTTTTTGATTAAAATCAAAATCGGTGAAAGTTTTAACTTCTTTAAAGCCAGCCTCATTGAGTAACCGTTTATAAACATCTTCTTCATATGTGCGTTGATAATGGGATTCGTCAAAGCGTCGATAACTTCCATTATTATTTTGAATGAAAAAAGTCATTTCATGATAAACACTTAATGGTTCATTACCTTGAATTGCTTCCCAACCTAAGAAGACATTTTCGGTTTCATCAATATAACTTTGATTATTAAATAAAGTATTCATCTTATGTACAGTATGCACATCAAATAGAAATACTCCATCATCAGTTAAATGCTGGTAAACTTTATTAAAGGTTTCTTTAACTTCTTTACTTGAAGATAAATAATTCAGTGAATCACAAAATATTGTAATGATATTGAATTTTTGGTTCAACTTAAAACTTGTCATATCTCCTTCTAACCATCTAACTTCATTAGATTTTTGATTAGCGATAGTTAACATATCAACACTTAAATCCATTCCGATAACATTGCCTAATGGAACCAACATATGTGTTAAATTTCCTGTACCGCAACCTAAATCTAGAATGTCATTAGATTCTCTCTTTGAAAAGGTTTGAACTATATTGAACCAAGCATCATATGGTTGATCTTGAGTAAGCTGGTCATAGACCAAACTCAAATCTTCGTATTGACTCATATTTTAATAAGCAACCTGACCATATGACTCATATGGAGCATCTTGATATAATTTCTCGATATTATAATAATTTCGCTCATCCTTATGGAAAATATGAACCACAACATTAGCTAAATCAATTAATACCCATCTTGCGTCGTTATAACCTTCCATACGTTTAACATCAATACCTTGCTCATGAACAGCTTCTTTAACAGCTCTTGCAATGGATTGTACTTGTCGCTCATTGTTACCATGACACACAACAAAGTAATCAGTCATATCGCTGATACCTTGCATATTAAGAGAAATTACATCTTCTGCTTTTTTGTTTTCTGTCGCTTCGACAGCAATATTTAATAATTCTTCTGAACTCATTTAATCATCCTTTATTCTTTCGTCACTATAATTATAATAATTCAAGCATGCAATCGTAGCGCCATATACCGTAATGTCTTTACCGATTAAAAATAAAACTGTTCGCTTAGAAATTTCATAAATTGTTTTATCTAAGCTACCTTGATTGTATGCCATATCTCTAATTTCTTCAACTCCTGGGGTTTTTCTACCAGGTTCAATATAATCAGCAATAAAAATAAGCTTTTCTGTTTTAGTCATTTGCTGACGCCCAGTTGTATGATATTTTATAGCTAGTAAAACCTCTTCATCTTCAATGTGATAATCATGTTCCATGATTGCAGCGCAAACAGGTCCATGTAAGATTTCACTTCCATAACTAAGTAAGTCACTCTCTAATTCACATTGTCTAACAATTTGGTACATTGAACTTAAATCATCATACTTACAATAGTCATGTAAAACACCAGCTAATTCTGCTTTATCTTTATCTCCATCATATATTTCTGCTAATTTTACAGCTGTCTCAGCAACTCTAAGCGAGTGATTATAACGCTTCTCGGGCAATTTTTCTTTCACTAGCTTTTTAGCTTCACTAATTTCCATAAAGTCCTTCCTCCTCAATATAGTCCTCCACTTTATTAGGGACGAGTGCTTGTATAGATTTATGATTTTTAACACGGTCTCGAATCATTGTTGAACTAATATCAATACGAGGTATTTTAACCGATATCATACCAGTTTCGACACTTTGATAATCTGACTCACGATTAACTATAACGAAGGTGATCAACTTTTTTAATTCGTCAATTTTAAACCACTTATCAAGTTGCTCATATTGATCAGTTCCTATTACAAAATAAAATTCATCTTTAGGATTGTTACGCTTTATTTCAGACAACGTGTCAAAAGTATAGCTTTGTCCTTTTCTATCTAATTCACTAGTACAAATTTTTCCAAAACCTAATTCCTCTATGACAAATTCAATCATCTTCATACGATAAGAAGCATCTAGGAAATCTTGATGTTCTTTCAACGGAGCCATGTAACTAGGTAAGAAATAAAATTCATCAGGTTGTAATTCATGGAACACCTCGCTAGCTACCACCATATGAGCGGTATGAATCGGGTTAAATTGACCGCCGTATAATACAATCTTTTTAGACATTAGGGTAAAACGATGTCTTTATTTTCTTGAGATTCTTTATAAAGTACAATCATTGACCCGATTACTTGTACTAATTCACTTTTAGTTGCATGACTAAGTTCATTAGCTAATTCATTTTTATCATCAAAATTATTTTGTAAAACATGTATTTTAATGAGTTCTCTATTCTCTAAGGTTTCATCAATTTGAGAAATCATATTTTCGTTAATTCCACCTTTACCTATTTGGAAAGTTGGATCAGTATTATGAGCTAAACTACGTAAGTATCTCTTTTGTTTTCCAGTTAACATTATAAATCTCCTTTTAATTTATCTAATACAGTATTTTTCATGATTTGAATATTAGGTTGTTCTCCTGTCCAAATTTTAAAGCTTTCAGCACCTTGATACACAAACATATCTAAACCATTATAAATGGGGTTACCTTTACTTTCAGCTTCTAATAAGATTGGAGTCTTATAAGGAATGTACACTATATCACTTACTAACGTATGAGGAGATAAATTTCTTAGATTTATCACACTATCATTATTTTTATCCATTCCAGCAGGTGTTGTATTAATAACGATATCAAATTCATCCAAATACTTCTCAGCGTCATTTAGAGAAATAGCATTAATATCTAAATTCCAATCTTCAAATCTTGACATTGTACGATTAGCAATTGTTAATTTAGGTTCAACAAATTTAGTTAATTCGTTAGCAATTCCTTTACTTGCACCACCAGCACCTAAAATGAGTATATAAGCATTCTTTAAATCATCATAAATTTGTTTTAAGCCAGTTACATAACCTATACCATCTGTATTATAGCCTATCCACTTACCATCTCTAATTAAAACAGTATTTACCGCACCAACTGTTTTAGATTGCTCATCTACCTCGTCTAGGTAAGGTATTATACGCTCTTTATGAGGGATAGTGACATTAAATCCACTAAGTTTCTTTTCAGTAATGATGTCTCTAAGTAAGTGGAATTCGTCAATAGGAATGTCTAGTGGTTCATAGGTGTAATTTAAACTTAAATTTGAAAAGTTAGCACTATGCATTATAGGTGATAAAGAATGAGAAATCGGATGGCCAATTACTGCAAATTTCATTCTCAACCACTCCCTTTTATAAAATAGAATTTCTTAAAATGACGTCTACATTTTTGGGTACACGCACGATCACTTTTGCACCTTCGTCAATTGTGATAAATCCTAAGCCTGATATCATAACATCACGTTTAGCTTTACCAGTTTCTAATCTAACAGCTTTTACGTCATTTAAATCAAATTGACTTGCGTCATGTGGTGGTGTTAAAAGTGAACCCAATTGATTTTTCCATAATTCATTAGCTTTTTCAGTTTTTGTTCTATGGATATTTAAATCATTGGAGAAGAAACATACTAATGATCTTTTACCTCCAGATAAATAATCAATTCTAGCTAAACCACCAAAAAATAATGTTTGTTCTTCATTTAGTTGATATACGCGTTGTTTTATTTCCTTTTTAGGCATAATGGTTTTTAATTCTTTATCAGAGACATAGTTTGTCATTTGATGCTCTTGTATAATACCAGGTGTATCATACATCAACGTAGTTTCATCAAGCGGAATATCAATCATGTCCAAAGTAGTACCTGGAAATCTTGAAGTAGTTACTACATCTTTTTCACCAACACTAATTTCAATTAATTTATTAATTAAAGTAGATTTCCCTACATTAGTCGTACCTACGACATAAACGTCCTCATTATTTCTTACTTGATTAATTGACTGCATCAACTCTTTAATGCCCCAACCTTTATCAGCCGAAATAAGTACAACATCATCGGCTTCTAAGCCGTATTTTCTAGCAGTTTTCTTTAACCACTCTTTTACACGACGCTGATTGATTTGTTTAGGTAGTAGATCAAGTTTGTTTGCAACTAAAATGATTTTTTTATTACCTACAATACGTTTAATTGCATTAATAAATGATCCCTCAAAGTCAAAAACATCCACAACATTAACTACAATACCAGATTTATTAGAAAGACCAGTTAATAAATTTAAGAAATCCTCACTGTCCATCCCAACATCTTGAACTTCATTATAATTTTTTAATCTAAAACATCTTTGACATATAACATCTTCACGGAACATATTATGTTCAGGTACATAGCCTGGAGCATTTTTATCTTCTGATTGTAGTGGAGCGCCACAACCAATACATTTTAGTAATTCACTCAAACACTATTCCTCCCATTTGATATAACCTTTTTTTCTAAAGTGATTTAATAAGCGTCTTTCAATTAGACGATTAAATTTAGTCACAAAGCCATCAGTTCTTTTAACTGGAACGACCATAATAGTATATAGTCCATTGCGATTACCACCGAAAACATCTGTAAGCATTTGATCTCCAATAACAACAGTTTCTTTAGCTTGTATATTCATTTGTTTAATAGCTTTTATAAAAGCTTTACCCATTGGTTTACGTGCTTTGAATATAAAATCTACTTCTAAATCTTTAGAAAAACTAGATACACGTTCTTCATTATTGTTCGACACAATTGTAATTGTAATACCAAGCTCACGCGCTTTAGAGAACCACTCTTTAATTCTCTCGGTAGGCTCTTTAACGTCCCAACCAACAAGGGTGTTATCTAGGTCTGTAATGATTCCTTTAACTCCCATACTCGCTAATTTTTCTATATCTATATCGAATACAGATTGTACGTATGCATTTGGCATAAATAAATTTTTAATAATACCCATTTTATAAATTCACCTTTACTTTTATAATGATTTAACTAACAATTCAACTGTCTCACTAGAAGAAATCGCAGCTTGACCTAAAAATTCTTCAAATGAAATATCTGCTTCTCCATTAGCTAAATCTGAAACTGCTCTCGTCACAATAAATGGAACGTTAAATTGGAAACATGTTTGTGCAATAGCTGTCGCTTCCATTTCTACTGCCATTGCATCTGGAAATTGTGATTTAATTTTATTTCGTTGTTGAGCACTTCCAATAAAACTATCGCCACTAGTAATCATGCCCACTTTACCATTTAGCTGTTGCTGTTTTAATATATCAATTGTTTTTTCTAATAATTTTTCACTAGACTCATAACGCTCTGGCATTTGTGGGATTTGACCATAAGCATAACCAAATGCTGTTGCATCTGCATCATGATAAATGACTTCATTACTAACTAATACGTCACCCACTTTTAAACTCTCATCAAGAGCGCCAGCAGAACCTGTATTAATTACTATATCTGGATTGAATTTTTCAATTAATAAAGTCGTAGATATAGTAGCATTCACTTTACCTATTCCACTTTGAGTTAAAACAATGTCTTTATTATTAAGTGTACCAGTATAAAATTTTACGTGTGCCACACTAATTTCACTTAAGTCGACAATTTTATCTTTGAGTATACCTACTTCTTCTTCCATAGCTCCAATTATGCCTATCATTTCTATTTACACCTCTTTTAAAAAGTCCTAGCACTACGTATTTTATCACATTTTAAAATTCATCACGATAGGATAAGTTAATTATCAAAAGGGAGTTAAATAATTAAATTTTTAAGACTTTTTAATAAAAAAATACTTCACATCTTAACGACGTGAAGTAATAAAAAATAATTAACCTTTCCATAAGCTTGCTAAATCTTGTAGAGAGAAAATACCAGTGATAATCGTAACTATAACTGCTATGATTCCGAAAACAAGCATCCAAGTAGGATGTTTATAATCTCCAACAATAGATTTTTTACGACTAGCTATTAAGATAGCCCCTAGTGTTATTGGTAAAATCCAACCATTGATTGCTCCCGCAATTATAAGTAAACTTACAGGTTTACCAATGAATAAGAAAATTAATGTTGAGATAACTATAAACATAATGACTATTAAATTATTTTTATTAAATAAAGACTTATGTAATGTCTTCAAGAAGGTTGCACTTGTATATGCTGAACCGATAACAGATGACATCGCTGCTGCAAAAATAACTACACCAAATATATTTTTTCCTATTGGACCAATAGCGTGTTCAAACACTGAAGCAGGTGGATTTTCTGCACTTAACGTAACTCCAGTAACAACCACACCTAAAACTGCTAAGAAAAGTAAAGTTCTCATAACTCCTGTTGTTAAAATACCTGCAATCGCAGATCTGTTAACGAAAGGTAAAAACTCTTTACCTTTCATGCCAGAGTCTAATAATCGGTGTGCTCCTGCAAAAGTTATATATCCACCTACAGTGCCTCCAACTAAAGTAATTATAGGTAAAATAAGTTTAATTGGATGTTCAGGTGCAACCATGTGTACTAATGCATCACCGTATGGAGGATTAGAAACTACCATCACATATGCAACGACCAAAATCATTACTACCCCTAGAATCATAGATACTACATCCATTATTTTTTGGCCACTTTTACTTACAAAGATTAAGATAGAGAATATTGCAGTTATAGCTGCACCCCATTTAACATCTAAACCAAACATTGCATTGAGTCCAAGACCTGCACCTGCAATATTACCTATATTAAATGCAAGTCCCCCAAATGCTATTAATATTGATATCACTGTGCCTAATCCAGGTACAACTTTATTTGAAACTTCTTGACCACGCAATCCAGTAACTACTAAAACACGCCAAATATTAATTTGAGCACCAATATCAATTAATATTGATATTAAAATAGCGAATGCAAAACTAGCATAAAATTGTGCTGTGAAAACAGCCGTTTGAGTTAGAAATGCCGGACCAATGGCAGAAGTAGCCATCAAAAATACTGAACCATATAATAAACGTCTATGACCTTTTGTAAATTTAAAGTCTTTCCCACTTTGTTTTGTTTCTTGATTGTTGCTTTGTTTAAAATTTTCTCCCATCTCTGGTACCCCCTATAAGGATTGAATATCAATGCCTTCTTTCGTTAATTTTTTTCTAATTTGAGTTACAAAATCAAGTGCATGAGCACCATCACCATGGACACATATTGTATCGGCTTGTAAATCAATTTCTTTACCATTTTTACTAACAACTTTATTTTCAGTAACCATTTTTAACACTTGCTGTAATGCTTCATCCGTATTTGTAATTGTCGCATCTGATTCTTGACGACTTACAAGCTGACCATCATCTTCATAACGACGATCTGCAAAAACTTCTGAAGCAGTACGTAAACCAAGCGCTTCAGCTTCTGAAATTAACAATGTATTAGATAGTCCAACTAGCACTAAGGATTTATCGAAATCATAAACCGCTTGTGCAATAGCTTGAGCAATTTCTTTATTTTTAGCGCCCATGTTATATAAAGCACCATGAGGTTTAACATGATTTATACGAGTTCCATGAATTTTACAAAAACCATTCAAAGCACCTAATTGGTAGACAACTAAATTGTAGATTTCTTTAGGTTTAATATCCATTTTGCGTCTGCCGAAACCTTGTAAATCAGGTAAACCTGGATGTGCTCCTATGCCTACATTATTTTCTTTAGCAAGTTGTATTGTCTCATTCATTACATTTTCATCACCGGCGTGAAAACCACAAGCAATGTTTGCCGAAGTAATTAAAGGAATAATATCATTGTCGCCACCAAATGAATAATTTCCAAATGCTTCACCTAAATCACAATTCAAATCGATTTGCATTATAAATCCACCCCTTTAATGATTTGATGCTTCTCTAAGAATTTAATATCAACTTCACTTGCATCACCATCTGCATATAACGGATAACTTAATACTGCGTATAAGAAATCTGCTGTTGTAGTGAAACCTTCAATAACCATTTCATCTAATGCTACTTTTAATTTATTGATAGCTGTTTGTCTATTTGAGTCTTTTACAATCACTTTTGCTACAAGTGAGTCATAATATGGTGATACTTGATAACCGGAATATAATAAAGAATCTACTCGAATATTAAATCCTTGTGGTAAATGTAATTTCTTCACTTTACCAGGAGTGGGCTGGAATTTCTTTTCTGGATTTTCAGCATTAATACGTGCTTCAATTACATGTCCGTTAAACACTATATCTTCTTGTTGGAACGGTAATTCACCATATTGCAATAAATATAATTGTGCTTGTAAAAGATCTCTATCTGCTCGCATTTCAGTAACTGTATGTTCGACTTGGATACGTGCATTCATCTCAATAAAGTAGTGAGCATCCTCTGTTACTAAAAATTCAATTGTACCAGCACTTCTATAATTAGATGCCTTTGCTACTTTAACAGCATCATTACAAATCCGTTCTCGTCTTTCATCTGTTAATGCAGCACAAGGTGATTCTTCAATAAGTTTTTGATTTTTTCGTTGCACTGAACAATCACGTTCACCTAAATGAACATAGTTATTTTTACCATCACCGATGACTTGAACCTCTACATGCTTTGCAACGGGAATAAAAGCTTCAACGTATACACGATCATCATTAAAATATTTTTGACCTTCACTTTTAGCTTCTTTTAATGATTTTTCTAATTGTTCAGGTTCTTTAACGATACGGATACCCTTACCTCCACCGCCACTTGCAGCTTTAAGAACAAGGGGGTATCCTATTTCTTCCGCGAGTTTTTTAATTTCATCAACAGATTCAACCTCGCCGTCAGATCCAGGAATTACTGGAACATTTGCAGCATGAACGGTCTGACGAGCTGTAATTTTATCCCCCATCATTTCCATTGTCTTTTTATTAGGGCCAATGAAGTGGATATCATTTTCTTCAACAGCTTCAGCAAAAGTAGTTGATTCAGATAAGAAACCGTAACCAGGGTGTATCGCATTTGCTCCGGTAATTTCTGCTGCTGAGATAATACGTTCTATATTTAAATAGCTATCTAAAGGATTAGCTTCTCCAATACAAATCGCTTGATCAGCTAAACTTACATGCAGACTATCTTCGTCGCCTTTGGCATAGATGGCTACTGTTTCGATTTTCATCTCTCTACATGCGCGAATAATCCTTACGGCTATTTCCCCTCTGTTTGCAATCAAACAACGATACATAAGTCTATTCCCCCTTACTTCATTTTGACTAATACTTGATCATATTCAACATTAGTACCATGTTCTACAACAATTTCAGTAACCTCACCACTCACGTCACTAGTGATTTCGTTCATTACCTTCATTGCTTCTATGTAACCAATGATATCTCCTTCTTTAACTTGATCACCAACTTTAATTTGGGGATCCGTTAATTCTTTACTATCTTGTAAGAAAAACGTACCAACCATAGAAGATTTAATTTCTTTGTCATCACTAGAATCTTGCGTTTGGTTGTTAGTATCTTGAGTTTCATTATTAGTTTGTGTCATTTCATTTGATTGTACATTTGCAGTTTGAGATAAACCTTGTGATGAATTACCCTCTGTGAAATCAAGTTCAATTTCATTCTCAAAGTCTTTATATTTAAACTTTTTTACATCATTTGATTTTACTAAATTTATAATTTCTTCTATTCTTTCAAGATTCATTATTATTTGTCCTCCTTAATTAGTGATGCTAATTTCTTAGAAGTGTTTCTTACATTGCTTAAATTAAATAATGGTTGTTCTGACACGTTTTTTAATTTTTGATCAAAATCATTTTCAAATTCAATTAATTGTTTAAACGCTTCTTCTGTAGATATCCATTCAAATCGAATAGTCTCTCCAGGTTTAAGTTGCGCTAATTTTTTTAAATCTAATTGAGTAACTGTAGCAATTTTAGTATAACCACCTACAGTTTGTTTATCATTTAATAGAATAATTGGATTTCCGTCATTAGGAACTTGGATGCTTCCTAAAGCTACAGGTTCAGAAATAATGTCAGCCGTTTTCAAAGGTGAAACGGATGGACCAACTAATCTGTAACCCATACGATCCGACTGATCTGAAACCTTAAATTCAGAATTGATAAATGTATCTACTGCTTCCTCTGAAAATGAACTAAATTGAGGACCTTTAATAACATGAATAGTATTATCCTCTACTAATGGTTTATAGTCGGTTGCTTTACCTAAATTCTCATTATAAGATGCATTAC
This sequence comes from Staphylococcus sp. TE8, assembly GCF_000692055.1. Taxonomy (NCBI): domain Bacteria; kingdom Bacillati; phylum Bacillota; class Bacilli; order Caryophanales; family Staphylococcaceae; genus Staphylococcus; species Staphylococcus sp. TE8. The sequence continues at coordinate 1,037,554 of NZ_JMGB01000001.1, forward strand.
TTTGAGTAGGTATAATATCATGCTTTTTAAGCGCTCGTCCTTCAAAACCACCAAGTCCACTTCTAGTATGAGTAGAATAACTCTCTGCAATCCTTTCTATTTTTAACGGATGACCAAACACAAGATATCCTCTCGCACCTTCAGTAACCTGACCGATTTCTAATACATCGTTAGTCTGTACTTTATATACTACTTGTGAATCAATGGAATTACCGTTTAATTTTGCATTGGATGTACCACCGATAAATGCAAAAGTATTTTCTTTAAGAAACTGTACTTTAGGGCCAATAACAGTGTATTCAATCGCAGGTCCATCATTACCAATTAATTTTTGAGCCATTTTAAAACTATAAAAGTCTAAAGCACCAGCTCCGGAAAATCCTAAATCTTGATAACCTATACGTCCTTCGTCTTGGATTGTTGAAAATAAGCCAGGTTGTAAAATTTTAATACTCATCTTTATTTGTCACCCACTTATCTATATCAAATTTTCCATTTTCAATTTCCTCAGATATATTGTTATATTCATGTTGATCAATCTCATAAAACTGAATATAATCTCCAGCTTCATACATTGTCATCGGAGTTCGATTGAGATCAAAAACCTTAAAAGGTGTACGACCAATAATTTGCCACCCTCCTGGAGAGTCCATTGGATATAATCCCGTTTGATTATTGGCTATTCCAACAGAACCAGCCTCAATCTTAAGTCTTGGCTCAGAACGTCTTGGTGTATGTAAACGTTCGTCAAGCCCCCCTAAATAAGGAAATCCTGGCATAAAGCCTAACATATAAATAAGGTATGGCTGACGAGTGTGAATCTGTTTGACTTCTTCTTTAGTTAAATGATTATGTTCTGCAACTTCAGCCAAGTCAGGTCCATATTCCTCACCATATAAAACAGGAATTTGAATAATACGCTTATTTCGAGTTCTAGCATCTGACTCGTTTTGTAAGCGGTTAAGTTCTAAATTTTCTAACAATTCATTTCCTTCTATCCTATTATTATCGAAGTATATTAGAATTGCTCTATAAGATGGAATGATTTCTGTTATCTCTGAATGATTCTGTTTCTTTATGTATTGTACTGTTGATTGAACGAGTTGGTAAGTGCTTTCACTAATTTCATTATCAAAATAAATCATCACAGTTTGTTCATTTATAATTTGAGTTTCCAACTTTAAAATCCCTCCCCTTTAAATTTTTAAGGATTTATTTGCTGTAACTATTTAATTGTATCATTGCAATAAAATGTTTGTTTAATAATTAATTCAAATTGTTAGTGATAATTACTAATAATTTGATATTTAGAAATTAAGGTCTTTCAAAAAATATAGCATTTCTATTTCAAAAAATCGCTAATATTTATTTAATCATACATATTATTTTTTGTCATGATAAAAATGATGAATAACAAAAGGATTTTATCCTACTCATCTATTAAGAACTACATTTAATGGTGTAATGTTTCTTTAAAGCTAAAATTTCTATAATAATAACATAAAAAAGTCCAAGTCATAAAATATGACTCGGACTTAATACTAGAATTCATTAGTACTAGCAATTTTAAAATAAAATATTTAATTATTTGATATCAACGATTTTAACGTTCATTTCTCCGCCGTTAGGAAGAGGAACACGAACTTCGTCATTTAATCCTTTACCTATTAAAGCATTTGCCATAGGAGATTCATTTGAAATTTTTCCTTTGAATGCGTCAGCTTCAGCAGAACCTACTATTTGATAACTTTCTTCTTCATCACCTGGTAATTCAACAAAAGTGACTGTTTTACCAATTTGAACAACGTTATTATCGCCATTATCTTCAATGATAAGCGCATTTCTAATCATATGTTCAATACGTTGAATATCTTGTTCGATAAATCCTTGTTCATCTTTTGCTGCATCGTACTCAGAGTTCTCTGATAAGTCACCAAAAGAACGAGCTACTTTAATTTTTTCAACAACTTCTGGTCTTTTAACCGTTTTTAATTCTTCTAATTCTTGCTCAAGTTGTTCATAACCTTCTTGAGTCATTGGGTATTGTTTTTGGTTTTCCATAATGTCATCTTCCTTTACTATAAGTTACTATTTTTTGCTAACGAGTGATTGAATCTTCGTAGTCATAATATCAATTGCGACCTTATTACTGCCACCTTCAGGTATGATAATATCTGCATGTTTTTTTGTTGGTTCAATAAATTGTTCATGCATTGGTCTGACTACATTTAAATATTGATTAATTACAGACTCCATAGAACGTCCACGTTCTTGAGTATCACGTGTAAGTCTACGTAAAATTCTTAAATCTGCATCTGTATCCACATAAATTTTTACATCCATCATATCTCGTAAAGTTTTATTTTCTAAAGCAAAGATACCTTCTACGATAATAACATCTTTTGGTTCAAATGCAATCGTTTCATCACTACGAGTATGTTTCGAATAATCATAAGTAGGAACTTCGATGGCCACACCATTTCTTAAATCTTTAAGATTTTGTATAAGTAAATCATTATCGAATGCGAATGGATGATCATAATTTGTCTCAAGTCTTTCTTCAAAAGTTAAATGAGACTGGTCTTTATAATAGTAATCTTGAGCTAAAAGTGCAACACTGTGGCCTTCAAGATTCTTCATAATTTCATTAGTAACAGTGGTTTTACCTGAACCAGAGCCACCAGCAATACCAATTATTGTCGTTTGATTCATTAGCCGATTTCCTTTCTCATCATGTTATTAGCATAAATAGGTTTGTCGACTTTAATTTGAACAATTTGCAGTGGATGACGTGCGGCATCTAAACTATTACCTTCCTCATCATAAATAGCATCAACAATTTGCCTGAAACTATCAATTTCAGGACCAAAGAATTCAATTTCTTGTCCTGGTTTGAAATGGTTTCGCTGTTGTATGGTAGCAAGTTGCGTTTGTTCATCATAGTCGAGTACTAGTCCGCAAAAATCGTAAGCTGATTTCTTAGATTGTTCTTCTCCAAACATTTGCTCTTCATATCCAGGTGTCCCTTGGAAGAAAGCTGGCGCTGTATCACGATTTGCGCATTTATCCAGTTCTTTGAGCCATTCAGGTTTAATCTTAAAATTCTCAGGATCCATAGCATAAGCGTCTATGACTTTTCGATAAACTGATACGACAGTTGCAATATAATGAATAGATTTCATCCTACCCTCAATTTTTAAAGAGTCGATTCCTAATTCCATCATTTGTGGTATAGATTCAATTAATTTTAAATCTTTTGGACTCATTGCAAACGGTGTAACATCTCCATCTTCATAAAATAAATCAAGTTCTCCATCATTATCTACTTGAAGTAAATCATAGTCCCAACGGCAACTTTGACAACAGCCTCCACGGTTTGAATCACGAGCTGTCATATGATTACTTAATGTACAACGTCCTGAATATGCTATACACATTGCACCATGAATAAAAGCTTCAATTTCAATATCAACTTTTTCCTTCATTTCTTTCATTTCCATAGCGCCTGTCTCACGTGCTAACACAACACGGTCTAAACCTTCTTCTTTCCAAAATTCAACAGCTTTATAATTTGAAAGAGATTGCTGAGTAGATAAATGAATTTCAAGTCTTGGTGCGACCTCTTTGCATGTTTCTATGATTAATGGATCAGCTACAATAATTCCAGTTGCGCCTGTTTTATCTAACTGACGTAGATATTCCTCTAATCCATCCATATTTTCATCATGTGCAATAATATTTGTTGTAACGTAGATTTTAGCACCATAACGATTTGCAAATTCTACGCCTTCAGCAATTTCATCCATAGTAAAATTATCTGCATTTGAACGTAAACCATACTCTTGACCACCTAAAAATACTGCATCAGCACCATAATGTACAGCTATTTTAAGTTTCTCTAAATTTCCTGCTGGAGCAAGTAATTCTGGCTTTTTCATTTTTGGTTTCGAACTTGATTGAACTTCTTCTAGAGTTTTCATTATTAATGATAAGCCTCCCTTAGTAAACCGTTTGTTTATATAAGAAACCTTCATCGAATGGACGATGTTCAGGTTGAATTTCCTCTATAGGATCGACTAACATGAATTTTTCATCATCATATGCTTCAGGGTCTTCATTATATAAGTCAATTGCTTCTCTATATTGCTCTGTTACTACATTGATATAGTCTTCTGATTGTAGAACGCCATCGATTTTGAATGCGTCAATTCCCGCTTCAAAAAATGGTTCTAATTCCTCGATTAAACAAATATCATTCGGAGACATAATATGCGTTCCATTATAATCTTCAAAAACTGGATATTTGTTATCGCGTTCTTCATCATATAAAAGTAAATCTTGTTGTGCATTATTGCGCTCAATCTTCATTTGTCTGTCTTGGAATGTATAGTAATTACCTAACAACATTCGTTTCGATTGAAACATGCATGTCATTCCATGTACTTGGACTTCGATTTCAACATTAGCATTCTTTTTAATATTAATCATCTCTTCTAAGCTAAGCTCTTTAGCTAAAACAGCTCTTGATGCACCCTTTTTCCCCCAATAATTACATTGGAAATAATTTGTTACTAATGCTCCAGCATCCCAATGTAAAGGGATAGGATTTGATTGATTTTTAACAAACATTACTACTGCTGGATCACCGAAAATAATTCGATCCACTTGAATTTCATGTAAAAAATATATGTAATTTTCTAAAGCATCTAAATGATAATTATGAAACAAACCATTGACCGCAGCATAAACTTTTTTATTGTTTCTATGTGCTATTTCAACAGCTTCTTTCATCATTTCACGATTAAATTCTCCTGGAAGTCTTAAACCAAATTTTTGTTCACCAATAACAAATGCATCTGCACCTTTTTCTATTAGTGTTTCCATATGAGTTATTGACTTAGGAGTAACTAATAATTCAACCATAGTCATTCTCCTTTAATTGATATTGCTAAACCATCATCTATATTTAAAAAGTTAGTTGTATACCCTGATTGCTCCATTAACCACTGGTTATATTGTTGTACCTTTTTAACCATTTGACGAACATTTCTAGATCTCACAATGTCTATATTCGATACAAAACCGTGGTATAAAACATTGTCAGTTACTACAATCCCACCTTTTCTTAAAAGAGGCGTATATAACTCAAAGAACTTTTTGGATTGGGCTTTGGCTGCATCGATAAATATCATATCATATTCTCTATCATTGACTTGTTGGTATGTTTCTAGCGCATTACCTTCAATCAATCTTATTTGTTCATTGTAACCATATTCTTGAAAATAATTTCGCGCCAAAGCAATCATATCTTCGTTACGTTCAATGGTAGTTACATGTATATCATTTGCTACTGAAGAAAATTGCATTGAACTATAGCCAATAGCAGTACCAATTTCTAGAATGTTTTTGGTATGATTCATTCTTATTAATTGTTTAATCATATCTAAAGTTAATTTATCTACAATAGGAACTTGATTGTCTTCTGCATAAGGTCTTAAATTCTCTATGTTTGTATCTAACTTTTGATGTAATTGAGTTAAATAGTTTTGGTTCAAATCCATTTTGAAATAACTTCCTTTATTATAAAAACTAAAAAGATTTGTAGACATAAAATAAATCAGTCCAAAATTGATTATCATTTTAATCAATATAAATGACTGATTTCTATAATGGTGCTTCTATTTCTTTCATATTAGAAGTGAATGATCGTTTCATAGAAATTAACTTTACATATTTTACCATAAATTATTAATAAATATAAGTGAGAAATATGTGATTCAATTTATTTTAGTATGTTATTAAAGTAATTATAGTTTGCGTTTTTAAGTTCGATATTACTAACTCAATTAAATAACAATAAAATAACTCATTTTTAATCAAAAAAGCTCTAAGATGTATACTAAAAACTTACATCTTAGAGCTATGAGTTTTAAACAATTAAAGCTTACATATTAATAATGAGATACTATTCATTAATCTCAGTATTTACAACCTCTTCAATCATATCCCATTCTTCATCTGTTTCGATAGGTACTAATTTACCACCATCTCCAGATTCATCAGGTTCATTAATCATAGGTACGAGTTCAATCATATCATCTTCATCAGATTGAGCACCTTCTTCGGATAATACAACATATTCCTTTTTGAATTCAGGATGGTAAAATTCTAACATTTTACGATATAAAACTTCATTGCCGTCTTCATCGAATAAAGTTAATAATTCTTCTTCGTTATTAATGCTTAAATCTGATTCATGATTTTGTTCGTGGTTATGTTCTGTCATTTTTATATCTCCTTTATTGGATAGAGTCTAAATAGCCTTGTAATATAAACACAGCTGCCATTTTATCTATAACTTTCTTTCTCTTTTGCCTAGAAACATCTGCTTCTAGTAATGAACGTTCAGCAGCCATCGTACTTAATCGTTCATCCCACATTATAATTTCTATGGAAGGCAAGGCTTCTTGAAGTTTCTCTTTGTATTGTAACGAAGCCTCTCCTCGAAATCCAATAGAATTGTTCATATTTTTAGGTAATCCTATAACTACAGTACCGACTTGATTTTTTTTAATAATATCGACTAATTCTTCTATGCCTAATTCGTTTTGTTCTTCGTTGATACGGAGTGTGTCTAAACCTTGGGCAGTCCATCCCATTAGGTCACTTATAGCAATGCCAACAGTTTTGCTTCCTACGTCTAAACCTATAATTTTATGTTGTAACATTTTAATGGTCAGACTCTTTTAAATAATAAGAAACAAGTTCTTCCATAATCACATCTCTATCAATATGACGAATTTGATTTCTCGCTTCATTTTGGCGAGGAATATAGGCAGGATCACCAGAGAGTAAATAACCTACAATTTGATTTACTGCGTTATATCCTCTTTCTTCTAATGTACGGTGCACATTGTTAAGTACTGATTTGACATCTTCTTTTGGAATCTCTTCATAGTCAAATTTCATCGTTTCATCAAAGTTTTCCATATGTGACACTCCTTTTAATGCATATTATTATTCAAGTTAATTCTACAATATTATGAAATTAAGTTATAGATTTTTAATGTAATCTTTAATGAAGTGTAATGCTTCTGTTATGTTTTCAGGTTGTGTGCCGCCACCTTGAGCCATATCCGGACGACCACCGCCTTTACCACCTACGATAGGTGCCATGTTTTTTATAATGTCTCCTGCTTTAACTTGATCTGTAAGTGATTTAGGAACAGTAGCTATTATGGAAACTTTACCATCAACATTACTTGCTAACACAATAATCGTGTCTTGTAACTTAGATTTAAAATCATCCATCGTTGAGCGTATCGCTTTAGCGTTTGGAACTTCAACTTCAGTTGCTAATACTTTCAAGTCATTGATAACTTCAACTTGGTCTTCAACATTTCCCATTTTAAGAGAGGTGATTTCTTTGTTACGTTGTTCTAATTGTTTAAGTAATGATTTTTCTTCTTCTTGTAACTGAGTTACTTTACCAACTACTTGTTCATCTGATTTGACTTTAACATGATTTTTAATGGTATTAAATTTAGACTGAATATCTTCGAGATAAAGGAAAGCAGATTTTCCTGTTAACGCTTCGATACGTCTAACTCCTGCACCAGTACCAGATTCACTTACAATTTTAAATAAACCAATTTCTGCAGTATTACTTACATGAATACCACCACATAATTCGATAGAAAATGGAGCCATATTTACTACTCGAACAATATCACCATATTTTTCACCGAAGAGAGCCATTGCCCCCATAGATTTGGCTTCATCTATACCCATTTCTTGAATACGAACATCAATGCCTCTCCATATTTCTTCATTCACTCTTCGTTCAACTTGATCTAATTCTTCTTGCGTCATTGGGCCGAAGTGCGAGAAGTCAAAACGTAATCGATCTGCTTCTACTAATGAACCTGCTTGGTTTACGTGATCACCTAATACTTCTTTTAAAGCAGCATGTAATAAATGCGTAGCACTATGATTCTTTTGAATTGCACGACGGTCTTCTTTATTAACGCTAGCATCCACTTCTGCTCCAACTGTAGCTTGTCCATATTGCACAATACCTTTGTGTAGATTCTGACCATTTGGTGCTTTCGTCACTTCAGATACTGCAATTTCAAATTTATCATTTCCAATTGTACCTTCGTCTGCTACTTGGCCACCACTGACAGCATAAAATGGCGTAGCTTTTAGTGTGAAATAAACAGTCTCTCCAGCCTCCACTGACTCGACTTCTTCACCATTGTATATTAAATGCGTGATTATAGATTGGTAATCAGTTGTTTCATATCCAACAAATGTACTATCATCAGTAATATTTTTTAGCACTTCACTTTGTATTTGCATAGATTGAGAGCTTTGACGTGCTTGTCTAGCACGGTCTCTTTGCTGTTGCATTTCATTTTCAAAAGTAGTCATATCAACTGATAAACCTTCTTGAGTTGCTAATTCTTCGGTTAATTCTACAGGGAAACCATAAGTATCATACAGTTTAAATGCATCTTCCCCTTTAATTTCATGATTGTCTTTTTTAGCTTTTTCAATTAACTGATTTAGAATTGATAAGCCTTCCTCGAGTGTCTCATGGAATCGTTCTTCTTCTGACTTAATCACTCGTTTAATAAAATCGGCTTTTTCTTTGACATTTGGATAATATGGTTCCATAATTTCAGCAACAATATCCACAAGTTTAAACATAAATGGTTCATTAATACCTAGTGATTGACTAAATCTAACTGCACGACGTAATAAACGACGTAGGACATATCCACGCCCTTCATTTGCAGGTAATGCACCATCAGCAATAGCAAACGCAATGGTTCTAATATGATCTGCAATAACTTTAAATGCTACGTCTTGCTCTTCAACTTCTAAATATTTCTTTCCTGAAACATTTTCAACTTCATTTATAATAGGCATAAATAAATCTGTTTCATAATTTGTTCTGACATTTTGTGAGATTGAAGCCATACGCTCTAATCCCATGCCAGTATCAATATTTTTATTAGGAAGTGGTGTATACGTATTGTCTTTATTATGATTAAATTCACTAAATACTAAATTCCATACTTCTAAATATCTTTCATTTTCTCCGCCAGGATACATTTCTTCAGCAGGATCATTCTGACCATATTCGTCACCACGATCATAGAAAATTTCTGTATTAGGTCCCGATGGCCCTTCGCCAATATCCCAGAAGTTACCTTCGATTCGAATAATACGAGTTTCATCTAAACCAATATCTTCATTCCAAATTTTATAAGCACCCGTATCTTCTGGATGAATTGTTACATATAATTTTTCTGGTTCCATACCCATCCATTTCTCACTAGTTAAGAATTCCCAAGCGAATTCAATTGCTTTTTGTTTAAAATAATCTCCAATTGAGAAATTTCCAAGCATTTCAAAAAATGTATGATGTCTCGCTGTAAAGCCAACATTTTCAATATCATTAGTACGAATGGCTTTTTGTGAGTTTACAATTCTTGGCTTTCTTGGCGTCTCGCGACCATCAAAGTATTTTTTTAGTGTTGCTACACCTGAGTTAATCCATAGTAATGAATCATCATCAATAGGTACAAGTGGTGCAGAAGGTTCAATCATATGACCTTTTTCAACGAAGAAATCTAAATATTTTTGTCTAATTTCACTAGCTTTTAAATTTTTCATCTATAGAACACTCCCTTGGGAAATAAGTATTTAATAAAGAAATACGAATTTTAACTTAATGATAATCACACGAAAAATAAAAAACGTTCATCCACAAAGGGACGAACGTTATCGCGGTACCACCCTAGTTATAAGAAAAATAATAGTAGCTATAAAAGAAACTATTTATAACTTAATTAAATTTCTTACCACTTAAAATTACGTATTCTCTATGACATAAAGTAGCGTTCGGTAACATTGATTGCACTTTACACCAGCCAGTACATCTCTAAAATCAACATGTTACTTACTCATCTTTATGTGAACTTAAGTTTATTTTATTTATTTTAATGACGAATGTCAATGCTCGGCAAAATCGTAAGGCGTCATTTCTCCCATATTAATCATAGGATCAATTTTAAATATAGTGGTTTCACTAAGAACAATGTCATTTTGTGGTGCGTCAGTTGTTGCGCTCTCTTCTTCAGTTTGTGTAGTATCATTTTTTTCAGTGCTATTTACAGATGAATGACCTGAACTACCTATAACTTCTTGCTCATCACCAAAATAAGATTTTAATAAGTGATTCAACTGAGTTAAACGTTCTTGGCCTTTTGTCTTCAGTCCTATATCAAATGCTTGGGGATCCCCTAGTAAAACAAGTGATTGCTTAGCACGGGTCAGACCCGTATAAAGGATAGGTCTTTGTAACATACGAAAGTATTGTTTAACTATAGGCATAATAACAATTGGAAATTCTGACCCTTGAGATTTATGAATAGATGTACAATAAGCATGAGTAAGTTCAAGTAAGTCTTGTCGAGTAAAGGTAATTTCATTTCCTTCAAAATCTACTACTATTACATCTTTATTAAGAGCATTTTCTTTAGCCCAAAATATGCCTACAATTACACCAATATCACCATTAAATATATTGTCATTAGGTCTATTGACCAACTGAAGTACTTTATCTCCTTTACGAAATACAACATCTCCGAATTCAATTTCACGACTATCTTTTTCCTTTGGATTTAAAATAGATTGTAATACTTGATTGAGACGTTTTATTCCTGCATTACCTTTATACATAGGAGCAAGGACTTGAATATCACTCATATTATACCCCTTACTCACTGCACTTTTAACAACTTTATCTACTACATCAGGTATTTGGTCTGAAGTACAGTTAATGAAACTGCGATCGTGAAAACGTTGAGTTATATCTATGGGTTCGCCTACTTTCATACGATGTGCTAAATCAACAATACTTGAGCCATCCTGTTGGCGATACACTTCCGTAAGATTAACACGCGGAATTCTTTTAGAATCAATGAGGTCTTTAAACACTTGACCCGGTCCAACTGAAGGGAGTTGGTCTTCATCTCCTACAAATACAATTTGAGCATCTAATGGAACAGCACTTAAAAATTGATGAAATAACCATGTATCTACCATAGACATTTCATCTATAATGATAAGCCGTGCATTAATTTCATTATCTAAAATATCTTCAGGTTGTGTTTCTTGATTCCAACCTATTAAACGGTGAATTGTCATTGCTTCTAATCCAGTAGATTCCTGAAGTCTTTTAGATGCGCGTCCAGTTGGTGCAGCAAGTACAACTGGATAATCATCCTCGTTGTAATCATCATAATCTAATGATAATCCATGTATTTCTGCATAAAGCTCTACGATGCCTTTAATGACAGTAGTTTTACCAGTACCGGGACCACCAGTAAGAAGCATCACTTTTGAATTGATTGCCGTCTCTAAAGCTTCTTTCTGTGAAGTTGCATAATTTACTTGATTTAGTGACTCAATTTCACCAATATGCATTTGTAAATCTGATTGTTCGATTTCTTTTAACTTTTTATTATTAGTTAGAATACGATAAAGATTTTGAACACTCTTTAATTCCGAATAATACAAACTTGGAATTGAAACTTGTTCTTCGCTTTGAATCAATTTTTTCTCTTCAGAGAGTTGCTCAATCTTTTGCTCTAGCATTTTAGTAGAAATAACAACTTCAGAGCTATCGTTAAGCATAGTTTGCGTTGATTCAATCACATATGAATTAGGCAAATATGTATGTCCTTGTTTGATACATTCTTCTTCAAGTGTATAAAGCAATCCTGCTTTTAAACGCTCTTCAGAATCTGCTGCAATACCAATGTTTCGCGCTAATTGATCAGCTTTATTAAAACCTATTCCTTTAATATCATAAACGAGTTGATAAGGATTTTCGTCTAGTATTTTCAATGTATCTCCCATATAAAACTGATAAATTGCCATTGAAAGTTTAGGACCAAATCCTAAATCATGTAACCGAATCATTATTTTTTCTGATTCTTGATTCGAACTTATTTGTTCTGCAATCTGCTTTTGCTTTTTCTTAGGTAAACTAGGGACTTTTTCTAACACTTCAGGATTATTTAATATATCATTGATTGCATTCTCGCCTAATGAATTAACAATATTTTGAGCAGTTTTCTTTCCTATTCCTTTAAATAAATCACTAGATAAATAACTAATAATTGCATCTTTGGTTTGTGGAAGTTCCTTTTCAAAAGTTTCAGCTTTTAATTGTTTACCATAACGTGGGTGGTCGACAATTTGCCCTTTAAACGTATAGACGTCTCCTTCAACTACATTTGGAAGAAACCCTACAACAGTTGGCATGCTATCAAAGGACTCATTCGTTTCAATCGTGTCTACTTTAAGAACTGTATAGAAATTATCATTATTTTGAAATAATATAGCATCTACAGTACCTTTGATCATTGATTTATCAAAATGTGTAGGGTCAGACATGTTACTCCTCCTCTTTCATCGTCTTAAACGTTTTTAAAGCGTGTTGACTTAATAAATGCTGTTCATCAATAGAAACTGCTTGTTCAAAATAAGCAATAGCTTCATCAACATCTTCTTTTTTCATATAGCTTGCTAGGCCGAGATTATATATAGCATCTACATGTTCAGGGTCAATTTTTAATACGTGATTTAACTGATTAATGGCTTGTTCAAACATTTCGAGCTGGCATAAGACAAGTCCATATTGAAATTGAATCTCAACATCATCGTTATCATCTTTTTCAGCTGCAGTCATCAAGAATGGTAATGCTTCTTTAAAAGCTTCTAATTGGTTAAATGACATTCCAATCATATAATTACAATCTACAATAGCTACATTGTTTTTTAATGCCTTTTGATATAATTTAATTGCTTCTTTAAAGCGACCTTGATTATAGTAAACATTCGCTAAATTATAATATACAGCACCATTAGACGGATCAATAGTAATCGCTTTTTGGAAGAAACGCTCGGCTTTTTCTATTTCTCCTGCATCAGATAACACAATTCCTGCATTAATGTAGTTTTCAACTGCATTAGGATTTTCTTCAATATTATCGAAAAGTGCTTTTAAAGCATCTTCGAACTTACCATCTTTAATATATTGATAAATTTGATTCTGTTCATGCATCATTCGTACCTCGTTTCTAAATAATTATAACATGCTTAAAAAATAAAAACCGTTAACCCAAAGATAGTCATCTTATGAATTAACGGTATTCAAGTTCAAGGTTTAAACTACGTAACTAAGTTGACCTTCATTTTTGTATACATCATCTATAGTAGCTCCACCTAAGCAGACTTCTTCATTGTAAAAGACAACCGCTTGTCCAGGAGTAATTGCGCGTACAGGTTGGTCGAAAGTTACACGAATTGAAGATTCATCCTCTTTTTTAACGAATACTTTTGTATCTTTCTGACGATAACGGAATTTCGCAGTACATTCGAAACCATGCTCTAAGTCAATTTCATTTTCATTAACAAATGAGAAATCTGAAGCGATTAAGTAATCACTATATAAAGCATCATGATGGAAGCCTTGCTCAACATATAATAAATTGTCATCTAAGTTTTTACCTACAACAAACCATGGATCTCCATCTCCACCTATTCCTAAGCCATGACGTTGTCCAATTGTATAATACATTAAACCGCTATGTTGTCCCATTTTTTTACCATCTAATGTTACCATGTCACCTGATTGTGCTGGTAAATATTGCGATAAAAATTCCTTGAAGTTTCTTTCACCAATGAAACAGATTCCTGTAGAATCTTTTTTCTTGGCTGTAGCTAAATCTTGTTCTTCTGCGATTCGTCTAACTTCACTTTTTTCAATGTCACCAATTGGGAACATAACTTTAGAAAGTTGTTCTTGTGATAGTTGGTTTAAAAAGTAAGTTTGATCTTTATTATTATCTACACCGCGTAACATTTCTACATGCCCATCCTCGTGTCGACGTATACGAGCATAATGTCCAGTTGCGACATAGTCAGCACCTAATTTCAAAGCATGCTCTAAGAATGCTTTGAATTTAATTTCTTTATTACACATTACATCAGGATTTGGTGTGCGTCCTTTTTTATATTCATCTAAAAAGTAAGTAAATACTTTGTCCCAATATTCCTCTTCAAAGTTAACTGCGTAATATGGTATACCAATTTGGTTACATACTGCAATGACATCATTGTAATCTTCTGTGGCGGTACATACACCATTTTCATCAGTGTCATCCCAGTTCTTCATAAAAATACCTATAACGTCATAACCTTGCTCTTTTAATAGGTGTGCAGTTACTGAACTATCAACACCTCCAGACATACCAACGACTACGCGTATATCTTTATTTGACACTATGATTCCTCCTTAAATTTATGATAAATTTTATGAATTTCGGCTACTATATATTTAATTTGTTGTTCGTTCATTTGTTCATTAAAGCTAAATCTAACAGAATGTTTTGCACGTTCTTCATCTTCAAACATTGCTGCTAAAACATGTGACGGTGTTGTAGAACCTGCTGTGCAAGCTGACCCAGATGATACGTATACATTAGAAAGGTCTAGTAGAGTTAACATTGTTTCAACATCAATAAATGGGAAATAAAGATTTAAAATATGACCTGTTGAGTCTGTCATAGAACCATTAAGTTCGAACGGGATCGCACATTCTTGCAAACTAACTAAGAATAATTCTTTTAAATTCATTAAATGAACATTATTTGCGTCACGATGTTGAACTGCTAATTCCAAAGCTTTAGTAAGTCCAACTATTTGAGGAACATTCTCAGTACCAGCTCGACGTTTCGTTTCTTGTTCCCCACCTAGCTGATTAAATTCAAGCGGAGTATGGTCCTTTACTAAGAGTATACCAGCTCCTTTAGGGCCCCCAAATTTATGTCCAGTTACACTCATAGTATCAATTTTGAAATCATGAAAGTCAATTTCTAAATGACCAATAGCTTGTACAGCGTCAACATGGAATAACGCATTAGTTTCAGCAATAATGTCCTCAATGTCATACATATTTTGAACAGTACCAACTTCATTATTAACAAACATAATTGATACAAGAATTGTTTTATCTGTGATTGTTTCACGTAATTGATCTAAATCAACCGCTCCAGTATCATCTACATCTAAATATGTTACGTCATAGCCTTCTCGTTCAAGTTGCTCAAATACATGTAAAACGGAATGATGTTCAATTTTAGAAGTAATAATATGATTTCCTAATTGTTCATTCGCTTTTACTAATCCTTTGATTGCAGTATTATTAGATTCCGTAGCACCACTTGTAAATATCACTTCATGAGGTTTTGCACCTAATAGTTGTGCAACTTTTCGGCGTGATTGATCTAAATATTTACGTGCATCTCTACCTATTGAGTGAATAGAAGATGGATTACCATAATGTTCTTTATAGATTTCCATCATTGCATCAACGACTTCTGTTTTTACTGGTGTGGTCGCGGCATAATCTGCATAAACTTCCATGTGTGGACACTCCTCGTCATGTTATCAATGTTCCTATAATAGCACCAATACTTGCTTTTTTCTACCTTTCTGTTTATGGAAAGAATTTTTATTTCTATAATATTTTAACATCTTAAATAGTAATTTTTCGATGATTAATCTTTAATGAAACTCATTTTCCAAAAAGATGAAACCTTTCTATGCATGAGCATATAAATGTTGCATTCAATATTCAGTTGTTATACTTCAACTATTAAATTGTCATGAAAGGAAGCTATAAAATGAAAGATATTAAATTATCAGCATTAAATCTTGTACCTATTAGAGAAGGTCAAGACGATAAAGACGCTATTAATGACATGGTTAAATTAGCTCAAGGTTTAGATGAATTAGGTTACGAACGTTATTGGATAGCTGAACATCACAACGCTCCAAATTTAGTTAGTTCTGCTACGGCATTACTTATTCAACATACTTTAGAACATACGGAAAGAATTAAAGTAGGTTCAGGTGGAATTATGTTACCTAATCACGCACCACTTATAGTGGCCGAACAATTTGGCACGATGGAAACACTTTTCCCACATCGCGTTGATTTAGGTTTAGGTCGCGCGCCTGGTACAGATATGATGACTGCTAGTGCATTAAGACGTGACCAACATAATGGTGTATACCAATTTCCTGAAGAAGTCGAACAACTAGAGAAATACTTCGGACCGGGAAATCAACAAGCATATGTAAGAGCTTACCCTGCTGTAGGTAAAAATGTTCCTCTATATATACTAGGCTCTTCAACTGATTCTGCTCATGTGGCTGCTAGAAGAGGATTGCCATATGTATTTGCCGGACATTTTGCGCCTCAACAAATGAAAGAAGCTATTCAAATATATAAAGAGTTATTTGAACCTTCTGATGTGTTAAGCGAACCTTATGTCATTGTATGTTTAAATGTGATTGTTTCAGATACAGATACGCATGCTGAATATTTAGCAAGCACAATGGCTCAAGTAATGGTGAGTATTACAAGAGGCAGAATGCAACCTGTTCAACCACCAACTGATGATTTAAAAGGATTACTTACTCCGAGAGAATATGAACTAGCTAAACAACGTTTCAGTGGCTCTTTAATTGGCTCAGAGGATTCTGTTAAGCGTCAACTTGAAGGCTTTATAAAGGAATATGGAGAAATTGATGAGCTAATGGCAATAAGTTACATTTATGACCGAGATAAACAACTTGAATCTTATCAAAGATTACAAAAAGTAATTCAGTCATAATATAAAATAAAGGGAGGGCGTCTGCCCTCCCTTTATAACTGTATGGTTAAGACTTATTTGTCGTCTTTGTCTTTTTTGTCGTCGTCTCCGCCACCAGTGTATTCGTTAATTTTATCTTTTGCTTTGTTAACTTGTTCGTTATCGCTATCCTTGAATTTTTCTGCTGCTTCTTTTGCTTTATCCATGAAACTCATAAATAATAGCTCCTTTCGAATTTGAAAAATTATTTTTTGCTTATTAATAAGGTCACTTGCTTTATCTTTGACATTTACAACGAATTCATTCGTTTCGCCATAAGCACTATTTTACGGACCTTCACTTTCAAGTTCTTGGTTGATGGTAGCATTTCCAATTGACTATTTGACGTTAGCTTAAGTTTATTTAAACTTAATTTCGTCTGCCATACTTACTACCTCTTCGATGTATTAATTGTTATACCACTTGAAAATGAGGATAAACATTATTAATTAAATTTTTCTATAAAAATTTAGGATTTATGCGATTAATGAGTATAATTCTAACTTAAATAGATTACTAAAATGTTAAATATAGAACATATAGCCATCTAAATCTTCATTGGTTTCTTTATAATCAGCAAGATATTTTAAAGTTGTGTTATCTAACACATCTCGAACTGAATCTCTCATTCTCAACCATAATTGTTTCTGTGCAGGTGGTTCAGATTCAATACTTTCTACAAACGTAATCGGACCTTCAAGTAAGCGAATAATATCGCCTGCTGTGATTTCATCAGCTGGTACTCTAAGTTGATAACCACCTTTAGCACCACGCACACTTCGAATTAATCCAGCATTTCTTAAAGGGCCGACTAATTGTTCAAGATATAAATCACTTAGTTTATTTTCTTCAGCAATAGACTTTAAAGATACACAACCTTGACCTTCTCTTTTAGCAAGAGAAATCATCAATGTTAATCCGTATCTCCCTTTTGTTGATATTTTCATTGTATAACCTCACTTAATTCGAATTATATATTCCCATTCTATCATTTTTTACGTTAAGATAATATTAGAAAGGTGTGACAAATGTGAGTACAGAACCTCTAGCGTCTCGAATGAGGCCTATGAATATAGATGAGATTATATCACAACAGCATCTCGTTGGTCCTAAAGGAATTATTAGAAGAATGGTTGAGACTAAACGACTTTCTTCAATGATATTTTATGGACCTCCAGGTATTGGTAAAACGAGTATTGCCAAAGCCATTTCTGGAAGTACACAGTTTAAATTTAGACAATTAAATGCTGTTACAAATACTAAAAAGGATATGCAAATGGTTGTTGAAGAAGCCAAAATGTCTGGCCAAGTCATCTTGCTACTTGATGAGATACACCGTTTGGATAAAGCAAAGCAAGACTTTCTTTTGCCTCATTTAGAAAATGGCAAAATTGTCTTGATAGGAGCCACTACGTCTAATCCATATCATGCGATTAACCCAGCTATCCGTTCTAGAGCTCAAATTTTTGAACTTTATCCTTTAGATGACCATGATGTAAGAATTGCACTTGATCGTGCAATTGAGGATAGTGATAGAGGTCTTAAAAGTTATCATCCTATTGTAGACGAAGATGCTATGGAGTACTTTTCCACTCAAAGCCAAGGTGATGTAAGAAGTGCCCTAAATGCTTTAGAGTTAGCAGTTCTAAGTGCAGAGGTAGTTGAAAACCAACGTCACATTACATTAGATGATGCTAAAGATTGTTTACAAAAAGGTGCTTTTGTGAGCGATAAAGATGGGGATATGCACTATGATGTAATGAGTGCTTTTCAGAAATCAATTCGAGGTAGTGACGTTAATGCAGCATTACATTATTTAGCACGACTTATTGAAGCTGGCGACTTACCTACCATTGTAAGGCGTTTATTAGTCATTAGTTACGAAGATGTTGGCCTAGCTTCACCCTCTGCGGGGCAACGAACATTAGCGGCAATTCAGTCAGCTGAACGTCTTGGATTTCCTGAAGCTAGAATTCCACTTAGCCAAGCTGTGATAGAACTGTGTTTATCACCTAAATCTAATTCAGGAATCACAGCTATAGATAGTGCTTTGAGTGATATCAGAAAAGGTTTAGTAGGACAAATACCAGACTATTTAAAAGATGGTCATTACTCTGGCGCTAAAGACTTAGGAAGAGCAATTGGCTATAAATATCCTCACAATTATGAAAATGGTCACGTCGTGCAACAATATTTACCAGACAAACTTAAAAATAGAATTTACTATGAACCTAAAACAACGTCTAAGAGTGAGCAACAATTTAAAGATGTTTATGAAAATTTATTAAACAAAAAATAAAAGTTAGCTATATTCCAATAATAAGATAGTTGAATAGTAGTTATATGCAACTTCTGTTCAATCTATCCTATGGAATATAAGCTAACTTTTTTGAGGTTACTGACCTTTATCTTTAATACGTCTAACTGGAATATCTTTTAAAATATCATTAATAACATAGCTTGCACATATGAGTCCTACCACACTTGGTACAAAGGCGTTAGATGAAGGTGGCATTTGACCTTTACGATTAATCGCATTTTTATCGCCAACAGTTTCTTTTACATCTTCACGAATCACAATTGGACTTTCATCAGAGAATACGACTTTGACTCCTTTTCTAATGCCTTGTCTTTTTAATCTATTTCTAATCACCTTGGCCATAGGATCTGTATGCGTTTTAGAAATATCTGCAATTTCAAAACGTGTAGGATCCGTTTTATTTGCTGCACCCATACTTGAAATCATATCAATTCCACGCTCTAGACATTCTTTCATAAGGTGTACTTTATAAATAATGGTATCACTCGCATCAATAAAGTAGTCTATATGATAATTATTAAAAATTTGTTCATATGTTTCTTCTGTATAAAACATATGAAGCGACGTTACTTTACAATCTGGATTAATCAATTTAATTCGCTCTTCCATAAGCGTGACCTTACTTTGACCTATCGTAGATGTTAATGCATGAATTTGTCTATTAACGTTTGTAATATCAACATCATCTTTGTCAATAAGTATAATATGACCAATATTTGTTCTAGCAAGTGCTTCTGCAGCGAAAGATCCGACTCCTCCGATACCAAGAACTGCTACAGTTTTATTTTTTAATAAATCTAAGCCTTCTTGACCAATTGCCAATTCATTTCTGGAAAATTGATGTTTCATTCTATACTCCTTTATCAAACTAAACCTTAATTAGCTTTTCATTTATATATGTATATTCATCATTGTAAAAATTCACATAAAAATACGCAAGACCGAAGTCTTGCGTATCGATAGAGTCCGTAGGTGCCGTAGTTGTAAATAGCTTGATCATTCGGCCTGCTATATACAGGTGGGTGCCCTGTTTCTCGTTTTGCAAGTCCTCCTATAGAGGCGTGTGCGCTGCGAGAAAACCTATTGGGCTCCCTGATCAAAGAGTGTTAGGCCCAAATAAAAAGCAAACTTACGTACACCACAGATGACTATCTTATGAAATAATCTTACCACAAATTCGAATTTAAAGAAATTTTTAAACTCAAAGTATCAACTTTTTTATGTCTAAATTTTTAACTTTAGTAAGCGGTATTGAGTTTTCATCTAGGTCCACATTGCTCGTGGGATTTCTTTTTGAAATTCTTTATGTTGGGGCCCCTTTGTCCCGACTTGCATTGCTCGAGGGATTTCTTATCGAAATCCTTTGTGTCGGGAGCCTAACCCCAACTTGCATTGCTCGTAGAATTTCTTTTTGAAATTCTTTATGTTGGGGCCCCTAGTGTCTGATTCGTAGTGAGAGTTCTTCTAGTTGTTTGTCTGATACTTCTCCTGGTGCGTCTGTTAATAGGCAAGTTGCTGATGCTGTTTTAGGGAATGCGATTGTATCTCTTAGGTTTGTTCTGTTAGTGAGTAACATCACTAGTCTGTCTAATCCTAATGCTATACCGCCGTGTGGTGGTGCACCGTATTTAAATGCATCAAGTAAGAAGCCGAATTGTTCTTGTGCTTGTTCAGTAGAGAACCCTAAAACTTCGAACATTTTTTGTTGTAATTCACCATCATGTATTCTTATTGATCCCCCACCAAGCTCATAACCATTTAATACGATATCGTATGCGTTTGCTTGAACATTTTCAGGTTCAGAATCTAGTTTCGAAATATCTTCTTGTTTAGGAGATGTGAATGGATGGTGTGCAGCAACATAACGTTTAGCATCTTCATCATATTCAAGTAATGGCCAATCAGTTACCCATAAGAAGTTTAATTTAGACTCGTCGATTAATCCTAATTCTTTGGCCAATTTAATACGTAATGCTCCTAAACTTTGAGCAACCACACTAGGTTTATCGGCTACAAACATAACTAAATCACCAGGTTTAGCTCCAGTCAATGTTTTTAATGTTTCTACATTAGCATCTTCAAAGAATCTAGCGATTGGGCCACTTAAGCCATCTTCGACTACTTTAACCCAAGCTAATCCTTTAGCACCGTAAATATTTACAAATTCAGTTAATGAATCCATATCTTTACGTGTATATTGATCCGCAGCACCTTCAGCAACAATTGCTTTAATTTCGCCTTCATTTTCAACAGTATCTTTAAAGACTTTGAAATCCATGTCTTTACCTAATTGAGATACATTAATGAGTTCCATATTAAAGCGTGTATCAGGTTTATCTGAACCATATCGGTCCATAGCTTCAGCGTATGTCATACGTGGGAACGGTCCCTCTACATCGATACCTTTAACATCTTTAACAACTTTACGTAACATCTCTTCGCCCATTGAAATAACGTCTTCTTGATCAACAAAACTCATTTCAATATCTACTTGCGTAAACTCAGGTTGACGGTCTGCACGTAAATCTTCATCACGGAAACACTTAACGATTTGATAATATTTATCAAAACCACTTATCATTAATAATTGTTTAAACAGCTGAGGTGATTGAGGTAAAGCGTAAAATTCACCTTCATGAACACGTGAAGGTACTAAATAGTCACGAGCACCTTCTGGTGTAGATTTAGTTAATACTGGCGTTTCTATATCGAAGAAGCCATTATCATCTAAATATTGACGAATTGAACGTGTTGTTTGATGTCTCATTTTGAAAGTTTGAGCTAATTCTTGTCTACGTAAATCTAAATATCTATATTTTAAGCGGATGTTCTCGTCTACATTGACGTTTTCTTCGTTAATTGCAAACGGAGGCGTTTCTGACTTATTAATAATCTCTATATTTGAAACTTGAACTTCTACTTGACCTGTTTTAATTTTAGGATTAATTGTTTCTGGGTCACGTTTAGTAACAACACCTTGTACTTCTACAACATACTCAGAACGTACTGTTTCAGCTACTTTTAAGGCCTCTTCTGAAAAGTCCGGATTGAAAACGATTTGAACAATACCTTCACGATCTCTTAAATCTACGAAAATTAATCCTCCGAGATCACGGCGATTGTGTACCCATCCTTTTAAAGTTACCTTTTCATCTAATAAATCTTCTGTGACTAAACCACAATATGTTGTTCTCTTACTCAAAGTTATACTCCCTTTCTACTTTTTAAAATAATTAATTAACTGATCAAGTTGTATATTTTCTGACTCTCCTGTAGTCATATTTTTAATTGCAATGGAATTATTCTCAAGTTCTTGATCGCCAATAACAATTGTATATTTTGCATTTAATCTATCGGCTTGTTTCATTTGTCCTTTAATTTTTCTATTGAGATAATCTTTATCAGCTTTCACATCATTTTTTCGTAAGTCATTTAAAAGCTTCACTGCATAACGATCAGCTTCCTCACCCATCGTTACGATAAATAAATCAAAGTTTTCTTCAATATCTAACTCAATACCTTCTTCTTCTAGTGCAAGTAAGAGTCTTTCAATACTTAAAGCAAATCCAATACCTGTTTCACTTGGTCCATCTAATAACTGTAGTAAACCATTATAACGACCGCCACCGCATAATGTAGTGATAGCTCCATCATAGTTTGGATTATCCATCATAAGTTCAAATGCTGTGTGGGTATAATAATCCAGACCTCTTACTAGATTTGGGTCTTCTACGTAAGGAATATTTAAGTCATCTAAATGATGTTTTACTTGTTCATAGTATGCTTTAGAATCGTCATTAAGATAATCCGTTATACGAGGTGCGGTTTTGATTGCTTCTTTGTCTCTGTCAATTTTACAATCTAAAATACGCATCGGATTTGTGTGCAAACGAGATTGGCAGTCTGAACAAAACGTATCAATAACAGGTTCAAAATGGTTAACAAGCGCTTCGTTATATTCTTTTCGTGATTCACTATCACCGATACTATTAATAACGAGTTTAAGATGTTTTAAACCAAAAGATTCGTAAATGTGCATTACCATAGCTAAAACTTCAGCATCTATACTCGGATTTTCAGCACCAATCGCCTCTACACCAAATTGATTAAATTGACGATAACGTCCTTTTTGTTTACGTTCATATCTGAACATAGGACCGTTATAATATAATTTAACAGGTTGATTAGGATTACCTTGCATTTTATGTTCTATATAAGAACGAACAACCGCTGCAGTACCTTCAGGTCGTAAAGTTAAACTACGATCTCCTTTGTCTTTAAAGGTATACATCTCTTTTTGAACTACATCGGTAGAATCGCCAACACCTCTTGCGAATAGTTCAGTACTTTCAAATATAGGTGTGCGAATTTCTTTATAATTATATAATTCCATGAGTTCATCTAATTTATTCTCAATGTGGCGCCATTTGATTGAATCTTCAGGTAAGATATCTTGTGTGCCTCTTGGAATCTTGATCATATCATTGTCTCCTTTGTCGTTAGTTTCAGAATAGGTCATCATGACGACTAAGGTGATGATTATACCCAATTAAGAAAATAAAAAGTCCCTTGTATAGTTTAAAACTATACAAGGGACGTAATAACCGTGTTGCCACCCTAATTGATCAGTCTCTTAATAAGAGCTTGACCCACTCAATACGCTTAACGTGCGTAAGCCGACATTAGTTTCCTAAAGTACCTCTTCTTGTGTTCAAGAATTAAACTACTCAGTACAATCTTACAGCCTAGGATTGTATTTCTACGCAATACTTTGCTACCTTTTTCGTTTAATCTTTCAAGAATAATAATGGTTTTATTTATAAAGTTCATTAATTATGATAACGAGTTTTATTTTAATTTGCAAGTTCTATGATGAGAAATATTGTTTAAGACCATCAACTACTGCTTGCTCTACGACATGACGATGTAGTTGGTCTTTAATCATATTTTCATCGGTTGGATTACTAATATATCCGAGTTCTAACAATACAGCTGGCACATCAGTTTGTCGGAGTACTTGATAATTCTGTTGTCGCGCACCTCTATTAGTAAGCAAGGCTTTTTTCTGGATATTAGAATTTAATGTTTGAGCGAGCGATTCTTGATTATCTTGTAACCAATAAACGGTTGCACCGTTAGCATTAGAGGAATCTAAAGAGTCATTATGTATACTGATAAATGCGTCGCCTTTAATATTTCTATCATCTAAAGACACATATTTATCTGTGGTGCGAGTCATTTTGACTTTGGCACCTTCTTTTTCAAGTAATTTTTTAAGTTCTTTAGCAGTTTTCAAAGTGTAATTCTTTTCTAAACTTTTAGAGGGGGTGTTACTTGATGCACCCTGGTCACTACCACCATGACCAGGATCAAGTACAATTGTTTTACCTTTAAGAGGATTAGAAGCTTTAGAGTTGTCAGCATGTATATTTAAGTTTGTATGCCAACCGGCAACCCAGCCTTTTTCTGTTCCAGCCCGATTTTGGACTTCTATCCATTTACCTTGTTTATCTACTTTCTTAAAGCTATCACCTTTTTCAATTTTGTAAATGATAGGATAGGCTGCATTAGGACCTGTTCTTAATTCAGCATTTTCAGTGATTGTAATCTGACCAGTATCCTCATCACCTTGATTGAGAAACATAAATAACAAGATAATAAATAGAATGAATGCTATGACTACTACAAGTGTAAGCCAATTTTTTAGGCCATGTCGTGTTAACCAAGCATCTATTTTGTTCATAGAATTTTTCCATCCTGTGATTCATAGATTATAGTAACAGGACCATCGTTGTTAATTTCAACATTCATGTGTGTACCAAATTCGCCTGTTTTAACAGTTAAACCGTATGATTCTAATTCCTCATTAAATCTTTCATAAAGTTGTTTCGCTTCTTCAGGGCTTTTTGAATTTGAAAATCCAGGACGATTACCTTTTTTAACATCTGCATAAAGTGTGAATTGAGATACAGATAAGATTTGTCCATTAACTTGTTGTATATTAAGGTTTAATTTGTCATTTTCATCTTCAAATAATCGAGCGTTAGCAATTTTTTTGGCAACGATTTTGATATCTTCTTCAGTAGAATCTTTGCCTACACCTACTAGTAAACAAAATCCTCTCTCGATTTCATTATCGATAGAATCATTTATTACTCTCGCATGTTTAACTCTTTGTACAATTATCTTCATTTCTTTTGCACCTCTAGTTCCAAACTCTCGATACTGTATATACGTCACCTAGTTGTTTTATCTTTTCAACGACGCGATAAACATCGTTAACATTTTTCACCATCACGCTAATATTTATCACAGCATTTTTGTCTACATCAGAACGACCTGAAACTTTAATTAAACTACCTGCTGTCGAATTAACAGCTTGTAGCACTTCATTAAGTAAACCATTTCTATCGTATGCTGTCACTTCTAAATCAACTTGATAACGTTGAGTTGAATCTTTAGATTTAACCCACTCTACAGAAATCAACCGGTCTGTCTCGTTTTTTATATTTGGACAATCTGTACGGTGAACTTTTATACCGTGACCTTTGGTGATATATCCTACAATATCATCACCAGGTATAGGATTACAACATTTTGACAGTTTGATAAGGACGTTTTCTAACCCTTCAACATATACACCACTGTCAGTATTAATATCTTCTTTAATAGGAACTGATTTTGTAACTTCTTGGGCTTCATTTAAAGCTTTCTGTTTATCTAATATTCGTTGTTTTTCAGTTAGTTTATTAACAATTTGTACGGAAGTTACGCCACCAAATCCTACAGCCGCAAATAAATCCTCGTCGTTTGCAAAATGATACTTATCATTTACAACCTCTAAATTCTTTTCGGTTAAAACATCTTCAACACGGAATCCCTGTTCCTTTATTTCTGCTTCAACCATAAATTTACCTTTTTCAATATTTGAGGAGCGGTCTTGTTTTTTAAAGAAACTTTTAATCTTACTTTTCGCACTTGAAGATTTTACGATTTTCAACCAATCACGACTCGGTCCATATGAGTGTTTACTGGTACGTATTTCAATGATATCACCTGTTTGTAGTACATAATCAATAGGTACAATTTTGCCATTTACTTTTGCACCGATCATTTTATTACCTACTTCACTATGTATGGCATAAGCGAAATCAATAGGCACTGCTCCATATGGCAATTCAATAACGTCACTCGCAGGTGTAAACGCATAAACTTTATCGCTTTGTAAATCGTATTTTAAAGACTCCATAAATTCTTGAGCATCAGTGGAGGTATGATCTGTTTCAGCTAGTTCTTTTAACCAATTAAGTTTGTTTTGGAAATCTTGAGTTTTCTCATTAACCGTTTTTCCCTCTTTATAAGCCCAGTGAGCCGCTACACCGTGTTCGGCAATTTCATGCATTTCATATGTTCTAATTTGTATCTCGAGTGGATCACCATTAGGACCTACAACTGTAGTATGAAGAGATTGATACATATTTTGTTTTGGCATAGCTATATAATCTTTAAACCTACCCGGCATAGGTTTCCATAATGTATGAACAAGACCTAAAATGGCGTAACAATCATTAATTGAATTAACAATGATACGTATAGCTAATAAATCAAAAATTTGATCAAATTGTTTTTTCTGTTTCATCATTTTACGGTAAATACTATAAATATGTTTAGGTCTACCATTAATCTCACCAGAAAGGTTCATTTTATCCATTTCTGCTTCAATTTTGTTTATCGCATTATCTATATATGCTTCTCGTTCACTACGTTTTTTCTTCATTAGATTTACAATACGGAAGTATTGGACGCTATCAATATATCTTAATGCTGTATCTTCTAATTCCCATTTGATTGTGTTAATACCTAAACGATGTGCAAGTGGAGCATATATCTCCAAAGTTTCCTTTGAAATTCTGACTTGTTTCTCTCTAGGCATTGCTTTCAATGTTCTCATATTATGCAGACGGTCTGCTAACTTTACTAAAATAACTCGAACATCTTTAGCGATGGCTATAAATAGTTTTCTATGGTTTTCAGCTTGTTGCTCTTCTTTAGAGCGATATTTAACTTTTTTAAGTTTTGTTACACCATCTACAATACGAGCAACCTCTTCATTGAACATATCTTTAACATCTTCAAATGTATAAGGCGTGTCTTCTATGACATCATGTAGAAAGCCGGCTACGATTGTAGGCCCATCGAGTCTCATCTCAGTTAATATACCTGCAACTTGAATAGGATGCATGATATAAGGTAAGCCATTTTTTCTAAACTGACCCTGATGGGCTTCATAAGCGATGTGATAACTCTTAAGTACATATTCATATTCACTTGCCGATAAATATGATTTAGCTTTATGAAGAACCTCATCCGCACTATATGGATATTCGTTGTTCAAATTATGACACCCCACTCAAATTTATTACTATTACATACCTTAGTATTTAAACGCTAAATAAACGAGTTAATTTATTTGCTTTTATAGGTTTTTGATTTTGAAAATTAAAATATAATATATTTGTAAAATTCTGATTATATAAAATCTATGCCCTTATCTATACAATAAGTAATACTTACTTCCACTTTACTATAACTTTTACCCTAACTTAAATAAGGTAGTTCACTTTAATTTAAATAATAGTTCTATGATACTACAATTTTTTAAATAAATAAACGTGGGTAGACTTTAAATCTTACAATCTATTTATTAAATTTCGCTAAGGTAAGGTTATTTTTGGAATATAAAAAAGCTATATCCTGTATTAAAATTTAAATAATACAAGATATAGCTTTGAACATAACTTTAGTTATTCATCATATGAAATAAGACTCATGACATCATAATCTTTTATCTTTTCAATACCATGTAGATATTTTAATTCGATAATAAATGCAATACCTACAACGATGCCACCTAATTTCTCTACAAGTTTAATTGCCGCTTCAATTGTACCACCCGTAGCGAGTAAATCGTCTGTAATCAACACACGTTGACCTGGTTTAATCGCATCTTTGTGCATAGTTAAAATGTTTGTACCGTACTCTAAACTATATTCATAACGAATAACTTCTCTAGGTAATTTACCTTCTTTACGCACAGGAGCAAATCCAATCCCCATAGAGTATGCCACTGGACAACCAATAATAAATCCTCTAGCTTCTGGCCCTACTACAACATCAACATCTCTTTCTCTCGCATACTCCACGATTTGATCAGTCGCGTATCCATATGCTTTACCATTATCCATAATTGTAGTTATATCTTTAAAACTTACTCCCGGTTTTGGCCAATCTTGAACTTCTGAGACATATTGTTTTAAATCCATTAAATTTCCTCCTAAATTTTAACTC
This sequence comes from Staphylococcus sp. TE8, assembly GCF_000692055.1. Taxonomy (NCBI): domain Bacteria; kingdom Bacillati; phylum Bacillota; class Bacilli; order Caryophanales; family Staphylococcaceae; genus Staphylococcus; species Staphylococcus sp. TE8. The sequence continues at coordinate 1,066,003 of NZ_JMGB01000001.1, forward strand.
AATTGAGACTTTATCCATTTTTTAATATTTGAAAAGTCATCGTACAGTAATCTTTTTTCTACTTCTATTCGAGATTGTCTTAATTGGTAAAGACGACTCGTCTCGATATCTTTTTTACTAGAGTGTGAATTTATTTTAATAAGACCATCCTCGTTGTAAATAAAATTAAGCTCACTAAAAACTTTAAGCATAAACTTTAATATTTCTGGCTTAACTTTTAAAAACTCACACAACATCATACCCTCTTTAGCTAAATTTGTTTCTTGTTTGTTAATTAAAGCTTTAAAACATTCTTTAAACAATGCTTTGCTTGGCATACCTTCAAAATAAATTGATTGATCATGTTGTAAAACAAGATAAAGCTGGGAAAATTGTAATTGTTTAAGCGTTTCTTCAATTTCATTCATTGTTGTAGGTAAATCTCTGAGAACTACTTTATCATATTGTGATTCTATAGTTTCACCATAATAATAATGATGCTCATTGGTTTTATCCTTTTTAGGATGAATCACATATGCTGTATTAGAATTATTTTCAGTGAATTGAAGATGCTTACGTTTGCTTCGATAATCTAAGATTTGTATTGTTTCTGTAGCAATATCTTGAATAATTAATTGGGGTGATTGATTTCCATTCCATTCATTGATTTGAAGGTTACCTATTAAATTAAGTGGTTGCCCCATTTCGATTTCTTTAGCAAGATGTCCATAACTCCAGTAAAGTGCCGCTAATTGATTCTCCCCAAGTGCCACTTTTAAATGTTTACCTTCTTGGCCTATAGCTTTAATCGATTTAACATTTAAATCATTAACTTCAAATGTAGGACTATTAAAGTCTGTACCAAAAGGACGCAATTTTTGTATATCTTGGATATTTTTAACAGTAATTTCACTCTCATTGAGCAGTACATCTACATGTTTACGTGGTGCTAAAGATGTTGATTCTGAAAGTTGCTTCATCCACTCGTTAAGACCTTTTCGTAGTTCATCAATATTTTCTATATCCATAGTCATACCAGCAGCCATATGATGACCACCAAATTTAGTAATTAAATCTTGATGAGCATTCAAAATTTCAAACATTGACACTTGTTCTATCGAACGAGCAGAGCCTTTAGCATGATTTTGCTCTAAATCAATATTCAAGATTAGAGTTGGCAGAGCATAAGTTTCAACAATCTTAGATGCTACAATACCGAGTACTCCTTCATGCCAATTCTCTTTAGCTAATAATAAAAATAAATTTCCTTGTTGAACTTGTTCCTCAGCTAATGAAAGCGCCTCTTCAGTAATTTCTGCTACAATATCTTTTCTTTCTTGATTGAAATGCTCCACTTGTTCAGCTAAAAATTCTGCTTCCTCAAACTCATCTACCATTAATAATTCAGCAGCTAGTGATGCATCTTCTAATCTACCTACCGCATTGAGTCGAGGTCCAATGATAAACCCAATTGTTTCTTCGTTGATTTGATCATTATAACCTGCTTGTTTCAATATAGCATTGATAGAAACAGGTGTCTGATCATTTAATATTTTCAATCCTCTTTTAACTATTGAACGATTTTCATCTGTTAAAGACACTAAATCTGCAATCGTTCCTATAGCTGCTAATGCTATAAATTGCTGAGGTGGATGACTTAATAAAGCTTGCGATAGCTTATATGCCACACCAGCACCACAAAGATATTTGAACGGATAGTCAAAATCCGGGTGCATTGGATGTACAATGGCTAATGCCTCTGGTAAAGTACGTCCAATCTCATGATGATCTGTCACAATGACATCCACACCGAGGTCTTGAACCATTTTAATTTCATCATGCCCTTGTATTCCATTATCCACTGTAATGATTAGTGAGATCCCCTCATCATATGCATTACGAAAGGCATGTTCATTAGGTCCATAACCTTCAGAAAACCGATTAGGAATATACCATCCTACTTGAGCACCCAATTGCTGTAATGTATTAACAAGAATAGTTGTTGAAGTGACACCATCAGCATCATAATCACCATAGACTAAAATACGTTCATTTTTATCAATAGCTAAATTTATGCGATCAATTGCTTTTTGCATATCACTTAATAACCAAGGGTCATGGTCAAGTACTTTATCTTCTAATACATCTAAAATATTTTTTTCTTGAACTAGATTCTTGCTTTCCAAAACTTTTTTTACAATAGGTGAAAGCTTAAGTTTCTTAGCAAGATCATCTGTTATGTATTCAGTTGGCTGGGCTAAATCCCAATGATATCTTGATTTAATCATAACAATCGTCCTCATTTCCAAAAGTCATTATACCGAACTTTATTTAAAATAAAAAGTACAACCCGTTGAGGATTAAATAATTTCAACAAAAAACTGTCAATTAAGCATTAAATACTTAATTGACAGTTAACTAATAGATTAAACTAAGATTTTTTCATCATTTGATTTTTTCTCTTTATAAACCGTTAATTTACTGTTTGGAGATTTCTTCAATTGACGTTTTTTCATGATACCCCAAAGCGGTACGGCGATAAATACAGAAGAGAATACTCCTGAGATTAAACCAATTAATAACGCTAATGAGAAGTTAAATATAGTTGGTGCACCAAAAATGAGTATAGCAACAACTACAACTACAACGGTTAAGACCGTATTAATTGAACGTGTCATTGTTTGTCTAATTGATCTATTAACAATATCGTCAATTTGCTCAGGTGACGTAACCACCTTAACCTTATGCAAGTTTTCTCGAACACGGTCGAAAGTAACAATTGTATCATTAATAGAATAACCTACAATTGTTAATACAGCTGCGATAAATGTTAAGTCAACTTCTAATCTAAATAAACTAAATACTGCTACGATTATGAATACGTCATGTAATAACGCAAGTACTGCAGATAAGCCCATTCGCCATTCAAATCGAAGTGATACATAAATAATAATACCTATTGAAGCTAGGATTAACGCTGTCATAGCATTTTTAGCGAGTTCTTGACCGATTAATGGTGATACTGAGTTAATTTGTGGTGTATCACCAAACTCTGATTTCATCTTATCACTTAGCTTGTTATCTTCTGCCCTTGTTAAATTTTTCTTGAATTGTACAGTAGCATTTTTATGACCGCTGCCATTAATTTGAACTTGGTCTGGCGATAAGCCGACATCTTTAACAGCTTTTTCGACTTTACCTTGAGTGAGTGATTGATTTGTCTCAATATCTGCTCTTGTACCAGAAGAGAAATCAATACCTAAATTAAGTTTAAAAATTGATAAAATAACTAAACCAACTATGACGATTAAAATACTTAACGCGATAAGCGGTTTTGCTAACTTAACGAAATTCCACTTTTCAAATGATGTTTTAAGGTCATGAACATCTTTACCTTCATTAATGTCATGGCGATCATTTTTCTTAACTCCAAATAACCAATATTTTTTCTTAAAGAAGTTAGATGATACTAATAATGATAATAATCCACGTGACAAGAAGACAGCTGTAACGAATATCATTAAAATACCTAATAGTAACATCGTTGCGAAACCTTTAACTGAGCTCTCACCGAAGAAGAACAGCACAGCTGCAGCAATAACAGTTGTTAAGTTTGAGTCAAAGATTGTTAGGAATGAACTTTTGTTTGCTTTAGAATAAGCCTGCTTGAGAGTTCGACCTATTCTTAGTTCATCTTTAATCCGCTCATACATAATAATGTTAGCATCAACAGCCATACCTACACCAAGCACAAGTGCGGCAAGTCCCGGTAATGTTAACACACCAGAAATAAAGTTAAATGCAACTAATGTTAGGTAAATGTAAGTAGTCAATGCAATAATTGCTACTAAACCTGGTAATCTGTAGAAGCCTAGCATAAATAGATAAATTATTCCTACACCGATAAATGAAGCGAATATTGTTTTATCTAGAGCATCTTGACCAAATTGTGCGCCAACTGAATTAGAATAAATTTCTTTAAGATCTACAGGTAACGAACCGGCATTTAGTAATTCAGCGATTTGTTTAGCTTCTTTAACACCTTTTTTACCATTGAAACCACCGGAAATTTCGACGCTATCTGAATTAATTGGCTGATCTACGTTTGCGGCAGAAACATATTTAGGGTCTTTACCTTCTTGTTGCTTCTTAGCCTCTTTCTTGTAACTATCACCCTTTTTATAGTCCATCCAGACAACCATAACATTGTCACGTTTTTTTGAAATCTTTTCAGTAACCTTTTTGAATTTTTCTTTGCTTTTAACCTTAAATGTTACTGTTGGTTGATTAGTTTCTTGTTTAAATTCTTGTTTGGCTGAACCTTGTTTGATATCTGAACCAGACATTAAAACATGGTCTTGAGCGTCCCTAATTGTTAAATTCGCTTGCGTAGATAACAATTTACGTGTTTGAGCTTGGTCCTTAATACCAGCTAATTGAACACGTATACGGTTAGGATCTTCAATTTGAATTTTAGGTTCTGAAACACCTAGAACATTAACTCGGTTTTCGAGTGTTCTTGATGTTGCTTGAAGTGCTTTCTTGTCTATCTTTTCTCCTTTATCTAAAGGATTAACTTGATAAAGTACTTCGAAACCACCTTGTAAATCAAGTCCTAAATTAACATTTTTAACTACATTCTTATATGTAAGTCCCATTCCTGTAAAAAGAAGAGCCACAAGTAGTATGAATGCAATTAATCTACTAGTTTTCTTCACATGAACACCTCATTATTTACTTATGTATTTAGCATACTCGATGATTATTTTATCATGCAAGTTAAAATGATATTACGTTCACTTTAACGACCTATCTATATTAACATACTACACTCAATAGTGAAATTATTGGCTTAATTTATAACTTTTAAACAAATTTAACATAATGATTTGTATATAAAAAAAGTGGAACTCCTTTTAAAGAGTCCCACTTTTAATTAAAACTGACCTCATATTATGAAGGGTCAACTTGTTTGATGGCTGGTTTCTCGAAAGTCATTTCCGTACCATGACCATTTACTGTAATGACAACTGTTGTTTCATCAACAGATTTAACAGTACCTTTAATACCGCCTATTGTAGTAACCTTTTGTCCTGATTCTACACGGCTAATCATTTCACGATGCTCTTTAGCACGTTTTTGTTGTGGTCTGATTAAAAAGAACCACATTAATACCAATAATAAAATTGGTAAAATCAATGATGTGAATTGGCCCATTGTTAAATTCTCCTTTTAAAAGTTCTTAGGGTTCTCTACATTTAATCCATACTGTTCAAAGAACGCATCTTTAAAGTCTAAAAGACGGTCTTCTCGAATGGCTTGTCTTATATCTTCCATTAATTTTAGCAGAAAATGTAAATTATGAATAGTAGTAAGACGGATACCAAAAGTTTCTTCCGCTTTGATTAAATGTCTAATATATGCTCTTGAATAATTACGACAAGTATAACAGTCACAATTATCATCTAATGGTCCAAGGTCATCTGCATATTTTGCATTTTTTATAACTACACGACCTTTTGAAGTCATACATGTACCATTTCGAGCGATTCTAGTAGGAAGCACGCAATCAAACATATCCATGCCTCTGATGCTACACTCTATTAATGCATCAGGTGAGCCTACCCCCATAAGATATCTAGGTTTATCTTTCGGCATAAATTGTTCGGTATGTTCAACCATGTCATACATAACTGGCTTCGGTTCTCCCACAGACAGACCTCCGATAGCATAACCAGGAAAATCAAGGTCAACAAGCTCTTTCGCACTTTGCTCACGTAAATCTTTGTATTCTCCACCTTGAATAATACCGAACAATGCTTGATCTTCGGGACGTTGATGCGCTTTTAAACATCTTTCTGCCCAGCGTGTGGTTCTTTCAATTGAGTTTTTAACATAATCGTATTCAGATGGCATGGGCGGACATTCATCAAACGCCATCATGATATCTGAACCTAAATCATTTTGTATTTGCATAGACTTTTCAGGGCTAAGGAAAAGTTTAGAACCATTAGTATGATGTCTAAATTCAACGCCCTCTTCAGTTATTTTACGCAAATTACTCAAACTGAAAACTTGAAATCCACCAGAGTCTGTTAAAATCGGACCATCCCAATTCATGAATTGATGTAGGCCCCCAGCATGCTTGATGATATCATTTCCAGGTTGTAGCCACAAATGATATGTGTTGCCCAAAATGATTTTTGCTTCAATATCTTTAAGTTCTTCAGGGCTCATCGTTTTAACTGTAGCTTTTGTTCCCACAGGCATAAACATCGGTGTCTCAAATGAACCATGTGGTGTATGTACAATACCTAATCTTGCCCCTGATTGTTTACATGTTTTAATATGCTCATAAGTTACCGCAGGCATACGTTAAACCTCACATTCTTCTTTAAATAATTAACATTGCATCTCCAAAACTGAAGAATCTGTACTCCATTTCTACCGCTTTATGATATGCATTTAAAATGTTTTCTCTAGTACTAAATGCTGAAACTAGCATTACTAATGTAGATTTAGGTAAATGAAAATTAGTAATTAATCCATCTATTGCTTTATATTCAAATCCAGGATAAATAAATATATCCGTCCAGCCACTTTTTTCAACAAATTGCTCGTGGTCTCTTCTAATAGTTTCTAAAGTACGTGTAGATGTTGTTCCCACCGAAATTATTCTTTTACCTTTGGCCTTTGTTTGATTAAGTAAATCAGCAGTTTCTTGAGTCATTTGATAATATTCGCTATGCATTTCGTGATCATCAATGTTATCAACGCTAACTGGTCTGAACGTGCCTAACCCTACATGCAATGTTATAAAAGCGATATTGACCCCTTTTTGCTTAATTTGATTTAATAAATCATCCGTAAAATGTAACCCTGCAGTTGGAGCTGCAGCAGAACCACTTTCTTTAGCGTATACAGTTTGATACCTATCTGGATCATCAAGACGTTCTTTAATGTATGGAGGTAAAGGCATCTCACCAAGCTCATCAAGGCGTTCTTGTAAAATACCATCATAGTGTAGACGCATAATACGTCCACCTTGTTCTAATTCTTTAATACATTCAGCAACAATTTTTCCGTCGCCAAATGATAAGCGATTACCCACCTTGATTCTTTTAGCAGGTTTTAGCAATACTTCCCAATCGTTTCCCTCAATTTGAGTAAGCATAAGCATTTCTACTTTAGCGCCAGTTTCCTCTTTTAAGCCAAATAGTCTTGCGGGCATCACTCGCGTATCATTTAAAACCAGTGTATCTCCAGGATTTAAATAATCAATGACATCTTTAAAATGGAGGTGAGTCATTTTACCAGTCTCTCTTTGAAGCACAAGCAAACGACTTTGGTCTCTATTTTTTAAAGGTGTTTGAGCTATTAAAGATTCTGGCAAATGATAGTCAAATTCTTCAATATTCAACTTACTCCCTCTTTTCATTCGTATTATTAAAATGCTCGTAAGCGAAAGGCGTCGCTTTTCGTCCACGTGGTGTTCGCTCTAAAAAGCCTTTTTGTATTAAAAATGGTTCATAAACATCTTCAATAGTAATGCGCTCTTCACCTATAGATACAGCAATTGTATCTAAACCAACAGGGCCACCATTATATTGATTGATAATACAGTTCATCATTTTATGATCTATATAATCTAAACCTTCTTTATCAACTTGAAGTAATTGTAATGCTCTTTTTGTTGTTTCAATATAAATTTGATCATCTTCATTGACTTGCTGAAAGTCTCTAACACGTTTCAATAAACGATTTGCTACTCTTGGTGTACCACGAGAACGTCGAGCTAATTCTAAAGCACTCTCTTCATCAATACCAGTACCAAGTACATCTGCAGTTCGAGTAATTATTTCTTTAAGATCATTTTCATTATAATACTCAAGTCTCAAGTGCACCCCAAATCTATCTCTTAACGGTCCTGTTAAACTACCTGCTCTGGTTGTAGCACCGACTAATGTAAATGGTGGTAAATCTATTCTAATACTACGTGCCTCGTCACCTTTACCAATAATAATATCTAAAAAGAAATCCTCCATTGCTGGATAGAGTACCTCTTCAACGACACTACTTAATCTATGAATTTCATCTATGAAAAGCACATCACCTGGCTGTAGTCCTGATAGAATTGCAGCTAAATCTCCAGGTCTTTCTAATGAAGGACCTGAGATTGTACGTATATTAACTTCCATTTCATTAGCTATAATATTTGAAAGTGTTGTTTTACCTAATCCTGGTGGCCCGAATAAAAGCACATGATCGAGAGGTTCTTCTCTTAATTTAGCAGCTTTAATAAACACTTCTAAATTACTTTTAATAGAGGTTTGACCAATATATTGTTTGAGTTTAGTAGGTCTCAATGATAATTCGAAATCTGAATCTTCATTATGAAATTGTTGATCGACCATTCTTTTATCCATATTCGCGCCTCCATAAGATACATACTCTATTTATTAAGAAACTAACGTTTGTAAGCCTAATTTTACAGCTTCGTCTACACTAGATACACTTTGCTTGTTTAACACTTTTTCAACCTTAGAAAGTTCACGTTTTGAGTATCCTAATGCTTCTAATGCTAACATAGCTTCTTTAACAACTTGACTTTGTTCATTATTATTAACATCGACTTGAAGCAATGATTCTGAATCTTCCTCAGTAATGGTGACTTTACCTTTTAAATCTAATACGATTTGTCTGGCCGTTTTTTTACCAATGCCAGGGAACTGAGTTAGATAAGCATCATTTTCATTTTCAATTGCTCTTTTCACTTCATTTGGAGAACTAGCTGCTAAAATAGCTAAAGCTGACTTGGGACCAATTCCCGTAACTTTAATTAAACTATGGAACATATCTTTCTCTTCTTCACTAATGAATCCATACAACAATTGTGCATCTTCTCTAACAATCAAAGAAGTGAAAATTTGTACATCTTGATTTAAATATTTTTGAAAACGATAAGAATTAGGTGTTTGAATTTCATAACCTATTCCTGAAGTTTCAACCACTACATGAGTTGGAAATAATTGCGTTAATGTCCCTTTTACATAAGCATACATGTTGGCACTCCCTTTACATACTCATACTAATTAACTCAACTTTTGAAACATGCTCTATTTCTCTAAGTGAATTGACTACATCATCAATTGAGAGATAGGATGATTGAGCGTTAAGTGATAAAGTAATCGTAGCTTTATCTTCCATAGGTACACTTTGATGTATCGTTAATACAGATAATTGAAGTCTTGAAATTGTATTTAATACTTGTGCTAACATTCCTACTATATCATTAACATATAAAATGAGTGTAAACTCCCTATGATCTAGCATCTTTTCATCTACAGGAAATATAGTTTCCCTATATTTATAAAAGGCGCTACGGGATAAGTTGAACTGTTTAACTGCATCATAAATGGACAATTCAGGATTGTTTTTTAAAGCATCTTTAACTTTCAAAGTTTTAACAACAGATTCAGGTAATACATCTTCTCTAATTAAATAAAACTTTCTATAGTCTTTATTGTCCATAGTCTACACTCCTATTCGACAAATTCAAATTCTCCACCTAGAATTCTAACGATATCTCCGTTACTACATCCTCTTTCTCTTAACGCATCATCAATACCCATAGAACGCATTTGTCTTGCGAATCGACGAACGGCAGGATCGCTATTGAAATCAGTCATTTTGAACATTCTTTCAATTGCATTACCACTTACTACATAAGCACCATCGTCGTCTCTAGTAATTGTAAATGCATCTTGGGAAGGCGTGTGTTTATATAAAACACGATTGACGCCTATATTTTCATCTTCTTCAACTGAGAAGTCAACATCTTTAACTTCTTCTAGTTTATCAGCAATGAGATACAACAATTGATCTATGTTATCTCGTGTGATAGTTGATACCGGAACAATTGTAATATCTTCGCCAACTTCCTCTTTAAAAAGTTCTAAATTATCTTTAGCGTCAGGAATGTCCATTTTATTAGCCACTACAATCTGTGGGCGATCTTCAAGTCGTTGCTTATAATTAACAAGTTCTTGATTGATGATTTTATAGTCTTCAATAGGATCTCTTCCTTCAGAACCACTCATATCTATCATGTGAACAATCACTTTAGTTCGTTCTACATGTCTTAAAAATTGATGACCTAGACCAACGCCATCTGAAGCACCTTCTATAAGACCAGGTAAATCAGCCATAACAAAACTTCTACTGTCTGGCGTAGAAACTACACCTAAGTTTGGCTTAATCGTAGTAAAATGATAAGCTCCAATTTTAGGTTTTGCTTTTGAAACAATAGATAATAACGTAGATTTACCAACACTAGGGAAACCAACTAAACCGACATCCGCTAATAATTTAAGTTCTAAGGTTACATCTAGTTCCTCACCGGGCTCACCATTTTCGCTGAAATCAGGTGCTGGATTACGTGGAGTAGCAAAACGTGAGTTACCACGACCACCACGGCCCCCTCGTGCAACGATAGCTCTTTGACCGTCTTCAACTAAGTCAGCTAAAACCTCTTCAGTTTCTACACTTTTAATAATTGTACCTGGGGGTACTTTTAATACTAAATCTTCAGCATTTTTACCATGCATATTGCTACTTTGCCCATTTTCACCTTTTTTAGCTTTAAAGTGTCTTTGATATCTAAAGTCTAAAAGTGTTCTTAAACCTTCATCTACTTCAAAAACAACTGAGGCACCTTTACCACCGTCACCTCCAGCTGGTCCACCAAAAGGTACATATTTTTCTCTTCGATAAGCAGTGATTCCGTTACCTCCATCACCTGCTTTGAGAGATATTTTGACTTGATCGACAAACATATATCTCACCTCTTTTACTCTGAATTTTTCATCCTTATAATTATATCATTATCCCTATTTATAGAAAAATTTTTAATGTGTATATCAATTTAAACAAAAATAAAACACCAGAAGCATTCACTTCTGGTGTTAACTAGACAAAATTATTCAGCAACTGCGTATACAGAAACTTGTTTTTTGTCGCGACCTTTGCGTTCAAATTTAACAACGCCGTCGATTTTAGCGAATAATGTATCATCGCCACCACGACCTACATTTTCACCAGGGTAGATTTTAGTACCACGTTGGCGATAAAGAATTGAACCACCTGATACATATTGACCGTCAGCACGTTTAGCACCTAAACGTTTAGATTCAGAGTCACGTCCGTTTTTAGTAGAACTTACCCCTTTTTTAGATGCGAAGAATTGTAAGTTTAATTTTAACATCGGGATACACCTCACTTATAATTTAATCTGATATTCTTATTATATTCTTCTTCAATTGTTTGTAAAGAAACTAACATCGCTTGAAGAATTAATTGCGCTTCTTTGTTATTAGTATCAACACTTCTTATATGAAAATGACCACCATCATCATCGTAATCGATGTCAGGCTTTTCTGATGTCAATCCCATAATTGCGTTCACACTACCAAATAAAACTGCTGAGGCACCAGCACAGACAATGTCATGACCATATTCACCATGATTCGCATGACCATCCATGATCACATCTGTGACTTTGCCTTCATCATCAACTGTAATATCAACAGTAATCATAAAATTATGCGTTAATTTTATCGATAGTTAATTTAGTAAATGGTTGACGATGGCCTTTTTTACGTTTTGAGTCTTTACGACGTCTGTAAGTGAATACAGTGATTTTTTTGCCACGTCCTTGTTTGTTAACAGTAGCAGTAACTGACGCACCTTCAACAGTTGGCGCACCAACTTTTACTGAATCTCCACCTACAAATAATACTTTATCAAAAGTGAATGAGTCACCTTCATTTACGTCTAATTTTTCAACGAAGATTTCTTGACCTTCTTCTACTTTGATTTGTTTTCCACCTGTTTCAATAATAGCAAACATACTTTGCACCTCCTATATAATAAGTCACGCCATATACAGGTGACACCTTCATGAGCTATACAATGAAGCTAGCTTGAATAGACAAACAAAATAATATATTTGCCTTCGTACTTAAACCTGTATTTGAGCGGTTGTATGTAGCCTGAAACTACTCAACTACTGCATCTTACCATCACTAAGCTTTACTGTCAATTGCGTTTTGCATTTTTCGCGTAAATTTTATGATGATAGGATATAAAATTAATAATAAGATAAAATTAATTATAAACGTTGGGATTAATCTGAATAAAATATAATCAATAAAATCAAATTGAATAAATCCAATTACTGCATATATGGCTGCTACATAAATTTCAAGTATCACTGTACTTAACAACACGATGCTAAATAGCATTGTATGGTCTCGATAAAACACTTTAAAGAATTTATCTACAATCACAACTAATATAATGTAACCAAACATATATAAACCGTATATACTTCCAAAATATAAATCTGTAACTATTCCGAAAAAGATAGCAAGAACAATTGATACACCAAAACCTCTATATACAGTCATTATCAATATGTACATTAAAGTTAAATGAGGAACAAAGATAATGTCGATTTTACCGAAATGCAATGGAATAACTAATCCTATAGCCGTATCTATATAAAATAAAAGTACTCCAATTAGTAAATAATAAAGCGTTCGCATTAGTTATCCCTGCTTTCATCATCGGGAATCGTGCTCACATCACGTTTTGCAACATATACATGATTTAAGTCAGCTAAATCAGCACCAGTCTTAACTCTTACCTCTTTGGCAAGTTCGTATTGATCATTTTCAACATCTGTAACTTCACCTATGTAAAGATCACTTGGTAACTGGTCAGCTAAGCCACTGGTTACTACCTTATCTCCTTTTTTTACACTATCTTTGTTGTTAATATCACTAATCACTAATTCTTCGTTTTTAGCATCATAATGATCAATCAAACCAAAAACATTTTTAGAACCGTGTTGTACGTTAACTGAAAGTTTACCTGCTCTCGTATGAGTGGAAATCAAATCGACTTGAGCAGAAAATTGATTTACCTTTGTGACTCTACCAACTAAACCTTCAGAAGTCATAACCGCCATATTATTTTTAATGCCAGATTTAGAACCCTTGTCTATCACAATTGTATTCATCCACTGATCTGGGTTTCTAGCAATCACTGTTGTTGAAATAGGCTCATATTTTGATAAATCTTTAACGTCTAATTCTTTTTTAAACTTTTTATTTTCAGTTTCTAACTTTTGATTCTTTGCCTCAAGTTGTTTAATTTTATTTTTATCTTCTTTCGATCCACCATTATTGAAAATATTTCCAATAGCTCCAGTTACAAAATGAATAGGATAACTCACAACTCTTTGTCCTAAAGAAACTGAGTCTCCTACATATTGTTCTGGAGGTGATTGGTTTTGGGAACGAATGGATAAACCAATTAACGCTATAAAAACGATAATTGCACATAAAACAACAATGAGCTTGTTATTTTTGAAAAAATTAAGCACCCAGAACACCTCTATAAGACTAAATTTATTATCCTTTTATATTTTATATTACTCACTACATGAAATAAAGCACTAACTAATCTAAAAGGTAAATTTTATAATAAGTAATGTTAAACTTTTTAAAAACATTATGCCTAAATACATAAAAAAACTACTAACCTTATCGTTAGTAGTTTAATAAAATATGACTTTAAATTTATTTAGTTTCATCTTCGCTATCATTTTTATCTTTCTTTTCGTCTTCGCTATATAGTGTTTCTTCTTTTCTCCAACGAGCAAAAAGATTTTGTGCTTTTGCTTGTTCGTTAGCTTGTTTTTCTTTTGATTGTTCAGCCATTAGAAATCACACCAACCTTTAATGTATTTATCTATATATAAAGGTTAACTTATTTAAAAATACATTTCAAATTCATAGTTTACAGTTTTTACTTAAAAGCTTCTGATGGTTTTAACTCTATATGTTGTCCTAATTTATTTAGATCCTGTTGCATTTCAAACTCTGTGTTATATACTCTTATAGAATCTGAACCAAATTTATATATTATGAATTCGTCCCCTCTTTGGCCTGCTAAGTATTTATTATTATAGCCCATTCTACCTATACCAGATACTGACATAAATTCTTTCTTATCAATCATATTAAATACATTTTTAATTTGACTAGAAGGGACATTATTGATGATGTCGTTTTCTTTTAATGAATAACTTTTACCGTTTTTTGGCTGAGCAGGTAGTCTGTTATTTGCCGGAGTATCATGCATATTTTGTTGAATATAATTAGTACTTTCATGTAAAGGATTCCATTCTTGATCTCTAAGGAAAGGGGCATACTTCAATGCTATATAAATAATAGCAATAATAGCTAGCACAGCAATAATATTCTTAACTATACTAAATATAAATCTCATATTCGCCCTCCTTATCATATTTAATTAAGTATATGTTAAATGTTTTTAGTTTACATCAGACTATAGGTGTAAAAATATTATATCTGTAGACGGATGCTAACATTCATTAAATGAATTATAATAAGCAATATAACATGCATACGTGATGAGGAGGGACAGCGTTTGATAAGTATCTTAACTATTATTTTGATAGTATTATTAGTCGTACTTCTCTTTAGAGTTGGTCTATCTATACTACGTTTCTTAATATCTGCAGGGATTGTTTTACTATGTATTTACTTGGCGTATCAAGGAGTAATTTGGCTATTAGATAACTATCAAAACTTGATATCTTATGTTAATTAATTTAAGAGTTAGCTATACATTGTGAGTGAATGTTTCAAAACCTCTTCAATGTTTTTTAGCTAACTTTTTATTATTTTTTAATTAATTTAGTTAACCAATTTATTAATATATAACTCCCCACTAGAAGTAATCCCCACAATACACCTGTTATTATAGCTCCAATGATTATAAAAATTAATTCATTCAATTGCTTTGTTACTATACTACCTAACAAAGATGCTGTAACTATACCTATAATCGATAAAATAATCGTTATGAAACCACGTCTAATAGTCATTATATTATCTAGGATATTAAGCCTTATTACGTAAATCACTGGCATGATTATACCTAAAATTAGAAATAAACTCATATAAAATATCTCCTTATTTTTTAATAAGAAAATTATACACTATGTGACTGATATAAACTAATTGATTTTAATGCTCCTCAAAATAGCCTGCTTCAACCAAACTTGTAAATTGATTATCTCCAATGATGATGTGATCAAGTACATCAATTCCTAAAATAGCACCACACTCTTTTAAACGTAAAGTCGTAGTAATGTCTTCTTTAGAAGGTGTTACATCACCTGAAGGATGGTTGTGAACAATAATGATAGCATTAGAGGATTCTCTAATTGCAATATTAAATACCTCACGTGGATGAATAATTGAACTATTTAGTGTTCCTTTAAAGATCCAAGATTGTTTTATAACGATATTTTTTGAATTAAGTAATAATACTACAAAATGTTCCTGATCTAAATCTTTCATAGAAGACATCATCAAATCAGCCACGTCACTCGGATGAGTAATTTTAACTTTATCTATCGTGCTTGATGCATTTAGCCTTTCTCCTAACTCAAAAGCTGCTTGCAATATAATTGCTTTATACAATCCAATCCCTTTTACTTTTAATAAATCATTGATAGATAATTTTTTTAAATCTCTAATAGAATGATGACTTTTTATAAGTTCATTAGCAATATCTATGCTAGAGAAGCCTTTTCTACCAGTATTAATAAGTATTGCCAGCAATTCCACATTTGATAAGCTTTTTGCACCGTAATTCATAAGACGCTCTCTAGGTTTCTCGGAAATTGCCATTTCATTTATTTTCAATAATATGTTCCTCCTAATACAATATTTAAATCATTATAGAAAAGCGAAGTGAAAATGAAAGAGAGGAAGACAAAAGGAATTAATGGAATATATTTTAAATCTTTATTAATCAAAAGTTTTATAAAAATGGATATAAAACCGCCAAAAATAAAAGTAAACATACATAAATAAATAAGAAAATTTAAAGGTAAGAATAAAGACAGCATGTTAAAAATTACGATATCTCCGTAACCTATATATTTACGTAGAATTAGATATAACAATTGCGAAATTAAAAAAGTAATTATAAAAGTATGAAGATATAAATGTGAACAAAAGAAGGCTACTATAACATAGATTAAGGACAATCTTATGTCGATCGATAGATTGTTAATATCGTATATAGAGAAACTGAGTAAAAAAAGAAAAGTTAATAAGAAATGAGAAAAATTGATATTACCATGTGAAAAGTAATACAAAAAAATTGGTATAAGCGCTAAAACTTCCCCTATCAAATAATATATTTGTAATTTCTTGTGACAACAGCGAGCGCGCCCTTTGAGTAATATGTAGCTCAAAATCGGTAATAAGTCATAAGGCTTAACATTTTGATTACAATGATCACAAACGGATCTTGAAAAGAAATAATTAAATTTTAATGTACCCTTGTGACTAAATTGGTATAAAAAACTAAATATCACACTACATGAATAAGCCAGTAAAGCCATTTATCATCCTCCTTTAAAATAATTATAAGTAATTTCTTTTGAATGTAAATAGTTGCATAATTAGAGAAATTTTATCATTAGAGTACTTATTTATTGGCTATGTTTAATTTCCATATTTTAATGGCTTTCATATAAAAAAAGAGTAAAACAAGTTAGTATAACTACTCATTTTACTCTTTCTTAATTTAGTTAAATTTAATTTTTGCTTTTATTTCGCTTATAAAATACAAACTACCCGTGATGATTAAACCTTCACCAGTGTAATTTTCAATAAACTGTACATAATCTTCTACAAGTTCTACATTATCTAAATTAGTTTCATCAGCAATTTCTTCTTTAGTTAAAGCTTTAGGAAAATCGAAATCCGCTAAATAAAACTGCGAGGCAATTTCACTTAAATTATGAATCATCGAATTAATTGGTTTGCCTTTAATTGCTGAGAAGAGTACATCAATTTTATCTCTACCATAGTAATGTTTAATAGTATCGATTAAAGCTTCTACACTTTCATTATTATGTGCACCATCGATAACCATAAGCGGCTGTTCTTTCACTTGTTCAATACGTCCAGTCCAATTTACAGATTCAATACCATCAATCATCTTATTAAAATCTAAATCAATAATATCCGCTTCATTAAGTTCAATAAGCGCCGTAATTGCTAAGGAAGCATTTTCTTTCTGATGTTCACCCATCATATTTAAAATGATAGTTTCAAGTTCATAATCTTTATATCGGTAAGTAAACTCATCATCTTGTGAAATGATTGTTACTTCTCTATCTAACTCAATTGGTTTAGCGTTTTGTTCTAAAGCATAGTCTCTCACATACTTAAGAGCTTCATCGTTTTTCACAGCATAGATAACTGGTGTATATGGTTTAATTATTGCTGATTTATCTTTTGCTATATCTAGATAAGTTGACCCAAGAATATCAGTATGATCCAATCCAATACTAGTTAAAATTGATAAAATTGGTTTAAATACATTTGTTGAATCGTGTTTAATTCCTAAACCAGCTTCTATGATAACGAAATCAACTGGATGGATTTCACCGAAGTAAAGGAACATCATAGTAGTAATAATTTCGAACTCTGTTGCTCCACCAAGTTCTGTTTCATTTTCTAAAGCTTCACTAACTGGCTTAACACGCTCAACTAAATCTACAATTTCATCATTAGTAATTGGTGTGCCATTTAAACTAATGCGTTCATTAAAACTTTCTATAAACGGCGATGTAAAGGTTCCGACATCATAACCATTTTCAACCAAAGCAGTTCTTAGATATGCTACCGTAGACCCTTTACCATTGGTGCCGCCAACATGTATACCTCTAATTTTATCTTGAGGATTATTAAATTGTTCTAACATCCATTCCATACGTTTGACACCTGGTTTAATACCAAATTTCGATCTTTCATGTATCCAATACAAGCTGTCTAGGTAATTCATGATCATACTCCTATGCTTTTAATTGTTCGATTCGTGATTTAACACCATTATACTTCTCTTGATAATGTTGTTGTTTTTCTTTTTCTTCATTAATTATTTTCTCAGGTGCTTTATTTACAAAGTTTTCGTTTGATAATTTTTTGTCTACTCTATCTAATTCACTTTGAAGTTTATCTAGTTCTTTTTCTAAGCGAGCGATTTCTTTATCCATATCAATAAGTCCTTCAAGCGGTAACACAACTTTACCCGCTACAACTACTGATGTCATAGCTTTTTCAGGAATTTCAACTTCTGTATCAATAGTGAGTTCGCTTGGGTTACAGAATTTGTGTAAATAACTCGCATTATCTTTCAATGTTTGCTTAACGTTATCATCTTTAGTTTGAATTAAAATTGGTATTGATTTAGAAAGTGGCGTATTCACTTCAACTCTTGATTGACGAACAGATTTAATGATTTCAACAAGTTGCTGCATTGTTTGCTTACTTTCGTCAAACATATATTCAGAGTTAACAGTTGGCCAATCTGCGTTAACTATAGTTTCACCTTCATGAGGTAAACTTTGCCAGATTGTTTCTGTAACAAAAGGCATAAATGGATGTAACATCTTCATAATTTTATCAAGAACATAACTTAACACTGAACGTGTAGTTTGTTTCTGAGCTTCATCATCACCATTCATTGGTATCTTACTCATTTCAATATACCAATCACAGAATTCGTCCCAAATAAAGTTATAAAGCGCACGCCCTACTTCACCAAACTCATATTTGTCACTTAAATCTGTTACGGTTTTAATTGTTTCATTTAGGCGAGTTAAAATCCATTTATCAGCCAGCGATAAGTTTCCAGATAAATCGATATCTTCTACTTTAAACTCTTCACCAATATTCATTAAACTAAAGCGCGCAGCGTTCCAAATTTTGTTTATAAAATTCCATACAGATTCAACTTTTTCAGTCGAATAGCGTAAGTCATGACCTGGTGATGAACCAGTAGCTAAGAAGTATCTCAAGCTATCTGCACCATATTCATCAATTACATCCATTGGGTCTACACCATTACCTAATGACTTACTCATTTTACGTCCATCTTCAGCTCTTACTAAACCGTGTAGTAAAACATCATTAAATGGTCTTCTATCTGTGAATTCTAAACCTTGGAATATCATTCTTGCTACCCAGAAGAAAATAATGTCATAACCTGTAACTAAAGCATTCGTTGGATAATAACGTTTAAAGTCTTCAGATTCAGTATCTGGCCAACCTAAAGTAGAAAATGGCCATAAAGCACTTGAGAACCAAGTATCTAATACATCTGCATCTTGCTCCCAATTGTCAATGTCATTTGGTGCTTCTTCCCCTACGTAGATTTCACCAGTTTCTTTATGATACCAAGCAGGAATCTGATGTCCCCACCATAATTGACGAGAAATAGTCCAATCTCTTATTTCTTCCATCCAACGATTAAATGTGTTTTCGAAACGACCTGGGAAGAAATCAATTCTGTCGTCTGTTTTTTGGTTATCTAGTGCTCTTTGAGCTAAAGGTTTCATTTTAACAAACCATTGTGTTGATAAATACGGTTCGACGATTGCACCTGTTCTTTCTGAGTGACCTACAGAATGCGTATGCTCTTCGATCTTAATAACTAAATCTTGATCTTTTAAATCTTGAACGAGTTGTTTACGACATTCGAAACGATCCATACCTTCATATTTACCAGATCTCTCATTCATTTTACCGTATTCATCCATTACTATGATGTTTTCTAAATCATGCCTTTGCCCAATTTCAAAGTCGTTTGGATCATGCGCAGGTGTGACTTTCATTGCACCTGAACCAAATTCTATATCAACATATTCATCAGCTAAGATAGGCAATTCTCTACCAACAATTGGTAAAATTACTTTTTTACCAATAACATTTTTATAACGTTCATCATTAGGGTTAACAACAATCGCTGTATCACCTAACATTGTCTCGGGACGGGTAGTCGCAATTTCAATATAACCTTCACCATCTGCGTAAGGATATTTAAAGTGATAAAATGCACCTTGCACATCTTCATGAATAACTTCAATGTCAGACAATGCCGTTCTAGCTTGAGGATCCCAGTTAATAATTCTTTCGCCTCTATAAATTATATCCTTGTTATATAAATCAACAAATACTTTTCTAACAGCTTTACTTAGACCGTCATCAAGAGTGAAACGCTCTCTACTATAATCCAATCCTAAGCCTAGTTTAGCCCATTGTTGTCTAATAAATGAAGCGTATTCCTCTTTCCAATCCCAAGCTTGTTCTAGAAATTTTTCTCGACCTAATTCATGTCTTGAAATACCTTGTTCATTTAATTTTGCTTCTACTTTCGCTTGTGTAGCTATCCCAGCATGATCCATACCTGGAAGATACAAAGTATCATATCCTTGCATTCTCTTCATACGAGTAATTATATCTTGTAACGTTGTGTCCCACGCATGTCCTAAATGTAATTTTCCCGTCACATTTGGCGGCGGAATAACAATAGTATATGTATCTTTCGATTTATCTTCTGATGGTTTAAAATAACCATTTTTTACCCATTCTTCATAACGACCAGCTTCTACTTCTCTTGGGTCGTATTTCGGTTTCATTTCCATGTAAAAACCTCCTAATAAAATAAAAAAACATCCACCCTAAAAATAGGACGGATGTTCCGTGGTACCACCTATATTCAAGAAAAATAAAGCCTTTTAACATAAACATACTTTATTCTTCGAGCACTTAAGTATAAGATTAACGCTCTCACACGCTTTCACCTACTGAACATTTGTTCAATGAAAGTTTCATTTTGGGCTACCTTCAATTAAAATCATCTACATATTCACACCAAACATATGCTCTCTTTGAAATGATTAGAATTTACTCTTCCCTATCATTATATTCATTTACTTATTTATAGTATAATGGATACATCAATAAGTCAATGTATTGGAGGTAAAATTTATGAATGAGTGCGCCTTTGGTACTAAAGATGAAACATATTTAGAATATCATGATTATTTTTGGGGTCAACCTTTATATGATAGTAAAGAACTTTTTAAGTTAATCGCCTTAGAATCCCAACATGCCGGTTTATCATGGCTTACCATCTTAAAGAAAAAAGAATCCTATGAAGAAGCATTCTATAATTTCGAACCAAAAAAGGTTGCCAAAATGTCTGATAAAGATATTGATCGCCTTATGGAATTTCCTAATATAGTTCATAATAGAAAAAAGTTAGAAGCTATTGTTAGCCAAGCACGAGGTTACTTACAAATTGAAAAAGATTATAAAAGTTTTAGTGATTTTCTTTGGTCATATGTTAATCATCAACCTATTAATATGGGTTATAAAAAACCCAGAGATCGTAAAACAGTAGATGATAGAGCTACACAACTTTCTAAAGATTTAAAAAAATATGGTTTTAAATTTTTAGGTCCTGTCACTGTATTTTCATTTCTTGAGGCTGCAGGATTATACGATTCACATCTTGAAGGATGCCCTGTTAAACCGAGTCATTCTTAGATAGAAATAAACGCATTTCCTATTAACTTAGGAAATGCGTTTTATTATTTATTTAACGAGATTTCGCTCTAAATTTTAAGAAGTAATTAATCACAGGTGCAACTAAGAAAAGAATGAAGAAAATTCTAAAGATGTGATAGCTTGAAATCATTGCTACATCAGCACCAGTAGCTATAGCTACTAAAACTATTTGACTCATACCTCCTGGGGCTGCACCTAAGAATAATTCATTAATTGAATTATGCGTGAAAAGATGAATGATAACCACCATTATAAAAGCCGAAATAATTAACATTATATTCTGAAAAGCAATAGCTACTGCGATACGACCTTTTAAATCATTAAGTAGATGAGCAATTTGAAGGCCTATACGTATCATATAAATCACTTGCGCAGATGCGAGTAACCAATTATCTAAAGTGAAATTTAAATTTGTAGTCATATTCCAAACAATTAAGACAAATATAGGAGCTAACAATTGTTTAGTAGGAAAGTTAATTTTCGCCATCAAGAAATAAACTATTGCTACAGCTAAAAATATTATGAATATTTGCCAAAAATCAAGAGCATGTGTCAATGCTGGCGCTTTGCTTACATGTTCCCCAGTGGTATTATGGGAATCTTGGAAAAAATATGATATCAACGGAACTAATATAACCACAAATATTATACGAGATGTTTGAGTTAAACTTACAACTAAAATATTAGCTTTCTTATCTTCCTCAGCCATAATTAACATTTGGCTTAATGCACCTGGAATTACACTTAAAATAGCTGTTTCCGAATTAACTTGAGCTATTTTCTTAAAGAAATAAGCTATTAATAATGCTAAGACTAATAAAAGTACAGTTACTATGATTATTGTTAACCAATCATTTTTTATATCACCGATCACTGTTTTCGTAAAAGTAGAACCAATTTGTTCGCCAAGAAATATTAAACCGATTTGACTTAACCAAAAAGGCCATTTGATCTCCAATTTAAATGCTTTCACACAAATAACCGCTGCAATAATTGGTCCAAACATGAAAGGCAACAGTATGTGAGAAATCTTCAATATTAAACTTATTATTATAGCTAATGCTAAGACAATAAAGTTATTTCTCTGTATATTATTCATCTTATCTCACTACTTTCATAAAAGAACATTAACAAAACTTAGACTGGGATAATAGCTATCACCCCAGTCATTTATCTTTTTTATTTTGTTCAATTTATCATACAATACGGCCTAGTGCGTTATCAAATGCTTGAATTGTTTTTTCAATATCCTCTTTAGTATGAGCCATTGAAAGGAAAGTACCCTCGAATTGAGATGGCGGTAAGAATACACCTTCTTTTGCCATTTCTCTATACATATTACTAAATAGTTCTAAATCACTTTTATTTGCTTCATCAAAATTAGTAACAGGGCCCTCATTTAGGAAGTATCCTATCATTGAGCCTGCTCTATTTACAGTAATAGGTACATTATGTTTAGCGAACACATCTTTTAGACCTTTTTCAAGAATGTCCCCTAATTCATTAAAATATTCATAAGACTCAGGAGTTAGCTGACTTAATGTTTCATACCCACTCGTCATTGCTAAAGGATTTCCTGATAGAGTTCCAGCTTGATAAATATTTCCTACTGGAGCTATTTGATCCATAATTTCTTTTTTACCACCAAATGCACCAACTGGTAATCCGCCACCAATAACTTTTCCTAAACAAGTTAAGTCTGGAGTAACACCAAAGTAACCTTGAGCACAATTATATCCTACGCGGAAACCAGTCATTACTTCATCAAAAATAAGTAAAGAACCATATTCATTTGTAATGTCACGTAAACCTTGTAAGAATCCTTCTAAAGGCGGAACTACACCCATATTACCTGCTACTGGCTCAACAATTACACCAGCGATATCGTCACCATATTTTTCAAAAGCTAATTTTAATGATTCTAAATCATTATAAGGAACTGTTATTGTGTTTTTAGCAATTCCCTCTGGTACACCAGGAGAGTCAGGTAATCCTAATGTAGCTACGCCAGAACCAGCTTTAATTAATAAAGAATCACTATGACCATGATAGCAACCTTCAAACTTAATTATCTTACTACGACCTGTATACCCTCTAGCTAAACGTAGAGTATCAAGTGTAGCTTCAGTACCTGAAGACACCATTCTTACTTTTTCTATTGATGGCACTCTGTCAATCACGAGTTCTGCTAGTTTATTTTCTTGTAACGTTGAAGCACCAAAACTTGTACCGTTATCAACTGCTTCATGAAGCTTTTCTATCACACGTTTATTTTTATGTCCTAAAATTAGTGGTCCCCAACTTAGTACATAATCAATGTATTCATTGCCATCTATATCATATATTTTAGAACCGTCTGCATGATCCATAAAAATAGCAGGTGTATCTACCGATTTAAATGCTCTGACAGGGCTATTAACACCTCCAGGCATTAAATTTTCAGCTGTTTCCATAGCTTTTATAGATTTTTCATAACCCATAAATAAAATCCTCCTTAGTAGTGATTCATTACTTATCTAAATAGCGACAAATATCCTTAGCAAAGTAAGTGATGATTAAATCCGCACCAGCACGTTTCATAGAAATCATTTGTTCCATCACAATTTTTTCTTCATCAATCCAACCATTGAGGGCCGCAGCTTTAGTCATGCTATATTCACCACTGACATTGTATGCAACAACAGGAACATTAGTATTATTTTTTACGTCTCTAACAATATCTAAGTAACTTAAAGCTGGCTTAACAATCATCATATCGCAACCTTCTTTAAGATCGCTTTCTAATTCTCTCAATGCTTCTAAACGATTTGCTGGATCCATTTGATAAGTTTTTCTGTCACCGAAAGATGGAGCTGAATCTGCTGCATCACGGAACGGACCGAAGAAACTAGACGCATATTTAATACCATAACTCATAATTGGAATATTTTCGTACCCAGCTTGATCTAAGCCTTTCCTAATTTCTGCAACGAAACCATCCATCATATTACTTGGAGCGATAATATCTGCGCCTGCTTCTACTTGTGATATAGCAGTTTTAACTAATAAAGGTAATGACTTATCATTGTCAACATCATGAGTATGATCATCAATAACGCCACAATGGCCGTGATCTGTATATTCACATAGACAAGTATCCGCAACAATTAACAAGTCATCATACATTTTTTTAGCAATACGCGTTGCTTCTTGTACAACACCGTTATAATCGTATGCACCTGAACCTACATCGTCTTTGTTATTAGGCACTCCAAAGAACATTATTGCTCTAATGCCTAAATCATAAGCATCTTTAATTTCTTCATGTAATAGATTTAAACTAATTTGATATACACCAGGTAGTGAATGAATTTCAGATTTAATGTCATCTTGTTCGACTACGAAAATAGGATAAATTAAATCCTCTTTTCTCACGTGTGTCTCTCTCACTAAATCTCGCATTGTATGAGAAGAACGTAGTCTTCTATGTCTATCAAATTTCATTATTCTCCCTACTTTCTAAAATTTTGGCTATTATTGATTCCGAAGTTTGTGAATCAGCAACTTGCACATTTTGATTATAATTTTTAAGAACTGTAGCTGTTTGCTTACCTATCGCATAGTAATGGTGAAACTCTGGAGTATCTCCATTTTCAAAATAATAACGAACTGCAGATGAGCTTGAGAAAGTTATAGCATCTAATTCATTATTTTTTACAAGTTGTTTAACCTCATTAATATTTTGATGGTGAGGTATAGGTTTATATAAATCAATCTTAATCACAACATTATTATTATTCAATTGATGTGCTAATTTCGGTCGTGCAAGCTGACTAGAAGGAAGTAAGATTCGCTGATTCATAGAATTAAACTCTTTAAGAAATCCTTCTTGAGAAAAATCACTTGGAATAAAATCAACATTTATATTTAAATCCTCACAGTATTGAGCCGTTTTCTCGCCGATAACTGCTACCTTCTTAACTTTAACGCTTTTTAAATACTCATAAAAGTATTTGACTGCATTTTTAGAAGAAAAAATAAGCCAGTCATAGTCATGATTAAGCAAATGCTCATTAAACGAAAGTTCTTGTATTTGAATCAATGGTTTATGAATAATATTGACTAAATTACTTTGAACTTTACTTGTTTGGGTCATAACTATAACTGGTTTCATCATTGAGTTCCACCTTTAAGACATGGTAATCTTTTTAATTATTTTCCTCATTTAACTTTCTAATAATTTCATAAGCGCCTTGTTCTTTCAATACGCGACTAACTTCTTGACCTAATTCAACAGGATCTAAACCTTTGGCAGTATGTTCATAACGTTCTTTTCCATCTGGTGTCATAATTAATCCTGTGAACTCGATTTGCTTATCACCATCTATAGTGGCGTATCCACCGATGGGTACTTGGCAACTGCCATCCATCTCCGACAAGAAGGTACGTTCAGCAGTAACACATTGTGCGACATCTTGATTATGCACTTTTTTAAGCAACTCTAAAAGTTCTTTATCATCGCTTCTACATTCTATACCTAGTGCTCCTTGTCCAATAGCTGGTAGAAGGACATCTTTATCTAAATAAGTTGTAACTATGTCGTCTGACCAACCCATACGTTTTAGACCTGCTGCAGCGAGTATAATTGCATCATAATCTTCTGTTTCTAATTTTTTTAAACGCGTATCTATATTACCGCGGATCCATTTAATTTCTAAATGAGGATATTTAGATAAAATCTGTGCACCTCGACGAAGTGAACTTGTACCGACTATACTCCCCTCTGTTAACTCACTTAGTGGGGTGTGATTTTTCGAAATATAAGCATCGAATGGAACTTCACGATCTGGAATACATCCTAATGTAAGACCTTCAGGAATAATACTTGGCACATCTTTCAGAGAATGAATAGCCATATCTATTTCTTTATTAAATAATTCATTTTGAATTTCTTTAACAAATAGACCTTTACCTCCAACTTTGGATAGTTGTTTATCTACAATTTGGTCCCCTTTTGTAACAATTTCTTTGATTTCGATGTCTAAATCAGGATCGACTTTTTTTAATTTATCTATAAATTGTTGACTTTGAGTCAAAGCTAGTTTACTTCTACGTGATCCAACAACGAGTTTACGCATATGTTGAATGCCTCCTAGGTACTAAAATCTATTAAATACTCGAAATAGTAAAAATTAAGCAACTTTTTAATTAAAGTGCGTTGTAAAGAATAAATTAATCATACTAAGACAGAATAGAATGATATTAAAATAAATTAAATTTCTTTGTGTAATCCATTTTCTAATACGTAACAGGATGTAAACACCATATAATAAAGTAATAATTGAAGAAAAGATAACTTTTGGATCTATAAAAATACGATTACCGATGGCAAAAACGCCCCATTGAGCACCTAAAATAATACTCAAAATAAGAACGATAAAGCCTATTAGTGTGGAGTAAAATATAATCGACTCTAAAGTAGCGACGCTACCAATTCTAAAGTAATTTTGATCAAAAATTTTCTCTTTTAAGTTTCTATATTGAATAATGTATAGCAAAGCATTCACAAATGCTACTGCAAAAAAGGCATAACTTAACACAGCTAAACCAATATGAACAAGTAAAAGTTCATTGATCACAGCTACTTGTTGTACCTGTGTTTGATAGTGTTCAGGCTGAAACGTGTTCATCGCCATAAGTGCTAATCCTACTAAATTCAAAAAGAAAACGGAGAAATTAAGAACTTTAATTAAATTCAATATTAAAGAAAGTGAAATAATAATCCACGTAAGTGTGAAAAAGACATCAAATATCGAATTTAAAGGCACTTTTTGAGTTTGAATGATAAAAACAGATAAAGAGATTGTTTGTAATACCCAAACAATCCCTAATGAATAAACGCCTAAAGTCCTAACTTTATAACTTTTACTAATAAAATCTATAAAATAGAACACTATACTTAGAATATATATAATTAATATAATTTCATGAAATCGAATAAACAGGGTTTCTTGCATATTATCACCATATTAATATGCTTATTCAAAACTAAAAATTCGACGAGCAGAGATCTCCTGTGCTTTACTCTCTTTTTCTAGCTTAGCCTTTTCTCTAGGATCTTCGGCTTCAATGTCAAAAATGTTTTGAAATAGCTCTAATTTTTCAGTACTTTTCTTATCACTACTTAATTCTTTAGCCTGTTTGATTGGATCTTTCAACATTTGATTAATAATACTTTTTGTATGCTTAGAAATTACTTTTCTTTCTCTTTCTGAAAGATGAGGTAATTTACGGTCAATACTATCCATCGTTTCTGATTGTATATCCATAGCTTTATCACGTAATGCTCGAATGACAGGTACGACACCTAACATATTAACCCATTCATTGTGTGAGTCAATTTCAGCTGGAATTTGTTGTGCAATCGTTTCAGCTGCAAGTTGACGTTCTCTTAAATTAGCGTCAACTAAACCTTTTAAATCATCAACGTCATAGTTAAAAATATTAGTGATTGCATCGATACCTGGTTCAATATCACGCGGTACCGCTATATCAATCATAACTAATGAATCAACTTTTCTACGATCAGAAATTTGATTAATCATTTCATTAGTAATGATATAATCTTGAGAACTTGTAGAGCTGATTACAATATCAGTTTGCTCTAACAATGAAGGTAAAGCATCTAAAGAATCAAATGATACATTATGTTTATTAGCTAAAATTTCTGCTTTAGCTAGAGTACGATTGACAATAGTAATGTTTGAGATACCAGAACCTAAAAGATTTAAGAGTGATAATTCACTCATTTCCCCTGCACCAATAATGACAGCATGTTTACTTTTTAATTTACCGAATACCTTTTTAGCTAATTCAACTGCAGCGTATGAAACACTTACTGCATTATCTGCAATGTCTGTTTCACTATGTGCGCGTTTAGCAAAAGTAATTGCCTGTTTAAATAAATGATTAAATATCGTTCCAGTAGTACCTGTTTCTTGGGCAAGGAAGAATGCATCACGCATTTGACCTAAAATTTGAGTTTCACCAAGTACTATTGAATCAAGACCAGAAATCACACGCAATAAATGTTCTACTGCGTCGTCCCCCACTTTGACTTCTGACATTACTTTAATATCATCTACATCGAATCCAAATGAACGTGCTAAAAATCGTTGAATATAGTAGCGTCCTGTATGGATTTGATCAACAACGGCGTATACTTCAGTACGATTACATGTAGATAAAATGACATTTTCTAAAATAGATTTAGTTTCATATAAATCTTCATGGGCTAATCGCAAGGCATCATCTCTAAAAGCAACTTGCTCTCTTAGTGCTACATCAGCAGTTCGATGATTTATGCTAATTGCAATAAAATGCATTTATAACGCCCTCCATATACTAACAATAATCCAAGTATAACACATTTATATACACATTTAAGTTGATTGCTCAAATAAATTAGAAATATTCTAATCTAACTTCAATTTTTTGTCAAAATCATTACAAGCATTAATATTATCTTCCATCAAATATAGTTCATATCAAAATTTGTACTCGTTTAAGCAATCTTAAACAATAATGATTATAAATAAGTTGAGATGAGATCCCAAATTGGTTGTTGCTTATTATTTTTAATAGAAGAATAACTAATAATACTATCCTCAGGTTCTAATTCAAGTTTATCCTTAATATTTTTTAAATGCTTTTGCACTTTTCCTTTAGCGATTTTATCTTCTTTAGTGCAGATAACTAGAGTAGGTATATCAAAATGTTTGAGATAATTATACATAAGCACATCATCTTCAGTCGGATTATGTCTTAAATCAACGAGTTGTATAACAAGTCTTAGATTTTCTCGTTGAGTTAAATACTCTTCTATCATTTTTCCGAATTTTTCTCTTTGTGCTTTACTCACTTTTGCATAGCCATACCCTGGTACATCTACAAAGATAAGTTGTTCATCGATATTAAAGAAATTAAGTGTTTGAGTTTTACCAGGTTGTTGAGATGTTCGAGCCATATTTTTTCGTCCTATCATACTATTGATAAATGTTGATTTACCAACATTTGAACGACCGCTTAAAGCAACTTCTGACAAATTTGTCTCAGGATATTGAGCCTCTTGAACAGCACTAATTATTAATTCAATATTATTAGGATTAATATTCATGTTAGATCCTCTCTTTATAACTTAAATTTAACTTAACTCTAACATTATATATGATTTAGTGTCGATAAGATATATTTGATTATATATTTAAATCAACACATAAAAAAACAGTGTCACAGAAGTGTGACACTGTTTAGCTTTTAAATTAAGCAGAAGTTTTATCTTCATTAACAAGATTACCTTCTGAATCATATAATTCAGGTTCAATCTCTTCATTAATTGTATTTTCAGTTATAACAACTTTACTTACATTTTCAGTTGATGGCACGTCATACATAATATCAATAAGTGCTTCTTCAATAATAGAACGTAAACCACGAGCACCAGTCTTACGCTCAATAGCTTTTTCACTTATAGCAGATAAAGCTTCTTCAGTGAATTCTAACTCAACATTATCTAACTCAAGCATTTTAGTATATTGTTTAACTAATGCATTTTTAGGTTGAGTTAAAATATTTTTAAGCGCTGCAACGTCTAATGTTTCAAGGTTTGCAACAATAGGAACACGTCCGATAAATTCCGGAATTAAACCATATGATTGTAAATCTTCAGGTCTAATTTGTTCTAATAGTGCTTCTTCATCGTATTTGTCTGCTTCATTACTAGCAAAGCCAATAACTTTTTCACCTAGACGACGTTTGATAACTTCATCAATACCATCAAAGGCACCGCCTAAAATAAATAATATATTTGTCGTATCAATTTGAATTAATTCTTGATTTGGATGTTTACGGCCACCTTGTGGAGGAACACTTGCAGTTGTACCTTCTAAAATTTTAAGTAATGCTTGTTGTACACCTTCACCTGAAACATCACGTGTAATTGAAGTATTTTCAGATTTACGAGCAATTTTATCAATCTCATCTACATAAATGATACCTTTTTCAGCTTTATCTATATCAAAGTCTGCAGCTTGGATTAAACGTAATAGTATATTTTCAACATCATCACCAACGTAACCGGCTTCAGTAAGACTTGTTGCATCAGCAATAGCAAAAGGTACATTAAGCGTTTTAGCTAATGTTTGAGCTAATAATGTTTTACCGCTACCCGTTGGACCTATTAAAGCGATGTTACTTTTCTGTAGTTCAACATCATCATCGCTTGGTCCTAATTGTTGAATTCGTTTGTAATGATTATATACAGCTACTGCTAATGATTTTTTAGCTTTTTCTTGGCCGATAACATATTCATTTAAATGATCCATTATTTCTTTAGGAGTTGGTAATTCAGTAAATCCTTCAGACGTATTTTGAGCTAATTCTTCTTCAACGATTTCAGAGCATAATTCAATACACTCATTACAAATATATACGCCACTTCCTGCGACTAATTTTTTAACTTGATCTTGGTCTTTACCGCAGAAAGAACATTTTAAATTTTCTTCATCTTCATTGAATTTGAACATTCTTATATACACCCCTATTCTTTAAAGACTATACTAGATTGCATTCTACAATGCAACTTTATACATTTACAATTTATCTGCTTACATAGTTATGAGGCTGGGACATGATTCATTGTCTCAGCCTCACTCAACATATTGGCAGTAGATGTCTGAATTGGAAGCGCGCTTATACCAAGATTCTTCCAACATATTCATCTTTGTCAACAGGGCCCAACATAGTGAATTTCATTTTAGCGAAATTCTACAAGTAGGGCAAGTTGGGAGAGGGACAATGAAAATAATTTTGACAAATTATATTTCGTCCCTCTCCCACTTTATGACATTAACATAGTATACGAACAATCAGTAATTGATTAAATAGCGCAAGTTAAATTAACTTTACTTGTTAATTAGTCTTCTTTTGTTGATTCAACATATTTAGCATTATCTCTTAATAAGTCAATAACTTTTTGGATACGAACATCATTTTTAACAATGTCAGTATTACCTAATGTTGATTTAATATCTTCAACTGAAATATTAAATTGTTCACTCATTTTTTCTAATTCTTTATCGATGTCTTCGTCTGAAACTTCAACATTTTCAGCATCAGCAATAGCAGTTAAAGTTAAGTTTGTTTTAACGCGTTGTTCTGCATCGTCTTTCATTTGTTCTCTTAGTTGATCTTCATTTTGACCTGAGATTTGATAATAAGTTTGTAAATCTAAACCTTGTTGTTGAATTCTTTGGCCAAACTCTTGAATCATACGATCTAATTCAGTGTTAACCATAGCCTCTGGAATGTCGATTGTAGTGTTCTCAGTTGCTTTGTTAATGGCTTCTTCTTTTTCAGTATTTTCAGCTTCAGTAGCTTTTTGTTCAGATAAACGTTTGCGTAAGTTTTCTTTATACTCATCTACTGTTTCAGCATTAGAATCTAATTCGTTCGCAATTTCATCATTAAGCTCTGGAACGTCTTTATATTTAATTTCATTGACTTTAGTTTTGAAAGTAGCTTCCTTACCAGCTAATTCTTCAGCATGGTATTCTTCTGGGAATGTAACGACTACATCTTTTTCTTCGCCAGTTTTCATACCTTCTAATTGTTCTTCAAATCCTGGAATGAATGAACCAGAACCAACTTCTAGGTCGTAACCTTCAGCTTGTCCACCTTCAAATTCTTCACCGTCAACAGAACCTGTGAAGTCGATGTTTACTGTATTGCCATTTTCAACAGCTCCATCTTCTTTAACAACCATTTCTGCTAAATGACCTAAACTATGATCAATTGATTCTTGCAATTCATCATCTGTAAGTTCAGTATCTTGTTTTTCAATTTCAAGACCTTTATAGTCGCCCAATTTAACTTCAGGTTCAACTGTTACTGTAGCATCGAAAATAAAGTCTTTACCTTTTTCAATTTGAGTAACGCTTACTTCAGGTTGCGCTACTGGGTTGATACCAGTTTCATCAATAGCTTCACCGTAAGCTTCAGGTAATAAGATATCAACTGCATCTTGGTATAATGCCTCTACACCAAAACGTTGTTCAAAAATTTGACGAGGCACTTTACCTTTACGGAAACCAGGCACATTAATTTGTTTAACTACTTTTTTGAATGCTTGATCTAATGCTTTGTCTACTTTTTCTGCTGGAACTGTAACTGTTAATACGCCTTCGTTACCTTCCTTTTTTTCCCAAGTTGCTGTCATGTATAAATACCTCCATGATTGACTAATTTATTTTTTCAACTTCCCTATTATATCATAGGTTCAAAACGTAAACAAACATTGAAAATACTGACTTTTTCATGTTTATTTGTTTTCAATAGATACTATATTAAAATTCTTTTAGCTAATTTGCAACAAATGAATTTTAGCTTTCAATATCTAAAGATTTTATAAATTCAAGTGTGTTTAAGTTTTCAACAGTTATATCTATACCAAGTAACGCTTTGAAATAAACATCGTATGCATTTATCCAATCTTCTATATCATACAAATCTTCAATATTTAATGGATATAGAAGAATCGAGTGATTATTCATGATATGATGAGCCTCATCTACAATATGCAAAGCCCCATCTTCAAGCCTTTGAATTACTTGAGGAATAACTAGTTTCTTCATTATTGTATGTTCAAGTCCACATAATTTCGATGGTATAACTTCTGCACTAAGACGATATTTGTTAATATCAATTGTTCGTTGATAACCCGCAAATCTTAAATATTCTAGCATCAAGCTTTTTATATTATTAGGTAAATCTAATGTTGTTAATAAATGAGCGATACTTTCTTTAAATTGATAATGACCGTTATCAATAAGTTGGAGGATTAGTGCTGTCTGTTCTCTACTATTGAACTCATCAAATTGAGATAAAGAAGTTGAAATCATTTTTCTATCTTGATCAAGTTTAGATTGTGCATATTCTTTCAATGGAAATAATTCCATTCTCGTTTTATGATTTTTAACTTCATCGATAATTTGATTAATTACTTCGACCGCTTGGTAATATTGACCTAACCCATTTAAACTTTTTATATAATAAATCATTAAATCGTCATAGCAATTTAATCCACGCTTTAATAATATAATTGCTTCTTCTCTTAATTCTAAAAAAGAGCTCATCTGATGAAGCATCCAACATTTTTTCAATGCTAATTCTTCACTAAGTTCAAAATGCATTTCATACTTCTCAAACAAATCATACATTAAATCAAGATCAAGACTCGTTTGAGCTTCATTAATTTGCTTTCTTATTTTCTCCTCTGATTGTGGAAATGGAATTACATTTGACATTGATTATGCACTCCAATCTTTATAAATCTTGAAGAATTAAAGCACTCCATGTCTCAAAATCATCATACGACTCAATACTACCCTTTTCTACCCATTTAATTCTAAGGGTATCTGTCTCTTTCGCTTCAACATCAGTAGTACTTACAGTTATTTTAAAAACAATGCCCATGTGAACTTTTCCTACTTCATTATTATCATCGTTAATAAATCCAAGATATTCCATGTTTTGAGAATCTTCTTTTGCAAGGCCAACTTCTTCTTCTAATTCTCTTTGAGCATTAACTCTTAGTACTTCATTGATAGAGTCTGCTCCCATAACATCGTTCATATGACCACCTACTCCTATAGAAGATTGACCATGCAACCTTTCTTCTCCTCCGCCAGATAAGCGCTCATATACAAGGATTTCACCTTTTTCATTTTCTAATAAACAATATGAAATAAGCTGTTTAAATGTGGAATCCTCTTCCATATCTCCACGTCTTTTTACTTCGTATTCATTTAGTGCATTAAAGATATCTTTACCTTTAATATTATTTTTATGTAAAAATCCATTAAAAGCATTTTTCTCATCATTAAATAGTACTTTTCGTGGAACAACGATAATTTGTTCATCAAATTTAGACATATTAATCTCCTTTAGGTATATACTTTTATATCAGTCATTTTAGCAAAAATCTACTTATTTTGCGATTTACTTTATTATGAAGTTTTAATAACAAAAATCTTAATGGCAATTGGTAATGATACACAACTATGAATTGCCATAAAAAAAGAGATGACACCTGAGTCATCTCTTAATCTAATATTATTTTAAAGCTTCTTTAGCTTTAGTAACTAATTCACCGAAAGCTTTGTCATCTGAAATAGCAATTTCTGATAACATTTTACGGTTAATATCGATTTCAGCTTTTTTCAAACCGTTCATTAAACGAGAATAGCTGATGTCGTGTTGACGTGCAGCAGCGTTAATACGTGTAATCCATAATTTACGGAAGTCACGTTTACGTTGACGACGGTCACGGAAAGCATATTGACCTGATTTCATTACTTGTTGTTTAGCTACTTTATATAATGTATGTTTTGAACCGAAGTAACCTTTAGCTAATTTAATCGTTTTTTTACGACGTGCTCTTGTTACTGTTCCACCTTTAACTCGTGGCATAATAATTCCTCCTTAGATATTATCTATCTTGTAATTTCGTATTAAATATTATTTTTTGTAAGCTAATAATTGTTTTACGCGTTTCATATCACTTTTTGAAACTAATTTAGCTTTACGTAATTGACGCTTTTGTTTAGTGTTTTTGTTTGCGAATAAGTGAGATGTGAAAGCTCTTGAACGTTTTAATTGACCAGAACCAGTTCTTTTAACACGTTTAGCAGCTCCACGGTGAGTTTTCATTTTAGGCATGATTCATTTCCTCCTATTATTTAACGATTATTTTTCATTGATAGGCGCTAACATGATAAACATTTGACGCCCTTCCATTTTAGGCTTTTGTTCAACTGTTGCTATATCTTTACATTCATCTGCAAATTGTTCTAATACACGTTGACCAATTTCTTTATGCGTAATCGCACGACCTCTGAAACGAATAGAAACTTTACATTTGTCGCCTTTAGATAAGAATTTACGTCCATTTTTCAACTTAGTTTGGAAATCATGTTCCTCAATTGTTGGACTTAAACGTAATTCTTTAACATTAATGACTTTTTGTTTCTTCTTTATTTCTTTTTCTTTTTTCTGTTGTTCGAATTTATATTTACCGTAGTCCATAATTCTCGCAACAGGTGGTTTCGCATTTGGTGCGACAACAACTAAATCTAAATCAACTCGTTCAGCCATTTCTAAAGCTTCACGTTTCGATTTCACACCAATTTGATCACCATCTTGGCCAATTAAACGTAGTTCTTTTGCACGAATTCTCTCATTAACTTGAGTTTGATCTTTTGCTATGGTTGACACCTCCTAGAGTTTTACGAAATTGTCCCAAGCAAAAAAGAAGAGCGAGTAACAATACCCGCTCTTCTTCCACACATTTATTGTGTAACATGATTAACCTGCCAACTGCTATTGCGTCGCTACAGGTGAGAAGCGGGTGCTTCTACTTGGTTCGTTTCGTATTCAACGTTACTAATCATATCAATAATAAACATGTAAGTCAATTGTTTTTTTGTTATTTATTGTGATGTCTAATTTCATCCATCGAAACATCTTGTCTTAAATCAACTTTTTTAAGTGGAATCATTTTCGTTTTATAGCGTAGCTTATGGTAAATGAAGAATGCTAAGAAAACAGGTATTCCCATATAAGTAATAACAAAACGATTAAGATCAAAATGTCCTGTTTTTATAAAGTCTACATCTTGTCCGATGATAACAATTATACATAATATACCTGCAAATATAGGGCCAGATGGGAACAGCTTAGCCTTATATTTAAGTTTACTTTTATCATAATCTTGTTTATCAAATGCTCGTCTGAATCTATAGTGACTTATTGCTATACCTACCCAAGCGATAAACCCTGTCATACCACTAGCTGCAACAATATATTCATATGCATCTCCACTTATATGCTGTAAAGCAAAGATAATTACAACAAGTACACCAGTAGCAATTAATGATAAATAAGGTACGCCACTTTTGTTAGTCTTACCAAAAGAAGAAAATGCTAATTTGTCTTTACTCATTGAATATAACATACGAGTTGATGCATACATTCCTGAGTTACCAGCAGATAAAACAGACGTTAATATAACGGCGTTCATAAATGATGCTGCAAAAGCAAGACCAGCATTTTTGAACACAAGTGTAAATGGAGAAGTAGAAATGCTATCTCCACCGCCCATTAGAGACTTACTATCATAAGGAATTAACATACCTATTATGAATATTGCTAAAATGTAAAATAATAAGATACGCCAAAACACTTGCTTAATCGCTTTAGGGACGGCTCTTTCTGGATTTTCAGACTCACCAGCTGTGATACCTATTAATTCTGTTCCTTGGAATGAGAAACCTGCAACAAGGAATACTCCTAAAATTGATAATAGGCTACCACCTAAATTTCCACCTAGAATAGGACCATCACCTTTGGTAAATGTATCAAAACCGACGTATTTACCACCCATAATTCCAACAATTGTTAATAAACCAATGACAATAAATATAACTACAGTTATTACTTTTATTAAAGCGAACCAATATTCACTTTCACCATAAATTCTCACTGATAAAGAATTTAGGGCAAATATAATTACTAAAAAGATACAACTCCAAACCCACGCTGGTATACCTTGCATAGGTGACCAATACTGTATAACCTGTGCAGCAATGGTAACATCAGCAGCAACAGTTATTACCCAGTTAAACCAATAGTTCCAACCTAATGCAAATCCCAGTGATGGATCAACAAAGCGTGTAGCATATGTACTAAATGAACCGGAAACTGGTAAATAAGTAGCCATTTCCCCAAGAGATGTCATCAGGAAGAATACCATTGCACCAATAATTGCATAAGCAATTAAAGCACCTAACGCACCAGCATCATGAATAGCACCACCAGATGTCATGAATAGACCTGTACCAATACAACCGCCTATAGCGATCATTGAAATATGACGGTCTTTTAATCCTCTTTGGACACCGTCATTTTGATTTTCTTTTTTACTCATAGAAGCTCCCTTTCCTTGTCTTAGAGGCTAACATGTAACTATTTTTCTCTTTGTGTAATAAATATATATTTTAAATATAAAAGTTTGATTAAAAAATTTATAAGCAACAAACTTTGTGACAATAATAGCACTAAATCATTTATTAAGCTAAATACTACACAATACGAAAATAAAAAGTGGTTACATACCTTTAAGATATGCAACCACTTAGGTTTTATCTATATAAGGTAGCACATCACATTCTGTGACAGTACAGCTTCTTGTCGAAAACTGTCCCAACAATTATAAATTATGGTTTTACAATTGTTTCGGCATCGTTACCTTTCACTAATTCAACACATGTCCCATACGACTTCTGACTAGTTACTAATTAAAGATGCAACCTCTAACTCTAATTTTATTTCATTCATTTGTAATATACATGATACGACCTATCTTTTCAAGGTTATCTATGTTTTTTCAAACGAATTTCATCCACCAAATTCCAAATAAATTCATCTTTTTCAAGTGTTTCTTGATCTTGGGAACCATATTGTCTTACATTGACTTCATTATTTTCTACTTCTTTATCCCCTACAACAATTTGGTATGGTATTTTTTGCATTTGCGCTTCACGAATTTTATAACCCATTTTTTCATTACGATCATCAATCTCAACACGAACGCCTTGCGATTTAAGTTCATCTTGTAATTGGCGGGCGTAATCATAATGTAAATCTACATTAACTGGAATGATTTCGACTTGTTTTGGTGCTAACCATGTTGGGAAAGCTCCTTTAGTTTCTTCAGTAAGGAATGCGACGAAACGTTCCATTGTAGAAACAACACCTCGGTGAATAACTACTGGTCTATGTTGTTCACCATCACTACCAATATAAGTGAGTTCAAAACGTTCAGGTAGTAAGAAATCAAGCTGCGCAGTAGATAAAGTTTCTTCTTTACCCATTGCAGTTTTAACTTGAACATCAAGTTTAGGACCATAAAATGCCGCTTCACCAATAGCTTCTACATATGGTAGACCCATTTCATCAACTGCTTCTTTGAGCATTGATTCAGCTTTATTCCACATTTCATCATCATCCATATATTTTTCTTTATCTTCTGGGTCTCTGTAGCTTAATCTGAAAGTGTAATCCTTAAAACCGAAGTCTTCATAAACTTCTTGAATCATATTGACTACTCTTTTGAACTCTTCTTTAATTTGATCTGGTCTCACGAATATATGAGAATCGTTAAGAGTCATTCCACGAACACGTTGTAAACCTGAAACTGCACCACTTGCTTCATATCTATGCATAGTACCTAATTCCGCAATACGGATTGGTAATTCTCGGTAAGAGTGTGGTTTATTATTATAAATCATCATATGGTGTGGACAGTTCATTGGTCTTAATACCATTTCTTCAGTTTCATCTAATTTCATAGGTGGAAACATGTCGTCTTGGTAATGATCCCAGTGACCAGAAGTTTTATATAAATCAACATTTGCTAATACTGGAGTATATACATGGTCATATCCCATGCTCACTTCTTTATCTACAATATAGCGTTCAATTTCACGTCTGATTGTAGCGCCATTTGGTAACCATAAAGGTAATCCAGCACCAACAAGTTGGCTATTAGTAAATAATTCTAAATCTTTACCGATTTTACGGTGATCTCTTTCACGACGTTCTTCAAGCATTTGTAAATGCGCTTTTAAATCCTTTTTATCAAAAAACGCAGTACCGTATATACGTTGTAACATTTTATTGTTACTGTCACCACGCCAATAAGCACCTGCAGTTGATAGTAATTTAAACTCTTTTATCTTAGAAGTCGAAGGTACATGTACACCACGACATAAATCTGTGAATTCACCTTGTGAGTATAAAGTAACGCTCTCATCTTCTGGAATTGCATCAATAAGTTCTAATTTATATGGATCATCTTTGAAGAATTCTTTAGCTTCATCTCTACTTACAACTTTTCGTTCTATTTTATAATTCTCATTAACGATTTGCTTCATCGTTTTTTCTATTTTTTCAAAATCATCTGATGATACTTTTTCATCCATATCAAAGTCATAGTAAAATCCGCCTTCAACCACCGGACCTACACCAAATTTCACATCACCATATAAACGCTTCAAAGCTTGTGCCATTAAATGCGCAGTAGAATGTCGTAAAACCTCTAAAGCCTCTTCACTACCTGGTGTAACAATCTCAATTGATCCATCTTCCTCAAGTGGTCTAGTTAAATCTACCATTTGACCATTAAATTTACCTGCTACAGCTTTCTTTTTTAAACCTGGGCTAATAGATTGAGCGATGTCTTCAGTAGTAGTACCTTTATCAAACTCTTTTGAATTACCATCTGGAAATTGAATATTAATTTGATCCATATTAAACCCTCCTAAATATTAAAAAGATCTGATCGTTGACTTATTGAATGATTAAGATAAATATCCGCAAAACAAAAAACTCGCCCCCTATAACAAGGGACGAGTTTGTCGTGGTACCACCCTAGTTGCTCAGCTTTATAAAAATAATAACTAAGCTACTCTACATGAGATAACGGTCTCGAGCCGGATATTCATTACAAATATCATTATGAAGTAGTAATAATTTAATATATTAGCCATATTCTCATCAACTAATGACTTTCTGTGTAATAGTGATTAAATTATCTTATCTTCAATAGTTTCAACGATTAAGATTTAAGTCCATTATACACCTCATAAGATAAAATTCAATTGTTTCTATAATTTTTACCTTCTAAATAATATGGCGTAGATAGTGTTTTAACACGTTCGATAATTCTAGCTGCTTTAGTTTTCTCAGCTCCATCTCTCGTCATAGATAAATGATGCTCTAATTCACTATAGTCGAAGTTCGAACTGAAAAACGTAGGTAACTCATGAACCATTCTATAATGTAATAATGGTCCGATAATTTCATCTCTTACCCATGGTGTAACCTCTTCAGCACCTATATCATCAAGCATAAGTATATTAGCTTCACGCACACGTTCTAGTTTCTTTTCAAAACTACCGTCTTTGAAGCCACCTTTTAAAGTACGAATAAATTCAGGTAAGTAAACAATAGTGGATGAAATCTTCTTCGATTTGAGTTGATTAGCAACTGCACCTAATATAAATGACTTACCTGTTCCAAAAGGGCCATACAAATATAATCCTTTTACTTTTTCATTATTAGCTATATTTGTGCATATTTCATCTGCAGCCATCGCTACGTCCAAACGATCACGTTCAGTCATGTAAATATCTTTTAATTTTGCATCTAATGTATCACGTTGCATATGATGTGAGGTGATGAGTTGAGAGTTAAAGCGTTCTTCATCATGTTTAATTTTACATGGACATTTCAAATATCTAATCTTAATTCTTTTATTTTCTATATACAACTCAGGTACGTGCCCTTTAACAAAATTAGGACATTCTTCAAAACGATGACCATCATAATGCTTCTGTTGATCTTTATACTCTTGTAAAACATTTAAATCTTCATCAATCATTGCATTCGTAAGTTGAGATTGATGTTGCTCTAAAAACTCTTTAACATCTGGGTCTTTTATAACATTTTGCTTGATTTTCTCAATACGTTTATTTAAGTCGTCTGACGCACCCATTATGTTCTTGAAACTTTTCATTACTCATTGCCCTCCTCCCATTTTTTATTCAAACGTTCTAAGAATGCTTTTCGATCTTTTTCTAATTTTTCATCTTTTGTGGTTGAATCTTTTGTAGCTGATGAATTTGATTGAGCCTCTCTATTTTCAAGCCATTTTGGAGTTTTCTCTTTTGAAATAAGTTGCTTGTTTTGTTTGGAATAGTTTCTATTCCCTTTGAAATTTTGGTCATAACTTTTAGGTTGATTAACTTGAAGTGCATAGTTGTAAGCTTGCTTAGCTGTTTTAATATCTTTTTTCTTCCAATTTGATGCAATTTCGAATATGTAAGATTTGGGTAACTTCATATCTTCTTTTAGCATAACAAATTGCAACAGTATATTAATCACACCGAAACTCATTTTTTCTCTATCAATTAATTCTTCAATCATACTTTTTTGTGATTGCGTAGGTTCAGAACCTGACCAACTCGCTAACATATCTATAGGACTAGTTTCGTCTAATAGTTGTAACCATTCATCAGTATTATCTAGGGGTGTATCTTTTTCTTGAGTTGATTTATCAAAAGACTCACCTTTCAATTGTAATTTTGGCAAATGATTTTCGTGTTCAATCAAATAATATGATCGTGCTTGCTTGCGCATTTCTTCAAATGATAATTGTTGCGCACTAGTAATTGAATTTAATATAACTTTTTTCATTCCATCGGCAGTCAAACCATATAATGTAGCCAATTGAATAATTAATTCTTTAGCATCTTTAGTTACGATTTCATTACTGATAAAGTGTTGATTTAACATATGTCTCAACATTTCGAAATCAAATGTCTCATTGGATAAATCAATACCACTATAGTGATTAGCTTGTTTAAGATTAGATAAATCTTGATTTAAAACTTTTTTTGGTACATTAAAAACTTCAGTAAACTTCCTAGTCGTTTGTTGATAATGACTTAAATCCTTTTTGTCTTTTTCAAAATGATTCTTTAAAGACTGATAACGATTTTTATCAACTTCACTATATAAAAAAACAGATAACATAGGATCATTAAAAAATTGATAAGCTGTAGGAGGTTGTATTAATTGATATACAAATCGTGTTTGCTGCTCTTCATGCTTAACAAAGGTTTTAATTAACCCGATAGCTTCTAAATAATCCATCTGCTTTCTAAAGTCTAAAAGATTGATTTTTAACTCATTCATAAATATGTAATGAGTGAGCGGATAATGATGATGGTCGTCTACAAATTGATTGATAAAGTGATAAAGCCCTATAGATTGCGGACCGATTAACGGCGTAAAGAGACGGTTCAATATTTCTAAATGTTCTGTCGTTAATTGAAATTCTTTGATGACTTCGAAGCTATCTTGAGGTCTTAACCCATACTCATACGACTGTAATCCCATTTAATAATCACTCCGTTTATTATCACTCAAGATTCCTTGCATTGAAGCAAGTAATTGGTCAACGTCCTTAAACTCTTTGTAGACAGATGCAAATCTAACATATGAGACTTGATCAACATGCATTAATAATTTCATAACATGCTCTCCTATATCTCTTGAGGATATTTCAGTTTGACCTTCGTCACGTAATTGCCATTCGACTTTATTGGTAATATCTTCCAATTGTTGGTATCTTACTGGTCTCTTTTCACAAGATCTTACTAACCCATTTAATATTTTTTCTCTTAAAAATTGTTCTCGAGTACCATCTTTTTTAACAACGATAAGCGGACTTACTTCAATGTGTTCAAAAGTAGTAAACCGAGTTCCACAATTTTCACATTCTCTTCTTCGTCTTATTGCATTTGCATCATCTGCGTGTCTAGAATCAACTACTCTAGAATGTGTTGAATTACATTTTGGGCATTTCATTTATGTCACCCTCTTAAGTTTGATTAACGTACATTATACTACATAATTGTATTGTAAAAAAGAAAGGTTATTTACGCTAGAATTTAGATTTTAATGCTATAAATATAGATTTTTAAATGATATTTTACTATAAAATTGAATCTTTGGATAAATGTTTAAAACAGAAATTTAAATTAAGTTAATTACGCTTTCTAATGTTTTTATTATAAAGATATAAGTCTTACTACAAATTTCCAAAAAGAAAGCTGTCAACAAAGGATAAAGATCAACCAATATGAGTTAGATGAATACTAACTTTATGATTGTTCATACTTTGTCGACAGCTTATAATTACATGTCTTATACTGTTTTTTAATTATACTGCTTTAACAGTGGCCTCTTTCTCAATCAGTTCTCCAATTTGTTCAGCTACTTCTACAACACGATTAGAGTAACCCCATTCATTATCATACCAAGCAATTACTTTTACTTTATTCTCACCCATTACCATAGTAGATTGAGAATCTAAAACTGCAGAATTAGGATTCGTATTAAAGTCTACTGATACTAAAGGTGCATCTTCAACATCTAAAATGCCATCTAAGTCCGATTGTCTAAATGCTTCATTTACTTCTTCAGCAGTGACATTTTTTTCTAAATCAACGACTAAATCAACAAGTGAGACATTCTTAGTTGGAACACGTAAAGCCATTCCATGAAGTTTCCCTTCAACTTCTGGTAACACTTCTTTAAGCGCTTTAGCGGCACCAGTTGAAGTTGGAATAATACTTTCATTGCAAGAACGTGCTCTACGTAAATCCTTATGAGGATTATCAATATTTTTTTGATCGTTAGTAATGGCATGAACAGTTGTCATTAAACCATTTACAATGCCAAACTTATCATTCAAGACCTTTGCAACTGGACCGATACAATTGGTAGTACATGAAGCATTACTAAAGATGTCATATTGATTAATATCAAGTTTGTCATCATTAACACCTTTAACAATCATTTGTACCTCTCCACCTTTTGAAGGGCCTGTGAGTAATACTTTCTTTGCACCTGCATTAATATGAGCAATGGCTTTATCTCCATGATTAAATTTACCAGTAGCTTCAATAACAATGTCGATATCTAATTCATTCCATGGTAAGTTTTCTGGATTTCTATCAGAAACAAGTTTAATTTCATGATTATCTACTTTAATACCATTTTCTGTTGCTTCAACTTTTTTATCATATGTACCATGAGTTGTATCATAATTAATTAAATGTGCAATAGTTTCAGAAGGAT
The DNA here is from genome assembly GCF_000692055.1 of Staphylococcus sp. TE8. NCBI lineage: Bacteria > Bacillati > Bacillota > Bacilli > Caryophanales > Staphylococcaceae > Staphylococcus > Staphylococcus sp. TE8. The sequence goes on from NZ_JMGB01000001.1 coordinate 1,110,315, forward strand.
AACTTGCATTAATCGCTACAACATTTAAGTTTTCGTTTTTTAAAGCTATACGTAGCACCATTCTTCCAATTCTACCCATTCCATTAATCGCGATATTCGTTGACATTAAAAAGCACCCCTTGAACATTTATTTATATGTTATACTTTATGAAATTAGTATAACATATTATCTGTCTTTTGAAAGCGTTTCCCTATACTCATGTTCGAACTTTTATCTATCATTTTAAATAAGTTATACTTATTATTTAACATACAAAAATAAAAAACGTACACAAAACAATGCTTTGTGTACGTTAACTTTATTAATCGATATAACCTTCTTCTTCAAGAAGTTGTTGTAAATTTTGTTTTAATTCAAGTTTATCACCTAGATTGTCTATGACATGATCCGCCATTCTACTTTTCTTATCAATAGATATTTGACTATACACACGTGCCTTAGCATCTTCTTGTGATAAATCATTTCTTTCCATTAAACGTTCAATTTGAATACTTTCAGAAGTGTAAACTACCCAAACTTCATCCACAGTATCTTGTAAATCATTTTCAAATAACAAAGGAATATCCATAATGACATTGTATCCCTCATTTAGGTAGTGATTCTTCTCTTCTTCCATTATTTCTCTAACAATAGGATGAACTATCTTATTAAGTTCTATTCGTTGTTCTGGATTATTAAAGACAAGTTCTCCAACATATTTACGATTCATCTCACCATTGTCGTCAATAGCTTCTTGACCAAATTTCTCTCTTATTTGATCTAATCCTTTTGAACCCTTCTTAACAGCTTTTCGAGATGCAACATCCGCATCAACAACCTTAAATCCATATGCAGTTAATAATTCTGAGACTGTTGATTTACCAGTTGCGATTCCACCTGTTAGTCCAATAATCTTTGGCATATTTTCACGCTTCCTTTATTTCTGACAATTTGGGCAAAAATGACTATTTCTAGTGGCAATCACTTTTGTTTCTATTTCATGCCCACATGTTTTACAATATTTCTGTTTATAAACATTTAAATGCAATTGCATTTCTCCGGTTTTACCGTCAGCATGGCGATAATCAGAAATACTTGTTCCACCGTATTTAATACCCTCTTCAAGAACTTCTCGAACATAATAAAATAACATCTCTTTTTGTTGATGACTCAATGAGTTAGCAATTTTATCAGGTCGAATACCAGTTCTATAAAGTGCTTCACAAGCATAAATATTACCAGCACCGGCAATCACTTTATGATCTAAAATCATTTGTTTAATAGGTTTATTGGCGTATTTATTAATATCAAAACAACTTAGATAATGTATCATTGCTTCTTTATCAAATGGTTCTGGAGCTATTTCTAGAAAAGGAGGATAACTTTCATAATTGGCAATATTTCTAATTTCTCCAAAACGTCTAATATCTGAGTAAACTAATTTTTTACCATTGTTAAGTTCGAAAATCACTTGCCAATGTTTACGGTAATTTGGCGTTCCAATTTCTTCTAAATCATCAACTACAAAAAATCCTCCTGCCATACCTAAATGACTTATCAAAATTCTATGATCATTGTCTTTTTCAATATGAAAAACGATGTACTTACTACGCCTAAGAACTTCAGATATAACATAACCTTCAGTTAATTTTTTAAAACTATCTAACTCTATACCTTTTATAATTGTTTCTCTTTGATTATTTTTACCTTCGATTACCTTCTCTGAAAAAATAACTTTATCAATTTTTTCATTTATTACAAAAGGTTCTATACCTCTTTTAACATGTTCAACTTCTGGTAATTCTGGCATATTTTAATCCTTTCCTTATTTAGCGTCATACCATGTTGGTCCATAACTTGAATCTACTTTTAGAGGTACATCTAAATCTAAAGCTTGTTCCATAATTTCTTCAACAAACTTACTAAAATCTTCGACTTCAGATTTAGGCAACTCGAAAATCAATTCATCATGAACTTGCAATAATAATGTCGCGTGATAATTAGTATCTTTAACTTTTTCATAAAACTTAACCATAGCTAATTTAATAATATCTGCTGCGCTACCTTGTATCGGGGTATTCATTGCTGTTCTTTCTGCAAAACTTCTTAAGTTGAAATTACGACTTGTAATATCTGGAATATAACGACGTCGATGTAGAAGTGTTTCAACATATCCATCTGCTTTTGCATCTTTAACAATGTCAGACATGTATTGTTTTACACCAGGAAAACTAGCTAAGTAATCATCTATAAAAGCTTTCGCTTTTTTACGTGTAATTCCTAAACTTTGACTTAAGCCATAATCGCTAATTCCATACACAATACCAAAGTTTACTGCTTTGGCTTGTCTACGCATTAAACTATCTACTTCATTAGCTTCTACGTTAAATACTTTCATAGCTGTCGCAGTATGAATATCGTTACCATTAATAAATGCCTCTTTCAAACTTTCATCTTGAGTAATATGTGCAAGCACACGTAACTCTATTTGTGAATAGTCAGCCGATAAGATTACGCTATCCTTATCTGTAGGTTTAAAGGCTTTTCTAATTTTTCTTCCTTCTTCTAAACGAATAGGTATATTCTGTAAGTTTGGATCTACACTTGAAAGTCTACCTGTTTGTGCTAACGTTTGATTAAAACGTGTGTGAATTCTCTGATCTTTACTAATCACTTTTTGTAATCCTTCAACATAAGTTGATTGTAATTTTGACAATTGTCTATACTCCAATATATGTTCAATAATTGGATGCTCTCCCTGCAATTGTTCTAATACGTCTACTGCTGTTGAATAGCCTGTCTTAGTTTTCTTGATAACAGGTAGTTTTAGCGTTTCAAATAAAACTACTCCTAATTGTTTAGGAGAATTAATATTAAATTCTTCTCCTGCAGCTTCATGAATGTTTTTAATTAAAACATCTAATTTTTCTTGGATTTCGTTCTCCATTTGTTTTAAGTCTTCAACATCAGTATAAATACCAATTTCTTCCATTTCACTTAAAATTTTAGCAAGTGGTAATTCTAAATCTTTGAGTAACTCAACTTGATTATACTCTTCTAATTGAGCCTCCATTTCAGGTTTAGAGTTAGCAATTGCCTCTGTGATTGAAGCTACATGTTTATTTAATACTTCTTCTTCAGGAACTTGATGTTTTTTCCCCTTACCGTAAACTGACACATTATCTTTAACATAATTCTGTCCATAAAGTGAAACTACTGATTTTACATCATCTATTGAACGAGAAGGATCAATAATATAACTAGACAACATTACATCAAACTGCACATTTTGAATATCGATATTTAAACGATGCGCAGCCACATAAGTTTTTTTGGCATCGTATACAGTTTTAGTCGTATTTTTATCTTCTAACCATTGGACTAAATCTTGATATTGCTTAATATCTTCAGCATTAATGACCACATGTGAATCATCAGCATAAAAACCGAATTTTAGGATATTATCTTTAAGATAATTTGTGCCCTCTAATTCAAAATGAATAATTGCATGCTCTAAACTATCAAAGTTGATATGTTGAAAATCCGATTCAATTTCAAAGGTCTTTTCGTTAACTACATCGTTATTAGCTTCTTCATCAATATCTGCCAATAATTGTTTAAATTCAAGCTTTTTAAACAATTCTATTTTGTTAGTATTATCATCTTGATTTTCTAATTTTGTATCATTTAGATTAACATCAATGGGACTTTCAACATTAATTGTAGCTAAGTCTTTACTCATCAAGGCATCATCTTTACTATTCACGAGTTTTTCTTTTAATTTTTTAGCTGTGACATCATCAATATGTTCATAAACACCTTCTACAGAAGTAAATTGTTTAAGAAGTTTGATTGCAGTCTTTTCACCAACGCCAGCAACCCCTGGAATATTATCTGAAGTATCTCCCATGAGACCTTTCATATCAATGATTTGTTTCGGTTGTAGCCCATCATATTTTTCAGCTATAAAACTTGGCGTGTAGTGATCTACATCTGTCACACCTTTTTTAGTGTAATAAATTGTGACATTATCAGTAGCTAATTGTGTTAAATCTCGATCCCCTGTAATAATAATCGTTTCGAAACCAGCCTTATCAGCCTCTCTACTTAGCGTGCCAATAATGTCATCCGCTTCATAATTTTCTAATTCATAGTGTTTAATGTGATAAGCATCTAATAATTGACGAATATAAGGAAATTGTTCACTTAATTCTGGTGGTGTTTTTTGACGTCCACCTTTATATTCACTGTACTTAGAATGTCTGAAAGTAGTTTTACCAGCATCAAATGCAACTAAAAAGTGATTGGGTTGTTCTTCTTTAATAATTTTCTCAAGCAACATCGCAAAGCCATATATAGCATTTGTATGAATACCAGCTTTATTAGAAAGTAATGGTAAAGCATAAAACGCTCTAAAGCTTAAACTGTTACCATCTATTAACACTAATTTATCCAAAATACGTAACCTCCAGAACTGATTTACATACATTTTAGCATACATAGGAACGCTTAACGAATATAGAGTTTAGCGGTCCTTAGTGCATTTGCATCAGCAAATGTAATCCTTTACTAGCACAATTAACATTGAAATACTTAGTACCACTTACGCATTAGCCTTTAGCTAGTGTGTTCCTCTTTTTTACGCTTAACGAATTTAAGACTTCTAACATAAAGTTAAATGTATACAACAAAAAGCTTTTCAAAAGAAGAAACTGCAATGTCAAAAATGACATCGCAGTTCCTCAAATTATTCATCTATAAAAGTAACTTTGAAGGTCGAACCTTCTCCAAGTCTACTATTTATGTTGATTCGTCCGTTATGGGCTTCGACAATATGTTTAGTTATTGATAAACCTAAACCTGTACCGCCAGAATCTCTACTTCTCGCTTTATCTACTCTGTAGAAACGTTCAAAGATATGTTTTTGATCCTTGGCGCTAATACCAATTCCGAAATCTTGAATTTCTAAATTAACCTTTTTACCCTCTCTAAATACTCGTACAATAACCTTATTGTCCTCAAGAGAATAATTAATCGCATTTGAAAGTAAGTTAGTAATAACTTGAGCAATTTTATTTTCATGAGCTTCTATTATGACATCTTTTTCAATTTCAGGTTGAATTTCAATATTTTTATTTATAGCTTGAGTCTGCAAGTTATCAATCGTATTATAAGCTAATTCAGATAAATTCATATAGTTCGTTTCAATCTCGGTTTGTTGTTCGATATGCGATAAATCCAATAAATCCATAACTAATGATTCTATTCTATTAGATTCTTTCAAAATGATGTTCAAGAACATATCAAGAGATTGCTCATCATTTTTAGCACCTTCAATAAGCGTCTCCGCAAAACCTTTAATAGAAGTAATTGGTGTTTTCAATTCATGTGACACATTAGCCACAAACTCTCTTCTAAGATTTTCTAATTTTTGAAGGTTAGTAATATCATGAAGTACGACAACCATACCTTGTAATTTCTTCTTAGATTTGGACAAAATTGGGACACATGATACATCAAAGTATTTAGTATGTACATTATTTATGTCTACTTCAATTTGATCATAGATTACCTTCTCAGTTCTAAAGCTTTCTATTATTAGCTTCTCAATACTATCATCTATAAAACCAATATAATTCTTATTTTCAACCTGTTGATCCAGACTAAATACTTCATAGTAAGCATGGTTCGCAACAACTATTTCGCCATGTTTATCAATCATTAAAACAGAACTTGGAATATTCTCAAGTGTTGTTTTCAAACGATTTGATTGTATTTTTTGACTATTGTTCAATTTCTGCAATCTTCTGGCTAGCTCATTCGTTGTTACAAAAAGTGCTCGTGTTTCCTTAACATTACTTTCAGGAACACGAACATGATAATAACCATCTGCCAATAATGATGTTGCATACGTCACTTCATTAATAGGTCTTATATATGTTCGATTGATACTTCTACTAGCTAAGTAAACTGTGAATAACACTATGACGCCTATTATAGAAAGGTATTTCCACATTTCTCTTTGTAAATCTATGATTTCATCATTAATTCCACTTATGTATACGGTTTTGTTACCTATATTATCTTTAAAAGTATAGCGTGTACCGATATTAGTTTTTTTAGTAATTAAGTTAGAAGGATTTGCTGCATTATCAATTCTACTATCTATCTTTTTACTATCACCTGATGAAAAAATGATGTGTCCATCAGCTTCGTTTTTTATAACAACGATATTTTGTTGATTATCAGCAAGGTTGTCAATCTCTTCACCTTTTTTATGATTTAGTAAATTGACATAATTATGTGCTTCATTTCTTAATTCATTGATTTGATTGCTAGTTAAAGTTTGATAAATTGTGTTGTGAATAATTACACCTAAACCAATAAAACTAATTATTGTTATAGTACTAATTAATAATAATAAACGATGATGAAACTTTAGCATTAAGCTTTAGGTCTCTCCAATTTATAACCTAATCCTCGCACTGTTTTAATTAATTTAGGTTGTTTTGGATTCTCTTCCAATTTATCTCTTAAATGACTAATATGTACATCGACGATTCGAGAGTCGCCAGCAAATTCATAATTCCAAACTGAATTGAGCATATGCTCTCGTGTAATGACACGGCCTTGTCTTTCAATTAAGTATAATAATAATTCGAATTCTTTAGGAGTTAACTCTAATAATTCTTCATCTTTATATACTTCAAAGAATTCAGGACGTATACGAATAGAGTCGATGATGATGTCTTCCTCATCTGTGTCCTCTTTCTCAATTTCATTAACAAACTTAGAACGTCTTAAAATAGCCTTAACTCTTGCAACCACTTCTCTAGGTGAAAATGGCTTTGTCATGTAATCGTCAGCACCTAGTTCAAGTCCTAAAACACGATCAAACTCATCATCTTTTGCGGTTAACATTAAAATAGGTACTAAATTTTTGTCAGATCGAATTGATTTACACACCTCAATACCATCCTTCTTAGGTAACATGACGTCCAATACAATAAGTTCAGGTTGCTCTTCTTCAACCTTTTTTAATGCTTCCTCGCCGTCATACGCGACTTCAACTATGTATCCTGCTGTTTCTAAATTATACTTTAGTAAGGTCACGATTGATTGTTCATCATCAACCACTAATACTTTTTGTGACATGGTGTGCCTCCCTATTTTGTTATTACAATTTCATTATAACTGAAGTTCAAATAAAAATAACATAGCTACACATCAATTTTACATAAACTTAACAAAACAAATATATTTGCACATATATTAAGAAAATATTTGTTTAATATTGTCTTAACATTAATTAACCTATCATCTTTTGAAGTAAAAAGATAATGATAACTTACATTTTTACATAATCTTTAAAAAAAGGGTTGGCTTTCGCCAACCCAACAAAGATTAGTATCTTATTTAATTTTAACTCTAATTTAGTTTACTTTAAGTTTTTAATTAACTCGTCAGCGAACTCTGAAGTTGAAACTTCTTCAGCGCCATCCATTAAACGAGCAAAATCGTAAGTTACAATTTTAGAAGCGATAGTTGCTTCAATTGAATCAGTGATTTTATCAGCAGCCTCTTGCCAACCTAAGTGTTCTAACATAAGAACAGAACTTAAAATTTCTGATGATGGATTAACTTTATTTAATCCAGCGTATTTTGGAGCTGTACCATGTGTTGCTTCAAAGATAGCGTGACCTGTTTCGTAGTTAATATTAGCACCTGGAGCGATACCAATACCACCAACTTGTGCAGCTAAAGCATCTGAAATGTAGTCACCATTTAAGTTCATAGTTGCTACTACATCATGTTCAGCTGGACGAGTTAAGATTTGTTGTAAGAAGATATCAGCAATTGAATCTTTGATAATAATTTTGCCTTCTTTTTCAGCTTTATCTTGAGCATCATTTGCTGCATCTTTACCTTCTTTTTCAACAATTTCATCATATTGTTGCCAAGTAAATACTTTATCACCAAATTCATTATGAGCTAAGTCATAACCCCATTGTTTGAATGAACCTTCAGTGAATTTCATAATGTTACCTTTATGCACTAAAGTCACAGATTTACGATTGTTATCTAAAGCATATTGAATAGCTGCTCTAACAAGACGTTCTGTACCTTCTTTAGATACAGGTTTAATACCAATACCTGAAGTTTCTGGGAAGCGGATGTTAGTAGCTCCCATCTCATTTTGTAAGAAATCAATTACTTTTTTAACTTCTGAAGTTCCTTCTTTAAATTCAATACCTGCGTAGATATCTTCAGTGTTTTCACGGAAAATAACCATATCTACATCTTCAGGACGTTTAACTGGAGATGGTACACCTTGGAACCAACGAACAGGACGTAAGCAAGTAAATAAATCTAATTCTTGTCTTAAAGCAACATTTAGTGAACGGATCCCGCCACCAATTGGCGTAGTTAAAGGTCCTTTAACAGCGATTAAATATTCTTTAATCATGTCTAAAGTTTCTTGAGGTAACCATTCTCCTGTTTCATCATAAGCTTTTTGTCCAGCTAAAACTTCTTTCCATTCAATACGTTTTTCGCCGTTGTAAGCTTTTTCTACTGCTGCATCAATAACGCGACTTGCAGCTTTCCAAATATCTGGTCCAATTCCATCACCAATAATAAATGGAATAATTGGTTCGTTTGGTACATTTAAACCTTCATTAGTTTGAGTAATTTTTTCTGCTGACATAAATCTAACCTCCAAGTATATTTAAACTTTCACTAAATACTATATGTTATTTTATTATCTTTCTTCAATAGGAACATATTTACGATCTTTCTCACCAATATATTGAGCTCTTGGTCTCATAATTCTGTTGTCTCGATATTGTTCTAATATATGAGCAATCCAACCAGAAGTACGACTTACTGCAAAGATTGGTGTAAATAAATCATGAGGAATGTTCATACTGTGATAAACAGTTGCACTGAAGAAATCAACATTTGGAATTAAGCCTTTTTCATCTTTCATACGCTTTTCAATAGCTAATGAAATATCAAATAATTCGCTTTGACCAGTTTCTTCAGTAATTTTACGGCTCATTTCACGTAAATATTTAGCACGTGGATCACCATCTTTATATACACGGTGACCAAAGCCCATTACTTTATCTTTATTAGCGAATCTCTCATCAAGGTAACTATCAACATTATCAGTACTACCTACTTCTTTTAACATTGCCATTACACGTTCATTTGCACCACCGTGTAGAGGCCCTTTTAATGAACCTACAGCAGCAACTATACCTGAATACATATCAGAGAGTGATGAAACAGCACAACGAGCAGTGAATGCAGATGCGTTTAATTCATGATCGGCATGTAAAATTAAAGCTTTATTGAATGCTTCAACCTCAATGTCAGTTGGAAGTTCGCCTCTTAACATGTATAAGAAGTTCGCTGCATAACTTAATTCTGAATTAGGTTTAACAGGTTCTTTCCCTTCTCTTACTCTTGCGAAAGCCGTAACTAATGAAGCAATTTTTGCTTGAATACGAATTGCTCTTTCATACTTTTTATCTTCAGATTCATCTTCAGCATCTGGATCGAAATGAGCAATATAAGATACAGATGTACGTAACGCTGTCATAGGATGAACATCATCAGTTACATACTCTTCAAAGTGTTTATAAACTCTTTCGTTTAGAGTCATAAACTCAAATAATTTTTCTTTCAATTCTTTTAATTCTTCTTTATTTGGAAGTCTATAATTCCAAAGTAAGAAAATAATTTCTTCGAATTGGGCATTTTCTGCGAGATCATCAATATCATAGCCCGCATATGTCAATTGACTGTCAATTATTGAGCTGATCTTAGTTTCAGCTGCAATAACCCCTTCTAAACCTCTTTGTAATTCTGCCATGATAAATTTCCCCTTTACTATTTCTTTATGAAATGGCTTTCACCTAGTATTATAGCTAAATTCAAACAATTTGTGAAACATTATAAATAACTTTAAACATGTAAAAATGGTATATTAGCTTGACCTTAATGTATGTTAACATCTTTAAAAGAGCGTGAAATTAAACTTTACATAGTATATAACTCATCAAATTTCAAAAATATTGTGATGTTTTCGTTTAGTTATCAAGAATGATTACAAAATATAAATATACATTTTAGTGAATTTTCACACTTTTTTGCGAAAAGAATTGTATAAATAGCCTTATAAGTGCATAATATAAATATCTTATAGTAAGGGAGATGTCTTATGGCTGAAAATTTACAAAGAGAATTGAGCAATCGTCATGTTCAATTAATCGCCATTGGAGGCGCTATAGGAACGGGGTTATTCCTTGGTGCCGGTCAAACAATTGCAATGACGGGTCCCTCAATATTGCTTACCTATATCATTATAGGATTTATGTTATTCATGTTTATGCGTGGATTGGGAGAAATTATAATTCAAAACACTAATTTTAAATCATTTGCGGATGTTACTAATAAATACATAGGACCATTTGCTGGATTTATTACAGGGTGGACATATTGGTTATGTTGGATTATTACTGGTATGGCTGAAGTTACAGCGGTAGCTAAATATGTTAGTTTTTGGTTCCCTGAAATACCTAATTGGATTAGTGCTTTATTTTGTGTATTAATCTTAATGTCATTTAACCTACTAAGCGCCAAATTATTTGGTGAATTAGAATTTTGGTTTGCAATCATTAAAATTGCCACAATTATTGCTTTAATCGTTGTAGGTATTGTCATGATTCTTTTTGCTTTCAAAACACAATTCGGACATACAAGTTTAACTAATTTATACAACCATGGAATATTCCCTAAAGGGGCTTCAGGGTTCTTCATGTCATTCCAGATGGCACTATTTTCATTCGTAGGAATCGAAATGATTGGTGTTACTGCTGGAGAGACGAAAGATCCTGAACAAACTATACCAAAGGCAATCAATAGTGTACCTATTAGAATATTAATTTTCTATGTTGGGGCATTAGCAGTAATTATGTCAATCATTCCTTGGTACAAAGTTGATCCAGATAACAGCCCTTTCGTTAAATTATTCGCTTTAATTGGAGTACCATTTGCAGCTGGAATAATTAACTTTGTGGTTTTAACTGCTGCTGCATCATCATGTAATAGTGGTATATTTTCAAATAGTAGAATGCTGTACGGACTATCTAATCAAGAGCAAGCTCCACCAGCCTTCTCTAAAACGAACAAAAACGGTGTACCACACACAGCTATTATAGCTTCGTCAGCATTATTGCTAATTGCAGCGTTGTTAAATTATATTTTCCCTGACGCTACTAAGGTATTTACTTATGTTACAACTATTTCAACTGTACTATTTTTAGTTGTATGGGCATTGATTATTATTGCTTATATCAATTACAGTAGAAATAATCCAGAGTTACATAAAAAGGCAACTTATAAATTACCTGGTGGTCTATATATGGGATATGCAATATTAATATTCTTCATTTTTGTCTTCGGCTTATTATTTGTAAATGTCGATACTAGAAGAGCTATCTATTTAACACCTATTTGGTTTATTATTTTAGGTCTCATGTACTTACGATACAAAAAGGTAAGCAAACACGCGTAATAATAATAATTAATACCAGCGTTAGAATTGAAATGTCTAACGCTGGTATTTTTTTATCACCATTCAAGTTTTAAAACACAAAAACTGAGACATTATAAATAATGCCTCAGTCATGTAAAATTATATTTAAATTAAATTATAGTACGTTAGCGTAGCCTTCAAAGATTTTTCCTTGAGCTGCATCAACAGTAACTAACATATCGTTCTTAATTTCTTTAGTAGCTTTTTCAACACCAACTACTGTTGGAATACCTTTTTCTAAACCAACGATTGCACTTGGTGAAGTGATACCGTTCTCTTCAGTAATTAAACCAATAGCATTTTCGACATAAGGTACTAACGTTTCATCAACAGAGTTAGTAACAATGACTTTATCAGATAAATCTTTACCTTCTAAGTCACTTGCACTATCAGCAACAATAGCATGGCCTACTACTGATCCACGACCTACACCTTGGCCACGAGCAATTTCATCACCTACTAAGTGAATTTTCATCATGTTTGTTGTACCTTTTTCACCAGTAGGTACACCTGCAGTAATAATGATTAAGTCTCCATTAGAAACTCTACCAGTCTCAACTGCAGTTGCTACTGCGTTATTAAGTAATGCATCAGTGTTTTTACGTCCTTCTTTAACTACAGGATTAACGCCCCAAACAATCGCACATTGACGTGCAGTTTCTTCACTAGGAGTAACAGCGATAATATCAGAGTGTGGACGATATTTTGAAATCGTACGTGCAGTTGATCCACTCTCTGTTGCAGCAACAATTGCTTTAACATTTAAATTAAGCGCTGTATGTGCTACAGAAACACCAATGGCATTAACAAGAGATGTTTCAACTAACTTAGTACGGTCAGATAATAATTTTTTATAATCTTGCGCTGCTTCAGCTGAAACTGCGATATTTCTCATCGTTTTAACTGCTTCTTCTGGGTATAATCCCGCTGCAGTTTCACCTGATAACATAACTGCATCAGTACCATCATAAATGGCATTAGCAACGTCACTTGCTTCCGCACGAGTTGCACGAGGATTACGTTGCATTGAATCTAACATTTGAGTTGCAGTAATAACTGGTTTACCTAATTTATTACATTTTCTAATTAAATCTTTTTGAACCATAGGTACTTTTTCTGGTGGTATTTCAACACCCATGTCACCACGAGCAACCATTAAACCATCAGAAACTTCTAATATTTCGTCAATATTATCGATACCTTCTTGGTTTTCAATTTTAGGGAAAATTGTGATATGAGCTTTTTCTTCTTCAAGAATTTGGCGAATATCTAAAACATCACTAGGACGTCTTACGAAACTTGCTGCGATAAAATCAACATTTTCTTTGATACCAAAGCGGATATCATCAGCATCTTTATCAGTGATACCTGGTAAATTAACTTTTACTCCTGGTAAGTTAACACCTTTTTTATTTTTTAATTCTCCTGTATTTAAGATATCACATTTAACTTCGCCTTTATCTTTATTAATTTCTTTAACTTGTAGTTCAACTAAACCGTCATCTAATAAGATATAAGAACCTTCATTTACATCGTTAATTAAGTCTTCATAAGTAACTGAGAATTTCTCAGGAGTACCTTCAACTTCATTCATACTTACAATAACTTCTTTACCTTTTTCTAATTCAATAACGCCATCTTTCATATTATGCGTACGAATTTCTGGCCCTTTAGTATCTAATAATAGTGCAACAGTTTTATCTAAGCGTTTAGCAACTTTACGTATTGTATCAATTCTTGCTTTATGTTCTTCATGACTACCATGAGAGAAGTTTAAACGCGCAACGTTCATACCCGCGTTAATTAATTTTTCAAGCATTTCTTCCGATTCAGAAGCTGGTCCTATAGTACATACAATTTTAGTCTTTCTCATTATATAATCCTCCCATAATTTATATTGATAATTCTTTAGCTAATTGATACATATCTTTATCAAATTTATGATTACTTTCTCCAAAGATATCATCAAATGGTGTAGCAGTTAATTGATTATTTTTAATACCCACACCTTTAGCAGTTTCACCTTGTTTAAGTAATTCTACAGCGTGTCCACCTAACCTTGAAGCCAACACACGGTCAGCTCCAGAAGGGCTTCCTCCACGCTGAATATGACCTAAAACTGATACTCGAGTATCAATATTGATGTATTTCATTAATTCATCAGCACATTCTTGGCCACTCATACATCCTTCAGCGACCATAACGATAGAATGTTTCTTACCTCTTTTTATACCCTGTTCAATCTTTTCTGCAACATCTTTAATGTCTGTATGAACTTCGGGTACTACAATCGTCTCTGCGCCAACAGACAATCCTGCCCATAACGCTAAATCACCACAGTCTCGACCCATAACTTCTACTATAAAAGTACGAGCATGACTTGATGCAGTATCTCTAATTTTATCGACCGATTCAATAATTGTATTCAAAGCAGTGTCAAAACCTATAGTGAAATCTGTACCATTAATATCATTATCAATAGTACCAGGTATTCCAATAGTTTGAATTTCCTTACATTCTTCACTAATACGTTGAGCACCGCGATAACTACCGTCGCCCCCAATGACAACTAAGCCTTCAATACCACGTTTACGAAGGTTTTCAATACCTTTCTTACGCACATCTTCTTCTTTAAATTGAGGGCACCTAGCTGAAAATAGGAACGTACCTCCACGTTGAATTGTATCCCCTACAGAGCCTAATTCAAGCTTGTGAATATCATCGTCAAGTAAACCTTGGTAACCATGATAAATCCCATAAACTTCAATATTATTGTAAATTGCTGTACGAACGACTGCTCGAACTGCAGCATTCATACCTGGTGAATCTCCACCGCTAGTTAAAACTGCAATTTTTTTCATGACGACATACCTTTCTTTAACTAGATTTATCTTTAACTCTAAATTACCACAATTTATTTTACTGTTCCATCAAAAGAAAGCCTTTCAACGGATGTAAACGTTTTAAATAATGAATTTTTTCTAAAATCATAAAAAAGAGCTAATAGCCTTTAAATCAAGACAATTAACTCTTAATAATTTATTCTACAACTGATCCTATGTGTCTAAATTTCTCGAAACGATCATTAGCTAAATCTTTACCAGATTTTTGGTTCAATTCATTTAGATGTTTCACAAAAACTTCTTTAATTGTTGAAGCTTGTGTTTCTATATCTTTATGAGCACCACCTAAAGGTTCATTAATCACTTCATCAACAATATTTAAACCTTTAAGATCATTAGCTGTAATTTTCATAGTTTCAGCAGCAATTTTAGCTAAATTACTATCTTTCCAAAGTAAAGCAGCAGCGCCTTCAGGTGAAATAACTGAATAAGTACTATTCTCAAGCATAAGTACTTTATTAGATATACCTATACCAAGCGCACCACCACTACCGCCTTCACCAATAACGATTGCGATAACAGGGACTGTCAGTGATGCCATTTCAATTAGATTTTTAGCTATTGATTCACTCTGACCACGTTCTTCAGCTGCTTTACCTGGATAAGCACCTTTTGTATCAATAAAAGTAAAGATCGGACGGTTAAACTTTTCAGCTTGTTTCATTAAACGAAGAGCTTTACGGTATCCCTCTGGATGAGCCATTCCAAAATTACGATAAATGTTATCTTTTGTATCTTTACCACGTTGCTGGCCGACTACAGTGACAGCTTGTCCGTTTAGATAACCAATTCCACCAATCATGGCAGGGTCATCTCTATAATTTCTATCTCCATGAAGCTCAATAAATGAGTCGAAAATATAAGGTATATAATCCAAAGTAGTTGGACGCTCTTGTAAGCGGGCAATCTGTACACGATCCCAAGGCTTCAAATTGGTATAAACTTTTTTAGTTTCTCTCTCAAGCGACGCTTCAAGCATATCTATTTCTTCTTGTAGATCAACTTCATTTTTCTCTTGAGATTCTTTTAACGATTCAATTTTATTTCTTATTTCAAAAAGTGGCTTTTCAAAATCTAACATTATTTACTCACCTCTTGATGGATATTTAAGATATTAGAAAGCGTTTCTTTCATATCTTTACGATGAATAACTTTGTCTAATTGACCATGCTCTAATAAAAATTCAGCCGTTTGGAAGTCATCAGGTAACTTTTCATTAATAGTTTGTTCAATAACACGTCTACCAGCAAAACCTATAAGCGCTTTAGGTTCACTTAAATTAATATCTCCTACTGAAGCAAAACTTGCAGAAACCCCTCCAGTTGTCGGGTTAGTTATATATGAGATATATAATAAGCCTGCATCAGAATGACGTTTAAGTGATACACTTGTTTTTCCCATTTGCATAAGTGAAATAATGCCTTCTTGCATTCTGGCACCACCACTTGCTGAAAAGAGAATAAATGGTAGACGGTGTTCAGTACAGTAATCTATAATTCTGCAGATTTTTTCACCTACTACTGATCCCATGCTTCCCATTCTAAAACGGGCATCCATTACGGCCACTCCATATTTAATACCATCAAGTTCAGAAGTACCAGTAACTACAGCTTCATTTAATCCTGTCTTTTGTTGATCTTTCTCTACCTTTTCAATGTAGCCAGGGAAATCTAATGGATTCGCAGAGGTCATGCCTTTGTCGAATTCTACAAATGTCCCTTCATCTGAAATAGCTTCAATTCTCTTATGTGCAGTGAGTGCGATGTGGTGATCACAATTGAAGCACACATTTAAATTTTCAGCTAATTCTTTAGTGTACATAATTTTTTTACACTTTGGGCATTTAGTCATAATCCCAGCTGGCACATCATTTTGTTTAGAATCTTGAACTGTTAAATATTTCTTTTTCTTACTTCGATTAAAAAAATCTTTAAACATTGGTAAACCTCCAAATAACCTCTGTTACTACCATTTTTTAAATTTCCTGATTCAATATGCTCATGAATAAACTATATTCTAACCAGCATAGAAATCAACTTCAAAATTATTTTAAATCTGTCACTTTCATTGTTTTATCATAAATATCTTGAGGGTTAACTTCGATTCTTGCAACCCCTGATTCCATAGCAGCTTTGGCTACGCTTCTAGCAACAGATGGCGCAACTCTTTTATCAAAAGGTCCAGGAATACAATAATCAGGATTAAGTTCATCCTCTTCAATTAAGTCTGCAATTGCTTCTACAGCCGCTTTTTTCATATCTTCATTGATGTGAGTTGCTTCAACATCTAATGCACCTCTAAAAATACCAGGGAAAGCTAAGACATTATTAATCTGGTTAGGAAAATCTGAACGTCCTGTACCAATGACTTTAGCACCTGCTTCTTTAGCATCATCAGGTTTGATTTCAGGGTTAGGATTTGCCATAGCAAAGATAATTGGATCATCTGCCATGCTCTTAACCATATCTTTAGTTAATAAGTCTGCTACAGATACACCAATAAATACATCCGCATCTTTAATAACTTCTTCTAAAGAACCATCGATTTTATCTTTATTTGTCCAGTTAGCAACATAAGATTTAGTATCATTCATACCATGTTGTCGCCCTTCATAAATAGCTCCTTTAGAGTCGCACATAATCATGTCTCTAACACCATAAGAATATAAAAGTTTTACAATAGCAATTCCAGCAGCTCCAGCTCCATTTAGTACAACTTTAATATCTGATAAATCTTTATCAACAATTCTTAAAGCATTGATTAAACCAGCCATAGTAACAATTGCTGTACCATGTTGATCGTCATGGAATACTGGGATATTAGTTTCTTTTTTCAATGTTTCCTCTATTTCAAAACATCTCGGTGCTGAAATATCTTCAAGATTAATACCACCATAATTAGGCTGTAGTAATTTCACAGTATTAACAATTTCATCAGTGTCTGTCGTATCTAATGCAATAGGTACGCCGTTGATACCAGCAAAGCTTTTAAACAATACCGCTTTACCTTCCATAACAGGAATGCTAGCTTCTGCTCCAATATTACCTAAACCAAGAACAGCAGTCCCATCAGTTACCACTGCTACAGTGTTTGCCTTTATTGTATAATCATAAACTTTTCTTGAATCTTCATGAATCTCCTTACAAGGTTCAGCAACACCAGGTGAATAAGCTAAACTAAGCTCTTCTTTATTAGTTACTTTTATATTTGGTGTAATTTCTAATTTACCTTGATTCTCTTTGTGCATCTCTAATGCATCGTCTCTTAAAGACATGAAATCAACCCCTATTTTAAATAATTTTAAAGTTAAAAAATAACTGTACTTATTAGATAAAAATCGTGAATGTTGAATCTAGTATTTCTAATATTTAAAAACCCAATATACTTCATTTTAAGAATAGTTAGAAACGCATCTCATATGTAAATGAATACGTTAATTTAAATAATTCTTCGTGATACTATTCTTATTTATTAAAATTATTTTTTCTTCCGATTATAAGTTAAACAGTGTATAACCAAAACAAAAAATAATTACAAAGAAAAACTGATGGTTATTATCTTAACCATCAGTTAACTATACCATAGTTTAAAAATTGATAAAAGTTATATAAACCTAATATCACTAGGTTTTACAGACTCGATAAGTTGATAAATTGTCTCATCATCTTTATTTATATATCCTAAGTGTTTTATATCATTATTTTGTTCATTAAACGAACTAATCTCTAAAATGTTATTTTTCTCAATTGGTGTGTCTAATATCATTTCATGCAACTTATCTGAAATCAATTGTGTATCACGTAGAATCACTTTTTTAGATGCTTTAATCTTTTGATTTTTAAATTCATTCACTTCAATTATCTGATTTATAATAAGTTGTAGTTGCTGATTTCTTTTTTCAAATTTACCGATGACTATATACATTTCTTCATTAGATATTGAAGTTTCATATTTCTTGAATTTATCAGGAAATATCACACCGTCCATTAACAACATTCCATCATTAAGGGTTACGAAGGCCATGTTCTGTCCATTTTTAGTTCTTATTTGTTTAATTGCATCAAATTGAACTAATATAGGTTGGTGATTTTGAGCATTACCTAGTTTATAAATTCCTAAGTATTGCTTTTTATCAAATTCTTTCTCAACCGGATGTTTAGATATGTAGAAGCCTAAATACTCTTTTTCATAATCACTAAGCATTTTATCAGGTAACTCTTCTTTATCTTCATAAGCTTGTTTCGGAGTTAATATGTCGAAAAGCATATCATCCTGCTCGACATCGGAGGCTGTATCTAAAACTTGATCAATAGTTTGTAATAGAGTAGCTCTATTTTTACCAAAATGATCAAACGCACCAACTAAAATTAAAGCTTCTAATAATTTTCTACTTTTAACCCTTTTAGGAATTCTTCGTGTAAAATCAAAAAAATCTTTAAACTTGCCATTATTATATCTTTCATCAACAATCGTTTTAACACTCTGGTATCCTACACCTTTTATAGCTCCTAGAGATAAATAAATACCTTTTGAAGTTGCTTTATAATACCAATGACTTTCATTGATATTAGGTGGTAAAATATTTAATTTTTGATGCTTCGCTTCATCTATAATGGCAGAAGTTTTCTTTTCACTACCTATAACATTACTTAGAATATTGGCATAGAAATAGTTTGGATAATACACTTTTAAATAACTCATAATGTAGGCTATTTTAGAATAGCTCACTGCGTGCGCTCTAGGGAAACCGTAATCAGCAAATTTAAGTATTAAGTCAAAAATTTGTTTACTTATTTGTTCGTTGTATCCATTTTGTTTGGCGCCATTAACAAAGTGTTGACGTTCATTTTCTAATACTGCACGATTCTTCTTACTCATAGCTCTTCGTAAGATATCCGCTTCACCATAACTAAAGTTAGCGAATTTACTTGCAATTTGCATTATTTGCTCTTGATAGATAATGACACCATACGTACTTTTTAAAATGGATTCTAAATCATTATGCAAATATTCTACTTTTGAAGGGTCATGTCTACGAGTAATATATGTTGGTATCTCTTCCATAGGTCCTGGACGATATAGAGATGTTACGGCAACAATATCCTCAAAATGCTCTGGTTGAAGTCTTTTTAGCACACTTCTAACGCCTTCTGATTCTAGTTGGAAAATACCTGTAGTATCACCTTGAGATAAAAGTTTAAAAACATTTTTATCATCAAAAGGAATCGCTTCGACATCTATATCAACATCTAAATCTTTCTTAACTTGATTAACTATTTGATGAATAATAGATAAGTTACGTAAACCTAAAAAATCGATTTTTAATAAACCAATACGTTCCGCTTCTGTCATAGTCCATTGTGTTAATAAACCTGTATCACCCAATGTAAGTGGCGCGTATTTATATAAAGGTTGATCGTTAATAATAATTCCTGCTGCATGTGTTGATGTATGTCTAGGTAAGCCTTCTAATTTTTTACTCATTTCAAACCATAGTTCATTTCGGTGGTTTCGGTGAACAAAAGACTTAAAGTCCTCTTCTTGATATGCTTTATCTAGAGTAATCCCCAACTTGTGAGGAATTAATTTAGATATCTCATTTAAAGTCGTTTCATCAAAGCCCATAATTCTTCCGACATCACGCCCAACTGCTCTAGCAAGTAAATGACCAAATGTAACAATACCAGAAACATGGAGTTCACCATATTTTTCTTTAACATATTGAATCACTTTTTCACGTCTTGTATCTTCAAAGTCAATATCTATATCAGGCATAGTTACCCTCTCTGGATTTAAAAATCTTTCAAAGAGTAGGTTAAATTTAATTGGATCGATAGTTGTTATTTCTAATAAATAACTGACTAATGAACCAGCTGAAGAACCACGACCAGGTCCAACCATTACGTCATGTGTTTTAGCGTAATGTATAAGGTCACTAACTATAAGGAAATAATCTTCAAATCCCATTTTAGTTATAATTTCATATTCATGCTTAAGTCGATTTAAATATTGTTCATTATTCAGATTCCATTCATTCAATTTACGAATTAATACTGACCATAGATAATCTTTTGAAACTTCTCCATCAGGTGTGACATATTGAGGCAGTAACGATTGATGATATACCAATTCAGCTTTACATAAGTCTACGATGTCTTCAGTATTTTGTTTTATTTTCTCATCGATTTCTAACTCTTCAAATTCCTTCTGATCAGGAAAATGCTCACCAAAATCTTTACTATCGTTAATAATATCTAATTTAGAATTATCTTTGATGGCTTGTAAAGCAGAAATGGTATCAGCGTCTTCTCTATTCAAATATCTTGCTGACTTAAGCCATACTTTTTTTCTATTAACAATATCATTACTCGTATGATTGATATAAACATGTATTTTATCATTAAATGCTTCAATAATTTGTTTGTGAGTATTATCAATATCTTTGAAGATAATAATTAGATTTTTATCGTAACGTTTTAGCCATTCTAAAGGTACTTCCTCTTTTTCTTTCATCTTAATTGCAGAAGAAAGTTGATATAGCGCTTTTAACCCTTCATTATTTTGAGCTAATACGACTGTTTCAACTGTATATAAACCATCAGTTAATGTTATCGTCATGCCAAAAATCGGATGAATATCTTTTGCTATACACGCATCATAAAACTTAGGAAAGCCATATAAAACATGGGTATCTGTAATTGCAAGCGCACGATAACCTTCATTTTTAGCTTTATTGACCACATCTTCAATTTTCAAACTTGCGTTCAATAAATCGTATGCAGTATGAATATTTAAATGCGCAACCATGTTTGTATACTCCTTCCAGTTATTTAATCTTTTGTTTTAATGCATTAGCTAGATTATCAAATTCAGTCCAACTATATACAGAGACACCTGAAGCATTCGGATGTCCACCACCACCAAAATCATTTGCTACATCATTAATAATGATTTTACCCTTTGAACGAATTCGACATCTAATTTGGTCTCCTTCATCTACACCAAACATCCAAATTTTCAAACCTTGAATATCAGCTATAGTATTTACAAATTGAGATGCTTCATTAGGTTGAATATTATATTCCTCTAAAATATCGCGAGTTATTTTAACCTGACAATAACCCACATTGTCTAATTCGAAATTCTGTAATATGTAACCTTGGAAAGGTAAAAGTTTAGGATCTTTCTCTGACATTTTATTTAATTCTGCATTAGGGTCAAAAGGAAAGGCAATTAATTTACTAGCCACTTCCATTGTGTGCGGAGTGGTATTGTTAAATAAGAATCTTCCTGTATCTCCCACAATGCCCAAATATAATACACGTGCAGTTTTTTCGTCTATAATACGCTCATCGTTAAAATGTGTAATAAAATCATAGATAATTTCACTTGTCGAAGACGCCTCTGTACTCACATAATTAATGTCGCCATATTGGTCTATCGCTGGATGATGGTCTATCTTCAATACTTTTAAACCATTCTGATAACGTTGGTCGTCAATACGCGGAGAATTTGCAGTGTCACAAACGATCACCAATGCTTCTTTATAAACTTCATCTGAAATTTCATCAAAAGTACCTATAAATTCTAAAGATGGTTCATTTTCTCCGACTGCATAAATATGCTTATTTGGATATTTAGCCTCTAAATAATATTTAAGTCCTAATTGTGATCCATAAGCGTCAGGGTCTGGTCTAACATGACGATGGATGATGATCGTATCGTTTTGTTCAATTTCTTGCATCATATCATTCATAATATTCTTCATTTTAAATTACTCCCTTAAAATACTCATTTATTGCTCAAAAGCCTTCAAACATTTGACAAATTACTAATGCGTTTGCAACCTTTTTGTTATTATTAATCATTGTTACTTCTAACTTAGCAAAATTTCTACCAACATCTAGCATTTCATAATGAACATCGATGGATGATTCAATAGGTACAGTTTTGATATAAACTATATTTAAGTTTTCAATCATTACATTACCTTTTTTGTACTTTCTCATCTCATGTCTAATCGTTTCTTCGATAATGCCCACAAATACTGCTTTACTTAATGTGCCATAATGATTTGTTACTAAAGGAGAAACATCAACAGTAATTCCATTTGAATTAATCGTAATATGCTTAGCAATTTGATCATTAATTGTATCACCAATTTGCGGCTGTCTTCCTAAAAGTTGCATTGACTTCAATACATCCTGTCTATTAATTACACCAATAGCTTTTTTATTATTATTAGTTACAGGCAGTAATTCAATGCCTTCCCATATCATCATATGCGCACAACTAGCCACTGTATTGGTAAGCTTTACACTAAGAGGATTACGTGTCATTATTTTCCCTAACTCATCCTCTTCATTCATATTAATAATTTCTCTACTTGTAACTATTCCTACTAATTTAAAATCCTCATTCACTATAGGAAATCTAGTGTGCCCTGTATCATTTGCTAACTTTTTATAGTCATTAATTTTCATGTAATCAAATAATACTGATAACTCGTTAATAGGTTTGACAATATCCTCTACGACAAGAATTTCTTTACGAATTTTTTGATTATACATTGCTCTATTAATAATATTAGCGACTAGAAATGTATCATAACTTGATGAAATAATGGGCAGTTCGTGCTCATTTGCATATTCAACGACTTCTTTAGAAGGCTGAAATCCACCAGTTATTAATATTGCAGTGTCTCGTTTTAAGGCTTCCATTTGAACATCTGCGCGGTTTCCGACTATAAGCAATGTGTGACTTCCAATATATTTTAAAATATCTTGAAGTTCCATTGCTCCTATCGCAAATTTGGATACAGTTTTCCCTAATCCCTTCTTACCACCTAAAATTTGACCTTCAACAATGTTAGCAATTTCATTAAATGTTAAATTGTCTATATTATCCCTATTACGTTTCTCAATTCTTACTGTACCTACACGATCAATTGTAGCAACAATGCCAAGTTGACCTGCATCTTTAATTGCTCTATATGCTGTACCTTCAGAAACATCTAAAACTTTTGCAATCTTTCTAACAGAAATTTTAGAACCTACAGATAGTGATTCAATGTAATTTAAAATTTGCTCGTGTTTAGTCATCAAGTTACCTCTTTATTTCTATTGAACAGTGATAGCATTATTATAACTTTTAACCTCAAAAAAATCATGGCACAACTTCACTTAAAGTAAATTGAAATTCAAAACGATATACATAATTACTTTTTTATTTAATTTTGAATAGAAAAATGAATTTAAATGGAAATTCCATTAAAACTCTATTAAAATAAAGTTGAGGAGGGATGTACTTATGTATAAACATATTTTACTTGGTGTAGACACTCAATTAAAAAATGAAAAAGCATTAAAAGAAGTGTCTCATTTAGCTGGTAAAGACACAGTTGTAACTATTCTAAATGCTATTAATGAACAAGATGCTCAAGCTTCTATCAAAGCAGGAGTTCACTTGGATGAACTAACTGAAGAAAGAAGCGAACGTTTAGAGAAAACAAGAAAAGCATTAGAGGACTACGGTATTGATTATGATCAAATCATTGTTAGAGGAAATCCTAAAGAAGAGTTATTGAAACATGCTAATAGTGGTAAATATGAAATTGTTGTTTTAAGTAACCGTAAAGCTGAAGATAAAAAGAAATTTGTACTCGGTAGCGTAAGTCATAAAGTAGCTAAACGAGCTACAATCCCTGTATTAATCGTTAAATAATTAATAGAAATTCCCGATTCTTCTTAAAAAGTTTGAGAATCGGGAATTTTTTATAAACATTAAATTATTCAAAACATCAAATTAAAATTCAACTGATTGACCTGGCTCTAGAATTTGAACTTCACCTACATTAACAGCATCCTTAAACTGATTTGGGTCCTGTTCGATTAATGGGAAAGTATTGTAGTGAATTGGTACACTGATTTGCGGTTTAATTAATTCATTTATCGCATAACTTGCGTCATCAATGCCCATTGTAAAGTTATCTCCAATAGGTACGAAGCATACATCAACAGGATGTCTATCTGCAATTAATTTCATATCACTAAATAAGCCAGTATCTCCTGTGTGATAAATCGTTTTACCTTCAGCTTCGATAACAACTCCCATAGGCATACCTAAATATACTGGAATACCATCTTCATGTGTAAAACTAGAGCTGTGGAAAGCTTGAACAAATTTTACAGTACCAAAATCGAATTTAGCTTTACCACCGATATTCATACCATGCACATTTTCAACACCGTGATAAGTTGATAAGTAACCTTGTAATTCCGCAGAACCAATAACTACAGCGTGGTTTCTGTTCGCTAGTTCAACTACATCACCAAAATGATCTTCATGTCCATGAGTTAAAATAATGTAGTCTACATCTAATGTTTGTTCATCTAAATCGCATTTGTCATTTCCAGAAATAAAAGGATCGACAATTACTTTTTTACCATTTCCTTCAAAATAGATTGTTGATTGACCATGAAATGAAAGTTTCATTTATATAGCCCTCCTCAAATTTTATCTGTAATCATTATACCCTAGCTACTCCCTCTTATAACACTGTATATCAAAATGACTACAAACATGTTTATCATGATTCGATTTTTGAAAACTAAGACTATTTAGAATAAAATTAAATTACATTAATACTATGGAGGCAAATTAAAATGACTAAAATAGATGAAATCATTAAAGTCTTACAACAACAAAATGCAGATGCAGCCTGGATTACGACGCCACTTAATATTTACTACTTCACTGGATACCGTAGTGAACCTCATGAACGTTTATTTGCCCTACTTATTCAAGCTGATGGGGAACCAGTACTATTTTGTCCAAAAATGGAAGTAGAAGAAGTAAAAGCTTCTCCATATGAGGGAAAAATTATTGGTTACCTAGATACTCAAAACCCCTTTGATTTATATCCTCAAACGTTTACTACATTACTGATTGAAAGTGAACATTTGACTGTTAAACGTCAACGTGAATTATCTCAAGCTTTCAATGTACAAGTTTATAGTGATATAGATCAATCTATTAAAGATTTAAGAAACATAAAATCCTATGAAGAAGTAACTAAAATTAAGAAAGCCGCTGAATTAGCTGATAAGTGTATAGAAATCGGCGTCGCTTATTTAAAAGAAGGTGTTGAAGAACGAGATGTCGTGAATCATATTGAAAATGAAATAAAAAAATATGGTGTTAACGAAATGAGTTTTGACACTATGGTACTATTCGGGGATCATGCTGCTTCTCCTCACGGAACACCTGGTAATAGAAAGTTAAAACAAAATGAGTATGTTTTATTTGATTTAGGTGTTGTTTACGAGCATTATTGTAGTGATATGACGAGAACGGTAAAATTTGGTAACCCTAGCGAAGATGCTCAAAATATTTATAAAACCGTATTGAAAGCTGAGCAATCTGCGATTGAGGCTATCAAACCTGGAGTAATGATTAAAAACATTGATAAAATTGCTCGAGATATTATTAGCGAAGCGGGATACGGCGACTATTTCCCTCATCGATTAGGCCACGGCTTAGGATTAGAAGAACACGAATATCAAGACGTTTCCAGTGCCAATGAGAACCCTTTAGAAGCGGGAATGGTGATAACTATAGAACCAGGCATTTATGTCCCTGATGTTGCAGGTGTTAGAATCGAAGATGATATTCTAGTGACTGAAAATGGATATGAAATCCTTACAAAATATCAAAAATAATAATTTAAGCATAATAAAACTCGGCTAAGTTAGTACCTAGCCGAGTTTCTTTTTAATTATTGATTAAGCGCATCTTCAACAGAAGTATATTCTAAGTTAAACGCTTCAGCTACACCCTTATTCGTAACATGACCTTTATAGGTATTTAATCCTAAGGATAACGCATGATTTGATTTAAACGCTTCACGATAACCTTTATTAGCTAAAGTTTGCGCAAATGGTAATGTAGCATTATTTAAAGCTAATGTTGATGTACGTGGTACAGCGCCAGGCATATTAGCCACAGCATAGTGAACAACACCATGTTTTGTATAAGTAGGATCGTCATGTGTAGTAATTTTATCAGTTGTCTCGAAAATACCACCTTGGTCAATAGCGATATCTACTATCACTGATCCTGCTTTCATTTGCTTAATCATATCTTCAGTGACTAAGTTTGGAGCTTTAGCACCTGGAATAAGTACAGCACCAATAACTAAGTCACTATCTTTAACGAACATTTCAATATTTAGTGGATTGGACATAATTGTATGTACTCTTCCATTAAATAAGTCATCAAGTTCTTGTAAACGTTTTGGATTAACATCAAGCACAGTGACATCAGCGCCTAAGCCTAAAGCAATCTTAGCTGCGTTAGTACCGGCTTGACCTCCACCTATAATTGTTACTTTCCCTTTAGGTACACCTGGTACGCCACCGAGTAATATTCCCATGCCACCGTTAACTTTTTGTAAGAACTCAGCTCCGATTTGAGTTGACATTCTTCCGGCAACTTCGCTCATAGGTGATAATAATGGTAATGATTTATCAGGTAATTGCACTGTTTCGTATGCAATACCAATAACTTTATTATCTACTAAAGCTTGAGTTAATTTTTCTTCATTAGCTAAATGTAAATAAGTGAAGAGAATTAACCCCTCTTTAAAGAATTGATATTCAGATTCTAATGGTTCTTTAACTTTGACTACCATATCTACATCCCATATTTTCGCCTGTTCAGATACGATCTCTGCTCCAGCTTCTTTGTAGTCAACGTCTTCAAAATATGAACCTAGTCCTGCGTTTGTTTCAACAAAGACTGTATGTCCTTGCTCTACAAGTGCATGTACGCCACTTGGCGATAAACTCACTCTGTTCTCGTTATTTTTTATCTCCTTTGGAATACCAATTTTCATTCCATCCACCTCCTCTTACATCCTAACGCGAAAGTATTGAAAGCGCAATCATAAAAATTACACAAATTTGTAATTATTGATAATTAAATATTCTGTCAATTATGTTAAAATAGAGTTAAGAAACATGAAGGGGGCACGAGCGATGATTACGTATAAAAATATTTTAATCGCAGTCGACGGTTCATACGAAGCAGAATGGGCTTTTAATAAAGCTGTAGGAGTTGCTAAACGTAACGATGCAAAATTAACAATTGTAAATGTAATCGATTCAAGAACATACTCTTCTTATGAAGTCTATGATGCTCAGTTCACTGAGAAATCTAAACATTTTTCTGAGGAGTTACTTAAAGGTTATAAAGAAGTAGCTTCAAATGCAGGAGTAAAAAATGTAGAAACACGTTTAGAATTTGGCTCACCTAAAGCGATTATCCCTAAAAAATTAGCACATGAAGTAGGTGCTGATTTAATCATGAGTGGTACTTCAGGTTTAAATGCTGTAGAACGTTTTATTGTAGGTTCAGTATCAGAAGCAATCGTACGCCACGCGCCATGTGATGTTTTAGTTGTACGTACAGAAGAAATTCCTGAAGATTTCCAACCACAAGTAGCTACGCCTAGATTACGTGAAAGATATCAAGATTAAATTTAATATTTAAAAGTAAGAATATATTCATTTAATAGCCTATCAACGTCATTATAAAAGTCGTTGATAGGTTTTCTTAATTTTATTTCTCTCTAGTTAAAAATTAAAAATCGCATAACCATTCATATGGTTATGCGATCACAAGTTGTACTTCCACCTATTAATTATTAGTTTCAGCGTTAACACTTTGTTCTTCGGATGATTCCTCTTTTAGTCCACCATATTTGATAACGTCACGAGAAATCATAACTTCCTCGTCAGTTGGTACAACTAATACTTTTACTGGGGAATGGGGATAGTTAATATACCCTTCATCTCCGTGAAGACTCTCATTTTTCTTCGGATCCCAATATACACCCATAAATTCAAGTCCCTCTAGAACTTTACCTCGAATAATATGAGAATTTTCTCCTATACCAGCTGTGAATACAATTACATCAACGCCATGCATTCTAGCCGCATAAGAGCCAATGTATTTATGAATCTTCGATGCAAATAAATCAAGTGCTACACGTGCACGATGACGTCCGTGTTTAGCTTCTTCAGTTAAGTCTCGTAAATCACTTGACGTACCAGTTAAACCTAGTAAACCGGATTCTTTATTCAAGATATTTAATACTTCGTCTGCGTTTTTACCAGTCTTTTCCATAATAAACGGAATCAACGCTGGGTCTAGATTACCTGAACGTGTACCCATTGTTACACCTGCTAATGGAGTGAAACCCATAGATGTATCAATTGATTCTCCGCCATCAATCGCAGCTATTGACGCACCATTACCAATGTGACAAGAAATAATTCTTAAATCTTCGATCGGTCTTCCTAAAATGTCTGCCGCTCTTCTAGATACATACTTATGACTTGTACCATGGAAGCCATATTTACGAATGCCATAATCTTCATAATAATGATAAGGTAAACTGTATAAATAAGCTTGTTCAGGCATTGTTTGGTGGAAAGATGTATCAAATACAGCTACATGAGGGATATTTGGCAATAACTTTTTAAAAGCTCTTATTCCCATTAAATTAGCTGGGTTATGCAGTGGAGCTAACTCACTTAACTCCTCAATTTGAGTCTCTACCTCATCCGTTACAACTACTGATTTTGGAAATTTCTCTCCCCCATGCACTACACGGTGACCTGTTCCTTCAATTTCATTGATATCTTCAATCATGTGATGTTCTTTAAAGCTTTCTAACATAATATTAACTGCTTCTTCATGATCATTTATATCTCTAACGTCAGTAAGCTTTTCCCCTTCAACTACAATTGTGAAAATAGAATCGCTTAAACCAATACGCTCGATGACGCCTTTGGTTACTAACTTTTCTTCCGGCATTCTGATTAACTGGAATTTCAAAGATGAACTACCAGCATTTACCGCCAAAATTAATTTTGACATAGGTCATTGTCCTCCATCATTTGTTTAGTTATATTTTTCACACAGTTCATTTTATCATTATTACAGTTTGAATACTATATTGTTACAGATTATTTTTTTGTATGATTTGTGTCCATCCATTGATTTAATTCACTAATAAATCCTTGAAATTGCTGTGGATTTTTAAAATCAGGAATATTAGCTAATAAGACTTCAACAGGTTTAGTCTCTTGAGGTTGTTTTTTCTGTAAAATAAGTATAGATTTTCGTGCTTTTTCATTTTTAAATAACGTTGTTGGTAGATTTAAAAATGCTTGCATTTCAGTATCTGTAGCAATGAATTTTTCTAACTGTTTCACTTTATCTCCAGTAAAAATGTTACTTGGAACGACTAAAAACGCATAACCTGCCCCTTTTAATGCATTTATAGCTTGTTCAATTAATAAATAATGAGAGTAACTGTGCCCCTCATCAAAGCCAAGTTTCATTTCTTTACTACGCTCATCTACTGGATAATAGCCAATTGGGAAGTCTCCAATTACCACATCTGCTTCTTCTAAAGGCAGTGGCATAATAGCATCTTGAGGGTATACATCAAATGGAATTTCTAAGAAGTTAGCTAAATGTACACTTACTCTAGATAACACTGGGTCTACTTCAATGAGATGATGCATCGTTGTTTTATCCGAAAGTACCTCCTTAACAGAAGCACTTAAGTGTCCAGCACCACTAGCGATATCAACAACATGCATCTCCTCTTTATCTTGCATGAATCGTTCAACTAAGAAACCAAGTATTAAACCTATTGAATCAGGAGTAATTTGGTGATTTGCTTGAATATTTTCTTCTTGCATTAAACTTAAATATGCAAATTGAAATGCTTTTCTTCTATCTTGAAGTGTAGCTTGTTCGAGTAAATCTCTTTTATTGGTATAAATTTCCTCCGTAGCTAACCCTAAATTTTCAATGAAGCTTTGTCCATTTTCTTCATTTAAGGATTTAGCTTTTTCATCTAATGCATGGAATAAGCGTTCCATAATTGTATTTTCTTCAGCCATAAAAAACCCTCTCTAACCAAAAGTGCCCATTCATAATTTATAGAAATTAAACACTTTATCTAACTTTCAATTTCTTAAATAAGTATGGACACTTAGTTAATCACTGTCAATGATACGAATTCAACTTAAATGTTGCGATACGCTTCTAAAGCAGAATCAAAATCTGGGAAGTTAGTACCTTCACTAACAATTTCTTTATAAACAATTTTGTTACTTTCATCTAATACAAAAACTGAGCGTGCTAATAATCTTAATTCTTCCATGACTACCCCAAAGTTTTCACCGAAAGATAGGTCTCTGTGATCACTTAATGTAACAACATTTTCTAAACCATTAGACGCACACCATCTTTTCTGAGCGAATGGTAAATCAACAGAAATTGTTAATACTACACCATCTTCTTGAGATGCTTCTTCATTAAATTTACGTGTTTGTTGGTCACATACTCCTGTATCAATAGAAGGAACTACACTAATTAATTTCTTTTTCCCTTTATAATCTTCTAATGTTATTTGATTTAAACTATTGTCTAATACAGTAAAGTCGGGTGCAATGTCACCTTCTTTTACCTGTTGACCTGACAATGTAATAGGATCATTTTTAAAAGTAATTTCAGTCATTATGATGACCTCCTATATTTTAAGTATTTAATATTATCATACGACAAATTTTAGTAGTAATTCAATTTTTTAATGTAAACAATTTAATTTTCAAATGAGCATTAAACTCTTATACGTATCATTAATTACATATACATCCAAAAAAACTGACATCTACATTAAACGAATAATCTTAACGTCAGTTACTAAAGATTAGTGCATCAACTGCATTACATAATCATATATATTTTTTAATATAAGGACTGCAGTTACTAAAATAAATAAATTTTTAACGTATCCAACGCCCTTTTTCAAAGCAAAATGAGCACCAAAATAAGAACCTACAATCATACTTAGTGCCATAATGAATCCATAAGTAAAATTGACCTGACCTAGCATGATAAAAAGTAATAACCCACCAATATTTGATGCAAAGTTCAGAACTTTTGCATTACCAGCTGCACTTAAAAAGTCAAACCCAAACATGAGTAAAGTAAATAACATGAATGAGCCCGTACCTCCACCTAAAAAGCCATCATAAAATCCTAAAATGATAAACATGATTGAAAAAATGAATGCCTTAATAAATGTAAATGAAGTGAAGCTTCTGACACTACCCCAATCTTTTTTTACAATAGTGTATACAATAACTATCGTTAAAACGACAATAATGAGTGGCTTTAATATATTCGCGGGTAAATAAGTTGCTAAGATTGCTCCTGCTCCTGATGCAATAAATACAAATGGGAAAAGCTTCCCGACTACTTTTAAATCTACTTTTCCAGAACGTATAAATTTAAAAGCACTTGTTAATGTACTAAATGAACTTGCAAATTTATTGGTTCCTAATGCCATTGAGGGTGGTAACCCTACTGCTAAAAGTGCAGGAGTAGAAATTAATCCACCACCACCAACTACTGAATCAATAAACGAGGCGATAAACCCAAAAAACATAATAGTAACGATTACAGATAGATGCCAATCCACTTACTTCATTCTCCCCTTTATTATTTGATGGTTCGCTCGCCAATACTTAATTTTTAAAATAAATCTTCAATTAAAGCATCAGTTGATTGTTCTTTCTCACTTTTATAATTTTGATCGATAGTCATCGTTTCAATATTATCCACTGCTGTTTGAACCATATCATCAAAATTGAATACCCCTTCATATTTCTCAACTTTATCAAAGTCAGGTTCGGTTACAGGATTTTTAGGTGTAAAGATTGTACAGCAATCTTCAAATGGCTGGATAGATGTTTCATAAGTACCAATATCTCGAGCCTTTTTAATAATGTCTTCTTTATCGAGTGTTAATAATGGCCTTAAAACTGGTGTGGAAGTTACATGATTAATGGCATACATACTCTTTAGTGTTTGACTTGCAACTTGACCTAAATTTTCCCCATTAACGATGGCATTTGCACCAATTTTATGAACTAACGCATCGGAAACACGCATCATCATGCGTCGTGTTGAAGTCATTGTATATCGAGGGTGAACAACCTTATTAATTTGCTTCTGTAGTTCAGTAAAAGGAACAATGTGTAATTTAATAGGTCCTACACGCTCTGATAAAATACGTGTGAGTTCAATCACTTTATCTTTAGCTTTCTCACTAGTAAATGGTGGACTATGAAAGTGAATTGCCTCAATTGTAACCCCACGTTTCATTACTTCCATACCTGCCACCGGTGAATCGATACCGCCACTTAACATAAGTAACGTCTTGCCACCAGTTCCTACAGGTAAGCCTCCTGAACCTTGAATAATTTTTTCGAAGATATACACCGCATCCAAACGTATTTCAACTCTCACTTCATGGTCAGGTTGTTTAACATTAACCGAAACACCTTCAACATTCTTCAGTATTGCGCCACCAACTTCACGTTGTAAAGCATAGGTATCTAAATGAAAGGATTTATCTACACGTTTTACATCTATTTTAAAAGTAGAGCCTTCATCAAAATCACGAGCTAGTTGAATCGCTGCTTCATATATTGCTTCTTCTGTTTTATCGGTCTTAATCACAGGACTTATGGATTTAATTCCATAAACTTTAGTTAAACGGTGAATAATTTCATTCATATCCGCATCTTGATCCATATCGACATACATGCGATCTCGTTTACCTTTTACATGGTACCCTTGTAAGGGAATTAACGCGCGTTTTACGTTATCCTTTAATTGATTAACGAACATTTTACGATTTGTACCTTTTAACGTCAATTCACCATATCTTACGAGCAAATGATCGTAGTGCATTATTTTAACAACTCCTTAACTTCTTCATATACTTGTTCAAATACTTCTTTAAATCTTTGAATATCCTCTTCAGTTGTATGAACTCCCATAGATATTCTTATACTACCTTCTATTCTTGCATCAGGAACTCCCATTGCTAATAGCACTTCGTTAAGTTTCCCACGTTTAGATGAGCAAGCACTTGTTGTTGATATCATTACACCATGTTTTGAAAAAGCATTAACAAGCACTTCACCTTTAACACCTGGAAAGCTAACATTAATAATTTGGGGTGCACTATCCTTAGGGGAATTAATGTAAACGCCTCTAAATTCTTCTAAAAATGTTCTAACTGACTGATTCATTTTATTTAATTTACGACGGGCTTCATCTAAACGACCCATGGTAAGTTTGATTGATTTCACCATTGAAACAGCCATTGGCAAATTAACAGTGCCACTTCTCAAACCATACTCTTGACCGCCACCATGCACAACTGGCTCAATATTTTGTATATTTTTAATAATTAAAAGTCCTTGTCCTTTTAAACCATTAAATTTATGTCCGCTTAAACTCAAGCTATCAACACCATTTAAATTCATAGACACTTTCCCAAGTGCTTGTACAGCATCCACATGTAAATGTGCTCGTGGATAGTCTTTTAAGATGTTAACAATATCTTGAATTGGTTGAATTTGGCCCATAATATTATTCACGTACATACATGTGACCAACCCAACTTTATCTGACATTAAAGATTTTAAATGTTCAGTATCAATTTTACCATCACTCTTAACATCAACATATTTAAGTTTAAAACCTTGTTTCTCCTCTAAATATCTCATCACTTCTAAAACAGAGGGATGTTCTAGAACAGAGGTTATAATTTCATTAGCTGTTTCCCTTTTCCTATAAGCGATTCCTTTAAGAGCCATATTGTTAGATTCTGTAGCACCACTTGTAAATACGATATGATACAGGTGATTTAAATTTAAAGCACTGTCTATTTCTTCTTTAGCTTGCTTCAGTACTTGTTCAGCTTGTAAGCCAGCTTGATGAGGGCTATTAGGATTGAAGTACAATGATTGATTCACTTTAACGAAGGAATCAATAACATCTTGATCAGCTTTTGTAGTGGCTGCATTGTCTAAATAAATCACTGATAACACTTCTCTTTCACTTTAATAAATTCTTTAATCGGAAAATGATTACCCCGAACGCTAATCATTTTATAAATTTGGATACTAAAGCATTATACTATTTTCTAGCAAAATTAAAAGAGAGCAAGACAGAAATGATTCACTAAGAATAAAACTTCTGTCTTGCTCTTATAAAATATGGCCTATTCTTTAATAACTTGTTCTTCAATATGTTTAGTAATTCCAGGTTCTACACTTTCAAGTGCTTGTTCTGAAATTTCGATAGAACGTTTGTAGCGATTATTTTTGAATAAACGCTCCGCTTCGTTAAGACTCTTATCAACATTATTATGATCTTTACGATATCTATTACCATATTGAATTAATTTTTCAGCGTATACTGCATTGACTAATACATCATTCGCTTCATCTTCAAACGTATTCATTTGAATAACGATTTTAGCAACTTTATCTTTTAGCTGTTTAACATGTATTGGGCGTTCACTAAATTGATTATTAACTTCACGCACTTCATTATCAATTTCATTTTTCATAATGATGAAACGTTCAGGAACACTTGTTAAGTTTGAAGCTAATAAACGTCTATATACTTCTTCTTTCTTAGATTGAACTCTTAATAAATTGTCTTCTGCTTCTGCTTCATCTTCACGCAATTTAATAAGATGATTTTGAAGTTTATCTTGTTTCTCATTGATAACTGAAACGTGATCTTCAAGATATTGTAAATTATCTTGAACTTCACTATATCTAACTGCCGACTTAGACATTTCTTTTAAGATGTCATCATAAACCGCAATGAGATTTTGAATTTCATTTTCAAATTGACGGACACTTTGTGCATCAGATTCATTAATATAATAATTTTCACGCACATATTCGATTTCAGTTTGAAGTGTATAGTTCATGTCTTTAGCTTTGAATAAATCGTCTGTAATGACATCTTTCGTTTCTTCGACTTCATTTTTAGCTTTAACTTCATGCTCTATTAGATCATACATCTCATCTAAATTATCATTAATACTTTCAAGCTTATCATTAGCTTGATCTAATTCTAGCCGACTTATCATAGGTTCTACAAAACTTAATTCGGTTTTTAAACTTTGTAAGTTTCCATCAACTTTAACATGATCTAAATCGTATCCTTCAACTTTCAAGTCTCTACAACCATATTTTAAATCTTGGAATTGACCTGGTAATTCTTTTTGAGTTTCGCGAATTAAATCAGGTATCTCTTCCATATAAGCTTTAAGACTATTCATCTCTTCGTGTAGAGCGGCTATATGATTATGAGCTTGAACATAATTCCCTTCTGATTTAAGTGTTTCATACTCATTTAATTTCGGTTCAAATTTCTCAATTTCTTTCTCTAAAGGCTGAGCAGCTTCTCCAAATTGATGACGATTAGCCAATACATCACGTTTCATTTCACGATGATCGACCTTACATTTATCGTATAATGCTTCATTGTCTTTATGTAAAGCTAAAACTTCATCTACTTGAGATACTTGTTGATTATAATTGTTTTCATATTGATCCATAAGTTCATGCGCATCATCAATTTCAGTTTGCGCTGCAGAAAACTTAAATTTATCAAGGTATTCCTCAGCATTATGAATTTTTTCTTCAACGGGAGCTAAGTATTTATTTGTACTTTCTGTGTTGTCTTTTTTCATTGCATCATACTTAGTCTTAGTTTCACCTTTTAAGTTTAAATTTTGTAATTTTTTCAAGTTGTCATCAAAAGGTAGTTTTTCAATTTCATTTTTACGCTCTTCAGCTTTTTCAATTGAATTTCTCTTTTTCGAGCGCATGTAGAACATTACGCCTATCGCAATTAATATAATTACGAGTATTGCTAATATGATAAATAACACCATATACTTCTCCTCCTATTTTATCATCTTTCATTATAACGTAAATTCTCTTTTCATTAAAATAGAAAATGTATTAATTGCTAGATTATTTTCAAAACTTTATACTTATTAAAAACTTTCGTATGAAGGGGTATAGTTATGACTAACGTAAAAGAAACAAATTATTTGATGCTTACCAAGCAATTAAAGAGTTTAATCGAGGATGAACATCATTTAATTGCAATTTTAAGCAACACTTCTGCCCTAATCAATGATCATTTAGATCAAGTTAATTGGGTCGGATTCTATTTAATAGAAGATAATGAACTTATCTTAGGTCCATTTCAAGGTCATCCGGCTTGTGTGCATATCGAAATAGGTAAAGGTGTTTGTGGTACTGCTGTTTCTGAAGATGCTACACAACGTGTAAGTGATGTTCACCAATTCCCTGGGCATATCGCATGTGATGCGAATAGTAAATCAGAAATAGTAATACCTATTCATGTTAATGATAAAATTATTGGCGTCCTAGACATTGATGCACCGATAAAAGATAGATTTACTTGGGATGATCAAGAAGGCTTAGAGCAAGTCGTTCAAATTCTAGAAAAACAATTAAATCAATCATAAATAAGTGTTGACAGTTCTCAATAAACTGGTACAATGAATTTTGTGTGAATTAACGAAAATAGCAGTTGTATATTATCAAGCTCTATGTTGTTCCCGACGCGGACGTGTCACGTAACTGACGCTATAAGGTGAAGACACATAAAACAATATATCTCGATAAGCATATAACACTCTTTTTTGTTTTTTCATAACAACAAAAAAGAAAAAGGAGGAGTCTCACATGGCTCGATTCAGAGGTTCAAACTGGAAAAAATCTCGTCGTTTAGGTATCTCTTTAAGCGGTACTGGTAAAGAATTAGAAAAACGCCCATACGCACCAGGACAACATGGTCCTAACCAACGTAAAAAATTATCAGAATATGGTTTACAATTACGTGAAAAACAAAAATTACGTTACTTATATGGAATGACTGAAAGACAATTCCGTAACACATTCGAAATTGCTGGTAAGCAATATGGTGTACACGGTGAAAACTTCATGATTTTACTTGCTAGTCGTTTAGACGCAGTAGTTTACTCATTAGGTTTAGCTCGTACACGTCGTCAAGCACGTCAATTAGTTAACCATGGTCACATTGAAGTAGATGGTGGACGCGTAGACATCCCATCTTATTCACTAAAACCTGGTCAAGTGATTACAGTACGTGAGAAATCACAAAACTTAAACATCATTAAAGAGTCTGTTGAAATCAACAACTTCGTACCAGAATATTTAGACTTCGATGCTGACAGCTTAAAAGGTACTTTCGTTCGCTTCCCAGAACGTAGCGAGTTACCAGCTGAAATCAATGAACAATTAATCGTTGAGTACTACTCAAGATAATCGATTTCTTCAAATTTTACCCCAATTCCTTTCCGGAATTGGGTTTTTTAATGCCACTTCCTCATCAATGAAGGTTAGTGGCATTTATGCATAAGCTTTAGCTTAAGCGTTCCTTTCTTTAACCAGTTATGAAATTACTGGTTCTTAGTGCATGAGCTTTAGCTCATGTATTCCTTTATAATTTTGAAGGTTAGTGGCATTTTTGCATAAGCTTTAGCTTAGACGGTCCTTGTTTCCCCTACAACTTAAACATTTCTTCAGGTATGTCTGAAATAATTCCATCTACTCCATAATGTAAAAGTTTCTTAGCCGCCTTAGGTTTATTAACTGTGTAAGGTAATACTTTTAACATTTCTTCATGGGCATGTTTCATAAATCTTTTAGTAACTAACTTATAATTTGGATTCGCATAATCTGCAATCTTCGCAATTTCTTTAAAGTCTGGTAATTTATACCAATATTTCTTTTTACTCAATAATACGCCTAATTCGTATTCTAAATTCATATTTGCTAACTTCTTAACACAATCAAAATCAAATGATTGCAATATCACTTTGTGAGAAGGCATATCTTTTTCTTTTAACTTATCTACAATCATCTCTTCAATACCTGGATATTGAGATGGTGTCTTGATTTCTATAAGTAGCTTTTTTGAAAAATTATTAACTAAATCAAGCACCTCATCAAATGTAGGTATACGTTCACCTTTGAACGCATCACCTCTTTTTACACCAAAATCAAATTCTCTTAACTCTTCTAAAGTATAGTCTTTGACTTTACCTTTCCCATTAGATGTACGATCAATAGTATCATCATGAATAATAACAAGTTGTTTATCCTTAGTATAATGTACA
The DNA here is from genome assembly GCF_000692055.1 of Staphylococcus sp. TE8. Taxonomy (NCBI): domain Bacteria; kingdom Bacillati; phylum Bacillota; class Bacilli; order Caryophanales; family Staphylococcaceae; genus Staphylococcus; species Staphylococcus sp. TE8. Next base: position 1,148,945 of record NZ_JMGB01000001.1, read on the forward strand.
TCAATTTCTAACATATCTATATGAAGCATAAGTGCATGTTTATATGCAATAAGTGTATTTTCAGGATAATCTTCAGGCAAACCTCTATGTGCTACGATTTGAAAAGTTTGATTTGGACGTGCAATTTTCATGAAAGTCACCTTTCTTTTAATCTTTTTTAAATTACTCTAAACTTAAATTACCACAATGACACAGGAGGTCAATCTAAATGGTAAAGCATGATTTCAAAGTAGTAACTCAGTGGAAAGGTGGACGGAATGAGATAGGCACTGTTCAAGGAGATTTAATTAACGAACAGATTTCAATCCCCTATTCTTTAGGCGGTCAAGGCATAGGTACAAATCCTGATGAAATGTTAGTATCGGCAGCTTCCTCATGCTATATTATTTCACTCGCTGCAACTTTAGAAAGAGCTGGATATAAAGATATACGCATTAATCAACAATCTGTTGGCACTGCCTCCTTTGAAAATGGAAAATTCAAAATGGAGTGTATTACACACTATCCTAAAATTAATGTCGACAACAATCATAAAGATAATCTAAAGAAGAGACTACTAAAACTCTTAAAAATTGCGGATAATAATTGTATGATTTCAAATGCTATAAAAAATAATGTTGAAGTGCGTATTGAACCAACTTTAGTTTAAATTGCAAAAGCTATCACAAATTGGAAACATGTAAACGTTTTATAAGTGTGATAGCTCAATATTTAGGGTTTTAAATATTCAGAATATTTGATAAAATAGAAAAATCTTACAGTGGGAGGAATGTTTATGCAGTATTACCAACCTTTATTATTAACTCCAGGTCCAACGCCAGTTCCAAATTCAATTATGAGCGCGATTCAATTACCTATGGTCGGACATAGATCAAAAGATTTTGAAGACATAGCTGATGAAGCATTTAAAGGTTTGAAACCTATTTTCGGTACAAAGAATGAAGTACTCATATTAACTTCTAGTGGTACAAGTGTTCTTGAAGCAAGTATGCTGAATATCGCAAATCCAGATGATCACATCGTTATTATTGTCTCAGGTGCATTTGGAAATAGATTTAAACAAATCGCTGAGACATACTATAAAAATGTGCACGTTTACGATGTAACATGGGGAGAAGCTGTTGACGTTAATGATTTCATTAAATTTTTAAAACAATTAAATCATCGTGTTACAGCGGTATTCTCTCAGTTTTGTGAAACTTCTACAGGCGTACTACATCCTGTACATGAATTAGGTCACGCTCTTAAAAATTATGACGATTCACTGTACTTTGTCGTAGATGGTGTAAGTTGTATTGGTGCAGTTGAAGTTGATTTAATTAAAGATAAAATTGACGTTCTTGTTTCAGGTAGCCAAAAAGCCATCATGTTACCTCCTGGTGTTGCTTTTGTTGCTTATAGTGACAGAGCTAAAGATCGTTTTGCTGAAGTAACTACACCTCGATTTTATTTAGATTTAAATAAATATCTTAGCTCTCAAGAACAGAATTCTACACCTTTCACTCCTAATGTTGCTTTATTTAGAGGAGTTAATGCATATGTAGAATTGGTTAAACATGAGGGATTAAATCATGTTATAAAGCGCCATTATAGCATACGTAACGCTTTACGTACTGCTTTAAAATCTCTTGATTTAGAGTTATTAGTTAAAGATGATTCATATGCCTCTCCTACTGTAACGTCTTTCGTACCTAAAGACAAAGAAGAATTAACTTATTTAAAAGATCAACTTAAATCACGTTTCAATATTACAATTGCTGGCGGTCAAGGACATTTGAAAGGTCATATATTACGCATTGGTCATATGGGGAAAGTGTCTCCATTTGATATCCTCTCTGTTGTTGCAGCAATAGAAATTCTTTTAACTGAATATAGCAATAAAAATTATATCGGCAAAGGTATTGCTCAATTTATGGAGGTTATCAAACATGAGTCATAAAATTTTAGTATCAGATCCTATTTCTGAAGAAGGTTTAAAAAGTTTATTAGATAATAATGAATTTGAAGTGGATATTCAAACTGATTTATCGGAAGAAGAGTTAATCAATATCATCGGCAATTATGAAGGATTAATTGTACGTAGTCAGACTCAAGTCACTGATAAAATTATCAACTCAGCTTCACGTCTTAAAGTTATCGCTCGAGCGGGTGTTGGGGTTGATAATATTGATATTGAAGCTGCAACGTTAAAGGGTATCTTAGTGATTAATGCCCCTGATGGTAATACAATTTCTGCAACAGAACATTCAATTGCAATGATTTTAGCAATGGCTCGCAATATCCCTCAAGCGCATCAATCATTACGTAATAAAGAATGGAATCGCAAAGCGTTTCGCGGAGTAGAACTATATGGTAAAACACTAGGTGTCATCGGAGCTGGACGTATTGGTCTAGGTGTTGCAAAACGTGCTCAAAGTTTTGGCATGAAAATTTTAGCATTCGATCCTTATTTAACTGAAGACAAAGCGAAATCTCTAGATATTCAAAATGCAACTGTTGATGAAATTGCTGAACAAGCTGACTTCGTTACAGTTCATACGCCTTTAACACCTAAAACACGTGGCATTGTTGGGGAGTCATTTTTCAACAAAGCTAAACCAAATCTCCAAATTATTAATGTTGCAAGAGGTGGAATTATTGATGAAGAAGCACTTATTCATGCTCTAGACAATAATTTGATAGATCGTTCTGCCATTGATGTCTTTGAACATGAGCCACCTACAGACTCTCCATTAATTTCTCATGATAAAATAATAGTTACTCCACATTTAGGCGCTTCTACAGTTGAAGCCCAAGAAAAAGTAGCTGTTTCAGTTTCAGAGGAAATTGTAGATATATTAACAAATGGAACGGTTGAACATGCAGTAAATGCTCCAAAAATGGATTTAAGTAATGTTGATGAAACAGTCAAATCATTTGTTGATTTAGGTACAACTATAGGTGAATTTGCAATTCAATTATTAGAGGGAGCTCCAAGTGAAATTAAAATTACCTTTGCTGGAGACTTAGCCACGAATGATACAAGTTTAATAACTAGGACAATTGTGACGAATATACTTAAAGAAGATTTAGGTGAAGAAGTTAATATTATTAATGCTTTAGCTTTATTGAACCAACAAGGTGTAACATATAATATTGAAAAGCAGAAAAAACATTCTGATTTTAGTAGTTATGTAGAACTTGAGTTAACTAATGATAAAGATCAAATTAAAATCGGAGCTACAGTTCTAGCAGGATTTGGTCCAAGAATCGTTCGAATTAATGACTTCTCACTTGATTTCAAGCCAAATGAGTATCAAATAGTAACTTGTCATAAAGATAAACCTGGCATTGTTGGTCAAACTGGTAACCTTTTAGGTAGTCATGGTATTAATATCGCCTCTATGACATTAGGTAGAAATAATGAAGGTGGCGACGCACTTATGATTCTATCAATTGATCAACAAGCCTCTTTAGATGTTATCAATATTTTACGTGAAACTGGCGGTTTTAATAGAATTATTAGTACAAAACTTACAATATAATTTTTAAGGCTACAGAACATTTTAATCTCGTTCTGTAGCCAATTTTTATAGTAGAATATTCCTTATTTTAGTGACATCCTCAACGATGTAATCAGCACCATATTCTTCGAGTTCTGGCTGCGCTTTATCACCTTTTAGACCTGTTAACGTCCCAATAAATGTAGCGCCAATTTTTTTCGCACTTAATAAGTCAGCAAGTGAATCACCAACTATATAGACCTCGTCTTTATTCACTATATTTTCCTGATGAGTAGCATACTCCTTGTATCTATTTCTGTCATTACCATTCAAGGTAGCTATATAACTAAATGGGTTAGGTTTACCTAAAGGTTGATACTCTGGGTAATCACTCTCAGCATCTAACACCTCACTGGCAGTAACAATGTGTTCATCATCAAAATATGATTTAAGTCCTAATGATTCGAAAGGAATGATTGTTTCTGTTCTAGGACGACCTGTAGCAATCGCTAGATGATAACCCGCTTCCTTTAAATGTTGTAATAATAATTGAATTTCTTCTTGAGGTTTAAGTATCACTTCTTCATAAATGAATCCCTTTTTAAAATCTAATAATGCGGTACCCTCTTCTACTTTATTGAATAAATCCTTACCTAAATACCATTCTTGATATGTATCTTTAGCGAGTTGCCATAAATTACTTTTTAATTTAAATAATTTTGTATCATCAATTTCTAATTGGTCTTTAGCATATGATTCTAAATCTTCATATATAGCATCTTTCCCATTTCTGAAGGAATCAATAACTTCTAAAGGTTTCTCGTAATCTATCTCTTTATGTAATAAATGTTTATTCATTTCGAATAAAGTTTTTTCATTAAAATTACTAGAATTTAAAAACTCACATCTATGTGATTGATCAAGTTGCTTAGCAAGATCAATTAAATGAATACTAAATACGATAAAAAGCATATCCCAATTAGAATTTAATCCTAATGATTTTAATTGATTCAATATTTTATCATGTTGAAATACACGTTCTCGTATTTCCTGAATCTTTTTATCATTTAAATCATTTTCAAAATCTATGTATGTTCCACAACCTAAAAAAATACCTTCACTCGTCAAAAGTTCTTCTACAGTTATTGCTGAAACATCAAAACAGCGTTCTTCACTCAAAAATACACCATCAACATCAAATAATATGGACTTCACTACTTACACCTGGCCTTTCAGAAAATTCTGATACAACTTATATTACATGTTTAATGTTAAAAGGGCAAACCTTCAATAGATTTGCCCTTCCATAAGATATTCTGATAACTATTACATTTGTTTCTCTATTTCATCTGCAACTTGTTGAACATGTGTACCAATAATCACTTGTGTTGAGTGTTTACCACTTTTAGTAACCCCTACTGCACCTGCATTTTTTATTTTCTGTTCATCTATAATAGAATTATCATTTAATTCCATTCTTAAACGCGTAGCACAATTTGTTAAACTTGAAATATTATCACTGCCGCCTAGTCCATCTAAAATTTGTGAGGCTGTATGATAATATTTGCCTTTAGATTCTGAATATGTGGCAGAATTATTTTCAGACGTAGCGTTAGCCGTTGGATCCGCAAGTTCATTATCCCCTCGACCAATTGTATTCAAGTTAAACACTTGGATAACAAATCTAAAAATAGCGTAATATAAAATAAAGAATATGATACCTTGAACTAGTAACATCCATGGCTTATTTGACACTGGGTTAACGAGTGATAAGACAAAGTCAATCAACCCAGCACTAAATGAGAAACCAGCTGTCCAGTGAAAGATAGCCGCTATAAATAGCGATAAACCTGTTAACGCAGCATGAATGACAAATAAAACTGGTGCAACGAACATAAAAGCAAATTCAATTGGTTCAGTTACTCCAACAAAGAAAGCAGAAATAGAACTTGCTAAGAACCAAGCGTAGACTTGTTTTTTCTGACTAGATTTCGCTGTATGATACATCGCAAGCGCCGCCGCTGGTATACCAAACATCATTACAGGAAAGAACCCTGCTTGGTAACGACCAGTAATACCTTTAACTGCATCTTTACCACTTTGGAATTTACCTATGTCATTGATTCCGGCAGTATCAAACCAGAATACATTATTTAATGCATGATGTAATCCAGTTGGTATAAGCAAACGGTTAAAGAAACCATATAACAATGCACCAAATGGTCCCATACCTACTATCCATTTACCAAAAGTAACAATTGCGTTAAATACTGGTGGCCATACAAAAAGTAAAACAATAGCTAAAAATGTACAGAAAAAAGCGGTCATGATAGGTACTAAACGTTTACCACTAAAGAATGACAGTGCCACAGGCAATTCAGTTTCACTAAATTTGTTATAGCAAAATGCTGCAATTAAACCAATTAAAATTCCTACAAAGACATTCCCATTTGTCATTTGCTCAAAAGCACTATTAACATCTGTCGTTTTTACTTGTAATAGAGGTGCTAGTTTTTTAGGCGATAGCACGACTGTGACTATGAAAAATCCTAAAGTCGCAGCTAATGCAACTGCACCATCATTTTTCTTAGCCATACCTATCGCAACACCAATTGCAAATAATATTCCTAGTTGTTCGAGTATCGTTTCCCCTACACTTGTAAAGAACATTGCAACTTGTGGCAAAATTGATAGCGCGTCTAGCACGTGACCTATCCCTACAATAATTGCTGCAGCAGGTAATACTGCAACAGGTAGCATTAACGACCTACCTAAGTTTTGAAAAAATTTGTACATGAACATCATCCCTCTAATAAAATTTCAAATTACATTAAACATTGAAATGCTTTTCATATATTAATAATTAATTTTACTTAATTAATTTACCATAAAATAAGACTTTAGAGATGCACTATTTTTAATTAATTATAACTATTTCGTGAGTTTATGCCTTTTACATGTAATCGTTTTATTTATCATCAAAAATTTAAGAACGTCAATTTTTCAAATCTAGGTCAATTGACGTTCTCATATACAAAGCATTTATAATTTCCTTAATTAGTCCTCTAAACGTTTAGCAATCTCATTGAGTTCTTTTTGTAATTGATTTGTGCGTTTTTCTATTTCTTTAGTAAGATATTCTACTTTTTCATTTCGTTTTAAATCCTTTGGAATATCACTCGTATCAATTGGTTCACCAATTTTTATCATCGCTTGTCCTGTAATTAAGCCATGAATTTTTTTAGGACCTACATATGCAGCCGGTAAAATTGGTGCTTTACCTAACATTGCTATAGTTGCAGCACCACGTTTTAATGGTGCACCTTCCATAGCAGTACGGTGACCTGTTGGGAAGATACCAACTGTTTTATGTTCTTTAAGTAGATTGATAGGTCTTTTTAATGTGCTTGGACCTGGATTCTCTCTATCTACAGGGAAGGCATTTAAAGAGCTTAAGAATTTGCCGCCCCATTTATTACTAAATAATTCTTTTTTAGCCATATAATGAATTTGATTTGGTAGTAATGCCATACCTAACATAATCACTTCATTATAGCTTTCATGTGTACAAGTCACTACATATTTACTATCTTTAGGAATATTTTCTTTTCCAATTACATATAATGATTTAGCCATTTTGACTAAAATGACGTCTAAAATTTTACTTATAATGCTGTACATTATGTCACCCGCTTCTTGATTTTGTTTTTTAACATATAAATTTTATCATTTCCCTTAATCGAGAACAATAGACGTCCCTCTTACGTGATTAAAGTTATCATTTTTAAAATTGAACTACCTTTCAAAATACGTCTAAAGTCTGATAGCCGTTTACTAGCCAAATTCTTAAAAAAATTACATAATTAGATAGAAGAGAATATTATTTGGAGGTTACATATGTCAGATCAAACACAACAACATCAGTCACACGACAATTACCAACGTCCTTCATACAATAAAAAGCCCAAATTTCCTTGGTTTAAGACAATTATAGTTGCGCTTATTGCGGGAATTATTGGTGCACTACTTGTATTAGGTATAGGAAAGGTTCTTAATCATACTGTTCTCAATCATGATGGTGCATCTGTTCAAGAGGTATCAAATAGTAAGGGCGGTAACCAACTTGATGGTAAAAGTGATAAATACAAGTCGGTTCACGATATGATTAAGGATGTGTCACCGGCCATAGTTGGAGTTATTAATATGCAAAAATCTTCAAGCTTAGATGATTTACTAAAAGGCAAATCATCAAAACCTGAAGAAGCAGGTATTGGTTCTGGTGTTATCTATCAAATCAGCAATGGTTCAGCTTACATCGTTACAAATAATCATGTCGTCGATGGTGCATCCGAAATTAAAGTACAGTTACATAACTCCAAGCAGGTAAAAGCGAAGTTAATTGGTAAAGACGCTCTTACTGATATTGCAGTTCTTAAGATTGAGGACACTAAAGGTATTAAGTCTATCAAATTCGCTAACTCATCTAAAGTACAGACTGGAGATAGCGTCTTCGCAATGGGTAACCCACTTGGTTTAGAGTTCGCCAATTCAGTTACTTCGGGAATTATTTCAGCGAGTGAACGAACTATTGATGCCAATACATCTGCAGGTAATACTAAAGTTAATGTTTTACAAACTGATGCGGCTATTAACCCTGGCAACTCTGGTGGTGCGTTAGTTGATATCAACGGTAATTTAGTGGGTATTAATTCTATGAAAATTGCTTCCGAGCAAGTAGAAGGTATAGGGTTTGCTATACCAAGTAATGAGGTTAAAGTCACGATTGAACAACTGGTTAAACATGGTAAAATTGAACGCCCTTCTATAGGAATAGGATTAATCAACCTAAGTGAAATACCTGAATCTTATCGTAAAGAGTTGCATACAACTAAGGATTCTGGGGTTTATGTTGCTAAAGCGGATAATAGTAATAATGTTAAAAAAGGAGACATTATTACTCAAGTAGATGGTAAGAAAGTCAAAGAGGTTACTGATCTAAGATCATATCTTTACGAACATAAAAAACCTGGTGAAACGATTACCTTAACAGTCATTAGAGATGGCAAGACTAAAGATATTGAAGTGAAATTGAAAGAACAGACACGAACTTCATCATCACAATCTCAAAGTCAATTTGCGCAATAATTGTTTGACCTTAATAATCAAATAAGCCAAGAGACATTAACAATAGTGTCTCTTGGCTTTTCTGTATTTATAATTCAATTTCATTGGATTTATGTGTAAGAAATAACGCAGGTAAAACGATAAGTAACAATGCTATAGTTGAGACTAAGAAACCTGCATGATAAGCTCTTAAACTTTGAAAAATTGATGGATGATTTAGTGCTAACATAGATGCTACTACAGTTGCGATAATGGCTGTACCTAGACTAGAACCAATATTTTCAATCATATTAATCCCTACACCCGCTTCGGCAATTTGTTTATCGTCAATGCCTTGATAAGCATCGCTTGTAAGACCAAGATTTATCCCGCCTACGCTACATCCTCTTATAAAAAGTATCAAAGACAACCATACAATATGCGTGTGATTTGAAACGAACATCAATGGCACTGTACCAAACATGGCTATAATAATGCTCACTATGACTACATATTTCGCACCGATTTGGTCAATCATTTTCCCAATATAAGGTCGTGTAATTAACATACCTAGACCTTGAGGTATTAAAGCTAAAGAAGCTTCAATAGCAGTATAATGTTTAAAGTTCTGGAAGAATAATGGAATAATTAACATTGGTCCCATAATTCCTATATTGGCAAGTAACAATCCAATAGATGACGCAGCATATTTCTTTTGTGTAAATAAATTGATTGGTAGAACTGTATGATAATGTCTTAGACGATTATAAATACAATAAGTAATCGTTAAAAGTATTCCCATGATAATGTATATCATTGGTTTCAAAGTAAAGAATGTACCATCATCAGAAGCTTTCGTCACACCATAGATTATGCTGATACTCATAAATGATAATAATAATATTCCAATTACATCTAATTTACTGTCTTTATTAAATGGTTCAAATTGAGGTACATATTTATTCATCAATGGTATTGCAATGATAACGATAAAGATATTAATAAAAAATATCCAACGCCAGCTCGCAAAATGGATAATAAATCCTCCAAGAACAGGGCCCAATATAGGACCGAAGATCATGGGCGTACTAACCACTGCCATAACCTTACCAATATGGTCTTGCCCTGCTGTTTTCACAAGTAATGTAAACATTAAAGTTGTGATAACTCCCGCACTAAATCCTTGTAAAATTCTAAAGATATTAAATACGATAATATTCCAACTCACTCCAGCTAATATAGAAGTTAAGCCAAAAGCGGCCATTGCTAAAATAAAAACCTTCTTTCCATTAAACTGATTCATAAACCAACCGGACAATGGTACAGCAATGGCGAGCGCTAATACGTAACCTGTAATTCCCCACTGAACAATATCTAGAGAACTATTAAATGTATGATTAAGTTGTTTAATAGCTATATTTATCATTGTTGAATCTAACATTGGAGCGATGGCGCCTAAAGCAATTGCCCAAGCTGCAGTCATTACCTCTTTAGTGACACCATTGGATTGAGAATGAGATGTTGCCATTTGAATTCTCCTTCGTTCAAATTGTTTCTTCGTCAACAAAATATACACTCGTTTTGTTTCTTTGTCAACAATAATTCGGTAAAAATTTAGGATACTGCAATTTCAATGTTTTTAAGAAATTACAATATCCCCATATTTAATGTAATAATCCTTGCTTTTTTATTTCATGATCAAGGTGGGCATTATATTTTTCAGCAAAACGCATCATTGATTTAAATTCGTCTTCGGTGATATTATCAAACACCTCTTGATCCCTACGTTGAAATTCTTTATGAAGTTCTTCATGGGTTTGGTAAATTTGCTGACCCGCTTCGGTCAACCGAAAATAAACTTCCTTTTTATTATTAGGATTTTTATAACTCTCTATTAAGCCTCTTTGCTCAAGACGTTTCGTAAGTTTACTTATCGCGCCTCGTGTCATAAATAATGCTTCTGTTAATCGCCTTACATTAGGTTCGTTAAGCTCTTCAATTGCTTCAATACAATGCACTTCACTTGGTTTATTTCCTTTAAGCGCTTCTTCCATTTTTCCTTTGTTTAGCCAAGCAATTTTATTAAAGATATCCCGAAAATTTTTCATCATCAATTGTTCTTTATTCACACTACGCACCTCCTATTATTGAAAATAAACCTCCCAACCAATGAGATGATTAGGAGGTCATTTTTAACACATCACTTATTGATAATTAACCATGAAATATTTTTTCTTACCACGACGAATAATTGTAAACTCATTATCAATTTTATCGTCATTGCTTAATTCATAATCAACTGACTGTTGACGTTCGCCATTAATATAGATAGCACCATTATTAACATCTTCACGTGCTTGTCGTTTAGATGTAGCAATACCTGTTTCAATTAACGCTTCAATAATATTCGTTGTTTCAGAAGATAATGAAACTTGAGGTACATCTTTGAAACCTTCTTTTAATTCTTTACCAGTTAATGATTTCAAGTCACCGCTAAATAAAGCTTTAGAAATTCTAATCGCATCATTTAGCGCTTCCTCACCATGAATAAATTTAGTTACGTTTTCTGCTAATGCTTTTTGAGCTTCACGAAGATGTGGCGCCTCTTCTTTAGATTGTTCTAAACGATCAATCTCTTCTTTATCTAAGAAAGTAAAGTATTTTAAGAATTTAATCACATCTTCATCAGATTGGTTAATCCAGAATTGATAGAATTCATATGGACTTGTCTTTTCAGGGTCTAGCCACACCGCGCCTGACTCTGATTTACCAAATTTCTTACCGTCAGATTTAGTTACTAATGGGATTGTAAGACCAAACGCTTCAGTTTGACCGTACATACGGCGCATTAATTCGATACCACTTGTAATGTTACCCCATTGATCTGAGCCACCAACTTGAATTTTACAATTTAATTCACGATTTAAATGACCGAAATCGATAGCTTGTAAAATAGTATAAGTGAATTCCGTATAAGAAATACCGTGTTCTAAACGTGTTTGAATGGAATCTTTACCTAACATGTAGTTGACGCCTACATGTTTACCATAATCACGTAAAAAGCTAATTAAAGATATTTGTCCAAGCCAATCTTTATTGTTGACTAAAACCGCACCTTTATCAGTACCAAATTCAAATAAGCGATGCATTTGCTTTGATAACCCTTGTACGTTAGCTTCCACTTGTTCTTCAGTTTGTAAAACACGTTCTTCAGATTTACCAGATGGATCACCAATCATACCTGTACCGCCACCGATAAGCACGATTGGACGATGACCATGTTCTTGGAAACGTCTTAATGTTAGGAATGGTAGTAAATGTCCAATGTGTAAACTATCTGCAGTAGGGTCAGCACCACAATATAAAGTAACTTGTTCTTTATTTAATAAATCTTCAATACCTTGTTCGTCAGTTTGTTGATATATTAAACCTCTCCATTTTAAATCTTCAATTAATGCATTAGCCATTGCTAACATCCTCCCTTAATATTTTTATAGTTATTATTTTGTTTTGAAAATGGTTACTCGTGAGCGTGTAATTTAATAAAAAGTATTTGATATTGCATTTAATTTATTTTTCAAAAATAAATTTTTAATATAAATCAAATAAAAAGCCCTTACATCTAAACATGTAAGGGCGCTTATGCACGGTACCACCATACTTTAACAAGAGTTTATGTACTCTTGAAAAACTTTATTAATGAGACGTTCATTAATGAAACGTTGAATAACTTTATAGAGGTGTATTCACATATAAGCAAATGCTAGTTCGCAGCGACCACTAACTCTCTGTAATCTTCCTTAAATGCTACTTCTCCTCGTATCCAAAACATATTGAATTGAATTTAATTATAGATAACATTATTTTAAAAGTCAACTTCATGAATATGGTATACTATACCTAAATTTAGGAGGTATACGATGCACAACAATAAGAATATTTCACAATCAACGGATAGATATGTGCAATTCGAACGTATTTATAAGAAAATCAAACATATTTGTGTAGGCATTTTTGTTGTATTTTCCATAATTGGAATCGCATTGATTTTAGCATTAGTGATATACTTCCATCATTTAACTAAGGAAGCGTCCTCTATTAGTGATAAAGAGTTAAAGCAGAAAGTGTTACACCTTCCTGGCGATGAACTAATAAATCATAGTAACAAACATATTTTAGAAGAATATGATCATTCTCTTAATACTCTGATTGTGGGACCTAAATCTGTAAATCCGAATGTGATAAAAGCACTTACCTCATCCGAAGATACTCTCTTCTATAAACATAATGGTATCTTACCTAAAGCATTAATGAGAGCAATGTTTCAAGATATTATTGATGCAAATGAAACATCAGGTGGTAGTACGATTACACAACAACTAATTAAAAACCAAGTTTTAACAGATAAAAAGACATATAGTAGAAAAGCAAATGAAATTATTTTGGCTATGAGACTTGAGAAACTTCTATCTAAAAATGAAATCATATATACTTATCTGAATATTGTTCCGTTTGGTCATGATTATAATGGGGCCAATATTACTGGTATAGCATCAGCTTCATATAGCTTATTTGGTGTAGCTGCCAAAGATTTAAACATTGCTCAGTCCGCTTATTTAGTAGGACTCTTACAAAGTCCTTATGGTTATACTCCGTATGATAACCAAGGTAATTTAAAAAGTAATCGGATATTACATTATAGTATTCACCGTCAGCGTTATGTTTTAAAGCGTATGCTTGTGGAGGGCAAAATTTCAAAAAAACAATACATTAAAGCGAAAAAGTATCGTATTAAATCACACTTACTCACTCACCCTCCTCAAAAAGGTGCGTAGTCATAATAAGTAAAAAAGCACTAGTGACTTGTAAAATCACTAGTGCTTATTATCTTTAGAAATGTATTGTTTAAAAATTAGAATAGTCCAATCGCTTGTCCATCATCAGTAACATCCATATTAAGTGCAGCTGGTTTCTTAGGTAAACCTGGCATTGTCATAATTGCACCAGTTAACGCTACAATAAATCCTGCACCTGTTTTTGCTTCTAGTTCTCTGATTGTAATTTCAAAATCTGTTGGAGCACCTAATGCTGTTTGATCATCACTGAATGAATATTGTGTTTTAGCCATGCACACTGGATAATTGTCCCATCCATTTTCTTTAAATTGCTTTAATTGCTTTTGAGCCTTACTACTGAACGTAACTTTTGAACCACCATAAATTTCTTTAACGATTGTTTCAATTTTACTTTCAAGTGGTTGTTCTAATTCATATAAGTGTTTAAATGTTTGAGGCTGATCAATGACTTCAAGTACGTGATGAGCTAAATCAACTCCACCTTTACCGCCTTTTTCCCATACTTCAGTTAACGCAATGCGTACACCTTGTTCTTGAGCCCATTGTTTAACAAACTCAGTTTCTGCTTCCGTATCATGTATAAATGCATTTAAAGCGATAACAGGTTCAAGGCCATATTTCTTCACATTGTTAACGTGACGTTCAAGGTTTACAATACCCGCTTTAACCGCTTCTAGGTTTTCCTCTTTAAGTTGATCTTTAGCAACACCACCATGCATTTTTAGTGCTCGAATCGTTGCAACTACCACTACCGCTGATGGTTCAAAGCCTGCCTCGCGTGATTTAATATTGATAAACTTTTCAGCACCTAAATCTGAACCGAAGCCAGCTTCCGTAACAACGATATCTGCTAAATTCCTAGCTGTTTCAGTAGCTAATATAGAGTTACAACCATGTGCGATATTAGCAAATGGTCCACCGTGCACAAGTGCTGGTGTACCTTCTATCGTTTGAACTAAATTGGGTTTAATTGCATCTTTAAGTATTAACGCAAGTGCCCCTTCTACTTTTAAATCTTGAACTGTTACGGGTTTACGATCTCTAGTATAACCGATAGTAATACGACTAATTTTTTCTTTTAAATCCTTAATACTACGACTTAAGCATAAAATCGCCATTATCTCTGATGCCACTGTAATATTAAAACCATCTTCTCTTGGAACACCATTTGTTGGCCCACCCAATCCAACATTTACATAACGAAGTGCACGATCATTCATATCTAATACACGTTTCCACTCGATACGACGTTGATCAATGCCTAATTCATTACCTTGATGTAGATGGTTATCAATAAATGCAGATAATGCATTATTTGCAGTTGTTATTGCATGAAAATCACCATTGAAATGTAGGTTAATATCTTCCATTGGTAATACTTGTGCATATCCACCACCTGTGGCACCACCTTTAATACCAAAAGTTGGTCCAAGCGCTGGTTCACGTAATGCGACCATCACGTTTTGTTTTAACTCATTAAATGCATCTGCTAAACCTACTGTAACTGTGGATTTTCCTTCTCCAGCTGGCGTAGGACTCATAGCAGTCACTAATACAACTTTACCTTTTTTCTCTCTAGGTTTAATCTGATTAATATCTATTTTAGCTTTATAGTGTCCATATTGTTCAAGTGCATCTGCAGATATACCTGCTTTATCAGCAATTTCTCCAATAGGTTTTAATTGTGATTGATTTGCAATCTCTAAATCTGATAAATGTGCCAAACGATTCAACCCCTTGATCATTATGTAGTATTAATTAATATTAAATTATTTTTGATACGTCTTATATGGTTTATGATAACCGACTTAATTTCAATTGTCGAATATTTCAAGAATTATTCAAATCAATGTTCGTTCTTAAGAATGACTTTAACTTATTTGAAAATGAGAGCTAAAGCTGATACTTTAGCTCTCAATTATTAATTTTAATCTTCCATTGTACTCAAATCACCTGCATCTAAATCTAATTCCCAAGCTTTAAGCACACGTCTCATAATTTTACCTGAACGTGTTTTTGGCAACTTGTCTTTAAATTCAATTTCTCTAGGCGCAGCATGTGCTGATAACCCTTCTTTAACATATTTACGGATATCTTCTTTTAAATCATCTGATGGTTCATATCCTTGTCTTAATGCAACGAAGGCTTTAATAATTTCTCCACGAACTGGATCAGGTTTACCAATAACACCTGCTTCCGCTACGGCTTCATGTTCTACTAATTTTGACTCAACCTCAAATGGTCCAACACGTTCTCCGGCTGTCATAATAACGTCATCAACTCGTCCTTGGAACCAGTAGTATCCATCCTCATCTTTATAAGCAGAGTCACCAGAAACATACCAATCTCCGATAAAGTATGAGTTAAACTTTTCAGGATTTTTCCAAATAGAATGCATCATAGAAGGCCAACCCTTCTTAATTGCTAAATTACCCATACGATTAGGTGGGAGTTCATTACCTTCATCATCTATGATTGCTGCCTCAATACCAGGTAGTGGTTTACCCATAGAACCTAGTTTAATATCCATAGTTGGGTAATTTACAATCATATGTCCACCTGTTTCAGTCATCCACCATGTATCTAAAACACGTTTATCATAGACATCTTTCGCCCATTTTATTACTTCTGGATTTAGTGGTTCTCCTACAGATAAAATTGACCGTACAGATGATAAATCGTATTTTTCAACGATATCGTCTCCAGCACTCATTAACATACGAAGTGCTGTTGGTGCGGTATACCATATCGTAACTTTAAATTCTTCTAACATGCTATACCAAGATTCAGGTGAGAATCGCCCACCTGCGATGCAATTCGTAACACCATTTAACCAAGGAGCAAAGACTCCGTAAGATGTACCAGTTACCCATCCTGGATCAGCAGTGCACCAATAAACATCATCTTCTTTTAAATCTAATACGTATTTTCCTGAGATATAATGTAATAGCATTGCTTGTTGGACGTGCAATACACCCTTAGGTTGTCCTGTAGAACCTGATGTATAGTGAAGAATTAATCCATCATCTGGCGCTAGCCACTCAATATTAAATTCCTCGCTAGCTTGTCCCATTTCTTTATTAAAATCAATGTATTCACCATCAACGTCATCATCTACAACAATGATTGTTTCTAAATGAGGTAATTTATCTTTCGGAATTCTAGGAAGTAATGCTTTATTCGTAATGACTACTTTAGCTTCACTATTAGCTAAACGATCTGCTACAGCCTTCTCCATGAACGCTTCAAATAATGGACCCACAATCGCACCAATTTTTAAAATACCTAAGAACGCAAAGTATAATTCAGGTGTACGAGACATAAAGATAAAAACGCGATCTCCTTTTTTAACATCCGCCTTATCTTTAAGAACATTAGCTGCTTGATTTGATAACTTTTTTAAATCTCTATAAGTGTATGATTCTTTACGTTTCTCATCTTTATAATTTAAAGCTATTTTTTCCCCTTTTCCGTTATCAACATGACGATCGATACATTCATACGCCATATTCATTTTTCCTGTTTCATACCAAGAAAATGATTTTTCTATCTCTTTCCAATCGAAATTTTGATAAGCTTCATTATAATTCTCTAAATTGTAATCCCCTGGTTCTCTTTTATACACTTCAACTTTCATAATTAAATCCCCCTTGTTTATGAAATCGCTTTCTTTAAAAGTAATTATACATATAATTTTCACATTTTTCAAAAATCTTTGTATCCTATTACTATTTAATTGTTCATGTACAACCTTTTATATATAATAAGTTTAATAACAAGTTAAGTCACCTGCATAAGGAGATGATAACGTGAGACATGTTAAAACTTATGTAACTAAGAATCTTAAACTAAGTGACACTACTTTTGTCATTGAAGGACCTATTTCGTACAATTTTTTGAAAACGCTTACTTTAGATAATCAGCTTAATGCATTCCGCCTACCTCAGGATCAGTATGAAGCACTTTTAGAGATTACTGAACTACCTGAAGGTCGTGTCTATATCATTCGTCAAGACAAGCATATCGTTGGATATGTGACATATCATTATCCTGATGAATTCGAAAGATGGTCCGAGGGTCATTTGACCTATTTAATTGAACTAGGAGCCATAGAGATAAGTCCTACATACCGTCACTTACATTTAGGTGGCGAGCTTATTGCGACTAGTTTATCTGCGGATGAATTTGAAGATTATATTGTATTGACTACTGAATATTATTGGCATTGGGATTTGGATCAAGCACAGCTAGATGTTTTCGAGTATAAGAAATTGATGCAAAAGTTAATGTCTAAAGGTGGATTAGAAATTTTTGCTACAGATGATCCTGAAATCACTAGCCACCCTGCTAATTGTTTAATGGCACGTATTGGCAAACGTATCACTTTGTCACAACAACAAGCTTTTGACGATCTTAGATATAAAAATAAATTCTTCTTTTGACATACTACAAAAGTATCTAATTTCAAAAGTATCATAGTTAAATATCTCGCATTCAAATAAAGTTAATCAAAATAGTGAGAATGTTGTTACGGGGGGAGCATCATGCCAAATAAAAATTTAAGTACTGGTTATGTTTATTCTGAAGATCTCTTACAATACCGCTTTAGTAACGAACACCCTTTCAATCAAATGAGGCTTAAACTAACGACTGAGTTGTTAAAGGACGCGAACTTTTTAAAGGATGAGCATATCGTAATACCACGTATAGCTACAGATGAAGAACTCGCATTAATTCATCAATATGATTATATTCAAGCTATTCGTCACGCATCACATGGTATATTAAGTGAACACGAGGCAAAGAAATATGGACTCAATGGTGATGATACGCTTCAATTTAAACATATGCATCGTCATAGCGCTCGGATTGTAGGAGGAGCGCTTAATTTAGCGGATTGTATCATGGATGGAACATTTATTAATGGATGCCATCTCGGTGGTGGTTTACATCACGCACTACCCGGACGAGCGAATGGCTTTTGCATTTATAATGATGTTGCTATAACTGCAAAGTATTTAGTTGAAAAATATCATCAACGCGTCATGGTTATTGATACAGATGCACATCATGGAGATGGTACACAATGGAGCTTTTATACAGACAATAGAATTATGACTTATTCCATTCATGAGACAGGAAAATTTTTATTCCCGGGCTCTGGTCATTATACTGAACGTGGTGAAGATATAGGATATGGTTATACGGTAAATGTGCCTCTTGAACCTTATACTGAAGATGCCTCTTATCTAGAGTTATTTAAAGAAACTGTAGAACCATTAGTTGCAGCTTTTAAGCCTGATATCATTTTAAGCGTTCATGGTGTAGATATCCATTATAGAGATCCACTTACACACATGAACTGTACATTAAATAGCCTATATTCTATTCCATATATAATCCAAGATTTAGCAAAACGCTATTGTAATCATAAAGTATTAATGTTCGGGGGCGGAGGTTATAATATTTGGAGAGTTGTCCCTCGAGCTTGGAGTCACGTCTTTTTAAGTTTAATCGGGGAGCCTATTCAACAAGGTTACCTCCCGTTAAATTGGATTAATAAATGGAAGTTATATAGTACTGTCAAACTACCAAAACGCTGGGAAGATCGTTTAAATGATTATGCTTATATTCCAAGAACTAAAGAAATATCTGATAAAAATCTTAGAATTGCTAAACAGGTTGCAAGTTGGTATGAACGTTATAGCGATATTTAATAATATATTAAAAAGGGTGCTCAATGAATCATGTTGAAACATCAAGTACCCTTTTAAAATTTATATTTACGTTTTCTCTTCACTTAACAATCATTTATAATTTTAATTAGTCGTTCCACGATATTCTATTCTGTGAGGAAGAATTACATTTGGTTCTTCAATGTCTTCTTCATTCATATATTTTGTCAATAATCTCATGCCTACTGCACCGATATCATATAGTGGTTGTATAACACTAGATAGTTGTGGGCGTACCATTTCGACTAAACGTGTGTTGTTAAAGCTTAAAATTTGTAAGTCTTCAGGTACATTAACCCCAGCATCTAATGCGCTGTGTAAAATACCAATTGCCTGCTCGTCACTAATTGAAAGAATAGCATCAGGCATATTATTTTGTAATTTTTCAAATGCTTTGATTCCCTCTTTATAGCTTTCTTTACCAGAGAAATGTAATGCCTCATCAAGTTCTAAATGATGTTGATTTAAAACTTTTGTTAAACCTTGTAATACATCATCTTGTGCTTTTTTAGAATAATCGCCACCTACAAGTGCAAATTTCTTAGCACCTTTTTCAATCATATGTTGAGTGGCTTCTTCAGCAGCTTGTTTGAAGTCAATATTAACTGATGCAATATGATCATCTTTACCATTTGTTCCTGATACCACAACTGGAACTGAAGATTGATTAATTAAATCTTTAATTTCTTCTGAAATAGTACCACCAAGGAAAATAATACCATCAACTTGTTTACTTAATAAATTATTAAAGATTTCTTTCTCTTTTTCAGGGTCATTATCAGAATTGGAGATGATTGAGTGATATTTATACATTGTTGCAATATCCTCAAGACCTCGCGCGAGTTGTGAATAATAAACATTTGAAATATCTGGAATTATCACACCTACAGTTGTAGTACGTTTACTTGCAAGTCCTCGTGCAACTGCGTTAGGTCTATAATTTAGCTTCTTGATGACCTCATTGACTTTGTTTCTCGTTTCAGGTTTTACGTTTTGATTGCCGTTAACTACACGTGATACAGTTGCCATCGACACACGAGCTTCTCTAGCTACATCATAAATCGTTACAGTCATAATTTCCTCCTTGTAAGCGTTTCATTGCTTATAATATCGTGTTTTCATATCATTTTCAAAGTTTATCATATTTATGGTTATTGTGAAATGATTTTGTTCTTTTGTCACATTTCTGTCAGAAAAAGCAAGTGCAATTCATTTATATTATATACTTTTCGCTTAAAAAATTTAAATAAATTAAAATTGAAAATTTAATTTAAGTTAAATTCATTAAAAAATAAAAAGACTACATCACTATTCAAGAAAAGAATAACTGAGTAGTCAATTTAGTATAAACGATTGCAAAATGTTTATTTTAACTTTTTAGCATTATACATATCTGCAAGTGGTTTAAGTTCATTGTAGAAATCATTAAACTCGTTCAAATCCATTTGTTGTCCAGCATCACTTAATGCAACTGATGGATCAGGATGAACTTCAGCCATTACGCCATCAGCACCAACGGCTAATGCTGCTTTTGCAGTTGGTAGCATGATATCTTTTCTGCCTGTACTATGAGTTACATCAACCATTACTGGTAAGTGTGTACCTTGTTTTAAAATAGGTACTGCAGAAATATCAAGTGTATTACGAGTCGCCTTTTCATATGTACGTATTCCACGTTCACATAAAATAATATTTCTGTTGCCTTGAGAAGCAATGTATTCAGCTGCATAAGTAAACTCTTCAATTGTTGCAGATAGACCTCGTTTTAAAAGAATTGGTTTGTTTGTGCGACCAGCTTCTTTTAACAGTTCAAAGTTCTGCATATTACGTGCACCAATTTGGAAAACATCTAAATATTCGTCTGCTACTTCAAAGTCATTAGGATTTACAATTTCACTGACTACATTAAGATTAAACTTATCTTTTACATTTTTAAGGATTTTTAATCCTTCTACACCAAGTCCTTGGAAATCATAAGGAGATGTACGTGGTTTAAATGCTCCACCTCTAATAAATTTTTCTCCTCTAGATTGTAAATCTTTAGCAACAGCATCTACTTGTTCTTGTGATTCAACTGAACAAGGTCCAAATACAAATGATTTATTACCATCACCAATAATGCCACCATTATCAAATTTCACAATAGTATCTTCAGGTTTTAATTTTCGTGATACGTATAGATGTTTTTCGTTTTCAGATTTTTGTAAATCAGTAGAGGCTTTAAAAATTTCTTTAAACAACTGCTTGATTACATTATCATTAAATGGACCCTCATTTCGATCCAATAAATCATTAATCATTTCTTTTTCACGTTGAGGATCATATACTTGAGTTCCTTGTTTAATTTTTTCTTCTCCAATTTTTTGAGCTAACTCGCCTCTTTTAGATAACAAATCTAAAATTTGATAGTTTAATGAGACAATTTCCTCTCTGTATTCTTCCAATTTATTAGTCATTTCTACTCACCTCTAAGATATAGTTATGTATGAAAGTATATTACTTTAAAGCGATAAAATAAAAGTATTTAGACTTAATTCTAACAATTTCATTTTTATAGTTCAAGCGCATATTTACAGAAAATAGAAAATTTTCTGTAAACGCCAACTGCAATATACATTTTGGTGAAAACTTTTCAACATTTACTTATGAATTAGAAAATAAAA
Source organism: Staphylococcus sp. TE8 (assembly GCF_000692055.1). Classification (NCBI taxonomy): domain Bacteria; kingdom Bacillati; phylum Bacillota; class Bacilli; order Caryophanales; family Staphylococcaceae; genus Staphylococcus; species Staphylococcus sp. TE8. The sequence goes on from NZ_JMGB01000001.1 coordinate 1,170,784, forward strand.
AAGCTGAGACAATATGATAATGCCTCAGCTTAAATATATATTGTAAGTTTAATTAATCATTGAATGTACGTTTTTCAATCTTGCTATTTGCTTTCTCAACTTTTTGTTGATTATTATTTGATTGATTTTGTTGTTTTTGAGTTCTGTTGTTTTGTTTAGGCGTATTACTTTGTTTTTTACTTGTATTTGCCTTTTTATTAGATTTTGCGTTTGTTTTGTTACCTTTACTATTAGATTTTTGAGTACCTTTTATAGAATTCTCATGGGTAACTACGCCTTTATCGAATGTCGCACTTTCTTGTGATTTATTTACTTTATCTTCTTTAGAGGTAGAAGATTGACCTTTTTTAGAGTTTGTTGATTGCTTAGTAGTTTGAGTTACAAGATTAGGTACATTATTATTTTTTTTACCTTTAGGTAATGCTGGTTCAGCTAATAATGCTTCAGTGAGCTGTGATTCTTTAGATCCTTTAGTTAGTTTAGATTTTTTTGCTTTTGCAGCTGTAGCTAGTCGATTTGCAAATGAACCATCACTTGAACCTGTGTCATTCTCATTTTTCTTTGTAACTAAATTAGGTACCTCTTTGTCAGCAGATTTAGGTACACTTGATTCACTTGTGAGATCATTTGTATTTTTAGCAACTTGGCTGTCATTAGTGATTTTATCGTTTTTTGTTTTAGCAGCTGTAGCTAAATTTTCTGCTTGCGTTTTTTGATGGGCATCTTCATTTTTGCCTTCTTTAGTAGTAGGATCAGCTAAATCATTATCACTTGATTCTTTTTTAATAGCTGTTTGAGCAATAGCTATTTCTTCAGCTGATGGTTTTTTATCACTTTCGATATGTGATGCTTCTTGACTATCTTCCTTATGTGATTCAGCTTTAGCTTCCTGTATCTCTTGCGCTTCTGGTGACTGATCTGCTAATTTTGATTCTTGTTGAATTGCATTTTGCTGTGCTGTTAATTCTTTTGCTGATGGTTTATTTTGTTGGTCTTGTGATTCAGCTTTAGCTTCTTGAATTTCTTGTGCTTCTGGTGACTGATCAGCTAATTTTGATTCTTGTTGAATCGCATTTTGTTGAGCTGTTAATTCTTTTGCTGATGGTTTATTTTGTTGGTCTTGTGATTCAGCTTTAGCTTCCTGTATCTCTTGTGCTTCTGGTGACTGGTCAGCTAATTTTGATTCTTGTTGAATCGCATTTTGTTGAGCTGTTAATTCTGTAGCTGATGGTTTATTTTGTTGTTCAAAGTCGTCTTTAGTAGCTTCTACTTTAGCTTCTTGAATTTCTTGAGCCTCAGGTGATTGATCTGATAGATTATTGTCACTAACTTCTCTTTGGATTGCTACTTTTTGTGCTTGTAATTCATTAGAAGTTAAACCATCTTTAGAACGATTTCTAAAGTTCTCTACTCTATCTCTTACTGAATTAACGGTGTTTTCTGCCTGTTCTTTATAATTAAGTACTTTATTTCTTAAATCTTGTTCTTTATCTCTTAATTCATCTGTTTTTTTATATACTTTATTTTTATAAAAAAGACCTAAAGCAGAGCCAACGATTGCACTAGCAATAAAACTTACTACGAAGTCTTTACGTTTAGGCGTATTTGATGAATTGCGTGACGTACGGTTATATAAATCACGACCTGTATTATTTCTCTCAAAATTATCGCGGTTATAGTGTTCCATAACGATTCCTCCTAAAACAAAAGCACTTAAATAAGTAAAAACCTCATTTAAGTGCATTTAATTCATTCGTATTAATTATTTGTTAACACGTGTAGTGTAACTATGATCAGAATTGTATTCTGAATTTGAATAGCTATGATTTGCATCGTCAGCTACAGTGTTTGCTTTGTAGTTTGCACTTCCTCTACGGTAGTATCTATTTTGCCATTTGTCAGCAATTTCCATTGCCACATTTGACCATTGAACTACTTGAGAAATTTTATCTTCATTTTGAGAAATATTGTGCGTAATTGAGTTAGTTACTCGGTCTACAGAACCATTTAAAGTTTGAACTGAGTCGCCGATACCTTTAACAGCATCTACAACAGAATTTAAACGATCCACTTTACCTTGAATATCTTCAGTTAAGCGATTTGCTTTATGAAGTAAATCAGTAGTTTCTCGAGTAATACCTTGAACTTGACCTTCAACACCATCAAGTGTTTTAGCCACGTAATCTAAATTTTTCTTAACAGAAATTAAAACTACAACGATACCGATACATAAAATTAAGAACGCTATCGCAGCGATAATTCCTGCAATTGGTAAAATCCAATCCATTAAAAACGCCTCCTAAATACCATAAAATAAAAGTCATTAATATTTAATACCCATGATGTTTTATTATAAACATATTAAAACTCATTTTTTACGCCTAATTTTTCTAAATAAGCTTTAAGTAACTTTTGAATGTCACCAGCGCCCATAAATAAAATGACTGCGTTATCAAATTCTTTTAATATGTCAATACTATTTTCATCTATTAGCGACGAGCCGTCAATACGTTCAATTAAATCTTGTATAGTTAATTCACCTGTATTTTCTCTAATAGAACCAAAAATTTCACATAAGAATACGCGATCTGCTTTACTTAAACTAGATGCGAATTCGTCTAGAAAAGCTTGAGTTCTAGAGAACGTGTGAGGTTGGAAGACAGCTACTACTTCTTTCTGTGGATATTTCTTTCTAGCTGATTCAATTGTAGCACTAATTTCTCTAGGATGGTGAGCGTAATCGTCTACTAATACTTGATTAGATACTTTTGTTTCGTTAAAGCGACGTTTTACACCACCAAAAGTGACTAATGCATCTTTAATGTTGTCAACATTCATCTTTTCTAAATAACTAATCGCAATAACTGAAAGCGCATTTAAAATATTATGGTCACCAAATTGTGGTGATAAGAACTGATCATAAAATTCCCCGTTAGTATAAACATCAAACTGAGTACCTTTTTCGGTGATTTGAATATTTTTAGCATAAATATCGTCAGTCTCTTTAAAACCATAATAATAAATTGGTACATCAGCCTCTAATTTACGTAAATAGTCATCATCACCCCATGCAATTATGGCTTTCTTAACGTTATGAGCCATATCTTGGAAAGCATCATAGACATCTTCAATATTTTTAAAATAATCTGGATGATCAAAATCAATATTCGTCATAATCGCATAATCTGGATGATAACTTAAGAAATGTCTACGGTACTCACAAGCTTCGAATGCAAAATAATCGCTTCCAGGCAATCCCATGCCAGTACCATCACCAATTAAGAATGATGTCTTTTTATCTCCGTTCATAACATGTGACAATAGACCAGTTGTTGAAGTTTTACCGTGAGCACCTGTAACAGCTACAGATGTATATTGATTTATAACATGACCTAGGAAGTCATGATATTTAATGACATCAAGTTTTAATTCATGAGCTTTAACTATTTCTTCATGATTGTCTGAAAATGCATTACCCTGAATGACAACCATGCCTTCTTTAATATTTTCAACATCAAAAGGTAAAATTTTGATGCCTTTGTTACGTAGAGCAACTTCGGTAAATACGTATTTTTCTATGTCTGAACCTTGGACTTCATGACCAAGATCATGCATGATTTGTGCTAATGAACTCATGCCGGAGCCTTTAATTCCGACAAAATGATAGTGCGTCATTTTAATACTCCTTACTCAATTTATTCTTTATTTAAATCCGCTTCAGTAATATAAACATCCCTTGGTTTAGAACCGTTAGCACCTGATATATAACCTAACTGCTCTAATTGATCTATAATTCTAGCTGCTCTATTGTAACCAATTTGGAAATGTCTTTGAATCAATGAAGTTGATATATGTCCTTCATTCACCATAAACTCGCACACGTCATGGAATAAATCATCTTGTGCTTGAGATTGTGTTTTCTTTAATAATTCCTTTTCTTCAAATAAGTATTCAGGTTCTCGCTGCTGTTTAATAAAGTCAACGACATCATCTATTTCCTCATCAGAAACGAATGTACCTTGAACACGAATTGGCTTATTCATTCCACTTCCTAGATATAGCATATCACCATATCCTAATAAGCGTTCCGCGCCACCACTATCTAGAATTGTTCTTGAATCCACGCTTGAAGATACCATAAAGGCAATTCTAGTAGGAATATTTGCTTTAATCAGACCCGTAATAACATTTACTGAAGGTCTTTGTGTAGCCACTAACATATGAATACCACATGCACGTGCTTTTTGAGCAATACGTGCAATTGATTGTTCTACTTCTTGAGGTGCCATCATCATCAAGTCGGCTAACTCATCAATTACTATAACAATTTTTGGCATTCTTTGCTCATAAGGTGCCTTTTTATTAAATGCAGTAATATTTCTTACGTGATATTGAGCAAATAATTTATAGCGCTTCTCCATTTCTTCTACTGCCCATTTTAAACTTTGAGTAGCAGCTTTCACATCTGTAATTACAGGAGAAACTAAATGTGGTAAATCATTGTATGGTGCTAATTCCACCATCTTAGGATCAATCAATAATAAGCGTAATTCTTCAGGGTGATTTTTATATAATAATGACATTAAGATACTATTGATACAAACCGATTTACCTGAGCCTGTTGCTCCGGCAATAAGTGCATGAGGCGTTTTAGCGATATCCATTAATAATGGTTCATTATTAATTCGATAACCCATCGCTACAGTTAATTTAGACTCTGTATTTTTAAATTTAGGTGTTTCTATAATAGATCGTAAGTTAACCTTAGTTGGGTCTTGATTTGGTACTTCAATACCTACAAGACTTGTTCCAGGAATTGGCGCTTCAATACGTATATCTTTGGCAGCTAATGCCATTTTAATATCGTCTTGAAGTGCAGTAATCCTTGAAACTTTCACACCTTTTTCTACAGATAATTCAAATCTTGTAACACTTGGACCTTCTGTTACATTTTTAACCTCTGCGGGCACATTGAAATAATAAAGTGCATCATTTAATTCCTGTTTCTTCTCTTCTATCCATTCTTCATCAACTTCGTGTGGTTCAGGTTCTTCTAATAAATCAAAGCTAGGCAATTTAATATTAGGTCCTTTTCTAATTCCTTGTTGCTTATCTTGAGGTGACTCTTGTTGGTTTTTATAAGAATTGGATGCTTGTTCTTTTACTTCCTGATGAGTAATTCCTGTTGCAGAAGTTTTATTATTATTTAGGTTAGTGTCATCATTATCTTTTACAGTTTCTGAGTAATAATTACCGCTACTTCTTCCACTAGTTTCATTATGAGATGTGCTTTGAGTATGCTGTTGAATATGATTATTGTTAACATTGTCACTTGTAGACACACCTGTAATACCGTCGTCGTTTGATTCAGATTGAGTTTGGTACTCATGTGAAGTTTGTTGATTTGTTTCACTTTCATTTAAATTATTTTCAGAACTTAATTGATGCTCACTGGAATCCTCTTTAGTAGATTGAACATTATGTTGTTCAGGTTTTAATTCAGGAACATTAACTCTACTATTGTTTTTACTATCCATCATACGTTTCTTATCTGAAGGAGTCATTACCACATTAAATGGTTTACTACCTGCAAATCGCGGTTTATGTGTTGAAACATCTTTTGATTGCGATTGAGTTGTTGGTCTATTTAATTCCGATTCTTGAGCCACACTGCCCTCTGATTGTGAAGTAACATCACTTGTTGAAGTTGAATTATTACTATTAGTATTATTCATGAACTGGTTACTATCTAATTCTGAATGTTCCTCACTATTGGTAAAGTGATTTGAAGACTCGGCATCTTCACTATTCATTTTTGAATGATGATCGTGTTCTTCTACACTTTCATTGTTACCAAATGATTGACCTTCATTAGCTGTCATACTATGTTTTGAATTAACCGTGGAAGCCATAGTATCATTATTTGAAGCATTTACTATCGACGAAGAACTATCACTATTTATCTCACTTGTACTTAATGAAGAAGCTGATTCTTTAAAATCATCATCGTTTTTCTGTCTATGTTTAGCATACTCCTTCTCATTATCAACACTTTGGTTAATTGCATTATTATAGTGTTCTTGCTGTTGTGAATTTTCATTTTCAAGGTGAGAAGTCGATTCTGATGATTGTTGGCTATCATTTAATTCTTGGAATTGAGCATCCTCTACATTATCGTTGTGTGCTTTATCAACACTAGTTTCCTCATTAGCATTTTCGCTAGAGGCATCACTTACATGCACATCTTCGTCATTTACCTTTTGAATATGTTGTTCATCATCAAGGTTGATTTCTTCATAATTGTACGACGAAGCGCCAATTTGGTCTTCTTTAAATGAAGTTGTTGTAGTACTTTCTGACACATTATTAGACTGTCCGTCATTCATATCCTCATCATTATGGTCTTCATCTAGGGAGCTTTCACCAATGTATTGGTGTGCTTGTTTCGCGTACATTTCATCAATTGCTTTTTGAATTTGATCTTCTTCATTGTCTTTATTTTGTTGTCTCTTTTGTTGAAGCGCTTTTTTAAATCTTCTTTTTTGAAGGACTTTACGTTCTCTTTCACGTCTGATTTCTTCAACGATTTGTGAAGCATAGATATTTTCAATATTAACAGTGTTGTCTTTTTTAGAATAATTAGGTGTTCGTCCTTCAGACTTTTGCGCTGAATGATCATTAGATTGAAGATGACTTGAAGATGTTTTCTGTGTCTGTTCTGTATCTGAAGTTTTGGCATGGTTTTCTTGTTGATATTGATTATCTTTTGATGATGATTCTTCAGATTGATAGCCCATTTGTTTATTTATAGATTGACGATACATGTTTACATCATGTGCATTTTTAGGTTGTTGTGATTTACTAGTTGCATTATTGCTATTTTGTAGAGAATCTTGTTTAGGTGGAATCACTCCGTTTTCTAAAGGACGTCGTTGCTTAGTTCCAAAAATAGCTGACGGAACGTCGCTCGCTTTGAAACTACCGCCATGATATGTAAGTTCAGAATTCGTAGAGGATTGGAGTTTACTGTTAGATTTCAAACGTTCAGATTGTAATTTCATGCGAGAATTTGACTTATTATTATATGAACGATAATCATCAGATTGACTGTTATTAGAACTTCTTTTAGAACGACTTGACTCGCGATGATGCATTTGATTTTCATTATGATTTGAATGTTGATTAATATGATCATGCTCACGCATTTGAGATGAACGTCTACGGCGATGTCTTTTTCCAGAATTATCAACTAAATTACGTGTAGAGTCATCATCTTGTGTGTCATATGTTCTTGAACCATAATTAGCATTGTATTCAGAAGTTTCATATTTTTTATCATTATCTAGATCGTTATATGAAGCTTCTTCAGATACATGCATAGGAAATCTAAATTTACCTCTTGGGCGATTATAAATATCATTGTTTTGAGGCAGTAATGAGTCTTGATTATTTTGTTGAGATTGAGTGCCCTGTCTTCTTTTTTTATTTTTACGTAACAGGTCGTCATTTGAATCATTATCTTCGCCAAATAATTTATCAAACCAGCTCATAATTTCACTACCTTTCTTTATTATTCAAAAAATGCTTGCCCAATTTCATAATCATCATTTAATACCATAATACCCTTCTCTTGAGGTGCATTTGGTAAATCTAATTCTTTCATTGAACAAATCATACCACTTGAATCAACACCACGTAATTTAGCATCTTTGATAACCATTCCACTTGGCATTACAGCACCTACTTTAGCTACTACTACTTTTTGTTCAGCTGCTACATTAGGTGCACCACAAACAATTTGTAAAGTTTCATTACCAACATTAACTTTTAAAACACTTAATTTATCCGCATCAGGATGTTTTTCTTTAGTTTCAACATATCCAACTACAAACTTAGGTGATAAATCAGTATCTAATTGATAGTTAAATCCAGAATTATTAATAGATTGTTGTAACGCTTCAATAATTTCTGAAGTTAATTTGATATGACCGTTTCCTTCTATTTTTATTTTATCTGATACGTTAAAGATATTGAAACCAACAACTTGCCCATCTTGAGTGATTTCGACTACATCATCTTTCTTGTTGTAATCAAATGCACCATCTGTAGGTTCAATCTGTAAAAAAGCTACATCTCCTACACCTTGTGGATTATAAAATAAGTTCATCTATAAAACTCCATTTCTATTGATTATCTTTATTATTAAATTTCTTTCTATTCGCTTCTAATCTCTGTATAACATCAGGATTACGTTTTTGTTTATTATTTTTTCCTAGAATAAATATTGGTTCTAAGTGTCCCTTGTCATAGCCAAATGATAATGAAGTAATTGGTACTAAACCTTTAGTAAAGAATTCCATTGTCAAATGAGCCATGACATCGTAACCTGTTTTATTACGTATATCAGCAATAATTAACACGTCTTGGTGAGGAACTGCAACTAACATCTCACCCTCACATTGTTCTTGGACTTCATTCAAGAATGACGTATTAAGTATGCGACTTGCATCATACCCATCATTAGAATTGATGAAATAAAAAATATTGCCTTTAACCTCATCAGTAGAATATTTATTTTTAAGTTTTCTAACATTGAATAATGACATTTCTTTAATTTGTTGTTCAGTCATATTTAATGTTTTTAACATACTTTCATCTATTAATCTGTATGATTTACCTAAATCGAGAGCATAATAAATATTCGTTTCAGCTGTATGTTCACTATAAATAAATGAATGACCTTCTTTAGTCTTCTTGTCAAAGCTTGTTGCTCGAACAACTGGCATGATTTTTATATCTTCCATTTTTTCTAAAGAATGATCGCCCATTTGAGCAATTGCTTCTTCTACATAGTAAACAATTTCATCTATAATTTTATCTTTTTGTTCTTCATATTTGGCGACAATAGCATTGAGTTTGATTGTGACACCTTTATAATTATCTGTACGATAAATTCTTAAAGTTTCTTCTTCTCTATCAAATTTAAAGTCTACGTCTAAATGATTTAAACGCGCTTTTAATTTATCTCTCATTTGGAAGACATTCATTTAAAACACTCCTATTTTCGCACCTTATAACAGTTTACAATAAATAACTGCTATATAACAGAAAAAACTAAAAATACGGTGTATAGATAACGTTATTTTCTAAATAAATTGATACTTAAATATATTTTGCTAAAAATGCATCAATTTGATCAATAGATTTTCTTTCTTTACCTATATAGCTACCTTCAAGTTTACCATTTTTATAAACTAAGAAACTGGGTATTCCTAGGATATCGTTATCAATACATATATCAATAAATTTGTCTCTATCTACCGAAACAAAATTAAAGTCTTTATATTTGTTTTCTAATTTAGGTAAATCAGGTTCTATAACTTTGCAGTCTGGGCACCAATCAGCGGTAAATTCAAAGACAGTATTACCTTGTTTTAATTCTTCAAATTGTTGTTCTGTATCAAGTTGTTTCACTTGTTCTACACTCCTTAACCAAATTTTAGTACTTCTATTTGATGATGATTTAAATGAGTTATACATTCTTTTAATAGTTGTCTAGCTGAGTAGTAATCTCTTATATCAAAAACTGCATCCGTGCTGTGTATATATCTTGCGCAAACGCCAATCACTGCTGTAGGTATGCCCTCATTTGCTTTATGAATCTCTCCCCCATCGGTACCACCTGGAGAAATATAATATTGATGTTTAATATCATTTTCTGTGGCTAACTTTAATAAATAATCTCTAAAGCGTGGCTTCAATATCATTGTACCATCTTTAATACGAATTAATGTGCCCTCCCCTAGTGCACCAGAGAGTTGTTGTTTCCCTTTTATATCATTAGCTGGGGAACAATCTACCACGAAGGCAATATCAGGTTTAATTTGCTCAGCAGCCGCTTTTGCACCTCTTAATCCAACTTCTTCTTGAACATTAGCGCCTACATACAAATCAACATCTAATTCTATATCTTTGAGCAATTCTAATATTTCTATCGCGAGGACACAACCATAACGATTATCCCATGCCTTAGCTATATAACGATACTCAGATAATTGAGTGAAAGATGTGTCAGGAACGATTGTATCTCCAATTTCAATACCTCTTTCTCGTACTTCTTCTTGAGATGAAGCACCGATATCTAACATTAAATCTTTTATTTCCGGAGCCGCTTCATTACCTGTTCTAAAGTGCTTTGGAATATTGGCAACAACGCCAACAATCTCATTGGCATTTCTATTTTTAACTTTCAGCCTTTGTCCTTGCCATATATCATTAGCAACGCCACCTAAATTAGTAAACTGAATCATACCATTATCAGTTATATGAGTAATCATAAAACCTATCTCATCCATATGTGCAGCAATCATTACTTTAGGGGCATTGCTTTGTTTAGATTTCTTAACTCCATAAATTCCACCCATGTTATTTTGAACAAATTCATCAACATAGGGGGTCATTTTTTGTTTCATGTAATCTCTTACTTCGTCTTCAAAACCTGGGGCTCCATGAAGCTCTGTTAATTGTTTTATGCGTTCTAAAGTTTTCGTATTATCTATCATCATACACAATCTCACTCCTTGCACTCTATTATATCATCTTCAATATGGTAAACTAAGAATAAGAATTTAGATAAGAGGAGATTATATGATGAAGTTTTTTAATTTTAAAGGTATAGCAATAGTGATGCTTTTCGTAACATTTATAACTTCACTATGTTTAGCATTTTATTTAACAAAGCGGAAATTATATAATGCCAATGACTTATTAAAAGAAGTTAAAACGTATTTTAGAAACGTAAAAGGCTCTTATATCGTACATCAACCTATTGTCTTGAATAATGTTAATCATAACCAACCTATCTATCAAGGTGGTATTACAGCTTATCATGATGGTAAATTAGTAGACTATGAGTTTTATGCGGATGCTAATTCTGGTCAAGTTATCGATATTATCGAGTTATAGCAATCTATAATTAAGGTTATCGTTTGAATAATTTATCAAACGATAACCTTTTTTTATTGTCTAGAAATAAATGTATCAATTGTTTTGAAGTCATCTTGGTATTTTACCGCAAAATAATTTTCATCATGATAAAACAAGAACCAATAATTATGATGCATGAAATATGGGATTAATCGTTCCTTTTCTCTAATGGATTGCATCGGATAGTCATCATAAGCTGTCACCCAAAGTGGATTAAGATGAGCAGTAGTCGGTAATATATCAGCCATATGCACAGCGTATTCATTATCACTTTCAATCGTAATGATTGAGTGACCGAAACTGTGCCCGCCTGTGTGCTTCATCTTTATACCAGGATAAGGTTCTATCTCATTTTCAAATAAAATTAACCTTTCCTTATAATCCCCTTGATTATAACTCCAATAAGTAGCTTGACTTCTTATGTTAGGTGAAAGAAATTCATGCCACTCGTCTTGCTGTATGAAATGTGTAGCTCGGTCAAAAATTGCATGCCCATCTTTATCTGTTAAACCAGAAGCGTGATCAAAGTGAAGATGGGTCATTAAGACCATATCAATATCAGAGGTTGTTAAACCTAATTGTTTTAAATCCTCATCTATTAAGCTCTCATATTCAACACCACTATTTCTTTGTTGTTTATCTGAAAGTTTACCATTACCAATACCCGTATCGATTAAAATATTCTTATCACTAGTTTGAATTAAAATAGGATGTGTCGGAGTATGAATTTGATTCTTATCATTTACTTTGTATTTTTTAGTCCATAACGGTTTGGGAACAACACCAAACATCGCCCCACCATCTATATTAGTGTTTCCACCTCTTAAATAATGGAGAGTAAATCGCCCTAATTTCAAAGATAACGCCTCCTTGACATTATTGAACTTCTCATAGAAATGATGCAAATTACATCTTTTATTAAAAATTATTATAAGTCACTATTAAAATCAAATGTAAGCATTTTATAGGAAAGTTTAAGTTCCCAGTCAATCTCATAGAAGTTTGAGTATACAAAATTTGATTCTCATTTTGAAATAGTTTATTAGGTAAAATAAAAAAAGCCTACAAAGTTTGTAACTTTGTAGACGTTCTATTTAAGACAATAGTTATATTATTTTCTTCTTTAAGGACTTTATAAATCCTTGTGAAATTTTGCTTCCATACGATAGATTCTTGAGCCTTTATCAGAAAACTTTTTCTCATATTCTGTTAGAATATTATCTTCATCATCTTCGTCATGTAGGTTTAAATTCATTTTTGTAAAATACATCCCAAATTGCGACATACTCTCAAGACTATATGCAAATAAACCACGATTGTCTGTTTTAAAGTGAATTTCTCCATCGTCCTTGAGAATCTGCTTATATAGAGCAAGGAATGTGTGATATGTAAGACGTCTTTTTGCATGACGTTTCTTTGGCCAAGGGTCTGAGAAATTAAGGTATATTCTTGAAATTTCTCCATCTTTAAAATATTCATTTAACTCAATAGCATCATTACAAATCATTTTAAGATTAGTTAAATTAAGTTCTTTTGTTTTATCAAGAACTTTATACATGACACTTTTCTCACGTTCCATTGATACAAAATTAATTTCTGGATGTTTAGAAGCTAAAGTAGTTATAAACTGCCCCATTCCTGAGCCAATTTCTATATATATTGGTTGTTCTGTGTCAAACCAATCAGACATACGGCCTGCGTGAGTACCGTCCATGTCTACTAGGTCAGGATGTTCTTTTAAATAATCTTCTGCCCAAGGTTTGTATCGAACTCTCATATTAAATTACTCCTTATATAAATAAGTTGCTATTCATAACTTCATTTAAGAATTTCAACCACATATTCATATCTTTATATCGTTTTTGTTCTTCATACCATTGAACCATACCAATGGATTGAATCACTGTATACCATTTCATACGTTTATTTAAATTGATACTCTCTTCTAGGCCATATGTATCAAACCATTTTGACCATTTAGATTGAGGAACATAGTTGTAAAGCAGCATACCTATATCTATAGCTGGGTCTGCAATCATTGCCCCTTCCCAATCAACGAGATACAATTCATCTCTATCAGACAATAACCAATTGTTATGGTTAACATCTCCATGTACTACAGTAAAAAAGCGTGAATCTAAATTTGGAATATGATCTTCTAAATAAGTTAAAGCTTTTCTAACAACATGGTGAGTTAGAACTTCTCTAGATAAAGAGGCATTAATTTTATTTAACATGATATCAGGAGTGATAGGTTCCATTTCCATACGTTTAAGCATGCTTAACAATGGTTTAGAACTGTGAATTTTATTGAGTAATTTCGCTACTCTGGTTTGATCCATTTCATCAGATTTTAATTCTCTACCGTTCTTCCAATGCTGTGCGGTAACAACTTCTCCTGTTTCAATTCTTTTCGTCCATACAAGTTTAGGTACAATTCCTTCTGCAGACAATGCAGCAATAAAAGGATTAGAATTACGTTTTAAAAATAATTTCTGTCCATCTTGTTCAGCCATATATGCTTCACCAGAAGCACCGCCAGCTGAATCAAGCGTCCACCCTAACTGATAAAACTGCTCCAACATGTTCACCTCACTTTCAATTAGAAAATGGCTCTAGAAATATATTTTCAAGAGCCATATATTCTAATTTATAGAAAAGCGCATATTCTAATTTTCTCTTACGCTCAATTGATATTTAGATAACAGTTTTTTAAGTTAGCTTTATAATATAAAATTCCCTAAATATTTTATTTAATCAGCCCGTTCATTATTTATCACTCATAGAAGATTTTATAATTTTTAAGGGTCAATTTCAACTAAAAATGAGAAACAAAATGACACATTTTACTAGTCGAAAGTACTTGTATTTTCTAAATCACTTTAATATAAATTATAACATAATTTTAGCACTAATTATTGAGAAATTAAGACAATTTTATTAAGATTTTTAAAGTTTAAATAATTTTAAAATTTAAGGTTTTAAATACTATGTGATTTAATGTACTTATTAAAGCCTTCTTGCAATTTACGAGTTACATCTCCTACTTTTCCATTGCCAATATCGTCACCATCCACTTTAATCACTGGCATGACTTCAGCAGAGGTACTAGAAATAATAACCTCATCAGCATTTTTTAAGAAATCAACTGTAAATGTCTCTTCTTTGAATGGTATGCCGTAATCTTCAGCGATCCATTTTATTACACGGCGAGTAATACCATTTAGAATAAAGTTATTGATTGGATGCGTATAAATTGCACCATCTTTAATCGCATAAACGTTACTAGATGCACCTTCTGTAACTGTCTCACCTCGATGTTGAATCGCTTCTGTAGCGTTATATTTAACAGCATATTCTTTTGCTAATACATTTCCTAAAAGATTTAAACTTTTTATATCACAACGTAACCAACGAATATCTTCAGTTGTCACACCATATACTCCGTTTTCTAATTGTTCATATGGTCTGTCATAACTCTTAGTAAATGCCATGATTACTGGTTTTGTTGGAGGCGTCGGGAAGGAATGTTCACGAGGCGCTACACCTCTAGTTGCTTGAATATAAATTCCACCATTTTTCACATTATTTTCGTTTAATAATTGACGAACTAAATCAATTAACTCATCTACTGTATATCCTAAATCTAGGCCAATTTCATTTGCGCTTCTCAAAAATCGTTCAAAGTGTTCTTTAACTGTAAATAATTTTCCTTCGTAAGCACGAATATATTCATAGATTCCATCGCCAAATACATAACCACGATCTTCGTAAGATACTTTAGCGTCTTTTTCGTTCAAAAATTCCCCGTTAATAAAAACTTTTGTCATCGTTTATCCCTCCACACATAAAGCATAAATTGCCTCTAAATAAATACTGGTTGCGTTAATCAATTGTTTTTTAGTCATATATTCATTTTTTTGATGCATTAAATCTTCAGTATCTTCAAACATAGCACCAAATGCGACGCCTTTGTCTAGGTTTCTAGCATAAGTCCCCCCACCAATCGTGTAAGGTTCAGTCATATCGCCAGTTTGGTTTCTATATGCTTTGACAAGTTTCTCCACAAATGGATCATCTTTATCTACATAATGTGGCTTTTGAACTTTACCAAGTTCAAGGCTAAATCCAATGTCTTTAATTTCATTAGTAAACCTTTCAACAGCCTCTTCAAATTCAAATCCCTGAGGATATCTTAAGTTCACACCGTATCTTCCAGCTTCTTTATTATCGTATTTAATAATTCCTATATTAGTAGTAACGTCTCCCATTACATCTGTATGGAATTTCATACCCATTTTTTCTCCAAAATGAGAATCAAAGAGGTAGCGATTATTAAATTCAACAAAATCTTTAGCACTTTTATCTAAATTTAAAGAAGACAAGAATTTAAGTAGATATAATCCAGCATTGACGCCTAGTGAAGGATCCATGCCATGAACCGCTTTACCTTCAACCGTTAAGATTAAAATTCCACTATCAACGGTACTTTCTCCTTGAAGCTCATTTTGTTCAACGAAATATTCAAAGTTTTGAATCACATCTGTCATATTTTCTTTAACTAATACACGGGCTTCAGCATGATCTGGTACCATGTTATATCTTTGACCAGATTCAAAGTTTAATAATTCATAATCTGGTTCATCTACGTCTTCATTTATTTGATCTTGAATTAAATCAAATGTAGTGATTCCTTTTTCACCATGTATCGCTGGGAACTCAGCATCAGGTGCAAAACCTAATGTAGGCATTTCTTCAGTTTGGAAATATCTATCTGTACATTTCCAATCAGACTCTTCATCTGTACCTATAATCATATGAATACGTTTCTTCCAATCTACGTTCATATCATTCAATATTTTCACGGCGTAATATGCAGCAATTGTAGGTCCTTTGTCATCTAGTGTACCTCTAGCAATAATTGCATCGTCTGTTACTACAGGATCAAATGGGTTAGAATCCCATCCATCACCAGCCGGAACAACGTCTACATGACATAAGATACCTAAGACATCTTCTCCTTGGCCAGCTTCTATTCGTCCGGCTATATGATCTACATCATGTGTTGAAAACCCATCTCTCTCAGCTAATTCGTACATGTAATCTAAAGCTTGTCTTGGTCCGGGTCCGACAGGTGCATCTTTAGAGGCTTTAGAATCATCTCTTACACTTTCAATAGATAATAAGCCCTTAAGATCATCAATCATTTGATTTTCATATTCTAGAACCTTTTCTTTCCACATTTGAGATCGACTTCCTTTTTATATAAGTTAAACTCCATTTTACAATATGTTACTCAGAAACTACAGTAAGATGTCAGAAAATTACTTAATTTTTTGTAATGATGATTTTCAAGTTAAATTATATCAAGTTTCGGAATACTAATATAATGCATATTTGAGTTTCAAATTGAATGCTTTATATATTTTTTGAGATAAAAAAAGAAGCCTATAAGTGAACTTCTAACGTTCATCTATAGGCTCTTTATTATTATTTTAAATTGATAAATTTTATTTATCTTCTAAAGCATTTTTATTATTTTTTAAATCATCTTCAGAGACAACTCTTAGATTATTAGAAGTTGTTGCGCCACCTTCGTCGTCAAACTTTCCTTCTTCTAAATCATCTGCTTTTTTGTCCTCTAAATCAGTAAATTTAGATTTTTCTTCTTCAAAGAATGCTTTAGGATCATTTTTAATACGATCAACATAATCTTTTGGATTATTTCTTACTTCTTGAATCGTTTCATTGGCTTTGTTTCCAATTTGGCTAGCAAAGTCTTTAGCATTTGCTTTGTATGATTCAGGATTTTCTTTATATTTGTTATATTCATTTTTAAGTTTGTCACGACTGTCTTTGCGTGATAAAGCGACTGCTGCAACAGCGCCACCAATGCCTAATGCAATTCTAAATAAATTTGTACTTTTACCCATAATTGTACACCTTCTCCTTTGTCATTTTTTTAGATTTTCGAAATCTTGTTCATTTAAAAAACGATATTCACCAGAATTTAGAGTTTCATCTAATTCTAAATTGGCGATTTTAACACGTTTCAATTCTAATACCTCATTTTCGATACTATGAAACATTCGTTTTACTTGATGATATTTTCCTTCATAAATCGTAACATATGAAAGTCTATCATTTCCTTTAATAAGTTCTGCCGGTTTGACCTTACCATCAGAAAGTTCTACGCCTAATTTAAAAGCTTCTATATCTGACTGCTTAATAGGATATTTAGATATAACTTCATAAGTTTTAGATACATGTTTTTTGGGGCTCATTAATTCATGATTAAATTGTCCATCATTAGTTAATAAAAGTAACCCTTCTGTGTCTTTATCTAACCTTCCTACAGGAAAAATCCCTAAATGTGAAAATTCAGGGATTAAATCTAAAACAGTTTGATGAGCGTTATCTTCTGTAGCTGAAATATAACCTTTAGGTTTATTTAACATCATATAGACGTTATCTACATATGAAATCTCTTCACCATCAACCACTACTTTGTCTGTTTCAGGGTTAATTTGAGATTTAGGTGTTTTAATTTTTTTCTCATTAACCTCTACAAGACCTTTTTTAAGTAATTGTTTTACTTCAGTACGAGTGCCTAAACCCATATTAGCTAGAAATTTATCTATTCTCATCTTAAAAACGTCACTTTTCGTCTGATTTTTTCAGGAACGTCACCTAAAAATTCGTCAGCCAGTCTATTCTTGATTGTAATGCCACCATAAATAAGCGCACCAACAATAACACTTATAGCTATTATAATGAGGTAACCAAATCTAGTAGGATTTAGGAATAATTTAAGAATGAAGTATACAACTTCTACACCTATCATCATGATGAAGGAGTATAAGAATATTTTAGCAAATTGAATCCAACTATAGCTGAATTTGAATTTCGCATATTTTTTTAAAATATAGAAATTACAGCCAATCGCAAATAATAATGCAATTGCAGTGCTTAGTACCGCACCTGGAGTGTGTAAAAGCATAATAAGCGGATAGTTTAGTGCTAATTTAATGACTACTGAACCTAAAATAACAAAGACTGTTAATTTTTGCTTATCAATACCTTGCAACATAGAAGCAGTTACACTTAATAGTGAAATTAATATCGCTACGGGTGCATAATAGAATAGTAATCTACTTCCGTCAAAGTTAGGGTCGTGACCATGAACAATAGGATCATAACCATAGAATACAGTAAATAAAGGTTGCGCTAATGCCATAATACCTATACTAGCTGGTACTGTAATAAACATTAGGACACCAATAGATGTTCTAATTTGTCTATGCATTTCCTCTAGACGACCCTCTTCATAAGTTTTTGTAATAAATGGAATTAAACTCACCGCAAAACCAGCACTTAATGATGTTGGGATCATTACAATTTTATTTGTAGACATATTTAACATGTTAAAGAATGTATCTTGTAACTTTGGATTTACGCCAACTAAACTTAGAGCCCCGTTATGTGTAAATTGATCTACTAAATTAAATAATGGGAAATTTAAACTTACAATTACAAATGGAATACTGTAAGCAATAATCTCTTTATACATGTTTCCATAAGAAACATGCATATTAGCTGTATCAGACTCAACCATTTCTTTAATATTTCTTCTACGTTTAATCCAATAATACCAAAGCGTAATAATTCCAGCTATAGCTCCGATTGCTGCTGCGAACGTGGCAATTCCATTTGCTTGTAGAACTGTACCATTAAATACATTTAAAGCTAAGTAACTACCTACTAATATGAAAATAATTCGGGCAATTTGCTCTGTTACTTCTGAAACAGCTGTTGGGCCCATAGATTTGTATCCTTGGAATATACCTCTCCATGTAGCTAAAACTGGTATAAATATAACTACAATACTGATAATTCTTATAATCCATGTAATATCAGCAACTGACCAACCAGTTTTCGCATTATTCTTACGCGATAAAGTTAACTCTGCTATGTATGGAGCTAAAAAATATAAAATTAGAAAGCCAATTACACCCGTAATACTCATTACAATGAAACTTGACTTATAAAACTTTTGACTGACCTTATAAGCACCTAACGCATTGTACTTAGCTACGTATTTAGAAGCTGCTAGTGGCACCCCTGCAGTTGCTACAGCAATTGCAATATTATAAGGAGCGTAAGCATAAGTAAAAGGAGCCATATTTTCTTGCCCGCCAATCAATGAAGTGAACGGGATAATAAACAGCACACCTAATACTTTAGTAATTAAAATACTTAATGTAATTAAAAAGGTTCCTCGAACCATTTCTTTACTCTCACTCATTACCTATCTTCCTATCTTAAAATTTTATTAAAGTTTTATATCGTGTTGTTTATATCAAAACTTATTACCTTGCATTACTTAAAAATATATCACAAAATAATAAATGTTTGTCTTTTATTTTCCACTTTTTAGACATTGTAAAAATTATGTTTTAAAAAGCTAAGTATCTGTAGAAAAAAGACACGATGTTAGTATTAATTTAATGAGGTTCCAAGTTTCATATTATAATTATATTTTTACTCTTTGTCATCTCATACCTTAATTTTTATTAGATAATACTTAAATAGTCTAATACAATTGTAACAATGAATATGTGGAGGTAACTCAATGTATCAAACTATTATAATTGGCGGAGGCCCCAGCGGTTCAATGGCTGCAGTCGCCGCAAGTGAAGTAAGTGATAATGTCTTATTAATTGAAAAGAAAAAGGGTTTAGGACGAAAATTGAAAATATCAGGTGGAGGTCGTTGTAATGTTACTAATCGCCTACCCTATGCTGAAATAATCAAAAACATACCTGGTAACGGTAAATTTCTTTATAGTCCTTTCTCAGTTTTTGATAATGAATCTATTATTGAATTTTTTGAAAGCCGAGGCGTGAAATTAAAAGAAGAAGATCACGGTCGGATGTTCCCTGTATCCAATAAAGCACAGGATGTTGTAAACACTTTGATTAAACAAATTAATGAAAACAAAGTTAATGTTATGGAGGAAACTCCAGTCACAGAAATTTCTCATGATAACGGTATTTTTTATGTTACAACTCAAAAAGGTGAATTCCAAAGTAAATCTTTAATCATTGCTACTGGTGGTACATCTGTTCCACAAACAGGGTCAACTGGAGACGGTTATCAATTCGCCGAATCTCTTGGCCACTCTATAACCGAACTCTTCCCTACAGAAGTTCCAATAACTTCTAGCGACGCTTTCATTAAATCAAAACGTCTTAAAGGATTAAGTTTGAAAGATGTAGAATTATCAGTTTTAAAGAAAAATGGTAAAAAAAGAATAAGCCATCAAATGGATATGTTATTTACGCACTTTGGTGTAAGTGGTCCAGCTGCGCTTAGATGTAGCCAATTTGTTTATAAAGAACAAAAGAATCAAAAGAAACAGGATATTGCTATGCAATTGGACGTATTTCCAGATTTAAATCACGATCAACTCTCTCAAAAAATTAACTCCTTATTAAAGGCTGAACCAGATAAGTATATAAAAAATAGTTTGCATGGCTTAATTGAAGAACGTTACTTATTGTTTATGTTAGAACAATCCGATATTAGTGATGAAACTACATCTCATCATTTGTCTAATCAACAATTAAATCACTTTATCTCAAATTTAAAAGGATTTAGGTTTAACGTTAATGGAACACTCCCCATTGATAAAGCGTTTGTCACTGGTGGTGGTGTGTCTTTAAAAGAAATACAACCTAAAACAATGATGTCAAAAATCGTTCCAGGATTATTTTTGTGTGGAGAGGTATTAGATATACATGGTTATACTGGCGGATATAATATAACAAGTGCATTAGTGACAGGTCACGTTGCTGGATCTAATGCTGGAACTTTTAAAAATGAATCCTAATATATTTAAAACCTTCTAGGTAACGTTTTATGCTACCTAGAAGGTTTTTTGAGTAGTGAATTAAGATTTTTTATCTTTTTTATTTTTACGTGTAGATAACAATGCTAGTCCTGAAAGTAATGCTGCACCTGCTAAAGGTCCTGAATAATCTGTTTCACCAGTATCAGGCAATTCATTTATTGTATGTTGATTATTATTAGAGCCATTTACATTATCACATTTATTATTTTGTTCAGTTTGATGAGTAGATTCCATAGAGTTTAACTTATCTTCTTTAACTTTTATAGCTTCTAGTTTAGTAATTGTTTGTTTGACTACTTCATCAACAGTTTTATTATCATTAGCGTCTTCAATTTCTTTAAATGAATCATTCAAAATTTGAGAAATTAAATTTTTAGCTGCTAATTTAGCTTGATAACTAGCCTTATCATTTTCTTCAATATTTCGAATGATTTCATCCGCTTTGTTTTGAATGATACATTTAGCATTAGCTTTTTTATGAGTTTGTAATTTTAATTTTTCAAATTCTACTTTAAAGTTATTCAAACTATTATCTACTTCTTCATTTGTTTCTGAGTCATTCACTTGCATATGAATACGATTGACTAAAGCTTTTAATTTGCTAATAAATTCTTGCTTCTCTTCAACTGTCGCATCACTATTTGCTTCAACAGCATGAATTTTAGCAGAAAGTTGTTGATGTAAGTATGATTTCGCATCAGATTTCTTATGTGCATTGATTTGAATTAAATCTAATTTAGCTAAACCGTCGTGAAGTGTTTTTGCTACATCAGCATTAGCCTCAGAATCTTGCATAGCAAGATTAATAGTATTAACTGTCTCAGCAAGTTTATTTAATACTTCTTGTTTTTCTTCAACAGTTGCATCCTCAAATTTCTCAAACTCATTTTTCTTCTTATTAGCTACATCTTGAATTTGCGCTTTTGCTTGAGGTTTAACTTCAGTTGTAACTTTCACCGCTTCAATTTTCGGTAAAGCAAGTGCTTTGGCTTTATCAACTTCTTCATTAGTATGAGCAGATAATATAGATTCATTTGCCTCATTTATCAATTCATCTAAAGTTTTTAAAGCTGCATTTTTCTCTTCAGTAGTAGCATCTTTATTAGAATTAATTGTAGTTTTTATTTCCTCAGCTTTCTGTTGTACTTCTAACTTAGCTTGAGGTTTCTTACTAATTAGAGAAAGTATAGATTTTATATCTTTAATACTTTGATTTTTAACTGCTTCGACCTCATCCTTCGTTTTAGCATCATCAATTTTAGCAGCATATTCACTAGACGCTTCTACGAGTTTATCTATAGCTACCGCTTTCTCTTCGTCTGTAGCATCATTATTTTCACTAATAAACGCTTTTTGAGCGTCTAATTTAGCTAAAATTTGTTGTAAAGCTGCAGGTTTAATGCTATTAGTTGGTTCAATATTTAAAATTTTATTAATAATATCATTTTTAATATCTTCAACTTGTTGGTTTTTAGTCGCAGCATCTAATCGTACTTCACTCTGTTTAATTAAATCATCTACTAAAAGTATAGCCGCATCTTTTTCTTCTTTAGTCACTTCAGAGTTGTTGTTTATTTTAGCTTTTTGATTATTAGCTTGTTGTTGGATTTCATCTAAAGCAAATGGTTTTACTTGAACTTCCGGATTGATAACAGAAAGTAAAGAAATTGCATCTGTTTTAGCGACCATAACTTCACTATCTGCTTTAGCTTCACGGATTTTATTTTGGGCATCATTAACAATAGCATGAACTTTATCTAATGCATTCTGTTTTTCCTCATCCGTAGCATTAGGTGTATTGTTAATTGATAATTTAATTTCATCTGCTTTTGTATTTATAGCTTTTCTAGCAGTTGGTTTTTGAATTACATTAATAACAATATTGTTTAAATCATTTAAACCAAATACCTTTTCTTGAGCCACTTGTACATCTCTAGTATCCTTATCGATTGCACCTAAGACCGCACTTAATTGATTTTTCACATGGTTGATAGCATCATCACGTTCTTCTGTAGTAACATCAGGTGTATTTTCAAATGTTTTAATTAATTGATTAGCTAAATTGTTAAGTATAGTTCTAGCATTAGATTTACTTACAACTTCAAGGAAAATTGTTTTAATTTGCTCTGATATGTTGTTGTAAATGTCATCTACACCAGCATTATCACTTGCTAAACCGATTTCTTTTTTCGTAGCATGTAATAATTGTTCAACTTTATCTATAGCATTTTGTTTCTCATCTTCTGTTGCATCAGGAACTGCATTAATAATAGCTTCTTGAGCATCAACAATATCATAAAGTTTTAGAATTGCATTTCGCTTCTTATGATATTCTGGTTCAAATTGTTTAATTGTATTTAAAACATTATCTTTTGCTTCAGTTACTTGTGAATTTGTTTGGGCTTTATTAATTAATTCTATAGCTTTTTGAGCTTCTTCATTTACGAATTGTGATGCTTTATCTTTCTCTTCTTGTGTAGCACTGAAAGCTTGACTTATTCGGTCGATTTTTTCTTGTTTAGCATTATTAATTGCGTCAATTGCATTCTGTTTAACACCTATTACTGGTTCAAAAGTATTAATACTATTAGTACCGTTTTCTTTAGCTTGATCTACTTGAGCATTAGTTTGTGCTTGATTTATATTAGTTTTAGCTTCTTGAACAAATTGATCTAAATGATTTAACGCTTGCTGTAATTCGTCCGTAGTTGCATTAGGTAATTGATTAACCTCGTTTTGTTTTATTTTAAGTGCTTTATCAAGCTCAACCCTAGCAGCTGGTTTTTTAACGATAATAGGTTGAATATCCTTAATAGATTCTATGCCCTTATTCTTTTCTACGTTTACTTGATCTGTATCTTGTGCTAAACCAATTGAATTATTTGTTCGATCAGTAACCTGTTGAAGCTGTTGGGAAGCCACTTCTTTCTCTTCTGTAGTAGCTTCAGTATTATTAACAATTTCATTTTGTTTTTCATTACTTTTAGCAACAACATCTGCTTTAGCTCTATCCTTAACATCAGTAGATGGTTGTATATTAGCTATAGCTTTTGAATCTTCAGATATTATATTTTGAACATCTTGATTTGTATCCGCGTGTTTTAATCTATAGTTAGATGAATTTAATTCTTGTTCAACTAATTCTTTTGCTTCCAATTTTTCTTCTGTTGTGGCATTGCGATTACTGTCAATTAAGGCGTTTTGTTCATCTGCTTTCGCTTTTAATGCTTTTCTGGCATTTGCTCTTACTTCAGTAGATGGTTGTATTAATGCAATTTTTTGTATACTTGAATTTTTAGCATTGTCAACTTCATCATTAGTTTGGGCATTAGTAATATTAGTCTTACCTTGTTCATAAGCTTGATTAATTTTATTTAGTGCATCATTTCTCTCCTCTAAAGTCGCTTCTTTATTTTTGTCAACTTCACTATTTTGTGCATTAACTTTTGCACCAATTTCATCTATTGCTGAACGTTTCTTTCTCGCTTGAGGTGTAATAGCTTCTATTTTAGGTCTAGAATTATTTAAGATTCCGTCAACATCACTATTATGACTTGCATTGTTAATTTGTGTAGTTGCAGTATTTAATTCATTATTAAGTCTCTCAATAGCTTCGTCTTTCTCATCCTTAGTAGCTTCAGCGTTGCTATTAATCACTTGTTTTTGATTCTCAACTAATTGTAAAAGTTGTTCTTTCACATTTTGTTTTTTAACAACTTCAGTTTGAACAGCTTTCATATCTTGAATTGCTTTTGCTTTAATTTGGTTAACTTCATCTGTTGTATTAGCTTTGCCTATGTTAGCATTTGCTTTTTCTTGGATACTATCTACTTTATTATTTGCTTCTTCCATTTCTTCAGCAGTTGCATTAAGTGTTTGATCAATTAAATCATTTTTATTTTTAGCTTCTGTTGAAAGAGCCTGAATCGCATTTGCTTTTACCGATGTATCAGGATTTATTCCTGTGATTACAATAGTTCCGCTATTTTTTGCATCTTGAACTAACTGCGTTGTCGTAGCATTAGTAATATTATTTAATGCCTCATTTTTAGCTATGTTGACTTTATTAATAGCTACTGCTTTTTCTTCAAATGTTGAATTATTATTATCATTTATTTTGTTTATTTGATTTTAAGTAGTTTGTTCAATGCCTTGTTTAGCTGCTTGTTTCACAGTTGTTTCTGGCACTATTTTTCCTATTTCTGCAACACCAGTATTTTCAGCAGCTTGAACTTCGTCATTTGTAGAAGCTTGATTAATATTTTGAAGTGCACTAGTTTTCGCAGTTTCTAATTTCGTTAAAGCTGCCTGTTTCTCTTCTGAAGTAGCTTCTTGATTATTATTAATAAGTTTTGTTTGTTCTGTTACTTTATTATTGATTACATCATTTGATGCAGGCTTTTTAACAATATTAGGCTGAATATTTTCAATACTTGCCAAGTATTGTGTTTTGGCATCATTAACATTTTGATTTGCTAAGGCTGAATCAATTGCATTATTTGCCTTCGTTTCTTCCTGTTTTAGTTGATTAAGTGCTTCATCTTTTTCCTCTGTTGTAGCCTGACGATTAATATTAATTTGTTCTCTTTTATTATTTATAGCACTTGCTACATCAGCTTTTGCAGTTGTTTTAGTTACTGTTGATACCTCAATTTGTTGGAGACTTTGTTTACCTGCTTCAAGCTTTTCATCCACTACAGCATTCGTTTGAGCATTACTAATTTTTGCTTTAGCTTTAGTTAAAGCTACTTCAATAGATTGCGTTGCCGTATTTTTTTCTTCAGTAGTAGCTTGAGAATTATTTCTTATGTCAGCTTTTTTACTTTCTGCCTGAGCAATTAAACTATTGATAGCATCTTGTCTCTTATGAGGTTGGGCATTGATAGCACTTATTGCTGTGATTGCTTTAGATTTTACATTATCTACTTGAGCATTTGTATCCGCATTGTTAACATTTTGTATTTCTTCAGCTAATTTAGCATCTACTTGTGCTTGTGCTGCATTTTTTTCATCATCAGTCGCGTTGTTATTAGCTAAGATTAACTGTTTTTGTTCATTAGCTTTTTGTTTTAATTCATTAATAGCAGATTGTTTCTTGTTTACTTTTGCATGAATATCGTTAATAGAGTTAATTCCATCACCTTTGGCACGTTTAACTTCCTCAGTAGAATGCGCTTGATTGATGTTTTGATTAGCCTGAGCCAATGAAGTATTAACTTCTGTGATAGCATCTTGTTTCTCTTCTTGAGTTGCATTAGGCGTGTTAGTAATTTGAGCGATCTGATCATCAGCTTTATTTTGTAATTCTTGTTTAGCGTTAGACTTAACAGTTGTAGCTGGGTGAATTTCTGCAATTTTTTGTATGCCCTTAGTTTTTTCATTATTAACATCAATAGTTGTATGGTCACTATTTATATTATTTTTAGCTTCAGTTTTAGCTTGTTCAACTAGCTCTCTTGCTTTAGCTTTCTCTTCGTCTGTTGCATCATTATTACCATTAATAATTGTATCCTGCTGTTGAGCTTTTTGATCAAGAGCTGTTTTTGCATCAGTTTTGGTAGTAGTCGCTGGGTGAATTAAACTCATCTCATCCATACCTGTGTTTTTAGCATTATCTACTTGAGCATTTGTTTGTGCTTGATTAATACTACTAATTGTTTTTATTTTGCTTGCTTCTAGAAGATTTTTTGCGACCTCTTTTTCTTCATCTGTTGCATCGTTGTTATTCGTAATTAAGTCATTTTGTGATTTAACTTTCTCTTGAACAGCATGAATAGCCTCTGCTTTTTTAGTTGGATGAGCATGAATAGTTTCTAATTCATGTATTCCATTTTCTTTATTTTGATCTACTTGTGCATCCTTAGTTGCTTGACTAATTAGATTTTTACTTTCATCTTTTTTTCAATTAAACGTTGTATAGCTTCATTTTTCTCATCTGTTGTTGCATCAGGTGTAGAATTGATAGCTTGTTTAAGTTGCTCAAACTTAGCATCAATTTCCCTATTTGCGGTTGGTTTCTTTGTTACATTAGGGATAATAGTGTTTATTGTATCAATAGTAGTAGTTTTTGCATCAATTACTTGTTGATTTGTTTGAGCTTGATCAATATTTTGATTACCTGTATTTTCTTCTGTTTTTACTCTATTTTTAGCTTCTTGCTTTTCTTCATCAGTTGCATTAGCCGTATTATCAATTACTCTATTTTGTTCAGTTACTTTGGTTTCTATATCTTGTTTAGCGGTAGGTTTTTGTTGTGCATTAGGTTCAATATTATTTATTGCACTTATGCCATTTGTCTTAGCCTGAGCAACGCCTTCGTTATCCGTTGCAGTTTGAATATTATTTTTTGCTTCATTAGCTTTTTGGTTTGCTAATTGAACAGCTGTATCTTTTTCTTCTGTTGTAGCAGTTTGATGCTGGTTAATATTTTCTATTTGTTCACTTAATTTACGATCAATATCACTCTTAGCATTTGTCTTAGTAGATGTTGACGATTGAATTAAATTAATATTATTAATACCCTCATTTTTAGCACTAGTTACGGCTTGATTCATTGTTGCACTATTAATATTGTTTAGTGCTTCTTGTTTAGCATTATTTATTCTGCCTATCGCTTCTACTTTCTCTTCCTCTGTTGAGTTATTGTTATTATTGATAACATCAGTTTGTTCATTAGCTTTTTGTTTAACTGCATCTCTAGCTGTTTCTTTCTCTATTGCTTGAGCTGTGATTTGCTCTATTGCAGTCATTGCATTTGCCTTAACACTATTAACTCCTTGAGATGTATGTTCTGTATTAATTTGTTGTTGAACTTTGGCTAGTTCACTATTAACTTTTGCAAAAGCAGTTGCTTTTTCTTCATCAGTTGCATCTGGTGTCGCTTTGATTAAACCAATTTGCTCGTTTACTTTATTTTGAACAGCCTTTCTAGCTTCTGACTTAATTGTAGTAGTTGGGCTAATTTCATTAATTTTATTAAGACCGTTATCTTTTGCTTCTTTAACTTGTTCATTTGACTTTGCTATTTGAATGTTACTATCAGCTTCAGCTTTTGCTTCTTCTACTTTTGAATTAGCTTCTGCTTTTTCTTCGTCAGTAGCATCAGGTGAAGTTTGGTTTTTAGCTATAATAGAATCTGCTTTTTTAGCAATTTCATTTTTAGCATTAGTTTTTACAGTCGTAGCAGGAGTAATTGAATTTATCGTTTGAGTTCCATTAGCCACTGCGCTATCTACTTGAGCGTCTGTATCTGCGTTGTCAATATTATTATTGATGTTAGTAATTGCTGCATTTACTAAATTCTTTGCATCATCTTTTTCTTCAGTAGTAGCGTTATTATTTAAGTCAATTTCATTATTATGATTTTGAGCGACATGATTAATACTTTCTTTTGCTTGAGGTTTTTTATTAACTGTAGTGTTAATACCATCTAAAGTTTGAATTCCATTAGTTTGTGCTTGGTCAACATTATCATTTGATTGTGAATTACTTATTGTTTGTAATACAGCATCTTTAGCTTGCGTTAATTTTGTTAATGCTTCATTTTTCTCTTCTTGAGTAGCATTAGGGGTTTGATTGATTTGATCTTGTTTTGTTTTAAATTTCTCATTTATTTTTGTACGTGCTTGTTGTTTTTTATTAAAGACAGGATGAATATTTCCAATATTACTCAATCCAGCATTTTTAGCTTTTTCAACCTCTGTATTAGTTTGAGCTTGTGAAATACCACTGTCAGCCTCAACTTTAGCTTGATTTACACTTTCTATAGCACTTTGTTTTTCTTCAGTAGTACCTTCATTATCATTCGTTATTTCTCTTTGTTTGTCATTCACTTTAGAGGCGATTTCTTCTTTAGCTTGTGGTTTCTTTAGAACATCTACATTGATGTTATCGATTGTTTGTGTAGCATTTGTCTTAGCATTATCAACGTCATTATTCGATGTTGAACGATTAATTTGTTGTATACCATCATTAAGTGCCTGATCAACCTTGGTATTAGCAGCGTTTTTCTCTTCATCAGTTGCATCTGGTGTTTGGTTAAGTGTAGCTTTTCTTTCTTGTGCCTTTTGACTTAATTCCAAAATTGCTTGATCTTTTTTAACCGCATTAGGTTGATCAAGATTGATAGTGTTTATACCATCTTGTTGTATATTTTTAACATCTGAATTTGAATGAGCATTAGTAACATTGTTCAAAGCTTCTTGCTTATGTGCATATACATTATTAATTGCTGTCTCTTTTTCTTCATTAGTTGCTTTGTTATTAGCATTGATTTGTTGAATTTGAGAAGTTACTTTATTTTCAATTGCTTCTCGTGCCATTCGCTTAACTGTAGTGTTAGGATTGGCTGAATTAATAGCATTCTGACCACTTGTTTTTGCTTGGTCAACCTCATTGTTAGTAGATGCAGAATTAATGTTTTGAGTAGCTTGAGCTAATTCTCTCTCCACTTTACTTTCAGCTTCCGTTTTTTCTTCGGTCGTAGCTTCATTATTTCTTTGAATGTTCTGTTTTTGTTGCTGCGCTACCGTGTTTAATTCATTAATAGCTTGCTTTCTTTTAACAGGGTTAACACTTAATTGATTAATTGTATTTATTGCAGCATCTTTAGCGTTAGTAACATCATTATTTGTATTAGCATTTTGAATATTTTGCAAAGCTTGTGTTTTTGCTTGATTTACATTGTTTAAAGCAATATTTCTCTCGTCTTGAGTAGCTTGAGTGTTTTGATTAATTTCAGTGATTTTATCTTGAGCTTTTTGATTGATTATTCTTCTAGCTTCGGCTTTTTGTTGAGGGTTTGGAATGTCCGAAGAAATGTTATTAATACCCTCATCTCTCGCTGCATTAACAGTACTCTCTGTTTCAGCCTCACCAATTTTTTGTAGTGATTCCGAAGAATGATTATCAACTTTTTGAATTGCGACATTTTTCTCTTCATGCGTTGCCTCATTATTTTGGTTAATTAACGCTTTTTGATCAGTAACTTTATTATTAATGGCTTCACGCGCTTTAGGTTTTATTACTGGTTGAGGAGTGTCTGCAGCCAAGGTAGTTAGTCCAGTATTTTTAACTTGCTCGACACCTTCATCAGTTGTTTGATCATCAATTTTACTGAGGATTTCATTCTTATCATTATCTATTCTCTCCGTTAGAGCTTCTTTTTCTTCAGTAGTTAATTCATTGTTAACTTCCGCTTCATCACTCATATCTTGTGCTTTATTATTAATTTCTTGAGCTGCGTCCACCCTATTAATTAATGTATTCTGTAATTGATGTAACAAACTATCGATTTCAGCTTGGGAAACTCTCTCATTAATTGGTTTATTATTAGCTTCTTCATCAAGTATCGTTTGTGCTTGTGCTTTTAATTTTTTATAAGCGTTAAAAGAGGCTAAAGTATAATTTGAAGGTATAACTTCTTTATTCACTTGTTCTTCTAAATCGTCTTTATTCATTTTTACATCAATTGTAAATGGTGTTTGCTGCGCAGTTACAGTATTATCATTAGTATTTAAGTAATATTGAGCATAAGTTTTATATGTTATTGATTGATTAACTGTAACTTGTCTAGGCGTTGGAATATTAACAGGTCTTAATTTATATTTAATATTTAAAATTTTATTAGGTAAAAATTTAGCATCTTCTTGATTACTACTAGACTTATTCACACCATTACTTGTGAAAGTCAGTGTATTAGTTTGTCGATCGTAATTTACACTTAAAGGTTTTATTGTAGTATTTGGCATATTTCCATTAACGAACGTAGCTACAGTAGAATCATCAATATACTCAAAGTTTTCTGGTAATTTAACCGTATAAATTAATTTATTAGTATCTAACGCAGCAGCGAAATTACCATCATTCTCTATTCTAGTACTCACTTCAAATTGTTTATTATTCTTCACAGCATCATTATTTTCCTTAGGGAGCACCTTCAAATGAGATCCTGAAGCGATATCAATGGAATCTATAAGTGAGTAATATTTATATCCATCCTTTAATAGAGCCACTCGGCGAGTGTCAGTCATAATATCATTATTTGGTAAAAATTGAACTTTAACTCTATTAACATTATCTGGAATTTTAACTAATCTCCAAATCCCACCATCTTGAACATCTTGTTTCACAATTTGCTTATCATTATCTGCATTTTTAACTATTAAATATGTTCCACCTTTACCATTATTGGCAGGCATTGTATTAAAACCAAATATTAATTCTGAATTTGGATTAACAGTGAAATCTTTTTCAACTCCATTGAAACCTCCATGATCATTAACATCTGTCCCTCTTGATCTACCTAGAACCAATACATTACCACTTGCTTGATAGTTTCTAGGATCGCCACTATGAAATACATTGGTACGCTCAAGTTCACTATTAACTAACCCTACACTACCACCATTAATCATTTTGAATCCTTTTAATTCATTTAGGACTTTTACTTCAGGTTTATGTCTGTTATTACTAGTAGTAATACCTAAATCATCAAATGTTAACGTTGTTTTTATACTGTTTGATCCCGTATTACTCAAATTAGGATCATTAGCTGTCGTAGCTGTGTTTGCGTTGTTGCTATCTCCAGCTGGTAAATCTCTTCGGCTTCTTTTTTTAGGTAAATTACTTTCTTCTCTTACTATCTTAGTATCGTGTGTGATTGGATTTGACGTATTTTTAACATCTTTAGATGACTTATCATTAGCCTTAGCTTCTAAATAGTGTTGAGTTGTGTTATCAACATGTATAGCGTTCTCATCGATAGTAGAATTCGTATTAGTTGCTAAAGTATTAGTTTCATTTTCTAATTCATTTGATTCATTATTAGTTAGAGATTGTGTTTGATCTAGTGTATTGCCTGTAATTTGTGAGTTATTCAAATTATCAGATTGTTCTAAATGAGTTGTACTTGGTTTATTATCACCTTGAATAACATCGTTGTTTAATTGTGCGCTTGATTCTTCAGTTGACACATTTTGTCCAGAGCCATTTTGCACTGTTCCTTCAGAACTTTCGGGTTGAGTTGAGTCTAGTTCTGATGCAGAGGCTTGTGATGGATGCGCTAAAAATGTAACAGTCGCAATGAGTGCCGAAAAAATTCCAATGTTAAATTTTCTAATACTAAATTTCTGTTTTCTAAATAGATTCATTAAGTTGTTCCTCCTAGATGTTGATTCTTTGATGTTAGTTTAATGTGAATAATTATTTTCATGATGTTTAGAACTTTTTAAAAATCTGACTGCTGGTTTATTGAACACAATCTTTTTAGTCTGTTTAATTTTATCATCTATAATATTTAAAATCTACTATTGTATAAAATTATTTTAACTCAATTGAAATTTATTAATAATATTTTGTTTCCTAACACATAACATATTGCAAAAATCTTTTTTTGTACAAAAAAACACTAGCCCTTGTCGGACTAGTGTGATAAAAACATTTACTTAAGATGAGTTTAAATACTGTCGATAACAGTACCTTCATCTCCCCATTCATTCATGCCACCTTCAACATTAACAGCATGAATACCTTTATCTTCAAGATATTCAACGACTTTAGCACTTCTAGCTCCAGCAGCACAGATAATATAATATGTTTCGTCTTTATTAAACTCATTTAAGTTATCAGGAATTTGATCCATTGGAATCGTTTTAGCTCCAGGAATAACACCCATAGCTGTTTCTTCATCATTTCTAACATCTACGATATTAACTGGATTAGAATCCAACACTTTTTTCTTTAGTTCATCTACTGTAATTGATTCCATTAATAATCTCTCCTTAATATTTATTTAGCAACAATGTTAACTAATTTTTGAGGTACTGCGATAATTTTTTTAATCTCTTTACCTTCGATACTCATTTTAACATTATCATTAGCCAAAGCTAAATCTTGCATTTCCTCTTTTGATAAATCTTTTGGAATATTTAATTTAGCACGGACTTTGCCATTAACCTGAACTACAATTTCAACTTCATCGTCAACAAGTAGACTTTCATCAAATGTAGGCCATGGTTGATAAGTTATAGTTTCATTATGACCTAGTTTACTCCATAACTCTTCACCAATATGAGGAGCAATTGGCGCTAACATTTTTACAAAACCTTCAATATAAAGTTTATAAATTTCATTAGCTTTATAACAATCGTTAATAAATACCATTAATTGACTGATTGCAGTATTAAAGCTAAGCGCATCGAAATCTTCAGTAACTTTTTTAACTGTTTGATTGTAAACTTTGTCTAATGATTTATCGTTAGACTCTACAATCTTGTTATTTACTGAGCCATCTTCAGTAACGATAAGTCTCCATACACGATCAAGGAATCTTCTTGAACCATCTAAGCCGTTTTCACTCCAAGCAATAGCTGCATCAAGTGGTCCCATAAACATTTCATATAGACGTAGTGTATCCGCGCCATGTGAAGATACGATATCGTCAGGATTAATAACGTTTCCTTTAGATTTACTCATTTTTTCATTGCCTTCACCTAGAATCATCCCTTGGTTATATAATTTTTGGAATGGTTCTTTTGTAGGAACTACACCTAAATCATAAAGAACTTTATGCCAGAATCTTGCATATAATAGATGAAGTACTGCGTGTTCTACCCCACCAATATATAAATCAACTGGTAGCCAGTGCTTTAATTTTTCAGGGTCAGCAATCATATTTTCATTATCCGGATCAATATAACGTAAGTAATACCAACAACTTCCTGCCCACTGAGGCATTGTATTCGTTTCACGACGTCCTTTCATGCCTGTCTTTTCATCAATCACATTTACAAATTCATCAATATTAGCTAGAGGAGATTCCCCAGTTCCAGAAGGTTTAATTTCATTAGTTTCTGGCAGTAATAAAGGTAATTCTTCTTCAGGCACAGTTGTCATTGAACCGTCTTCCCAATGAATAATTGGAATTGGTTCACCCCAGTAACGCTGTCTGCTAAATAACCAATCGCGCAGTTTGTAGTTAACTTTTTTCTCACCAGCGCCTTTATCTTCTAATAACTCAATTGCTTTACTAATGGCAGCTTCATTTTCAAGACCATTGAGTTCACCTGAATTAACGTGCTCACCTTCACCAGTGTATGCTTCTAGTTGAACATCTCCGCCTTTGATGACTTCAATGATTGGTAAATCAAATTTCTTTGCAAATTCATGATCACGTTCATCATGTCCAGGAACCGCCATAACTGCACCAGTTCCATATGTTGATAGTACATAATCAGCAATCCAAATTGGCAATTTTTCACCAGAAAGAGGATTAATTGCATATGCACCTGTGAAAACGCCTGTTTTTCCTTTAGCTAAATCAGTACGTTCTAGATCTGATTTCTTAGAAGCTTCTTCTTGATAAGCTTTGACTTCTTCTTGTTTGTCTTCAGAAGTAATGCTATTAACAAGTGAATGTTCAGGACTTAATACTAAGAATGACGTACCAAAAATTGTATCAGGACGTGTTGTGAAGACATCAATTTTATTATCAGTGTCCTCAACATTAAAGGATACTTTCGCACCTTCAGAACGACCTATCCAATTACGTTGCATATCTTTAATTGATTCAGGCCAATCTAAGTCATCTAAATCTTCTAATAAACGATCGGCATATTCAGTAATTTTTAGTACCCATTGTTTCATTGGTTTACGATAAACTGGGTGTCCACCACGCTCTGAAACGCCATCAACGACTTCTTCGTTTGATAAAACTGTGCCTAAAGCTGGGCACCAATTCACCGCAACCTCATCAACATATGCTAAACCTTTATTATAAAGTTGAATGAAAATCCATTGTGTCCATTTGTAATATTCTGGATCAGTGGTGTTTACTTCTCGATCCCAATCATAACTAAAACCTAATTCTTGAATTTGACGTTTAAATGTTTGTACGTTTTTCTTAGTAAATTCACGAGGGTCATTTCCAGTATCTAACGCATATTGTTCAGCAGGTAGACCAAAGGCATCCCATCCCATAGGATGTAGCACATTATATCCTTGCATACGCTTATATCTTGAAACAATATCAGTAGCTGTGTATCCCTCAGGATGTCCTACGTGTAATCCTGCACCAGATGGATAAGGAAACATGTCTAACGCATAAAATTTCTTTTGACCTAAATTGTCACTTGTTTTAAATGTTTTATTTTCTGCCCAATAATCTTGCCATTTTTTTTCAATTTCCTTGTGATTGTAATTCAACACATTTCCTCCTATTTCATAAAAAAGACACCTCTACTATTGTGTGTATAAAGGGACGACAGTGATGCCGCGTTACCACCCTTATTCGCTTATCAAGCGCACTTCATTAAAATAGTTAGAGATGTCTCATTAAATTCATTTAATTATTGGAAACGATTTAGTCCTTAACACTAGTTCTCACCACTACTAGTTCTCTGTAGAAAAGCCTCTAAATGCTTCTTTCTATTCATTTTTAATCTTATGTTATCAAACGTATTATTGCAAGTAGTTAAAGCTATTTCTTCCATATTATATTTATTTAGAAGCTTTTGATTTTCTTCTCTTACCTCTTCTAGGTATAGGGGTTTCATTTTTATCTTTAGGCAAACCTCTATCAAAGATGCTTAGGAAAATGAGTCCGAAGCAAAGTAATACTATCATTCCTACAAACATCATACTCATATTCATTGCATCTACGAGTACACCACCAATAAACGGTCCAAAGGCTTTACCAACTGTAGAAGCAGAGTTTACAAAGCCTTGGTATTGACCCTGTTTACCTTCAGGTGCAAGTTTGTTGGCAATAGTAGGAACTGCAGGCCATACAAACATTTCACCAAATGTAAGAATAACCATACCTACAACGAAAATAGCAAAGTGATGTGCAAAACTTGTAACAAGGAAAGAACTCATAAAGATTAAAATACCAACGAACATTTGATGTTTTAAGTTCCCTCTTAAAATTACAATAATTGGTCGAATAAGTGGTTGTGCTACTAAAATCATAATACCGTTTATTGTCCAAAGCACACTATATTGAGACATAGAGATATTGATTGATTGAGTAAAGGATGCAATTGTTGTTTCCCATTGAATATAGGCAATCCAACAAATAGCAAACATCGCACATACCAACATCATTGCTGTAAAACGTTTTCTATTTTCTTTACTTTTTAAATCAACTGCATCTTGATGCTTAACTTTAGCATGAATTTCCAAATTAAATTGTGTAATTGCAACAAGAGCAAATAAAACATACATAACTAAATTAGCTAGAAAAATAAAATTAAAGCTAAATTCAGCAACAAATCCTCCAAGTGCTGCGCCCAATGCAACACCTATATTTTGTGCTAAATAAATGGCATTAAATGTTTGTCGTCCCCCATTTGGCCATACTGCTCCGGCCATAGCATAAATTGCTGGGACAATCATACCGCCACCAAACTGATTTAGGTATATTCATATCTTGAGTCCCTCTCTTTATGTTTTTCTCAATCTACAATAGACACTATAACACTAAAATATGTTAAAATCTGTACTTAGAACTAAAATAGAAAGGAAAATGTATTATGGGTAATTTTTTCCCGTATGCTTTTGAAAATAAACGATATCACACATGGAATTATCATTTAAAAAATAAATTTGGACGAAAAATATTTAAAGTTGCTTTAGACGGTGGATTTGACTGCCCTAATAGAGATGGTACTGTCGCACATGGAGGTTGTACTTTTTGCTCAGCTGCAGGAAGTGGTGACTTTGCTGGTAACAGAGCTGATCCCATTGAAGTACAATTCCAACAGATTAAAGAAAGAATGCATGAAAAATGGAGCGAAGGACAATACATTGCTTACTTCCAAGCCTTCACTAACACACATGCGCCTGTAGAAGTGCTGAAAGAAAAATATGAACCAGTACTTAAAGAAGAAGGTGTTGTCGGTTTATCCATAGCCACACGTCCTGACTGTTTACCTGATGACGTAGTAGAATACTTAGCTGAACTCAATGAACGAACTTATCTTTGGGTTGAGTTGGGCTTACAAACTGTTCATCAAACTACTTCTGATTTAATTAACCGTGCACATGACATGCAAACGTATTATGAAGGCGTAGCGAAATTACGTAAACATAACATTAATGTATGTACTCATATCATCAATGGTTTACCAGGCGAAGATTACGATATGATGATGGAGACTGCTAAAGAAGTTGCGCAAATGGATGTTCAAGGCATTAAAATTCACTTACTTCATTTATTAAAAGGAACACCAATGGTAAAACAATATGAAAAAGGCATGTTAGAATTCATGAGTCAAGAAGACTATACAAATTTAGTATGTGATCAACTTGAGGTCATTCCTCCTGAAATGATTGTTCATCGTATTACAGGTGATGGCCCTATCGATTTAATGGTTGGACCAATGTGGAGTGTAAATAAATGGGAAGTTTTAAATGAAATTGATAATGAATTAGAACGTAGAGGCTCTTATCAAGGGAAAAAATTTGAGCAGAAGGTTAAATCATGAAAATCGAGCGTATTCTCCCCTTCTCAAAGTCATTGATTGATAGTCATGTTTGTGAGAGTAGTATCGTCATTGATGCTACTTGTGGAAATGGTAATGATACGCTATATCTTGCTGAAAAAGTCACTAATGGGTTTGTTTATGGATTTGATATTCAGAAAGAAGCGATAGATAATACTCAACTCAAAGTAAGTGATTTTAACAATGTTTCTTTAATTCAAGACAGTCATGAAAATGTAAAACAATACGTCTTAGAAAGACATCTAAATCTCATTGATTGCGCTATATTCAATTTAGGTTATTTACCCAAAGGTGATAAATCAATAGTTACTAAACCGGATTCAACTATTAAAGCTATTGAGGAAATATTTGATATGATGCGTGTCGAAGGTATTATTATTCTAGTTATTTATCATGGACATGATGAGGGTAAATTGGAGCGAGACGCACTTTTAAAATATCTTAAAGAAGTTGATCAACAGAAAGCGCATGTTTTACAGTATCAATTTATTAATCAAAAAAATAATGCACCTTTCATATGTGCAATCGAAAAAAGAATATAAATATATAAAAGATCTTATTCTTACCTTTGATTTAAGCGTAGAATAAGATCTCTTTTAATAATAAAATATAAGACTAGTTAAACAGCTAAAATTGATTTTAAACTATTTTGCATTGGCTCTGATTTACTTCTAATTGATTGTCCAATAAAGTTAAGTAAATCTTCTTTTTGGGAATTGAGTTTTTCATTATAATGAATAATTACAGTTCGTTCATCATCTTGAGGTCTTTCTTTATAAATCCATTCAAGATTAACCAAGTTGTTGTACGTTCTTGTACGTTTATATGGCTTAATGTGAACGAATTTATCCATTTGTTTAAGAGTCATTGAACCTTCTTCCCAAAGTGTAAGTAAAATTAAAACTTCTTCTTTAGACATTTTATACTCTTTTTTGATTGTATCAAAAATCGAGTTAATGTCAGAAAGTAATGCCTCTAATTGCAAAATTCCATGTACTCTCTCTTTTTCACTTTTAGTCAAAATTAACATCTCCCAAATAAAATAACTGTTAATATTTTTCTAAGTTAACCGGTTCTCCCTTAATAATTAAAACCGGTTAAATTAAAAAAATATCTAATTTTCCCTATTATTTAATTGAATGTGTTAATTTAAAATCAAATTTAGTGCCTTTGATTAGAACTAGACTAGAAGCATTAGTACATATAATAAAACATCCCAAATAATAATATAATTTTAGTTCAACTTCTAGTCTCAATACATATTAAAATTATATTATTTATACAAACAAAATATATCAAGTTCCTAATTAAAATGCAATGTTTTTGTTAAATATCTCTATTAAAATTGTAAATTGTTTTTAGCTACAATAAAATGATATTTTGAATTAAATATTCTAAAAAAAAGAGCTTACATTACGCAAGCTCTTTCTTAACCTAAATATCTTCTATTTCTTCCTCTTTAACCACAAACCCCATTGTGTTAACACTATTATTTAAAAAAGTAAGAACATATCTCATAACTTGATCTCTCTCGGGTTCATTATGAATTTCATGATATAAACCATTCCAAGCCTTAAAGTACAATTCATTACTAGCTAATTTATCTTTAAGTTCTGTGATAGCATCAGTTTCTAAAATTTTATCTTCAGTTCCATACATGATAAGCGCTGGTAATGGTTTAATATCTTTAATATGATCCATTGTCTCTTTCATTTTTTCAACGATTAAGTTATACCAACGATACGTTACTTTCTTCAACATGAGACCATCATTATCTGTTTCGTCAATAATTTCTTCATTTCGAGTTAAATCTTGTGAAGAGATGCCCACTTTGAACCTAGTATCCTTGGACATCTTACCTAAATTAGAGATAATTTTATTCTTTCGACCTTTACCAGTTCTTCTAAGTTCTAGCATAGGAGACAATAGCATTACACCTTCAATAGGTAATTCAGCCTTTTCTAAGAGATTTAAGACAATTAAACCACCTAAACCAACACCTAAAACAAAGGTAGTAATTTTATATTCATTGGCTATTTTGATCCATTCTAATAAATTTTCATGATATGTATTAAAGTCATCGATTTGACCTTTATTTGCTCGTGAGGTTTGTCCCTGTCCAGGCAAGTCTCCCATAATAACATGATAACCATTTCTTCGTAACATGGTAATAACGTATGCATATCGTCCAGTATGTTCTAAAATATTATGAGCAATGACTACGACGCCTTTTGCGTCATTTTCTGTTTCCCACTTCCACATTCTAAGACTGCCCCTTTTTATTTATTCTTTAATAGTACAATTATATCAAAACAAACATATTTATTACCATTTTTAGCATAACTTTCACTGAAAATTAATGTAATTGTAGATATTACCACCTTGAATATAAAGTATAAAACTACTCTATTAGTGTTTTAATGCGTTATGTAAACGCTTTCTCAAACATTA
The DNA here is from genome assembly GCF_000692055.1 of Staphylococcus sp. TE8. Classification (NCBI taxonomy): domain Bacteria; kingdom Bacillati; phylum Bacillota; class Bacilli; order Caryophanales; family Staphylococcaceae; genus Staphylococcus; species Staphylococcus sp. TE8. The sequence goes on from NZ_JMGB01000001.1 coordinate 1,210,636, forward strand.
GTTTCGTGATACACTATTTTTAAACATTAATGTATCAATGTATTGGAGGTATTACATATGTCACTTTTCTGAGATTTTTTTATCGCATTATCTAATAATACTTATTTAAATGAAACTGCTAAAAAGGTTGGCCCTAGAATGGGTGCTAATAAAGTAGTAGCTGGAAATACTATTCCTCAACTAATTGAAACAATTCAATATCTTAATGAATATAGAATTGCGGTCACTGTTGACTGTTTAGGCGAATTTGTTGAAACTAAAGAAGAAAGTTTACATGCAAAACAACAAATTTTAGAAATTATTGAAGCAATTCAATATTTTAATGTTGAGGCACACATGTCAGTTAAAATCAGTCAATTAGGCAGTGAATTTGATTTAGATCTTGCTTATGAGAATATGCGTGAAATACTTCTTAAAGCAGATGAGTGTGGCAAAATGCACATTAACATTGATACTGAGAAATATCATAGTTTACAACAGATACAACATGTACTTGATAAACTCAAAGGAGAATTTAAAAATGTCGGTACGGTAGTTCAAGCGTACTTATATGAAGCTGAAGATTTAATTGATAAATACCCAGACTTACGATTGCGATTAGTTAAAGGTGCTTATAAAGAAGATGAAACTATCGCCTATCAAACCAAAGAAGACATTGATTCCAATTATATTAAAATTATAGAGAAAAGACTTTTAAACGCACGTAATTATACATCAATTGCGACTCATGATGATCAAATCATTAGTCATGTTAAACAATTTATGAAGAAAAATCACATTGAAAAAGATCAAATGGAATTTCAAATGTTATACGGCTTTCGTTCTGATCTTGCTCAATCCATTGCCAATGAAGGCTATCATTTTACAGTTTATGTTCCTTTTGGAGATGATTGGTTCGCTTACTTCATGAGAAGATTAGCTGAAAGACCTCAGAACCTGTCACTTGCATTTAAAGAATTTTCAAACCCTAAAGTTTTAAAAAGGATAGCCCTCTACGGCAGCGTGGCCACAGGCTTAGCCTCTACCCTAGCCATAGCAACCAAACTACTCAAGAGGTAACAAACCAAACGACACGGAGAAGTAAACTACGCACCATTATCACTTCTCCGTGTCGCTTTGCTTTGTCTATATTTGTTTGATTAGGTTAGCCATTTCAATTGCGCTTACTGCTGCTTCAGAACCTTTGTTCCCTGCTTTTGTACCCGCTCTCTCAACAGCTTGTTCAATACTTTCAGTTGTTAAAATACCAAAAATAACTGGTACCTCTGATACTTCATTTGCCTTAGAAACACCTTTTGCAACTTCATTACAAACGTAATCATAATGAGAAGTAGCCCCTCTAATAACACATCCAAGTGTAATTACTGCGTCATAGTCACCTTTTCGAGCTAATTTCTTAGCAACTAATGGAATTTCAAAAGCACCCGGTACATATGCAACATCAATTTGTTCTTCTTCGACCTCATGACGAATTAATGTATCTTTCGCACCTTCTAATAAACGACCTGTAATAAAATCATTAAATCTGCTTACTACAATTGCAACTTTTAAATTTTTACCTACTAATTTACCTTCAAAATTCATATTTTATTTCCTCCTTAATGTGTTTACATACTCAATTTACAATTAAATTAAGTGACCCATTTTCGACTTTTTCGTCTCCATATATTTATGATTATATGCAGTCTCAGGAACAATTAATTCAATTCTATCTTCAATGTTAATACCATATTCTTTTAATCCTTCAAATTTTTTAGGATTATTACTTAATAAGTTAACTTTTTCAACGTTAAAATATTTTAAAATTTGAGCAGCTATATTATAGTCTCTTAAATCTTCATCAAATCCTAAAGCGAGGTTTGCAGTTACGGTATCATAACCTTTTTCAATCAATTCATAAGCTCGTAATTTATTCATCAATCCTATACCTCGTCCTTCTTGTGGTAGATATATAATCATACCGCCGTGTTCATCGATGTATTTCATTGATGCTTCAAGTTGAGCACCACAATCACATCTTTGACTGTGGAATATATCACCAGTTAGACATGAAGAGTGTATACGAACATTTTCATTTGAACGAATTGATCCTTTAGCAATCACTACAATTTCTTCATCACTTAAGTCAGTTGTAAAACCGTACATATCAAATTTTCCATAATCTGTCGGCATATTAACTTTAGCATTTAACTTCACATGTGACTCAGATTGCTTACGATATTCAATTAAACTTTCAATCGTAATCATTTTTAAGTTATGGCGTTCCTTGAAACTTTGTAAGTCTTCACCTCTAGCCATTGTTCCATCATCATTCATAATTTCACATATCACACCTGCTGGTTTAGCTCCAGTTAATTTTGCTAAGTCTACAGCCGCTTCTGTGTGACCATTACGTTCTAGTACACCATTATCTTTAGCAATTAATGGGAATAAATGACCAGGGCGATTGAAGTCTTCGGCATTAGCATGATGATCTATAAGTGCTCTTGCTGTCATTGTTCTCTCATAGGCACTAATACCTGTAGTCGTATTTTTATGATCTACACTCACGGTGAAATGTGTACCATAAGCATCAGTATTATGCGGTTCCATAGCATTTAGCTCTAACCTTTTAGCAATTGAAGTATCTAAAGGTGCACATATGAGACCACGTCCTTCTTTTGCCATAAAATTAATCGTATCGTCAGCCATCCATTCAGTAACTGCGATAAGGTCACCTTCATTTTCTCTGTCTTCATCGTCTACTACAATGATACTTTCACCTTTTCGCAAAGCTTCTATAGCTAACTCAACTGTATCAAATTGCATATAAATTCCTCCTAAAAACCAAATGCACGCAATTTATCTTCTGTTAGTTCAGATTTTTGATGATTCATGATATTTTCCACATATTTAAAAAGTACATCTGTTTCTAAGTGAACTGCATCGCCCACTTTTTTATCTGATAAAATTGTAGACTTACGCGTCTCTGGAATAAGATGAATATCAAATGTGGTTTCATGAAGATCAAAGACTGTTAAACTTACGCCATCAACAGTGATAGAACCTTGTTGTACCATTTGATTTAAAACATTTTTTGAAGTTTTGATTGAAATTATTTTTGAGTTAGCTGATTCATTAACTTTAGAAATCGTTCCAAGTTCATCAACATGTCCAAGAACAAAATGTCCACCGAATCTGCCATTACCACTCATCGCTCTCTCAAGATTTACTTCAGCCTGACGTTGTAAATCGGCTAGGTAGGTCTTATTTTCAGTACCTTTAATCACTTGGACTGAGAAAGCTGTATCATTAAAATCAATCACCGTTAAACATGCGCCGTTTACACTTATAGAATCACCGATATGCATATCTTCAAGAATGCGATTCGCTTTAATTTCTATAGTTCTCACTGATTTCTCAGAACGCACTTGTTGAACGATACCAATTTCTTCAACGATACCTGTAAACATAGGCATTCACTTCTTTCGTAGTTTCAATTTTAAATTTTGATTAATTAACTTGGAATAAACAATTTCAAATTGAGTTGCTTCAGGTAAATCAATGACTTGATCAGTTTTGTAAAATTGATGTTTACCTGAACCACCTATTAATTTCGGGGCTAAATAAAGAATGAGTTCATCTAAATGATGAGATTGGAGAAATTGTGAAGTAACATTTGGACCTGCCTCGACTAGCAGTTTTCCAATACCTCTTTGATATAAATCTTTTAATATAGCTGTACTATCGCATTTTTCTAAACAAATAATTTCTATATGTTTATCATTACTTTGATTTTTTAAATTTTCATTTTCAGTATAAATCCAAATAGGTGAAGCAGTATCTGCAAATAGCTGTTGCTCAAAATCAATTTGTCCTGACTTTGATAGAATAACTCTAATTGGATGCTTACCATCCTGAACTCTAGTCGTATACAATGGATCATCAGCGTCTATCGTTTTTCTACCTGTTAATACAGCATCATGCTCGTGACGCAACTTATAAACATCTTCTTTAACTTCTTTATTAGTTATCCATTTACTCTCATCAGAATCAGTGGCTTGTTTGCCATCTAAACTTGATGAAACTTTAACAGTTAACTCTGGAATGCTATTTCTTTTAGCAGTAAAGAAGTCTTTATAAAGTTCAGCGGCATTCTCATTAAATTGAAATTCAACTTCAATACCAGCTTCTTTAAGTATTTCATCACCCTTAGAAGCTAAGGTAGTGTCTTTTACCGCATAGATAACCTTACGAATACCAAATTCAATAATTTTATTTACGCAAGGTGGTGTAGAACCATGATGAGTACAAGGTTCTAAAGAAACGTATATAGTTGCATCTCTAGCATTTTCTCCCGCCATATCTAATGCTTGTACTTCTGCGTGTTTATCACCCTTTTTCAAATGGGCGCCTAGACCGACAATTCTACCATCTTTAACCACTACAGAACCAACCGGCGGATTTATACCAGTTTGACCATCAACCATTTGAGCAAGTTGAATGGCATAATTCATAAATCGACTCAATTTATCACCTCAACAAAATAAAAAACCTTACACCAATTTAATTAGGCATAAGGAGATTGATAATATATCTTTAAATAAGCATATTTGTTTACTATAAGACATAGTCCTACAAATTTGCTTGTCGAGTAATTATATTCTTTCTCCCATCCAGACTTTCACTGTCGGCTCTAGATTCTCACTAGATCAGCCACCAATATTATTAAATATTAGCAGGTCGCAGGCTTAATTTACTGCCGGTTGGGAATTACACCCTGCCCCGAAAGAATTATATGAAATTGTTATTGGTTAATTGAGTGATGTAGTTAATAACTACAAATAAAATCTTACTATAATTGATTTCAAAACTCAATTTAATAGCATCAATCAAATTTTATTTATTAGTGGAATTTTATCCGTTAGTCGATAATTTACCTATTTTTTTCCATTTCTTTTTGCGTCAAATATAAGTGAGATACTGTATTCACTACTTGATCAACAATCATCTTCACACCATTACGTAATTTGTTAACACCATTTGTCATTTGACCAATGGCAATGACGTTCGTCAACGTACCATATCTTGGACTAATGACTTGATTGGTTTCAGGAATAATTTGAATGCCACCCATAGGATGTCTTTGTACAATTTGACGATTTTCAAGATTTAACATCAATTGATCATCTTCATCTAATTGTCCGAGGTGTGTTTTGGATCCTGTTGCATTAATCACTACATCAAATAATTCAGTTTCTTGATCTTCATTATTAAATTTTAAATAAAATTGATTATTGTCATGTTGAATATCTTCTAAATCTTTCTTTATTTCAAGATATCCTTCTTCAATTAACTGTATAAGTAACTTAGCAGTTCTAGGAGGCATAGGGTTTGAATTTAATTGAATCATTTTTGAGTATTTTTGATTAAATAATTCTTGATCTCTTAAACTTAAACTATTCCAAATCCAATCTAAATTCTCTTTCAAATGCTCAATGATACTTTGAAATACTCCCATTTGTATTTCATTATTTAAATCAAATTGTAAATCTTTAATATGGTGACCAGTTCTTCTATTCACTAATTTTTGAAAATCAATTTCATAATCCTCACACTCTTTTAAAAACAAAGCAACTGCCTTATCTAAAGGTACATTACCGTAATTATTTTCCTTAATTCCATTAAAATGATCTTTAGTTAAATGAGTAAATTGTATATCTATCATCTTACCTCTTACACTAGGTAAAGAGGCTGAACGACTTGTCATTGTTATCGGCAAATTAGGATGATGTGCAGCAACATATCTCACTGCATCTAAACTCGCTAACCCAGTACCTATAATAGCAATCCTATCTGAATCATCTACATGATCTAATGTATTATATGTTGGATATGGTGTTTGGATGTATCCTTTTTTACCTTTCAAATGATAAGGATCGTGATAACTAAACGTACCAAACGTTAAAAATAAATAATCATATTCTCGCCATTCTTTATCATCTTCACATGTACATACATAATACTTTAACTTCGTATCATCCACATTTGAGTTAGTAAAGATTTCCTGAACTTTATCATTAATAATTGTTAGATTCTCGTATTGTTGGTCGTATCGAGAAAGATGTGACTTCATATAATGACCAAAAACAAACCTTGGTAAGTACTGTGGATTCGGAAAATCAAATTCGGTTTGTTGTTGATACCATTTCCAAAATTCTTCATCATCATCTAGATTTAAACTCATTTTTTTTGAGGGCATATTTATTAATAATTCACTACTGTCATTCTGAAATGGTACACCTTGCCCCATATTTTTTGCATCGTCGTACACATCCACTTTAAGTTTGGAAAAATCTTCATGTTTAACAAGTTGTCGTAAAACACTCACACCAGCTGTTCCCATACCGATTATTGCCACACGCATATTCATCATCCTTCTATTTATGTATTCAGTTATTATATCAATTAATGTGAAAGCTTAAAAAATATACACCTTATAAAAATATCCTTTACTAATTACTTTTAATCTTATATAGATATGCTAAAATCACTTTGTCGAGGTGAAATAATGAAACTACTAACAAAAATATTAATTGTATTTATCATTCTGTTCACATGGTTATCCAGTAAAAATAAAGCAAAATAACTTAAATTAAATCCTCTATAAACTTTTGCACTACTCACAAAAAAAGCATCGCTATCGAGAAAATTCTCAAAATAGCAATGCTTTTTTTAAATTCTATTTTTGATGTTCTTTATCATCTTTGTATACATATAATTTAAAGTATTTACCTTCAGTCTTCATGTTCTTGTAGAAATCTGCAATAATGCTTGCATTACTTTCAGCCCATTTAATATCTGTTGCATATTGATGTTCACCAGGATTCTTAGGGTTCCATCTCATACTATACAGCGTGTCTTGATCTTCATGAGATAAGAAATGTTTGTGAATGAAATCAGCACCACCATATATAGCTTTCTGTGGAGTATCCCAACCATGTTTCTTAGCGTATTCTGCACCTGTTTTAACAGGATCACTGTCTAATGCACCTACACCATAAAAGTTATAATATTTTTTGCCGTCGCTTTCTACACCTTTAGACAATTCACTTTTAGCTGAACCTGTCTCTAAAAGCGCATGAGAGATGAGATAAACTTCATTAACATGTTTAGCTTTAGCTGCATTTAAAAAGTCATCAGTATGTTCTAATAATACTGGTCTATCAAATAAAATACGTTTAATTCTGTTTTTATCTATACCTTGATATTTTGATAAATCTAAAAATTGATATTTTTGTTTATCATTATCAATGAATTCACTACTATCCATAGCTGTTTTAATTTCAGCATCTGATGCATCACGCCATGAATCATTATTTTTATTAGATACCTGTTGACTCGTATAGTTATGTATTTGTTTCTTTGCTGCTTTATCTAGAGTTTTATCGATTTTAATTACTTTCTTTTCTGACTTTACATGTTTAAAGAATATTTGATCAGAGATCATTGAAAAGAAAATAACAGCAGCAACAACAAATACTATTAGCAATCCTATAATAGCTAAGATAGAGCCCTTTTTGTGCTTAATCATAGTCACACCTCTTAGGTCATTGTTGTTAAACTATTCAGTTTCATTACGATAATAAAGTTTAACATTATTAATTCAGATTCACAATTTTATATTGGTAATGTTACAAATTCATAAATAAATAGTAATAAAAATGAAACTAAAAAATAAAAATAGAGGTTTCACTTCTTCATCATTTTTTATTACTCGATAATAAATGAGTGTCTACATCTAATAATAGAACGTAAAACTAGCAATAAATCTCTATTATTAAGGGTATTAATCATGAGAAAAAACGTTAAATGATGATAAGCAACCTCGATTTTTATATTATATGAATTAAGACTTTTTATATTCCATCATAACAAAACTAGCCGCTTGTGAACGATTTTTATAATAATACTGATTTAAATCAATTGTCCCTTCAATTTCACCATCACGATACTTCATTTCATTAGTAAAATTATTTATCATGACGAAATCAGAACGATCTCTAATTACGTCTAAATCATCGTTACGTGCGAAAAAGTGCTCTAAATTTAAGTGTGCGTAATCCATATTAACCTCCCTTAGTGCATACCAAATTTATTTATGTTGAATTGTCATTTTAATGTCAATTTTATGCTTTTTTATTTGAGTTTTAATAAGTCTATGCTTACTATTTAACACCTTATTGGAAAATTACGCAAATGATAATTTTTATAAAGTAAGTTATCTTCTTTTTATCCGGAAATAATATTTATGTACATAAATAGGAGTGCATATTTTGGAATTTGAAGAAGTTTATAAAAACTATAATAAAATTATTCATTATTTGTTAAATCACTATCACATCACTTATAATTATGATGAATTTTATCAACTCTTACTTATTAAAATGTGGCAACTCACTCTAAATTACGATGAACAAAAATCAACCTCGATAAGTACATACCTCTTCACGAGATTGAAATATCATTTAATAGACCATTTTAGGAAAGAAAATAATAAATCCAATCAAATTACGCTTGATACCCATTTTCACAATTCTTATGATTCTACAATTCTCCTCAATGATTTTAACTTAGTGTTAGAAGACTTTTCTGATCAACTCAAACCACAGGAAGCGCAATGGCTGTGCCTTCATATTCAAGGTTATAAACAATATGAGATAGCCCAGCACATGAATTTATCTTTAACTTCTATAAAGAAAATTAAAAACTCCACTAAACAAAAGTGTTTAAATAATCTTACATAACCATGAAGGAATGAACAACATGACTACTTATTCAACGAGACATTTACTTTATTTAAAAACTGCTATATCTAATGAGACAGAAACACGTATACAATACTCTGACTATCATATCACTGTCCCCTTTACACCACAGAAAATGATTCACTATCTACTTGAGTTGAATCACACTTCATTACAAGTGCAATCGTTAAAAGCTAAAAGATTACTAAATATAAATAAACTAATACCTATCTATATCAATCGAGATACAATTTTATTCCCACTAACACAAAAACGTGCATCAATAAAATATTTTATTAACGCACGTAAAATTATTGGAATTCACTCTTCTGTAGATTCTACTATTATCATTTTCGACAATACGACTCTACTTCGTACTGAAATCCCCTATACACTGGTATCCAAAAAATGGCAAGAAAGTTTAACTCTTGCTCAAATCATTGAAAAGACTAGCGCTTATTAAATTTTAATTCTAGCAATTTTTTGGTAAATAATGCTGTAATTATTTTAATTAAATAAAGGCTCAATATCATTATACAGATTGCTGCTATTAAAATGATAATTACTAATAAACTAGATAATTCAACTTTAGGATTAATAAAGTAATGAACTGAAGTTAAACTTGTTATCAAACCTGTTAAAAATAATCCAAGTAATAAAGCATATGTTACAACAATACTAAATAGTAATATAAAGGTTTTACCTGAAGTAGTACTTTTATGCTCGTATATATGATTTTTGAGATAACGATTAGAAAACTGAATGGGTTTATTAAAATCTACATTATCTTCACTATCTAACTGACTTAGCTTTTTATTCAATTGTTCTTTTTCTTTTTTATTTAAAAACCATAATTGTTTTTGAACCTTTTCTTTAAACGTCTTTTTGTCCATAAATTGGAGTACGCTCCTCAAATCTAATAATTACTATAAATCATAAATTATTTATCATACTGTTGCAATCACTCTTAAAAATCTTCAATGAAAAAGCAATCGATGAAGTGTTATTTCTTCATCGATTGCTTTTATAAATTAACTACAATTAAGCTTTACAAGATAGAAAGACCTGAGCTTTGAATATCTTTAGCGAAACCTTTAACTGTGTCAATTGAGAGTTCTTCAATATTACGACCCAAATTTGAATTAACTTTTTTGACCACATCAGCTGGACATGTGATGATATCTGCACCTATTTCATCAGCTTGAATAACATTAATCACTTCGCGACAACTTGCCCAAAGTAACTTAACACCTTTTTTACTATGAGTAACTTCAACAGATTCCTTCATTAAAGGTAGTGGATCTACACCAGTGTCAGCTATTCGACCAGCAAACACTGAAACATATGTAGGTACGCCTTCAGTAACAGCATTTGTAATATCTCTAACTTGTTCAATGGTATAAACTGCTGTGACATTTAATCTCACATTATCAGCTGATAATTTTTTAATTAAGGGAAGCGTTGATTCCCCTGTTGTTGTTACAATAGGTATTTTTACAAAAACATTATCACCATATTGTTTAAGGATTTCAGCTTCCTTTTCCATAGTTTCTAAATCATCCGCAAAAACTTCAAAAGAAATAGATGCATCTGGAATTGCTTTAACTACTTCTTCAGCAAATGCTTTATAATCAGTCACCCCTGCTTTAGCCATTAAACTAGGATTAGTAGTAAAACCATCAACATACTTATTATTATAAGCAACTTTCATTTCCTCAATATCAGCGCCATCTGCAAATACTTCTACATTTAACTTCGTCATTTGTTGTTCCTCCTTAACTCAATACGTTCAATACGATAATTCATAAGTATTTTAAAACAAGATATGTATGTATATTTATAATTATAATAGAATTATAGCTTTCACGTGTTATTATTAAAACTTTATAAGATATTTATAACATGCACCGTTCACACAAGCGAATGATATGCCTTAAAATCGCTGTTTAAAAAGAGACATTAATCTTTATAATAATGATCAAATTATTTTTACTATTCTCATATTCATAAAATGTGATACTATATTGTAATGATGTAAATCAAGGAGGCAACGTATGGCACGTTCTAAGAAATACTTTTACTTAAGTATACTTATGATTATTGTTAGTTTTTTCTTTAATACTAACAATTCTTTATTGAGTCATATTATAGGCTCATTTATGAAATTAATGGTTGCTACATCAATAGTAAATATTATTATCTTAATTTTATCTATTATTTTTGCGGATAAATCAATTAAATATTCAAGAGAAAGTAAAGATTGGATAAAAGTAGCAAGTAAACTTCTACCTTTAATTATATTTATAGTTATTGTGATACACATTCTTTCATCACTACACACATTTGGTTTTATATTTAATTAATTAAATGTAATAAATAAAATTTAAATGTTAAAACGTTAATGAGGTGTTTACCCCATGCAGTACATATATATATTTATTGGTGGCGCTTTGGGTGCATTACTACGTTACGCTTTTTCAACGCTTAATGATAGTTCGGGATTCCCCTTAGGCACCTTTATAGTCAATCTTTTAGGTGCTTTTTTAATGGGACTAATTGGCACTTTGACAATTACCCTGTTTAAAAGGTACCCTCTAGTTAAAAAAGCAATAACAACAGGGTTTATAGGCGCCTTGACGACTTTCTCCACTTTTCAATTCGAACTCGTCCAATTATTTGATCATCACAATTTTATGATGCTTATCATATATGGACTGACAAGTTACATCCTAGGTATCATTTTCTGTTACTTAGGAGTTAAAATAGGAGGTCAATTATGAAGTTAGCTATCCTTCTTGTTATGTTAGGTGGAGGTTTAGGCGCTGTAATTAGAGCGTTTATAACAAATATATGTAATGAAAAATTCAATTCTGCTATTCCTATAGCAACTTCAATAGTTAATATTTTAGGTAGTTTTCTAGGCGGGATAACATTAGGTTCTTCAATTTCAAATGACTGGATATCTCCATTTTTTATAACAGGAGTTCTAGGCGGATTAACTACTTTCTCTACACTTACAAATGAATTAGTTCATTTCATGACACCCAATTTTAAACTAGGTCATTTTATAGGATATTCACTACTGCAATTTTTAATTGGATTTATAGCTTGTTATATAGGATTTCATCTTTAATACTGTTGACTATTTTAAAAAAGACCATAGTAAAAGCACTCTGATACATGTATCAGAGTGCTTTTTTATAATCATTATTATTTATGCCCGTTATACTCGGCAGGATGCGGTCCCATTCTTTCAACTTTATTTAAACTATCAATTTTCTCCATCTGAGCATCAGAAAGTTCAAAATCAAATACATTTAAATTTTCTTCTATACGATGCGGCGTCACTGACTTAGGAATAACAACTACCCCATGTTGAACATTCCATCTTATAATCACTTGTGCAGGTGATTTACCTATCTCATTTGCGACTTCGTTGATAGTTTCATCTTTTAAAATTTTAGCATTCATTAACGGAGACCAAGATTCCATAACGATGCTTTGTGCTTCTAAATATTTACGTAAGTCTTTTTGAATTAAATATGGATGAAATTCAACTTGATTGATAACAGGTTTTATAGATACCTGAGCGAGTAAAGCTTCAAAATTTTCAGGAGTAAAATTACTTACACCGATGTTTTTAACTTTATTATCTTTGTATAAATCTTCCATTCCCTGCCATGTATCAATCATGACTGCTTCATTTGTTCCAGGCCAATGCATTAAATATAAATCCAAGTAATCTAAACCTAATTTATGAATGGTTGTTTCATAAGCTTGTGCAACATTATTACGACCATAATCTTCTAACCATAATTTAGAAGTTATAAATAAATCGTCACGTTTTAAACCTGTAGAATCTAGTCCTTCTTTTATCCCTTGACCAACCATTTCTTCATTACCATATATTTTGGCTGTATCAATACTTCTATAACCATTTTCAATAGCATGTTTAACAGCATCTTTACATTGATCACTATTCTCAACTCTATAAGTCCCCAAACCTACTTTAGGCATCTCTCTACCATTATAAAATTGAACTGTTTCCATCATATTCACTCCTCATCTATGCTTTGGTGTCTATCATATTACGATTCAATTTAACTGTAAAAATATTAATATGATTTTCTCTCTTCAGATTTCTATACCCTGTTCAAATAAAAAAATACAAACGTAAGAAAATGATTTTCTTACGTTTGTATTAATTAATTAAAAGACTCTATTTTATCCATAATAGTTTGTAACTCGTCCACGTTATATTGAATACGTCCATGGAATACAAATTTATTAAAGAATTCATCGAGTTGTTCAGGCCCAACTAGAACCTTAACATTAGAAGCCTGATTATAATTAGAAATTGTAACATCTCCATCATTTTTAGGATTAAAATACAAAATTGAAGTTGGTGTATATTTAGTGTTTAATTCACTTTGTAAATCACCTGCAAGATTTTGAATATGTTTAATCTTCTCAGAATAATTAACAAATGATAAAGATTGTTGATCTTCATTTTGATCTAATACTAATGTTTGAGGTGTAGATTCATCTAAATCAAGTGTTTGGAATACTTGAGACATTGTTGGTAACTCTTTGAACTGAGCACCACTAATACCATTATATACATGACCTTTTAAAAGTTGAGAATCAATGATATATAAACCAGTTCTAGTTAAAACAAGATGACTGATGCGTTCGATATTATTAAATTCATTACTTGGTAGGAAGATATTTGCCATAATGTGCATATCTTCAGGACGAATTCTCTTCTCATTAACAAGACGTTCACGAATACCAATCAATCTCATATCTGTTACATATTCACTATGATTTTTAGAAAATAGTTTTAATGCATCAATTTCTCTATCTTTACTGCTTACTGTCGCATCAAAATCTTCTTTTTGTTTTGTGACAGCCTTTTTATTCTCAACTCTTTCTTTTTCTAAGGCTTCTTCATGAGATTCTTTCATATGTTGCTCTTTTTCTTTATATTGGGCTTCTGTTTGGTTTTTAATTTTCTTTTTACTGTGATTCGCTACTAAAAAGAGAATAAAGAAAAGAATTGCCACAATAATTGCAACGATTAAGCCTATAACTATCGGTGAAGATAAACTCATCACAACAACGCTCCTTTAACCATTTCAATAACTCTCATTATAATAGAAAAAAATCAATTTTTCGACATTTAATTAATATTTATTTCTCTTAATTTTGAAAGCTATGGTTATCATTCGACCGCATCTTTAAGTAAATTAACTTTGTCTAATTTTTCCCAAGGAAGTAAAACATCAGTACGGCCAAAATGACCGTATGCAGCAGTTTGTTTGTAAATAGGATGTTTTAAATCTAACATTTTGATGATTCCAGCTGGTCTTAAGTCAAAATTATTTCTAACCGCTTCAACTAGTTTAGCTTCTGAAACTTTACCAGTACTAAATGTATCGATTGAAATAGATACTGGCTCAGCCACACCAATGGCATAGGCTAATTGCACTTCACATTGATCAGCTAACTCCGCGGCTACTATATTTTTAGCAACATAACGTGCAGCATAAGCAGCTGAGCGGTCAACTTTAGTTGGGTCTTTACCACTGAAGCAACCGCCACCATGACGTGCATAACCGCCGTAAGTATCAACAATGATTTTACGCCCAGTTAATCCTGCATCCCCTTGTGGTCCTCCGATAACAAAACGACCTGTAGGGTTAATAAAGAATTTTGTATCAGCATCTAATAAATCATCAGATACTGTAGGGTAAATGACATGTTTTTTAATATCTGCTTCAATTTGTTCCAATTCAACATCTTCAGCATGTTGAGTAGATACAACAATTGTATCTATACGTTTAGGTTGATCGTTCTCATCATATTCAACTGTTACTTGTACTTTTCCATCAGGACGTAAGTAATCTAAAATTTCATCTTTACGCACATCAGATAAACGTTTAGCAAGTTGATGTGATAAGAAAATTGGTAATGGCATATACGTATCTGTTTCATTAGTGGCATACCCAAACATTAACCCTTGATCTCCTGCACCAGTCGCTTCTATTTCTTCTTCTGAAATTTCATTACGGTATTCTAGCGCTTTATCAACACCTTGTGCGATGTCTGGAGATTGTTCATCAATAGCGGTTAAAACTGCCATAGTTTGGAAATCATAACCATATTTCGCTCTTGTATAACCAATATTTTTAATTGTTTCACGCACTACTTTAGGTATATCAACATATGTTGATGTTGAAATTTCACCCGAAATAAGCGCCATACCAGTCGTTACTGTTGTCTCACAAGCGACACGCGCATTTGGGTCGTCTTTTAAAATTTCGTCTAGAATTGCATCAGATACCTGATCTGCAATTTTATCGGGATGACCTTCAGTTACTGATTCTGAAGTAAATAATCGTTTATTATAAGTCATGTTTTGCTCCTTTAATATAAATTACGAAAATTCTCTTTTATTTGAGAGCTAAATAAAAGAGCCTTCATCACTATCAAGATAGAGAGAAGGCCCTTAAACGTCCATTCGCTCTTATCGTTCAGACGATATATGTCTGCAAACGGTTTGGCACCTTTCTTTATCATAAAAGAGGTTGCTGGGTTTCATTGGGTCCATGTCCCTCCACCACTCAGGATAAGAGAATCCGTTAAGAATAATAGTACCGAATTCAAGGTTCAATGTCAATTTATGATTTTCGTTAAATGCTTATGTTAACGGTGGATTAATAAAATTAATGTGTTATACTATTTAAATGTAAAGGCTTACATAACTACTATTGCTTTGGAGGGATTGAGTATGTCAGTAGACACATACACAGAAACAATAAAAATAAAAAATTTACTAGAGAAACCATCAACACAATTTCAACTCTCAACAACTCAGCTATACAATAAAATTTTAGATAATAATGAAGGGAAATTAACTGAATTAGGTGCAGTGAATGCAAGTACTGGGAAATATACGGGGCGCTCACCTAAAGATAAATTTATCGTAACTGAACCTTCTTATAGAGATAATGTCGATTGGGGAGACATTAACCAACCTATTGATGAGGAAACTTTTTTAAAACTTTATAATAAAGTTCTAGATTATTTAGGTAAAAAAGATGAATTATACGTATTTAATGGTTATGCAGGAAGCGACAAAGATTCACGTTTAAAATTAACTGTGATTAATGAATTGGCTTGGCATAATTTATTCGCGCACAATATGTTTATTCGTCCAGAATCTAAAGATGAAGCTAAAAATATCAAACCAAATTTCACAATTGTATCAGCACCTCACTTTAAAGCTGATCCAGAAGTAGATGGCACTAAATCAGAAACATTTGTCATCATTTCTTTCAAGCACAAAGTCATTTTAATTGGTGGCACTGAATATGCCGGAGAAATGAAAAAAGGTATTTTCTCAGTAATGAATTACCTTTTACCAATGCAAGATATCATGAGCATGCATTGTTCAGCTAATGTAGGTGAAAAAGGTGATGTCGCTTTATTCTTTGGACTATCAGGCACTGGTAAAACAACCCTTTCAGCTGATCCAGAACGAAAACTTATTGGGGATGATGAACATGGCTGGAACAAAAATGGTGTATTTAACATTGAGGGTGGATGCTATGCCAAAGCAATCAACCTCTCTAAAGAAAAAGAACCTCAAATTTATGATGCAATTAAATACGGCACTATACTAGAGAACACAGTCGTAAAAGAGGATGGTACAGTAGACTTCGATGACAATAAATTCACTGAAAATACTCGTGCTGCTTACCCTATCGAACATATTGATAATATCGTGTTGCCTTCAAAAGCAGCTCATCCTAATACAATCATTTTCTTAACTGCTGATGCCTTTGGTGTTATCCCTCCTATTTCCAAACTAACCAAAGATCAAGCAATGTATCATTTCTTAAGTGGATTCACTTCTAAGTTAGCCGGTACAGAACGTGGAGTAACTGAGCCTGAACCATCGTTCTCAACATGTTTTGGAGCACCATTCTTACCATTAAATCCAACTGTTTACGCTGATTTATTAGGTGAATTAATCGATAAACATGATGTTGACGTTTATTTAGTTAATACAGGATGGACTGGTGGAAAATATGGTGTAGGACGCCGAATTAGCTTACACTATACGCGTCAGATGGTAAACCAAGCTATTTCAGGAAAGTTGAAAGATGCTGAATATAAAAAAGATGAAACATTTGGTTTAAATATCCCAGTTGAAATTAAAGATGTGCCAAAAACTATTTTAGACCCAGTGAACGCTTGGAGTGATGCAAATAAATATCATGAACAAGCTCAAGACTTAATTAATCAATTTGAGGAAAACTTTAAAAAGTTTGGTTCAGAAGTAGAACATATTGCTGAAAAAGGTGCATTCAATAAATAAATATTTCCAATTATTAAAGGGTGAGACGTTTGTCTCACCCTTTTTAATTTATCTCTATCTTGATTTAAAATTTGATATCACAAATTATTTTTAGTTTCTTCAATATTGGTCATCCATTGTTGAATTTTAGATAATGTTTCTTTCATTGCTGGAGGTCGTGGCACATGACCTTCATCTAGTTGATAAAACGTTTCGTAGTACACCCTCTTAGCTGTCAACTTTTCTTCTAAATCATAAGCTTGGTGAATGCCAACTTGCTTATCTTTACCTCCATGAACAATTAATATAGGAGGGCTGGTAGAATCAATGGTTTTCATCGCGTTTCTTTGTTCATAAGCGTCTTTATCTTTTTTAGGATGGCCCACCATTCGTCTTAACATCCCTCTTAAATCAACACGTTCCTCATACATTAAATGAATATCTGAGACGCCTCCCCATATGATGAAGCTATTTACAGGTAAGTCTTGAAAGGTTAATAAACCTTGTAGTCCACCACGTGAGAATCCTATCATATGAATATATGCTGAGGGATACTTATCATGTAAAAGTCGAATTAATTGTATTACATCATTCAAATCTCCTCGATAAAATTCATCTTTACCTTCACTACCGTTATTACCTCTATAATATGGCCCTATAACTATCGTATGTTCATTTGCAAACTGCATTAATCTTGCAGCTCTTACACGACCTACTTGTCCTTTTCCACCGCGAAGATATATAACTATGCGTTGAATTACATTTTGGTCTACTGGTGTCATCATTAAAGCTTTGACATTTAATCCATCTACTTTATAGGTTACTTCATCAAAATGATGCGTATGAGCGTCGATTGGCATTTTCTTAATTTTTGTAAAATCCAAGCGCTCTCACCCTTTCTAAACATTTCAAAATCGTCGCATCTTGTATTAAAAAACTTTGCTTATCCTTAGGTATGTTGGAAACATTTTCAAATAGACATGGACCATTTGTCTCATAATAAGTTGAAGTTTCAATGAAATGACTTACTTCAATGAAAAATACATCTTTAAGAAATGTACTATGATCATTTGTGTTTACTTTATATTGCGCAATATAAATACATTTCTCGGCAACTGCGCCTGTCTCTTCATATAATTCCCTTAAAACCGCATCTAATGGTGTTTCACCGGACTCAACTTTACCCCCAGGGAATTCAATTCCACGAACTTTGTGTCGAGTAAATAAGAGTTGATGATTATATATTGGAATCGTGAGTACGTGATTACCATTAGGCGTATCCTTATTCGTTTTAAAATTTAAAGTGACCGTTCGATTGTCTTTATCACGAAACTCCACAATCCACACATCCCCTCTTACTATGTTAAAATAAATCTATTAAATAATTTGTTGGAGGCGCAATACCATGATAAAAAAGATTTTTCTAGCGCTAGTTGTATTTTATCAACGATTCATATCACCGTTGACACCACCTACTTGTCGATTTTATCCAACATGTTCGGAATATACGAGAGAAGCAATCCAATATCATGGTGCATTTAAAGGGCTTTATTTAGGTATACGCCGCATTTTGAAATGTCATCCATTTCATAAAGGTGGCTTCGATCCAGTACCATTAAAAAAAGATAAACAATCGAAATCAGAACATAAACATTAAAGTTTTGTTAATTTAGTTTTTTGTACTTTAGGGGGAATAAAATGAATCATTCCCTCTTTTAAAATGCCTGAATCTCTCACTAAATCTTCTTCAAAGTAATATCCGGAAGGTGTAACATCACCTGGATAATCTCCCTCTTTAGCTAACATTGCTGTAAAATATCTACTTAATCCAAATTCATACATGCCACCGACTACAAATTTAATATTTTTTTCTTTTAAAATATCTATTGCCTCTAAAACTTTATCAATACCACCTAATCTATACGGCTTTAAAACAACTAATTGAATAGGAAATTTTTCAATAATTGAAACAATATCTTTGATAGAAGTCGCCTTCTCATCGATAGCTATAGGTGGATATTCGCTCACATTCATTGCATTTAAATTCTCTAATGATTTAAACGGTTCTTCAATATATATGATATTCGCTTGATTAACCTCACTAATCTTTGAAAATGATTCAACATTCAGCGATTCATTCGCATCAAGTGCTAAATCACAATGAATATCATTTTGATGTATAGCATTGATATCTTCAACAAGTTGTGAAGACCACTTAAGTTTAACACGACGTGGCTGTGTTTCATAAAGCCTATGTAACTGTTCATTTGTTAAACCACTTATTGTCGCACCATAGGTTACTGAGAAAGATGATAACTCATGATACATTTGATAAACTGCCATAACGATAGCTGAACGAGTCGCTGGGGTCTCCTCAAGTTGCTCTAAATAAACAGACCACTCTCTAAATGAATTAAATTCTTTGTCAATAAGCTGAGGTATCCACTCATTGAGCGTATGAACTGCTATATCTATCGTTTCATCATCATACCAATTCGTAGTAAACGCATTACACTCACCATAAAAAGATTGATTATCTCGGGTTAAAATTTCAACAATTAAACTTTCACGTTCATAAAGTTTAACTTTAGGTGTAATAACGGGAGATTTGAAAGGTTGTTTATACGTGTATAAATGAATAGCTTTAATAATCATAATTGATTTCCTTCATATAATACTTTGCTACGTTGCAGTTTTCCTGTAGAGGTATACGGTAAATTCTTTACTTGATAGAAGGCTTTAGGCACTTTATATTTTGCTAAATTCTCTTGAAAATGGTTTAACAAATCTTCTCTATTGACTTCATTTTCAGAAACAAAATAAAGCACAGGAATTTGTCCCCAAGTATCATCAGCAACACCTACACATACTGCATCAGATATTTCATTAAATTGCTTAGCGACTGTTTCTATTTGGTATGGATAAATGTTCTCTCCCCCACTTATAATTAAATCTTTACGACGATCATAAACCATTACGAAACCTTCTTCATCTATCTCAGCAATATCTCCAGTTTTGAAAAAGCCATCTTCAAATGTATTAGTCAAATTCTCAGGATACAAGTAACCATTCATCACATTTTCACCTTTGATAAGAAGTTCACCATGACCATCTTGATTAGGATTCTTAATTTTTACTTTTACATTGTCACTCGGTTTACCGACTGTATCATGTTTTTGAGCTAACATTTCAGGTGAAGCTGTTAGAAATTGCGAACATGTTTCTGTCATACCGAAAGAGTTATAAATCGGTAACTGATTGGCAAGTGCTTGCTCTATCAGATTAGAAGAGAGTTTTGCTCCTCCAAGTAGAATTTTTTCTATTGAGAATGGTTGTGTAAGACCACCATCCATCAACCATTTTAATGTTTGAGGAACAAGTGAGACATGCGTCATGTTTTCATCTTTAATAATATGAAGCATCTTATCAGTATTAAATTTACCAACTAAGCGAACCGTGAATCCCTCAATGACTGATCTTAAAATAACGCTCAGACCAGAAATATGATAAATAGGTAAAACTGATAGCCACTTTGTATGTTGATCAAATCCTAAACTTTGTTTACAACCTGTGGCACTTGCTAAATGATTATGAAACGTTTGTGGCACAGCTTTCTGTGGGCCTGTCGTTCCAGAAGTGAACATGATAGATGCAATATCTTCTAAATTGAATTGTTTAGATTGGAACTGTTGAGGTGCTAAATTTCTAAGACCTTCAATGTCGTATAATTTAAAGCCCTCCATTGTTAGAGGCATCGTATGTAATATGGTATCAATACGAACTGATTTCATCTGATTTCTCATTTCTTGCTCAGTTAAACGCGTGTTGAGCATCGCTATTTCGATTTGAGCAATCCAACAAGCATGTATAAGAATGACCGAATCTAAATCGTTTTTAATAAATAAACCTACTCTTTTCTTATGAAGTGACTGAATGTAGCGTGCCAAATCATAAGCCTTCTCATACAACTCACTAAACGTTAACGATTGTTCATCAGTGGCCACTGCAATTTTATCTTTATTTAATTGTGATTGTTCTTTTAACCAATAACCCACAACGCATTCCTCCAAAATTAAATACAATACTCATTATAACGATTCACTGCATAATTATCAGTACTTTAGCTTAAAATATATAGGGGGTTAACACGTTATTTTTGATAAGCATATATTAATTATACCTTTATAAATGTTATAATATTAAATAAGATTTACTATGTTGAATTAATATATAAATATATAATTAAAATAAATTCATACAGATAAAAGGAGGAACTCATTTATGGTAACGTTTGTAATGATTTTTCTTTTTGTTTACTCGCTTGTTATAACAATGATGTATTTTAATAAAGATAAGAAATGATGTTCCTTTTCGTCACAGAAAGTGATTATTAATAAAAGAATTTGAGAACAAAGAAGATTAAGAAGTAGTTAAATATTTAAATGAGATTTTCTTGTGACTAAATTAGAAAATGTTGTGACTATAATAAAGCTTAATTATCATACCCATAGTCACAATTTGACTAAAAATTTAAAACGAATAAAAACTATTCAGAAGTAGAATTTTACAAAACACATCCAAAGTGTTGATACAAAAGGATTTAAAAGAATGCAAAAAATTAACGCTTATAATGGATTTAAACCATTATAAGCGTTTGTACGGAGAGTGAGGGATGACAGTTGATTTTTAACAAACTATAAAATGGCTTAACTACGCTGTTTTTAGCGTTTTATTTTATAAATAAACCTAAGTAAATATAACTATTTTGACACGTATTTGACACGTGAATAAAATAACCACGCCTTTTATTGACGTGGTTGGGAAATATAATTTATTAGAAAATAAATAACGCTATTCATAACGATTATTTTAATACTAGGTATATTATACCATAATTATTACGCATTTTATTTCATTTTGTAACTAATATTATTAAAGTAACTTTCTAATAAAAATAAGACCACCTTGTAAGGCAGTCTTATTTATTGAATCAAGCTTAATATAAAAATATACTTTATTGGGATCAACATTTTTACTATAGGGGAATTAAACTTGACAAATAAATATAAAATTTTTAGGGAGTAATAGGTATGAATCATGAAGTTCGTAATTAACATAATAACACAATACTTTAGTTTTTCAAATAAAAAACGCTACGGTTTTAAAGTAAACCGTAGCGCAAGTTAAATTATATAAAATTCAACAATCACACTAAAAAAAGTTAGAACAACCTAGTAATCATTATACCGAATTTTGTTATCTATTCAACTAAAACAACTTGCATTCTTATCATTAGGATAAAAAAACGTATCAATTAAGATACTATTTATAATTAAGGAAACCGTCGCAACAGTTAACCTCAATTACACTCCGCAGATATTTACCGCATTAATAATTTATTTTGTAATTTTATAATCAGACAGCCCTATCACTTGTAAGTATGCTTCCAATTCTTCAATTCGTTCTGCTTCCAATTCTTCAATATATTTTTCCATGTACTCAAAATATATTTCACCGTTTTTAAATGGCATCTTTACCGTTAAATTTGCAGCGTTTTTTCTATTAAATTTGTTTCCGTAATCAAATTTACCCTGTGCTGCTTTCCGCATCACAGAAATAAAATATAATAAGCTTTTTTCACTCCACCTATTGTCCCTTTGCTCCATGACTTGCACATGAGAATAACCGATAAAATCATTTGGTTGATAAAATATACTGTCTGTTGTTGTTGTATCACTAAACGTTACAACTCCACCTTTTTCTGTTGTATTAAAATTAACATATCCTCCTATTCCATTATTTGTACTTGAATTCACTACCACTGGCGAAATCCCTTTTTCGCGAAAAAGCTTTTGATTTGTTAATCCATAATTTTTAGTAGGTCTAATTTTAAATAAATCTCCAACTCTAACCGTTTCAAATTTGCCCCCGTCGTTAATAAAATCATTCTCTACCTTAGTCATATGAGAGCTTATATCTTTGCCACGGTTTTTTTTACCTTCTAAAACTTGAGTTACTTCCCATGACAAATAATCAGATACGGTCTTCTTAAAATCTTCTATTTGAGGTACATTATCTGTTTTTACATGCTGATCAAAGTTCCAATCTTTGCCAGAATCATTTATAAAATCTTCTATGTAAGAGCTATCAATATCCCATAATTCATCATTGATTTTAGCCTTACTACCTGCTTTATATATTTTTAAAATGTCACGATACCTTTCAACCGGCGAATCTTTAACTTGAATACCTCTCCCCGTTCTTTTATAGCCATCATTTCTAAAGTCAATAAATTTTACTGTTTTTTCAAAATCATGAGGTATTTTAGCTTCAAAAACATATATACTTGTCTGCACTCCTGCCATTGGCTGAAATAAATCTCCAGGCATTTTTATACTTGCTAAAAGAGTATGTTTTTTTAAAATAGATTTGTTAGTCTTTTCAGCTTTGCCAGTACCAGCACTATCTTGAATTATTATAGCGCCGACTCCGCCTTTTTCCATATTATTTAATCCAAACTCTATAAAAGGCATTCCATTCTCTTGATAACTAAATGGAGGATTTAACAATAACTTTGTTGCTCCAAATTTTTCGTATAAACTTTTAGGAGTATTAAATGTATTAGCTTTTCTAATATTACTAGAGCCATCTCCTCGTAATATCATATTGGTCGCCGCAAGCGTATACATTTCAGCATTTAGTTCAACACCTAGTAAGTTATTTCTTTTTATATTTTCTATAACTTCTTCGGCCACGCTAGTCCCTTTTCCTAATTCCATTTCTGCTTGTTCAATCATTAATTCCATAGAACTAATCAAAAAGCCCGCACTTCCTGTTGCTAAATCCATTACTTTGCTGTCTTTTTGTACATCCAATAGTTCGGCCATCATCTTAGTAACATAAGGCGGGGTTAATACAATTCCTAACTCTGTACCATCACCCAATGCATATTTTAAAAACTCGGAATACATTTCTCCCATAATATCAATATGTCCTGTCATTGAATCTATAGAGCTAAAGATATTTTCGTAAATAAATGTAAAGATTTGCTTATTAGTACTGCTATCTCCATTTAGTAATTTACTAACCTCTTTATCTAATACTGTTTTTTCATCTCTTTGCTTGTCTTTAGATATTTCTTGAAACGAAGAAAACATTAATTGCATTTTTTCTCTTTCAATATTTTTTACTAGTAAATATTCTTTTATTTGATCAATAATTAGTTTTCCATCTCTCTTAGTATCTGTTTGTAAACCTTTTAAATCATGAGGCTCCAATCCTTTTTGTATTATATTTCCTTCATTATCGTTAATATCTTGCATAGACAAAAGCATACCTGATACATACAATACTCTTTGTGGTGCTGTAATATTATGATTATGCATCAATTTATTTAATTGCTTTGCATATTTTTGTAATGACGTTCTACTATCTATTAAAATTCCATGTTTTTCAGTTTCAGTTAAAATCGCATCATTATAAAAATTTTCAAAACTAGTTTTGTTTTCTAAGAAATTTAAATTATTATAATTTTCTACATGTTTATATGTGTCTTTTGAACTCCCGAAAACATAATTAACATCTACGATTACATTTTCTTTATTATCACCTGCAATCCCAATTGCAATTACTTCTTTATATTTATTACTCTTTATCATATTTCTCGCATAATGAAGGCAACCATTAACAGCAAAATTAGAGATAGATTTGTTGTCATCTTTAATTCCTGATTTATTAAGTGTTTTGAGTTTATTTACACCTAATTTATTTTCAATAATAACAGGTATATTATATGCTTCAACATGAAAGTCTGGTGTTCCAAATCGCGTTTTCTTCTCTGTTTTAGCACTACCTTTCAATGCTTCCTTCATATAATCTGACATTGAAGTTTCGTCATTATAATCTACCAATTTTTCTAATCCTAGTTTATCTAAATAACCTTTTACATAATAATTTACATCAGTTTCTAGTTTCCAATCCATTTTAATAACCTCTCATATCACCTGTTTAATAATACTAATATAATATAAAAACCAAGCAACTATCGTAACAGTTAGCTTAATTGCACTCTATAGATAAGTACTGCAATTTCAAATAATTATAACAATACCCCCCAGTGACATGTATGAGTGGTTAATGTAGCGATTATAGATTGCTACTATAACACCTTACATGCATATTCATATAGTTTTTCAGTAGTACTCAAAGTAAGATTATCAATATCACGTTTCCCTTGTCTTAACTGTGATAGTACGTATTGCGATACGCCTGCATCTTTATATATTCTATATCCTGTTATGTCACTTTCGATCAATTCAATTATTTTTAGTTTGTAGTCACTCATTTTATCTACGTCCGTTCTTCTTATCTAAATAATAAAAATGTGTTTTTCTTCCTATAAATAGCAAAAATGGTAGGCTTAATATAAACAACGATAAATACATTTGCTCTGTCATAATTGAAAACCTCCATAATTTATTATATACTTCAAGTGTAGGGAGGAGCCCTAAGGATCCAAACATAATTTTATTCTTTGTTGTTTGGCTTTCGGTCTAGGTAACCGAGATGCCATTTTCTAAGTTGTTTTAACACTTCTGGAACAACCAGTACTACCAATACTGGATTTTCTAGAAGTGTTTTTATTATGTCTATCACGAGGCTTTCACCCCCCTTACACATAACTTGTAAGTCAATAACTAACTTACAAACACAATTATACTAAACAATCGTTTAGTATGCAAGCTATTTATTTTAAATTTCACATAAAAAATTAGGGCAGTCGCTAGGACTACCCTTGATGACGTGGTGGTATATTTATTTTAACATATTAGTTAATAGTTCCCCATAACTCACCAACACTTTGGTTGGGAGGAGCTACACCATTCCATGTGCGAATAGGAATGTAATAAAGAGTATTTTGCCATTCGTATTCAAGCCATACATGGTTATCTTGTAAAAGCACGCTAGTATAATCACAATAACCACCTGGTTGGAAATCGTAAGCATGTGGACAACTTCTAAATGGCCCAACTGTCCTAACCATTATCGGTTGACTACCATTGGTAAAACGCGCTTTCTCAGACATGTACCATGTGCCATAACTATTTTTACGCCACGCACCTGCTACAGTTGATTTAGTATTACTTGATGCGCTTGTACCTTTAACTACAGTTGCTACAGGGATATCTCCATTCATATAGCTACGAATCTGCTTAATAAAGTAATCCTTTAATTTCAGTTGCTTGTCTTTAGGTAATAAACCTTGAATAACTGGGTCAAAACCAGTGTGAAGTTTAGCAGAACGATGAGGACAACTTGTCGCATAATATTCACAATGCAACATCACTGTATTTCTATTTGCAGGTAGACCCCACTTTTTAAGTAAACGTGCTGCCTCTTGAAATGCTGCTTGTTCGTTTTGTAAGAAGGTTTTATCATCTGCACCAATAGACTGACAAACCTCTATACCGTATCCGTTCTTGTTCCCATATTGATTAGCAGTGTGCCAACCAATTTGACTTTCGTCTAGCGCCTGCCAAACTGTACTACCACTAACATAACTGTGTGCTATTCCTGCCTCTAATCTTGATAGTGGTGCATTAACCAGTCCGTTTCTGTACGCCTCTGCAGTCGCTCCTTTACTACCAGCATCATTATGGATAACAATAAATTTTGGGTTATAACCACGTTTAGGTAAGTTATAGCCTTTTACATAATCTTTAAAGTAATTTAGCTTTTTAGCTTTACGTGTCACTTTTTTAGTTTTTTTACTATTTTTTGTTACAGATTGAACAGAACGTGTTTGTCCTTCTTTTTTATATTTAGGACGGATAAACCACATAGGGAAATCGTAATTGTGAATTATGCGTTGAGCTACTTCTGTTTTAGCAAGTCCGCCACCAAACCAATTTTGGTCTAAAGATAGAAATTGATTATAACTCCCATCGTGGTTACCCTCTAAAACAATAGCCACATGGCCATAACCACCACCATAATTTCGATTGAAAACAACTACATCTCCAGCCTTCGCTTTGAATTCAACCGTGTTTTGATAAACAGTTGCTTCACCTTTGAAATTGTTGACGTTAGGGATGTCTGCAGCACCTTCTCCTTTTAATCCATGACCAAATAATTCATACCAATACATATTTGCTTCATCGAAGCATTGCCATCCCCAACTTCCATCGAAGTCCCAACCTTTACCTTCTAAACTGTGAATGTATTTAACAGCTTCTTTTTCTGTTAAGTTTGCAACCATTATTTAACCTCCTCGTGTAAACGAGATTGTCCATACATTAAATCTTCGTTATTTTCATAATCTGCTACATCCCATTCTATTTCATCACTATCGTCAGTAAACGGTTCGTTAGTGTCGAAAACTTCAGGTTTCACTGCGCCTGACTCACTTTTAAACTGTACTGGATGCGTTTCTTCGTTTCGTGGTGCATTTAAATCTAGGTCTATACCCGCGTCTGACACGCCTTTAGTGTTTGGATTAGTAATAATGCCTAAACCTGCTAAAAGCGTTAGAATAGTGCCTAAAATGCCACTGACGCTTTCTAATTGATGTGATAAATCAACACCGAAAATTTCACTAATTTGTTTGATAAGCAATAATACTGTTCCTACTAAACTTGAAACAATTGCACCGTTTTTTAGTCTGTTGGACCAATTTATTTTCATTTCTTTACCTCCATAAAAAAACCGGCATCAAAGCCGGTTGAATGTTATTTACTTTCAAAGAATAATTTTTTATCTTCAATAGGGTGGTCGTTATAAATGTATTTAGCTTCGAGTGTGCCTGTTGATGTCTTAGCTAACATTTCGCATATATCGATGTCATTTGTTATATTGTCGTGTTTAGGTAAGGATATCACTGTATTGTCTTCACCTTCATTAATATACGTAACAGTTGCATCTACTTTAAATTGAGGTGATTTAGGCGTTGCAGTATCTGAGCAAGATTCTAGAAACTTATCTAAATTGAATAATTTTCTATTGGATAAGGTGTTTATATAATCGTTAAAAGCGAATTCGAAAGCGCTTTTTGTATAATCATCTAATTCATTGCCGTCAGTAAATACTGCAACTCTAATTGGTGTTGTTGGAACATCTAAATTTTCTAACAACCAATAATCCATTGTTTTCTTATTATATAAATAGTCCTCTTTCATAATCTTCACTACTTCTTCAGCTACTGGTTTGGCTAAAAGTTCAATCCATTGGTTGCTCTCTTTATCAAAAATTTTAGGTATCGCTTGCATTACTCTTTACCTCCATTTGTATCAATCCATATTTTATTTGTGTCTTTAGGTGCTTCGTCACTAATTACAAAGTCCGATGAATCTCCATTTACTTCTGTTTGTTTTAAATATCCGTTTTGTATAGCGTATTCAGTTAGTTCTTTCCAAAGATCGTGAGTTTCAACATTTATGAACCCCATGCCTATAGCACTCTCCTCAACTTGTATTTTCGTTTTACTATCACTAGGGAAACAATATTGGTTGTCGACCCATATTTCCAATGTGTAAACGTCTGAAGGTAGAATTTTATCAATCACTAAATCGACTACATAGCTAGATTTTTCTTTATTGACTTTTGTTTCATAGATGTATTGAACACCTTTAGAGTTAATCAGATAAGCCTTTGCAGGTTTATCTTTAATTTCTAGGTCATCATCATTTGAATCAGTTAAAATGTAACGCATAACAGAAAAGTCACCCTGTTTAATGCGATTACCATCGTTTGAATCATTTAAATTAAGTACATTCGTTAACATATGACACCTCCATAATAAAAAACCAACCTATTAAGGTTGGTTTATACATGTGCTTTCTCTGGGTCGTAGTCGACGCCAGTCATTTCTTTATATTCCTCTGGTGTTACATAGCCTCTTTTAACAAATAATGCAAATTGTTCATTTGTATAGAAACCCATTTTATAGTATCTAATGCCGATATTACGCATTAACAGACCCTCCCATGATTGTTAGTGTTAAATTTG
Organism: Staphylococcus sp. TE8; assembly: GCF_000692055.1. Classification (NCBI taxonomy): domain Bacteria; kingdom Bacillati; phylum Bacillota; class Bacilli; order Caryophanales; family Staphylococcaceae; genus Staphylococcus; species Staphylococcus sp. TE8. The sequence continues at coordinate 1,239,790 of NZ_JMGB01000001.1, forward strand.
CGACATCTTCTTGTGTTGCTTTAAGTTTTTCTTGCGTTTGTAACAATTCGAGTGATAAATCGGCGATCAATTCATCTTTATTGTTGTCTGGTTCTTCTTTTTTAGGTTGCTCATCATCTTCAATTTGTTGTTTTTTCCATTCCTCATACGGTGTTCCAATCCATTTTCCACCGTCAAATTTAACCGGCCAATACAAACTACTTGGTGGCATGATTTCAGTGTATAAGTCTTTATCGTATCTTTCTTTACTTTCGTCTATAAGAAAGGGTTTTCCGTCAGATTTTCTAAAAATTTGTATCATCTAAATACCTCCTAAACCATGTATGTGAGATTAATCATATAAGTGCTTCCCGAATCTAAAGCGCCTATAATTTTCATAGTACCGTCACTAGCCAAATATGCTGCCGCACTGCTTGTTCCTATTCTTTGATTTAATTTATATTCAATATTTCTGACTGGTGTAATGTCAGAAGGCAGTTGAGCGAACACTAAGCCTGTAGATAAATTTTTGATGTTACCAATGATTTGGACTGTCTTGTTATCTCCATTCTTTCTAACTCTATATGAAACCGGTAAATATACGTCACTATATACATCAGGAGCTGCGCCGTTAACTAGAGGTAATGGAACCCAACCTGTATCTGTAGACGCTTGATTGATATAACGCCATTCTGATAAACCGTTATACGTTACTCTTTGAAGTAATTGACTAGAATTGTAGGGTTGGAAATATAGTGTGGACAATTGAGAGTCTGAACGTGTTAATTTTAAAAGCCAACCACTTGTAGAACTAACGTCGGTTGGTAAACCGGTTGTTTTAGATATATAACGTATTCCTGAAGGTAGTTTTTTAATTTCATCTTCATTACTTAAATTGATAATTGAGTTTGCATCAAAGAAGTTAGTGCCATCATCGTTTGTTAGCCTATATTTTTGACTTTGTGGATTAAGTTGAATCCAGCCTCTATCATTGTTACTAGCATAAATTGTTTTAGACCAAATAGCATTTTGATAATTCTGAATAAGGATAATATGTTTTCTACCGTTTTGACCTTTTGTAACGTTAATTTCTGCTATATAGCCTGCACCATTTGGATCAGCAGGGGCATTTACAGATTTATAGTCGTTGGGTATAGAACATTCATATAAACCGGCATCAAGTGTTTCTATCGGTTGTGACAAAGTGCCAAGCCATTTTCGACTTCCATCGTTTTCAGTAAATCTGTATTGTTGCCAGTTGCTAAAATCAGGTAATTTAGGTGTAATTTCTGCTTTTTGTTCATCTGTCAGACTTGCAAAGTCGAATGATTTACCATCTACACCATCTTTACCATTAACACCATCTCTACCATCTTTTCCAGGTGGGCCTTGTGGACCAGGATTTCCGTTAACGCCATCGATACCATTAATGCCATTTTTACCATCTTTACCGTCTTGTCCTGCTGGACCTTGTTCTCCAGTATCTCCTTTAGGTCCTTTGAAGATATCTACATTGTCTTTCATTACTTTTTCTACGATATCATCAAGTAATTCTACTCGTATTTCTTTGCCTACACTTTTAGTTATACCGCTATCGTTAACAGTAAAGTAAAAATTAGCAACATGACTGCTATCGTTATTTTCTGGGTTTTCCAAAAACAGTTTGCATTGCATCTGACCAACATGTTTAGTGATATATTCTGGAATGATATATCTTACATAACCCTCTTCAGGTTTTATTATTTCAAGAGGTTCATTAGTGAAAATAGAACCGTCTTGAGCAAAAACATGAAGTATAGGCTTAAACTTTGTTTGGTTAAAATTAACCGGAATATACTCTTGTTGTTCACTAATCAAATTTTTCTTTTTGAGATGGATATCAATAACAGATGTCTTGTTATCCATTGTGTACAGATTAACGTTTATGCTGCCTAAATCAACACCATGTTCATTGATGATTGTGTTAACTGTACCGCTTTTGTACGTTTCCATTTAAACACCTCTTTTTAATAATTTAGGGCTACATGCTGTCAGCACATAGCCCTGTTATTTGTATCTGTCTCTAATAAAATGTTCGCCTTTAATTCCGATTTTGTCATACAGATTCTTGATTGTTGCTGCCTGCACTTGCGCCCAGCGTACGTCGGTAGCGTATTGATGATTTCCTGGATGACGTGGATTCCAACGCATACGGTATAAAGTATTTTGACCTTTGCTAATAAAACCTTGTCTTACAAATTTAGCACCACCAATAATACCTTTAGCTGGAGTGGTCCAACCTCTGTTCCTAGCGTAAGTAATCGCATAGTTAGGGTTCCAATCATACGCACCAATACCAAAGTAGTTATAAACACCAGCACGACCGCTTGAGAAGTAAGATGTACCATAACCACTTTCCAGAAAGGCATGTGCAATCAAGTATATTTCATTCAAATTGTATTTCTTACAAGCATAAGCGACTGCTTTACCTTGTCCAGATAAAGAACCTTTTCCTCTCAGTATTTTATTCAGTGCTGAAACTGAAATACCTTGATATTTACCTAAATTAAGCATTTGATATTTTTGCGTTTTGCTATTCCATATTTTCAGTGAATTCATAGCATTAAGGGTTGCCGAATAACTGGCACCATACCAACCATTACCATAGTTGATTTGAGGAGATTTAGTCATTTGGATAGCTACGGCTCTTTTGAATGAATAAGCACTTCTTGAAACAACCACAGAAGGTTCTTTGCTTCCTTTTTTAGTTGTCGTTGTAGTTTTGTTTTTATTAACACTAGAAGCAGAAACAGTAACCTTAATTGTTTTTGTTTTAACTTTGTCTTTAGGAATTTCAGAAAGTAACTTCTTACTGTTTTTATATAGATATAGTAATCCATTGATTGTTTTATCTACATTTTTCTTAGGCGGCAATCCATTGAGTGATATATCCCAATCTCCATGCTCGTATACGCTTCGCCAAATATTAGATGTATCAACTTCAATAGAAGATGGTTTAACTGGTATACCTTGATATTTCATTCTGAACACCGCTTGTAGCATTGTGTGTATCTCGTTGACTATAAAATCATCTTTACTTGCTGATAAATCTTGGCAAACTTCAATGACAATATTGTCTGGGTGGCTTGGTACTTCGTACGTTTCTAATCTCGGTTGCCATATATGATTTCTATCTACGAAATAGTGTGGATATTCTTTGTCAGTTAGATATTTTTCTCTGTCAAAGTATAAGTCAAGAACTGAACACATTGTATTTGCGTTTCTTATAGTTACTTTCTTAGGGTTATGACCTCTATCTTTACCTTGAACAATATCGTGTCGGATAAATTCAGGGTAAGTTGGTTCACCATCATCTATAGTAAAATCGATATGTGTTTGTTTCTTCTTAATCGTTACTGTTTTATTATTATCTTTTGTTGTGGTGCTTGAAGTGTCAGAACCACCACTTGGTTTAGGAGGTTTTTTCTCAGCTTTATAAGGTGGTCTAACAAAATAAATGTTCCCACCATTACCGTTGTAGTTATGATTAACAAACGCTGCTCTCGAACCACTCCATTGGTTTGATCCAACCCAGTTTTGATCTACGCATTTAAAGTGTGATTTGTCACTAGGGCCAACAACTATTGCAGTATGTCCAGCCCAGCCATAAGTCCATACTGCTATATCACCAGGCTTTGGAATGAAACTAGATGTATTTCTATAAATTTTCCACGATCTATTAGGGTATTGACTGCGATTTGCCATAGCGTTTGCATTTCCCCAAGTTCTAAAATGCCAATATCTTTGAAAAATATAGTTAGGTAGATCCCACAATATTGTTACGATAGTATTCGCTACTTACTACCTTCTTCATATTTCTATGAATGTTCAGACTATATCATCAACCCAATAGGTTGCTCCCCGTTTCCACTCGCTTGAGCGTACGTCTTTCGACTAGTCGTTGCACGTTTCCTTTAAGGACTTCGCTCATGATTGCCCTCGCCTTTACGTTAGGGGTTCCCATGAATTAGAGGAGTTTTCATTAATGATTACTCACTAATGGTGCTGAAAGTTAACACTGGAACCCATATCTTCCGTCAATATCTACCCCTTTATGGTTCTTAGCCATCCATTTAGCCCAATTTACAACTTGAGAGGCAGTAGGTTTTCCACTTTTTGGTAATATTGCCATTCACACACCTACTTTCATTTTCAAAATAAAAAGCCGACACAATAGTGCCGACTTAGAATATATATTGTGCTAGTCCAATTGCTGCCCCAATTATAGTTGCTCCTCCACCGATTAAAGCTATAACAACTTGAAAATTTCCTTTTTGTTTATCAGAAATTGACTTATTTATATTTTCTAATTGTGCTTCGTGAGATTTAACTGTGTACTTTACGTCAGTGAATTCCGTCCCAACTTTTTCAATTACACTACTAATTTTCTCTAAGTGCTTTTCTAATCGCTCTTGTGATTCAAACTGTTTTTCTTGTAAACCTGTTTGTTTTTCTAATCTTTTATCAAGCGTACTATATGCTTCGATGTGTTTTCTGTCGTTTTCGTTAATTTTTTCATAAATTTTCCCAGTGTTTTGTATCCATTCGGTACGTAATACATATTTATCTTCTTCTTGAGACAATTTCTACACCTCCGTAGAACCCCATAATTCCACAAATTATAGCGAAAGTAGAAAATTGCAGAGGAAAAAGCCAATTGATAGCATGAAACACACTCGCAGATGTCATTAAGAAGTAAAAACAAGCATTGCCCCAACCCCCAATGCAAATAAGATAGTTAAATATGTTATTCAACTTTTGTGTGGGTAAAAAGAATGGTGCTGCGATAATAAAAGTGCTAAAAACCATAGCAAGTAAGCCCCATATCCAAATTGGCATGATGTGATGTAGAGCTAAATAGAAATCACTATCGTGAATAATGGTATTTGGTTCTCTTGTCCAAAAGAACCCTCTTTCAAACATAAGAGTTCCAAATCCTAAAATCATCAAAAATGATAATGAGTAAGTGATTGAATTATTTTTCATTATAAAATACCTCCTATACAACCGGATTAGATCCAGGTATTACTACTCCTTTAGTAGCGTCATACCAAGAACCCCATCTTGTCGTTTCACCCATCATGTTGCGAGAATATATTCTGTGTCTGTTATATGGCATGAATAACACTTTTTTGTATGTTTCGCTTCGTGATATCACAATAGCGTAACCACTTTGATTATCGGGATCTGGAGAATTTGTAGGGTTGTAAAGATAATAAAAACCAGTTTTATCAATCTTGTTCATTGTAGATAAATCGACGTTGTCTAACCTTATAGCAGCACCGTCTGATTCTGTAAGTGCTGATAATTGGCCTGTAGCACTCTTTATAGCTTCATTAACTTTGCTTTGTATTAATTCATCTAATCCGTCCGAAAGCGCCTTGAATTCGTCCTCATTTGCCTTCTTAGACAGTTCTGTGCTGACTTCTTCTTTCTTAGCATAATCGATTAGGTGTTCTTCTAAGTTTTGTTCAGTGATAACCCCTTCAGTTGCTGCATTTAAATGTTCGTTAACTTCTAAAACTTTATCATTGATAGTGTTAAGATAATCAGTTAATTCTGTTTCAGTTTGTGTAGCGAAATCTTGTATTTGTCCTCGTAAATCTGTAACTTGTTTGACAAATTCTGATTTTTGAGTGTTGACAAAGTTTAAGAACTCGTTCTCTGCTTCTTGAACATTTTCTAGCTCTTTAGATACTGTTTCAATTCTATCCTTTACTAAATCTACAAGGTCATCAATTTCTCGGATATATCTTATTTTAATGTCAGCATCAATTTGGTTGATTAACGCATCAGCAACGTGGAATCTAAACTCGTTAAGCACCACTGTATCTTTTCTTCCGACTGCTTTGATATATATTTGTCCAGTTACAGAAGTATCTGTAGAAGCTTTTAAGAAATCATTGTCTAAAGTTAGTCGTATAATACCTTGCATAGGGTCAACGTATTCGACTTCAACTCTGCCTGTAGAAGAACCATTATCAGAAACAAAATAAGCTGTTATCTCAGTGTTAGCTTCGCTAATCTCTAGGGGATAACTTTCCCCGTTTATTTCTCTACGCACTTGAAAAGTTAATACCGCAGTATTTATATCCATATTATAAAAGCCAATACCTTCATCAGATATTGGCTTTAAGTAAGGTTCATCAACAGTAGTGATTCTAGCTTCTTTATAAAATCCGTCCATTATGAAGCCTCCTTATTTTTTCTTTTTAGTTTTATGAATAATTTTGTTTGTCTTAGTATATGCGCTTGGTTTATTAGGATAAACTTGATGGAATGTTTTCTCTTTTTGGTTACCATACCCACCAGATTTAAGAATTTGAACTGCTGTGTGTGAATGTGATGGTGTGAAAGTGAGGTTAATAATCATATTTCTAACTCTAGCTACACCTTTTGTTCTTAAAATATCTACAACTCCCATTACTTCGTTAGAACTGTGTACTTTGTTCGGGCTTGTTGTAGAGTATTGAACAGGAGCGATTGCATGAAGTGGGATAGTATGCCATCCTTTTTTAACTGGCATTCTCACTCTGTATAAGTGACGTCTTCTACTTTTCCCGTTACCGCTGTACGAATGATAGTTTTGTACTACATAAGGTGCTACAGCTATCGTTGTATCTCTATCAACTTCAACAGTAATAGAACCATTTAACTCTACAAAACCATTAGCTGTGACTTGGAAACGTTGTTGTGTCATTAACATACGTTGATAATCTTTTTTAGCGATAAGTGAAAAAGGCTTAGTATCTTTTTTATCAAATCTACTACTATAAACTAATGACTTAACAATAGGTTGATTTGCAATTCTACCTTCTTTGTTAGTGTCTAGTTTTGATAGTTTGGAGATAATATTTCCTAAGTAATAAACTGAACGCCACATCTCTTGAGCGCCTCTAGGTTTTCCAGCTCTGCCTTCGTACACTTCAGGTAAGAAAGAGGTTGTACCATGCTTAATACCTACCCAGTTACTAAATGAGGCTAATGTACTTGAACCCCAAGTTACATAATCCCCATGATCAGATATTTCTGAAAGCATTTCAGTCATCACATTGTTAGGTTGGTTAGCAAAACGTGGATAGAATAAACAATAGTCACTTACTTGTGAAATAATATTATGACAATCGACGTGAGCTGTAATATCTCCTAAACCTTCTACTAACGCTTTCATGTTTCTACTTTCTCTCTCGCTAAAAGGTTTTGAACCTTTATAGTTTTTACCAGTAGAACGTGTACCACTACCATTTGACCAATAGTAGTCAAAGTTACGGTTTAAATCGACATTATTTACATTTTCACGTTCTTGATTAGCAAACCCCCATGGATTTACGATAGGAACCATGACAATACGCACGTTTTTACGTATATAAGCGAGTTGAGAATATTTGTTCCATTCGTTAACAACTAAATCCATAAAGCGACTTAAAGCGTAAAAAGCGCTATATTCATTGCCGTGTATACATGATGTGATGAGCAAGGTTTTTGTATAGTTTTGAGGTTTGAAGTCATAAGCATAAACGTTGTACTGATTACTTTGATCTTTACCTACATATTTTCTCGTCACGTAGTTGTTATCAATAAATTTATCATAAAATACTTTTCGGTTATCGTCAGGATCATTATTGTTAGGTGTTTCATTAACACCTTGTTCTGCACTAGCGATAAATGGGGGCGTAAACAGATAAGTAGCATCATCAGCTACATTCATCTCTTTATCTACTTTCTCATCTATTCTAGTAAAGTCATGTCTTAATCTTTCTGAAAGTATAGGGAAGTTTTGAGCGTCAATTGATGTACGACTGTCTCTCACTTCTTGTAGACCATTACCAATTGTTCCTAATACTAAATTTCTAATACGTTTACTTTGATATCCTAATTCTTGTCCTACAGTAACATTAGGACCAGTAGGCAATCTATATACAATTTGTTCAGAGTTATGAGCTTGCTTTTCGGTTTTACCATGCTTTACTAATATTTCTTCAATATTAGTTAGCATGTCTCGTATAGCAATGTAATTGAGTTCATTTTCTCTCACATACCGTGAACTAAATAAAGTATCTAGCTTGGTATATATTGTTTTACGCATTGCTACGCCTCCTTAACTTGTAGTTTTCCGTCTTTATCTATCGTAATGTTATAGTACTTGCCGTCTTCGCCTTGCATTTTAAGTCGATTGTAATGGAGTCTGTCTACTTTCTTTTTATCATTGTTACTCATTAAGCCAGATACTTTATCAGTTGCTTTAGGTATCACATACTTATTAAATCCACTTTTAGCACTAGCAATGACTTGCCATGTTTTTCCTCGGTCATGAGACACTCTGAATTTTCCGTTCCTGTTATATTCAAGTATGTGATCTTTTTCTACAATCGCTCTAATTCCATTCTCATTGCCGTGTAGTGCTTTATTAGAATCAATAGACTTTCGAGTGGAAGTGATAGCAGCATTTGCTTTTGCGTATGTTGTTCGATATGAATTGGCAAATCCTCCACCTAAACCACCTACAACTTGTGCTGCTTGACTAATTCGTTCTAAATAGCGGTTGTGACGATTGAAATCTCCTAAAGTTACGTCTTGTTTTACTATCTTATTTTCAGCGTCTCTAATAGTCTTAACTTCGACTATTCTCATAAACTCATTGATGCCAAGTATAGAGTGCTTAACTTTTACAATGTCTGCAACTCTAGGCACTGCATTAGGATAATGTTGTCGCAAAGCTATAAAGTCTAAAGTTAAAGAGCGCTTTATAGACGAATTAATGACTGCTTGTAATCTAGCACGCATAATATCTGGATCAGTAATAGAACCATCTTTAACTGGTGGTGCATCAAATCTACCGTAATCTTTCATATTAGGGTGCTCAAATTCAACAATAAGACCTGCACCATCTAAACCCTCTTCATCAGTATATGAACCGTACCCTTTAACATAGGTATACATTTGACCACTATCTTCTTCTAATTTCATATTGTTGGCGTTAATTTCATCGTCTATATGATAAGTTGCTCTTTTTTCTAAATATGGCGTAAATTCAAAAGTATATGTGTTTGTTTTGTAATCATGATGTATATCAAACTCTAAGTCCCATGCCTCTAAACCTTTTTTTAGTAAATCTTCGACACTTTCTCCCTCGCCAGAGTCTTTAATTTCAGATACAAATAAATTACTAGGCACTTTGTATTTAAGACCAGTACCTTTGAATATTTTCTCAAAAAAGTCTGGTGGTTTATGTGGCCCGTCTATTTTGTCATATACTCTTTTTCTCTTAATGATATCTATTGGCTTTTCTCTAAGTGTTACAGTAACTTCTTGATTTCTACCATGTGTTTGTCTATCGATGATATAAGCAACATACTCTCTTTTGTCGTTAGGTCCAGTAAGTTGTGTTAACGACCAACGCTTATCAATCCCACGTATAACGTTATAGTTATATTTATCTTCAAGTAATTTACACTGTACAACTGTTTCAGAACCTAATTTAGATGTGGTAGTTGTAGTAACATAGACTGGCTCTCCTATACCTCTTATCGGGCTAAATAATACTGGCATTTAATAACCACCTACTTATAATAAAATTTCATATCGAACGTTACTGATTTAACTTGTTGGTTAAAGGCGAAATCATTCCAACCAGGATAAAACTTAGGTTGTGCATTAGAACAACGATGATTGATTGGGGTTCCATTACGCCATGTTTGAACACCGTCATACACGATTTTATCGCCTTTTTTAAGGTTTATATTACTAATTTTCATGTAATCCGATTTCCCTAATGTGAACTGAAAACTTTCTTTACTGCTTACACTTTTACCTAGAATGATTGTTACTTTTTTGTAAAGTTTAAACTCATTATTAGGAACATTTCCGTGGTAATAAACACTGTTATTCCAACAATTAGTAAAAGTATAAGTTCTCTTGTCACTTTCTTCGTCAAATGGAACTAGCATGTCATTAGACCACAGCGCTTTATTAGGCTTGTTTTCTAAGTCCAATGAAGTTCCTATACTTTCGGCAAATGGTATCTCAATCGTTTCGAAAACTAAATCAAAATTAATAACTTTATCCTTGTTTTCTGGAGTTATAACAGATGAGCATTTAACCTGATATTGTTTACCACTAGTGTAAAAATTATCATTCATCATATTATGATCAAATATTGGATAACCGTATTTGTCATATGATTGATAATCTTCTTCAGTAGGTTGTAAAAAACTGTAGTTATGTTCTTCTGCGTACCTAAGCTCTCTTATCCAAACGGGCTCGGTGTTAACAGTCAAATCATAAAATTTATCTCTTAATCTTGGTATATCATTAAGTTTCGTACTAACTACATAGCAGGGTATCGTAATTTTTCTTTTACGATACTGACTGCTAAGTAACATACGACCACTTGTGTTTTCTTTTGTTTCATAGTTGTCCTCTATCTCCGGACTTTCGATGACAATATCTTTCACTCGAAAACCGAAGTCAGACAACTTATATTTATTTCCATCTTTTTGTTTGATTTCTAAATCCATTGCCTGACCTCCTAGAATGTGAATGTTGCATCTCTATCTGCATTTTGTCCGTTGACAATATGAGTTAAAGCGTCGTTGTTAACATCCATTTTTACAGTTACAACGCGTTGTGATGGATTTGTTTTATATTCGTGAGTATGAGTGATATTAGCATTAGCTGATGCGCTCGCACTCTTAAGGTCTCTTTGTATACTTGGTACATTTAGACTTGGATCAAAAGCATCAGATACTCTTTGAGCCATTGCACCCATGCCTGATATCACACTTTTTCCTTCACTATTAATACCAATAGCGAAACCTTCCATTGTGTAACCACCAATTCCTTTGAACACTTTTGATGGAGAGTGAATGCCTAATGCGCTTTTAGCAGCATTTACGGCTTTTTGTGCTACATTTCTTGCAGCATTAACTACCCAAGACATACCATTCATAATACCGTTAACTAATCCATGCATTAAATCAAGTCCGGCGCTTATCATACCACCGACAAAGCTACGAACAGCATTTACCGCGTTGTTAACGCCATTTCTAACAGTATTGACCACATTCATAAATCCATTTACTACTGAACTTACTATGCCATGCATAGCTGAACCTATAGAACTAAGCATATTCATAAATCCGCTAACTGCTGCATGAACAGCACCCATTACAGCATTTATAATTGTGCTTTTAATTAAATTCCATAAAGATGAAATTAAAGAAGAAATCGAAGTCATAATAGAACTTGTAATAGCGCTTAATCTCGACCAATTTCCAGTAACGATACCAACGATAATCGCAGACACAACTTGTATAATTCCTTTGATAACATTCCATATAGTAGATACTATGGTAGAAATAACACCAAATATAGTAGAAGTTACAGTTGAAATCGTTGTCCAAGCTGTTGTAACGATAGTAACGATGATGTTAACAATAGTCATGACCACAGTTGATATCGCAGTCCAAATAGTTTGTGCGATAGTAACAAGAACCGTCCAAATTGTTTGTGTAACTGTAACAATTGCCGTCCAAACTGTAGTAATAATTGTAACTAAAGTTGAAATTATTGTAGTTATCACTGTGACAATGGCCGTCCAAATAGTTTGTGCTATTGTAACTAGGGTCGTCCAAATTGTCTGCGCTACAGTTACGATTGTCGTCCAAATGGTAGATAGAATTGTAACTAAAGTAGTGACTACGGTTGTGATTACCGTGACGATGGCATTCCAAATAGTTTGCGCTACTGTAGTAAGTATGCTCCATTGCATTTGAGCCATACTAACGATAGATGTCCATAGATTAGCTAAGAACGAGACTAAACCAGTAACTACAGTTTTAACAACGTTAACAATACCGTTCCAAATTGCACCTGCTATGCTAGCTAATGGACCAAATATTGCGCTAAAGCCATCTACAATGTTTTGCCATGATTGTTTTAAGTAATCTCCTAAAATGCCCCAAATATTCTTAGCCATTTCAACGATAGCTTTCCAGATTTCAGCACCTGCTTTAGAAATTGTTTGCCAAGCACCGCGCCAATCTCCAGATAATAACTGAAGAAATGCAGTTATAGTGCCAAGAATGACTTCCATCGCAATTTTAATAACTGCCTTTATAATTTCCCAAGCTACCTTAACCACTGCAACAACAGTATTAAATGCTTGTTTGATCATTGGTGCAATAACTGTAACTGCTGCTTCTACAATTGAAACGATATCATTCCAAGTTTGTTGGAAAATAGGTGCTAATGGCGCTAATATTTCTTGAGCACGTCCTAATAGGTCTCCTAAGAAACCGATGACAGCTTGTATTGCTGCTCCAACAGCACTTTTAATAGCGTTCCATGCTCCTATTACTGCATTACGTAATACCGATGATGAGTTCCATAAAGCAACGAATATAGCGATTACTGCAGCAACCAAACCAATAATAATGCCAACTGGACCAGTTAGAAATGCAAATGCTGCGCCTATACCTTCGACAGCTCCTGTTATAATGCTAGCTATGCCGCTAAAACCACCTAATAATTCGAATAATGGGCCAATAACTCTTATAACAAACTGAATAGCCGGATAAAGGGCCATAAACGCGCCACCTAGTGTGGCTAATATACCTAACATCATTCCGATTATAGGATTAGCTGCAGTAAGATTCTTGATGAAATCAGTTACAGCTAGAGCTACGTTTAAAACTACTGACGCTAGAGGCGCCATTGCAGTTGCGACATTAATGATAATCATCACTAAATTACCTAATAATTGAAGTAATTTAGGACCATTCTCTTGAACATATGCTATAAACTTCTTAAATCCGTCTGACTTAGCAACAGTAGCACTCCAAGAAGCAAATTTCTCAGACATTTGAGCAAGTGATTCTAAAATAGAGTGAGTATTAGGTGCGAATGCTTTCATAAGGTTGAATATACCTTTGAAAGTATTACCAAATATCTGACCTATTAACGGTAAATTCTGTTTTGTATATTCAATAAACGATTTAATAGCATTTTGGCCTTCGGTAGATTGAGCCCACGAGTTAAACGCAGCGCCCATTTTCTTAAATCCAGCTGAAACCCACTCAGCAAGTGGCGCTAGTTGAGTGAGAACACTAATAATCCCACTACCAAATTGACCTGCTGCACTTAACATGTTGTTGAATATTCTTACACCTGTTGTACCCATCATTTCAAAGAAACTTTGTGCAACTTGTGAGTTTTTAACCCAATCAAGCATTTTAGCACTAGCTTGTTCCATGCCTTTTGACACTCCAGAGATAAAAGGTGTTAATCCTTGTAATGCAGCTTTTGCAGTATCAATACCATTTGCTAATGTATTAAATATTTGAGATTGATTTTGTTTAATTATGCCTTCCCACGCGCTTTGCAAACTATTTAATGCCGATTGATATCTTTGTGTTTCTGCTGTAGCTTCTAAAGTACCTTTTTTGAGCATGTCTAAAGCACTGACTGCCATACCAGCAAATAAACCAACACCAGCATATGCAGTACCAAATGCCTGTGCCATTCCTAGAGCACCACCAGCAACCACACCTGCTGCGTTCATAACTGCCATTAACGCAGGTACTAATGAAGCTATTGCAGGTACTAATAAAGATATGTTAGATAACATTGAGCCTTTTATCATATTGCCGAATACAGTTCCTGTGGTACGAATGTCATTTGCTAGGCGGTCCATTGCATTACTATAATCATCTATACCTGCTCTAAATGTTTTTAGCACGTTCGATGCACCTTTACCATCAACCTCGAGCCTAGTATGGACTTTATTTGGAATTGAACGTAACATTGCTTTAAGTGCTAAAATCTTAGATACAGCAGCGCCTTCGTTAACTTCGACAGTAGCTTTTGCTTTTTGTCTCGCAAAACTATTGAGCGACTTCTTAGCTTCTGCTATAGCTACACGAGCTTTTGTAGCATCTGCATCTAAATGAGCACTGTAAGAGTTACCATCAAACGCATCTAGGTCTATCTGTAACTTTGATAATGTTGTAATTGCTCTTCTAGCGTCCACATCGGCATGTGCATTAGCTGTTGAACCGTCAAAGCGTTCTAAATATGCTTGTGCTTCTTCGATGTTAGCTTTTGCGCTCGTTACATTAGCGTCAAGTTCAGCGTCTCCTCTGTAAGCGTCGAATTTTCTTACGTATTCTTCTGCGATAGCAACTTTAGATTTAACTTCATCAATATCGACATCTAAGTTACCTTCTGCTTTAGTGTTGTTAAATGATTCCATAGCTGACTTAGCACTTTCTACCGCTCTTTTAACACCAGATGAATCAGCGTCTATTTCATTGTCTTTAATCTTCTCCATAGTACCTTTGAAACGCTCTGCGGTATTTTTAGCTGCCTGTATAGCACTTTTAAATTTCTTAGCGTTAGCTTCTATTGTCGCCTTAATACTGTAATTAGCTTCTGCCACGTGTTCCCACCTCCTTATTTATTTAATTCTGCAATTTGTTGTAGTAAGTCTTTAGGTGGTTTGTTTTCCTCAAATTTGGCTTCTGAAGCGAATTTGACGGGTTCGCCTTTGTTTAATCGTTGAATGTTTTCTTGATAGTGCATAATATCATCGGCACTTTTGAAACGATATTCTGTCTCTTCTTTTTTACCACCACGTTTCTTTTTCTCCGCAGCCGCGTCTCTAATAGCAAATGCTAGTTTGTACATATCCATATCTCTATCTAGTTGTTCATATTCTAAGGCGTACATACGATAGTTAAACTCTCTAAGTGTCATTCGCTCTATAACATCTAAATCATAGATTTTGAGCTTACTCATGCATAAGATAACAATACGATCAAACGTTAAAAGTTCTTCCTCTACTTCTTGCTGTTCTTTTTGTATTTTTTCGGAACGAGGTTTTGGGTTAAAACACGCTTTCCCAGTTCCTCGATAACTTGGTTACAAAATTCTTCAAGTCCTGTATTTTCAATAACATTCTCAACAACTTCTTCTAAGTCTTTTTCTGTTTTAGGAGCGCCTTTTTCTTGTGCTGTTGCAGCTTTAATCACTTTTGCAACATCTACTACACTGTGGCTTTCTAATGCAGGTACTAACATTTCTGTACCTTTACCAAAGTTAACTTGTTCAGCTTCCATTCCCATTTCTTTATCAATGATGTTTAAGAACTTTAATCCAAATGATAATTCGATTGTTTTACCGTTAAATTTGATTTCCATATTTTTAATTACCTCACTTTATTTTATTAGTCAAAAAGAAAAGAGGGCTTTGAAGCCCTCATTGTTATACACTTTCTACTGTGCTAGGTTGGTTAGGTTGTGGGATATCTTCTGAAGCAAGACCATCGTTCGCAGGATCTGCAGCAACAGTATCGTGGAAGCCATAAGCTGCTTTGTTTTTCTCGATTTGTTCTGGTAAAGTAGCCCATCCACGTTTCTTTTTGAGATATACGCCAAATTCTGTTTCAAATTCTGCGATATCATCAGCGTCATTTGTACGGTCAATACTATTCCAATAACCTTGACGATATTCAGCTTTGTATTTACCTTCCGAATTTTTCACTTTTTTGTTAATTACCCATAATTCATATGGTACATCTTCTTCTGTAGCGTCCTCGATTTCATCGCATAACGTATCATCTTGGTTCATGTAGCAAGTGATAGTTACAGTAGACTCTAAAGTACCTCCGGAGTTAACAGGACCATCAACTGTGGCTTCTGTATCTCTATCTTTTTCAGTTTCGCGTTCTAATTCTGTTACCCACATTACTTTATTTGCATCTTTTTTATCGCCAGCCTTACGAATCAAGACTAACTCATCAGTACCTTGTTTAATTGCCATAGGTTTTGCCCTCCTAAAAAATTGTATAAAAAAACAAGCCAATTAATGACTTGTGTATTCAATATTTATTGTTATATGTGATAATGCTTGATTACTTTCTATTTCGATAGCTTCGTTGATATCTAACTGTGGATTAAACAAACTAAAACCATCGAGTTGAATATCATCTAACATGATATTTTGAGCTTGCATAAGCAAGTTATCGTTTATCCCTTTATCATCATCTAATCCCCACAAATGAACAGTAGCAGTAGGATTACCACCGAAACTGTCAAAAGTTAATACGTTCATGCTATCTGTAGTAGTTTGAATAGCGATGAAGGGATAAGGCAACTCTTGATTTAACTCTTTTGTTTCAATAACAGGGACACCAAGTTCACTAAATTTTTCGTATAAGTAATTGAATAGTTGAAGTTTAGCTGATTGTTTCATTACATGCCCCCCGTTTTACCGTTTATTAATTTCTCGAGGTCCTCTCTGACTTTTCGAGTGTATCTTTCATAAACAGGGAACATAAACGTTTCAGGAGCCATGTAACGCGTACCATATTCAAGGAACGAACTATATCCTGCATTAGAGGTAATAGCATACTTCATATCGCCAATTTTTGTATCTCTGATCATTCTAGCTAAATTTCCTGTCCAGTAACCTTTATTCATTACTGACTTAGCACTCACAACAGTATCTTTAGCAAACTCGCCAGCATTGTTTTTGAGAACTTCGTCAATGTCATCATCAATGCTACTGTGCATTCGATCTAGCTTTCTAATTAGAGCATCGATATCTCCAGCCACTATTTAACCTCCTCAGCATAGAATACAGTGTCATGTTCATAGTCGATACGTTTAGTGATAATGTACTTTGAATCTTTGATATAAGCATGAGTCACTTTTGGTTCAAAACGACCATTTAAGCGAATGACGTTAATATCTTTGGTTACATCTCCATACTCAAGATTAGTACGTTGCGGGGATAAAGGAGAAACGTTACAAGGAACTTCGTTGTACACTTGTTCCTTAACATCGTACTTACTTGTTTTAGGGTTGTAACTGCCTTTTGTTTCCTTAGAAAATGAAACGCGCTTGTTGTATCTCAATAGAAAACACCTCTACCACGTTTACTTGTCTCTTTTGGAAACAAAGCATCAATAACATCCATATACTCATCAAAATCATTACTTTGAAAAGTATTAGAACGTCCATCAATACTTTCTTGCGTCATTCCTTCGGCGCCAACACGATTAAAGCGTTTGACTGATACTTCTTCGATAATGTATTCCAATCGTTCTGGAACTTCTTCTATATCGATAGGAAGCAAACTAACCAAACGCTTTTCTGTATTGTTTATGATTATTTTGAGTAGTTCATCTTGCTTATCATCATCGATAGAGAGTAACATTTTTACATTTTTTAATGTAGCCATGTTATCCCTCCAACGTTTTTATAATTACCGCTTTTGTATCGTCCTTAGATACGTCTACGCCATGTTTTTTAGCTATTTCTAACAATTCAGCTTTTGTTGCTTTAGCATCAACATCTAAAGCGATATATTGCTCGTTATATACGTTTTGTTTATGGAATAGTTGTTCGATACGTTCATTAGTAATATCAGTGGAGAATTCATCTCCTACTTTATATTCTTTACCATCTTCTTTATCTACGAACGGTCGAACTACTTTGTAAGAATAAGCCATTGTAAGACCTCCTAGATTAATTATACGGTTTCAGTATTTCCACCAGTTGAAGCAGTACCAGCTGTTAATTTAGCGAATGCTTTGTCATCTGCAATATGGAATGCAACATCCATAGTTACACGTAAAGCAATTAATTCTTGTTCGAATAAGTTTACTGGTGAGCCGTCAGCATTTTGTACAGTTGATAATTGACCATCTTCTGAAATTTTGTAAGACATGTTGTAAGGAATTCCGTAGAACACTTTGTTGAAGTCCCCAGCGTATAAGTCGCCTTTTTTAAATTGATCTGATTTAAGGTCAACAACTGGTAGTCCGTCTAGTGTGTTGTTAGCACGGTCATAATAGCTTTCTTTAGTATCTTCATCACGAACTCCACGTAATGCAGTGCGATTTTGTGTTTTAGATAAGAAAGCGTTAGCTTCAACATCATCTTCTAATAAAGTGTCCTCTAAAGCAAAGATATTTTTTAAAGTGATATCACCTTTTACTACATTGTTAGCTGCAGTAGCTGATTGTTCTACTGATTGTTTGAATGGATTATCTACATTTAATAAACCTGCTTCGTCAAACTTTTTATAGAACTGTTCAGCAATTTGAGGTTTCATTGCTTCGAAGAAACGAGAGTAAGTGTAGTTTAAGTATTCACGAGAAGCAACGATGATAACACCTAATTTATGAGAACGCATAGACGCCTCAAGTAAGCTAGGTTTAGAAGTTTGGATTTTTTGACCTTCTCCTACCCAGTAAGCGCCTGGTTTATCTGCCCAGTAAGTGAACTTTTTCTCTGACTTTCCGCCCATATCTTGGTATTTACCTAATTGCATGATTTTAGAGTTTTGTAATACATCTAAAAGAATAGGCTCGTTGAAATCGTTTAATAATTCCCCTTCTTTGTGCTCATGCATCATTACATTATCTGGATTGAAATTTTGTGGTTTTACGTTTGCCATTTATAATGCCTCCAATTTATTGAATTATTCTATTTTGTCTTGCTATTTCTGCAAAACTATCGCTTGTCTTTTTGTTACTAGATACATCACTTCGTTGTCCAGACGGCGTTGATTGACGAGTAGCTTCTTTTACTTGTTCTTGAACTGCTCTGTCGAAATCTTCCTTAATCGCGTTGACAACTTCATTGATTTTTTCGTTATCTTCCAAATGGATTAGTGACTCTGCAAATGAAGTAGGTAAACCTTTGTCTTTAAGGTCATTCTCCACATCAGCTTTGAGTTCACGTAATCTGAATTCCTTTTCCTTTTCTGCTAAGGCTTGTTCGCGTTTCTCAAATTCTTTGTCTTTCTTCTCTTTTTCAGTTAACTTAGCGTAGCTTTCGCCTTCAGAACGCGCATTTTCAACAGCTTCTTTTAACCTTTGTTCGAATTTTTTCTCTTGATTTGCTAGTGCTGTATTTACAGCTTTATGTTTTTGACTATCCAACTCGCTTTGAGTTAATTCAAAAACCTTTTTGTCATCACTGTTTTGACTATTTTCCTTTGTTTCTTCTGTTTCTTGGTTATTGTTTGAATCATCTTCAGCGAAATGCTGTAAATTTAGCTTTAATCGTTTAATTTCATTCATTTATATCGTCCTTTCAAACAGTCCTAATACAAATGATTTTACGCATAAAAAAAGCACCCATTATAGTGCAATTAAGCCCAATAAAGTGTGCTGATATCTATGTTTATTACATTGTATTAATCCAGTTGATTACGTTATTAGCAGTTTAATGACTTACTTAGGTCATAGTTTAAATAAAATTCTTTGGTTCAAATGATTTCTTTTTATCTTGCTTAGGTTTCGCTTGTGCTCGGTTACTAGGGTTTGTGTCATTCAGACGCTTGAGTTCTTTGTGAATGCCTTCAAGAGCTGCAGCAATACGTTCGTTATACACCACTACCACCCTCTTGAATTGCATCAACAATTTTGTCTATTTTTTCTTGTGTTGTCATACTATCTTTAATGATGTCAGAAGGCTCTTTATTAAATATCTGATTGTATTCGTCATACACATCATCTAATCTATCTTGCAAGTAACTTTCATCGTACTTGTCATACTCATCGATTGTGTCACCATCAAGTTCAGTTACATCATAAAGACCTTCTTCTGTTTCGTAATCCTCTTCGTACTCTTCTTCTATTTCATCTCCAGGACCACCAAGTCCCTCTAAGAAATCTAAATCTTCTTGATCAAAGTCATCTGAAAAATCGTAATCTTCTTCCCAATTCTCTTCTTCAAATTCTTCGTCGTCTGGATCCATAAAGTCATCTTCATATTCTGAATCTTCTTCATCGCTAAAGTCTGTATCGATGACTTCTTCTTCTTCCCAATCAGCATCTTCATAGTCGCCTATGGAATTATCTACAATTTCTTCTGCTACACCTTCATTAGTAACTGGCGGTGTATTTGTAAGATTATTATCATCTGGCATTTACAACACCTCCTTTTAATCACTTAACAACGCCTCCGAAATATCTTCCTTCGCGCTCTTCAAAGAACTTATCACGCCAATCAGGATTGATGTGTGGCGCGACAGAACTCCGACAAAAAGGATGCATAGGCGGAGCGTTTACACCAGGTTGCATATCTTTAACTTTGAAAACTTTTTTGTTTAATCCTCTGCACGTCTTTGTTGTCTTACCATCAATCTTAGCGTGATATTCATATTCTGCGTCAGGTCCATGTTGTTCTAACATATGACGCTTTGCAGCTAACGTTTGCACTCTAGCAGTTTCTGTTATGAGTAAACGTCTTATCTCATACGTACTATTGCCAGTTTCTTTTCTAAATTCTTTTACGAATTCGTAAGGATGGCGACCTCTAAGTAATACTTGACTTGTCGCTTTCTCAACATGGTGTCTAACTACTTTCATATCACGCCATAAACGACGTGACCAGTTAGAGTTTTGAAATGGAGCAGTAACTATCGTTTTTACATCGTTGAGTGATACATGTATTGTTTCGCCTAAAATACCTGCTTGTTGCTCAAGAGAGCGATAATAGGACGATTCCATGTAATTATAAATAGATTGCTCTATACGAGCGTATGAGTACGTTACAATGAGCCCTAACTGTGCTTTAAGTAACTTCTCTCTATTCACATACATCGCTGTGTTGTATTGTTTAAGTTCTCTGTTCGCTCTATCGCTAAAGTCATTGTTTTTAACGTATGATTTCGCTTTATTAGCAAAAGATTGAACGTCGAAGTTATCAATTTTCTTTTTAGCTTCTGAAATACTAATACCTTCACTGTCTGCGTATTTTACATAGAACTTAGATATCTCATTCTCTATATCGTCAATCATGTTGTTAACAATGCGTTCAATCTCTTGGCTTATTTCCTTATCACTCAACGTTTCATCTTCAATAATCTCTTGAGCTCTTTTATCCCAATAAGTCATAGATCATCACTCCTCAATAGGTTGATTGGAGTTGTTAGGTTCATTGTCAGGATCTTGTTCGTTGTACATCAAACTATCAGAGTGCTTAATTTTTTCTTCTTGTTCTTTCTCGATACGTTTGACTTCATCTTGCGGATTGTCTATGAAAGATACAAGAGACATCAGTGTTTGTTGGCTAATTTCTCCACCAGCACTCATGTACATTTGCATTTCTTCTGTAATTGACTTAGGTAAGTTTCGAGTGAACGTAAATACTAAATCTTTGAGATTATCTTTGTCTATCTCTCTATTCACGCCCATGATTTCTCCGACTAACTTGTAACGTCTAACCAATCCCTTTCGGAACAATCCTTCTTTGATTGCTGTACGTTGTTCTAAACCAAATAGCTTATATTTCATGGCCTCACCAGAGGTCTGACCAGCAAAATTCTCGTCGCTCATATCTGGTGTGTTAGTAAGTGTATGAATATCTTTAGCAATTCTTGTTTTATATGATTCAACACCACTTACATCATATTGCTTGTAGATATATTGAGCGTCTACATTACCTTCAGTGACTTTGTCGTCCACTGTTGCGTATTCAGGAGGTGCTAAATGGAATACATTCGCTTCTTTCTGTAAAGTTGCTACCTCTTCGTTTAAATCAACGTTACCTTTAATTAACAACATTGCATCGTTTAAATCACTCATATAGTTAGCTGTATCTGATTGCGCTTCATCATATAAGTCAATAAGGGGAATAACCTTCTCAAAGTCTCCTCTACGTTTTTCATTGTTACTGAACTCTGTAATAGTAACTTTACCGAATGAATGTGCCTCTGGTGGTTTTCGCTCGGACAGCTCTAAGTTAGTTACACTGTTTGCCTCATAGAAGTATGTTGCTTTATCTGTAATAACATCAACATAGTAAATGTTACTTTCAACTTCCGTTAACTCTACGCTATCTTCTGTTGATACCTTCCAATATCTAATAGCCATCAAACTATTCTTCTCTACGCTGGTATCATATATAACAAAAGTATTGCGTGGATCTGATTTGTAAAATCTAACCTCATCTTCTTGGTTACGTATAATGTATTCATAAGCTCTACCAAAGATAGACAAGTCTAAACCTAAAGAGCGATTGTGACTATCTACATCGTTAAGACTGTGTAACTCATTTAATTTACTTTGTGTCATCTCTTTTTCTGATTGCACTTGTATTGCATGTCCGAAGCAATAACCATTAATAAAGTCAGTGATATATGAAGCAAAATCGTGTGCCGCTCTATTATCTGCTAAGTGTTTTTCTCTCCGACGTTTGTTACGCATGATGTTAAAGTTTAAACCTTGATAATAATCATCTAACATTTGTAATCTTGGAACTTGCGCCTCTAAATGATGACGAATGAAGTCACTGATATCGTTAGGGTTATCTAACAAGTCTTGTACTGTGCCATCGTATTTGTACGTTTCAACTGCGTCGCGTCTGTATATTTCATCGCGCATTTGTCGTCGTTCGATATCTCTTTCGAAATTGTTTACGTGTGCCATGTGTTACCTCCTTTATAAGCCCATTGCCTTTGCTCGGCTAATATTCTTCTTAATATTGACGTTCGTTCTGTTATTTCTAGGGAAATGGAAACGTTCTAGGGAATAGCGTAATCCATCGAGCAAATGGTTGTTTCTGTCGATAGGTTGGTTTAGCCAGTTACCTTCTTTGTCTTGGTCAAACGTGTAAGTGTTTAATTCTTCTATCGTATGTTCACAAGATGGATGTACGTATATTTTGAATCCTTGTATAAATTGAACACCTTGCATAATAGACCCTTGACCTTTAATTGATGGTTTAATGTTAGGAATACCTTTACGCTTAATCTCTGCAATCAAACGTTTCTCAGCACTATCTGCAACAATAAGCGCATCTTTATATCCTTTATCTACATACATTTGATATATCTCATCAGTGAGCATACCTTTTTCATAGTGTTCGTCATATATCCATAATTCTCTATTCTTTATGTCCACAACGGTGCTGATTAATGTTGTCGGGTCGTGAGTAAACCCAAAATCGCTTCCGTGCGCTTTCTCTTGAGTTCGTTTGTACACTTTTAACCAATCAAACTCTTTCACTTCGAAATTATCAAACACAAGCCCCTCAGCAACGCCCCACTCTCCATCACATACAATCCTTGCACGTCTCGGATTAGTTCTATACAAGTCCTCATAACGTGCAATATCAACCTCATCAAGCCATTCATTTACTCGATAGGTCGTCGTGTATGAGAATGTGTTGTTTAGCTTAGTATCTTCATCAAAGAATGTAGGTTTAAGCCAGTGACGCTCACTCCAAGGGTTGAACGTTATAGTGATTTGCTTAAAGAACTCTGGATCATCCACAGAACCACGTATAGATTCAACTACTGTACTGAACTTATCAAAGGTTTCTATCTGATAAGTTTCCTCAAACCAAGCCCAGCAAAGTATGCCGTTCTCTACAGTGATAGAAGTTATTTTCAACGGATCATCCAATCCTCTAAATAATATCTTCTGGCCAGTGGGTTTGTATGTTATCTCTGGCAAACTGTCATTAAATTTGAATAAGTGTTTAACTCCTAGTCTATTGGTAGCCCAACGTAAATCTGTGTATGTCGATTGTTTGTTAGTGTTGCTAAAACGTCTTACAACAAGCAAGTTAGACCAACTGTATTGCATAATTCTAAAGATAAAATTAAGTGCAGTTGTTTTTGATTTCTTGCTACCCCTAGAACCTTTAACTACACGATAAAAGTTTTTGTTGTTAAAGAATTTGTTATAGCCACCACCGACGATTTCATCTAATTTAATATCCACAGTTAATCCTCTAACGGTATATTGTTAATAATATTAGGGGTAGTGACTTCTAACTCTTGTTTGTCTACCGGTGTATATCCTGAACGGTCCAATATATCTTTCGAAGCTTGAAATCTAACCAATTCACTTTTAGCATCTAAAAGATTAATCATAGTTTGTAATGCCTTAGGTACTTGATTAGATAAGTATTCAACTTGATAACCTTTAAGACCTTCTCTAAATTTATTGTCATGTTTCCACCGCGATATAGTTGAACGGTTAACATCAATTTCAGCAGCGATTTCACCATCACTTAAACTCATCTCATTCTTGATGCGTATGTACTCTTGTTGTTTTTTAGTCAATTCCAAATACGCTCCAAATGTTGCATTATTTTGCATTTTTGTCATCTCATATATCACCAACTCTCACGATATGCTCTTTAGTTTATTTTTTAACATACAAAAACCTACCCGAATTGTCTTTCGGATAGGCTACTTAGGAGAAAATAATAACTCAATACATTTTTTCAAGGAGTAAAAATGTTAGAAAGGTTTAAGACTTATATCTAATAAGGGTGAATTATACTGTGAAGCGTTAATCTTCACAATATCATAATAACTCGTTTTTCAGAGGACTTATATATGTCAAAAGTCCACTTAAACATAGCCTATGTAATTGGCTAGTTTTTCAATCATTGCGTCACGTCTACGTAAAATGCTAGTTTTATTTGTTCCGAAGTATGCCGCTAAGTCCTCCCAGTGATAACAACCAATAGGACACTCCCAATATCTTTTATTAATTAGATCAAGTGTATCTTCATCTGCCTCATTTACAAGTTTATCCACACCGTTGACAATGTTCCTTAACGTGTTATATCTCTTGTTACTTAACTTCTTAACAGATTCTCTTTCAACTGGATTACCCGGCAAATTACTTTTACCTGCGCCGATGTTTTCAGGCTCATGATTTTCCAAAATTTCATACTCACAGATTTTCATTTCTTTTCTGTACCGTTCTACGTGCTTAATATATTCTTCTAGCTTTTTTATATCGTGTTTTTCAATTGTTATCACTTCTTACCCTCCTCCGACTTAACTACAATCCAAATGATGTAAACGATAGGTATAAGTACAATCCAACCTGTCATCGTCTTACTCCGTTAATATCATATTGGTCACTTTCATTCGCATAATCATTCGGCGCCTTATCCACTTCATCATTCGCACTTAACTTGTAATACAACTCTCTACCCAACCACTTACCTAACTCATACACTGCGATAGTAAACCATATCTTTAATATGCGTTTAACCATTCTGTTCACTCCTTAATTTTATTAATTGCCTGTTCTTTACTCTCTGCCTCCACAATAGAGAGAGTTTCGTTTGTGCGCGCTTTCTCAATGTTTGTGTGGATATGACCTGTGCTATCCGTAAATTCTCTGATTAAGAATTGTGGCATGGTATCACCAACCTACTCTTTCTAATCGTTTTTGATAATATGGTAAACTGTCATAAAACTCTCTGGCTTCTGTTTTCCAATAAAATCTTTTACCATGAGACTTCCCTTCATCGTCAATCCACACTACATTCCATTCGCTCATACTAAATGTATCTGTAAGTTCTTTGATAAGCCCTATCATTTCCCTAACACCTCTTTTACTTTTTCTACTATATCTTTATTCTCCTGTACTTCCATATGCGCCTCTGTCACTTTCATTTTCAAACTCCTTAACTTCTTTGGGTGTAGGATATACAACTGGTGCTACAACTAACTGTGCTAGTCTTTCGCCTTTTTCCACTGTGATATCTTCATCACCTATATTGTCTGTGATGATACCTATTTCTTTATGATATGTTTTGTCTATTGTTCCTAGTGCTACACGTAATTTAGTTTTAAGTGAATTACCTGATCTAGGTCTCACTTGTGCTTCATATCCATGAGTTAAATTAATAGCTACGTCAGTTTTAACTGCTTTTGTTTCTCCTGCTTTAATTGTTGTTGTTTCTGATACATACAAATCTAACCCACTATCTGTAGAATTTGCTCTCTTCGGCATAGTCGCGTTTTCTGATAATAATTTAATTTCTAATGTATTTGTCATTTATTGTTCCTCCTTAATTACTTTATCCATTCTATTGTTGGTTTTCCTTTATATCCGTGTTCAAATACAAACCATGCAAAACACATTGTACTAGCCCATTTTTTGCCGTTTTCATCTACTGGATTACCATTCCTCAATGGATTTTGTCTTTTTGTGAATACGTATACCGTTTTCAACGGTGAGTTTTTAAATAGTTCGTAACGCGAAACACCTTCTAATAACTGGATTTTACAAAACATAGCAACTTTATTGTTTGAAGTCTCTAGCGCTTTCTCAATGAATTCTTTCGCATATTTATATGGTGGATTTGTTATAATATTATCAACTTTCTCAAAGTCGTCATTCAAAAAATCTTTGTACGTTTCACCGTATCCTCGATTTATAATGTCATTTGAATGGACTGTGTGCCCCCTTGATTTCAACACTTCAGATATATGCCCTTCACCACAGCATGGTTCAAGTATATCTCCTTTAAAATCTTCAAAATCCAGTAATTTTAAAGTGCTTTCTGGTGGTGTTGCATAATAATCATTAATCACTCTTTTTCTCGTCAACGATGTTCCCGATAAAGATGTCCCTGTTAATGTATTACTCATCACTACCACGCTCCAAATCGTTCATTTTAGTTTTTATAACTTTAAATGCAGTTAATAAGTTTTCAAAGCGTTCAAATTGTTGTGGACTTTGTGCATAATCTTTTCTATCAATAAAGGTCTCATTTTTGTCTAATACGTATTCCTTTAACTTATCCCACGCCTCTGCTTTCCTTTTCACTTCTGCCATATCATTGATGAGTTCATCACGTTGTTTCTTATAAGCGTCACGTTCATTTCTAAATTTCCACCAATCACTACGTGGATAGCTTTCGTCTAAATCTAAGTCATTGTTTCTAATGAATTCTAATAATTGTTCCTTAGTTACTTCTGCCATCTAATTCACACCTTTACTATGTCGTATCTATCATCAATCTTTACACGCTCACTACCTACCAACACGGTTAAATAAGGTTCGCCATTAAAGTTATAGTGGAACTCTTCCACAACTGCTGGGAATGAGTTTGTAGCGTTAGGGTATTTAAACCAAATATCATCACCTTTATTTAATTTGTGTAATTCCATCTATCTCGCCACCTTTTTAGGAAAAATATCGTTTTCCATTAAATGACTGCACCACTTACCCCTACCGTGTTTTTGAGGCACGTTGAACAAGTGAGGTTTCTTACGTCTTAGTTCTTCCATTCTTCGTCTTTGGATACGTTCTTTTAAACTTTCGACTCGTTCCATTCTTTTTAGTGCATTCCACTCTTTGCGACGCATACCGACTGGCGCTTCAATTGCGTCGTAAAAATCCCAGCCCTTATTTATTCTTTGTCTCAAAGAGAACATGTTTATTCCACTTTCTTTCATTTTCATTTCATCTTTTTCAGTCATCACAAAAGTTTGTTTACCTACTCTAATGTTTTTCATTTAGTCCACCTCAACTAAATCTATAAATTCAAAGTTCTCGTTCATCAATTCTTTTTCTGGGTTCTCCGCAATCACATCAAGTAATTTCTCTTTTTCTTCCTCGATGTCCATCTGGTTTGTAAGTTCTCTGGTGTAATCGCACTTGATTTCAACTGTAGCGTGAACCGTAAACGTTTCCTCTCTCACATTCACTCTATCTCCTCCACACGATGTAAGTTGTATTAACATTGTCATTAAAAACTTTTTGAAAGTGCATACCTGCATAGTTGCCGATATTGAACGTATCTTCTGCTAAAGGTATGACACTGCACATTTTCCAACCGTCTATGGTATATAAGTAATATTTGTCTTTATATCCCTCACGTAGTCCCATCACTACACCTCCACAATCGGTTGTCTGTATGCTTTTTCTTCTAACTTTCTATTGATTAAGTTGTTTAGTTCCTCATCATCTTTCGCCCAATCAATCATCTTTTGAGCATACAGATCACTGCATTTCAATATCTCTATGATGTTTTCTTTTGTTACCATGCGTCACGCTCCCTAAAGTCATCGCCTAGCACTTTTACTGTTCTAGCGTTATGTTTCATTCTTGAATTGATACGCTGCCAATTCATATCTTGATTTAAGTGTTTATCACTAAAGTTAGTAGTAAAGATGTTATTTTTGCCTACTCTGTTATCTACTATGCTAAATAGCTTATTGAGTGTATGTTCTGTGTTTTCTACGCCTACATCATCAAGTACAAGCAAATCTATATTACTTAATAACTTAACGAGTTCGTCTGTCGTCTCAGTCGCATTTTTGTTGTAAGTCGCTTTAATACGCTCCATTAACATTGGAATGTGCATAAAAGCCACTGAATATCCTTCGTTTTTAATTGCTTTAGCTATGGCATACGCTATATGGCTTTTTCCGGTACCGTATGAGCCTTGTAAGATTAAAGACTTAGGTTTATCTACCGAGAATGTTTTGACGTACTCTATAGCTGTTTTTTTAGCGTATACTTGCTTTTCGTTCTGAGGTTGGTAATTATTTACTGTTGCATCTCTTAGCGAACCGTTTACAGTAGATTGATTGAAGATATTATTTATATATTTTTGCT
Organism: Staphylococcus sp. TE8; assembly: GCF_000692055.1. Lineage (NCBI taxonomy): Bacteria > Bacillati > Bacillota > Bacilli > Caryophanales > Staphylococcaceae > Staphylococcus > Staphylococcus sp. TE8. The sequence goes on from NZ_JMGB01000001.1 coordinate 1,268,207, forward strand.
TACGTTTTTTCTCTGCTTCTTTACCAGCTTGTATCATTGAACAGTCACAGCCATGTCTGAACTCATGACCGTTACTAAATTTGTAATAGTCGTATGTGTTCCCACATTTACTACATTTAAGGTTGTGTTGTTCTTCTACGATGTTTTTATTGGGCTTTATGTTTCTGGCTAGGCTTTCCATCGATTGCATTCAATCACTCCTAATCCCAGTAGCTAGGGTCGTATTTCATTCTTTCAAGTTGATCTACGCCACTAGGTTGTAACTCTTGATTAAGGTAACCCTCAAACTTAGTACCGAATAACGTTTCGGGTCTTAGATACTGATTCATTTTTTCGTCGTTTAACCATTGTGAAGTCATATTATCTATGACCTTCCTAAATTCGTTTTCTGTAAACCCTTCGTTCCACCGAGCTTCTATACATCTTTTAGTTTTACCAGTAGAATGTTTATAATGTTTTCCAGTTTTCAAATTGAGATAGTCTACTATATTTTCAAAAGGTATATATTCTTCTTTCCTTTCTTTTTTCTTTCCTTTTTCTTTTTCTTTTTCTTTATTCCATAGACTATCTATACTGTATGGATAGTCTATGTGAGAGGTATTTTTTTCTAAACTATTCACATAGTCTAAATATTGTTCAATAAAGCTAATTTCTTTTACATTGTCTAATTCTTGTTTGATACGGTTAACAACTTTTTCCGAATTATTCCAATTAAACTTAGCCCAATTTAATATAAAAAGTTCTTTTGTATTCTTTGAATATTTTATCTTTCCGTATTCTACGAATCTGTTTAATAGCTTTTCTACAGTTTCGCGATTATATCCAGTTTCTAACTCAATAACCCTATATGGTAATTCGTATATTCCACATTGAGAAGTTTTGCTGTTAGTCATGATATACAAGTAAAAATACTTTTCTTCTGGGGTGAGGTCTAAAACAAAAGCGTCTTGCCAAAATTCTACATTAACAAATCTATGCTTCCCCATTTCTGATCACCTCATCAATCTGATATAACAATTCCTCCTCGAAGACCTTATAAGTTTTAGTTTGTTTAGCTACATCAATAGGAATATCAAAACTATCAAAATTTTCGCTCCATATTCTCATAATCTCTTTTAACTCAAAATCTCTATAAAAAATGTTTCTGTTTTTGAAGATTCCTCTTATATAACTACTTTTTTTAATGTATTCTGCTACTGGGTGTTTTTCATAGTAAGCAATTTTTTCGATTTTATCGAATACAATATTACTATCAGATTCTTCATAGGCTGCAAAAGCTTTATCAGTAGCATAGACTAAATCTTTAAAATCATACTTCATTAACCAGCGTTTTAGTTTTTTCTTACCTACTTCCGTTATTCTTGTTGATAGAGTTTCTTCAATATATTCGGTTAACATATCTACTTTATGATTATCTAAATTAATCAATTCTTTCTTCCATTCCATCATTTGTTCTAGTTGTTTTTTACGTTCATTCAATAAAATCAATTCGTTATGTTGTTTTTCTAATTCAGATTTATCACTTAGTTTTTTGTTTCCTTTTCCGTTATTACACTCGAAACATGAAGTGATGAGGTTAGATATATCGTTTGAACCACCTTTAGAAACTGGTTCTATATGGTCTACGTTCAATACAACTTCAGGCGCTGATTTTCCGCAATATTGACAAGTGAAATTATCTCTTTTAAATATTTCAAATCTTGTTTTGTTAGATAAACTTTTTCTTTCGCTCACTTAATCCGTTCTCCTTTCAACATTTGGTTGAGCCGACTATCCACATCCACCCAACTGTCATGTAATTTGTATTTCTCGTTGAAACTGTCTATACCTATTTGATGTTGTTCTCTGTGGTGATTAGGACATAGTGCTAATACTTGATTGCCTATATGATTAATCTTGCGTCTGTTACGTCCTCGACCTACTGCGTGATAATGTGCAAGTTCAGCCTTTGGCTTACCACATATTACACAATTTCTGTTGATAGTAGCCCAGTAAAGATAACTCTTGTCTTCTTTCATCAACTTACTTGTCTTTAATCTCATAGGAACTTGATGATGAAACATAAAAGCAATAATCAATTCAATTAACTCTCTAGCTATTTTTTTAGAACAATTCTTTAAACTAATAGGATCATAGCCATTCATTATTTCTAATTCGAATTGAAAATCTTGCCTCATAGCTTCTTTAGGTTGACCTAAATGTAATTCAATATCTTCGCATAATAAGAAAATTGTTCTGCGTTGTTTATGAGTTATCTTTTCGTGGTCTGGAACTTCTATATCTGCATTAAGTGAGTAACCGTTATCTAATAAATCTATATGACTTTGCTCTAGTTCAACACCAGTGGCAACGACGGAGTATGTACCGTCGTTATCTTTCTGGTATCTTGTAATGCGTTGCATTTAATCACATCCTAGAATGCTAAATCATCTTCATAACCTAATGGGTCATTGTTACCAAACGGGTTATCTTGGCTTGTCATTGGCGTTTGTTGTGAATTGCTTTTCTCTTCAGCTTTTTGCTTTTCGGTTTTAGGGATCGGTTTATTAATTATTCCTTCTCCATTTTTGTAAGGTTTAATAAATGAAAAATCAGTGAAATATTTACCTTCATCTTTATTGAATTTCCATTTCAAAACTAAATGACATGGTTTTCCAATTAATTCGTTAGTATCAAAGTCTAAACTTGGAAGATTTAATTTAATGCCTAATCTAGTTAGTAGTTCTATCAATTGTTTTTCTTGGAAATCATATTTGTAAGGTGGAACAAATTGATTGTGTTTGTATTGTTTACCTTCATCATTTTCGAATACGATTGTAAAATATCTATTCTCTCTATCATTAAATTCAATATTTTTAACTTTTACTGTGAATTCTCCAGCTTGAAAACCTGTTGTACCGTTATAGAACTTTTCTTGATTTGTTTCTTTAATATATTGAGCTTGTCCTGAAATTTTCATAATTGATTACCGTCCTTTTTATTTATAATTTTTAATTTCCGTTTTGTGCCATATCTACAATTTTTGAAATCGAAGCATTCTTAATGTTTGGGTTGTTTATTGTTATTTCTGGATTGTGTCTGACTTTCGTTGTATATAAATTAGATGGCTCAACCGAAAAAACATAATCATGTGTTGAATTACCATCTTCATCGGTGTGATCTTCTATAAACGTATGACCTATAATGTCAAATTGTGTTACTAAATTATTGTGTATTGCAGCTTGTACTTCGATTGATATTCTAGGATTTATAATGTTTCCGTTTTCGTCTTTATCTTCTGAATTAAGCCCTTCATGTCCTGTTATAACAACGTGGAAACCCAATTTATCTTTTAGTTTTAATAAATGTCTAATTGAATTAACAATGAGTTTCGACGTTTCTCCATAATCTTGAATTCTAGCTTTAGGCACAGCGTTTATTTGTAATACATGGGCTAATGTTATATCTCTTAATTTTTGTGCAGTTTCAATCACAACTACATCTACTGGTATGCCTCTGTTTCGTGCTTCTTCGATTATTTTGTCTATATTAGCTACTATTTTTCTAAAAGAATTATAACTATCAACTTTCTTAACAAATCCTTTTTTGGTAACTCTAGTCCCATCTTCATGAACATCTATAATAAAAGCATTGTTTTCTCTAGTTGCTAAAGTCGTTTTGCCGGTTCCTGATTTACCGTATGCCATAATTGAATAATACTTTTGAATATTTTCATTGATTTGTTCAATACCTAATTCTTTAAAGATATCAATTTGTTTATTGTTTTTTTCAGCCATCTACTTCACCACCAGACTAACTGTTTGTTTTAGTTGCGCACCTGGTATTTCTTTACCTGCCTTTAAGTCATCAGTTAGCATTTTTGAATTTAGTTTAGGCGCTTGTGAAACCCAGTATTCTTTAGGTATTTTAGATTCATCTACTACATCTTTACTCGCACCATTTTTACGTTTGTAAATGTAATTCTTAGATGTTCTGTAGTTATCTAATTGGCGTTGGTCTAGCATGTCAGAAAGATAACCTTTCAAACGGTCTGAAAATTTTACTTTTGATTTTTTTAACTCTTGTAGACGTTTAAGTTCTTTGTCTATAGCGTCCACATCTGAATCAACACTACGTTTAAGTCCAACAATGTTATCTACTTTTTCGTTTAGTTCTAATTCAATCGAGTCCAGTGTGTCTTGTATAACTTGTGGGTCAACATCTTCATCAGCCATGTTTAAAACTGATAAGAATTTATCGTTAATTTGGTAAATGTTACTCATCAATCAAACACTCCCCTTTAATCACTTTTTTAGCTAAGTCGAATTTGTCACGAAGTTGTTCTGATGTGTGATATTCAGCGAATATAATGTTTTTAACTTCTGCCTCATACTCATCTGAGTAATGAAAGAAGAATAAGACGACTTCGTCATCGTAAATTCCTGTTCCAAATTGACATTCAACATTCTCTTTACTATGGATAATTAATGCATTTAAGTCGTTAGCAATTTTTAGTAATTTGTGTTTCAACTTGACGACCTCCTTATTTAGTTGTAAATTTTAAGTACATATATTTTTAAAAATCTTCGACTGTTACTCATTGGCGTGGGTATCAGTCTTTTTTGTTATCTCAAGCCACTTTTCCCAAAAGAATGTGCTAAAGATAAAAGTCAAGATTGCAACGCCTATAATTGTTGTAAAACCACCTCCTAAAATTAATGTGATGATCATTGCGATAAACATCGTCATGTAGCTTAGTAGGTACTTCATTTATCATCCTCTCCTTTCATTTCTAAAAGTTTTTCGATATATCCTCTTTCTAATGCGAAATCAAATAACATTTGTTGAATGTGTTCAGGCATTACGGCCACTCCCTTCGTGTATAATATATTTATCGCTACTGCGTTAGATTGGGGGTGTTGATCATGTTGTATAGTGAATACGAAAAGATTTATTATGAAGTTGTTAATAAAGCTAATGAATTATATGGTGGCGAAAGCAAACATTTCAAAAATAATCTTCAGAAACTAAAGAAAAATGCTGATGAAAGTGTTTCTTACGAGATTATTTACTCCGTTGCTTTGCATGAGTCATTAAAATATCAACAAGATTTTATCTTCTTAAATTTAGGAAAAAGACTGTTTAGCGAAAATCATTAAAATGTCTTATTAATCTGATGCCATCATTTTGTTTTTTAGGGTAAACAAATTTTTTTCCTATAGCTTTTTTATAATTCCTAGCACTTCTAATCTCCTCCGCCAAGATGACGATTAGGAGTGCTATTTTAATGAGTTGTAGTTTGTTCATCGGTAAACCTCCTCTAAAGTGCCGTTTCCGACATCAATATATTTTGTTTAATAAACTCGATTCCTGGTTTAATCTCGATGTAACGTTTATGATTCTTTCCGAATCGATACATACAAGATTGTTGAAACTCTTTATTTGAATAAACGTGTTTTTCTAAGTCGTTCTTAGAAATGCCACTCACTTTTACAAATTCGTTTGCGTCTGCAAAGCCGATGTATTCCATTAAAATCACTCCTTTTGTGTATAATTTGGTTATCAACCTAAGGAGGTGATAACTATGTCTGAATTATCTATTGAGCAACGCGCCCATGATTTAGCTTTATTAAAAGCCGAAATCTTAGCTAATCAACAAATTGCTGAAACTGGCACCGTTAATATTGAGCTAACGAGTGAGTATGCAATTGCTTATGCTGAAGCTAAAGATGCTTTAGAGAAAATCTTTACAAAAGACCAAGATTAACTCTTACTTTTCTCGCATTTTCTTTGTTTACAACTCTAGTAAGTGTTTCTGGTTTTAAACTTTTCTCAATTTTTACAATCTTCCACGTCACAACTGCCATTGTGATGAGGAGGGTTGTTTTAAATAGTTTGTCCATTCTATTCACTCCTTAATTTGTTTGCTCGATTGTGGGTTAATATATAAATTTATCTTTCTGCTATACTCCTTATGAGGAGGTGATATTGTGCTTACTAATGAAGCCGAGTTCGTTTTACTTCAACTTTATCGTTGTTATGAAGACGATATTCAAGATGGTAAAACCAAAAGAGAAGCAAGATATTTTGAAGATGAACATAGTGTTCGTGATAATTACTTTATTGGTATAAATTCAGAAGATTTTCATTTAGCTTTAATGGAACTTTCAAACCACGGTTATTTAAATACACCGAAACCCACAATGGATGGTTATCCGGAATTTATACTTGAACCATCAGCTATAGCTGAAATGCAAAATCGTTATACAAAGAACCTAAATAAAGTTCTAAAAAGGATTAATGAATTGAAAAAGTTAATTCTTTTTTAGACCCACCACTTCCCAATCATCAGCTAATAAGTCTTCTGCCATTGGTTGCCACAATTGATAGAAGGCTTTTTGCCTTGGCTTCACAACTACGTATCCATAACTATTTGTAGGTAAAAGTTCTAAGTTGTCTCCTGGTTTTCTAAATGTTTCAAATTCAGATGAGCGATAAATTGGTTTACCTCTTTCCATAGCTAACTTTGTTGCCTCTTGTATATTCATAGCGACCTCCTTTAAGTTTTTTGCGGTTCTCGTTTCATTTTTGAGACGTTATGATTAAAAAAATAATCGTCCATACTAATATTCAATACATCGCAAATCGCACTCGCTTCGTCGATAGTAAAATTACTTTTATTCCTATTTATCTTTTGACTAAAGCGTGCGGGGTTCATGCCAATCATATTAGCTACGTCTTTATGAGAATATTCACTTTCATCAATGAAATTCCTTAAGTTTTGATATCTCATTTTGTTCATGTTGAAATCACCTCTTTCGTCTCATTTATGAGATTACACTGATTACTATACAGGTTCGATATTTCAGTGTCAACAAATAAATTTCATTTTTGAGAAATAAATTTGTAAAATGTGTTGCAAAAATGAGAACAAACTTATATAATAAGTTTGTAAAATACAAACAAGGAGTACAAAAAAATGACTAATTTCTCAGACAACCTTAGTAAATTAAGAAAATCTCGCAACTTATCATTAAAAGAATTGAGCGATAGACTTAATGCAAGATATGAAGTTAAATTTTCAAAAGCATCGATAGATAGATGGGAAAAAGGTTTTACAAGTCCTTCGATGGAACACGCTAGCGCATTATCAGATTACTTTAATATATCTTTGGATGAATTAAGTGGAATTAAAGAAATGAAAGAAAAAGAACCTACTACTCTTGCAGCGCATCTAGAGGGTGAACTTAAACAAGAAGATGTTGATTACATAATGAGTTTAATAGATAGATTTAAAAACGAAGATAAATAAAGGGATTGGTTTTAATGTCACGTTACGAACAATTACTCGCTGAGAATGAACACATTAAAATTAAAGATACACATTCACTACCTGATGGGTATAGTGGTTTCTATAAAGACGGCATAATATTGATAGATAAAGATTTATCCGAAACACGCAAAGCAGAGGTTCTCTTCGAAGAATTAGCGCATCATAAACTTACATATGGGAATATCTTAGACCAGTCTAAATGGATTAACCGTAAGTTTGAAAGTTACGCAAGACGTCATGGATACGAGGCAGCACTACCCTTGCGTATTATCGTAGAATCACATCATTACGGTGTAAATAACTTATATGAACTAGCTCAATATGTTCAGTTAAGTGAAGAGTACGTATTAGAGATATTGGCATATTATAAACAGAAACATGGTATTGGCACTCACTATGGCGATTACTCTATTACGTTCGAACCGTTGCGAGTTTATAAGTTGCATCATATTGATTAACAGCGCCCTAGTGACGGATATAAATTAACAGGATAAACACATATGCTGAACTTTATGGAAACATAAAGAAACCACGGATAAAAAACCGTGGTGATAACAATATTGAGTATGATTGGCTCTCCTGCATTTAAGGCGTTTAAAGAAATTGAAAATAGTCGTCCTGAACTTTCTAAAGAATTCGGAATTAATAACTTTAAAGGGGTTGAGGCTATTAATATTCCTTCAGCAGTGAAAGAACAAGCAAGATTCGCACGTAAATTTGCTAAAGATGCCAATATCGGTAATTACATTGCCCTGCTATACAGTAATGTATAGTTTGTATCGGGTGAATTCAAAGGAAGCCTAAGTCTATTGATATGGTGACTTTGAGCCAAGCCTTTTAAGGAAGGTGCAACGCATAGTTTCTGAAATAACGAAACCACGAGCGCCCGATATCCTGTTGACTTTATTATAACATGAAATTATAGGTATGTATTTTGTTAATAGCTTGAAACTATTAATACCGTTTTTCTAGGGTACCTAGTACCCTTATTATTTTTTTACCTTTTTTGAGGAGGAATAGGCAAAATGGCAACATTTACAGTTAATAAACGTAAAAATAAAACAAGTTCATCGTGGCAGTACGACGTTAAACACCCTAGTTTAAAATCGGGGAAGAAACGTAAATCTGGATTCAAAACTAAAGCAGAAGCCACTAATGCAGCGCAACAATTAATTAGAGATTTAGAAGATGGAAACCACATAGAAGAAAGTAAAAGGTTTGTTGATTATTATAATGACTGGATTGAAATTAAAAATAAGAAACAGTTATCTACCAAACAATTTTATTGGTATGAAAGAGCTATCAAGTTATTTACCGAACACTTCGGAGAACACATGTTAGTGAAAAATATTACTCGAACAGAATATCAGAAGTTTTTAAATAGCTACGGTAAAGGGCGTACAGATGAAACAGTAAGAAAAGTACACGGATGCTTAATGAGATGTATTAGAGATGCAGTTTATGATGGTTATTTAAGGAAAGACCCTACTTATAATGTGACTGTTAATGGAACTGAAAATGCGAAAGATGAAAAATTTAAATATATAACTATTAAAGATTATTTAGCAATGATGGATTATTTTAAATCAAGAAATGAAGAGAGTTATATATTTCTATATATATTATCGATAACCGGTGCGAGATATAGTGATGTGATCAACATGACGTACAAAGATTTAAATAAAGCGCCTGGAGTCGTTCATCTTCCAGGAACAAAAACGAAAAATTCAAAACGAGATGTTGAAGTTAATCCAAAAGATATTACACATATTAATACAAAATTATCAAAATTGCCTCGTCGTATTAATGGTAAGTTGTTTAACGTTAGTCATACAGCCATAAGCAACGCTTTTAACCACACTAAACAAGTAATTGGATTAAACGATAATAACATCACACCCTATTCACTTAGACATACACACACTTCTTATTTATTATCTAAAGGAATACCAATTGAATATATAAGTAAACGTTTAGGGCACGCTACTATATCACAAACATTAGACACGTATTCTCATTTATTAGAAGAACATAAAAAAGAGCAAGGTCAACGTGTCAGAGAATTATTCTCTTGACACATATTTGACACTTGCTCTCTCAAAACCCTGTCATATCAAGGGTTTAGTACGGAGAGTGAGGGATTCGAACCCTCGAGACGCTTGTGACGCCTACACACTTTCCAGGCGTGCTCCTTCGGCCAACTCGGACAACTCTCCACTATTGAATTTTATTTAAGATATAAAAAAACAGAAGCGATATTTCACTTCTGTTTGTATGACTCCTACGGGACTCGAACCCGTGTTACCGCCGTGAAAGGGCGGTGTCTTAACCGCTTGACCAAGGAGCCATGGCTCCACAGGTAGGATTCGAACCTACGACCGATCGGTTAACAGCCGATAGCTCTACCACTGAGCTACTGTGGATTAATAAAATGGAGCGGGTGATGGGAATCGAACCCACAACATCAGCTTGGAAGGCTGAGGTTTTGCCATTAAACTACACCCGCGTAGTATAATACGATTATGGGGCGGTTGAAGGGAATCGAACCCTCGAATGTCGGAACCACAATCCGATGCGTTAACCACTTCGCCACAACCGCCAAAAATAGCGAATGGTTCAGGACAGAGTCGAACTGCCGACACATGGAGCTTCAATCCATTGCTCTACCAACTGAGCTACTGAACCATAATAGTAATGGCGGTCTCGACGGGAATCGAACCCGCGATCTCCTGCGTGACAGGCAGGCGTGTTAACCGCTACACTACGAGACCTATTAAAATTATGTATTGCGGGAGGCGGATTTGAACCACCGACCTTCGGGTTATGAGCCCGACGAGCTACCGAACTGCTCCATCCCGCGCTAATATTATTTTTGACTACCTTATAATCTTACCATTTTCTTCTTTACAATGTCAATACTTTTTTAAAGAAAATTAACATTTTGTTCATTTCAACTTCAAACCTATTTGCAATAATTGAGATGAATGACGCTTTAATTAAGTACTTTATTAGTATATAAACTCCAATACATTTCGTCAATATTGTTTTGAAATTAAATTGTGTAAAAATTAACCTCATATATCTTTTTATATTATTCTTTACTAAAAGATATATGAGATACCTTGATAATCACCTATTAAACAACTTGTGCTCTACCTTTAGATATATACTTACTTAGTCATGTAACCTTGCATTCTAGATTGTAAAGAAGTAAATGTTTTAAAACCTTCATCCTCTAAAAAGTGTCCACCTTCATCGACTATTCGAATCTTACCTTCCAACGTATCCATCAACCTTTTAGTCTCTTTATAAGAAACATATTTATCATCTTTAGATGTAAGTCCGTAAAAATGATCGACTTGAGATTTAACTTTTTCATAATCTATTGATATGCCCTCTAAGTTGACATTCTCATCAATATCATGGGCATCTTCTTTGAAACCTGCAATACTAAACAATCCTTCAATATGATGATGAGTCCCCTCAATATATTTTAGTGCAGCTATCGTACCAAAACCATGGGTTACAAAATAAGTATCATATTTACGAATTTCAATTTGTTCTTTCATTTGTCTTACCCATTCATCAATTTTTGCATGATCATCTGCCTCTAAATTAAACAACGTCACATGATAACCTTCTAAAGTTAAATTATGCTTTAACCACTCATACCAATGATTTGTGGCATTCCCATATTTTGAATGGATTATAATCACGTCAGTCATTTTTCAACACCTCATTCAACGATTGATTCATTTAATTCTTATTTTAAAATAAAAACACTTTAAAAAGAAATGATATTCAAATGATTTATCTATCTCACCGCTTCTTAGATTTAAATCATACCATTCTCATTAAAGTGTTTTACATCATCTAAATTTCTTCTAAAATTTCTTCAACAGCATTTTTTCCTTGTTGAATACAATCAGGTAAACCTACCGCTTCAAAAGGTGCTCCAGTAATTCTTAATCTAGGATAAGTATTCTTTATATGTTGTTGAATTATCTTGATATTTTTTATATGCCCTACGTGATATTGAGGCATACTTTTAGGCAAACGATTCACTATCGTAAAGTCAGGATCACCCTTGAATGTCATCATTTTCCTTAAATCTTTACGAACAATTGATACAATTTCATCATCAGTATGGTCATCTACTACAGTGTCGCCTGGTTTACCTACATAAGCTCTAATTAATACTTTACCTTCAGGTGTAGTAAACGGCCATTTTTTCGAAGTCCAAGTACAAGCTGTAATATCTGTTTGACTCGTTCTAGCTATAACGAATCCAGTACCATCATACGTATTCTCTATATTCTTTTCATCAAAAGCCATAACCACTGTTGCAACAGTAGTCGAGTCCATCTTATTAAAGTAATCAAAGGCAGGATCATGGCTAAACCATTTCATAAATACTTGTTGTGGTGTAGTAACAAGTACCCCATCAAATGTTTCACTACTATCTTCGAGTAAAATTTCATAATCTTTCTGAGAAACTTTAATGTCACGTACTTGAGTATTGTAACGAATATTTACTCCCTTATTCTGAACATTTTCTGCCAATGCTTCAATAAATGAACTTAAACCATGTCTAAACTGTTTAAATTGTCCTTTAGGTGCCCCTGGGTATAGTTGACGATGTTTAATACGTTGTTCTTTCTCATCTTTCATTCCTTTAATCAAACTGCCAAATTGTTCTTCTTTTTCTTTAAAGTTTGGAAATGTACTCATTAAACTTAATTCATCAATATTAGTACCATATATGCCACCCATTAAAGGTTCAATGAGATTTTCTAATACTTCATCACCTAGTCTTTTTCTAAAAAAGTCGCCGACAGAAATATCATCCTCGATTTGAATCGGTTTCTTAAACAAGTCCATTCCAGCTCTTAATTTACCAATTGGAGAAATAAGCTTCGTTTTAATAAATGGCTTTATATCTGTTGGAATGCCCATAATAGAGCCGCCTGGTATAGGAAATAATTTATTTTTAGCGTATATATACGATTGACCCGTAGTATTAGTAATTAAGTCATTTTCTAGACCAATATCTTTAGCCATATCTGTCATGATAGTTTTACGTCCTAGATAGGATTCTGGACCTAACTCAATAGTATACCCTTCATGTCGATATGTTTGAATTTTACCTCCGGGACGATTAGAGGCTTCAAATATCGTTACTTCTATAGTTGGATCTTGTTTTTTTATAAAATACGCACTCGATAAACCAGTAATACCTGCGCCGATAATCGCAATTTTTTTACTCAACTTTTTCACGCTTCCTTTCAATTCCACCTGAATCTATCATGAAAATGTATCAAATTTTTTAATTTATTTCTCTCAAAAAATGAATTCCCCCGTTATACTGGAGGAATTCTGTCATCACTTTATTAATGCTTTAACTTAATTTTAAAAATGAGCTTTAATTTCGTCAACAATTGCTCCTATAAATAGCGGGTTTGTATTAGGCATTTCAGGACGATAGTATTTAGCACCAATTTCATCACATACTACTTTACATTCGTAGTCATTGTCATAGAGCACTTCTAAATGCTCACAAACAAATCCTACTGGTGTATAAATAAAGTTTTTGAAATGATGTTCTTGATATAATTCTCGCGTAAGATCTTGAACATCAGGTCCTAACCAAGGTGTACCGGTGTTTCCTTCAGATTGCCAACCTTCTGCTACATGAACAATATTGGAGTCTTGTTTAAGAATTTGAGCTGTTTCATGCAATTCTTTAGGATATGGATCATTATTACGCTCAATCAGACCTTTAGGTAAACTATGTGCTGAAACGATTAAAACTGTTTCATCGTGCTCTTCTTCAGGAATTTGATTTAACGTTTCATTAATTTTATCTGTCCAATATTTAATAAATTTTGGTTGGTGATAATAATGTTTAATATGAGTCAATTTAATGCCATATTTATCTGCTTCTTCTTGTGCGCGATTATCATAAGAACCTACTGAAAAACTTGAATAGTGTGGCGCGAGCACAACTGTTACAGCTTCATCAATGCCATCTTTATGCATTTTTTCTACGGCTTCTTCAATATAAGGAGAGATATGTTTTAATCCTAAATATAATTTAAATTCAACATTGTCATACGTTTCATTTAAAGCTTTAGTTAATGCCTCAGCTTGTCGATCTGTTGTTCCTGCTAAAGGTGATAACCCTCCGATAAATTCATAGCGTTGTTTTAAATCTTGTAGTTCTTCTTCAGTTGGTCTTTTACCGTGTCTAATATCAGTATAATAAGGCTCGATATCACTCTCTTTGTATGGTGTACCGTACGCCATCACTAATAATCCAATTGTTTTACTCATTGATAAAACCTTCCTTTAATTGATAGTTATCGTTACTTTATTTAGGTTTGGAGCGACACCAAATCTTCGAAAGAACTATTTTTGAGTATAGTTATGAACAAATTCACTCACTTTTCTTAATGTCTCAGGTTGAACTTCCGGAAATACACCGTGACCTAAGTTAAATATATGCTTGCCACGCGCCATTCCTTGATCAAGAATATCTTTTAGTCGTGATTCGATAACATCCCATGGTGCTAATAATAATGAAGGGTCGAGATTACCTTGTAGTGTCTTGTTTACTCCCATTTGATCAGCCTGATTAATAGATGTTCTCCAATCTAGACCTAAAACATCAATAGGTAAATCATTCCATTCATTAATTAAATGACTTGCGCCTACCCCGAAAAGTATCACAGGTACATCATAATGAGCTTTGATACCACTCACTAATTTCTTCATAGCTGGCTTGATATAATAATTATAGTCTTGGACGTTTAGTGCTCCTACCCAAGAATCAAAGATTTGTATTAATTCAGCACCAGCCTCAATTTGAGCGACTACATATGTGATTGACACATTTACAAGATGGTCCATTAGTGCAAACCATGTAGGTTCGTCTCCATACATCATGGCTTTAGTAAAATTATAATTTTTAGAAGGACCTCCCTCAATCATATAAGATGCTAATGTGAACGGCGCACCTGTAAAACCAATCAACGGTACATTTAATTTTTCCTCTGTAAGCAATTTGATTGTTTCTAAAACATAAGGTACATCTCTTTTAGGATCTATCTGAGATAATTTTTCAACATCTTGTACTGACTTAATAGGGTTTGAAATCACTGGTCCAATACCAGATTTAATTTCTACATCTACACCTATGGGTTTTAAAGGTGTCATAATATCCTTATAAAGAACAGCCGCATCAGTATTGTAATTATCTACTGGTAAATGCGTAACATACGCACATAATTCTGGTTGATGCGTAATTTCAAAAAGTGAATATTTTTCTTTAAGTTTGCGATACTCAGGTTGAGAACGTCCTGCTTGTCTCATAAACCAAACTGGAGTGTGTGACGTTGATTCACCTTTTATTGTCTTTAATATCGTATCGTTTTTACTATGCACCCTAGCGTCCTCCTACATTAAAATCATTCTTATCTATAATAGCATATTGTATACAATTTCGTATTTTATTATGCTTAAATGTCATAAAAAAGACATAGTACTTTTATTTATAAAACCTAGCTTTATAAACTTTAAAAATATACTTTATTTTTATTAAAAAACGGGTAAGTAATTCCTAGATATTCTAATAACGTTAAATTATATATTTAATTTTATTTTTAGTTAAATTTGTAAATTTAGGATGAATTCTATTACTTTTAATTAGAAAATCTGAACTTTTGCAGTAGCAAAAGGAATTTTATAATCGTATAATAAGACAAAACAAGGGAGGTTTGTATCATGAATTTATATACATCTTATGGGACATATGGATTCTTAAATCAAATTAAATTGAATAATCCAGATCATGACCTATTTCAGTTTTCTGCTTCCGATACATCAGTCATTTTAGAAGAAACTGAAGATAAGTCAGTTTTAAAACATCCTAGTTCTTACAATGTACTCTACCAAGTTGGAGAATTTAACGAAAATCATTTCTACTGTGCTTTGTTCATTCCCTCTTCAGAAGATCATAGTAATCAACTAGAGAAAAAATTATTGCACTTAGGCGCACCTTTTGATTCATTCGCTGGATTCAAAAGTTATCGATTATTAAAACCTTTAGAAGGGAATACTTATAAAATATACTTTGGCTTCGCAAATCGCACTGCCTATGAAGACTTCAAGGCTTCAGAATTATTTAATGATAATTTTTCTAAGGTAGCTTTAAGTCAATTCTTTGGAGCAAGTGGCCAACATTCAAGCTATTTTGAGAGATACTTGTATCCAATTGATGAAAACTAATATCAAAATAAAAAGTTCTTAGCGTATTGTATTGAACGCTAAGAACTTTTTTAGTCTCTTAATAAAGTTTCCTGATATTTTAACTTTTTAATGGTACTTCTTATTGTTAACCACCCTACAATAAAGAAAAGTAAAGCAAAGAAGAACAATGTAGGATGTTTTATAACAAATACTATTGTAAAGATAATACCTACACCGATCATTAATCGGTATAAAAATTGTTCATATCCTTTGATAACTTTCGTATCAGGGACTGGCCATACTTGTGGCCATAAACCATATGCTTGTTGAGTATAGAACTGAGCCATTTGTAATAATGTAATATACATAAATAAGCTTCCTATAATCAGAGATACGATTGGATTTGATAACCATAACATTAAAACGAGTGCTATAATCACTAACCGAAGAATGATACTAAACGCGTCTCGTCCTCTTACAAAGCTTCTTACAAATAAGAATAAGTACATACGATTTTCATTAAACTTGTTACCTTTTGGTGTGGGTAATATGAAATCTAAATAACTTCTACGTACTGCTGACTCTCTTAAATGTTTCACATCAGTAAACATATTTACAAATTTATAATAATTCGTATGTTTTTGTTGCTCAATCGCTATCATTCTCTCCCAAGGAAATAATTGCTTTTTGCTATTCAATTTTAAAATCAATAACAATACCCCTACGATGAAAATAAATATAATAGCAAAGTAATTATGAAATCTTAAAATTAAATAAAATGTTATACCAAATAGTACAAATAATAATAAATTAATTGTCCAACTTGAAAGATTTAGCTTTAACCACTGCCATTTAACAAGTAATCCTAAATAAGGAAAAATGATAGCACTTATAGCAAATACAATATAAAATGCAAAATGGTTATCATTTAATTTATAAAATAAAGGAAATAGTATAATAAGAAGTATGACTTGTAAAAAAATTCTTGAACTATAACTATATATTAAACTTACTTGCATATAATCTTTCATATGTTTCTCAAATGGTAATAGAAAAATTTTATCTGCATCTTTTAAAAGTGTTCGAATTGGAAATAATGAAACTAATGCTACAGCAATACTTGCAAATAGTGCATAATCAATATGTTGTGGTATATGTTGTAGCCATTCACCATATCCAAAAATAAATGCACCTAACAATATAAGTAAAAACACCGTGAAATGACCATTAAAAATGAATTTGTTATAGTAACTTTTTTCTTTACGAATCGCTTTATATCTCCGATTAAACAGAGATAATGATTGATTATTCATTGGCATTGCCACCTTGTGTAACATGTATATAAATATCATCTAAGGTTCTATCATACAGACCTGTTTGTTCACGTAGTTCATCTAAGTTACCAAACGCAACAACTTTCCCTTGATCTAAAATAATAAATCTATCACAGTAACGTTCCGCTGTAGCAAGTATATGTGTACTCATTAAGACAGTTCGATTTTCGTTTTTCTTTTCAACCATTAAATCAAGCATTGATTGTATTCCCAAAGGATCGAGACCTAAGAATGGCTCATCGATGATATACAATTCTGGATCAACGATGAAAGCACAAATGATCATGACCTTTTGTTTCATTCCTTTTGAGAAATGACTTGGAAAGACTTTTAATTCATTTTGTAAACGAAATACTTTTAAAAGTGGCTCAGCACGACGCATTGCCTCTTCCCTACTTAGTTGGTAGGCCATAGCAGTCATCTCTATATGCTCTTCTAATGTAAGTTCTTCATAAATCACTGGTGCTTCTGGAATATATGATAATTTTCTTCTATATACTTCAATGTCATCATTAATATTTGTATCAGAAATGGATAATGAACCTTTCATTGGATTAAGAAGTCCTAACATATGTTTAATTGTTGTACTTTTTCCTGCACCGTTAAGACCAATTAAACCAACAATTTCGCCTTTTTTTAATTCAAAATTTATATCTTTGATTACAGGACGTTTTCCATATCCGCCTGTAAGATGTTCAACTTTTACTGTCATAAGGCACCTCCATGCAAACTATTGTACCAAAAAATAATGTTTTAACCTAAAATAATCATTGCTATCATGTTGTTTTAAATTGAGTAATGCTATAATAATGACTAACAAATGATAAAGAGGAGTGTCATTGTTATGTCAGAAACTATTTTCAGTAAAATTATTTCTGGAGAAATTCCAAGCTTTAAAATTTATGAAAATGACTACGTTTATGCCTTTCTAGATATTTCACAAGTGACGAAAGGTCACACATTATTAGTTCCTAAAAAAGTTTCGGCTAATATTTTTGAGACTGATGAAGAAACAATGAAACATATTGGAGTGGCTTTACCTAAGGTAGCCCATGCTATTAAAGCCGCTTTTAACCCTGATGGATTAAATATCATTCAAAATAATGGAGAGTTTGCAGATCAGTCTGTATTTCATCTTCACTTCCATCTTATCCCAAGATATGAAAATGATATCGATGGCTTTGGATATAAGTGGGAAACGCATGAAGATACAATTAATGACGACGCTAAAAAAGAAATTGCTGAACAAATTCAAGCACAATTTGATTAATCGTGCATATTCCTTGTTATACTGGGTATGATAAAAATAATACAAATATCCGACATATAAAGTGAGGAGAATAAAAAATGAAAGTCACAAGAATATTATTTGGCTTAGGTGTAGGTGCTGCAGCAGGATTTGCAGTAGCATTAAGAAATCGTGACGACCATAGTGTCAAACATAATACAATTGATGCGAGCCAACCTACAGGAGCACAATCTGAACTTGAACGAGAAATTGAAACTATGAAACAAACATTTAATGATATTCTTAATTATGGTTCTCAAATTAAGAATGAAAGTGTTGAATATGGTAGTTCAATTGGAGATGAGTTTAAAGAGTTAATTGGTAACTTTAAATCTGATATTAACCCTAATATTGAAAAGCTCCAAACTCATATTGAAAATTTACAAAACCGTGGAGAAGATATAAGCAACGCTTTCTCTAAAGATAAGTAAAATAAAAAAGCTATGGCATGATGCCATAGCTTTTTTATTTTACTTAATCATAATTTCTTATAGACATTTTAACACTAGCTTCATTAATGACTTTATCAACTTCTTTTTTGTAAATTAAACTGCCCCTTGACTATTCCTGTGAACACGTAGATAATACGTATCGAACATTAACACAGAGATGAGGCTTACACTATGTATTTATGCACTCGACAAATTGATATACACGCAAGATTTGGAATTCAAAGAATTGCTTTCATGAGTATAGTAGCAACTATTATTACCTTTTTAGTAAGCTATGAAATTATGTACTATTTCTCTGATACTCCTTTATCAGATCGACATTTTATCATTTTATTAATCTTTATAATTTTAATGTATCCCATTCATAAAATCATGCACCTTGTTTTCTTTTTGCCATTTTATAAATCTTTTAGAGTTCATAAACTAGTTAAAAAGAAATGGCTGCCATATTTTAATACGTATGTTAATACGCCTGTCCATAAAGTATATTTTTGTATAAATTTAATTTTACCCATATTATTATTAACTGGCATTTTTGTTCTGTTAAGCATTCATCTACCGCAATATGGTCATTATTTTATGTTTTTATTATCATTAAATATTGGCTTCTCTATGATGGATATTTTATATTTGAAAATCTTACTTTTCTCAAATGATGGTCACTATGTAGAAGAACATCAATCTGGTCTACATATTTTAAACAAAGTGAATAATCCTAAATCAACTAGAACATCGCTCTAGTTATGAGTATTACCATCTTTTGCGTAATTGTATTTAGTTTTCATAAATATTAATAAAATATGCAAAATTAAAATATATAATATTTAATCAACTCCCCCCATCCTAGTCATACTATAGTCTTAGGACGGGGGTTTCTAATTGGTAGTCTCTAAATAATATGTTATATTTACGATGATTAATACATAAAGGAGCTATCAACTTATGAAATTGATGAATAAAATTATTGTTCCCGTGACCGCTAGCGCGCTGTTACTTGGTGCTTGTGGCTCAAATGCAACAGAATCTAAAGATAATACATTGATTTCTTCTAAAGCAGGAGATGTAAAAGTCGCTGACGTGATGAAGAAAATCGGAAATGAACAAATTGCTAATACTTCATTTAACATTGTTTTAAATAAAATCTTAGCTGATAAATACAAAGATAAAGTCGATACTAAAGACGTTGATGAAGATATTAAGAAAGAAGAAAAACAATATGGCGGTAAAGATCAATTTGAAAGCATGCTGAAACAGCAAGGTATGTCATTAGATGATTATAAAGAACAGAAAAAACTTTCTGCTTATCAAAAACAATTATTACTAGATAAAGTGAAAGTCTCTGATAAAGATATTAAAGATAATTCTAAAAAAGCTTCTCATATTTTAATAAAAGTAAAATCTAAATCTAGTGATAAAGAAGGTCTTTCAGATAAAAAAGCAAAAGAAAAAGCTGAAAAAATCCAAAAAGAAGTAGAAAAAAATCCTAGTAAATTTGGCGAAATCGCTAAAAAAGAATCTATGGATAGTTCTTCAGCTAAGAAAGATGGTTCATTAGGTTATGTAATTAAAGGACAAATGGTAGATAGCTTCGAAAAAGCGCTATTTAAATTAAAAGAAGGTCAAGTTTCTAAAGTAGTTAAAACTGATTATGGTTATCATATCATTAAAGCTGATAAAGAAAATGACTTTAATAAAGAAAAATCCAACCTTAAAGAAAAAATTATTGAACAAAAAGTACAGAAAAAACCTAAATTGTTAACAGATGCTTATAAAGATTTATTAGATGATTATAAAGTAGATTACAAAGATAGAGATATTAAAAAAGCTGTTGAAAATTCAATTTTAGATCCAGATAAAATTAAACAACAACAGCAGCAACAGCAATCTTCACAAGGTGGTGCCTCTGGTTCAGGCTCTGCAGGTTTAACAAGTAGTGGGTCATAATCAATAACTCATTGATGTGATTGATATAAGTTTTGCATTTTATATAGAAAGTGTTATAATACAATTAACAAGGATATCAAGCATATATGCACCAAATCCCCTCACTATGGCAGTAGTGAGGGGATTTTTTGGTGTGGCTTATTTTAGTTGTCGCCTATTTACGTTTATCGTTGCGAGTGCGTAGCCAATGCGCGAATAAAGCAACGATACAACCACTGGTTGCCGTGGCCATGATGTGTACAAAGATATCAAATAACATATATGCACCTCCTTCCCTTGTCATATTGACGCCTGAGAAGAGAAGATAGGCGACCTATTTATTATAACACTGAACTTTAGCTAATTAAATTTGAATATAAAAAAGTGCAAAGCCCGTTGTATCATAATACCACTTGAATCAATCCCGACTCTGTAGCAACTTTACAAAGATAGCTTTGCACTAAAAATATTTAATCTAAACTTGTAGGATTATAGAATTGGCGATTTTCTAAACCAAAAATGCGTTCAGTAAATTGACCTTTATCCGTTTTCTTAAATGCTTTCTCAAACATGTTCATTTTTGCATCAATATTATCAATAAAGAATAAAATTTCAGCTTCTTTCAAATGAGGTAGTTTAGGTGACCCGAATTCCATTTTACCGTGGTGTGCTAAGATCATATGTCTTAATAACATCACTTCTTCACCTTCAATACCTAATTCTTTAGCCGATTCAGCTACTTCATCACTAGCAATTGAAATATGGCCTAGCAAATTACCTTCGACAGTATAAGTCGTTGCAACTGGTCCACTTAACTCTCTGACCTTTCCTAAGTCATGTAAAATAATCGCACTATATAATAAGCTTCTATTTAATAGCGGATAAATATCACAGATTGACTTAGCAATACGTAACATAGTTAAAACGTGATAGCTTAGACCGCTTGCAAAATTATGATGATGTGAACTTGCTGCTGGATACGTAAAGAAACGGTCTTGATATTTCTTTATTAAATGACGCGTTATACGTTGTAAATTTGCGTTTTCAATATCTAACATAAAATGCGAAAGCGCTTCTTTAATTTCATCAGGCGTCATAGGTGCTCCATCAACAAAATCTTTAGTTGATAAATTGTCTTCAGGTTTAGCTAAACGCACTTGATTAACTTTCATCTGTTTACGACCACGATAATTAATCACATCGCCTTTGACATGAACAATTTCTTCAGGTTTAAGGTTCTGCATATCCTCTTTCGTTGCAGTCCATAATTTCGCTTCTATATCACCACTTTTATCTTGGAGGTAAAGTGTCATGTAATCTTTACCTTGAGCAGTGACACCCTGAGTTGCACGATGAATTAAGAAAAAGTGATCAACTGAATCGCCGGGATTTAAATTTTCTACATTTCTCATTTTTTCCCGCCTTCCTCTAGTTTATTAAGAATAATCATTTCTTTTGAAGGGATAATATTATCTTTAGTGCATGTAAAGTAAAGCACTTGATAATTTTGAGATAATTCTCTTAAATAATTTAACATTCTTTCTTTTCTATGTTTGTCAAAATGAACAAATGCGTCATCCACAATAATTGGGAATGGATAGTACGGTTTTAATACTTTAATTAAACTAATTCTAAGAGCAACATACAATAATTCTTTTGTAGATTGACTTAGTTCAACAGGTTCGAAAACTTGTCCATTATCATGTTTGACATGAATTGAATCATCTTCAGTATAATTAATCATTGTATATGCACCATTTGTAAGATACTTGAATATAGATACAGCTTCTTGGATAACTTGTGGTAAACGCTTATCTTTGATTTGCTTAATATGTTCTTCTACTAAATTTTGAAGATAACTTAAGCTTGCCCAATCTTTAGCGATATCATTTAGTCTATTTTTTAAACTGTAATATTCATGTCTTAATTGTGCAAGTGTCGAATCTGTTTCCATATGATTAATTTGAGCAGTTAAATCACTGACTTCAGCTTGCATATTTAAATATTGATCGTTATATTGATCTACTTGTCTCGCTAATGTATCATCTTCTTCGTCTAATTGAGCGGTTGTTTTTTCACTTAATTTAGAACTCATTTCATATGAGTAATTTTGGTTCTCTAAGTATTGAGTTAAATCATTAAATCTATTTAAGTTACTATGATACGTTTCGTAATCTTGATGATGTGAATAATAACTTTCCTCATCTTCAACATTGACGAAATCAAATAGCTCTTTGATGATATTTTTATTTTCACTTAAGCGTGATTTAAGATGCTTGAGCTCATTTGTTAATAACTGTGTTTCTTCTTGATTCTTATGCCAATTATCGTTATTGTCTTTAGCATTTTTTAGCCATTGATTAACATCGTGGAAGAACGACATTGTATTAAAATGACTAAAATGTGGACTCGTTACGTCTTTAGCGTGTTTATAAAATTGATTAATTTCATCCATAAGTTGACTACGCTTATGATTCAACTCTTTGACGTAATTATCATGAGACTTAATATTACTCATTGAGGTAATACTTTCAACGATAAGTTCATCAGATATCTTAGGAGATAAATATAATTCTTTCTTCACGTTGTTAATATTATCTGATAATGAATCTAAACGATGTTGCGCCTCATCCATTGATTTATTTAAATATGCATTCTTTTCATCTAACATTTCTTTTGCTTTAATAGCATTTTGCCATTGCTCACGAATGCGATGTTGATGATCTAAATCAAAATCTAAATTGTAGTTGCTTTCTAAATGTTCAAGTTGACTTTCCAAGTCATTAATTTCTTGGTTCATTGCTACACCATAATCAACATCTTTAGTTTTTGCTAAGAAGATACCTACAATAAAGATGACGGTTAGAATCGCAAAGACAATACCAAAAATCATGTTAGTCGTTACAAATGAAAATACAGTTAATGCCGCACCTATGATAGCTAAAGCAATAAATGCAAGTCTAAGTAATTTTTGACGTTGATTTTTACGAATTTGTTCTTCTTCAAATGATTCTTTTAATTTTTCATATAAGTTTTCTTTTTCGTGTAATTCTAATACCTGCTGTGAATATTCCTTTTTCTTTTCAAAAGTTTCCTCAGGAACTAATTCATTCTCTAGTTGATCAAGTTCATTACTATTTGAATTACGTTCAATTTTATTATCTTCAAGACCACGTTCTAGTTGTAAAATATAAGCATTTTGTTCTTGCTTACCACGAATTTGCTCACTTACATGACTTTTCATAGCTTCAGAACTATCTACTTCATGATGTGGTTCATTCCACCCAATAGTGTTTTGTAAACTTACTTGTTCTCTTTGTTTATCAGAGATATCTTTTTCAACTGAACGCAACTCATATTCCTTTTGTTTAATTTCATTTTCTTGTTGATATAAGGAATTAATTGCATCTATATCTTTAGGTTCTACTGGAAAGATATTTTTAGCTTCTTGCTTAAGTTGAGCTAAACGTTCTTCTTTAAGACCAATATCCTTTTCAAGTGATTGTTGAAACGACTTAGCAGTCTCATAACGGTCTATACCTTTTTCAGGAAATTTTAGAGGTTCGATATTTAGAACTTGTTCTAATCCTTTCCATTCTTGCGTTTGATCATGCAGTGCAACCTCTTTTTGTTTAGCTTCATGCATCTTGGATAACTGATTTAAATTTTGTTTTAAATGTTCTAATCTGCGAGAAGATTTATCTCTCTCATCTACTAAGCGATGATATGTGTCTAATTTACTTTCTTCTTCACGTATCTGGCTTTCAAGGTGCTTAAGTTGTTCGATTTGTTGGTTAATAATTGGATTTTTACCAGACTTTTTATACAATTCTTCTTTCTTTTGTCCTATGGTATCTCTCATGCTAGTGAATTCAGTTGAACCTAAAGCGCCTGCTTGTAATAAGTAATCTTGTAATTGTTTTTCATCTAAATTACGGTGAATATCTTGTAACCCTAAAACGTTGAAAGAGAATATACCTTGATACGTTTTCTTTGTAATGTAATTGAGTTTTTTATTTAGCCATGACTCATCCCGTATAGAACCATCTGAGAGGTAAACTTTGACATCACCTTGAGCGCTACCTTTAATTCTCTCAACTTCAGCTTCAGTACCATCGTCAAATATTAAAGCTAATTTACCACCATATTGATTTCCTAATCTAGGTTCCAAACGAGGTTCTCTAGATTTTTTAGTAGGAAAACCGAATAAAATTGAATGTATAAATGCTTGAATCGTTGATTTTCCTGCTTCATTTTCACCAAAAATTTCAGTAAAACCTTTATTAAAGTCTATCTTACGTTGAACAAATTGACCGTATCCATAAATTTCTAGTGATTTAATTATCATTTTGTTCACCTCTCATATCATCTTTTAAAAGACTTTCAGCATGATTAATTAATTCGGTTTTATCAAATTCTGTATAATCATCTAAGAATTTAGATGCACGAGGATTTAAGTATAAATCCGTCATAGCAGAATCAAAGACCGATGTGTCTTCCAACAAATCTGAGGAGAACTCATTTACAAGAGGTGATTCATCATTTTGAACATATTTAATATTTAAATCTTCTATAAACACAAACTGATTTTCATTTTCTTCATACTCTGTAATCATCTCTTTAACTTGAACCAAGTCTTGTGGTGCAATAAAATCTTCACTATTTACGCGTACATTTAATCTATAGAAAGCTTTACCTTCAGGTCTTACTTTATCTTTGAATGACTGTATATCTTCGTATAGCTCTTGTTTAGACGTATGATTAGTATCAATGGTTGCTTCCTCAAATTTAATAAATTGAGTAGGATAAAATTGTGTTGTTAAATTAAGATGATCTCCTTCAATTAATAAACAACCTTTTTCACCTAATTCATTAAAATGTCTACCTTGAATATTACCGGGATAGTTAATTACTGGCATATCACTGAGTTGTTCACGTTCATGTATATGACCTAACGCCCAATAGTGGTATAATCGACTATTTAAGTCTTCTAACCTAAATTCTGTATAACGGTCTTTGACTGAGGATTTACTATACGTGCCATGTAAAACACCAATATGTATCCCTTTTTGACCTTGGCTTGATGGATAAGCATCAATTTTATTTTCATAACTTGTATCATTTTGATAACTAAAGCCATGTATAAAAATTGTTTCCCCATCTTTAGTAATCGCTTGATACGTTTCTACTTGATTTGAGAAAACTGAAACGTTGTTTGGCCAATTTGAAGATATCTTTGAAGATAGAGGATCATGATTACCATGACATACATATACAAATACTTGTTCTTTACGTAATCTTTCAAACTGTTCTTTTAAAAAGACTTCCGCACGTAATGTTCTATTCTCATTATCGAATAAATCCCCAGCAATGATAATGAAATCTACTTCTTTTTTTAATGCCAAATCTACTATATTTTTAAAACTTTCATAGGCACTTTTTTGTACATCTTCAAATATTTTAGGGCTTAAATGACTTTTAGATTTGAAGGGACTGTCTAAGTGTAAATCAGCACAGTGTATAAATTTAACCATAAGTTTAATTCTCCTTATAAAAGCCGTAAAGTTAAAAGAAATAATGCAATTTGAATATACTTCATTTGTTGATAAAAATTATAAATATTGATATTAAGACAGACTAATGACTATATATTAATAAGCTATGTATCATGAAAAATAACTTTACTTTATATTAAATTATTTTACCATAACACTTTGAGTCCAGTCGACGACAAACCAAGACATTCATTTTAAATTTATACCTACTCAAAACTATGACGTTAATACAAATTTTAAAGTATCACCTTTGAACTCGTTTATAAATTTGTAAACGAGAGTATTCTAAGGTACAAATGTATAAAAAATGTCTACAAAGTCTGTAACTTTGTAGACATTCAAAATTTAAAATGATTTCTCACTTTTATAGAAAAGTATTAAATTTAGTCAGCGTAAATTTCATCTAATGGTTTTACGATGATTTGGTTAATTTCTTGGAATACTTGGCTCATTTTTTGCTCAGCATTCATTAATTCAGAGATATTTTCATCTTTTTCGATAGCTTGAGCTTGTTCTTGAGCTTTTTGTAAATCCTCTTCAGGAATTTCTTCACCTTGCATTTGTTTTTGTTGGAAACTAATTTGAGTTTCACGGAATTCGTCGAATAATTTTTTTGATTCTTCGTTTTCTTTAACTTTAGCAAATGCATCTTTAATAGCTTTATATTCTTCACTGTCTCTTAAAGCTTGTTCTAATTGATTTGCATAATCGTATAAATTTACTGCCATAGTTGTTTGCACTCCTTTGAGTTAATTTGTGTTTTAACCACTCACAAATAACTTTAACATATATGTCACCTTTAGACAAAGATTGCAATTACACCTTGGAAGAAACCAATAATTCCTCCAAGTAAAAATCCTAGTGACATAATCAATTTTAATTCTTTATTAGCAATTTCTATAATTAACTTTTCAATGTAATCTAAGTCAAATGTATTAATTTGATCTTCTACTAGTTGTCGCAAATTAATCTTTTTCATTATATTGGTAAGATGTCGTGAAATATTATGAACAATGACTTGAGTAATTTTAGTAGCTGCTTCATTTTCAAGGAAGTGAATAAACTGAGGTGCAAGTTCATATATTGGTAAACGAGCTTTACCATTAAGATCAATATATGAGATTAAAAGATCTGTCGTGGATTTAGAAATAGATTCAAATTGCTCATCACTAACTAATTCTTCTAAATGCTTATTCTTAAGTGTCTCATATTCATTGCGAATGATCTTATTAATAATTACACGTGCTTTCGGATGTTGAGTCAATCGAATAAGTTCGTGTTGAATACGTTCTGCGATGCTTTCTTTAGTCATGAACATTTGTAGAAGACCTACAATTTTTCCTTTTTCCTGAAAGAAGGTATCTAACATTTCATATATATCGTGTGAACCTTTGTCAGAATTCAAATATTTTCTAGCTCTCTCGCATAATAAATCAGCTAATTCTTCTACTTTATCATCTGCTAAAACAAACAATTGCTCTGGCAAACATGCTGTTAATGCCTCTTGCTTATGTTGTTGATAAAAGTTTATAAGTTTGTCATTCAAAGTTGTTTTTACCTTATTATTTAATAAATCAGTTACATTAATGTCTAATGCTTGAGCAAAATTTTCAATTGTTGCATCTTGAGATTTAAGCTTTTGTATTTGAGTAAGAACTAAGTCTTGAATCGCATCTTGAGATTGTGGTTGATTTAACTTATGACGAATCATTTCTTCAGTAATTAAATGATCTTCGATAACTTGACCTATTTTCTCAGCTATTTCTCCACGTCTTTTTGGAATTAAACCTGGAGTGAATGGAATTCTCATTTTAAATATATAATATGGTTTAAATGGATGAAATAACATACGTATCGCTATAACATTTGTTATACCACCTATTATAGCCCCTATAATCATCATAAAAGCAATCACTAAAAAAGCGTGCATATTGTTAACTCCCTATTTAAATTTGAAATTGTGGTTAGATTATAACATCAATTAACCTAACTTCATTCTTTTAAAACTTATAAATACAAATTACTAAAAATAAAACGATGAAAATCAAAAATGAATTTCATCGTTAAGTAGAAAAATAATTTTGTTTAATTAAGACAATACATCTGAAATAAGTGATTAAATCATTATAAGATTCTACTATCACTTTTAATTATACATGTAGTAATTCTTCTTTAGCATTTCTATTAAAGTAAGTTTCAGCCTCTCTCATTTTAGAAGTCCCGAAGATTGGTTGCTTATCTGCATTTAATACTCGGTAAATGTTACTTACTTTATTACTTTGTAAAATAAATCCATTACGCGTTTCGATTGTATTCCAATAAATATCACTTGTAGTAGCATGATTAGGGTAAGCACAATGATTTCTAGAAATAGTTTGAACGATTTCTAATGGGTCGCAACCAAATGTGCTATTGAGTACATCTGAATCTCTAAATAACGCGCAAATTGAGACACAAGTCGTCCAGTTAGGTAAGACTCTTTCTTTTTCAATTTGTACTAATGTTTTTTTAGAAAGTCCGATTGTTTGAGCCATTGTATCTTGAGTATAGCCCGCTTCAATACGTACCATTTTAAATTTTGTTTGAATTAAATCTGTGAAACTCTGTCTATCCATTCTATTTATCTACCTTTCTAATTGGAAATATTTTATCCGGACACAAGAAATTGCAATAATACACATTTCTTGAAACACAAATTACATCTTAATATATTTTTAATAAAAATAAAAGAGAGAAATGCGTTTTTCTAACTATTTTATTAAAGGCAAAATTATCAAAATAGTTAAATATTTACATTTAACGACATTTTGACTAATTAAATTTAAAATATGTATATTTATTTTATATAATTGCGTTTGGCACATTTATATTAATTTATTTTCCATAGCATAAATAGCAGCTTGTGTTCTATCCGTAACTTGTAATTTATTAAATATGTGACTTACATGTGTTTTAATAGTCTTTTCAGATACAAATAATGTTTGAGCAATTTCTTTATTTGTCTTGCCTTTAACCATCTCTCTCAATACTTCAACTTCTCTTTTAGATAATTTATTAGTAAAATGAGGCTTTTTAGATACTGTTTCAATCACACTTTTAGCTTCAGGATGAATGATACGTTCACCATTTAAAACTTTATGAATTGTTTCAATCAATTTTTGTGGTTCTACGTCTTTCATTTCGTAACCATCTGCACCTTTGTCTATAGCTGATATCACATGTTCATCATCTACATAGCTCGTTAAAACTAAAACTTTGACTTGAGGATATTGTCTTTTTAAAACTTCAGTAATTTCAATTCCATTCATTTCTGGCATCACTAAATCGAGCAACACAATATCAGGCAGATGATGTTGCTCTATATATGATAGAAATGTTTTGCCATCAGAAAAACCCTTGACTACTTCTAAATCATCAACTGTTGAAAGTAAAAACTCTAATCCTTGGCGTACGATATGATGATCATCTACTAGTACTACTTTATGCATAATCGTTCTCCTTTTTTTATTACTTTAAAGGTATATTTATTGTAATGGTAGTACCTTTATTCAATTGTGATTGAATATCTAATTTACCATTCAATGTATGTGTCCGTTGTTTAAGATTATTGATACCACTTGAAGCATTAACATTTACTTCATGCAAGTTAAATCCCTTTCCTAAATCTATAATTTCAATAATGAGATTATCCTGTCTTTGCGTTAGATTTAATGAGACTTCATTAGTATCGGCATGCTTTCTGACATTATTCATCGCCTCTTGTATCATACGATAAATATTTTCTTCTACATGATTAGTTAAATTGATTAAGCCATCAACATGGACGTCTAAATTTAGATTTAAAACATCACTATAGTTATTTAAAGCGTGAATTAATCCGTGCTCTAGTCCTACAGGCTTTAATTGCCAAATCAATGCTCTCATTTCATTAACAGCATTTTGACTCGTTTCTTCTATAGTTTTAAATGCATTTTTAGAAAAATCATCCGATGCCATTCCTTGGGCAGCATGAGCAGTAAGTTTTAACGAGAATAACATTTGATTAACAGAATCATGCAGATCTCGAGCTAAACGGTTGCGCTCATTAATCTTAGCCGCTTCCTTTTCTCTATCTGTCAATAATATACGTTTTATCGCCGAACCTATTTGAAATGCTACAGATTCTAGTAATTCTAAATCTTGCTCGCTATAATGTTTTTTATTTGGTGAAGCAACGTTAAGTAGTCCAAATTGTTCCTCTCCAGAACGCAGTGGCACAGTTGCATGATGCGTAATATCATCTGTTTCTTCTTGATATGCACGATTAGCTAAATTAATTCTTGAACAATTTATAATATTGGACGCTTTAGTTAATTTTTTATTATTATATGCTTTGACACACCAACATGATCCGTTAGTCATATAATGACAATCTTTTTTAGATAATGCACCAGGGAGGTCTACTGAGGAAACGAGTTCATGGTTCCCCTCCTCATTGATAAAAAATATCCATCCAGTCGTGAAGTTACTACCATTAATAAGATAACGTAGTCCTCCTTGCATCATGCTATACATCTCTGTTTCTTCATTAAGAAATTCAGCTATTTCTTTTAGTAATGCAAGTCTTGTTGGCTTCTCCATTTTATCGCCCCAATACTATATCAATAATATTTATATTATACATGCCTTAGCTTTATTTTGAAAATGTAATTAAATACACAATTGATAAGTGTTTGAAAATTCATTTTCAAAAATAAACATGATATAGAGAGTAATTAATTTGTGTTATGATAATAATGAACTATAGGAGGATATTATGAAATTTACGATACCTGAACAATACACTGAGAAATCTTTAAGAGAGATATTTCAAAATCTCAATCTCCCTAAAAAAGACTTACATCAACTTAATATGTCAAAAGATATAACAATCAATAATCAATCTGCTAAATTAACTGATGTAGTGAGAACCGGTGATTCGGTGTTCATACCTACACCAGAGGAAAAAAGTAATTATTTACCTAGTTATCGTTACGCACAGGTTTATTATGAAGATGATGACTTTGCGATAGTGATGAAGCCTAAAGGTGTTAAAACTCATCCAAATGATTTAAAAGAGAGTAATACACTTATGAATCATGTAATTTACACAGTTGACAGTGAATATGTCGAACCTATTCATCGTTTAGACCAAGAAACAGTGGGTTTACTTATTGTTGCTAAGAATCCAATTATGAAAAAAATCTTAGATCGAATGTTAGAAGAAAATGAGATTACTCGTATTTACAAAGCTAACGTTAAAGCATTGTTACCAATCAAACCTCAAACAATAGATATGCCTATTGGTAAAGACAAATTCCATCCTAATAAGCGTAGAATTTCAAATACAGGACAACGAGCAATCACTCATATTTTAAATTCTGAGATGATTAAAGAAGGTATATGTCAACTTGATATTAAACTTGATACAGGTCGTACGCATCAAATACGCGTACATTTAGCAGAAATCGGTCACCCTGTAATTGGTGATCCATTATATGGTGATTCAACATTGCGTAAATTAGAACTTAATAGTCATAAAATTGAATTGATTCATCCATTAACACGTGAGTTGGTTTCGGTAAGCTTGGATGATAAAAAGGCATAAGTCTACTATGGAACAGATAGAGGCTCAATAATATGTAATATTAAATAAGCGAGAGACGTATTATTCAATACGCCTCTCGCTTTTATCATAGATTTAATTAGTGAGGGTCAACCATGTCTTCTGGTTTAATCCATTCTTCAAATTGTTCTTCAGTAACATATCCGCTATTTATAGCTGACTCTTTAAGAGTTAATCCCTCTTTATGCGCCTTTTTAGCAATCTGAGCCGCTTTTTCGTAACCTATATGTGGGTTTAATGCTGTAACTAACATTAATGATTGATTTAAGTAATTGTCGATATTTTCTTCAATCGGCTCAATACCTACTGCACAATTATCATTAAATGTTTGCATACCGTCAGCTAATAGATAAATTGATTGTAAAGTATTATGAAGAATAACTGGTTTGAATACATTTAATTCGAAGTTACCTTGTGAACTTGCAAAACCAACTGCAGTATCATTACCCATAACTTGTACTGCGACCATAGTTAACATTTCACATTGTGTTGGATTAACTTTACCAGGCATAATAGATGAACCAGGTTCATTTTCAGGAATAGAAATTTCTGCTAAACCTGCTCTTGGACCTGAAGCTAACCATCTTACATCGTTTGCAATTTTCATTAAATCGCCTGCTAATGCTTTCAATGTACCATGTAATTGAACTACTTCATCATGTGCAGTTAAAGCATGGAATTTATTATCAGATGAAACAAAGGCATACCCTGTGTTATCTGAAATAAATTTAGCTACTTTAGCTCCAAACTCTGGATGAGCATTTATTCCAGTTCCCACTGCTGTGCCACCGATAGCTAAACTAAGGATATGTTTCTTAGATTCACTTAAAAGTTCTTCACATTTATCTAACATATATCGCCAACCACTAATTTCTTGGCCTAATTTAATTGGGGTTGCATCTTGTAAATGTGTACGTCCAATTTTAATAATTGATTGATATTGATCTTCTTTTTCTTTTAAAGTATTACGCAGATTCTTAAGCGCTGGTTCTAATTTTGTTTCAACTTCATGATATAAAGCAACGTGCATTGCTGTTGGGAATGTATCATTAGAGCTTTGTGATTTATTTACGTCATCGTTAGGATGAATCGTTTCATCACTATTATGTTCTTTAAGATACTCATTAGCTACATAGCTTACGACTTCATTTACGTTCATATTACTTTGAGTGCCGCTTCCTGTTTGCCAAACTACTAATGGAAAATGTTCGTCTAGCTCCCCTTTTAGAATGCGATCACATGCATATACTATGGCATCTTTTTTCTCATCACTTAACTTTCCTAACTCATTGTTAGCTAACGCTGCCCCTCTTTTTAATTGAGCGAATCCATAAACTACTTCAATTGGCATGCGTTCCTTACCAACTGGGAAATTACGTTTACTTCTTTCAGTTTGAGCACCCCAAAACTTATCTCCAGGTACTTCAATTTCTCCAAAAGTATCATGTTCAATTCTGACTGACATACATTTCTCTCCCCTTATTCATCTTTATTTAATTGTAGTATAGCACTATTTAATTTGTATGGGCAACGATGAGGTGAAACGTTTTCATTTCAAATATTAAAACCCTCATTATGTTCTAAAGTGATTAGAAGTAATGAGGGAATATATAATGAATTAAGCATTTTTATATTTACTTTTAATAGCTTGTACAATTGCTATAGCTGTTAAAATAAATAAAATTACACTTAACGCAATAGTGAATGGACTAATTGAAACTAAAAACCCTAAAAATCCAGTTAAGCTATTATAAAAGCTATTAAGTGTATAGATAAGAATACCTGTAATGGCTAAACAGCAAATAACACTGATTACAACGCCGGATTGATTACTTTTAATAAAAGTTTGAGCACTCACATCATCGATTAAACCCTTTGAGAGGTTTAATTGAAGCTGAACAATTTTAAATAGTAAGGGTAAATAGAGAGCTCCTAAAGCAAGCGGAAACGCTTTAATTGAAATTAAACTAATAATGATGGTTGCTATCATCAAATGTAGCCAATATTTTCCTAACATATTTTGAATCTCCTTGAA
This sequence comes from Staphylococcus sp. TE8, assembly GCF_000692055.1. NCBI lineage: Bacteria > Bacillati > Bacillota > Bacilli > Caryophanales > Staphylococcaceae > Staphylococcus > Staphylococcus sp. TE8. The sequence continues at coordinate 1,301,997 of NZ_JMGB01000001.1, forward strand.
TTATTCACTATTTAGTATCTTATCACAATTCCATAATGAGGTGGAACTTTGTTATAGTAGATGAAAATTTAAAACTAAAAATTAATAAATTTAAAAAGAACTCCAATAAACTAATAAAAGCTAGCTTATTGGAGTCAAATAAATTATTATTCATTATTAAGGTCAGAACGAACATCTTCATCATGAGATTGGTTTAATTTATCTTCATCATTTTCTTCTGAAATTTGTTCCATTTCTTTTCCTAATTCTTTTAAATCATCTAAATCTGTAACCATAGCATTTTCTTCTTCATGATAATTCAATTTAGATTCATGTTCTTTATTCATTATAAAATCCCTCACATAGTTTATTGATTAAACATAACGTGCTGTGAAGTATTCTTTAACATCCTCAGGTAATCCTGCAGCCGCTTCTTTATCTAAAATAACATTTACCATGCGGTGTGCTTTAAGATCTGCTGGCTCATAACTAGATTTGCCGTTTTCACGATAAAGTTTTTCAATAACTTCACGTTTATTACTACCTGTAACAACTAAGAAGATTTCTCTAGCTTCCATAAGGCCTTGACGTACACTTACATCTAACTTGCCACTTTCATCAATTGAAAGAACTTGAAGGATTAATTTACCTTTATTTTCTTTAGTTTTCATTTTATCTGAAATAAAATCAATTGCATCTCGTTCATAAGAAATTGAATACACTTGGCTTTCAGGTACACCTAATGCTTCATAATAAGATCTATTATCATCATAATCTAAAATATTAATTTGGCTGAAATCTACAGCATGCGTATCTACATTTTTCTTAAGTTCATCTAATACAGGTGCGTGATCTTTTTCTAAGTGAAAACCTGCAATTGTAGTTGGATTATTATTAAATTGTTTACGAATAATATCTGCAGCATATTCTGCTACTCTTTCACTATTTTCAAATACTTTAAAGTTCATTGCCATATTAATTACACTCCTCTAAGTTTGCTCTTTACATAGAATGGTTGATATTAATTTCAAGTATACCCTTTTAAACAATTTATCAAACCAAGTAAATTCAGATTAATGTTAGTACTTCATGATTAAATATAACATTTCTAACTAAATGATGACATTTATATATTTTTAAAAAATAAAATTTAATTATGAAAGATTTGGAAATTCTTGTTGTCTTAAGGCTTCATAAATCAATAGTGCAGCCGTATTAGATAAATTTAATGATCTAATTTTATCGCTCATTGGTATTCTTAAAGCGGTATCAGCATATTTCTCTTTTACCCAATCAGGAAGCCCAGTTGTTTCTCTTCCAAAAATAAAATAATGATTCTCTATTGTATTAGAAAAATCAAAATCGCTATAAGTTTGTTTGCCAAATTTAGTTAACAAGTAATAATTACCTTCAGTGCTATCAAAAAATTCTTCAATGCTTTCATGATATGTAATATTTACATGCTCCCAGTAGTCTAACCCAGCTCTTTTTAACATTTTATCATCTGTACTAAAACCTAAGGGTTTAATAAGATGTAAATGTGTGAAAGTACCAGCACATGTTCTAGCTATATTTCCAGTATTAGCAGGTATCTCTGGTTGAAATAATACAATATGATTTGTCATATTCAGTCTCTCCTCATGTCCAAGCCTTTTTTCATTTCTACTTGAACTTCCTCTATTTCTTTTTCATAATTTTCATTAATAAAAGCCTTTGCGTCTTCACCTTGAATTTGACCTATAGCCCAATAAGCTGTACCTCTAATCATAGGTCTAGGATCATTAAGTGCAACTTCTTTTAGTTCTGGTATGGCACTTTCCTCGTTAAAATGCGCTAAAGCTAGAATTGCGTTTCTTTGTATAGGTTTTTTACCTCGCCACGCTCCAGCCAAATGACCATAAGTGTTCTTAAACTCTTTATTACTCATTTGCAATAAAGGAACTAAACGTGGTTTTAGGATTTCCGGTTCAAGTACTATATCATCATGTTGAGTATTAATACCTCTATTTTTAGGACACACTTGTTGACATGTGTCACAACCATATAAACGATTTCCTATTTTATAACGGTATTCATCTTGTAGATAACCTTTTGTTTGGGTTAAAAAGCTTATACATTTTTGACTATTCAACTGACCATTACCAACTAATGCACCCGTAGGACAACGATCAACGCAGATTGTACAGTCTCCACAACTGTCTAAAATAGGATCATCTGGTTCGAAAGGTATACTCACTAACATTTCACCTAAATAAGTCCAAGTCCCCAATTCTGGAGAAATAACAAATCCATTTCTACCAACAAATCCTAATCCTGCGCGTTCTGCTACAGCTCTGTCTGAAAGTACACCAGTGTCTACCATAGACTGTATCTCGACATCGGGTACCTTTTCTCGTAGAAATTCACTTAATTTATCAAGTCTTTTACGCATAATTGTATGATAATCTTGACCCCAAGAAGCTCGCGCAAACATGCCACGTCGATCACCTCTTACACTTTTAGGTGCACCTTTTAATTTATTTGGGTAACCTACAGCGATTGCGATAATGGAACGCGCACTCGGTAAACTTAGTTTAGGTTCAGTTCTTAGAGCGATGTCTGATTCTTCAAATCCAGATGCAAAACCTTTTGAATGATAGCTTTCCAATTTTTGTTTTAGCTCATCAAATGGATCTGCAGTTGTGAAACCTATACTATCAATGCCAATCGAATGGGCATAGTCGATAATCTCTCTTTTTAACTGCTTGTAATCCACAAGCTTTGCCCCCTCACATAAAATTACATATGTCATTTTAACACATGTTTAAATAGGATAACGTTGTGAGTTTTTATTTTTCTAAAAAAAGATAGAAGTGAAATCAATGACATAGTGAAAGATTTCTACGTTCTATCTTAATTTAAATATCAGCTTATTATAATACACGAGATAAGAAATTTTGAGTTCTTTCTTGTTGAGGATGTTCAAAAATTGCTGTTGGCTTACCTGATTCCACTACAACGCCATCTGCCATAAAAATCACTTTATCACTAACTTCTTTAGCAAAGTTCATTTCATGCGTAACAATTACCATAGTCATTCCATCTTTAGCTAAATCTCTCATTACTTTTAATACATCTCCTACAACCTCCGGGTCTAACGCAGATGTTGGCTCATCAAATAATAAAACATCTGGTTTCATGGCTAATGCCCTAGCGATGGCAACCCTTTGTTTCTGTCCTCCAGATAATTGATTAGGATATGCATCTGCTTTATCCTTTAAACCTACCTTATCTAATAAAGCTAAAGCGGTATTTTTTAACTGCTCTTTATCCCCTTTAAGTAACATCTTAGGTGCTAACATAATATTATCTATCACTTTTTTATGAGGAAATAGATTGAAGTTTTGAAATACCATCCCCATTTTTTGACGTAATTCATCTAAATGAACATTTTTATGAGTTAAATCATTACCTTCAAAAATAACTTGTCCTTTCGTAGGTGTTTCAAGTAAATTCATACAACGTAACAACGTACTTTTACCACTACCTGAAGGACCTATAATAGCAACTACTTCTCCTTGAGAAACTTCTAGATTAATATCTTTAAGAACTTCATGATTTCCAAACTTTTTGTTCAAATTTTTAATTTTAATCACTAGCTTTCATTCTCCCTTCAACTAAACTCATGATGCGTGATAATGCAAACGTTAAAATAAAGTATAGAACTGCAGCAACGATTAAAGGTGTAAAAGGATCGAATGAAATACCTTGAACAACTTGAGCATTAAACATAATTTCGCCTACACCAATAGTTGAAACAATCGATGATTCTTTAATGAGCGTAACAAATTCATTTCCTAAAGCTGGTAAAATATTTTTAATCGCTTGAGGCATAATGACCGACTTCATAGTTTGAATGTAGTTTAAACCTAAACTTCTTGCTGCCTCCATCTGACCTTTGTCCACAGCATTGATACCTGCTCTAATAATTTCTGCTATGTAAGCTGATGAATTTATGATAAGTGCTATTGTTCCACATATAAGTGCGGAAACATCTAAGCCAAGTGCTGCTGTGGTACCAAAGAATACAATAAATACTTGTACTAACATTGGTGTTCCTCTTAAGAATTCAATATAAATACTTGCTAACCAAGATAATGGTTTAAATTTATTTATTTTCAATAATGCGATAAAAGCACCTAGTATAGAACCTAAAATAACGCCTACTAATGAGATTAAAATAGTGTTTTTAATTCCCTTAATAAAGAAACTTCCATATTTTGTGAAGAAATTCCCATCATCTTGCATATCCTGAGCAGCTTGATTCATATACTTATCAATAAGGTTTTTGTTGTTTACTTCATCAATAGTTTGATTTAAATGCTTTAGTAAAATTGGCGAATTTTTAGGAACTGCTATACATGTAGGTTTCTTTTCTTCATTAAATTTTACATCAGCGAATTCTAATTCAGGATTTTGTTTTAAATACGCTTCTCCTACTGGTTTTTCAACAATTGTTCCTACAACTTTACCACTTTTAAGAGCTAAAATTGACTCAGGTAATCGATTTAGAGAGGATACTTGACTATCTTTTATTTCATTATGAGCTATTTTCTCTTGATCAGTTCCTTTTTGAGCAGCAATTTTCTTACCTGTGAAATCTTTCAAATCTTTATATTTATTTTTATCTGATTTTTTAACTAACATTACATTATTTGTCATCATATACGGCTCGGTAAAATCTACTTCCTTTTTTCTTTCCGGTGTTGTAGTCATACCAGATATAATGACATCAATTTTTCCAGTTTTTAATGCCCCTAATAAACTATCGAATTGCATATTAATAATTTTTAACTTCAAATGATTATCTTTGGCTATTTTCTTCGCTAGCTCAATATCGACACCTGCATAATCAGTTTTACCATTTTTTATTTTTTCAAATTCTAAAGGTGCATAATCAGCAGATAATCCAACACGAAGTTCACCACGTTGTTTAATCTTGTTCCAATTAGAATCTTCTTCAGCACTAGCAATTGGATTTATATATGTAATTGCAGAGCCTAAAAGTAGTGTAATGACTATAAGAATTTTAATAATTTTGTACATACTTTATGAGCCCTCCTAAATAAATATACATTATTATACATAATTACTAATAATAATGCAATTTAATTTTGAAGAAAGACAAAAAAATAAGCAATGTTTCAATAGATACTACCATGAAACATTGCTCGCATGCATATAATAATTTATTCTTTTGGTATTTCGAATTTATAGATTTCATCGCTATATGAATGAATAAATCTTTTGCATAAATGATGTATAATAAACGCACCAATAAATGGAACAACAAAATAACCAATTATCAATAAAATAATATTGAAAGACGTATCACCAGACATTCGATTAAGCGCATTAATCGGTCCAACTAGACCTGTATAACCAAAACCAGCTGACAATGGTGTCCCCTTAATATTTAAAAGATACGCTACTATACCACAAATAATCCCATTTAGTGTTAAGGGAATAGCAATAATTAAGTTCTTCAAATAGACAGGTATCATCATTTTAGCTGCACCAATTAATAGGACCAAATTGACACCGATTGAATTGACTCTTAGTGATCCAAATAAAAACGTTACACATGCTGCAACAATACCCATATTTGCAGCACCACTACCTAAACCAGTTAAACTTATAGCAGTAGCTATCGCTACGAGAGAAATAGGTGTAACCATCAATAAAGAAAATGTCACACATATAAGGATAGACATTAATAATGGGTTTAATTCAGTAAAACCATTAATGAGTCTACCAATAGATTTAGTAATGATTTGAACATATGGGAGTGTCATTAAACCTATCGCTCCACTAACTACGGGTACTAATACCGGTAGTATAATCATTTCAAATGAACCAAGTTTACCCTCAAGAAACATATAAATGGCACAAGCGATAACGACCACAATAATGACATTAATAATATCTCCTATACCTTTTAAAGCTATGCCACCATTACTAAACTGTATAGCTCCAGAACCTAATATAGCAGAAGTACCTATCATTGCAGCTCCTGCTCCTTTAAATTTAAATTGATGCGCCGCTAACACACCTATTATAAAAGCCATAAATGATTGAATAACAGTTACTAATTGGAATATAGTTTCTAATAAGTGATTTCCTTCTTTAAATAACTTGAGTAATTCACCTAATAATGCATTAGGTAATAGAGCAACAACTACCCCCGCCCCTACAGCATTTAATATATTGTTAAAAAATGATTTTCCACTAAATTGAGATTGACTCATGATGTACCTCCAACAATTGCATTAGATTAATAGTATTATAGATAAGTATGATTAACAATAACTAAATTTAGAAAAAGTAAAAATTTAAGGGTGTTTTAGTATTTTTTTATTTTTCAGGTTAATATCTTCTTTAACACATTAAGTTCTGATAATCATATTCGTATTTATTATAGTATTAAAAAAAGAGTGAAAACGTTGATTTAACAACATTCTCACTCTAAAAGTTCCTAAAAGAATATAAAATTATACCGGTGGTCGGGATCGAACCGACACTCCAAAAAGGAACGGGATTTTGAGTCCCGCGCGTCTGCCAATTCCGCCACACCGGCTCAATAGATAAATAAAAAACTTCCCTATGGAAGCATATTATGGAGCGGAAGATAGGACTTACACCTATACCTCGTTCCGGGAAGGAACGTGTTCTAAAAATTGAACTACTCCCGCTTAATATTAAATTATATGGAGCGGAAGATAGGATTTGCACCTATATCTCATTCCGGGAAGGAATGTGTTCTAAGAGTTGAACTACTCCCGCATATAAAAATTAATGGAGCGGAAGATAGGACTTGCACCTATACCTCGTTCCGGGAAGGAACGTGTTCTAAGAGTTGAACTACTCCCGCTTAATCCTGGAGGCGGCAACCGGATTTGAACCGGTGATAAAGGTTTTGCAGACCTCTGCCTTACCACTTGGCTATGCCGCCAATAACTGGGCTAGCTGGATTCGAACCAGCGCGTGACGGAGTCAAAGTCCGTTGCCTTACCGCTTGGCTATAGCCCATTAATAATAAGGGCGGTTGAAGGGAATCGAACCCTCGAATGTCGGAACCACAATCCGATGCGTTAACCACTTCGCCACAACCGCCATGGCAGGGGCAGTAGGAATCGAACCCACATCAAAGGTTTTGGAGACCTCTATTCTACCGTTGAACTATGCCCCTATTTAGATGGTGGAGGGGGGCAGATTCGAACTGCCGAACCCGAAGGAGCGGATTTACAGTCCGCCGCGTTTAGCCACTTCGCTACCCCTCCAAGAGATGGTGCCGGCCAGAGGACTTGAACCCCCAACCTACTGATTACAAGTCAGTTGCTCTACCAATTGAGCTAGGCCGGCGTGCTAAATGGTTCAGGACAGAGTCGAACTGCCGACACATGGAGCTTCAATCCATTGCTCTACCAACTGAGCTACTGAACCATAATAAATATATCGTAATGGCGGTCTCGACGGGAATCGAACCCGCGATCTCCTGCGTGACAGGCAGGCGTGTTAACCGCTACACTACGAGACCTATAAAGAAAATATTGCGGGAGGCGGATTTGAACCACCGACCTTCGGGTTATGAGCCCGACGAGCTACCGAACTGCTCCATCCCGCGATAATAATAATGGCGGAGGAAGAGGGATTCGAACCCCCGCGGCCCGTTAAGGCCCTGTCGGTTTTCAAGACCGATCCCTTCAGCCGGACTTGGGTATTCCTCCATTATTTATAGGTAAATCGCTATTAAATTAATTAAAAATGGCGGTCCCGACGGGAATCGAACCCGCGATCTCCTGCGTGACAGGCAGGCGTGTTAACCGCTACACTACGGGACCATTTATAAAACGGAGGAAGAGGGATTCGAACCCCCGCGAGCCGTTAAGCTCCTGTCGGTTTTCAAGACCGATCCCTTCAGCCGGACTTGGGTATTCCTCCAAAATTATATGGACCTTGCAGGACTCGAACCTGCGACCGAACGGTTATGAGCCGTTAGCTCTAACCAACTGAGCTAAAGGTCCTAAATATAATTCTACAACTAATAAGTAGTGGCGGTGGAGGGGATCGAACCCCCGACCTCACGGGTATGAACCGTACGCTCTAGCCAGCTGAGCTACACCGCCGTTATGTAGTTTGTAAATTAATAATGGTGGAGACTAGCGGGATCGAACCGCTGACCTCCTGCGTGCAAAGCAGGCGCTCTCCCAGCTGAGCTAAGCCCCCAAAATTAATATGTACTATCGGGAAGACAGGATTCGAACCTACGACCCCTTGGTCCCAAACCAAGTGCTCTACCAAGCTGAGCTACTTCCCGTAGAATAAGCGCGCCCGATAGGAGTCGAACCCATAACCTTTTGATCCGTAGTCAAACGCTCTATCCAGTTGAGCTACGGGCGCATACAATATAAAAGATGGTGCCGAGGACCGGAATCGAACCGGTACGGTGATCTCTCACCGCAGGATTTTAAGTCCTGTGCGTCTGCCAGTTCCGCCACCCCGGCACAGTTATAATGGAGCGGAAGACGGGATTCGAACCCGCGACCCCCACCTTGGCAAGGTGGTGTTCTACCACTGAACTACTTCCGCATATGCGGGTGAAGGGAGTCGAACCCCCACGCCGTGAAGGCGCTAGATCCTAAGTCTAGTGCGTCTGCCAATTCCGCCACACCCGCGTATCTAATGGTGAGCCATAGAGGATTCGAACCTCTGACCCTCTGATTAAAAGTCAGATGCTCTACCAACTGAGCTAATGGCTCTATAGATGGTGCCGGCCAGAGGACTTGAACCCCCAACCTACTGATTACAAGTCAGTTGCTCTACCAATTGAGCTAGGCCGGCAAATTTAATTGTTATAAATGGTGGAGAATGACGGGTTCGAACCGCCGACCCTCTGCTTGTAAGGCAGATGCTCTCCCAGCTGAGCTAATTCTCCAAGTATA